>NZ_JABJVV010000009.1 GCF_013155545.1 Caenimonas soli | reverse complement strand
ACGGGCAACCCGAATCACGAGGCGAAGTCGAGCTACAGCTTCACCGTAGTAGCCACCGACGGAGTCGGGCGCACTGACAGCCAAGCTGTGACTCTGGCGATCAACGACCTGGACGAAGCAGACCCGACAGTTACCTCAGGCGCCACGGCTACGGCGATCGACGAAAATTCGGGCGCAGGCCAAGTGGTCTACAGTGCGACCGCCAGCGATACTGATGACGTCAGCGCGGGCGTCACCTTCAGCCTGGCGGGCACGGATGCTGCCGCCTTCACCATCGACGCGGCCACGGGCGCGGTAACCCTGACAGGCAACCCGAACCACGAGACGAAGAACAGCTACAGCTTCACAGTAGTTGCCACCGACGGAGTGGGGCGTATCGATACCCAAGCCGTTACTCTCGCCGTCAACGACCTGGACGAAGCCGACCCCACGATCACGTCCGGCACCACAGCGACTGCGAATGACGAAAACTCCGGCGCCGGCCAAGTGATTTACACCGCCACAGCGACCGACACGGCCGACATCAGCGCGGGCGTCACCTTCAGCCTGGCGGGCACGGATGCTGCCGCCTTCACCATCGACGCGGCCACGGGCGCGGTAACGCTTACCGGAAACCCGAACCACGAAGCCAAAAGCAGCTATAGCTTCACAGTGATAGCCACCGACGGGGCGGGGCGTACCGACGGCCAAGCCGTCACTCTCGCCATCAACGACTTGGACGAAGCCGACCCGACGGTCACCTCTGGCGCTACAGCCACGGCCATTAACGAAAACAGCGGCGCTGGCCGAGTGGTGTACACCGCGACAGCCACTGACACCGACGACATCAGCGCGGGCATCACATTCAGCCTGGCAGGCACCGACGCGGCGGCGTTCACCATCGACTCCAACACCGGCGCGGTGAAGCTGGCAGCCAACCCGGACTACGAAACCAAGACCAGCTATACCTTCTCGGTGGTGGCCGACGACGGCGTCAACGCCGCGACCCTGCAGGCCGTGACTCTCGCGATCAATGATGTCGATGAGAGCGTTCCCACTTCGTCAGTGCCGGCACCGGCTCCCGTTCCGGCTCCCGCCGTCGTCCCCGCCGTCGTTCCCGCCATTGGCAAGGTCCCGACATTCGATGCCATAGGACGCCGGTCCGACGAAGCAGTCTCTGCGGTCACGGCCGGAGGCCCCGCGTTCAGCGGCAATCTGTTCAGCCTTCCGATCACTCCGTTCACCCTGCCCGACGCCCAGGCTCCCGTATTCGCCTCGCTGGCCACCGAGTTCTCGCTCGACCGCGAGCCGATGTTGGAGCGCTCCTCGCACTTCCTGACCAAGAGCTACAACGACGTGCTCACCCTGCCGGGGCCGGGCGCTTTCCGCATCGTCGTGGCTTCGGGGGGCGAGGCGTCGCTCAAGGTCTTCCGCGGCATCCCCGATCAGGACCTGAGTTCGACCCGCAGCATCTCGGTCCAGGTGCCGGTGGACGCATTCGTTCACAGCCAGGAAGACGCCGTCATTCATCTCAGCGCACGCATGGTCGATGGCAGCGCGTTGCCGCATTGGCTCACGTTCGACGCCAGCACCGGCAAGTTCAGCGGCCTCGTTCCCGCCGACGCCCCGCAAGAGCTGGAGATCCTGGTCGAGGCACGCGATCGTGACGGCCGGCGTAGCGAAGCGGTGTTCCGCATCAAGGTGGCGCGCGGCGTCGTCCCCGGCCGCGCCGGCCTGAGCGAACAGATCCGAAACGCTGCGAAGCCTGCCGATTCCCTGGCCGTGCTGCGCTATCTGCCCGCCTGATGTCTGCTGCACTCCCATCCGATTCGCCGCTGATCACGCTGCTTGGCCTTGCCAAGCGGGCGCGCCAGTCGCGCGACCCCGCCGAACTCGCGTTCATGGCCGTCAACGACAGTCACGCACTCGCGCCCTACCGGCAGGCAGCGCTGTGGTTCAAGCAGGGCGGCGTGAAGGCACTCTCCGGCGTCGTCCAGGTCGAGGCCAATGTGCCCTATGTCCAGTGGCTGACCAAGGTCTGCGCCGCTCTCTACGAAGCAGGCACAGCCCCGCTCCGGGTCACCAGCGCCGACTTGCCAGAGCCCGAGGCGGCCGATTGGTCGGAGTGGCTTCCGGCCTATGGCCTGTGCCTGCCGCTGGGCGCCGCGGGCGGGCTGCTGTTGCTGGCGCGCGATGTACCTTGGGAAGAGCGCGACATCGCGTTGCTGGCGGAATGGGCGGACACGTGGCGCCATGCCTGGCAGGGCTTGGTACAACCGAGCACTTGGACCTGGCGCACCAGCCGCCAGCGCATTGCCGACCACCTGCGCCTGGCCCCGGGGCGCCCTTGGTGGAAGCAGCGTGCGTTGCTGTGGGCAGCCGCCGTGCTCGCGGTGCTGCTGTTTCCGGTTCGCTTGACGGTTCTCGCACCCGGGGAGCTGGTGCCTTCCGATCCGGCAGTCATCCGGGCACCCTTCGACGGCGTGGTGGCGAGCTTCCAGGTCAAGCCGAACGAGATGGTCAAGGCGGGGCAGCCGCTGTTCACTTTCGACGATGCCGCGCTGGCCAGCCGCCTTGAAGTCGCGCGACAGGCACTGGCGACCGCCGAGGCGGAGTTTCGCCAGGTGTCGCAGCAGGCATTGGCCGACGCCAAGTACAAGTCGCAGCTCGTGGTGCTGGCCGGGAAGATCGAAGAGCGCAGGGCCGAAGCCAGTTACCTGCAAGGCCAATTGGAGCGATCGCGCGTGGTGGCTCCGCGTGACGGCGTCGCCCTGTTCGATGACCCGAGCGAGTGGCTGGGCAAGCCCGTCGTCACCGGCGAGCGCATCCTGCGCGTGGCGCCGCCCGGACAGGTCGAGGTGGAGGCGTGGCTGGCGCTGGGCGACGCCATTCCATTGCAGGCAGGCGCGCCCGCCAACTTGTACCTCAATGCCAGTCCGTTCTCGCCCGTGTCTGCCACGGTCCGCTATGTCGCACACGATGCCGTGGCCCGACCCGACGGCAACTACGCCTACCGCGTGCGCGCGGCGCTCGACGAACAGATCAACCATCGGGTGGGCTTGAAGGGCACTGTGAAGCTCGCCGGCGGCTGGGTGCCTTTCAGCTATTGGGTCTTGCGCCGGCCCATTGCGGTCGTGCGCCAGTTTGTCGGGTGGTAACGGCATGTCGTTGCCTGCCCTGCGCGAAGAAGTCGCCCTGCATACCGGCCCCCGGCTGAGCGACGGCCAGCCCAGCTGGACGTTGCACGATCCCGTGCGCAACCAATTCTTCAGGATCGACTGGCAGACCTTCGCGATCCTGAGTCATTGGCAGCTCGACGATGCACAGGCGATTTGCGACGCAGTGGCCCGCGAAAGCACCTTGCAGCCGACGCCAGAAGACGTCCAGGCCGTCGCCGAATTCCTCGCCGCCAATGAATTGCTGCAGCCGCGCGGTGCCAACAGCTCTGCGCTGATGGCCGAACGGCTGCACCTGATGCAAGGTACCTGGTGGCGCCGGCTGCTGCACAACTACCTGTTCTTCCGCGTTCCGCTGGTCAACCCCGACCGCTGGCTGGATCGCTGGAGCCCGCGCATCGAACCCCTCTATTCGGCGAGCTTCCTGAAGCTGACGCTGCTGGCCCTGGTCGCCGGGCTCATCCTGGTGTACCGCAACTGGGGCCAGTTCAGCACCACGCTGGTGGACACCATCTCCTGGCAGGGCCTGGCCGCTTACGGCGTTGCATTGGTGGTGGTGAAGGTGCTGCACGAGCTGGGTCATGCCTTCACGGCCAAGCGCTTCGGTTGCCGGGTGCCGGCTATGGGCGTGGCTTTCCTGGTCTTGTGGCCCGTGGCCTATACCGATACCAACGAAGTCTGGAAGGTTGCCGAGCACAGGCGGCGGCTGGCGGTTGCGGCATCGGGCGTGGCCACCGAAACCATCATCGCCATTTGGGCCACGCTGGCATGGGCGCTGCTGCCCGAGGGCGGGCCAAAGTCCATCGCCTTTGTTCTCGCAACGCTGACCTGGGTCACCACGGTGGTGATCAATGCCAGCCCCTTCCTGCGTTTCGACGGCTATTTCGTGCTGTCCGACTGGCTGGACATGCCCAACTTGCACAGCCGCGCATTTGCGCTCGCGCGCTGGGACCTGCGCGAGCGATTGTTCGACCTGGGGCAACCACCGCCGGAATATTTCTCCAAGCGCAAGACGACTGCGCTGATCCTCTTTGCCTGGGCCACGTGGTTGTACCGGCTGGTCATCTTCATCGGCATCGCCGTGCTGGTGTATCACTTCTTCATCAAGCTGGCGGGCATCATGCTGTTCGTGGTGGAAGTGCTGTGGTTCATCGCGCGACCGGTGTGGGGAGAGGTCAAGGTCTGGCGCGATCTCTGGCCCGTGATCAGGACCAAGCCTCGCGCGCGTCGCAGCGCGGCATGGACCTTGGCGCTGGCCCTCTTGTTTGTCATTCCATGGCCGACGCGGCTCACCGGCTCGGCCTATCTGAAGCCCCTTGAGAGCTTTACGGTGTACGCACCGGCGGGGGCACAGATTGCAGAGCTGCCCTGGCGCGAAGGCACGCAGGTGGCCGAAGGCGCGCCCCTCGTCAGGCTGGCCTCACCCGACCTCACGCTGCGCTGGCAGCTCGCGACCAGCCGTGCCGAGCGGCTGCGCCAGCAGGCAGCTACGGCCGGGCTCGATCCCCAGCAGCAGCAGAACGTGCAGATGTTGCAGCAGGGACTGGTCGCGGCCGAGGCCGACCTGGCGAATGTGGAGGCCGAGGCGGCGCGCTACCTGCCCACGGCGCCATTCAGCGGCAGGCTGCACGACATCGATCCCGACCTGAAGCCCGGCGTCTGGGTCCGCAAGCAGGAACGCTTGATGACACTGGTGCGGCCGGGCCAGTGGGTGGTCGAAACCTATCTGGACGAGGATGCCGTGCGCCGCGTCCGCGCGGGCGACGGTGCGCGATTCTTCGCCGACGGCGTCGAGGGCCGCGTGCTGCCCCTCACGGTGACGGCCGTCGACCAGGACGCGACACGGGTATTGCCCAACGGCATGCTCGCCACGGCCTTCGGCGGATCGGTGCTCACGCGCGAGAAAGACCACCAGCTGGTGCCCGAGCGCGCCGTGTACCGGGTGACGTTGCAGGCCGAGAAGCCCCCTGGCCGCCTGGACGGTCACAGCTGGCGCGGCCAAGTGGTCATTCGGGGCAGCTGGGAAGCGCCCGGGCTTGGCTTCGTGAGATCGGCCCTCACGCTGCTCTGGCGCGAGGCCGGCTTCTAGATTCCCGAAGGCTTGCTCATCGTCGTCATGCGGTCAATCGCCTTGACGGTCACGGTTCTCACGTCGGTACCGTGCTGCACGGTGAGCTTGATCTCATCGTCCGGATTGGGATGAGCCCATACCCGCTTGTAGAACTGTTCCAGCGTCGCAACCTGAGCGTCATCCACGGCCAGGATCACGTCGCCCGGCTGGATGCCGCCGGTATGTGCGGGGCTGTCCCTGGTCACCCGCACCACCTGAACGCGACCTGATTGTTCGGTGGAGGTGAGCCCCAGCCAAGGCCGGCGGCTCTGCTTGCTGCTGCCGGTACTCTGCATCTCGGCCAATATGGGCTTGAGCAGGTCGACCGGCACGAACATGTTGCCGGCCACGCGCGGGGTTTCTCCTGTAGCGTCCGCCACGAGCAGGCTGCCGATGCCCAGCAGCTCGCCGCGCTGGTTGAACAGCGGCGCGCCACTGTGATTGCCGATGGGCGGGCTGGTGAACAGTGCCGCCTCGATGTGATATTCCCAGTACCCGGAGAACGGCCGCTTGCTCACCAGTTGGGTAATGGCCACGTCCGCATCTTCCCCGCCCATCGCCGCCATCAGCGCTTCGCCGGGGCGTAGCTCGCTATGGCTGCCCAACGGCACTGGGTTCGTGCCACGCAGCGGCAGCAGCGGCTTGACCAGCCCGAAGCCGGTGGCCAGGTCATAGGCCACGGGCCTCGCCGGCAACTTGCGGTTGTCGCGGGTCACGATCTGGATGTTGTCGGCCTCGAGCATCAGGTAGCCGATGGTCAGGATCAGGCCGTCCGAGCCGATCACCACACCGGAGCCGGTGCGCCGCCGTCCCAGGGTTTCGGCGGAACGGGCGCCTTCGATAGCGGTGACCTCCACCCCCACAACGGCCGCGTTGGCGCGGGTCAAAGCGTCGATGATCTCCTGCGACACCGCGGGCGAGGACGCTTCGGTGACGGCGGGCGTCAGAATGGCCAGGCACGCGCACATCGCACACCGGACCAACGAGTTGGCGAAAGTGGTGGCATCAAGCACGGGAAACTCCTTGCGCAGGGTCAACGCCCACGTCAAAGAATGCACCCGAACGAACCGCCTTTCAAGTGTCGTCACATCGTCGTGCTCTACGGCAACCACCATGCCGAAATAAACTTCGCCAATCAGCTTGTTGTCGGGGCCCAATGATGGGTTTTCAGAGCTACCATTTAGTCATGCGGCCTTCCGAAGGTGATTCATGATCCAGCCTGTTGTCCTGTGTGGAGGCTCCGGCACCCGGCTGTGGCCGCTGTCGCGCAAATCATTCCCCAAGCAATTCGTGCCCATCATTGACGGCAAGAGCTTGCTGGCGCTGACGTTGGAGCGGGTGGCGCAGTTCTGTGAGCCCGCCGCGGGGGGCGTGATGTGCGTCGGCGCCGACGACCACCGCTTCCTCATCAGAGAAGCCATGAGCGACGCAGGCGTCACCGGTTCCATCATCCTGGAGCCCTGCGCGCGCAACACTGCGCCTGCCATGGCATTTGCAGCGCTCAGCGCCCCCACGCCGGAGCAGCTGATGCTCTTCTGTCCTGCGGACCACCATATACCCGACGCCGCTGCATTCGCAGCGATGGTCAAAAGCGCCTCGAGCTGCGCCGAGCAGGGGACTATCGTCACCTTTGGTGTGGCGCCCACTTTCCCCAGTACGGCCTACGGCTACATCGAACGTGGCGACGCCCATGCCGATGGCTGCTACGGCGTCAAGCGCTTCATCGAGAAGCCCAATTCGCAGTTCGCGCAAGAGCTTCTACTGCAAGGCCAGGTGTATTGGAACGCGGGCATCTTCCTTTGCACGGCCGCAACGTTACTGGCAGCTTTAGGGGAGCACGCACCCGATATCCTGGCCCAGTGCCGGCAGGCTATGGCCGCACCCCAGTCGGATGGCAATTTTCTCCGCCCGGCAGCCGCGGCGGTGGAAGCCTGTCGATCGGAAAGCATTGACTACGCCGTGATGGAGCGGCATCGGTCCGTGGCGGTGTTCCCTTTCCACGGCTCATGGAGCGACGTGGGTAGCTGGGGAGCCATGGCCGACATGTGCCCGCCTGACGGGCATGGCAACCGCATCGCAGGGCAGGGCGTAGCCATCAACGCCAGGAACACTTTCATTCACGCACACTATCGACGGGTAGTAGCGTTGGGCACGGACGACCTAGTCATCGTCGATACCCCCGATGCGCTGCTGGTGACCGTGCACTCCGCGGCGGAACAGGTGAAAAACGTCGTGGCCGAACTGGAGGCGCGCGGCAACCCGGAAGCGGCTTTTCATCGCAAGGTTGTGCGGCCTTGGGGTTCGTACGACAGCATTGAAGAAGGCCAGCGCTTCAAGGTCAAGCGAATAATCGTCAACCCTTCCGCCTCGCTCAGCCTTCAGAAACACTACCACCGTGCCGAACACTGGATCATTGTCAAAGGCACGGCCGAGGTCACCTGTGGAAAAGAGGTTTTTCTGCTAACCGAGAACCAGTCCACTTACATCCCCCTCGGTGAAGTGCACCGGCTGCACAATCCCGGAAAAACGCCCTTGGAAATGATCGAGGTCCAGTCGGGTAGCTATCTGGGTGAAGACGATATCGTCCGCCTGGACGATAACTACGGCCGCGTGGTGGTGCCTATCACGGACGCCAAAAGCAGTCGGTGATTCGAGCGAGTAGCTAAGTACGGGCCAGGCCGTTCAAGAGGGCAGGCGGCCGCGCCGGCGCAGAAGCGCAAGGATCTCCTCGACAGCCTCGTCGGCGTTGAGCTTGTCGGTTGCCAGGCGCAGTTCGGGCGCTTCCGGCGTTTCATAGCGCGAATCGATGCCGGTGAAATTCTTGAGCTCGCCTCGGCGCGCCTTCTTGTAGAGACCCTTCACGTCGCGCTGCTCAGCCATGGCCAGCGGCAGGTCAACGTGCACCTCCAGGAACTCGTCTTCATCGACCAGCTCGCGTGCCATGCGCCGTTCCGCCTGGAATGGCGAAATGAAGGCCGTGAGCACGATCAGGCCGGCATCGACCATCAGCCTGGCGACCTCGGCCACCCTGCGGATGTTCTCGACCCGATCGGTGTCGGTGAATCCCAAGTCCTTATTCAGCCCGTGCCGGACGTTGTCGCCGTCAAGCAGGTAGGTGCGGTGGCCCATCGCGTGAAGCTTTTTCTCCAGCAGATTGGCAATGGTCGACTTTCCGGAGCCGGAGAGACCGGTGAACCAAATGACGCAGGACTTCTGTCCGTTCAAGCGGCCGCGCGCCGCCTTGTTCACGTCCACATGCTGAACGTGAATGTTCTGGCTGCGGCGCAGGGCGAAGTGGATCATTCCCGCACCCACAGTGCTGTTGGTCAGCCGGTCGAGAAGGATGTAGCCGCCCGTGTCGCGGTTTTCGCTGTAGGGGTCGAAGCCGATGGGCCGGTCGAGGTTGAGGGTGCAGATGCCGATGGCATTCAAGCCCAGTGTCTTGGCCGCCACATGCTCGAGGGTGTTCACGTTGACCTGGTACTTAACCTCCATCACCGACGCGGTGACGGTCTGCGTACCCATCTTGAGCAGATAGGAGCGGCCGGGCAGCAAGGGCTCGTCGTGCATCCACACCACCGTCGTCTCGAACTGGTCGGCTACTCCTGCCGGCGCATCGGCCTGCGAAAGCAGGTCGCCGCGCGAGACGTCGACTTCATCGGCCAGCGTCAGCGTGACCGATTGGCCGGCGACGGCTTCCGGCAGGTCGCCTTCGAAAGAAACAATGCGTTCGATGGTGCTTTCCCGACCGGACGGCTGCACTCGCACCCGGTCTCCCGGACGCACCTTGCCGCCGGCGACCGTCCCGGAGAACCCGCGGAAATCGAGGTCGGGTCGATTGACCCATTGCACCGGCATGCGGAAGGGCGAACGCTGGGTGCGTTGCTCATCTACTTCGATCGTTTCCAGGTAGCCCATCAGCGTCGTCCCCCGGTACCAGGGCATCTTCTCGCTGGGGGCGGCGATGTTGTCGCCTTTGAACGCCGATACCGGGATGAAGGTCACGTTCGCCAGCCCGAGCTGCTGCGCGAACGTCTGGTAGTCCTCGACAATGCGCAAGAACGTCTTTTCGCTGTAGTCCACGAGGTCCATCTTGTTGATGGCCACGACCAGGTGGTGAATCCCCAGCAGCGAGGCGAGATAGCTGTGGCGCCGAGTCTGCGTCAAAACGCCCTTGCGCGCATCGACCGTCAGCACGGCCGCATCGGCTGTGGATGCGCCAGTCACCATGTTGCGCGTGTACTGCTCGTGCCCGGGCGTGTCCGCCACGATGAACTTGCGCCGCTCCGTGGAAAAAAAGCGGTAGGCCACGTCGATGGTGATGCCCTGTTCGCGCTCAGCGGCCAGGCCGTCCACCAGCAACGCGAAATCCAGGCTGTCGCCCTGGGTGCCCCACTTGCGCGAGTCGGCCTCCAAGGCCGCGATGTGATCCTCGAACAGCATCTTGGAGTCGTACAGAAGCCGACCGATCAAGGTGCTCTTGCCGTCGTCCACGCTGCCGCAGGTAATGAAGCGCAGGAGGCTCTTCTGCTCATGCGCGCGCAGGTACCCGCCGATGTCGGTGGCAATGAGGTCGCTGACGTGTGTCATCAGAAGTACCCCTCCTGTTTTTTCTTTTCCATGGAAGCCGCCGAGTCGTGGTCGATCACCCGTCCCTCCCGCTCCGATGTGCGGGTCAGCAGCATCTCCTGGATGATGGCCGGCAGCGTATCGGCCTGCGACTCGATCGCACCAGTGAGCGGGTAGCAGCCCAGCGTGCGAAAGCGCACTTTGCGCAGCATCGGAACCTCGCCGTGCATCAGCGGCATGCGATCGTCATCAACCATGATCAGCGTGCCGTTGCGTTCGACTACCGGGCGTTGTGCCGCGAAGTACAAGGGAACTATCGGAATGTTCTGCAGATGGATGTATTGCCAGATGTCCAGCTCTGTCCAGTTCGACAGCGGGAAGACCCGCAACGACTCACCCTTGTGCTTGCGCGCGTTGTATAGCTTCCAGAGTTCGGGGCGCTGGTTCTTCGGGTCCCATCGCTGCTGCTCCGAGCGGAACGAGAAGATGCGCTCCTTGGCGCGTGACTTTTCTTCGTCCCGCCGCGCGCCGCCGAACGCAGCGTCGAAGCCGTATTTGCCAAGTGCCTGTTTCAGCCCTTCCGTTTTCATCATGTCGGTGTGGATCGCCGAGCCGTGCGTGAAGGGGTTGATGTTCTTGGCGATGCCCTCGGGGTTGACATAGGTGATCAGCTCCATCCCAAGATCCTTGACCATGCGGTCGCGGAACGTGTACATGTCGCGGAACTTCCAGCGCGTGTCCACGTGCATGAGCGGGAAGGGCGGCTTGGACGGATAAAAGGCCTTCATGGCCAGGTGCAGCATCACGGCGCTGTCCTTGCCCACCGAGTAGAGCATCACGGGTTTGTCGGCTTCGGCGACCACCTCCCGCATGATGTGGATGCTCTCGGCTTCCAGGCGTTGAAGATGGGTCAAGGGCATGGCAGTCCTGTGGGCTGGTGCGGTCAATGTGGTGCTCGGGGTGGGGGGCGGTGCGATCTGGATGGGTGCGCCTAGCTCCGGGTCGATCAGCTGCAGGGCCCCAGCCTGGCCTGCCAGCCAGTCGCTCAATTCCGGCACGCGTAGCAGCCGGGCCGAGCCCGCGATCGCCACTTCGATCGCACCTCGCCTTCGGGGCAGGCGGTCAAGCAGCGCCAGGTAGTGGCGCGCCTCGAGCGGGCCGGCAAAGGCCAGCCACAGCAATTGCCCACGTGCGGCCTTGATGCATAGCAAGCCGATCTTGCCGCTGTCCGCGGGGACGCCCGGCCACGCGGCCAGGTGCCGTTCGGCGCCGTGATAGCGCACAGGCTTGTCGGCCGCACCGATGACAGGGGGCGCAAGCGAGTCATCGTCGAAATCCAGCCCCAGCAACTCGCAAAGCCGGGTTGCTGCGCCGGCGCTGCGTTGCGCCCCGGTTCGCTGCGCCAGCCATGCGGCTACCGCCTTGCGGCTCCATAAGGTGTCGGGAAGTGTGGCGGCCAGGTCGGGCGGGCCGCCCAGCATGGCCTGCACCAGCGCTTCGACATGTGCGAGGTCCAGTCCCGGGTCAGTCTTGGGCGGGCGGCCCCGGCGCGGGCTCACGTCCACTGCCGTCCATCCGCCCAACCGGTAAGACTTCACCGCCGATATCACCGTGGGCGTGCTCAGCCCGGTGCTGGCAGTCACCACGGCCAGCTTCTCGCCCTGCAGCCTGAGGCGCACCGCCTGCCGGCGGCGGGCGTTCAGATCGTCCACGCTGATGTGATTTCCGTTCACAAAGCGCGCGGCCCCCGCCGATTTTCTGTATTAAACATTAAATAGAACCGGCGCTTAAAACATATATTTCGCCCAGTGTATATGAAAGCTCATCAATGACGAAGCGCCCAACCTACGCCGTCGTGGGCGCCGGCTTTTCCGGAATGGCGGTCGCCGTGCAGCTGCTGCAAAGACTCACTTCGCCCGCGCGCGTCTGCCTGATCAATCGCAGCCTTTCGTTCGGCCGCGGTATCGCTTACGGCACCAACTCGCCCAGCCACCTGCTGAACGTACCCGCCGGGCGAATGAGCATTGACCCGGACCGGGAATCCGGCTTCATCGACTACCTGCGTGGTCGCGGCTTGCCTTACCGCGCGGCCGATTTCGTGCCGCGCAGCCTGTACGGCGACTACCTGGAGCGCTGCCTGTTGAACGCGCAGGCAGCGGCTGCGGACGGCGTCAAGCTGGAGTTGCTCGAAGCCGAAGTACTCCAGCTCGAAACGCTGGGCGTGGGCGAAGCCCCGGTTCTGCGGCTCGGCTCGGGCCGTGTAATCGAAGCGACCGAAGTGATACTGGCCTTGGGGAATTTCACGCCCAAGCCTCCGCACACTGCCACGGCCGTCGATTGGAGCGGCCCCGGCTTGGTAAACGACGTCTGGGCGCCCGGCGCGGCGGCAAACCTCGCGCCCGACGCGCCGGTGCTGTTGATTGGCAGCGGTCTCACTGCATACGATGTCGTTCTGCGCCTGTTGGATCACGGCCACCGCGGGCCGGTCACCATGCTGTCGCGGCGCGCCTTGCTGCCACAGCCTCATCGCGAGCAGGAAGCGCCCCCAACCGCGGGCATAGTGCCGCCCGATTTCCTCAATGACGAAACGCGCGCGCTGCGTCAATTGCGGGAGATCCGCCGGCTCATAGGGCATGCGAGGGATGCTGGACACGACTGGCGCGACGTGATCGGCGGCCTGCGCTCCCATACACCGCGGCTATGGCAGCAGCTCGGCGCGCGTGGTCAAAAGCAGTTCCTGCGCCACCTCATGCCCTATTGGGACACCCATCGGCACCGCGCGGCGCCCGCTATTTTCAAACGGATCCGGCAGGCGATGGATGCGGGCCAGCTCACGATCATGCAAGGCCGGCTGGTGGACATAGTCTGCGCGCCCGACGGCCCGCGAGTGACGTGGCGGATGCGTGGCGCAGCCGAGCCGGTGCAGACCACCTTTGCCTCGGTCATCAATTGCACCGGGCCGTCGAGCGATCTGAATCGCGTGCACGATCCGCTGATCGCGCAGCTGCGGGACAGCGGCGGCTTGACTGTGGACGCGCTGGCACTGGGGCTGTCAGTCGATACCGCTTACCGGCTCGTGCGGCGCGACGGGCAAGCCCTCAAGCACGTACGCTACATCGGTCCCTTGCTCAAGGCGCAGTTCTGGGAGGCAACGGCCGTGCCGGAATTGAGAAAACACGCCAAGGCGTTGGTTGAACGAGTGACTTAGCTGCGTCTGTGCGGGCGCAGGCCCGCGTAATCGACGACGCTCGGGAGGTCGGCGAATGCATCGGCGAGGCCCTTGGCCCCGGCGGTGATGGAGAAGTAGTCGTACCGCACTGGCCGCTGCGATGCCATCAAGTATTGGAAATGCATGCGGAACTTGTCGCGGCGCAGCGCCTGGTAGGCAGGCGCATCGAACATCTCGGCGAATCGCGGAGACAGCAGTTTGGGCCGGTTCGGTGCCCTGTCGGGAATGGCCAGGCCGCTGCCGGCCACGGGATCGGTGAGTGCGAAACAGCAGCCGTCCGGCGGTGCGGAAAAATCTATCCAGTTCAGCCCGGTCGCCATCGCAAGGCGCGACAGCTCACTGCGGAAGTCCTTGGCCTGCGGCAGCAAGCCCAGTAACGGAATCCACTGGCCCAGGGTCAATAGCGACAACGCGGGTCGTTCGGGTCCTGAAGCGCTCAGCAGCCGCAGAGCCCTTGCCACAATGGAAGCGGCCATGATTGCGCCCGAGCTGTGGCCGACCACCAGCACCTCGTCGTCCTGGCCCTCCTGCAGCCGTTGCGCCAGCCGCGCAGCCTGTTCGTCCAGGCGCGACTCGAGGCCGGGCGTGCGCCCCTGCGCCTGTTGCGCCGTGAACGCGTAGCTGCGCATCATCCAATACATGCTGTAGCGCGTTTCCAGGCGGCGCCCCACCCAAGCCAGCGCAAGCCCCGTCGTGAGCGCCACCACGATCGCCGGCAACACGCCCCCGCCAGCCCGCAGCGCCAGCCATGCGGCAAATCCTGCGAGCAGCGGTATCCCGGCCAGCATCGCGCACAACAGAACGAAGGGCATCAGCAGCGCCAATACTGGTGGCCAGGACAGCTTGTACATCTTCCAGAGCGCGCCGTGCCTGAGGTTGAACGCCGTGGTGGAGAACACGTCGCGCCACAGCTGCCACTGGGCGCGCGGCCAGTGCGAGCGCACCACGTCATCCCAGCGCATGAACTCATAGTGCGTGCGCACCTCCTGCCCCGCATCTTCGGCACGCACGTCCCAGCAAGCGTTGCCGCCAGGCAGGCGGCGGCGCGGCCCCACCTCGATCGACAGGCCGCCGGCTTTTGCTTGCAATGCCGATTGCTCACGGTAGAGCGAGTGGTAGTGCGAAGCGCCTTTCGGGTCGAACCCGCTCACATAAAAAACGCAGCGCCGCCGGACAGGGGACATGACTTGAGCTGCCCCTTAGAAGATGGTCTGCTTCTCGAGGCCCTTGGTCAGCACCAGATCGACCACCGGCTGCTCGCGCTTGTTGGCGCGTCTGCAATGGTCTTTCTGGAACCGGTCGGTCGCCCAGATGATGAAGCGGGCCCAGCGCTTCTCGCGGGCGCGCCAGGCGTGGGACGAAACGCTCTCCCACGCATAGCCATTGAACACGGCGGCGTTAACGAAATGGTCCAGCGCGCGCACGCCGGCACGGCCGCGCGAGTTGGGGCCGGTGAAGCCCACGATGACCAGAATGAGGTAGCCGATAACGGCCAGCGGCACCACGGCCGTCATCACCAGGAACCCCGCCATTCGCTCCTTCATGACGGCTCCCGTTTGTGCAGCACCAGCCGGACCCCATTGGCCGAACGTATGGTGAGCCGCCCCACCGGCATCGGCACGTGGCCCGGCACGGCCTCGAGCCGGAAATGGCGCACCAGGCTCGACAAGATGAGGGCCGCTTCCTGCAGCGCGAACGACGCGCCCATGCACACCCTGGGTCCCATCCCGAAGGGCAGGTAGGCGTTCTTGAGCGGCTCGCGCGACGCATCATCGTCGTAGCGGTCCGGATTGAACGCGTCCGGCTGCGGCCACCACTGGCGGTGGCGCTGGATCAGCCATGGTGACACCACGACGGTGGCGCCCTGCGGCACCTGCTTGTCGCGCATCGGGCAGGCGCTGGACGCTTCGCGCGCCATGAACCCGACTGGCGGGAACAGGCGCAGCGCCTCGCGAAACACGTTCCATGTCAAGGTGAGCTGCTTCATATCGGTGTGGTCAGGTTCGCGGTCGCTCAGATGGTGCAGTACCTCGGCATGCATGCGCTCCTGGACGTCGGGGGCCTTGGCGATCAGGTAGCAGGCCCAGGTCAGCGCGCTGGCCGATGTCTCATGTCCGGCGAGGAACAGCATGGCCACCTGGTTGACCAGTTCCTCCAGTTCGAATGGCTCGCCGGTAACCGCATCACGGGCGTCGAGGAAAGCGGCAAGGATGTCGGTGTTTTCATGCGGCCGGCCGGCTTGGCGGGCTTCGTAGCGCGGGCGAACCATCTTCTCGAGCAGTCCGCGAATTTCGGCCGCGGCCCGGCGGCTGCGCCACATGTCCCATGGCCACACCAGCCAGCGCACACCGAACAGCGACGGCAGCATCAGCCGCGGCGCCAGCGCCTGGTACCGCGCGAACGCGGCAAACACGCGGTGCGCGTCCGCCCCTTCCATGGGCACCGAGAAAATCGTGCGGAAGATGATGTCGGCGGTGACATGCGTCATCTCGATCTCGACGTCCTGTTCGGTGCCATCGGGCAATTGGCGCAGGCGCTCGAGCATGTCCTGCGCCGCCGCGCGCATCACCGGGAAGGCCACGTTGAGGCGGGCCTGCGCGAAGGCCGGGTCCATCATCTGGCGCTGCCGCTTCCATTGCGCGCCATTGGTCGTGAAGATGCTCTCGCCGAGCAGCGGCTCCAGTGCCTCGCCCTGCAGTGCGCTCTTCGGAAAGCTCGCCGCCTCGTCCGCCATGACGCGTCGCACCAGGCCCGGTTCGTTGACCATGTACAGGTCGAGGCCCGGCAAGTGCACCTCGCCCATCTGCATGGCATAGCTGCGCTCGTACAACGCGTCCATCCAAGAATGCCGCGCGCTGAAGAACATGCGCAGCAGTGGCGCCCGGTGCTTGCGCGGCTTGGGGTACGCGGGACAGAAATGACTCATGGGGCCGTTTTACCAGTCAGCCGGTCCGGCAGGCGCAGTGGGCCGGCCGTGATCGCGAAGTAATCGTAGAGTGTGGGGCGCTGGCCTGCCATCAGGTACTGCATGTGCATGCGGCGCTTCTTCCTGACCATCTGGGCGTAGATCGCGGGTTCGAACATCATGTGGAAGCGCGGTGACGCCATACGCGGACCATAGGGCCGGCCAACGCCTGGCGGGCCCAGGCACAGGGCCAGCGGATCCACCAGCGCGAAGCTGCCCCAATCCGTCGGCGATGAAAAGTCCACCCAGTGAACATGCGGGTCCCGTCCCAGCCGCGCAAGCTCGGTGCGGAAGGCGTGGGCCCCGGCCATCAATCCCAACAACGGGATGCAATGCCCCAGCGTCATGAGCGAGAAGCGGGAGAGATCCTGAGGCTGCGTCTGCGCGGCCTGCTGAACGCGGGAGGCGGCGCTCGCGGCCAGCATGCTTCCGACGCTGAACCCCACCAGCAAAACTTCATCGACCTGCGGGTCACGCAGCCGCTGGGCGATGTCGTCAGCGAGCCGGTCCAGGCGTTCGTCCAAGGTCTCGACGCGTCCCTGCGACCAATCACCGGCGAACTGGTAGATGCGCAACAGCCAGGTGGTGCCGAGGCGCCTTTCCAGCCTGAGAGCACCCCACCACACTGCGATTGCCACCGCCACGCCCGCGCCCCACGCCAGTGGCGCCAGCAGCAATCCCAGACCCAGCCCCAGCACCAACGCCGCAAGCCAGAAGGCAGCAGGCATGGCCAGCGCCACCAGGGTCTTGCGGGATGCATGCCAGACCTTGCGCAACGCGGAAGGTGCGGCCAACGCCGCCCGATAGCCTCGCAGGCTGCCCACCAGGACGGCCCATGCACGGCGTGGCCAGTTTGCCCGCACGATGTCGTCCCATCGGACGTACTCCAGCGTGCTCTCCGTGGGCTGGCCTTGCAATTCGCTACGCACCTGCCACAGGGTGTTGCCGTTGGAGGCGCGCACTCGCGGGCCTACCTGATAGGCGGTGTCTGTCGCAGCAGCCTGCAACGCCGCTTCCTTGGTGTACAGCCCGTGGTAATACGAAGCTCCCTTGGGGTCGAACCCGCTCAGGAAGAACACATGGCGGCGTCGCACGTTCTTCGCCGTCATGCCAAGCGCTCCACCAGCCGCGCGGCTGATTCATGCGCGTCACGCGCATGGGTCTTTTCGGAACAGCGGGCGCACGCCAGGGCCACCGAGTCCATGCCAAGCAGCTGGCCCAGGCGAGTGGACATGCCAGCCAGCCCACCCAAGCCAGGCGGAAGGCTCAGGCCGACGCCCAGGCGCTCCAGCCGCATCGCGTTATCGAATTGGTCATAGGCACTTGGCACCACCAAATGGGGAATGCCGGCGCGCAGTGCCTGGGCCGAGCTGCCGATGCCGCCATGATGGACCAGAGCCCGCGCCCGGGGCAGCAACCGCGCGAAAGGCGCATACGGAGCCGCCTGAACATGGCGGGGCAGGCTCCGGCTGATTTCTACCGGCACGGCTCCCAGCAGCAACCCGCGCTGGCCCGTGGCGGCGCAGGCACGAATGGCTGCTTCGTAGAAGTGACCTCCATCGTGTTGGGCCGTGCCGGGCATGAACACCACCGGCGGCGGACCGGCTCGCAGGAACGCCTCCAGCTCTGGTGGATCGGGCTGGACTGCGTCGTCCTCATACAGCGGAAAGCCGGCCTGCACGACCTGTTCCGGCCAGTCGCTTGCCGCCGGCGCAAACCAGGCTGGAAACAGTGCAAGCCCTCCGGCCGGGGAGTGCATCCAGCGCCCGAACACCGGTTCGCGCAGCGGCGGCAGTTTCAATTCCCCACGCAACCCTTCGAGCGCGGGCCGCACCAGCGGCTCAAGCTTGTAGCGGTCCAGCAAGGCCCACGCGGCCCGTCGCAAGCCTGCCGGCAGCCACGCTGGCACTCGCCACTGCGCCATGGTCATCGGATCGCACACGGTGCGCAACATCGTCGCCGACGTGTATGTGGTGATAAGCGGAATGCCCAGCTTTTCCTGCGCGACTCGCGCACCCATGGCGAGCGGGCTCGCGATCACGATGCAGCGCCTGGCTGCGGCGAGTTCGGCGATGCGCAGGTAGGTGGGCGCAAGGGCAGGGCGCAGCAGGTAGCGCCACATGACGCCGAAGCCATCGATCGGATGCCAGAGCTTGGGATGGCTGATGGTCTCGCGGTAGTGGCGCTCTTCGCCCACGGGTACGAAGTCCAGCCCGCTCGTGGCAGCTGCTTCGGCGAACGCGGGATTGGTCAGCAGCGTGACGGAGTGCCCGCGCGTGCCTAGCGCTTTGCCAAGCGCCAGCATCGGGTGCACATCTCCCGCGCTGCCGAACGTGACCAGGCACACTCTCATCTCAGGGCCGCGCGATGAAGGGGCGCAGCCAACGGCGCCACCAGCGCTCAGGGTTGGGCTGGCGCGCGCGCCACTGCAGCAGTTCGTCCATGGCCTGCTCGGGCGTGCAACGGCGCTCGGTGACGCGGCTCAGATAGACCGCATAGCGCAGCAAGGCGCCTGCAACCAATTCGTCGAGCGTGAGGCGGCGCGTGCGGCGCGGATGGGGCTGACGATCCTCGGTCAAACCCCAGCCGGCGTAGAACGGGTGCCCCCAGCAGACCACAGGCTTGCCCCGCAGCAGCGCCTCGAACCCCGTCAGCGAAGTCAGCACATGCACTTCGTCCACCTGCAGCAGCAGGTCATGCATCGAGGCATCGATCACGACCTGGTCGCAATATTGCCCGGCCTGTGCCTCGCCGGCGCCGGCGCCGCGCAGCCCCGCGACCACATCAGGATGCGGCTTGTACACCAGCCAAGCCTCGGGTCTGGCAGCGCGAACCGCTTGCAGCAGCGCCAGATTGCCGCGAATGTCGAGTGCGCCGCGTGCGATCGATGCGTCCGTCTCCACCTGCCCGGCGACCAGAACGACCTTGCGGTTCGTGGCCGGCCGCTGCCAGCGGCGCGGCGCCAGGTTGTACTTGGTGAGGCCCGCCTGCACGATGCGCTCGCGCAGTGCTTGCGCGCGAGCGATTTCTGCACTGCCGAACTGTGTTTGCTGAAGCAGGTTTTCGATTGCACTTTCTTGGGTGGCGTCGTAGTAAATGCCCTGGTCGTCGAACACCCATGAGAGTGGGCGAGTCAGGTCGGCGCCGAGCCCGACGGACCGCACGAAACCATCCTCGACGCGCACCGTGCGAACGCTTGGCGCCAAGCCCAACGGCAACGGCGCACTGCCCCACAGCAGCAGGTGAGCTCCTGCGGCCACGGCCTGGCCACGGCGCACGAACCGCACGTCCTGCCGGTCGGCGAAGCCGCGCACATAGGCCCGCTTGCGCAGCGAAAAGCCGTGGGCGAACACCGGACCCTCGAACTCCGGGCCCAGCGGGCCGGGCCTCATTGCAGCCGCTCCATCAAGGCTTCCACCCGCTCGAAGTGCTTGGGCCAGGTAGGTATTTCGAACGCAGCAAGCCGTTCCAACTGCGCCGCACGGCGGCCACTGCCCGGCGACGCGTAGTCACGTACGGCGCGGGTCCAGCCCGTGCCATCGAGCGGGCCCAGGTAGTCGGGCACATCGCCGGCCACTTCGCGAAACACCGGCAGGTCGCTGGCGATTGCCGGCGTGCCCAGCATCAGCGCTTCCACCAGCGGCATTCCGTACCCTTCCGCAAACGAGGGGAACAGCAGCGCTTGCGCATGGCGGAGGTAGGCGGCCAGTTCGGAATCGGTACAGGACGGCAGTTCGTGCACGAACCCCTTGAGCGGCTCACAGCGCTCCAGCATGTCCACCACGTTCTCGCACTCCCAGCCACGCTGGCCGATCACCACCAGATGCGGTGCCTGCGCGCCCAGCTGCACCACCAGATCGCGCCAAATGTGCAGCAACAACCAGTGATTTTTGCGCGGCTCTATCGTGCTTAGCACCACGAAGTAGGGCTGGACCAGTGGCCGGGGAGCATTCGGCGCCAATGAAAGTGCCGCCGGCGCGAGCGGGGCCACGGCCACCGGCGGTAAGGGCAGCGCGTTCGCAGCGGCGAACTTCTCGAGCTCGTCCAGCGTCGCCTGCGAGTTGGTCAGCACGCCCGCCCCGGCACCAAGCAGCGTGCGCAGGCGATTGGCGTGGCGTTCGCCTTCGCCGGGGCGGCAATATTCGGGGTTGGTCAGCGGGATCAGGTCGTGAACCATGAACACAGGGCGCTGCCGGGTTCGGCTCAGCCACGCGCCCATGCCGGCATCGTCAAGCCCGGAGTGGCCGGGATTGAAGTAAATGCGCCCGCCGCCATCTTGCGAAGGCCAGGGTGGAACGCAGGCGCGGGCAATGATCTTGGCGGCATCCCGAAAGAAACTGGAGCCCGGGCTTTGCAACAGGGCAAAGAGTTCCTGCGAATGCCCGTGAGACAGGATGCGCCGCCACCCTTCGTGCTGGATGACGGCCTGGGCCCGGGACGCGAAATGCGCGATGTAGGCCAGGCAGACGCGGTCTACCCCGGTCGGCAACAGCCCGCGGTTGGTGCGCCCCATGAGGCGGCTGATGTCGATCAGCAGCGAGCCTTGCATGGCCGCTAAGGCTAATTGCCCAGGTTCTGGATCGTCACCGCAGGGACGACGACCGAGGAAACCAGGTTCAGGAACTTCTGCAGCTCGGCGGCCGGTGCGTTGGCGACGTACATCACGTCCTTGTTGCGCATGGGAAACCCCTGGGCATAGAAGAAGGCTGCCGGGTCTTTCAGGTCCACCCTATACACAACCGGAACCTTGCCATCAGCCGTGGTGCGGGCCGGAGTCGGGCCACCCAGAACGGCCGGATCTTCGAAACGGAAGATGAACACACCGGCTGCGTTGGCGCGCGCATCCTGCAGGCCGCCGGCACGGGCCAACGCCTGCGCCAGCGTGATGCCCTGGGCCTCAAAATTGAGTTCCTCGTTGCGCGCTGTTGCGCCGAGCACCATCATGCTGTTGGGCTGATGCAGTGCCGTAACGATGTCCCCCGGCAGCAGCATGATGTTTTGCGAGGGGTCGGAAATGATGGTGTCCAAGGGCAGGGCCATCACGCGGGCGACACGGCGGCCCTGTTCCGTCACTTCGCGGGTGACTTGCAGCGTGATCTTGCCAACCGGCTGCCGGACGCCGCCGGCGGTGGCCAGTGCGTCTAGCAGGCGCTCGCCGCGCGGTGTTAGTGCCATTCGGGTGCTGGTGTTGACTTCTCCCACCACGGTCACCATGCTCGACACATTGCGCAACACGCGAACCAGTACCTGCGGGTCGTTGGCCTTGCCTTTAAGTCGCCGCGCGATCTCTTGTTCGATCTCCTGCGTCGTCCGCCCAGCCGCCTGGATGGTGCCGGCGAAAGGCATGTTGATGGCGCCCGTGCTGCTGACCATTTGCTCTGGCAGAACTGCGACGCGCGACGACGAGTTCATACCCCGCGCGTCCGTAATGCCACCGCCGAACAGTACCGCGGGCGGCGCCTCCCAGACCGAAATTTCAAGTGCGTCACCCGCGCCAATTGAAATCTTAGGCGCCGCGGCCGAGCCGGCACCAAAGATTTCAACGAAGCTGTTGCGCCGGCGACTGGCCACAATTCGCTGAACGACGGCGTCAGACAGTTCCACGACCTGGATGCCGGTATCCGGCTGGTCAGCGGGGGCGTCGATCACCAGTTTCGCGCTCGGGCCCGCGGAAGGCAGGAACGGGCTGTAGGTGGAGCAGCCGGCTAGCCCTAGGGTACAGGCGAGCACGATGGTCTTGATGTATTTGAACTTCATATTATTTGCACTGGGCGGCAACCAGCTGTTCCCGGCTTCCCCTCAGCACCTTGACTTCGTGAGCGCAGGAAGGCGGGACCGCGAGGCTACTATTGAAGAGGCTGGCGGGAGGGGCTCTCCCAGATGGTGACTGATGGAAGTGATGACCGACGTGAGCGCATCCCTAGTTTGCATGGCTCGTACCGATCTCGGGCGGCGGCGAGCTTCCAGCTGCCACGCGGCGCGCATGGTCCAACAAGCTGCTGCAAAGGTGCCGCCGATACGCGCGGACGACCTTCGACGAACCATGCCACCAACGCCGGTATGCGTAGCGGCCCGAGTTGACGTGGTCGTCTTCAGCGGAATGGAAGAGTTGAGCAAGATCATGAAGGAGATCGGACAAGGGACTGTCTAGGGGTGGAGCGATGCGGTCCTGGTAGCAAGACACTGCGGTCGCACGTTCTGGTGTGAAACCGCTGGCATGGAAGAAGATGAGTCGTTCGCCATTGGCAAAGTATTGACCCTTACACCGCGTGATCTCTCGCTCGTGCAGGTTCCAATAGCCCACATTGATCCCGGGATGGCGCAGGACTTTGAGGGTCGGGAACATCGCGGGCGCCCAATCCAGCCAGCGTTGGTCACCACAGGTCCCGTTCCGCGGGTCGTTCTGCCCATGGACCATTACCAGTTCTCTCCACCAGCGCAGGAATCTCACGCCCTCCCCGGTGCGCTTAACGACAACGTATCCCCCGTTGAACGACCCGCTGCGGAGCAAAGTGAGTGCTGTCGGGCGGCGGTCGTCCAAGGGCAGGGAGAACAGGCAATGCGGACTCAAGAAGATGTCGCCGGGCTGTTCAACTGCGTCTTGGAGCAGACGCACCGGAGCGTAGAAATGGATATCCGCGTCAAGGTAGTGGACGTAGTCGAAGGTTTCATCGAGAAGCCACTGCATCACAATAGGCTTGAGCGCGAAGCAAACTTCGGCAGGGGTGTACCGCTGCACCAATAGTTGGAGCTCTTGGGACGTGAGGCGCTGCTCCACGTGGCGGAACTCAAACTGAATGCTGCCGACCGACTCCGGTGCAAGGTCGGGTTCGGCGCCAAAGCCGACGCCGAACACGACGACCTTGAACGCGCCACCGGAAAAGTCGGCGCGGCGCCACGCGGCTAGGGCATGCCCGAGGAATTCCGGGGTGACAATCGAGGCGATCGCGATGTTCATGGGTGCGGAAAATAACGGGCAGTTCTTTTGTGGAGATGCCCAAGCTGCCGGAGGGGTTCTAGTACCGGTGTGGATAAAAGGTCTTAAGAACAGGGATGAGGTAGCGGTCCTCGGCTTGGACGGCGTAGCCATGCGGCCAGCTCAGTTCATTCAAGGCGCTGACGAACGACTTGCTGTAGCCTTTTGACAGCAGCAGCTTCAAAGGCCACAACATAGGTAGGCGCCGCTGCTTATCGACGAATCGACCGACACCAAACGATTCATTGTGCCGCAGTGAGAAGAACGCGCTAGCGAACGACTTTTCCGGTTCGTAAATCAGTCGGCTCCAGGCGGCCATCGCATGCGGGAGCAATTCGTCTGCGGCCACACGAGCGTGCGGATTGGCTGCCAGCGACTGATCGAGCACCTCGAGCACCCGGCGCTGAAGATTGCCTGTGAATCGCTGGTAGACCATGTCTTCGTGAGGATCGCGTAACCGAGTCGCGTTGACCGCACCCGTCAACGGGTCTCGGTGATAGCCGGTCACACTTCCGGAAGGCGAGTTGCACAGCATCTCGATCGGTGCGACGCATCGGAGCAGCCGACCGAGTTCGTTAGAAGCCCCGGTATTCAGGTCCGGCCCGAACGCGACCTTAGTAGCGTTAGCTGGCTGGCGGTTCAGAACGCGGTCCAACGCAAGGTAGATCCCGTGAAACTGCACAGAGGGAAACGCCTCGGCCAAATTGTCTTGGATGGTGCCGCGCCAACCAATGTCAACCACCACGCAGCTGGCGAGATCCTGTGTCAAACCTTTCGCAGCACAGTAATCGATCAGCAACTGTTTACGTCGGGCAAGTTCGCTAGACGCTACGTCGGCGAAGTCCGGATCTTTCAGGAACGCGAGAAACTTTGCGTCTTGCCATGGGTACTGCACGGATTCATCAGGTGCAAGATTGTGCCGCTCGAGCACGTTCAGGGCTACTTGATCTTCAAGCCCAAGAGAACGCAGGAACGCTCTCGGCGTTTGCGAGCTGTAGAGATTCCATAGCCGCATCAATTCCTGCGCACTGAGGTCTCGTAGCGAAGGGCCGAAGGTGGCCACGCGGCTGACCTCCAGCAACGTCGGCTCCGGGAGCAGGTGTCGCAACGGGGAATGTCGCCGAGCGATGTCGTACAGTTGGCTGAAGAACTCGCCCTCCCGAGTGAAGAAAAATACCCGTTCAACGCCTAGCGCCGCCACCTGCTCAACGATACAAGTCGCATAGCCAAGTAGCAATGTGCTGACGTCGAGTAGCGTGCGCTCATCACCTGCATCAGCGTGCACCTTCACCAAGCGGCCCACTTCGTCTTTGAACCCTTGCACCTGCGCGCGTCGTTCGTGAAAGGCCGTCTCCCGCTTCCTGCGCAAGCTGTGCTCGTTCGGAGGCTCGAAGTGTTCCACCTGGATACCCAATCGGGCCGGAACTTCTACATCGGAATACGGGTTGTCACCCTTGTGAGCGAGGGAGGCGGCCTGCACTCCTTCGAGCTGCAGCACGTGGGGGAAGAGCCTGCCGGAGCGCTTGTTCAAGCTGACGTCACATGACACGTAACCGCCGTGAAACCGGCGGTCCGCGCCAACTGCCGCTAGGAGTTGCTCAAGCTGCGGCTTGGGCATGTAAAAGTCGGAGATGTAGATCCTGCGGTCAGCCCCATCCGCATCCATCACACTGAAAATGGAGGGATCAAGATAAATTGATTGTCGTTCAAGTTCCAGCTCGATCTCGATCAGCCGCTCCGCCACCGCGGGTGCAATTGGGCAATCAGCCCGCGCGACTTCACTGAGCAGCCGGCGAAGCACGTCCTCCAGCACATACTCGTCGTCGAGGCCTTTGACGCGAGTCTCGGCGCCGATAGCAGCTTCGACACGCTGGCGCGTTCGAAGAACGATCCAGGGGTCTTTTAGGTGCGGTTTGGCAGAGGGACCCAGTGCACGGAGGAGGAGGCGCGCGCATTCGAGCTTGATCGCATCCGGATGGCACGTGCGCCTAAGGACTGTGTCCCAGATGTCGTAGCTCACCAGCCTGGCGCCAGCCGGAGGACGGGTAGATTCATTCACTTGCATAACGTATGGAGTTGGAGCGTAACCGGCACTACATCGACTGGCGCGAGCGGTTGATGGCGCGATAGATACTCTTGGCGACCCGGTAAGCCATTCCTCCAGGTGTGGGTGGCGCGCTGAACTTGATTGGAGCGCCCGACCGAGTTGGAACGCTGGAGGCAAAAGGTGATGCAACGACCGGTGCTGTGCGGTACATGGGCGTCAGGTCACGCAAGGACGGTGCGGCACCTATGGGATTCGTCAGAATCCAATCGACGGCGCTGGCGAACTGCCGGAACCCTACCTCTTGACCACGGCTATTCATGAAGTCAACCGCTTTTGCGGACATGATTTCTCGCGCAGAATCGTTCCGAAGCAGATGCAGCAAGCCCTCGGCAATCGATTCTGCGGTCTGGTCGCATAACAACGCCGCGCCTTCCGGGAGATCGTACAAAGTGTTCTCGCGGTGGAGTTCGACGAGCGGAAGCCCGGCCGCCATCATTTCGAACGGGATGCGGGAAGGATTGGTGGAACTAATGCACAGGCCCACGGCGCTGCGGTTGTAGAGCGCATTGCACTCGTGCAAATTCATGAGCCCAAGATGGGTGGCATCAAACCACAGGTGCGGCACTGAACTAGAACCGTACAGGTAGATCTTTACATCGGGCATCAGATGCTTGACGATGCCGAGCGCCTCGATGCCAAGACGAGCTCCGCGTCTTGGCTTCTCTGGCTGGCAGATGAAGCAGATTGCGCGCTCGCGCCTTACATTTGGGATCGGGTGGTATATCGATGTGTCCGCGCAGAAATCGAAACTGAATCCAGTAACTGCGAAGCGGTGCTCGATCTCGCGCGCAAGCCAGTTGCCAATTGTGATTGGAACGAGCCCGTACCGATACGAATTCTCCGCGAACAGGTAGGTGTCGCCGACAGCATTGAAGGATGCCTCCCAGTCCTGGACGAAATAGGCGCGGCGGCATGGGAAGGCGAGATTGCGCACGATGGCGGCGCTGTACCAGATCGTCGCGAACACGAGATCCGCAGGCTGGACGTCGTTCCATCCGACACGGACGTCGCTGAATTCATAGCCGAACAAGCGTCGGATGGTATCGGCACCGTTCTCAGACGCCCGGATCGCCGAGTCGTTCTCTAAGTAAAGGGTCGTGCTGTGTCCGAATTGCTCCAAATAGGAGGCATTCTGAAGAATCGTGCGATGCCCGCCTGAGCCTTCAATGAGGCTGGGCACTAGCCATGCGATGTTAGCCATGTTTGTCAGATAGTTTTTGGTTTCTGGATTAGGGTGAGTCCGCAGCCGTCCAAGTAAGGGTAGTCCCCGGGAGTTCCCCCGTCGACAAACCCATTCAGCGCCATGGACCTCAGACCTTTGCGCTCACACCATTCGGTGACTGCCTTGCCAACTCCGCCGCCTTTCGGATCGAACGTTGCCGCGTATGCCGAAGTGTCATGAAGGATCAGGAACCCCCCCTCACACAAAGCCGGGAACCAGGCATCCAGTTCCTCCAGTGTGTGCGCATACTGATGGCTCGAGTCGATGAACACGATCTGCGCAGCGCCACCAAGGTATCGCTGAGCCTCGGCCACGGCTTCAGGGTCGGCGGAGTTCCGGACGGAGAGGCGTACCACGTCTTGCAGCTGGGCCTTTTTTACCCAAGTGTTCGTGTAGCGGGTCGCCGCCGGGTCAATATCGACCGAGTACAGCGCCTGTCGGCGGCCCATACTACGCAACAAGAATCCTAGCAAAAGCGTCGAGTACCCGATGTAGTGGCCGCACTGCACAACTCGCGACATGCCATTGCCGCCGATCAGTCCGTGCAGCAGAGACATGGACGGCACATTGCACTCGCCGGTTCCGGAGAAATGTGCATCGCCGTCATCGAACCATTTCTTCAGGAGTGCCCATTCCTCGTGGCGAAGCCCGGCGTAGACCGGCGGCACGTAATCGTTGCCAGGAACGCGGTGCCACCAGTACCGGTTTCCTTCGCGCCTACTGAAGGCTGTTGAGCGATCCGAATCGGGCGGAGCAGAAATTTTCGGCATCAGGCCTACGCTCTGCAGCTTGCGAAAAAGAGCGTTGGACGACAGCGCCTGCTGAAATTCAAGCAGGCGACGAATATCTCCTTCGCGCGGCTCGGGCATGGCCTGATCCTGAGCAGAAGTCGAGTTGGTCAAGAATGTAGTTGACGTCACAAGTGGTTCCGGTGGAGAGTGGTTGGGTTTCTCAGGGCTTTTTTTCGAGCGACCAAAGGAATCAGAAAACACGTCGAGGATCTCGTCGGCAGTGGCGAGTAGTTCGACGCGCTGCTCTATCTGTTTCCGCGAGACGCCCTGACGCAGTGAGGCCACATCGCGCTCTAGGAGTGCGATGTAGTCCTCCCGCACGAGCATGGGCTCCGCCCGTGCTGCGGCGAGATCCAGTAGGTCCACTTCGTAGGCTGGGTGAGCGTGCCCCTGCGCGGATCGCCCAAAAACAAGTGTCACGAAACGATTGCGGTGGTCAACCGTCTGCTGCACTAGGAAGAGTCCAAGCCGCATCTCGATGTACTTGACGGAGGCCCGCGAAGGGAAGAATAGATGCTCCCGATAGACAAACTCCCGGTGCAGCAGTGGTAACTGGAGAATCAGCCGCCCGTCGTCCTTCAACACCTCGAGCGTACTCTCGATCAGTCGCAACGGGGAGCGGACATGTTCAAGAACATGCCACATCAGCACTGCAGCCGCTTTCTCGCCGCGTCGGCGTGCCCGTTCTTCCAGGAACTCTTCCGCCGTTGCGTGTTGCAAGTGGTGGCCGAGGCCATAGTGCTGCCGTGCCATCGCGACCAGCCGGGCGGAGGGCTCGCAGCCGATCGCGCGGTACCCCCTCGTGCGAAGCGCACTGAGCAAGCCGCCACGGCCGCACCCCAGTTCAATCAGCACATTACCGTCTTTGGCGAAGCCAAGGTGGGGCTCGAGCGAGCCAACCATCTCAAACAGGTCATCGTGGAGGCGGTCTAGGGATTCCGGTCCGTCATTGCCGAAGAAGTTCTCATGGAAATCGACCTGAATCTGAACTTCGTTCGCTGCAGACGTGCCGCTGGTCGCGTGGTCTGGTACGAGAGAGCCGCATCTGTAGCACTGCCACACGCGCGTTGGGCCTCCATCGCGGTCTGGCAAGAACAGAAATGGGAACAGCACGGGACTCGAACAAAAAGAGCAATGGCGCGGCGCCGCCTGCAGCGTCTCTTTGCAGGATTCCAGCAAAGTGGTCATGCTGTGCTCACCGCACTTTGACTCGCTTCATAGTAGCGATAAGCCTCGTCCACGGAGTCAAACTGCCGGAGATCGCCCCGGTCTAAAACCATGAACGTTGAACAATAGGTCTTCACGAGATGGGGATCGTGCGACACGACGATCATGGCCCGGTCCGCTCGTCGGACGAACAGTTCTTCATAGCACTTCTGGTGGAAGAAGCTGTCGCCGACCGCAATCACCTCGTCGATCAACATGCAATCGAAGTCGACCGCCATCGAAATGGCGAATCCCAGGCGCGCACGCATGCCGGTCGAATACGTCTGCATCGGCTCGTTGAGATACCGTCCCAGTTCGGTGAAATCTTCGACGAAGATCAACGCGTCTTCGTAGTCGACGCCGTAGATTCGACAAACGAACCGCAGGTTGTCCTTACCCGTCAACGCACCTTGGAACGCGCCGGTGAATGCAAGCGGCCACGATACCGACATGGTTCGGGTGAGACTCCCAGAACTCGGTTGTTCCGTCCCCGCAACGATGCGTAGGAGTGTTGACTTGCCGGACCCATTGCGGCCAAGCACGCCAACCTTCTCACCACGACGGACAGTTAGGTTCACGTCGCGGAGCACGGACCGAACACCGCTGCTGATCCGATAGTTCTTGGAGACGCCTTCGAGCGCGATCATTCGAACTCCAGGCGACGACTAAGCTTTGCCACCATATTGAAGCCCGTCAGCGTGAGCAGCAGGCAGGACGCAAGCAAATACAAAGGAGAGTAATGCGCCACCACATCCTGCCCGAAGTAGCCGGCGCGGAGCATCTCAATCGCGTGGACGGTCGGTATAAGCAAGGCAAGTTCTTGCGTACCCTCGGGGAGCCAACTCACCATGTAAACGGCACCGGAGAACGGAAAGAATAGATATGCGAATGCGTGCCAAAGTCGGTCAGCGACATCGCTGTGTTCGCTGAAGCAGCCAACGACCAGCCCGATAGCGCCGCCAAGCCAGGCGAGAAACAACCAACCTACGACCGCGAGCCCAAGGTCATGGGGCAGCTCCATGAAACCTGTCGCGGCAAACAGGATTGTCAGGAACGTCGCCGTTGCAGTGGCACCTGCTATCTCAAGAATGATGCGGGCGAGGAATACGTCAATGGGCCTGACGTTGCGGTGGTACATCAGGCCGAGGTTCGGGTTGACCGCTGTGGAGCAGCGGTTGGCGCAGTTCCGCCATAGCAGCACGGAGGAGTACCCCGTGATCGCGAAGGCCGCGATTGGGAGATCTGATCCGTGCAGCAGCTTGGTGTAGTTCCAGATTGCTGTGACCCCCAAAGTGAACAGCATCGGCTCGATGAATAACCAAAGGAACCCGATATTGCGCCGGCCGTACCGGGTAAGGATCTCCCGCATTAGCAAAGCGTGGAGCACGGCGCGTTGGATGCGCCAAGCATCGCTCAGCTGAGGTCTCCGGCTGCCCTCAGGCACGTCAGTGCGCCTTGTGTTCATTCACACTGCTCACAACGAGTGCTGCGATGCCCCACGCGAGCAGGCCCAATGCCAGCGTAGTCAGCACCGCACGAATTCGGCGTGGGGCGGCCGGGTAGTCGGGCGTGCTCGGCTGCGCTACACGCTCCAAGTAAACCTGCTGCCGCCGCGCTTCGTTTCGCGCCTGTTCCAAGCCTGAGAGCGCAGTGGCAACCTGCTTGTTCGCAAAATCCGAATCAAGCGCAAAGCGCTGGAAGTCAACCGACTTATCCGCCAGCGATCTCCGGCCGCCCGTGATCCTGGAAGACTCGTTGTCCATTGCTTGGCGCAACATCCGGATGCGGGTTTCCAGACCCTGCACCTGGGGATTCAGCGGTGAAACGCTCTTCAACTGAGTCAACAGGGTGCTCGAGGCAATCAGTTCATCCTGCAGCTTCGCGATCTGCTGCAACTGCACAGCAGCCTGCCGCTCGGGATCGACAACGCCTTGGCTGTTGCGATACTGGGAAAGTGCGAAGGCGGCACCCTTGGCCTGCTTCTGCGCGGCCAGCACCTCTGCCATCGCATACTGGATCATGTCCTGCCGACCCCGTTCGTTGAGGCGGTTCACCAACGATTCGCTAGCCTCAAGCAGCATGCGGTTTGCGCGGGCAGCGTCTTCTGCCGTGAAGGCGTTGACCGATAGCGTCGTGATGTTTGAACTGGCGTCGGTTCGTACTTGGACTTTGCCGCGATAGTAGCGGTGCAGCGCCTCGAAACTGTTGTCCGGGTCGATACCGGCAAACCGGCTCAGCACATCGACCGTCTTGGCGCCGTATGCTTGGCCTAAGTTCATCTCCTTATTCAAGACCTGAAGCGCGTCACGGGAAAGCACAAATTCGTGTACGGTATAGCTGTCGTCTTGTGCACGGGAGAATCCTGCACCGCGCAGCAAAACACCCAGTGGTGAGGTCGCCTGACGTTCTGGACTCCGAACGACAAACTGGCTCTCCGACACGTAAACGTCGGAGGCGACGAGACCGAAGTAGATTGTGGCCAGCACTGTCGGAATGACGACTGTCAGCAGAAGGAGCAAGTTGACGCGGGGGAGCCGCATCCGAATAGCGCTAAACATAAAAAAGCTGATTAGAGGGCGATTTCGCGCCGGGACCCGTCCGTAACTTCTTAAGCACAATGCGTGCCGTCAGTCTCCGCCAGACGGGCTTCGAGGCGGTGTGAGCTAGCTGTGTGCCTTTATACGCGGGTGATTCAAGCGTCCATCGTGGTCATTTACATCGGACGATGGCATCGTCGCTTACGGTGTTCCTGCCTGCACTTAGACAACTCCGAAGGGTGAACTATAACGGCTGCTCAACGGTTGCCGGCTCGTAGTGGGTATGCAAGTTGATTCGTTTGCCTTTAGCGTTAAGTAATAGCAGCCCTTCCATGCGCCCGGGCCCTAGACCAGCCGCCCTCTATCGTGATCTGCACTATGTATTGAAGGCTTGGTTGGCGAGACGCCGGTTTTTTCTGCAGTAAACACTGGGCTTTTCTTGATGGCACCGTCCTCAGGAGCAGAATGCATCTCTTGATCGACCGAGTCATCGCTGATCGAAGTTTTTCCTACCCGGTCTGAAGGGGCGTGGGGTTCCCGCGAGGTAGCAAGTAGTCTTGCTGGCGCTGGGCAAGCAGGCCTAGTTCATCTTTCACAGAGTTCGCCAGGGCGTCCAAGGCCGCTGCCCGAACCTCCGTTTTCGCCAGGGCTCTGAACTCAAGCGCGAGAAGCCTATTGCGGAGCGTTTCGCGGAGCTTTTGCTCTTTGACAGAGGCGTTGATCAACGCCAGAGCTTCCGCGATTGCGAAGTTCGCCCCAGCGCCGATTCGGCGGTGCACGAACGTCTCGCTAGCTGTGGCGATTCCCGGAACCCCGAACTGGTCATTGAAGTCATCGACGATGCTGAAGTCACCCCCCTTGAACTCCCGAATGATGGCTCGGTCTGGTCCGAAGAAGTCCAACCATGGCTTGAGTCTGATGCAGAAATCCGAGGTAGAAATCTCACCGCTAACGAAATCCTCGAAAGACCTCGATTCCGAGTACAGCACCTCATGGCAATACCGAGATACTAAGAAGTCGAGTGGATCGCGAATATACGCAAGCACCTTGACGTTGTCGATGGGCAAGGCTTTGCCCAGTCGAACGAAAAATGACTGGTGGTAGTGCTCGTTCAGCCTGCAGAACTCTTCGCTTGAGATCACCGTACGCCGGTTCCTCGCAATAGACCGCTCCACGGCGCTCCGATAGTGAGAAGCCACATCCTCAAGGTTGTAGTCCCTGTCCTGCCACTCGAAGCGGCGACCAATGCAGACCCAAGCCAAGTCAGCATTGTTCAGCCATGTGCAAGTCGGAAAGATGGTGTCGTAAGGTCGAGAGAAATTTCCCTGGGAGAAAAGATAGTTCTGAAGCGCACTGCTTCCGGTCTTGTGAAAACCGATATGAAGAACGATGTCGGTCGTTGAAGAGTGGCTCATTGCGATTCGAGGTGACTCCTCCTCTCTCGTGGAGGAAGGAGGAAAGAGAGGGTTGGAATCCATTACTGACATTCTCGCAACTGGCGGATAGGAAACCTTAGGAGGATGGACGACTATGAGGCGTTATCGAGCGGTATTTATCTTCCGTCTTGAAGAATAGCTCGCGCTTGGTGACCGTGACGACTTCGCTGACATTCGGAAGTGCGACCGCACGAAGAAAGGTCTTCTGCAAGAGGCTCTGGCCATCGGCCAGCCGCATGAAGGGCTTGGGATTGCTTTCGCGGGAGACGGGCCACGGCCGGGAGCCGGTGCCACCACAAAGAATGACTGGAATGAGCATGTTGTCTTCCGGATTCACATTAGGGCCGACCAGCCCAGGGATTCGTTGCGCAACGCGTAAACGCTTGCGGGCGCTTGAGTCAGGTTCTTGACCTGGGCAAGAAATGCTTCCGCGGCCTCGGGGTCCGGGGGGCGGCGTCGCGTCCAGAAATGGTCTAGCTCGCCGGCAAAGGTGAGGTCGGGGCGCTTGTACGGCGCTTCCCCGAGCACCATCAAGGGTGCGCCGCGCTCCAGCGCCTGCAGCCCCACGGTGCTGTTGATCAGGACAACGCCCAGTGACCTTTGGGCCAGGTCGGGCGTGTCGCCTTCCACCATGTGATGAACGCGAGCGGAAATCTTCAGTTCCGACGCCAGGCCCCGGATCAACGGTTCATGGCTGGTCCCTCCGCGTGCATGCGGGTGCTGGCGCAAAACGAGGATGGAATCTGCCGGTGCGTGTGCGGCGAACGAGCGAATCACGCGGACAACAAAGTCGATGTTGTTGGGAAATAGGCTGTGCTGCGTGATCTGGCTGTCGCCGTCCAGCTGCAACGGCACGAAGAAGTAGGGCGTTTCCGAATCGAAAAGCCAGCGCTGGAACTGACGGTCGGTGCCCCGGTGCCAGCCTTTTCGCAGCCATGAACGCACCCAGTAGCGGGCGTAGAAGTTGGGGTTGGCTACGCGGTGGTGCTGGTAATGCGGGTACAGGCGCTGCTCGGCCCGCATCGCCACGTAGTGCTGCGAGGCGTGCCACGCCATCTTCTGGAAATGCGAGCGGCTGATGTCTGGGGTGATGCCCGTTGGCTGCATCTCTGCCGGCGCATCGGGCTCTCCCCAGACGAACCGGTCGAGGGTTGTGGAGTAGCCGTTGACGCCGCCGAGTTCCATGGTGACGTAGCCCGGCCTGAAGTAGCCCTCTTCCATCACGACGCAGGGAATGTCGAGCGCGCGGGCTCGCTCAAGGGCGACCTTGTGGTAAATCCGCGACTGGCCGAACAGCACGATGCAGTCTGGCCTCCAGCCGTGCAGCAAAGTGCCTAGCGTCTGGGGCCAAGCGGCCACGGCCTCGGTAAACCGGATGGGGTCCAGCGCCTGGCAATCACGGTCGTCGCCGCCCTGAAATGTGACGCGCTTGACCTGCGTGCCCCGGCCGATCAACCATTGCGCGACCCGGTCGAAAAACGGTCCGACCGGCCCTTGCAGCATCAGTACGCGCTGCGCCTGTCCCAGACAAGCCAGCGCCGGATTCAGATCGACAGGCTCGCGCCAACTGTCGGGCAAAAGCCGGCCACCGGCCGGCTCATGCGAGACCAAGACACTGGACATCCGTGAAAACCCTCTGTTATTGTTACAACTTGTACATCAAGGCTATCACGGCTTTATGGATGAGTACAACCTCCAAATGGGGTATTTGCATGCCAGCAGGAAATAGGTCACACAAAAATGCCCTTGTTGCGAGGGCTGTTGGGGGCGCGCTATTGAAATGACAACGGCCGCTTTGAGCGCGGCCGTTGCATGTGAGACTCTCTCATCGCGTTCCGCGACTTCCCACTCCAGGTGGGACCCTTCCGGGCGGCGCTACCTTTTTCACTCACAAGTACGGTAGATCTTGTGGGCAATGTAGTCCGCCAGAAGCGGCGATGCAAGCTCATGCTCGACATACCCGTAGGGCGGCGTGCCGGCCCCAAAAAGCCCGGTGAGCTGAGGGCGTTGCAAGCTATACCTTTCAAATCCAGCAATATTCGTCATAATGCAAGCTATGACTGACATGATTCGCCTTCCTGATGAGCTCGGGGACAAGCTGCGCCAGCGCCGGGAAGCCCTGGGGATGAGCAAGTCCCAGCTCGCCGGGAAGGCCGGGAAGGTCCGCGAGGTCGTCTACCGACTTGAGGCCGGCGAGGACACGACCGTTTCCTCGCTGATGGCCGTGCTGGGCGCGCTGGGTCTGGCAATGCGGCTGGAGCGCGCAGGCCTGCCCTCGGCCAAGGAAGTCGCCAGCCGGTTCCAGGACGACGATGCTTCCTGAGAAGATTCGTCTGCTGGAGGTCTCCATCGGCGACGTGCAGGACGCTGGTCAGCTGCTCAAGACGTCTAACTACGAGTTCCGCTACCTGGACCCCAACCCAGAGCAACCTGCCGTTGCTCTGCTCATGCAGCCCACGGAAAGCCTCACCTGGCGAGACGGCGACCTGTTCCCGCCTATGGACCAGAACCTGCCCGAGGGCGACCTGTTCATGAAGATTCGGGAGATGTTCCCCAAACAGCCGATGACACCGATGCACCTGCTAGCGCTGGTGGGTCGCAACGGTATCGGCCGGCTGGGATATAGCCTTCCGGAGCAGCCTGTTGCCGCTCTGCCGCGGCCCCTGAGCAAAGAAGAACTGCTCAAGACCCAATACACGCCCGAGGTTTTCAACGAGTTGGTGGCCGCCTACCTGAGCACGGGCGCCGGCATCGCGGGCGTGCAGCCCAAAATCATGGTCCCGGACCGCCAGGCGGTCCCCATCCCCTCGCTCATCGTGAAGGCTGCCAGTCCTGCCTACCCCTGCCTGGCCGCCAACGAGTACTTGTGCCTGAGCGCCGCCCGTCGCGCCGGTATCGAAGTGCCCTCGTTCGCCCTCTCCGACGATGGTCAGCTGCTGATTCTGGACCGCTTCGACATGGTGGTGCACGACAACGGCCACCTCGAGCGGCTCGGCTTCGAGGACATCGCCGCCTTGGCAGGCTTGCGCGTGCGCGACATCATGTCGGACCGCAAGTACCAGGGAAGCTATCAGCGAATCGCTGAGCTGCTGCGCCAGCTGCAGTTGCACAGCGAAAACCTGCACCGCTTCTTCCAGCAAGTGGCCTTCTCCATCATGGTGCGCAACGGCAACGCACACCTGAAAAACTTCGGCGTGCTGTATCGCTCCACTGCCGAGGTGTGGCTCGCGCCGATGTTCGATGTGGTGACGACCTCCATCTACAAGTACACGCAGTACCAAGGAGGCCCTGAGCTCGAGGACCGCACGCTTGCCCTTAAGCTATTTGCTGGCAAGCACCAGTCCAAGGCTTATCCGACAACAGAGGAGCTTCACGATTTCGGGCGCCGGATTTGTGGCGTGAGTCAGCCTGGGCGCACGCTCGAAGCCATTGCGGCAGCTATGCACCAGACCCTTGAAGAGGCCAAAGGTGATGCCCGTGTGCCGGCGGAATTCCTGGCGAAGATGCAGGCCGTCTGGGAAGAAGGCATGACATACGCCCGTTGAGGGCGGCACTCACTATGCTGAAAACCTGTGGTGCCGGAGGCCGGAATCGAACCGGCACGGGTTTTACCCCGGGGGATTTTGAGTCCCCTGCGTCTACCAATTTCACCACTCCGGCGGTGCGAGAAGCGAAGCCGGAAATTATGGCACAGTGAGGAGTATGGCCTCCACACTCATGACCTATCCCACCATTGAAGACGCCATCGGCAAGACACCGCTGGTGGCACTTCAGCGCATCGGCGCCACCGAGAACCACGGCCGCGGCAATGTGATCCTGGGCAAACTCGAGGGCAATAACCCCGCCGGTTCGGTGAAGGACCGGCCGGCGCTGTCGATGATCAAGCGCGCCGAGGAGCGCGGTGAGATCAAGCCCGGCGATACGCTGATCGAGGCCACCTCGGGCAACACCGGCATCGCCCTGGCCATGGCCGCGGCGATCAAGGGCTACCGCATGGTGCTCATCATGCCGGAGGACTTGTCCATCGAGCGGGCGCAGACCATGAAGGCGTTCGGCGCCGAACTCGTGCTCACGCCCAAGAGCGGCGGCATGGAGTACGCGCGCGACTTGGCCGAAAACATGCAGAAAGAAGGCAAGGGCCGGGTGCTGGACCAGTTTGCCAATGCCGACAACCCGCGCATCCACTACGAGACCACCGGGCCCGAGCTGTGGGACGACACCAAGGGCAAGATCACGCATTTCGTGAGCGCGATGGGAACCACGGGCACCATCACCGGCGTCTCGCGCTATCTGAAAGAGAAGAACCCCGCCATCCGCATCATCGGCGCCCAGCCCAGCGAAGGCTCGCGCATCCCGGGCATCCGCAAATGGCCGCAGGAATACCTGCCCAAGATCTACGATCCCAGCACCGTGGATGAACTGGTGTACGTGAGCCAGGAGGACGCCGAGGAGATGTGCCGGCGGCTGGCGCGCGAGGAAGGGATTTTCGGGGGCATTTCGGCTGCGGGCGCCTGCTGGGTGGCCCAGGAGATCGCCAAGACCGTGGAGAACGCAACGATTGTTTTTGTTGTGTGCGACCGGGGGGATCGGTATTTGTCGACAGGGGTGTTCCCGGCGTGAGCTACAAGTTTTGCCCCCAATGCGCGACGCCGCTGGAGCTGGTCGCCAAGCAGGAAGACGGCGGCGCGAAAGAGCGCCTGCGCTGCCTGGCTTGCGGCTGGACGCACTGGAACAATCCCACGCCGGTGCTGGCGGCGGTGATCCAGTACCAGGACCGTATCCTGCTCGCGCGCAACGCGGCCTGGACGCACAAGATGTATGCGCTGATCACCGGCTTCATGGAGGCCGGCGAAACGCCGCAAGACGGCATAGCGCGCGAGATCAAGGAAGAGACCAACCTCGAGGCGACCGAGCTCAACCTGATCGGCGTGTACGACTTCCAGCGCATGAACCAGGTCATCATCGCCTATCACGCGGTGGCGCACGGCGAGGTGCAACTGTCACCCGAACTGGTGGACTACAAGCTGTACGACTACGACGCCGTGAAGTGCTGGCCCTCGAGTACGGGCTATGCGCTGGCCGATTGGCTGCGCGGCCGCGGACATGAGCCGCAGTTCATCGAGCTGCCGCCAAGGACTTGAAGCATGAACATCGACAAGGAAATCGATACGCGCGGGCTCAATTGCCCGCTGCCGATCCTCAAGGCCAAGAAGGCCCTGACCGACATGCAAAGTGGCCAACTGCTCAAGGTGGTGGCCACCGACGCGGGCTCGGTGCGCGACTTCCAGGCGTTCGCCAAGCAGACTGGCAACGAACTGGTGGAGCAGCAGACCGTGGGCGTGGAATACATCCACGTGCTGCGCAGGCGCTGACGTTCAACGCCGGATCGAGTGGGCCTTGAGGTATTCCTGGAACTCGGGGCCCACCTCGGGGTGCTTGAGCGCGAAGTCCACGGTGGCTTCCAGAAAGCCTTGCTTGCTGCCGCAGTCGTAGCGCTTGCCGTGGTACTGGTAGGCATGAACGCCTTCGGTGGTCATCAGCTGGGCGATGCCGTCGGTCAGCTGGATCTCGCCGCCGGCGCCGCGCGAGTTGTTGCGGATATGGGCGAAGACGCCGGGCGTGAGGATGTAGCGGCCTGCCACACCCATACGCGATGGCGCTGCTTCGGGCGAGGGCTTTTCCACCATCTGGTTGACTTTGATGAGCCGTTCGCCGGCCGGCTCGCCGGCGACGATGCCGTAACGCTTGACGTGATCGGCCGGCACTTCCTGCACGGCCAGCAAAGATGTTTGCACTCGCTTGAATACCTCGACCATCTGTGTCAGCACCGGGTCGCCGTTTTCGGGGCCGCACATCAAGTCGTCGGCCAGCAGCACCGCAAACGGCTCGCAGCCCACCAGCGGCTGGGCGCACAACACCGCGTGCCCCAAACCCAGCGAACGTGGCTGCCGCACATAGGAGCAGTCCATGTCTTCGGGCGAGAGCGAGCGCACCAGCGCCAGCAGTTCGTGCTTGTGGCTGGCCTCCAGCTCGGTTTCCAGCTCGTAGGCGGTGTCGAAATGGTCTTCAATGGCACGCTTATTGCGGCCGGTGACGAAGATCATGTGGCGGATGCCGGCGGCGTAAGCCTCTTCCACCGCATATTGGATCAGTGGCTTGTCCACGATAGGCAGCATTTCCTTGGGCTGCGCCTTGGTAGCAGGAAGGAACCGGGTGCCGAGGCCCGCTACGGGAAAGACCGCCTTGCGAATTTCTGTGATTTTGTTCATGGACTGACAGGGAGATTACCGCTAAAGTTTGCCCACTTTGGGCTGATGAGCCCCCAGTATCAGACTGAACTAGAGCGGCTTTTGTAAGACAAGGACGCATACGCCCGTGGATATCTTACTTCTTGAACGGTTGGTGCCAGAGGCCCTCGCGTGGCTCGAGGCGCGCCATTCCGTCGAGTGCCGCCCCGAGTTGGCGGGCGACCCGATCGCCCTGCGCAAGGCGGTTTACAAAGCGCAGGCGGTGGTGCTTCCGCGCAAGGTCGTGGTCACCCAGGAGTTCCTCGATTTCGCGCCGCTGCTCAAGGCCGTGGCGCGCATGCACGTGGGCACCGACAACACCGACCTGGAAGCCTGCCGCGAACGCAAGGTGCGCGTGATCCAGGCCACCACGGCCAACGTGCGCTCCAATGCCGAATACCTGCTGGCCAGCCTGCTGCTGCTCTATCGCCGCGGCATCGGCTCCTCGCTCATTGGCGATCGCCACGCCGACATCCGCCTGGGCCGCGAACTCAATGGCAGCGTGGTCGGGATCTTCGGCCTGGCGCCCACGGCCCACACCCTGGCGCTCATGCTGCGCGCGCTGGGCGCAAAGCTGGTCGGCTACGACCCGGCCGTCCATCACACCGCCCCCATCTGGAGCCGCCTGCAGGTGCAACCGGTGGGCCTGCAGGAACTGATGTCGTCGTCGGACGCGATCTCCGTGCAGGTGCTGTATGCGTCGCGCTACCAGGGCTTCATCAACGACAAGCTGCTGGCCCATTGCAAGACGGGTCAGCTCTGGGTGGGCATCAGCCGGTCCCTGCTGTTCGACTCGGATGCGCTGGCCCGCGCGCTGACCGACGGGCGCATCGAGGCCTGCATGCTCGATGGGGCGGAAGCGGGCTTCGCCTCCAAGGGCACGCCCCTGCACGAATTGAACAACCTGTTCCTCACGCCCCGGCTGGGTTCGCACACACGCGAGTCGCGGCTGCGGGCCAGCTGGTACGTGGCGCATCGCATCCACGAATCGCTATCCGCCTCGCACGCAAGCGCCCTGGACCGCGCGCCTGCCGTGACGATGGAAGACGCGCCCCAGTTCATCATCCGCTAAGTGTGCGGGGCCTTGCCCCGCAAGATGGGTTGTCATGCCGGACTTGGTCCGGCATCCATGTTGGCGCGCCTCGGTGGATCCCGGGTCACGCCCGGGATGACATCCTAGAGCCGCTTCAGCTGCTCCTGGATCTTGGCCAGCGTGGCCGTGAAGTCGGCGATGCGCTTGCGCTCCTGCTCGATCACCGCGGGAGGGGCCTTGGCCACGAAGGCCTGGTTGGAAAGTTTCCCGTTGGCCTTGCCCAGCTCGCCTTCCAGCCGCGCGGCTTCCTTGCCCAGGCGCACCTTCTCGGCGGCCACGTCGATTTCCATGAACAGGCACAGGTGCGCGTCGCCGACCATGGCCACCGGCGCGGCTTGCGCGGCCTTCGCCCAGGCCGCGTCGTCGTCGAACACCTTCACTTCGCTCAGCTTGGCCAGTGCCTGCAGCACGGGCGCGGCCTGGCGCATGAAGGCGGCATCGCCCGCCACATAGGCGGGAAGCTTCGTGCTCGGCGACACGTTCATCTCGCCGCGCAGGTTGCGGCAGGCATCCACCACGGCTTTGAGCTTGGCGACGTAGGCTTCCGCTTCGGGACGGATCGCGGCACTGTTGGCGGCGGGGTAGGGCGCCACGCTGATCGAATCGCCGGTCTTGCCGGCCACCGGGGCCACCTTCTGCCAGAGTTCCTCGGTGATGAACGGGATGACGGGGTGTGCCAGGCGCAGGATGGCTTCGAGCACGCGCATCAGCGTGCGGCGGGTGCCGCGCTGTTGTGCCGCGTCTCCGGTCTGGATCTGCACCTTGGCAATCTCCAGGTACCAGTCGCAGAACTCGTCCCAGACGAACTGGTAGATGGTGGTGGCGACGTTGTCCAGGCGGTACTCGGCGAAGCCCTTGGCCACGTCGGCTTCGGCGCGCTGCAGCGTGGAGATGATCCAGTGGTCGGCCTCGGTGAGAGAGGCGTCCTGTTCGGCCAGGTCTTGGCCTTCGCAGTTCATCAGCACGAAGCGGGTCGCGTTCCAGAGCTTGTTGCAGAAGTTGCGGTAGCCCTCGCAGCGCTTGGCGTCGAAGTTGATGTTGCGGCCCAGCGATGCCAGCGACGCGAAAGTGAAGCGCAGGGCGTCGGCGCCGAACGCCGGGATGCCATCGGGGAATTCCTTCTCGGTGTTCTTGCGGACCGTGGGCGCGGTCTCCGGCTTGCGCAGGCCGGTGGTGCGCTTGTCCAGCAGCGGGCCGAGCGCGATGCCGTCGATCAGGTCCACCGGGTCGAGCACGTTGCCCTCGGACTTGCTCATCTTCTTGCCGTGCGAGTCGCGCACCAGGCCATGGATGTACACATGGCGGAACGGCACCTGGCCGGTGAAGTGCGTCGTCATCATGATCATCCGGGCCACCCAGAAGAAGATGATGTCGTAGCCCGTGACCAGCACCGAAGAGGGCAGGTACAGGTCCATGTCCTTGGTCTGCGCGGGCCAGCCCATCGTGGAGAAGGGGACCAGGGCCGACGAGTACCAGGTGTCCAGCACATCGGGGTCGCGCGTCAGCGTCTTGCCCGGCGCCTGGGCCTGCGCTGCCGCCTCGTTCGCAGCCACATAGACCTTGCCGTCCTCGTCGTACCAGGCGGGGATCTGGTGGCCCCACCAGAGCTGGCGCGAAATGCACCAGTCCTGGATGTTGTTCATCCACTGGTTGTAGGTGTTGACCCAGTTCTCGGGCACGAAGCTCACCGCGCCCGTTTCCACCGCATCGATGGCCTTCTGCGCGATCGACTTGCCCGTGGGGTCCTTGTCGCTGACCTTGCTCATGGCCACGAACCACTGGTCGGTGAGCATGGGCTCCACCACCTGGCCGGTGCGGCCGCAGCGCGGCACCATCAGCTTGTGCTTGCGGGTTTCCCTGAGCAAGCCTTGGGCTTCCAGGTCGGCCACCACCTGCTTGCGGGCCACGAAGCGGTCCAGGCCGCGGTATTTCTCGGGCGCGTTCTCGTTGATCTTGGCATCGAGCGTGAGCACGCCGATCATAGGCAGGCCGTGGCGCTGGCCCACGGCATAGTCGTTGGGATCGTGGGCGGGCGTGACCTTCACCACGCCGGTACCGAATTCCTTGTCCACATAGTCGTCGGCGATGATCGGGATGTCGCGGTCGCACAGCGGCAGGTGCACCTTCCGGCCAATGAGGTGTTTGTAACGCTCGTCTTCCGGGTGGACCATCACGGCCACGTCGCCCAGCATGGTTTCCGGACGGGTGGTCGCGACGGTGAGTGCGCCGCTGCCATCGGCCAGCGGGTAGTCGATGTGCCAGAGGAAGCCGTCCTCTTCTTCGCTTTCGACTTCCAGGTCGCTCACGGCGGTCTTGAGTTCCGGGTCCCAGTTGACCAGGCGCTTGCCGCGATAGATCAGGCCCTGCTCATAAAGCTGAACGAAGGTCTGCGTGACGACCCGCGAAAGGTCCTCGTCCATGGTGAAGTATTCGTGCGACCAGTCCACGCTGTCGCCCATGCGGCGCATCTGTGTGGTGATGGTGTCGCCGGATTTCTCTTTCCACTCCCAGACCTTGGTGACGAAATTCTTGCGCCCCAGGTCATGGCGCGACAAACCCTGCTCCTGCAGCTGGCGCTCCACCACGATCTGCGTGGCGATGCCCGCATGGTCGGTGCCGGGCACCCACAGCGTGTTGAAGCCGCGCATACGGTGGTAGCGCGTCAGGCTGTCCATGATGGTCTGGTTGAACGCGTGGCCCATGTGCAGCGTGCCCGTTACATTGGGCGGCGGCAGCTGGATGGAAAAGGCGGGTTCGCCTTGCTTGGGCTCGCCCGTGCCGCGATAGCCGGCACGCGCGTAGCCGCGTTCTTCCCACTGGGGTCCCCACTTCGCCTCGATGGCGGCGGGTTCGAAAGATTTTGAAAGGCTGTCGAGGCCTGGTTGCTGCCGTGTGTCGCTCATGCCCAATTTTACTTGGGGCTTTCCCGTGCGGCCTCCACGCACTCCTTGAGCACCTTGGCATCGCCCACCTGATTGGCCAGCAGCAGGATCAGCCGGGCGTTGAGAAGCTGCGATTGCTCCTGCGTCAGGCCGGCGTGCGCGTCGAGCAGCAGCTCGTAAAAACCGTCGGCATCCTGGAAGTTCAGTGCTGTCTTCATGCCGCCTCCTGCTCCTGCCCGGTTTCGGTTGCACCCAAGGCCTTGCCCACGGCGTGAACCAGTCCGGCGTCCACGGTTTCGCCCGTGGCGGCCACGTAGCTGTCGGGGCGGATCAGCGCCCAGGCATGGCCGAACACATGGCAGGCGCCTTGCAGATGGGCCTTGGGGTCGCGCACGTATTCCACGGCGGCGGCCGCCTCGTCCGGGCCCAGCACCTGGACGCAGCGCAGCGGCGCGCTTTCGGCCAGGGCCTGCAGCCGTTGCAGGCTGCCGCCGTTGGTGTCGCCGCCGAATAGCAACAGGAGCAAGCGGCCGTCGGCCCACTGCAGCAGGTCGTTCACGGTGCCCTTGGAGCCGTCGGGCCACTCGAATGACACGTTCTGCACCGGCTGGCCGCCCGTCGCCTCGCAGGCGCTGGAGCGGGTGTAGGGGTTGGCGATGGCCATGCGGCCCGTGTTGACCAGCTGGCGCGCGAACACATACTGCCGCGCCAGACCCAGGGCGGCGTCGCGGAAGACCTTCTCCACGCCCTCGGCGGGTCGCAGGAACCGGGCCGTGCGATTGGTCACCAGCACGTTCTGGCTGGCGGCCTCATGCCGCTCTTCGTGGTAGCTGTCCAGCAGCGCCGGCGCGGCGCGGCCCTTCATCACGGCGGCCAGTTTCCAGGCCAGGTTGTCCGCATCCGCGATGCCGGTGTTGCCGCCACGGGCGCCGAAGGGGCTGACCACCTTGGCGGCGTCGCCCATGAAGAACACCCGGCCATGGCGCAAGTGGTCCACGCACTCGCTGCGATAGGCGTAGGGGCCGACCCAGACGAGTTCCATGCCCTCGCAATCGCCGAAGTGCCTGGCGAGACGCTCGCGGACCACATCCTCGCGGCTCACCGTCTCCGGGTCCGCGTCGGGCGCCATCTGGTAGTCGATGCGCCAGACTTCGTCCCCCATCGGGTGCTGCCAAACGGCACGGTTCTCGTTGAAGGGCGCCTCGATCCAGGTGTGGCGCTCGGTCGCGTGCGGCGCCTGCTTGCCGAAGCGCACGTCGGCGATGCACCAGCGGTCGTCTCCCTTCTTCGCCGTGACCGAGGCGCCGACCCACTTGCGGAAGGGCGTGTGCGATCCGGTGGCGTCGATCACGTGGTCGGCGCGCATGCGGTAGTCGCCGGCGGGCGTGGTCACCGTCAGCGTCGCGCATTCGTTGTTCTGCTCGAAGGCGGTCACGCGGTTGTTCCAGCGCAGCTGCACATGGCCGAGTTCCTGGATGCGTTCGACCAGGTAGCCCTCTATATAGAACTGCTGGATGTTGATGAACGGGGGCTGGCTGGAGAGGTTGTAGGCGCTCTGCTGGCGCAGGTCGAACGAATACACCTCATCCTTGCCGGCGAAGGTGCGGCCCACGCTCCACTGGATGCCTTTGGCGGCAATGCGCTCGTAGAGCCCCAAACGCTGGAAGATTTCCAGCGACTTCTGGGTGTAGCAGATGCCGCGCGACGAGGCGCCCTTGACGCCCACCGTGTTGTCCTCGTCCAGCAGCACGGCCTCCACACCGTAGCGCGCCAGCGAACAGGCGAGCGTCAGGCCGGCCAACCCGCCGCCAACGATGACGATGGGGTGATGGCTGACTTCGCCCGAGGCGATCTCCGGCGGTTCGACGAACGGGTACTCGGGCAGTACGTAGCCGCTGCCCTGGGTGAATTCGCTGGCTCCCAAGTGTTGTCTCCTATTTGTTGTCATCCCGGACTTGATCCGGGATCCATCTTCGCGCGCCCAGGTGGATGCCGGATCGAGTCCGGCATGACAGCCTATCTTTTCCCCGCTACTTCCGGGCGGTCATTTTTTTGCGGTTTGAGCGGCTCGGCCGCTTTTCCGGCAGCGCGGTCTTTGCGCCACTGCTCCTTGCGGGCCGTCCATTCGCCCAGTCGCGCATGAGCTGTCTTGCTTTCCTCCAGCATCTGGAACTCATCGGCGAGCTGGGCCGTGAGCTCCAGCCGCACGCCGTTGGGGTCGAAGAAATAGATGCTATGGAAGATGTGGTGGTCGGTAATGCCGAGCACTTCCACCCCATGGGCTTCCAGCCGGGCCTTCATGTCCAGCAGCGCCTGCTGGGAAGCCACGCGGAAGGAGATGTGGTTGACCCACAGCGGCGTGTTGGGCGAAGGCTGGGCTGCCTCGTCGTTGCCGAGGTCGAAGAAGGCGATGAACGAGCCATCCTGCAGGCGGAAAAAGAAGTGCGTGTACGGGCAGTATTCGCCCGTGCTGGGAACAAAGTCGCTCTGGATGATGTGGTAGAGCGGCAGGCCCAGGATGTCTTCGTAGAAATGCCGCGTTTCCTCCGCATCCTTGGCCCGATAGGCGAAGTGGTGCAGCTGATGGATGGGCGGCGGTGCCGGGAGGGCGGCGTCTTTCAGAACGGCGGCCATGAACTCTCCTTGGATTTACTAATGCGTAATGCATTTACTATAACGTAATCGTATCGGCAGCCAATTGCGCTGGCAAGTCGGATTCGCGTAGACTATCGGGTGAAGCTACCGATAGTCATACTCAATAGACCTCATTGAGCCGGCCAATTGGACGGCCCGGCCAAGGAGGGCTAGTCTGATTGTGTCTTTGAGCTTCGTGTTCAAGGCGATCGATCGTTTCATCAACCCATTAGGAGATTTCCCATGGCAGCACTCAAAGGCTCCAAGACGGAAGAGAACCTGAAAGCCGCGTTCGCCGGCGAGTCCCAGGCCAACCGCCGCTACCTGTACTTCGCAAGCAAGGCCGACGTGGAAGGCCAGAACGACGTGGCGGCGCTGTTCCGCTCCACGGCCGAAGGCGAAACGGGCCACGCCCACGGCCACCTGGAATGGCTTGAACAGTGCGGCGATCCGGCCACCGGCATGCCGTTCGGTGCGACCCGCGACAACCTCAAGTCCGCCGTCGCCGGCGAAACCCACGAGTACACCGACATGTACCCGGGCATGGCCAAGACGGCGCGCGAGGAAGGCCATGACGAAGTGGCCGACTGGTTCGAGACCCTGGCCAAGGCCGAGCGTTCGCACGCGAACCGCTACACCAAGGCGTTGAACGAACTGGTGGATTGATCCCATGACAGCACCCCGTGAAGGCAACCTGGAAGCGCCGACTCGGCATCCGATCGACTGGAAGAACCCCCAGTTCTACGACGAGGAAGCCGCCTTCACGGAGCTGGAGCGGATCTTCGATATCTGCCACGGCTGCCGCCGCTGCGTCAGCCTGTGCGCCTCCTTCCCCACGCTGTTCGACCTGATTGACGAAGGCAAGACCGGCGAGGTCGATGGCGTGGACAAGAAGGACTACTGGAATGTGGTCGACCAGTGCTACCTGTGCGACCTGTGCTTCATGACCAAGTGCCCCTACGTTCCGCCGCACGAGTGGAACGTGGACTACCCGCACACCATGCTGCGCGCCAAGGCCATCAAGTTCAAGAAGGGCGAGGTCGGCTTCGGCGAGAAATTCCTGTCCTCCACCGATGTGCACGGCCAGTTCGCCGGCATTCCGATCGTGGTGCAGATCGCCAACGCCGTGAACCAGACCAAGCCGGCGCGCGCCGCCATGGAGAACGTGTTGAACGTGGACCGCAACGCCTGGCTGCCGGCCCTGGCCACGCGCAAGTTCCGGTCGGCCGCGCCCCAGTCTGAGGACTTCACTATCAAGGACGGCCTGAAGACGCCGGGCAAGGTCGCGATCTTCTCCACCTGCTTCGTCAACTACAACGAGCCGGGCATCGGCCTGGACCTGCTCAAGGTGCTGGCCCACAACGAGGTGCCGTACGTCCTGGTGAGCAAGGAGAAATGCTGCGGCATGCCCAAGCTGGAGCTGGGCGACCTGGACTCGGTGAATAGAGCCAAGGAAGCCAACATCCCGGTGCTGGTCGACTATGCGAAGCGCGGGTACGCCATCCTGTCGGCCGTGCCCAGCTGTACCCTGATGTTCAAGCAGGAACTGCCGCTGATGTACCCCGACGATCCGGACGTCCAGGCTGTCAAGGAAGCCATGTGGGACCCGTTCGAGTACCTGATGGCCCGCAAGCGCGATGGCCTGTTGAAGACCGATTTCAGCCAGCCGCTGGGCAAGGTCAGCTACCACGTGCCCTGCCACTCGCGCGTGCAGAACATCGGCAAGAAGACCGAGGAGATGCTCAAGATGGTGCCCGGCACCTTCGTGCAGACCAATGAGCGCTGCTCGGGCCACGCCGGTACCTACGGCGTGAAAAAGCGCACGCACGAAATCGCCATGAAGATCGGCAAGCCGCTGTTCAAGCGGATGGCCGAGCACCCCGAAGGCGGCCAGCCCGACTACATCAGCTCCGACTGCCCGCTGGGCGGCCACCACATCAACCAGGGGTTTGATCGAAATTCGCTGGGTACGCCCAAGCTGGAGCATCCGCTGTCGCTGGTGCGTATCGCCTACGGCTTGAAATAGCCTGTCATTGCGGGCTCGACCCGCAATCCAGGAGAACAATATGCAACTCACCGGAAAAATCACCCGCGACAGCCTGATGACGCTGGAGGCGTACAGCAAGTACCGCAAGGCGCACAAGGCCGACGTCATCGCGCATCGCAAGCTGCGCAGCGTTCCGCTGGGCGAGCACATGACGCTGCAGTTCGAGAGCGAGACCAGCATCCGCTACCAGATCCAGGAAATGCTGCGCGTCGAGAAGATCTTCGAGGAAGAGGGGATCGACCAGGAGATCGAGGCCTATGCCCCATTGATGCCCGATGGCAGCAACTGGAAGGCCACGATGATGATCGAGTACCCCGACGAGAACGAGCGCAAGCGCGAGCTGGCACGGCTGATCGGCGTGGAGGACCAGATGTTCGTCGAGGTGGAAGGCCACGAGCGCGTCTATGCCATCGCCGACGAGGACATGGACCGCGAGAACGACGAGAAAACCTCGGCGGTGCACTTCGTGCGCTTCGAGTTCACGCCGGCGATGGTGTCGGCGATCAAGGCCGGCGCCGGCGTCAAGCTGGGCTGCGACCACCGCAACTACCCGGCCCACACCACCATCGCGCCCGAATCCCTGGCTTCGCTGGCGGGCGACCTTAAGTAGTGTCATTGCGGACTTGATCCGCAATCCATTACCCCGGCGGGAACAGGTCTACCCGGTCGGTGATGATGCCGTCGGTGCCGAGCGCGATCAGCCGCTGGGCGGCCCATTCGTCGTTGACCGTGTAGCTCAGGCATTTGAAGCCCGCGCTCTTGGCCTGCGTCACCGAGCTCAAATCCCACAGCGCCTGGTTGCAGACGACTGCCACGCAGCCCAGCGACAGGGCCGTTTCGAGCCAGCCTTTCCACAGCGTATCGAGCAGCAAGCCGCGCGGCAGATGCGCCGCGGCGTTTTGCGCGCCCTCCAGCGCTTCGGGCCGGAACGAAGTCAGCAGCGGCGGCACCTCGGCGCCGGCCCACAGGCGCGCGGCTTCGCGAGCCACGACTTCGCCCGTGTGCTGCTCCAGCCCGGGCGTTGGCTTCATCTCGATGTTCAGCAGATAGCCGTTGCGAAGGCAGAAGCGCGCCACGTTGTCGAGCGTCAGCAGCGGCTCACCTGCGTAGGTGCGCGAATGCCAGCTGCCGGCATCGAGCTGCGACAGCGCGCTCCAGGGCAGGTCGCCGGCGGTGCCGGCTCCGTTCGTGGTGCGTGCCAGCGTGCTGTCGTGCAACAGGAAGGGAACGCCGTCGGCCGACAGCTTCACGTCGCACTCGAACATGCGGTAGCCGTGCTGCGCGCCCAGTCGGAACGCGGCCAGCGTGTTCTCAGGCGCCAGCTCGCCCGCGCCGCGATGCGCAATCCAGCGCGGGTACGGCCAGGGTTCCATTACAGACGCTTGCCCGTTTCGGCGTTGAACCAATGGACGCGGTCCTCGCGCACCGCCACGTGGATGATCGAATCGGGCGCGGGCACGGCCTGGTTTTCCTCGCTGCGTACGATGATCTGCTCGTCACCCAGCCGGCCGTAGATCAGCCGCTCGGCGCCCAGCAACTCGGTGGTCTCCACTCGCAGCGGCCAGCCGGTGCTGCCGATGTCGAGGTGCTCCGGCCGGATGCCCATGATGGTTCCGGCGCGGCTGCCCGGGGCGTTCTTCAGCAGGTTCATCGGCGGCGAACCGATGAAGCTCGCCACGAAGGTGGAAGCGGGCCGGTGGTACACCTCTTCAGGCGTGCCGAACTGCTCCATGACGCCGGCGTTCATGACAATCATGCGCTGCGCCAATGTCATCGCCTCGACCTGGTCGTGGGTGACGAACAGCGAGGTGATGCCCAGTTCGCGGTGCAGCTTCTGAATCTCCAGCCGGGTCTGGGCGCGCAACTTGGCGTCCAAGTTGGACAGCGGCTCGTCGAACAGGAACACCTGGGGCTGGCGGACGATGGCCCGGCCCATGGCCACGCGCTGTCGCTGGCCGCCGGAGAGCTGGCGGGGCTTGCGATCCAGCAGGTGCGACAGCTCGAGGATGCCGGCGGCCTTGTCGACGCGCTGCTTGATCTCGGCGATGGGCATCTTCTTGATCTTGAGGCCGTACGCCATGTTGTCGAACACGCTCATGTGCGGGTACAGCGCATAGTTCTGGAACACCATGGCGATGTCGCGCTCGGCGGGTTCGAGGTTGTTGACCACCCGGTCGCCGATCCAGATCTCGCCGCCGGAGATTTCTTCCAGCCCGGCCACCATGCGCAGCAGCGTGGACTTGCCGCAGCCGGAAGGCCCGACGATAACGATGAATTCGCGATCGGCCACTTCGGCGTCGACGCCGTGGATGACCTGCAGCTCGTGCTTGCCCTTGCCGTAGCGCTTGATGATGTTTCTAAGAGAGATTGCAGCCATTATTTTTCCGTATCCACCAGGCCCTTGACGAACCACTTCTGCATCAGGATCACGACGACGGCCGGCGGCAGCATCGCCAGGATGGCGGTGGCCATCACGACGTTCCACTCGATGTAGACCTCGCCGAAGATCAGCCGCTTGATGCCCATCACGATCGGGTACATCTTCTCGTCGGTGGTCACCAGCAGCGGCCACAGGTACTGGTTCCAGCCGTAGATGAACTGGATGACGAACAGGGCGGCCATCGAGGTCTTCGACAGCGGCAGCAGCACGTCCTTGAAGAAGCGCATCGGCCCGGCGCCGTCCATCCGGGCGGCTTCCACCAGTTCGTCCGGCACCGTCATGAAGAACTGCCGGAACAGGAAGGTGGCGGTGGCCGAAGCGATCAGGGGCACCGTCAGGCCCGCCATCGAGTTGAGCATGCGCAGGTCCGAGACCACCTCGTAGGTGGGCCCGATGCGCACCTCCACCGGCAGCATCAGCGTGACGAACACCATCCAGAACACGAGGTTCTTGGCGGGGAAGCGGAAGTAGACGATCGCGAAGGCCGACAGGATCGAGATCGCGATCTTGCCGATGGCGATGATCAGCGCGCTGGCCAGGCTGATGCCCATCATGGGCAGCGCCGGCGACACACTGGCGCCCGCTTCCGTCTTGCCGCCGAACAGCGCGAAGCGGTAGCTCTCGACGATGTTGCTGCCGGGAAGCAGCGAGATCGGGTTGCTCGTCATGATCTGCTCCGCCGTCTGCGTCGAGCCGATGAAGGTGACGTAGATCGGGAAGAAGACCACGATCACCCCGAGGATCAGGATCAGGTGCGAGAGGAAATCGAGGATCGGATTGCGCTGGATCATGCTAGTAGTGCACCTTCTTCTCGACGAACTTGAACTGGATCACCGTCAGCGCGACCACGATGACCATCAGCACCACCGACTGCGCGGCCGAGCCGTTGATGTCCATCGCCTTGAAGCCGTCGTAGTAGACCTTGTAGACCAGGATCGAGGTGTCCTTGCCCGGGCCGCCGTTGGTGGCGGCGTCGACGATGGCGAAGGTCTCGAAGAAGGCGTAGACGACGTTGATCACCAGCAGGAAGAAGGTGGTGGGCGACAGCAGCGGCCAGACGATGGTCCAGAAGCGCCTCCAGGGCGAGGCGCCGTCGATGGTGGCGGCCTCGATCAGCGAGTGTGGGATCGACTGCAGGCCGGCCAGGAAGAACAGGAAGTTGTACGAGATGTGCTTCCAGATGGCCGCCATGACGATCAGCGCCATCGCGTGGTCGCCGTTGAGCACGTGGTTCCACTCGAAGCCCATTTCGATCAGGGCGTAGCGGATCACGCCGTAGGGCGAGGCGAACATCATCAGCCACAGCACGCCGGCGACCACCGGGGCCACGGCGTAGGGCCAGATCAGGAGCGTCTTGTAGATGCCCGCGGCCCGGACCACGCGGTTGGCCATCACGGCCAGCAGCAGGGAGACGGCCAGGCCGCCCACGGCCACCAGCACCGAGAAGATGGCGGTGATCCGGAACGAGGCGAGATAGCCCGGGTCGGCGAACAGCCGCTCGAAGTTGTCGAGGCCGACGAATTCGCGGGTGGCGCCGAAGGCGTCTTCCTGCAGCACGCTCTGGTACAGCGCCTGGCCGGCCGGCCAGAAAAAGAACACCAGGATGATCGCCATCTGCGGCGCGATCAACACCCAGGGCAGCCACGACGATTTGAAAAGGACCCGTTTTTCCATGGTTCTTATTGTCAGGTCAGAATAAAGCGCGCCCGCAGGCGCGCACCGCCTCAGGCCTTGTTGGCTTTCTGGAAGCGCTCCAGCTGCTCGTTGCCGCGCTTCACGGCGTTGTCCAGGGCTTCCTTCGGCTGCTTCGTGCCCTGCCACACGCCTTCGAGTTCCTCGTCGATGATGGTGCGGATCTGGACGAAGTTGCCCAGGCGCACGCCGCGCGACTTGTCGGTGGTCTTGCGGACCATCTGGTTCACCGAGACGTCGTAACCCGGGTTCTGCTTGTAGAAGCCGGACTTCTCGGTCAGGTCGAACGAGGCCTTGGTGACCGGCAGGTAGCCGGTGCGCTGATGGCTGGCCGCCGCCACTTCGGGCTTGGACAGGTAGTTGAGGAAGGCGGCCACGGCCTTGTATTCCTCGGGCTTCTTGCCCGCCATCACCCAGATGCTGGCGCCGCCGATCACGGTGTTCTGCGGGGCGCCCTGGACGTCGGGGTAGTAGGGCAGGGTGCCGATGCCATAGGCGAACTTGCTGTTGCGCTTCACGCCGCCGGCCAGCGCCGATGAACCGGTCGCCATGGCGCACTCGCCCGAGACGAAGGTGGCGTCGGCCTTGTTCTCGCGGCCCTTGTAGACGAACAGGCCGCTCTTGGCCATGTTGGCCAGGTTCTCGATGTGGCGCACGTGCAGCGGGCTGTTGAACGCCAGGCGCGTGTCGAGGCCGCCGAAGCCGTTGTTCTTGCTCGCGTACAGCACGTTGTGCCAGGCCGAGAAGCTTTCCAGCTGGGTCCAGCTGATCCAGCTGGTGGTGAACGGGCACTTGTGGCCGGAGGCCTTCAGCTTGGCGGCCGCCAGGGCGACTTCGGGCCAGGTGGTCGGCGGCTTCTCGGGGTCGAGGCCGGCGGCCTTGAAGGCGTCCTTGTTGTAGTGGAAGACCGGCGTGGAGCTGTTGAAGGGATAGCTCAGCATCTGGCCGTTGGGGGCGGTGTAGTAACCCGAGACCGCCGGCACGTAGATGCTGGGGTCGAACTTCAGGCCGGCGTCGGTCATCACCTTGGCGACCGGGACGACGGCGCCCTTGGCGGCCATCATGGTGGCCGTGCCCACCTCGAACACCTGGATCATGTGCGGCGCGTTGCCGCCGCGATAGGCGGCGATGCCGGCGGTCATCGACTCGGCGTAGCTGCCCTTGAAGGTCGGCGTGACCTTGTAGTCCTTCTGGCTGGCGTTGAAGTCCCTGGCGAGGTCGTTGACCCATTCGCCAAGTGCGCCGCCCATGGAATGCCACCACTGGACTTCGGTCTGGGCCTGGGCCGGCAGGGCAAAGGCGAGTGCGAGGGCCGCGGCGGAAAGTTGCAGTTTCATGAAAACTCCTGGATGAGAGAACCTTTTTGAAGGTTACGGACTATTTGTGACAGGCGATTTAACCGACCGCCCGGTTGGCTCACAAGCGGGGTTTCCATAAGGAAGGGCGGGGTTGCTGCACTGCGGTAACATCTCTCTTCAGCCGTGTTGCATTCGTTTGGCTGACATTTTCTGGCCTAGATGAACGCACCCAATACGATCACCCAACTCGTCGCCGCCGTCGATGGCGACGCACCGCGCCTGCGCGAGATCCCGTACAACTACACCTCGTTCTCCGATCGCGAGATCGCTATACGGTTGTTGGGTGCGCATGCTTGGGACGTCCTGAACAAGCTGCGCGAGGAGCGCCGCACCGGCCGTTCGGCCCGCATGCTGTACGAGGTGCTGGGCGACATCTGGGTGGTGCAGCGCAATCCCTACCTGCAGGATGACCTGCTGGACAACCCGAAGCGCCGCCGCATGCTGGTGGATGCCTTGAATCACCGCCTGGCCGAGGTGGGCAAGCGCCGCACGCCCGACACCGATGCCGAGCGCGACGCCCTGGTGGGCGAGCTGCTGCAAGCCGCGGGGCGCGCGGTCCAGGCTTTCGATGCCAGTTTCAAGGAGATGGCCGACCTGCGGCGCAAGACCCAGCGTGCCTTGCGCCGCCTCACCGCCAAGGACAACATCAAGTTCGACGGGCTGTCGCGTGTCTCGCACGTGACAGACGCTACGGACTGGCGCGTCGAATACCCGTTCGTCGTGCTCACGCCCGACACCGAGGCCGAGATGGCCGGCCTGGTCAAGGGCTGCATCGATCTGGGCCTGACCATCATTCCGCGTGGGGGCGGAACCGGCTACACCGGGGGCGCCGTACCGCTGACCTGGAAGAGCGCGGTGATCAACACCGAGAAGCTCGAAGCCATGACCGAGGTCGAATTCGTCTCGGTCCCGGGCCATGCCCAGCCCCTGCCGACCATCTGGACCGAGGCCGGCGTGGTGACCCAGCGCGTCGCCGACGCGGCCGAGCGCGCGGGATTCGTCTTCGCGGTGGACCCGACGTCGGCCGAGGCCTCCTGCATCGGCGGCAACATCGCCATGAATGCCGGCGGCAAGAAGGCCGTGCTCTGGGGCACGGCGCTGGACAACCTGGTTTCCTGGCGCATGGTGACGCCCGAGGCGCAGTGGCTGGAAGTCACGCGCATGGACCACAACCTGGGCAAGATCCACGACGCCGAGATGGCGAGCTTCGAGCTGAAGTATTTCGAAGCCGACGGCAAGACGCCGATCCGCACCCAGAGCCTGGTCATCCCCGGCCACACCTTCCGCAAGGAGGGCCTGGGCAAGGACGTGACCGACAAGTTCCTCTCCGGACTGCCCGGCATCCAGAAGGAAGGCTGCGACGGCCTCATCACCAGCGGCCGCTGGGTGGTGCACCGCATGCCGGAGCACACCCGCACCGTTTGCCTGGAGTTCTTCGGCAACGCGCGGGACGCCGTGCCCAGCATCGTGGAGATCAAGGACTTCATGTTCGCCGAACAGAAGCGCTCCGGCGTGCTGCTCGCGGGCCTGGAGCACCTGGACGACCGTTACTTGAAGGCGGTGGGTTATTCCACCAAGTCCAAGCGGGCCGGGCTGCCCAAGATGGTGTTGGTGGGCGACATCTCCGGCGACGACGCCGACGACGTGGCGCGTGTCACCTCGGAAGTCGTGCGCATCGCCAACTCGCGCAGTGGCGAAGGCTTCATCGCCATCAGCCCCGAGGCGCGCAAGAAATTCTGGCTGGACCGCAAGCGCACGGCCGCCATCAGCAAGCACACCAACGCCTTCAAGATCAACGAAGACGTGGTGATCCCGCTGCCGCGCATGGCCGAGTACACCGACGGCATCGAGCGCATCAACATCGAGCTGTCGCTGGCCAACAAGATCAAGCTGGCCCGCGAGCTGGAAACCTTCTTCAGCCGCGGCAACCTGCCGCTGGGCAAGCAGGACGACGCCAGCGAAATCCCGTCCGCCGAATTGCTGGAAGACCGCGTGGCCCAGGCGCTGAGCAAGGTGCGCGAGGTCCGCGAGCTGTGGGAGAGCTGGCTGGATAACGTCGAGATCCTGTTCCCGCGGCTGCAGGACCACGAACTGCGCGCCAGCTGGAAGGCGCAGATCCGCGCGCCGCTGCAGGCCATCTTTGCCGGCCAGCCGTTCGCGCCCATCCTGGACGAGGCCAACGCCATCCACAAGCGCGTGCTCAAGGGCCGCGTCTGGATCGCGCTGCACATGCACGCCGGCGACGGCAACGTGCACACCAATATCCCGGTGAACAGCGACGACTACGAGATGCTGCAGTCGGCGCACGGCGCCGTGAAGCGCATCATGATCCTGGCGCGATCGCTCAACGGCGTGATCTCGGGCGAGCACGGCATCGGCATCACCAAGCTGGAATTTCTCACCGACGAGGAGCTCAAGCCCTTCGCCGACTACAAGCAGCAGGTGGACCCGGAAGGCCGCTTCAACAAGGGCAAGCTGCTGCGCCACGCCCAGGCCGATTCGGCCACCTCGGTGTATGCCGACCTGACCAATGCCTACACGCCCAGCTTCGGGCTGATGGGGCACGAGTCGCTGATCATGCAGCAGTCGGACATCGGCGCCATCGCCGACAGTATCAAGGACTGCCTGCGCTGCGGCAAGTGCAAGCCGGTGTGCGCGACCCACGTTCCGCGCGCCAACCTGCTGTACAGCCCGCGCAACAAGATCCTGGCCACCTCGCTGCTGGTCGAGGCCTTCCTGTACGAGGAGCAGACGCGCCGCGGCGTGTCGATCAAGCACTGGGAAGAGTTCGAGGACGTGGCCGACCACTGCACCGTGTGCCACAAGTGCGAATCGCCATGCCCGGTGAAGATCGACTTCGGCGACGTGTCGATGAACATGCGCAACCTGCTGCGCAAGATGGGGCAAAAGAGCTTCCGTCCCGGCAACGCCATGGCGATGCTGATGCTCAATGCGACAAGCCCGGAAGCGATCAACCTGATCCGTGGCGCCGTGGTGGGCATCGGCTACAAGGTGCAGCGCCTGGCCAACGATTTGCTGCGCGGCTTTGCCCGAAAGCAGGTGACGCGCCCGCCGTCCACGCATGGCGGGTCGGCGCCGGTCAAGGAACAGGTCATCCACTTCATCAACAAGAAGCTGCCTGGCGGCCTGCCCAAGAAAACTGCGCGCGCGCTGCTTGACATCGAGGACAAGGACTACGTCCCCATCATCCGCGACCCGAAGACCACCACTTCGGAGACCGAGGCGGTGTTCTACTTCCCCGGCTGCGGCTCGGAGCGCCTGTTCTCGCAGGTGGGCCTGGCCACGCAAGCCATGCTCTGGCACGCCGGCGTGCAAACGGTGCTGCCGCCCGGCTACCTGTGCTGCGGCTACCCGCAGCGCGGCTCCGGCCAGTTCGACAAGGCCGAGAAGATGATCACGGACAACCGTGTGCTGTTCCATCGGGTTGCCAACACGCTGAACTACCTGGACATCAAGACCGTGGTGGTCAGCTGCGGCACCTGCTACGACCAGCTGCAAGGGTACGAGTTCGACCAGATCTTCCCCGGCTCCCGCATCATCGACATCCACGAATACCTGCTCGAAAAAGGCATCAAGCTCGATGCGTCCAACGGGGCGGGCGGCGGGTACATGTTCCATGACCCTTGCCACAGCCCCATGAAGCTGCAGGAGCCGATGAAGACCGTCAAGGCGCTGGTGGGCGACAACGTGCGCAAGTCCGAGCGCTGCTGCGGCGAATCGGGCACCTTGGGTGTCAGCCGTCCCGACATCTCCACCCAGGTGCGCTTCCGCAAGGAAGAAGAACTGCGCAAGGACGAGGCCGCCCTGCGCGCCAGCGGCGCCGTGGGCGAGAAGGAAAACATCAAGATCCTGACCAGCTGCCCCAGCTGCCTGCAAGGCCTCGCGCGCTACGGCAACGACTTGCAGAACGGCCTGCTGGAAGCGGACTACATCGTCGTGGAAATGGCCAACCGGATCCTGGGCGACAACTGGATGCCCGATTACGTGCACGCCGCCAACAGCGGCGGCATCGAGCGCGTACTGGTCTGATGCGCGGGCCCGGGCGCGCCCCGGGTCCGGAAATTGCACAGCTTCGTGAAATCCTCCCGTTGACACTGCGAATGGGCCAACGGGGGGTAGGTGCACGTGGCGCAACCGTGTATAACCCCGATGAGCAGAGGTGTGCAGAGGAAAGAATGGTTTCCGGAGGTTATTGAGCCATGGTCGCCCCCAATATTAATAAATTGCCCCTGGCGCGCGCCATCCTGGGGATTTGCCTGTTCGCCGCAGCCGCCGGTGCCGGCGCGCAATCGGCCGGCGAAGTCGAGTTCGCCCGCGGTGTGGGCTTCGCCCAAACGCCGGGCCAGACGCCCCGCACGCTGGGCAAGGGCCTGGCCCTGAAGGAAGGGGACCGGCTCACCACCTCCGACGGCGCCTCGGCCATCATCAAGCTGGAAGACGGCACCCGCATGACCGTGCGGCCCAACTCCGAGCTGGTCTTGCAGCAGTACCAATTCAAGGCGAACGCGCCGGACAACAGCATGCTGATGCAGCTGGTGCGCGGCGGCTTCCGGGCCGTGACGGGGCTGATTTCCAAGAATTCGCCCAATGCCGCCAAGGTACAGACGAACACCGCCACCATCGGCATTCGCGGCACCGATTTCGACGCCCGTGTGTGCTCGCGCGATTGCGGCGCCGAGTCGGCGCGCGTGATCGCCGCCGCCCGCCCCAACGCCGTGCAGGCCAGCGCCAAGATCATTTCAGCCCAAGGCGAAGTCAACGCCGTGGACGGCGCCGGCCAGCGCCGCCGCCTGGTCGATGGCGGCAGCATCTACCCGGGCGACCTGATCGAAACCGGCAGCAGCACGCGGGCCGTGCTGGCGTTCCGCGACGACACCCGGATCACGCTGGGGTCCACCACCCGCTTTCGCGTGGACAACTTTGTCTATGACGACCAGAACGCCGGGGACGGCCGCTTCCTGGTGTCCGTGCTCAAGGGCTCGGTCCGGGCCCTCACCGGCCTGATCGCCAAGGCCAACAACCGTAACGTCGGCTTCAGCACGGCCACGGCCACCATCGGCATCCGCGGCACCGGCCTGGATATCAATTGCACCGGCGCTTGCGCCGGGGAAGCCGGCGATTCGGGCTCGGGCCTCACGCTCTTCACGTGGCTGGGCTCCATCGCCGTCACGCCGACGGGGCAGACCGCCTTGCAAGTGCTGCAGGAGGGGCAGGGCCTGTTCATTTCCCCCAGCGGCATCAGGCCCATCGACAGCCAACCGGCGATCGACGGTCCGCGTCCCGATTCGGTCAACGTGCCGCCCAAGTTGTTTTCCAGCGACAACGTCTCCGATGCGGAGGAAGGCCTTTTCGTGTTCGTCCGCGACGGCCACATCGAGATCGCGACCGCCGGCGAAATCCTGCACCTGGGCAAGGGCGAGGCCGGCTTCGCGGGCAACGCCGGCGACGCCAAGCGGCCGGTGAACATTCCCAAGTTCATCGACTTCGACCGCATCCCGCTGCCGACCGCCAGGAATCCGCTGCTGGTGAACGTGCTGGCCGAGTCCGGCGTGAGGCCGAACAACCAGTGCAGGTAGTGAGAGAATTCCTGCTCATCCGGATCTGAATACAAGAGGGGCGAGGGTAAATATGATCACAGGGTTTTGTGCGCCCCGTTCGCGCAGCGGCGGGCGCGCCCGTCTTGGCGTGCTGGCTTTGGCGGCGATGGCCGCAACCGCCCCTGCGTTGGCCCAGGCGCCCGCACCGGTTCCCGCGCCTGCCCCCGCCCCCATGGCAGCCGCCGCGCCATCCCCGGTTTTTGCCATCAAGGGCTTCAAGGTCACCGGAGACAACCCGCTGGGTGACGGCGAGACCACCCGCGTGCTCGCGCCTTTCCTGCGGGCCGACGCCACCATAGAGACATTGCAGAAGGCCACCGCGGCCCTCGAAGCCGCGCTGCGCGACAAGGGCTATGGGTTGCACCGCGTGGCCCTGCCGCCGCAGGAAGTGGGCGATACCGTTTCGCTGACCATCGTGAAGTTCACGGTCGCCAAGGTCAACATGGACGGGCGCAGCATCTACGACGAGGGCAACATCCGCCGTAGCCTGCCCGAGTTGCGCGAAGGGCACAGCCCCAATTTCAAGACACTGGCCATCCAGACGGCCATCGCCAACGAGAACCCCAACAAGCAGATCCAGGTGGGCCTGCGTGAAGCGGATGAGCCGGACAAGATCGAGGCCACCGTCACCGTGAAGGAAAGCCGCCCCTGGACTTTCGCCGTGGGCCTGTCCAATGCCGGCTCCGAATCGTCCGGGCGCGACCGCCTGACGGTATCGGGCGGCCACACCAACCTGTTCAACCGGGACCACCAGTTCGTCGGCGCCTACACCACCTCGATCGAGCGTACGGAAGACGTCAAGCAGCTGGGCCTGGCGTACAAGGTGCCGCTGTACAGCCTGGGCGGCGTGATCGGCGCCAGCTACACGCGCTCCGACGTGGTGGGCAACTTCGGCACCTTCACCAGCACCGGCGCGGGCCACACGCTGGGTGTGAACTACACCCTGTACCTGGCGCCCCAGGGCGGCCGGCGCAGCTATGTGACCTTCGGCCTCGAAGACAAGGTGTTCGACGCAACGCAGATCAGCGGCATCGTCGTCGGCGTGGACCGGCGCAGCCGCCCCATCACCCTGGGCTATTCGGCACGCACCGAATCGGATGCGGCCGTGCGGGCCTACAACGTCGACCTCGCGTTCAATACCGGCAGCGGCCGCAACAACGACCTCGCGTCCTATCAGAACGAGGATCCGCGCATCAGCACCGTGCACTGGAAGGCCTTGCGCGGCGGCCTCAGCTACTCCGCCCCGTTCGCGCAAACCTGGATCTGGTCGGCGCGCAGCCAGTACCAGTACAGCCCCGACGTGCTGATCTCGGGCGAGCAATTCGGCCTGGGCGGCGTGGGCTCGGTGCGCGGCACCAGCATCGACCGCCCGATCACGGGCGACAAGGGTGTTTCGGCTTCGTTCGAAATCACCACCCCCGAACTGGCAACGGGTCTGCGGCTGCTGGGCTTCCTGGATGCGGGCTGGCTGGGCAACAACAGCCCCGACGGCTTCAACAGGCCTTCGAGCGACCGTCTGGCCAGCCTCGGCCTGGGCCTGCGCTTTGCCAAGGAGCCTTTCGCCGTATCGCTGGACTATGGGCGCCTGGTCAAGGGCAGCCGCGTGCCGCTCGCCTTGAACTCCGCCGCGCCGCAACAGGGCGACGACAGGTTCTATGTCAACCTGTCGATGCGCTTCTAACGCGGCAGGGCCTAGAATCCGGCTATGGCCGGTCTCACTTCCGATAGTCCCACTCCGCGCTCCCTGACCGTGCATGGGCAGTCGCGCGTGCTCGAGGTGGTTTTTTCCGACGGCGCCGAGTTCCGGATTCCGTTCGAACTCATGCGCATCTATTCCCCGTCGGCCGAAGTGCAGGGCCATGGCCCGGGCCAGGAAGTGCTGCAGACCGGCAAGCGCAACGTGGACCTCGCCGGCCTGGAGCCGGTGGGCAATTACGCAGTGCAGCCCACGTTCTCCGATGGGCACGACACCGGCATCTTCTCCTGGGACTACCTTTACTTCCTGGGCTCCCAGCAGACCCAGCTGTGGGCCGACTACGAGCGCCGGCTGAAAGCAGCGGGCGTGGAACGCGACGCACCCATGCCCGAGAAGGCCGGCCACGCCTGCGGCCATTGAGCGTCACGACATGAGCAAAACCCATTTCGGCTTCGAAACCGTCGACGAGCAAGAGAAGGCCCGCCGCGTGCGCGGTGTGTTCGATTCGGTCGCGCCGCGCTACGACGTGATGAACGACCTGATGTCGATGGGATTGCATCGCGCCTGGAAGGCCTACACCGTGCTCGTGGCGAACGTGCGGCCGGGCCAGCAGGTACTGGATATCGCGGGCGGCACGGGCGACCTGGCGCTGGCGTTCGCCAAGAAGGCCGGCGCCACCGGCCAGGTGGTGCACACCGACATCAACGAGGCGATGCTGCGCACCGGGCGCGACCGGCTCCTCGACGCCGGCGTGTCGCTGCCCACCGTGGTCTGCGATGCCGAGAAGCTTCCCTTTGCCGATGGCCGCTTCGATCTCGTCAGCGTGGCCTTCGGCCTGCGCAACATGACCCACAAGGACGGCGCCCTCGCGGAGATGAACCGGGTGCTCAAGCCCGGTGGCAAGCTGCTGGTGCTGGAGTTTTCCAAGGTCGCCAAGCCGTTGGAGAAGGCCTACGACTGGTATTCATTCAAGATCCTGCCGCAACTCGGCAGGCTGGTGGCCGGCGATAGCGACAGTTACCGCTACCTGGCCGAGTCGATTCGGATGCACCCCGGCCAGGAAGAGCTGAAGACCCTCATGAAGCAAAGGGGTTTCGGCCATGTGGACTATCACAATTTGACAGGCGGCGTAGTGGCATTGCATGTTGGAATCAAGTGTTGAGGCGGCTTCGCCTTATGGAGGCAATATGAGTATGAGAATTTGGTCATGGGCACTGGTGGCGGTGCTGGCTTTCGCGAGTTTCGAATCCGAGGCGGCCCGCCGCCTCGGGGGTGGCGGCTCGGTCGGACGCCAATCGGGCAACGTGACGCAACGCGAGGCGGCCAAGCCTGCCACGCCCGCCCAGGGACAGAACCAGGCCGCGCCTGCCGCGCAGCCCGGCGCCAATCCTGGTGCAGCCGCGGCGGCGCCCAAGCGCCCCTGGGGCGCCATGCTCGGCGGCCTGGCCGCGGGCCTGGGCCTGGCCTGGCTGGCGCATTCGCTGGGCCTGGGCGAAGCTTTCGGCCAGTTCCTGATGTTCGCCTTGCTGGCGATGGTCGTCATGGTCGTGATCGGCATGATCATGCGGTCGCGCCGCAATGCCCAATCGCCGAACCGGCCGTTCGCCTTCCAGGGGGCGGGGGCCGGCGCCGACAATCCCACGCTGCCGCCGCAATACAGCCCGGACAAGGTGGGCAACGATGCCTCCGCCCGGCCGTGGGAGCGCAACGCCATGGCGTTCGATGCGGGCAAGGGCCAGGGCGCCGGCGTGCAGATCGGCGCGGCCTTGGCCGGATCGCAGAACTGGGGCGTGCCCCCGGGCTTCGACACCGAAGGCTTCGTGGCCGCGGCCAAGCGCAACTTCGTCACCCTCCAGGACGCCTGGGACCGCTCCGACGTCGCGAGCCTGCGCTCGATGATGACGGACGACATGCTGGGCGAGATCAAGTCGCAACTGAACGAGCGCGAAAGCCACCTGGGCGGCCAGCCGAACAAGACCGAGGTGGTGATGCTCGACGCGCAGCTGCTGGGTATCGAAGACTTGGGACAAGACTACATGGCCAGCGTGGAGTTCTCCGGGATGATCCGCGAGGAGCCGGGCGCCGGGCCCAGCCCGTTCCGCGAAGTGTGGAACATGACCAAGCCCAAGGCCGGCCACAGCGGCTGGCTGGTGGCGGGGGTGCAGGCGCTCCAGTAGTGCTCGGCCTTTAGGTCAAAATCGGGGACTATGGCAACACAGTCCCCTTTTCCTTTTCTGGACGACCTGTTCTCCAGGCTGACCAGCAGCCTTCAGCCCCCGGCGTGGGTGGTGGAGGAAGTGCAGCGGCGACTCGTGCTGCTCGCCAATCACGTGCTGATGCAGGAGTCCGAGGCCCAGGCCCGGCTGGCGCGCCAGGCCGGCCGCGTCGTCGAGGCACGCTGGCGTGTTTTCGTCGTGCGGCTGATGGCCACGCCCGCCGGGCTGCTGGACGTCGCCCCGAATGGGGGCCAGCCGGACCTTACGCTCACGGTGACCGAAGAGTCGCCCTGGGAGCTGGCCCAGGCCGCGCTGCGGGGCGACAAGCCGGCGGTTCGCATCGCCGGCGACGTGCAGTTCGCCGCGGAGATCAACTGGCTGGTGGAGCACGTGCGCTGGGACCTCGAGGAAGACCTGTCGCGGCTGGTCGGCGACGCCCCCGCACACGCCATCGGCGACGTGGGACGGCGGATGGTGACCGCGCTGCGCGAATTCGCGGCCCAGCCGCCGGTCCAGCCGCCGGCGGCGTCGCCGGCTCCGAAGGCTTCGAACGGCTCAGGGCAGGCCGGGGCATGACGCGCTATCTGCGCGGGGTCATCATCGTCTGGGTGGCGTTGCGCTACGGACTGGACGAGCTGGTTCTCAACAGCTTCCAGCGGCCCTGGCTGAGTTCGATGGCCCGTGTCCTTTCCTTCGGCCGCAACCTGAAGGCGCCGCGCGGCCAGCGCCTGCGCATGGCGCTGGAACACCTGGGGCCGATCTTCGTGAAGTTCGGCCAGGTGCTCTCCACCCGGCGCGACCTGCTGCCGGCCGACGTGGCCGACGAACTCGCGCGGCTGCAGGACCGCGTGCCGCCCTTCGATTCCAGCGTTGCCATCGCCACCATAGAGCGGGCGTTCCGCCGTCCGGTGGACACCATCTTCGCCAGCTTCGAGCGCGAGCCGGTCGCCAGTGCCTCGATCGCGCAAGTGCACTTCGCGACGCTGATCGACAAGGGCGGCATCCTGCGCGACGTGGCGGTGAAGGTGCTGCGCCCGGGCATGCTGCCCGTGATCGAGAAAGACTTGAGCCTGATGCGCATGATGGCGGGCTGGCTGGAGCGGCTGTCGGCCGACGGCCGGCGCCTGAAGCCGCGCGAGGTGGTCGCCGAATTCGACAAGTACCTGCACGACGAGCTGGACCTGGTGCGCGAGGCCGCCAGCGCCGCGCAGCTGCGCCGCAACATGGACGGCCTGAACCTGGTGCTGATTCCCGAAATGCACTGGGACTACTGCCACCCCGACGTGATCGTGATGGAGCGCATGAACGGCGTTCCGATCAGCCAGTTCGAGCGGCTGCGGCAGGCCGGCGTCGATATCCGCCAGCTGGCGCGCGACGGCGTCACCATCTTCTTCACCCAGGTGTTTCGCGACGGCTTTTTCCACGCGGACATGCATCCCGGCAACATCCAGGTCAGCATCGAGCCCGCAACCTTCGGGCGCTATATCTCGCTGGACTTCGGCATCGTGGGCACGCTGACCGAGCACGACAAGGAATACCTGGCGCAGAACTTCACGGCGTTCTTCCGGCGCGACTACAAGCGGGTGGCACAGCTGCACATCGAGTCGGGCTGGGTGCCCCCCGACACGCGCGTGGACGAACTCGAAGCGGCGGTGCGCTCGGTCTGTGAGCCGTATTTCGACCGCCCGCTCAAGGAGATTTCGCTGGGCATGCTGCTGATGCGCCTGTTCCAGACCTCGCGGCGCTTCCAGGTCGAGATCCAGCCCCAGCTGGTGCTGCTGCAAAAGACGCTGCTGAACATCGAGGGCCTGGGCCGCCAGCTCGACCCGGATCTGGACCTGTGGAACACCGCCAAGCCGTTCCTGGAAAAGTGGATGCTCGAACAGGTCGGCCCGCAAAAGCTGATGGACGAACTGCGCGACCAGGCGCCGCGCTACGCCAAGCTGCTGCCCGAGCTGCCGCGGCTCTTGTACCAGTTCCTGCAGCAAAAACCGGCGGACGACCGGCGCGAGCTGCTGGAACTGCTGGCTGAGCAGAAAAGAACCAACCGGCTGCTGCAAAGTCTTATCTACGGCGGTATCGGATTTGCCTTGGGATTGATCGTCATGCAGATCGTGGTGCGAGTGCGCTTCTTCTGAATGCGCCTCAGCCTCGGGCATAATTTCGACAGGAAGAGCTGGCTGGAGGGCCGTCGATGAACTACACGCTGATCTCGTTTGTCGTCCTGTACCTGCTGGGGACCCTGGCCCTCGGCGTCTGGGCCGGCACCCGCATCAAGAACACGGCTGACTTTGCCATTGCCGGCCGGCGCCTGCCCCTGATCATGGTGGTCACGACCACCTTCGCGACCTGGTTCGGCGCCGAAACCGTGATGGGGATCCCGGCCAAGTTCGTGCAGGGCGGCCTGAACGCCGTCGTGGAGGACCCGTTCGGCGCCGGCACCTGCCTGGTGCTGGTGGGGCTGTTCTTCGCGGCGAAGCTGTACAAGCAGAACCTGCTGACCATCGGCGATTTCTATCGGCAGCGCTACGGCCGCGGCATCGAGGTGTTCTGCTCGGTCGCCATCATCCTGAGCTACCTGGGCTGGGTGGCGGCGCAGATCACGGCGCTCGGCCTGGTCTTCTCGGTGCTCACCAATGGCGCGATGTCCGAAACCACCGGCATGATCGTCGGCACCATGGCGGTGCTGGTGTATGTGGTCATCGGCGGCTTCCTGGCCGTGGCCTGGACCGACTTCATCCAGATGATCGTGTTGGTGATCGGCATGTCCGTCATCGCTGTTTTCGCCAGCGACCTGGCGGGCGGTTCGGGCCAGGTGATCTCGATGGTTACCTCGCAGAACCTGCTCAACTTCTTCCCTCAACCCAGCTTCACCGAGATCGCGTTTTTCATCGCGGCCGGGCTGACCATGATGCTGGGCTCCATCCCCCAGCAGGACGTCTTCCAGCGCGTGATGTCCGCCAAGAGCGCCGACACGGCGCGCAACGGCGCGGTCATCGGCGGGGTGAGCTACATCCTGTTCGCCTTCGTGCCCATGTTCATCGTTGCCAGCGCCGTGGTGGTCATGGGCGACGGCGCGATGGAGCTGGCCAAGAACGATTACCAGCGCCTGCTGCCGACGTTCGTGCTGACCAAGATGCCCCTGGTGATGCAAATCCTGTTCTTCGGCGCGCTGCTGTCGGCCATCAAGAGCACCTCCTCGGCCACCCTGCTGGCGCCCTCGACGAGCTTCGTCGAGAACATCCTGAAGAACCTGCGCCCCGGCATGACCGACCGGCAGCAGCTGCTGGCCATGCGCCTGACCATCGTGGCCTTTACCGGCGTCGTGCTGGCCTATGCCATCGCCATGAAGGGCACCTCCATCTACGACCTGGTGTCCACCGCCTACCAGGTCACCCTGGTCGCCGCCTTCGTGCCGCTGGTGATGGGCCTGTACTGGAAGCGCGCCACCACCCAGGGCGCCATCGTCTCGGTCGCAGCCGGGATCGCGGTTTGGGTGATGTTCTTCCCGCAAGTGGGCGGCGAGGAGCTGAGCAAGGCGTTCCCGGGCCAGCTGGCCGGCCTGATTGCCGCCTTCGCCGGCATGGTCGCGGGATCACTGGCGCCCCAGATGCTGCGGAACCGCCAGGAGCCGCGCAAGGCCATGGCGGGCTTGACGCCCCAGTGAGGACATAAGGCGGGCCAGGGTTGAGTCTGAGCCCCCGCCTATAATTGAAGGCTTTGCACCTCAATTACCTCCGTTAGCGCCAATGCCCATCTATGCGTACAAATGCGGCTCCTGCGGCCATGCCAAGGACGCGCTGCAAAAAATCTCGGACGCGCCGCTCACGGTTTGCCCGGCCTGCGGCGCTTCGACATTCAGCAAGCAGCTGACCGCCGCCGGCTTCCAGCTCAAGGGCTCGGGCTGGTACGCGACCGATTTCCGTGGTTCCGGCGCCGCTCCTGCGACCCCCGCTGCCGACGGCGCCAAGCCCGCCGAAGCCGGCAAGACGACCGAAGCCGGCAAGACGACCGAGGCCGGCAAGACGACCGAGGCCGGCAAGACCGCCGAGCCCGCAAAGCCGGCCGATGGGGCATCCAAGCCTTCCGACACCAGCACACCTGCGGCCAAGCCCGGCGGGCCCTCGGCTTCGGCCGGCGGTCGCCGCAGTGCCTGCGCCAGCCACTAAGGACGCCATGCTCGCTCTGCGCAAATGGCTCGTGTCGGGACTGCTGGTCATCGTTCCGGTCGCGATCACGATCGCCGTCCTGCAATGGATCATCGGCACGCTGGATCGCACGCTGCTGATCCTGCCCGAGGCCTGGCACCCCGACCGCCTGATCGGCGTCCACATCCCGGGTTTCGGCGTGCTGCTCACGCTGGGCATCCTGCTGCTGGTCGGCGCGGTGGTCAGCAATTTCGTGGGCAAGAAGCTCGTCAACTGGGGCGACCAGGCGGTCAGCCGCATCCCGGTCGTTCGCTCCATCTATTCCAGCGTCAAGCAGGTGTCCGACACGCTGTTCTCGGAAAGCGGCAACGCGTTCCGCACGGCCGTACTCGTGCAGTGGCCGCGGCCCGACGTCTGGACCATCGGCTTCGTCACGGGCACGCCCGGCGGCGACGTCGCCAACTACCTCGTGGGCGACTATCTCAGCGTCTACGTGCCCACCACGCCCAACCCCACGGGCGGCTACTTCGTGATGCTGCGCAAGAGCGATTGCGTGGAGTTGAAAATGAGCGTCGACGAGGCGCTCAAGTACGTCATCTCCATGGGCGTCGTCGCGCCGTCAGCCAGTAACAGAGGATAACGAGCCGCGCCTTTGGCGGCCCGTCCTTCCATAAAGGTTCTCCCCATGTCTTCCCAGAAAATGCGTACGACCTATTGCGGTCTCGTCACCGAAGCCCTGCTGGGCCAGACCATCACCCTCTGCGGCTGGGTCAACCGCCGGCGCGACCATGGCGGGGTGATCTTCGTGGACCTGCGTGACCGCGAAGGCTATGTTCAGGTCGTATGCGACCCGGATCGCGCCGAGACGTTCAAGGTGGCCGAGGGCCTGCGCAACGAGTTCTGCGTCCAGGTCAAGGGCCTGGTGCGCGCACGTCCCGCGGGAACGACCAATGACCACCTGAAGAGCGGCAAGATCGAGATTCTGTGCCATGAGCTGACGGTGCTCAATCCTTCGGTGACGCCCCCGTTCCAGCTGGACGACGAAAACCTGTCGGAAACGACCCGCCTGGTCCACCGCGTGCTGGACCTGCGTCGCCCGTACATGCAGAACAACCTGATGCTGCGTTACAAGGTGACGATGGAGGTGCGCAAGTTCCTCGACGCCAACGGTTTCATCGACATCGAGACGCCGATGCTCACGAAGAGCACGCCCGAGGGCGCGCGCGACTACCTGGTGCCCAGCCGCGTGCACGACGGCATGTTCTTCGCGCTGCCGCAGTCCCCGCAGCTGTTCAAGCAGCTGCTGATGGTGGCCGGCTACGACCGCTACTACCAGATCACCAAGTGCTTCCGCGACGAAGACCTGCGCGCCGACCGCCAGCCCGAATTCACCCAGATCGACGTGGAAACCTCCTTCCTGGACGAGGAGGAGATCCGCACGATGTTCGAGGGGATGATCCGCAGCACATTCAAGAACGTGATCGGCGTCGACATGCCCGCCTTCCCGGTGATGACGCACACCGAGGCGATGCGCCTGTACGGCTCGGACAAGCCCGACCTGCGCGTCCAGCTCGAGTTCACCGAACTCACCGACGTGATGAAGGACGTCGACTTCAAGGTCTTCTCGGGCCCGGCCAATTCGCCGGACGGGCGCGTGGTGGCGTTGCGCGTGCCGGGCGGCAGCGAGATGAGCCGCAGCGAGATCGACGGCTACACCGAGTTCGTCAAGATCTACGGGGCCAAGGGCCTGGCGTGGATCAAGGTCAACGACATCGCCGGCGGTCGCGAGGGCCTGCAGTCGCCCATCGTCAAGAACATCCATGACGCGGCGATCGCCGAAATCCTGAAGCGCACCGGCGCTGCCAGCGGCGACCTGATCTTCTTCGGCGCCGACAAGGCCAAGGTCGTGAACGACGCCATCGGCGCGCTGCGCGTCAAGGTCGGCCACAGCGAATTCGGCAAGGCCCACGGCCTGATGCAAGGCGAATGGAAGCCGCTGTGGGTGGTCGATTTCCCGATGTTCGAATTCGACGACGATGCCCAGCGCTGGAACGCCGTGCACCACCCGTTCACGTCGCCCAAGGATGGGCACGAGGACTGGCTGGAAACGGATCCCGGCCGCTGCGTCGCCAAGGCTTACGACGCCGTGCTCAACGGCATCGAACTAGGCGGCGGCTCGGTGCGTATCCATCGCGAAGACGTGCAAAGCAAGGTGTTCCGCGCGCTCAAGATCGACGCCGAGGAAGCCCAGCTCAAGTTCGGCTTCCTGCTGGACGCGCTGCAATACGGCGCGCCCCCGCACGGCGGCATCGCCATCGGCCTGGACCGCTTCGTCATGTTGATGACGGGCGCCGAAAGCCTGCGCGACGTGATCGCCTTCCCAAAGACGCAGCGCGCCCAGGACCTACTGACGCAGGCCCCTGGCCCGGTGGACGAGAAGCAGCTGCGCGAGCTGCACATCAAGCTGCGCAATACGCAGACGGCTTAAGGATTTGTCATGCCGGCCCCGGATCAAGTCCGGGGTTTCAGCTCCCGGGATCCAGGTTGCGCCGTGCCATGATGGATTGCGGGTCAAGCCCGCAATGACAATACAGCCATGTCTCGCCCTTTCAAGATTCCGGAATCGGTGCTGGTGGTGATCTACACCCCGGCTCTCGATGTGCTGTTGATCAACCGCGCCGACGCGCCCAATTACTGGCAGTCGGTGACGGGCAGCAAGGATGCCCTGAACGAGGACCTGGCGCAGACCGCCGCGCGCGAGGTGTTCGAGGAAACGGGCATCAGCTGCGGCCCCGGCACGATCCTGGAGACGGGCTTGCAGGACTGGGGCCTGGAAAACATCTATGACATCTACCCGCGCTGGCAGCACCGCTACGCGCCCGGTGTCACCCGCAACACCGAACATGTTTTCGGGCTGTGCGTGCCCGAGGGCACGCCGGTCACGCTGAACCCGCGCGAGCACACGGGATACCTGTGGTTACCTTGGCGCAAAGCGGCCGACGCCTGCTTTTCGCCGTCCAACGCCGAGGCGATCCTGTTGCTGCCACAATTTGCCGGATGAGAGCAGGCATATTACGAGTCGCCACTTACAACATCCACAAAGGCGTGCAGGGCGTGGGCTTCACCCGCCGCCTCGAGATCCACAACATAGGCCACGCCGTGGAGCAGCTCGACGCCGACATCGTCTGCCTGCAGGAGGTGCGCAAGCTGCACCGGCGCGAAGAGCAGTACTTCACCCGCTGGCCCGAGCTGCCGCAGGCGGAGTTCCTGGCCCCCGAGGGCTATGAGGCGGTCTACCAGACCAACGCCACCACCAAGCACGGCGAGCACGGCAACGCCTTGCTGACGCGATGGCCCGTCATCTCGCGCGGGCACGAGGACGTGTCCGATCACCGGTTCGAGCAGCGCGGCCTGCTCCACGTGAAGGTGCTCGCCCACGGCCGGCCCATCCACGTGATCGTGCTGCACCTGGGCCTGATTGCCGGCAGCCGGATACGCCAGGTCCAGCAGGTGGCGGGCTACATCAAGCGCGAAGTGCCGCGGCGCGAGGCCTTGGTGGTGGCGGGCGACTTCAACGACTGGGGCGGCAAGTTGCGTGGCGCGATGAATGAGGCCGGCCTGAAAGACTTCACCGGCGAGCGGCAATACACCTATCCGTCACGCCTGCCTTTGACCCAGCTGGACTATGTCTATGCGCGTGGCCTCAAGCCCATGGGCGTGGAGATTCCCCGCGGCCGAATCTGGTGGCGCATGTCCGACCATCTTCCGCTGATCGCGGAGTTCAAGGTGTAGGGATGGCCCGAGCCGCTTCGACTCTACGCGCGGGGCATGAACTGCGGCTGCTCGAGGGGAGCGGCGAGCTGTTTGCCGCGTTGGTGGATGCGATCGAGCTGGCCACACACGAGGTGCGGCTGGAAACCTATATCTTCGACTTCACAGGGCAGGCCACCGAAGTGGCCTATGCATTGGAGCGCGCGGCGCGCCGCGGCGTCAGCGTGAATGTGCTCACCGATGGCTTTGGCACCCCGCACTTGCCGCCGGCTTGGCGCGAACGTTTTCTGAATGCCGGCGTCGATTGGCGCGTCTATGCGCCGCCGGGGCGACTGGGGATGCTGTGGCCGGGCAACTGGCGCCGGCTGCATCGCAAGCTGTGCGTGGTCGATGGGCAGGTGGCCTTCTGCGGCGGCATCAACATCCTGGACGATCTCCACGACCCCAACCATGGGGTGCTGCAGGCGCCGCGATTCGATTTTGCCGTGCGGATCACCGGGCCGCTGGTCGTCGAAGCGCAGGCCGCGATGGCGCAGCTGTGGCTGCGCATGCAAGCGATGCGCGACATTCGCAAGGCCTGGCTGGCTGGCGCCATCGATTCGCTGCGTGCCTCGGCGGCCACCATGCGGGCTGCCGCCGGCAGGCCCGCCCCCGACCAGCCGCGGGCCCGGGCGGCACTGCTCTTGCGCGACAACGTTCGCAACCGGGCGCGCATAGACCGTGCCTACCGCCGCGCGATAGGCCGGGCGCGCGAGGAAATCATCATCGCCAATGCCTACTTCGTGCCGGGTCGCAGGATGCGGCAAGCGCTGGTGACGGCGGCGCGGCGCGGCGTCAAGGTGCAGTTGCTGCTCCAGGGGCGCTACGAATACTTCATGCAGTACTACGCGGCTCGGCCGGTTTACGGGGCGTTGCTACGGGCCGGCGTGCAGATCCATGAGTACTCGCCCAGCTTCCTGCACGCGAAGGTGGCGGTGATCGACGGCCGCTGGGCCACCGTGGGTTCGTCAAATCTCGACCCGTTGAGCCTGTTGCTGGCCCGCGAAGCCAATGTCGTGGTCGAGGACGCCGGGTTTGCCGGGCTGCTGCGCGGCCGGCTGCTCGAAGCGATGCAACATGCGGGGCGCGTGGTGAACGCGGATGAATATGGCAACCGGCCGTTGCGCCAGCGCGCCATGGAGTACCTGGCGATGGCGCTCATGCGGCTGGCCCTCCTGTTCCAGGGCCAGAAGTACCTGTAGGCCAGTCCCGCATGGCGCCAGACCTGATCGTCCAGCGGCCCGAAGGCCTGTACTGTCCGCCGGGAGATTTCTACATCGACCCCTGGCGGCCGGTCGCGCGGGCGGTGATCACCCATGCGCATTCCGATCACGCCCGCATCGGCAATGGCCACTACCTGGCGGCGCAGCAGGCCGAAGGTGTGCTGCGCACCCGACTGGGCGAGATCGATTTGCAAACCTTGCCCTACGGAGAACGCATCGTCCACAACGGCATAGGGCTCTCGCTGCATCCCGCCGGCCACGTGCTGGGGTCGGCCCAGGTGCGCCTGGAGCATGGCGGCCGGGTTTGGGTGGCGAGTGGCGACTACAAGGTCGCCCCCGACAAGACCTGCGCGCCTTTCGAGCCGGTGAAATGCAACGTCTTCATCACCGAGTCGACGTTCGGGCTGCCGATCTACCGCTGGAGCCCGGACGAGGAAATCTTTGCCGACATCAATGGCTGGTGGGGCCGCAACGTGGTCGCCGGCCGCGCCAGCGTGCTCACCTGCTACAGCTTCGGCAAGGCCCAGCGCATCCTGAGCGGCGTGGACCCTTCCATCGGGCCGATCATCGTGCACGGCGCGGTGGAGCCGCTCAACCGCGCCTACCGCGCGGCCGGCGTCGAATTGCCGGAGACCCGCATGGTCACCGACATCAAGGACAAGGCGGACCTCAAGCGGGCGCTCGTCATCTGCCCGCCCAGCGCAGCTGCCAGCCCGTGGATGCGCCGCTTCGGCGATGCGCAAACTGCATTCGCCAGCGGCTGGATGCAGTTGCGCGGCGCACGGCGGCGCGGCGGCTACGACCGCGGCTTCGTGCTGTCAGACCACGCCGACTGGCCGGGCCTCATGGGCGCCATCGCCGCCACCGGCGCGCAACGCATCATCGTCACGCATGGCAGTGTTCCCGTCATGGTTCGCTATCTGGGCGAGCAGGGCTTGCAGGCGGAGGCGTTCGATACCGAGTACGGCGATGATCTGGTCGAGGCGGATGTGGAGGCACCCACCTCGACATGAAACGCTTCTCCCGCCTGTTCGCCGAACTGGACGCGACCACTTCGACCAACGCCAAGGTCGAAGCCCTGCAGCGCTACTTCGGGCAGGCGCCGGCCCGGGACGCGGCCTGGGCCGTTTACTTTCTCTCCGGCGGCAAGCCGCGCCAAGTGGTTTCCATGGCCAGCCTGGCGCTGCTGGCCTGCGAGGTCGCGCAAATTCCGCCTTGGCTGTTCGACGAGTCCTATCAGGCTGTCGGCGACCTGGCCGAGACCATTGCCCATGTCCTGCCGCGCGAAGGCGAGCCCTCCGACGTGGGCCTGGCGGACTGGATCGAAGACCGGCTGCTGCCGCTGCGCGGCTTGAGCGAGCCGGAGATCGCTGCTCGTGTGAAGTCGTATTGGCGCGAACTCGACGACCAGGGCCGCTTCCTGCTGACCAAGCTGGTGGGCGGGGGCTTCCGTGTTGGCGTCAGCAAGCTGCTGGTGCAAAGGGCATTGGCCGCGCACAGCGGCATCGACGCCAAGCGCGTGGCCCAGCGGATGATGGGCTACACCGATGGGAAGGTGCTGCCGTCGGTCGAGCGCTTCCAGGCGCTCATCGCCAAGGAGGACGAGGGCGGGGCGCCCCTCGACGAAGGCCAGCCCTATCCGTTCTTCCTGGCGCATCAGCTCGATGCGCCGCCCGAAGTGTTCACCGCCAAGCTCGGGCCGGTGAGCGACTGGCAGGTGGAATGGAAATACGACGGCATCCGGGGCCAGATCGTCAAGCGCTCCGGCAAGGTATGGCTATGGTCGCGCGGCGAGGAACTGGTGACTGAGCGCTTCCCCGAGATCGTGGCGCTGGCCCAGCCGCTGCCCGATGGCACGGTGCTGGATGGCGAGATCATGGTGTGGCGGGACGGGCCGGCGCCGTTCGCCCTGCTGCAGCAGCGCATCGGGCGCAAGACGCTCACCAAGAAGGTGCTGGCCGATGCGCCGGTCACCTTCATGGCCTACGACCTGCTGGAGCAGGAGCGGCAGGACATCCGCGGCCTGCCCCAGCGCGAGCGGCGTTCCCGCCTCGAGGCTTTGCTGCAGGGCACGGGCTTCAAGGTCTCGCCAATAGAAACGCATTCGTCGTGGCTGGATTTCGCGACGCAGCGCCAGCGCTCGCGCGAGCTGGGCGTCGAGGGCTTCATGCTCAAGCGCCTGGACGCCGCCTACGGCACCGGCCGCACCAAGGCCGAGGGGCTGTGGTGGAAGTGGAAGATCGATCCGATGACGATCGACTGCGTGCTGGTCTACGCCCAGGCCGGCCACGGGCGCCGGGCTTCCGTGTACACCGACTACACCTTCGCGGTGTGGAACCGGCGGCCGGAAAACAAGGAAGAGGCCGACGCCGTCCTGGAGGCCATCGCCGAGCGGCAGCCGCCGCAGCCGGGCGCGCTTCAGCTGGTGGCCTTCGCCAAAGCCTATTCGGGCCTGACGGACGAGGAGTTCCGGCAGGTCGATGCCATCATCCGCAGGACCACGCTGGAAAAGTTCGGGCCGGTGCGCAGCGTCAAGCCTTCCCTGGTGTTCGAGCTGGGTTTCGAGGGCATCAACCGCAGCCCCCGCCACAAGAGCGGCATCGCCGTCCGGTTTCCCCGGATGCTGCGAATCCGCTTCGACAAGCCGCTGCACGAGGCCAACACCCTACAGGACCTGGAAGTGCTATTGAAGTTATAGCGACTGCACCAAGCCTGGAAAGGCCAAACCTCAAAAACCTTTGGCTACCGGGCGAAAGCGGGCGGTGTTACCATTTAGCATGCTCATGAAAGCCCAAGACTCCATGGATGCAACCAGCGATGTCGGTATACCCGTGTCGGTGAAGATTCGCGAGCGCGTCGAGGCGGCGCGCAAGCGCTTCCATTCTAACGACAACATCGCCGCCTTCATCGAACCCGGCGAGCTGGAGCAGCTGCTGGACGAGGTCGAGGTCAAGATGCAAGGCGTGCTCGACAGCATGGTCATCGACACGGCCAGCGACCACAACACCAGTGACACGGCCCGCCGCGTCGCGAAGATGTACCTCCTGGAGGTGTTCAGGGGCCGCTACGTCAAGCAACCCGCCATCACCGAGTTCCCGAACGCCGAACACCTGAACGAGCTGATGATCGTGGGCCCGATCACGGTGCGCAGCGCCTGCAGCCACCATTTCTGCCCGGTGATCGGCAAGGTCTGGATCGGCATCATGCCCAACGAGCACACCAACGTGATCGGCCTGTCCAAGTACGCGCGGCTGGCCGAGTGGGTGATGGGCCGCCCGCAGATCCAGGAAGAGGCCGTGGTGCAACTGGCCGACCTGATCATGGAAAAAACCCAGCCGGACGGCCTGGCCATCGTCATGGAGGCCAGCCACTACTGCATGGCCTGGCGTGGCGTGAAAGACATGGACGCCAAGATGATCAACTCGGTCATGCGTGGCGTATTCCTCAAGGATTCCGCGCTGCGGCGCGAATTCCTGGCCCTTATCCCAGGGAGGAACTGATCATGTTGGTCCGACTTCTCTACGCCAGCCGGGCGGTGGACCCCAGCCCGGAAGCGATCGAAGCCATCCTGTCGCAGTCGCGCCAGCACAATCCCGTCAGCGGCATCACCGGCATCCTCTGCTACGGCGGCGGGATCTTCCTGCAGGCCATCGAAGGCGGCCGCATGCAGGTGAGCGAACTGTTCGGGCACATCCAGCGCGACGCGCGCCACAAGGACGTCGCCCTGCTGCACTACGAAGAGATTTTCGAGCGGCGCTTCGGCGGCTGGAGCATGGGGCAGGTCAACCTCTCCAAGCTCAACCATTCGTTGCTGCTGAAGTACTCCGAAAAGCCCGAGCTCGACCCGTACGCCGTTTCGGGCAAGGTCTCGCTCGCATTGCTCGAAGACCTGATGGCCACCGCCGCGATATGTGGACGGGTGTGACCACCCGGGCGGACGGCTGAGCCCTTCGATGTCGCTGGTCGGCTGCGATTTCTCCAGCAGCCCGACCCGCCGCAAGCCCATCGTGATGGCCGTGGGTTCCCTGGCCGGCTCCCGCGTCGTGCTCGGCAAACTCGAAAAGATAGACACGCTGGAAGGCTTTGCGCAGTGGCTGGCGCAGCCGCGCGAATGGGTGGGCGGCTTCGACTTCCCGTTCGGCCTGCCGCGCGAACTGATCGAACACCTGGGCTGGCCGGCGCAATGGCGCGAATGCATCGAGCACTACGCGGGCTTGAGCCGCGCCGATATCCGTACCACCTTCGCCGCGTTTTGCGACGCCCGGCCGGCCGGCGCCAAGTTTGCCCATCGCGCATTCGACAAGCTGGCAGGCTCCAGCCCGTCGATGAAGTGGGTCAATCCTCCGGTGGCCTACATGCTGCATGCGGCGCTGCCCCTGCTGCTGGCGGCCGGTGTCCACATCCCGGGGCTGCATGAGGGCGATCCGAACCGCGTGGCGCTGGAAGCCTATCCGGGCCTGCTGGCGCGCGAGTTGATCGGCAAGCGCAGCTACAAGAGCGACGAGCGTGCCAAGCAGACGCCCGATCGCCTGATCGCGCGCAAGGACCTGCTCACCACCCTGGAGATCGGCCAGACCCGGCTGGAGCTGCGCCTGAAGCTGACCAACCCGCAGCGCGATGCGCTGGTGCACGATGCCAGCGGCGACAGCCTCGACGCGGTGCTGTGCCTGGTGCAGGCGGCTTGGGCGTACCGGCATGGCGCGCCACGCTACGGCCTGCCCGAACACCTGGACCCGCTCGAGGGCTGGATCATCAGCGCGTAACCCTACGGACTGAGCCGGCCGAAGGCCAGCAGCGTTTCCGCATCGGTGCGGTACATGTGCAGCAGCGGGCTGTCATCCAGCACGCCAGCTTTGCGCAGCACGCGCTCGACCGGCAGCTTGATGCCGCTGATGTGAAGCTGGATGCCGCGGTCCGCCAGCGTCCTGCGCAACTGGCCGAACACTTCGACACCCGTGGCGTCGACCCGGTTGATGGGGTGCGCGAACAGGCAAACGTGGCGCACGTCGCCATGCGTTGCCAGGTGTTCGACGACGGCGCGCTCGAAGGCACTGGCCGAGGCGAAGTCGAGCTCGTCGTCCATCCGCAGCGCATAGACATGCGGGGCCAGCGGCGGCAGCCGCCAGAGGTGCCGGTCGCGCAGGCTGCCGTCGGGATGCAGGCCGACTTCGATGATGCGCGGGTGCAAGCGGAGATAGAGGAAGTGCGCCAGGCCCATCACCACGCCCGTCAGCACGCCCCAGTAGATTCTGGGTGCCGTGAGAATGGTGACGCCGAAGGTCACCAGGCCGGTGACCGCCTCCACGCGGTCGATGCGCCACAGCCGCACCAGCGTCTGCGGCCTGAAGAGCCCTACCACCGCGGTGATGACCACCGCCGCCAGCACGGCGCGGGGCACATGGTAGAGAGCCGGGGTGAGGAACAGCAGCACCAGCAACACGACCACGGTTGAACACACGGTGGCCCAGCCGGTGCGGGCGCCCGAATACAGCGTGATCGCCGAGCGGGAAAACGAGGTGCTGGTCGGGAAACTGCCGGACAAGGCGGCCGTGAGCTTGCCCAGCCCCTGGCCCACCAGATCCTGGCTGGCATCCCAGCGCTTGCGATCGCGTTGGCTTTCGATCTTGGCGCTGGCCGCCATTTCCAGTGAACTCACCAGGGCGATGACGAGGGCCGGTGCCAGCAAGGTGGCCAGCACGCCCCAGTCCGGCAGGCCCGGCCAGTAGAACTGCGGCAGGCCCACGGGAAGTGTCCCGATGACGGCGCCATGAACCGAGTAGCCGCTCCATTTGCTGATGATGGCCGCGGCGCCGACGACCAGCAGCACCACCGGCAATTTGGGCAGGTAGCGCTTGCCCAGAACGAACAGCAACACGCTGGCGGCGCCGTAGCCCAGCGCCACCAGGTCCACTTGCGGGGACTGCCACAGGCTGGACAGCGGGCCTTTCAAACCGACCAGGGCGGGGACTTGCGAGGCGATGATCAGCAACGCGGCGGCTTGGCTGAAGCCCGCCAGCACGGGCGAGCTCACCAGGTTGAGCACCCAGGCCGCGCGCGCCGCGCCGAGGCCAAGCTGGATCGCGCCCGACAGAAGCGCCAGCCAGGCGGCCAGTGCCACCCACTGGGCGCTGCCCGGTTCGGCCAACCCCACCAACGAAGCGCCGACCAGCACGCTGGTGAGGGCCGACGGGCCCACCGACAGCCGCGTCGAACTGCTGAACAAAACGGCCACCAGGGCCGGCAGGAAGGTGGCATAGAGCCCCGTCACCAGCGGCATGCCCGCCAGCCCTGCGTAGGCGACCGATTGGGGAATCATCACCACCGCCACCGTGAAGCTGGCGGCGAGTTCACCGCGCAGCAGGTTGGCATCGGGACGCGGCCAGTTCAGGAAGGGCAGCCAGCGGGACAGTGCACTCATGCGTCGAGTATGCCCGTGTGCGACACGCTCATCGCTGGGGCATGTCCTTGGCCGAATAGCCCAGACTCACGGTGGCGTCCGCCGGGATCGGCGGCATGGTGGCGTTCCATTGCTCCCAGGCGCCGCGCAGCGCCGCCAGCCGCTGCGGCTCACGCGCCGCCAGGTTGGCGCGTTCGCGTTCGTCGGCGGGGATGTTGAACAGGTAGTCGTTGCCATCGACTCGCAGGTATTTCCAGTCGCCGTCGCGCAGCGCGCGCTGGCCCCGGTGGTTCATGCGCCAGTGCAGGGGGCGCGGGAAGCGCTGGCCCGCCTGGTGCAGCACCGGCAGGAGCGAAACGCCGTCGAGCGGAAAGTCGGGGTGGGCCTGCGCGCCCGCGGCCGCGAGCATCGTGGCCGACCAGTCCATGGTCATGCAATGCTGTTCGGTGACGCCGCCGGGCTCGATCACGGCCGGCCAGTGCGCGATCCAGGGCACGCGGATGCCGCCCTCGGTCAGGTCCATCTTGCCGCCCACCAGGGGCCAGTTGTCGGAGAAGCGCTCGCCGCCGTTGTCGCTGGTGAAGACCACCAGCGTGTCATCGGCCAGTCCCTGCTTGCGCAGCGCCTCCATGATCCAGCCTATGCCCTCGTCCATGTGGTGGATCATCCGGCGGTAGCTGTGGATGTTGCCGCCGTGCAGGTGGAACAGGTTGTCCTTCACCTCTTGCGCCAGGGCTTCGTCGTCGCGCGTTTCCCAGGGCCAATGCGGCGCGGTGTAGTGCAGGCTGAGAAAGAAGGGCGCGTCCTGGCCGGCCATGCGCTCGACGTAGTCCACGGCGCGGCGCGAGATCAGATCGGTGAGGTAACCCTCTTCCTTTTTCTCTTCTTCGCCGAACCACAGGTCGTGCGCGCCCGTGGATGAACAATGCGTGAAGTAGTCCACGCCGCCCGACATCGGCCCGAAGAATTCCTCATAGCCCGAGCGCAACGGCCCGAACGAAGGCGGGTAGCCCAGGTGCCACTTGCCGATGAGCGCGGTGCGGTAGCCGCCGTCCTTGAGCAAGGAGGGCAGGGTCGGATGTTCGGGCGGCAGGCCCAGCGTGGTGCTGCCGCGGCTCTTGCTGTTGATGGGCTCCTCGGCGGCGCCGCGCAGCCGGTACTGGTAGCGCGCCGTCATCAGTGCGAAGCGGGTCGGCGAGCAAACGGGGGAGTTGGCATAGCCCTGCGTGAACTTCAGGCCGTACGCCGCCAGGCCGTCCAGCACCGGCGACACGGGCGCCCGGCCGCCGTAGCAGCCCAGATCGGCGAAGCCCAGATCGTCGGCGACGATGAAGATGATGTTGGGGCGCTTCATTCGACCTTCATGCCGGTGGCCTTGATCACCCGGCCGTAGTGCTCGGACAAATTGGACAGGCGCTTGGCCGCCGCGGCGCCGGTCAAGCCCTCGTACTGCAGGTCCAGGCTGGTCATGCGCGCCTGCAGCTCGGGCCGCGACAGCGCATCGGCGAAAGCGCGCTGCAATGCCTGCACTACCGGCTCGGGTGTGGCAGCGGGAACCCAGGCGCCATACAGCACTTCCTGCTCAAGCTTCTTCAGTCCGGCTTCCGCCACCGTCGGGATCTCGGGCGCCAGCTTCGAGCGCTGCCGGCTGGTGACGGCCAGCGGCGTGATCTTGCCGGCCTTCACATGGGGCAGCATGCCCGGTGTCGCCAGCACGCCGCCGTCGACCTCGGCGGCCAGGACCGCGGTGACCGCCGGTGTGTTGCCCTTGTACGGTATGTGATTGATCTTCACGCCGGTCGCCTCGGTGAACACCGCGGCCGCCAGGTGCCCGGGGCTGCCGCTACCGGCCGAACTGAAGCTCACGCCCTTGGTCTTGCCGGCGGCCACCAGGTCATTGAGTGTCTTGAATCCGGTTGCGGGGTTGACGCCGATCAGCAGGCCGGAGGAAGCCATCACCATGATGGGCTTGAGGTCCGCCGGCTTGAAGGGCATGCCTTTGTAGATATGCGGGTTCACTGTCAGCGTGGTGTCGACGCCCACCAGCACGGTGTAGCCGTCGGCGGGACTCTTGGCCACCAGGTCGGCGCCGATGTTGCCGCTGGCGCCGGCCTTGTTCTCCACGATGACGGGCTGCTTGAAGGCGGCCTGCAGCACGTCGGCGATCGAGCGCGCCAGTGTGTCGGAGGGCCCGCCGGGCGGGAAGCTGTTGATGAACTTCACCGGCTTGGTCGGATAAGCGGGCGCAGACTGCGCGAGCGCCCCAAGCGGGACGCAAGCCGCCAGGGCGACGCCGACCGTGCAAAGGAAGTTTGCCAACACCATGTTCTCCTTCAGTCGAGGCTCACTCCCGTGGCCTTGATGGGTTTTTCCCAGCGCGCCAGGTCGGCCCGCTGGGCGGCCGCCAGTTCGGCCGAGGTCGATCCTATGGCTTCGTAGCCAAGCTTGAGCATACGTTCCTGCATGGCAGGGTTTTTCACTGCGGTGCTCACGGCGCGTTCCAGCTTCGCCACCACGTCCCTGGCCATACCGGCGGGACCGTACATCGCGAACCAGGCCGTCGCTTCCATGTCGACGCCCGACTCCTTCAGGGTCGGCACTTCCGGCACCTGGGGATCCCGAGTGGCCCCGGTCACGGCGATGATGCGCACCTTGCCGTTGCGGTGCAGTTCGGTGGTCTCGGAGACCACGTCGAACTTGTAGCCGATGTGCCCGCCCACCAGGGCCGTATTGGCCGGCGCCCCGCCCTGGAACGGCACGTGCGTCAATGGCACGCCCGAGCTTTGCTCCATCAGCACGCCCATGAAGTGCGGCAGCGTGCCCAGGCCGGGCGAGCCGTAAGTGGCGCTCTTGGGATCGGCTTTCGACTTGGCCAGCATCTCCGCCACCGTCTTCACGTTGGTCGCCGGCCCCGACACCACGCCGAACTGGAAGCGGGCGATCTGCGAGATGGGCGTGAAGTCCTTGACTGCGTCGTACTCCAGCTTCTTGTACACGTGCGGGTACAGGACCATGGGCCCACTGGGCAGGATGATCACCGTCTGGCCATCGGGTTTGGCTGACTTCACCGCCGCCAGGGCGATGCGCCCGCCGGCGCCGGGCTTGTTTTCCACGGTCACCTGGCTGAAGTCGTCGCGGATGGCGTCGCCGATGAGGCGCGCCAGGACGTCGGCAGAACCGCCTGGCGGGAAGCCCACCAGGATGCGCAGCGGCGGCTTGTCCTGTGCCGCCACCGGCGCCCCTACCGTCGCGCATGCCGCGGCCAGCAACATTGCTGCGAATGAAAATCTCGATGCCATGCTGTCTCCATCGTGGCGAGGTGCGCCACCGTCCACAGCACTTTAGACTGTGGACAACTGATTGTTCTAATCAATTATTCCCTCGGTAAACCCTATGACCGCCCCCGCGCGCCTCGCCGCTCCCTCGGCCCTGGATGACCTGCTGCTCTATCGGCTGAGCCATCTGCTCGGGACGGCCGGCAGCATGGTCATCCGTCTGTGCGAAGGCCGGTTCGGGATCACGCGGCGGGAATGGCGAGTGTTGGCGCTGCTCGCGCAGGACGAAGGCCTGCTGTCGTCCCAGCTGGCTGCCAGGGCCCAGCTCGACCGGGCGCGCACCTCGCGCGCCATCACCTCGTTGGCCGCCAAGAAAATGATCAAACGCCAGGCCTTGCCGGGCGACCGGCGCCAGGTTGCGCTGTCGCTCACCCCGCAAGGCCGGGCTCGCGCCGAGCAACTCGTCGCAAAAGCCGAACTGCCCAAGGCCGATCGGCGCCGCGGCGGCCGGACGGCGGCAGCCATGGGCTAGGCATGGACGCAATCGCAAGAGCTTCGGCCGAGGGCTGGCTGGACGCGCGTGGCTGGCAGGCCTTCGACTTCCAGCGCGAGGTCTGGCGCGCGGTGGCCGAGGGCCGCAGCGGGATGCTGCATGCCACTACGGGGTCCGGCAAGACCTACGCCGTCTGGCTCGGCATGCTCGACCAGCTGCTGCGCCGGCATCTGCCTGCGCGCGGCGCGCAGCCGCTGCGGGCGCTGTGGCTCACGCCCATGCGCGCGCTGGCATCCGACACCACACGGGCGCTGGCCGAGCCGCTGCGCGACCTCGCCTCCGAATGGACCATCGGCCAGCGCACCGGTGACACGCCCAGCGCCGAGCGGGCGCGGCAGGACCGGCGTTTTCCCACCGCGCTGGTGACGACACCCGAATCCCTGAGCCTGATGCTCACGCGCGAGAACGCGCGCGAAGAGCTGCAAAGCGTGGAGTACGTGGTGGTGGACGAGTGGCACGAGCTGATCGGCAGCAAGCGCGGCGTGCAGACGCAGCTGGCGCTGGCCAGGCTGTGGCGGTTCAATCCGCGCGTGGTGGTGTGGGGCCTGAGCGCGACGCTGGGCAATCTGCAGGAGGCGATGGAGGTCCTCTGTTGTCCCGGACTGAACGCGCCATCGACACCGCCGCCGGCCCTGGTCCGCGGCCGCATCGACAAGAACCTCATCATCGACACCCTGATACCGCCCGATCCGGGCAAGTATTCCTGGGCCGGCCACCTGGGCGCGCGCATGCAGCAACCGGTGGTGGACGAGATCGCGAAATCGGGGACTACCCTGGTCTTCACCAATGTGCGCTCGCAGGCGGAGATCTGGTACCAGCTGCTGCTGGAGGCCAAGCCCGAGTGGGCGGGCGAGATCGCACTGCATCATGGCTCGATGGACAAGGCCACGCGCGAGTGGGTCGAGCAAGGCTTGAAGGAAGGCAGTCTGCGGGCCGTGGTCGCGACCTCTTCGCTGGACCTGGGCGTGGACTTTCTCCCCGTGGAACGGGTGCTGCAGATCGGCTCGGCCAAAGGCGTCGCCCGGATGATGCAGCGCGCCGGCCGCAGCGGCCACGCGCCCGGGCGCGCGAGCCGCCTGACGCTGGTGCCCACCAACACGATGGAGATCATCGAGGCTGCGGCGGCCCGGCGCGCGGCGCAGGCCGGCCACATCGAGGAGCGCTGTTCTCCCGACAAGCCGCTGGACGTGCTGGTCCAGCACTTGGTCACCATCGCCCTGGGCGGCGGCTTCCGCGCGCAGGAATTGTTCGAGGAAGTCCGGACGGCGTGGGCCTACCGCGGGCTCACGCGCGAGGAGTTCGACTGGGCGCTGGCTTTTTGCGAGCGCGGTGGCGAAAGCCTCACGGCGTACCCCGACTATCACCGCGTCAAGGCGGATGAAGACGGCGTCTACCGCGTCGTGGACCGTGGCATCGCCAAGCGCCATCGCCTGGGCATAGGCACCATCGTCAGCGACGCGTCCATGCAGGTGAAGTACATGAGCGGGGCCAACATCGGCACCATCGAGGAAGGCTTCATCGCGCGGCTGCGCAAGGGCGACTGCTTCTTCTTCGCCGGCAAGCTCCTCGAGTTCGTCCGTGTGCGCGACATGGCGGCTTACGTGAAGAAGGCCACGCGCCACAAGGGAACGGTGCCCACCTGGCAGGGCAGCAAGATGGCGCTGTCCACCGAGATGGGCGACGCCGTGCTGGAGATGATGCAAAGGGCGGCGCAGGGCGACTTCTTCGAGCCCGAACTCGAGGCCGCCCGCCCCATGTTGGAAACGCAGGCCCGGCTGTCGCGCATCCCCACGCCGGACGGCATGCTGGTGGAGACGTTCCGCTCGCGCGAGGGCTATCACCTCTACGTCTACCCGTTCTCCGGGCGCCATGTGCACCTGGGCCTGGCCAGCCTGCTGGCCTTCAGGCTCGCACGCGAACGCCCCAACACTTTCAGCATGTCCGTCAACGACTACGGCTTCGAGCTGGTGAGCGCCGAGGAGTTCGATCTCGCGCCCGTGACCGGCAAGGAAGTGTTCTCGACGGCGAACCTGCTTGCCGACGTACTGGCTTCGCTCAACTCCACCGAGCTGGCGCAGCGGCGGTTTCGCGAGATCGCGCGCGTCGCCGGCCTGGTGTTCTCCGGTTATCCGGGGCAGCCCAAAAGCACCAAGCAGTTGCAGGCTTCCAGCGGGCTGTTCTTCGAAGTGTTCCGCAAATACGACAAGGGCAACCTGCTGCTGACCCAGGCCCAGAAGGAAGTGCTGAGCCAGGAACTGGAGATTTCGCGTCTGCGCGCCACCTTGAACCGCCTGTTGCGCAAGAACTTGCAGTTCGTGGAGCTGCGCCACCCCAGCCCCATGAGCCTGCCCCTGATGGTGGAACGTTTTCGGGAGCAACTCACCACCGAGCAGCTGTCCACGCGGCTGGATCGCATACTCAGGGATATGGAACGCGACAGCGCGGATTGATGGCGTTGTCCTACGCTTGCATCGGAGCTCTCCGACTGCCAGGCGGCATCGCCCTCTCCTAAATTGCAGTTCGCCAGGGGCCCGGCAGGGCATCCTTTCGATCAACCGGACTTAAGGGAAACATGATGAAACCAATTCGGAACAAGACCGTGGTGCTGCTCTCTTCGCTGACGATGCTGCTGGCGCTCGGCGCCTGCGATCGCGCCGGCGATCGCACCGTGGGCGAGAAAATGGACTCCGCCGCCAGCAAGACCCAGCAAGCGGGCGCCGAGGCCAAGCGGGACGCCAAGGATGCGACCGCCAGCGCGGGTTCCGCAGCCTACGGCGCAGCCGACAGCACCAAGCAGATGGGTGCCACCGCCGGCGACAAGATCGACGATGCCACCATAACGGCCAAGGTCAACGCCAGCCTGGCGGCCGACAAGGACCTGAGCGCCATCAAGATCGACGTGGACACGCAAAACGGCGTGGTGACTTTGAGTGGCCCGGCGCCTACCGCCACCGCGCGCGAACGCGCCAGTGAAATCGCCCGCAGCATCAAGGGCGTGAACTCCGTCAACAATCAGTTGACGGTCAAGGCGGGCTAAGGCCCTTCAGCCTGCGTCTCGGGCTGGCCGGTCTGACACGAGCTTTCGGCCTCGCCCCCGCCGGCCGGTTCGGACGGCGGGGGCGAGTGGATGACGTTGTGCACGAAGCGCAGCTTGTCCAGGGCCTCCGAAGCCAGGGCGAAGGGATACGCATCGTCCTGACCGAGACTGCGGTTCAGGCTGTTGAGAAGCAGCGTCAGTGGAATCCACTGGTCCACCAGCTGGTCGAAGTCGCCGGCCGCGGAATCGAACGGGTTGGTGACTTCCTCGATATCGTCGCTATCGTTGCCGGGAACGACCAGCCGGGTGCTGTACGACGACGCGGTTTCCAGCAGATCCACCATGTGCAGATAATGCGCCCAGGTTTCGGCCCAGTCCTCCCAGGGATGCGCCGTTGCGTACGCACTGACGTAGTGGTCCTGCCAATCGCCGGGCGCACCGCCGCCGGCGTAGTGCGTTTCAAGGGCCCTTGCATAGTCGGCGGTTTCATCGCCGAACATCTTTCGAAATTCCTCCAGCCGCGCCGTGCCGCGGATCAGCCGGTCCCAATAGTAGTGGCCGGATTCGTGGCGCAAATGGCCCAGTAGCGTGCGGTAAGGTTCGTGCAGCGCGACGCGGAGCCTTACGCGCTCGGTGTCGTCGGCCTCGGCGATGTTGAGCGTGATGACGCCCTCGCAATGCCCTGTCATCACTTGCTGGCCCGGCAGGTCGGCCAGGAACTGGAAGACCGCGCCGTCGCGCTGGCCATCGGGCGGATCGACCGAAGTCAGGCCCAGTTTGGCCAGCGTGTAGAACAGGCGGCGCTTGGCCACCTCGATGCGATACCAGCGCTCATGGTTCTCAGGTTGCGACAGGTCCGGCAACATGAGGGTCTGCCGGCAGGAAACGCACAGGGGGTTGGGATCGGTCGCAGGGACCGCGAAATTGCAGGCCTGGTGCTCGGTGTGATTGCGGCATAGCCGGTAGTGCCGGATCTCGGATTGGCGCCGCCGGCGTGTCTTGCGCTGCCACAGGCCCTCCTGGTTGCCAGGCACGGGTTCGACCGCGCACAGCGCAAGCCGGTCCGGCAAGACGGCCAACGCACTGCCGCATTTGAGGCACTGCACGTTCTCGAAGAACAGCGGGTGGCCGCAGTTGTCGCAGCGGAAGGTCCTCATCGTGTTTACAGCTCCCCGAAAGAAAAAAGGCAGGCGCGGCCTCGCCGGTCGCCTGCCTTTTCACGCCGGCTTACGGGCCGGCTCCGCTGCGTTCAGGGACGCACAAGCAGGTCGTTTTTCACCTGGCGCACACCCTTGGTGTTGCGGGCCAGCACCTCCGCCTGGGCCTTCTCGGCGCTGGACTTGGCGAACCCCGACAGTTGCACCGTGCCATTGAGCGTCTGCACCTTGATGGCGGCGGCGTCGACGGTCTTGTCTTCGACGAATTTGGCCTTGACGGCGGTGGTGATCGCCGTGTCATCGACATAGGCGCCGGCCGTTTCCTGGCCGCGAATGACTGCGCAGCCGGTGGCCGTGACGATGGTGGCGCCTGCCACGATGGCGAATGCTAGGGCTCTTGTGTATTTCATGACTTTCTCCTTCAGTTGATCGGATAGTTACGGTGCCTCCCAACAAGCTCTCCGGACGACGGCACCACGCCTCCGGCTTGCGTTTTCTTCATCGTCTGGGGGGTTCGTGGTCCCTCTTGAAGTCGGCCGCCGACATGGCGGACATGACCACGCTGGACAACTGCGAAGACTTGACCAATGCCACGACCAGGCCCGTGACCGAGATCAGCCGCCAGGGGCGGGCGATCATGACGACCGCTCCGAGCGCCGCCGCGATGCCCAGGAACTGCGCGGGTTTGCGCGCGGCATAGCTGGACAGCATCGGCGTTGCGATTTCCAGACCGAGGTGCGCGGGGTGGCTGCGCCACCATGCGCCCGCGGCATGTTTGAGGCTGGCAAACCAGCCGGCAGGGCCGTAGCCGTGCTCCGACTGCTCCCAGTCCTGCTCATCCTGCGCGCGCTCGTGGGCGCGGCTGCTTTCGGCTCCCTCGTGGCGCCGCTCACGGCGCTGGATGTGATCGACGATCGCCAGGCGGCTGCGTGCCAGTTTGTCCGCAGCATCGCTCATGACCTCGCCCCGACCGTGCGCAGCGCCTGGGCGTCTGCATCGATCTGGGCCTTCAGCTCGGTGAATGCCTTGGCAGGCAGCGGTTGCCGCGCCACGCTCCAGGCTCCAACCGACACCAGCAGAGCGCTCGCGGGTGCCAGCACGAGGACCCAATGGAACTCCTCGTGCATCACACCCAGCATCACTGCCACGCCGGCCAGAACCAGGAACACGACGAGTGCCAGCACCGCGACGCCCCAGGCGATGACGCGCTTGGCGACCTGGACGCCCACGGTGGACGCCTCTTCCTGCACCAGGGCTGCATAGCCGGCGACGTGGTCCATGACCAGTTCCGGACGGGTGATCAGTACCGAAAAAATAGGATGGACCATGCCTGCCTCTGACCTGCGCGCTCAGTAGTAGCGCTTGCTGCTGTTGCGGCGCATGGCCAGCACCAGCGCGGCGACCGCGGCGCCGACGGCGGCGGCGATGAGAGCCGATTTGACGGGCTGCTCCGCGACGTAGCGGGTCGTCGCGTGGGCGTATTCACCCATGCTGTTCACGCCCTTGTTGGCCAGGTCCTTGACGCCGTAGCGCAGGTCGCGCACCCGCTCGCCGGCCTTCTCGAGCGCCTGGTTGGCGAACTCCTTGGTGCTCTCGAGTGCCTGCGCGGTGGCGCTCCGCGCCTCGTCCTCGTAGCTGGAAGCTGCACGTAGTGATTTCATTTCGAGTCCTCTCTTTGGTGGTGGGCGCAGGGCCCGCGCCCTGCGAAACGGGGTGTTTTCTGTTTCTAGCGCTTGCGCACCAGGTTGATGACGAACGCAACGACGGCCATGATCACGAAGACGAAGAACAGGATCTTGGCGATCTCCACGGCGCCTGCGGCAATGCCGCCGAAGCCAAACAGGGCCGCGATCAGTGCGATCACCAGGAACACAATGGCGTAGTGCAGCATCTCGATCTCCTTGTGGGCGCGCCCGGTTTCCGGCGCTCGTCCTCGCGAAAACGCCTGGGGCAAGGTTAGACCGCCCGCAGTCGCGCTGTTGATCAGCGGCAAGCGTGAGTCCTTGTCGGTAGGGGAGATGGCTCTATGTAGGACCGGGCCGACAGCCGAAGAGGAATTTTCGGAAGCGCGCCGGGCTATGCGGCAGCCGCGCTGCCCTTGGGCAAAACCGCCGAGATGCGGGTGCCACTGCCGGGCGCGGAGCTCACCGTGAGCCGCCCGCCGGCTGCTTCAACGCGGTGCCGCATGCCGGCCAGGCCGTGCGTGGAGGGGCGCACTTCGGCGGCGTTGAAGCCCTTGCCGTTGTCCTTGATGTCCACTTCGACGTGGTTGCCGTAGTTGCGCACGCTGATATCTACCTGCTTGGCCTCGGCGTACTTGCCAACGTTGGTGAGCGACTCCTGCACCAGCCGGTACACGGTGAGCTGGCTCGACTCGTCGAGTTCCACGGGCTCGAGGCCGGTGGTGATCTCCACACCCGAACGCTCCGAGAATTCGCGCGCCAAGATCTCCAGGGACGCCGTCAGGCCCAGGTTGGACAGGGAAGACGGGCGCAGGTCTTCGATGATGCGGCGCTTCAGGGCGATTCCGCTGTTCAGGGATTCTGTCAGGTGCTGCAGCCGCTGGCTGACTTCGGGGGACTGCGTCCCCAGGCGGGATTTCAACCGCGCCACGTCCAACTTGGCGGCCGTGAGTAGCGCGCCCAGTTCATCGTGCAGTTCGCGGGCGAGGTGGCCGCGCTCTTCTTCGCGCACCAGCTGCAAGTGGGTGGCCAGTTCGGCCAGCGTCGCCGTGCGTTCGCGCACCTGGCGCTCCAGCAAGTCGCGTTCCTGTTGCAGCACCTTCTGCTGCTGCTCGCCCGCCGACTCGAGCGCCGTGGTCTGGCGCAGGTACAAATAGAAAGCCAGCAGGCCGGCCATCGCGACCGCGGCGATGCCGACCCGTGACAGCATCAGCGAGCGGCGCACCTGGACCTGGCTGACCTCCATCCGGGCGGCGGAGGCGTTGATCAACTTGGTGGCCTGGTCGCGGATGGCGTCCATGTGCTCCTTGCCCACGTCGGTCATGAGCACGAACTTCGAGACGTCCTCGTTGCCCTGCTTGCGCATGCGCACCGACAGCTCCATCTCGGCCAGCTTGCGCTGCACGTTGCGGGCGAGCTCGGCCAAAGTGTTGAATTCGTCCGCGCTGGGCCGGTAGGCCAGCCGCAGTGCGTCCAGTTGCTGGCCGATGTCGGCGACGGCGGCGTTATAGGGTTCCAGATAGCGCGGGTCGCCAGTGAGCAGGTAGCCGCGCGAGCCGGTTTCGGCGTCCAGCACGTGCTGCAGCAGCCGGTTGAGCGAGCTGCGGGTGTGCGAGGCCTCGGCGATGTCGGCCAGCGCCTCCGACGACCGGTTGTAGCCGGTTTCGTTAATACCGATCAATATGCAGACCGCCAGCAGGGCGAGCACCAGGCTGATGGCCATTTTCGGCATTGAAAACGAACGCATGAATCTCACTCGAAAGTGTCCGTGTTTTGCATAAGATCGGGGCTGCTCATAACTCAAGGGTAGGTCTTTTCAGTAAAAAGTTGGGCACAATGGGCCCGAACAGATATTCGAAAGAGAACGGACATGATCAAAGTCGGCATTGTGGATGACCACGCCATTGTGCGGTCGGGACTCAAACAGTTCTTTTCCGAACAGGTCGACCTGCGTGTCGTGGGCGAGGCCGCGAGCGGCCGCGAGGCCATTGACCTGGTCCGCACCACGGAACTCGATGTCCTGGTCATGGACCTGTCGATGCCCGGCCAAAGCGGCATCGATGCCCTGGGCATGATCCGCGCCAAGGCGCCCGACGTGGGCATCCTGATTCTCTCGGGCTACCCCGAGGAGCATTACGCCATGAACCTGATTCGTCAGGGGGCGAGCGGCTATCTCAACAAGGAATGCGAGCCGATGGAGATCGTCAACGCCATCCGCACGATCGCCCTGGGCCGACGCTACATCTCTCCGGCCGTGGCCGAGCTCCTGGCCCAGCAGCTCAACCGCAAGGAAGGCGGTGCGCCGCACGAGCAACTGTCCGAGCGCGAGTTCCAGGTTTTCCTCAAGCTGGCCAAGGGCGAAACCGCCGGCGACATCGCCAAGGCGCTGTCCCTGAGCGTCAAGACCGTCAGCACCTACCGCACCCGCCTGATGGAGAAAATGAGCCTGGCCTCCAACAGCGACTTGACCTACTACGCGCTCAAGAACAAGCTGATCGACTAACCTCATGCGCCGGCGCGGCGTTCTTCGCTCTGCGCGATACAGTACTCCACCAGCGCGTCGATCTCGTTGGATTTGTCGAAAACCGCGTCCGCACCCAACTGGGCGCAGCGCTTGCGCATGTCTGCCGTGGCGTAATTGCTCAGCACGACGACACGCTGGCCAGGAGGGCGACCTTGGCAGGCCTCGAGCACGCCCAAGCCGCTGCCTTGCTTGAGGAACAGGTCGATGATGGCCAAATCCCAATGGCCGTCATGCTGGGCCAGCCACCCCTTGGCTTCGTTTTCGGTCTCGGCCCATCCCAACGCCGTGATGCATGCCAGTTCCTCGAGCGTCCCGATCAGGTTCTCGCGGATGGTGGCATTGTCTTCAACGATGTAAGTTCGCAATTCCACTACGGGTACCAAGACGTCGATGGGTTCCAATTGGGTCCTTGAGTTGTAACCACGGACCGTATGTATCCCAATGTATCCCCCATCCGCGGGTTCATTTTGCCAGCCGGACAGGGGTTGACGCGTAGGATGTTTCCTACAGTCCCAATGTAGGCCGGGGATGACAAGACGTCCCGCAAGGCACCGACCGCGCAACACTTTTTAACCTGCCACACTTCCGTGAAACAGGGCTTGATCGAGCCCTCGCAACGGGATGTCGCAATGAAGCTGTTGATCGAGTCGGCAATGATTTTCTTCGGCACGCTGATGGCCGCCGCCCTGGTGGCATTGGGTGAACCGGCGCGCGCCGACCACGCCATTGGGAAAGACGCCGCCGGCGGCCAAGCCTGGGCGGAAGAGGCAACGCCGGCGCTCGCCCGGCCGCTGATGGGGCGGCATGAATGAAGCATCCGCCGCCGCGCACCCCCGCAGGCCGCTATGGCTCAAGGTGCTGGCGGGGCTGGCCGTGCTCGCAGCGCTCCTGGCGCTGCTCGTCGCGTTCTTCCCCTGGGACGTGCTGCGCGGACCGCTGAATCGTTACGTCAGCGAGAAGACCGGACGGCATTTCGAGATCACCCGGCGCCTGGACGTGAAGCTGGGACGCACCACGCGCATCCTGGCCGACGGAATCGAATTCGCCAACCCCGACTGGGCGAAGGATCCGCACCTGGTCAAGGCCGAGGGCGCCGAGATTCACGTCGAGCTCCTGCCGCTCTTCAAGCGCCACATCGTGCTGCCGCGGATCGAGCTGCGTGAGCCGCAACTGGGCCTGCAGGTCGAGCCGGATGGCCGCCGCAGCTGGGCGCTGGGCCGCGATTCGTCGGATCCCAAGAACGTTCCGGACATTGGCGCATTCGTCGTCGACAAGGGCAGCGCGCATTTCATCGCGAGCGAGCACGGCGCCGACATCCACACCGACTTTGCCATCGACGGGCCGCTGACGCTGCCTTCCAAAGCCACGGCGGATGCCGGCATGCCCCTGAGCTTCAGCGCCAAGGGCACCTGGGAGAAGGAGTCGTTCACCGCCAAGGGGCGCACGGGCAATGTGCTCTATCTGAGCGCGCCATTGCAGAATCCTTTCCCCATGCAGATCGACGCGACTGCCGGGGCCACCACCCTGCGCGCGCGCGGCTCGATCGCCAGCCTTTCCACGCTCGACGGCGCGGACGCCGTGTTCGATCTGCAGGGCAAGAACCTGGCGGATCTCTACAAGCTGGTGGGCGTGGTGCTGCCTTCGACACCGCGCTACGCGCTGCATGGCCAGGTTTCCAAAAAGGGCGAGGTCTGGAAGGTGCGCGACATCAAGGGGAAGCTGGGCAACTCCGACTTGAGCGGGGAACTGGCTTTCGACCGGGCGCAGAAGGTGCCGCACCTGGCCGGAAAGCTCAAGTCGAACGTGCTGGACTTCGAGGACCTGGCGCCTTTGGTGGGCCTGCCCGAACAACCCGGCAGCGCAGCGACCGCGCGGCCGGCGCCGGTTGCGGTAGCTGAGGCGCAGCCCGGGCAGCGCAAGGCCAAAAAGCCCAAAGACCCCACGCGCAAGGTCTTGCCGATCGCGCCGCTGGATCTCGCGCGGTTGAAGGCAATGAACTCCGAGGTGATGTACACCGCGGCCAAGGTCACCAACGCGAAGCACTTTCCGCTGGACCGCATTTCCGCAGGCGTGAACCTGAGGAACGGCGTGCTGAACCTCGATCCGCTCAACCTCGGCATCGCAGGCGGCACGGTGGCCGGGCGATTGAATATCGACAGCCACACCAATCCAGCCGCAGTGGAGGTCCACCTGAACGCGAAGTCGCTGGAACTGAGCAAGATGTTCCGCGACGTGCAGCTGACCAAGTCCAGCTTCGGCAAGATCCACGGCGACTTCGACCTGAAGGGGCGCGGCAATTCGGCCGCGCAGATGCTCGGCACTGCCTCGGGCAACGTCGCGTTGTTGATGGGACAAGGACAGATCAGCAACCTGCTGCTCGAGATCGCGGGCCTCGACGGCGCCGAAATCATCAAGTTCCTGTTCCGGGGCGATCAGAACGTGAGACTGCGCTGCGCGGCGACCGCATTCGACGTCAAGAATGGGCTCATGACCAGCCGCGCGCTCGTGCTGGATACCGACGACACGGTGGTGTACGGCGATGGCACGGTCAACCTCGCCACCGAGGGAATGGACCTGTATTTCAGGCCGTACCCGAAGGACATGAGCATCCTCAGCCTGCGCTCGCCGCTCAAGATCGCCGGCACCCTTGGCGCGCCGCAGACCGGCCCCGACAAGGCTGCGCTGGCAGGCCGCGCGGTCGCGGCGCTGGCCCTGGGCGCAATCAATCCGTTGCTGGCCCTGGCCGCGACCGTGGAGACCGGGCCGGGCGCGGACGCCGACTGCGGCGCCATCCTGCGCGCCGCGGCGTCGCCGGACGCAGCCGCCCGTGCCGAGGTGCTGTCACGCGCACAACAGCAAGGCGCAGCGCTGGGTGGCCCGTCGAACGGTTCGAGGTCGCTGTTCGGCCGGCGCACGCCGGAGGAGAAGGCGCCTGCCGCCACCGTCGGCAGCGGCCAGCCGCATGCGCCGGGCGCGGCCGACAAGGCCTACGGCCAATAAGGCCCGCTGCACGGGATTGCCGGCTACCCCTTGGCCAACAGGCTGACGTAGTCGTGGCTGGCGGTGTTGATGGTGGAAATGCGGTATTCCACGGGCTTGTCGCCGAAGGTCAGCGCGACCCGATGCACCTCCAGCACCGGCAGCCCCACGGCCACTCCCAGGATGCGCGCGGTCTCTCGATCGGCGGACCGCGCGCGCGCCCGCTCCCTGGCCCGCAGCACCGTGATCCCGTGGTCGGTCTGGTAGAGGTTGTAGATGGTGCTGGGCCGCTCACGGAAGCGTTTCTCGCTCAGGCCTCTGAATGTCTGGGCGGCTACGACCAGCCGGTCGTGCACGACCGGCCGGCCAGCCAGCGACAGGCGGTTGGCGATGCGCACCACCGGGTCCCCGGGCCTGATGCGCAGGGCGGCCGCCTCGGCCTCGTCGGCCCTGCCGCGGGCGAAGCCTACACACTCCACCTGCGGGTACTCGCGCTCGCGCAGATCGTCGGCCACCGGAAATTCATCGCGCGGCTCGACATGAAAGAACTGGAACAGGAACCGGGCGTCGTTGTGCAGGGCAACGAAAGTGCCCTTGCCCTGTCTTCGCACCAGCACATGCTCATGCACCAGCTCGTCCACCGCCTTGCGCAGCGTGCCGATGCTCACGCCCAGGGCGGTTGCGATCACGGTTTCGCTGGGCAGCGTTTCACCCGGGCCGTACCGCCCGCTCTCGACGACGCGCTGCAACTCGCGCTTGGCTTGCCGGAACAGCGGGCCCGAGGCGCTGGGGGCCAGTTGCTGCAGGCCGTGAGAAGAAGTGCGGGGTGCCACGCCGGCAGTGTAGTCCAGCCAAACCATGTCATCTATATGAGTTGGTTGACAGGCAGGCGCGCCTGCCCAAAACTGCCCGCTCGACACCGTGGAGACACTATGATTCACTTCGTATTGCATGACCCCCGCGACACGGTTGCTGTCGTCGTGGTCGAGGGCGTCAAGGCCGGCGCCGAACTCACCGGCTGGATCATGGACGACGACCGCACCATCAAATTGGTGGCGCGGCAGGACATCCCGATCGGCCACAAGATCGCGCTGAAGGACATGGCCGCGGGCGACACGGTCATGAAGTACGGCATCGACATGGGCAAGGTGGTCGCGCCGATACAGGCCGGCCAGCACGCCCATGTCCACAACATCAAAACCAAACGCTGGTAAGCACCATGTCCATCATCAACAGCGAAACCACCTTCCTGGGCTTCCGCCGCGAGAACGGCCGCGTGGGCGTGCGCAACCACGTCATCATCCTGCCGCTGGACGACCTGTCCAACGCGGCGGCCGAGGCCGTGGCCCACAACATCAAGGGCGCGATGGCGATCCCGCACCCCTACGGCCGCTTGCAGTTCGGCGCCGACCTGGACCTGCACTTTCGCACGCTGATCGGCACCGGCTGCAACCCCAACGTCGCCGCCGTGGTGGTGATCGGCATCGAAGATGGCTGGACCAAGAAGGTGGTGGACGGCATCGCCGCCACCGGCAAGCCCGTCTGCGGCTTCGGCATCGAAGGCCACGGCGACCACGACACCATCATGCGGGCCAGCAAGGCTGCGCGCGAGTATGTGCAGTGGGCCAGCGAAAAACAGCGCGAGCGCTGCGGCATCGCCGAGCTGTGGATCTCGACCAAGTGCGGTGAGTCCGATACGACTTCGGGCTGCGGCGCCAACCCGACCGTCGGCAACGCCTTCGACAAGCTGCACCCGCTGGGCAGTTACCTGTGCTTCGGCGAGACGACCGAGCTGACGGGCGGTGAGCACATCGTGGCGCAGCGCTGCGCCAACGACGCCGTGCGCGAGAAGTTCATGTTCATGTTCAACCGCTACCAGGAAGTGATCAACCGCCACAAGACCAGCGACCTGTCCGACTCGCAGCCGACCAAGGGCAACATTGCCGGCGGCCTGACCACCATCGAGGAGAAGGCACTGGGCAACATCCAGAAGATCGGCCGCAAGTGCACGGTGGACGGCGTCATCGACAAGGCCGAGACCCCGACGCATCCGGGCCTGTGGTTCATGGATTCGTCCAGCGCGGCCGCCGAGATGGTGACGCTGTGCGCGGCCTCGGGCTATGCAGTGCATTTCTTCCCGACAGGGCAGGGCAACGTGATCGGCAACCCGATACTGCCGGTCATCAAGATTTGCGCCAACCCGCGCACTGTGCGGCTGATGAGCGAGCACATCGACGTCGACACCTCAGGGTTGTTGCAGCGCGAGATCACCCTCGACCAGGCCGGCGACCGGCTGCTCGAATCCATGCTGCGCACCGCCAACGGCCGGCTCACCGCGGCCGAGGCACTGGGCCACCGCGAATTCGTGCTGACCCGGCTCTACGAATCGGCCTGATGGAGCGGCTGGCCTTCGACGCCGCGATCGCGCTGGCGGCGCGCGCGCTGCGCCGCGCGGGTGCGAACCAGGCCATGGCCGACAGCACGGCCCGGGCGCTGGTGCTGGCCGAAGCCCAGGGCATCGCTTCGCACGGCCTGGCCCGCGTGGCCCAGTACGCCACGCACCTGCAGAACGGCCGGGCGGACGGCAACGCGATGCCGGCGATCTTGCGGCGCAAGGGCGCTGCCTTGTTGGTCGACGCCAGGCAGGGCCTGGCCTTTCCGGCGTGCGAGCTGGCAGTGCGCGAAGCCATTGGAATCGCTCGCGAGCTGGGAGTGTGCTTCGCCGGAGTCACCAACAGCCATCACGCAGGCGTGCTCGTGGATCACTTGCGCCCGGCGGCCGCTGCGTCCCTGGTCGGCCTGGGCTTTGCCAATTCGCCCGCCGCCATGCCCGCCGCCGGTGGCCGGCATCCGGTGTTCGGCACCAACCCGGTGGCAGCGGTGTTCCCGCGGCGCGATGCCGATGCGCTCACGATCGACCTGTCGCTGTCGGAAGTCGCGCGCGGCAAGCTCATGGTCGCGGCCCGCGAAGGGCGGCCGATTCCCGCAGGCTGGGCGCTGGACAAGAACGGCCTGCCCACCACTGACCCCAAGGCCGCGCTGGAAGGCTCCATGCTGCCCATCGGCGCGGCGAGCAGCCCCAAGGGTGCGATGCTGGCGCTGGTCGTCGAACTACTGGTCACGGCGTTGACCGGGGCCGCCTTCGGATTCGAAGCTTCGTCGTTCTTCATCGATGAAGGCAATGAGCCGCGCATCGGGCAGGCGTTCATCGTCATCGATCCGGCGGCATTGGCCGGAAGCGATGTCTATTTCGAGCGGATGGAAAGCATCATCGGCGAGATGCTGGTCGATGACGGCGTGCGGCTCGCCGGTGAACGGCGGCTGGTGCTGGAACGCAAGGCGCGCGCCGAAGGATTGGAATTGTCCGACGCGCTGATGGCCCAACTGCAGGACCTGTCATCCCGGACTTGATCCGGGATCCATGCTGTTTGTTGCATGGCCTGCTTGTACGCGGCTTCGCTCGGACTTGGTTGGCGCGCAACAGGTGGATCCCGGATCAAGTCCGGGATGACGGCCGCTCGGCGCAGACCGGGCATGCGGGGTTGCGCGGCACCCGCACCTCGCTCCACGCCATCGACCGCCCATCGAGCATTTGCAGCCGCCCCGCCAGCGACGGCCCCGCGCCGCTCAGTAGTTTCAGCGCCTCGGCCGCCTGCATGGCGCCGATGATGCCCACCAGCGGGGCGAACACGCCCATCGTCGCGCAACGGGTTTCCTCGAGCTCCTGGGAGGGCGGGAACACGCAGGCGTAGCAGGGGGACTTTTCGTCGCGGGTGTCGTATACGGAGATCTGCCCGTCGAAGCGGATCGCCGCGCCCGACACCAGCGGCTTGCCATGCTTGACGCAGGCGGCGTTGACGGCGTGCCGGGTAGTGAAGTTGTCGCAGCAGTCGATGACCACGTCGGCATCGGCGACCAGTTCATGCAGCAGCTGCGCATCGGCACGGGCCGTGACCGCGCGCACCTTCGGCTCCGGGTTGATAGCCGCGATGGCCTGCTGGGCGGACAGAGCCTTGGCCTCGCCGACCCGCGCCATGTTGTGGGCGATCTGGCGCTGCAAGTTGGTGAGGTCCACCGTGTCGTGATCGACCAGGGTGATGTGCCCCACGCCGGCCGTGCCCAGGTACAAGGCCACCGGTGAACCCAGCCCGCCGGCGCCGATCACCAGCGCGCGAGCGGCCATGAGGCGTTCCTGGCCTTCCACGCCGATCTCCTCGAGCAGGATATGGCGCGAATAGCGCAGCAGCTGGTCGTCAGTCATGGGGCGATTGTGGGACAAAAAGAAAAGCCGGCTGATCGCCGGCTTTCCCTGGAGCCCGGCCTTCGCCGGGGTGACACGCTGCGTTGCGCTCGCGTGTCAGTTCTCCTTCTTCTCGTCCTTGCGCTCGATGACCTGCGTCTTGCTGATCAGCACCGGCCGGCCCTTGAGCTGGTTCAGAGCTTGCACCAGCTGGAAGTCTTTCTCGGTTCCGAATTCGGGCGCCTTGCGGTCGGCGACCGGCTTCTTGGACTCTTCCTCAGCCTTCTTGCGCGCTTCCTCACGCGCCTTCTCGCGCGACGGATCCTTCACCTCGGCGCCTTGGCCGCTGCCCAGGTGCTTGTCGAGGTCGGCTTCGCGGGTGCGCAGCACCGAGAAGGCATTGCCTTCCTCGGACTCGTCGACCATCACGTCGGGCACGATGCCCCGGGCCTGGATCGACTTGCCACTGGGCGTGAAGTAGCGGGCCGTGGTCAGCTTCAAGCCGGTGTCGGGGCCCAACGGGCGAACCGTCTGAACCGAGCCCTTGCCGAAGGTCTGGCTGCCCAGGATGGTGGCGCGCTTGTGGTCCTGCAGCGCGCCGGCGACGATTTCGCTGGCGGAAGCCGAGCCTTCGTTGACCAGGACGACCAGGGGCACCGTCTTGAGCGCTGCCGGCAGGCGGCGCAGCGGGTCGGATCCGGCGCGGCGCTGGTAGAACTCCGGCGCGGACTTGTAGACGAACTTGCTTTCGGCCAGCTGGCCGTTGGTGGAAACCACCGTCACGTTCTCGGGCAGGAAGGCGGCGGAAATCGCGACGGCCGCGTCCAGCAGGCCGCCCGGGTCATTGCGCAGGTCCAGCACCAGGCCCTTGATGTTCGGTTCGGCCTTGTAGATTTCGTCGACCTTCTTGACGAAGTCGTCCACCGTGCGTTCCTGGAATTGGGAGAGGCGGATCCAGCCGTAACCCGGCTCGATCACCTTGCCGCGCACCGATTGGGTGCGGATTTCCTCGCGCGTGATGGTCACGGGGAAGGTGCGATTCTCGTCCTTGCGGAAGATGGTCAGCATGACCTTGGTGTTGGGCTCGCCGCGCATGCGCTTGACGGCCTCGTTGAGCGTCAGGCCCTTGACCACCGTGTCGTCGATCTTGGTGATCAGGTCGTTGGGCTTCAGGCCGGCGCGGAAGGCGGGGGAGCCCTCGATCGGCGAGACCACCTTGACCAGGCCGTCTTCCTGGGAGATTTCGATGCCCACGCCGACAAAGCGTCCGGAAGTGCCTTCACGGAATTCCTTGAAGGACTTCTTGTCGAAGTACTGCGAGTGCGGATCGAGGCTGGCCACCATGCCGGAAATGGCATCGGTGATGAGCTTTTTCTCGTCCACCGGCTCCACATAGTCGCTCTTGACCATGCCGAACACGGCGGCCAGCTGTTGCAGCTCTTCGAGCGGCAAAGGAGCCAGCGAGCCACGCGCGACCGTCTGCAACGACACCGTGGTGAGCGCACCGGCCAAGGCGCCTACGGAAATCCAGCCGGCAATTTTGAGTTTGTGGCTCATGTCTTAAGAATCCAGTCCTCTACAGTGCTGAAAATATACACCCGCGAAGAGGATATGACGCAACCGTTACGCGAGGGTTCCTCCCGCAGCGCACGTTTGTGGAAAAGTCCCGGGGTTTACCTGATCTTTACGGCCGGCAAACCCCGGGGAACCCACAAGGAGACTTGCGTCGGGGCGTTCAGTCGGCCGGCGCCGCCAGGCTGGCAATGATGTCCAGCAGGGGGCCGACCCGTTCGTCGTTCTGGGCGGCAGCCGTCGCCATGGTCAGCAAGGCCGCCACCCACACAGCGCCGAATACCCAGGAATTGGGCAGGCGCTTCAGGCGGCGGGTGAGGGACTGGGTCTTGCTCATGGTTTTGGCTCCGTGGCGCCACTCTAGCCACGGGAACTCAGCCCGGTTTAGGTAAATTGCTTACCTGCGGCTAGGCCTTGCCCTGGTTGGCCACGGCGGCAGCCGCCTTGGCGGCCACCTCGGGGTCGCCCAGGTAGTAGTGGCGCAGGGGCTTCAGGTCGTCATCCAGCTCGTACACCAGGGGAATGCCGTTGGGAATGTTCAGGCCGACGATGTCGCTGTCGGAAATCCCGTCCAGGTACTTCACCAGCGCCCGGATCGAGTTGCCGTGGGCGGACACCAGCACCCGCCTGCGCGCCTTGATGGCCGGGGCCATGGTCTCGTTCCAGAAGGGCATCACGCGGGCCACGGTGTCTTTCAGGCATTCGGTCAGCGGAATCTGGTCGGGCGAGAGCTTGGCATAGCGGATGTCGCCCCGCTCGCTGCGCGGGTCGCCCGGCTCCAGGGGAGGCGGCGGCACGTCGTAGCTGCGCCGCCACACCAGGACCTGCTCGTCGCCGAATTTCTTGGCCGTTTCGGCCTTGTTCAGGCCCTGCAGGGCGCCATAGTGACGCTCGTTGAGCCGCCAGGAATGCATCACCGGCAGCCAGGTGCGGTCCATCTCGTCCAGGCAATGCCACAGCGTTCGGGTCGCGCGCTTCAGCACGCTGGTGTAACAGAGGTCGAAATCGAAGCCTTCCTGCTTGAGCAGGCGCCCGGAGGTCTTGGCCTGCTCGACGCCGGTGGCCGTGAGGTCCACGTCGGTCCAGCCGGTGAAGCGATTTTCGAGGTTCCAGGTCGATTCGCCGTGGCGGATCAGAACGAGTTTGTGCATGAAGTGGGCCTGTCGGATGCGGTGGCAAACCCGGCATTTTAGAATCGCGGGTTGACCTAATGCCGACTAACAAGGAAAGACGTGAAATTTCTCATCGACAACTGGATGCTCATTTCGGTGGCTTTGGCCTCCGGCGCCATGCTGCTGTGGCCGGCGATCCAGGGCGCGACGGCCGGTGGCTTGTCCACCGCCAACGCAGTGCAGCTCATCAATCGCGAGCGGGCGGTGGTGGTGGATGTGAGCGAAGCCGAGGAGTTCGCGCAGGGCCACGTGGGGGGCGCCAAGAACGTGCCGGTGGGCCAGCTGGAACAACGCCTGCCCGAGGTGGTCAAGAACAAGACCGTGCCATTGATCCTGGTCTGCCCCAACGGCGCTCGCGCCAATCGCGCCTTGGCGGTCGCCAAGAAACTCGGCTACGAGAAGGCCCAAGTGCTGGCCGGCGGGCTGAAAGCGTGGAAAGAGGCTAACCTTCCGGTTGAGAAAGCCTGAAGAAAAAGCCCATGCAGCCCGTCAAGATGTACACCACGGCCGTTTGTCCCTTTTGCATCCGCGCCAAGCAAATCCTCCTGTCCAAAGGCGTTCACGCCATCGACGAAATTCGCGTCGACATGCATCCCCAGGAGCGGGTGCACATGATGCAGATCACCGGCCGGCGCACCGTGCCGCAAATCTTCATCGGTGACACCCATGTCGGCGGCTGCGACGACCTGATGGCGCTGGACAGCCGGGGCGGCCTCATCCCCCTGCTGAAAGGGCCCGCCGTTGCCGGATAATCCCGGCTGAAACCGAAATCCCGGCCCGCTTCGGCAACCCGAGGCGGGCTTTTGCATTGAAAGAGAGAAAACCATGGCCGAACAGCAACAGGACCCCGTATTCCAGATCCAGCGCGTCTACCTGAAGGAAGCCTCGCTCGAGCAGCCCAACTCTCCCGGCATCCTGCTGGAGCAGGAACAGCCTGCCGTTGACATCCAGCTCGGCGTCGAGGCCGCGCAAGCCGCCGATGGCGTCTACGAAGTCTGCGTCACGGCCACCGTGACCACCAAGGTCAAGGACAAGACGGTGTTCCTGGTGGAGGCCAAGCAGGCCGGCATCTTCGAGATCCGCAACCTGCCGGCCGATCAGATGAGCCCCATCATGGGCATCGCCTGCCCGCAGATCGTCTATCCCTACCTGCGCGGCAACGTGGCCGACATCATTACGCGCGCCGGATTCCCGCCGGTGCACCTGGCCGAGATCAACTTCCAGGCCATGTACGAGCAGCAGCAGGCCGAACAGCAGCAGGCGGTCGAGCCTTCGCGCATCATCACGACGGCGTGAAGCCCTGGCTGCAAGGCCTGGGATTGCTATGAAAATCATAGTGTTCGGAGCCGGGGCCTGGGGCACGGCCCTGGCCGCCAACGCGGCCGCGCGGCACGAGGTGACGCTGTGGGCCCGCGATGCGCGACAAGCCCAGGCACTGCAGGCCGAGCGCGAAAACCGCCGCTACCTGCCCGGCGTGGCCTTGCCCGCCAATATCTCCCTCAGCGCCGCCCCCGATGAAAGCCTGGCCCGGCTGGCCGATGCCGCCGACCTGGCACTCATCGCCACACCGATGGCGGGGCTGCGCCAGATGCTTTCGGACTTGCGCGACCACGGCGGGCCGGTGGCCTGGCTGTGCAAGGGGTTCGAAGCGCTCGCGGATGTGCCGGAGGGGTTGCTCGGCCACGAGGTCAAGGCGCAGGTCGCCCCCGGCCTGAAGGCCGGTGTCCTCAGCGGTCCCAGCTTTGCCCAGGAAGTCGCGCGCGGTCAGCCGACGGCCCTGGTTGCGGCCAGCGCCGAGGCCCAGGTGCGGGAAGCGCTGGTGGAGGCCTTTCACGCCGGCAACCTGCGCGTTTACGCCAACGATGACTTGGCCGGAGTGGAAGTAGGCGGCGCCGTGAAGAACGTGCTGGCCATCGCTGCCGGGCTGTGCGATGGCCTGAACCTGGGGCTGAATGCGCGTGCCGCCCTGATCACCCGGGGTCTGGTAGAGATGACCCGCTTGGGGGTCGCGCTGGGCGCGCGTCAGGAGACGTTCACGGGCCTGTCAGGCCTGGGCGACCTGGTGCTCACCGCCACCGGCGACCTGAGCCGGAACCGCCAGGTCGGCTTGCTGTTGGCGCAGGGCAAATCGCTGCAACAAGCCGTGGACTCGCTGGGCCATGTGGCCGAAGGCGTTTACTGCGCCCGCGCCGTGGTCCGCCGGGCCCAGCGCCTCGGCGTGGACATGCCGATCGCCGCTGCCGTGGTGGCCCTGCTCGACGGTGAGCTCGAGCCGGCCCAGGCCGTGGCCGCGCTGATGGGCCGGGGGCCGGTCGCGGAAGCCGCGTAGGCGCGCGCGGCGCTCAGGCGGTACCGCTCGCGATTCGGTTCAGCGCCTGCTGGACCTGATCGAAGCTCTGCGGCCGCACCACGCGGGTCTCTTCCTTGCCGTCCTTGAGGAAGACCAGCGTCGGCCACAGCTTGACCCCAAACGATCGCCCCAAGGGGCGGCCGCTGCCATCCTCGACCTTGATGTGCCGCATGCCGTTGTGCGAAGCCAGGGCTTGCCCGATCAATGGCTGGGCTGCCCGGCAGTAGCCGCACCACGGCGTGCCGAACTCCAGCAGAGTGGGCCCGCCCAGGGCCTCGATCTCAGCCCGCGACGGTTCTGTTTGTGCATAGACTGTGTTCATGACCCCTATTTTCTTCAAAACCAGTGTCACCGCCGCGTAGGCGCATGCCGCCGACACGGGTGAGCCCAATCCGGGGGTGGGCGGCGAACTGAGCACGATGCCGCTATGCTTGCCGGGATGGCAAGTCTGTTCGATTTTTCCCCCGGCAGCGTGAGCGAACTCGCGAGTGAAGATGCGAGGCGGGCCCTGGCCGAAGACGTGGGCGCCGGCGACCTCACGGCCGGCCTGGTCGATCCTGCCCGGCGGGCCCGGGCCCGGGTACTGGCCCGCGAGTCCGCGGTGATCTGCGGCGCGCCCTGGGCCGAGGCGGCGCTGCGGCAGGTCGATCCGAAAGCAGAAATCCGTTGGCTGGTGGCCGAAGGCCAGCGCAGCATGGCCGACCAGGTCGTGCTGGAGATCGAAGGCTCGGCGCGGGGTCTGTTGACGGCCGAGAGGACGGCGCTGAATTTCCTGCAGCTGCTCAGCGCGGTGGCGACCAAGACCGCCGTTTATGTCGAGGCGGTGCGCGGCACTCGCGCGCAGATCGTCGATACGCGCAAGACATTGCCAGGGCTGCGGCTGGCGCAGAAATACGCCGTGCGCGTGGGCGGCGGCACCAACCACCGCATCGGCCTGTACGACGCGGTGCTGATCAAGGAGAACCATATCGCCGCGGCGGGCGGGGTGACCCAGGTGCTGAAAGCGGCGACAACGGTGGCGGCGCAGGCGTCCTTTGTCGAGATCGAGGTTGAAACGCTGGCCCAGCTGGAAGAGGCGCTGGCGGCCGGGGCGAAGATGATCCTCCTGGACAACATGGACCTGCCGACTCTGCGCGAGGCCGTTCGCATCAACGACGGCCGCGCGATCCTGGAAATTTCGGGCGGCGTCACGCTGGACAGCGTGCGCGCCCTTGCGGAAACCGGTGTGGACCGCATCTCCATCGGAGCCTTGACCAAGGACGTGAAGGCCACCGATTTCTCCATGCGGCTGAAGGAAATCTGATGAGCGCTGTGATCCCCATCTTCGACGTCGAGTATGAGCATCCCATCCCGGGCGAGACCTCGGGCAGCGCCTGCGATACCAAGCACGCCTGGGCCCGCGTGCCGGTGGAACCATCCCCCGGCGAGCGGGTCGCGCTCAAGGACAAGATCCGGCGCCTGCTCAAGGAGCGCAATGCCGTGATGGTCTCGCACTACTACGTGCATCCCGACCTGCAGGACCTGGCCGAGGAAACCGGCGGCATCGTGAGCGATTCGCTGGAGATGGCCCGGTTCGGCCGCGACCATGCGGCGCAGACCCTCGTCGTGTCGGGCGTGCGCTTCATGGGCGAGACCGCCAAGATCCTGTCGCCCGAAAAGCGCGTGCTGATGCCGGACCTGGACGCCACCTGCTCGCTCGACCTGGGCTGTCCCGCCGACGAGTTCTCGGCGTTTTGCGACCAGCACCCGGATCGCACGGTAGTGGTCTACGCCAACACCAGCGCCGCGGTAAAGGCGCGTTCCGACTGGCTGGTCACGTCCAGCTGCGCCGTCGACATCGTGCGCGCCCTCAAGGACAAGGGCCACAAGATCCTGTGGGCGCCCGACAAACACCTGGGCACCTACATCCAGCGCGAAACCGGCGCCGACATGGTGCTGTGGAACGGCTCGTGCATCGTGCACGACGAGTTCAAGGCGTTCGAGCTGGAAGACCTGAAGAAGCAATATCCCCAGGCCAAGGTGCTGGTGCACCCCGAGTCGCCGGCCGATGTGGTGGCCCTGGCCGACTCCGTGGGTTCGACCTCCGCCATCTTGAAGGCCGCGCGCGAGATGGACGCCCGGGAGTTCATCGTCGCCACCGACAACGGCATGATGCACAAGCTGCGCACCCTCAACCCGGACAAGTTCTTCATCGAAGCGCCCACTGCCGGCAACAGCGCGACCTGCAAGAGCTGCGCGCATTGCCCCTGGATGGCGATGAACGGGCTGGCGGGCCTGGCGCAGGTGCTGGAGAGCGGCAGCAACGAGGTTCACGTCGATCCAGCCCTGGGCACGCGCGCCAAGGTGCCGATCGACCGCATGCTGGCTTTCACGGCCGCGCTGAAGAGCGGGCAGCCGGCCGGTGCGCTGGTGCCCAACATCGGCGCGGCGTAAATTTGCTTCGCAGTGATGTCGAATCCGGGCCTGGCCGGTCGACATTGTCAGACGGCGCATGGTGCGCCGTCCTGACCACAAGGAGCTATCCATGGAATACATGCTGCTGATCCACGCCGACGGGACCAAGTTCGAGTCCATGCCGCAGGAGGCGAAATCGCAGGCACTCGCTGCCTACGGGGCCTACACCGAAGCGCTGAACAAAGCCGGCATCGTCCGCTCGAGCAATCGGCTGCGCCCGGGCAGCACCGCCACGACGGTGCGGGTGCGCGACGGCAAGACCGAAGTGCTCAACGGGCCCTTCATTGAAACCCGCGAGGAGCTGGGGGGCTACTTCCTGATCGATGTGCCCGACCTGGACGCCGCGCTGTCCTGGGCCGCCCGCTGTCCCGGCGCGGCTCACGGCACTGTGGAAGTGCGCCCGGTGTGGGCCATGGGAGCGCCTTGACGCCAGCCGAGGCGGCCGAAGGCGCGGCGCGCCGCAGTTACGGCAAGCTGGTCGCTTTCCTTTCGGCCCGCACCCGCGATGTGGCCGGGGCCGAGGACGCCTTGTCCGAAGCCTTCGCCGCTGCCTTGGCCGACTGGCCGCTGCGCGGAGTTCCGGACAACCCCGAGGCCTGGCTGTTGGTGGTGGCGCGCCGTAAATTGGTGGATGCGGTGCGCGCGCGCATCCATGGCGAAGCGGCGGCAGAACACCTGCAACTGCTGGCGCCAACGGCCGAGTCCGAGGACAGCGGCTTGCCGGACCGGCGGTTGGAGCTGCTGTTCGCCTGCGCCCACCCCGCTATCGATCGCTCCGTTCGGGCCCCGCTGGTGCTGCAGGTCGTACTCGGCTTCGACGCCGCCACCATCGCCTCGGCCTTCCTGGTGGCGCCGGCCGCCATGGGCCAGCGCCTGGTGCGCGCCAAGGCCAAGATCCGCCAGGCCGGCATTGCGTTCCAGGTACCCGAGCGCTCGCAATTGCCGGAACGCCTGGACTCAGTGCTGGAAGCCATTTACGCAGCTTATGCCGAAGGCTGGTCGGACGCGGAAGGGGCCGATCCGGTGCGGCGCAACCTGGCCGACGAAGCCATCTGGCTGGGCCGGCTGGTGGTGGCCTTGTTGCCGCACGAGCCCGAGGCTTTGGGGCTGCTCGCCTTGATGCTGCACGCGCATGCCCGCCGGCGCGCCCGCCGCGATGCCCAAGGCGAGTATGTACCGCTCGCATCGCAGGACACCGGCTTGTGGGACAACGAGATGATCGAGGAAGCGGAAGCCCTGCTGTTGCGCGCCAGCCGTGCCGCGGCGCCGGGCCGCTATCAGCTCGAGGCGGCCGTGCAGTCGGCCCACTGCGTGCGCAGGCGCGAGGGGCGCGCCGACTGGGCCGCCATCGCCACGCTCTACGAGGCCCTGCAGGCTCTGACGGGCTCGCCTGTCGCGGCCCTCAACCGTGCCGTGGCATTGGCACAGGCCGAGGGGACGCAGGCGGGGCTCGCTGCGTTGGAGGCGCTGGCCGGCGATGCCCGGCTGGCGCAGTACCAGCCGTACTGGGCGGCCCGCGCCGAATTGCTCTCGCGCAGCGGTGCGCGGGCGCAGGCCCTGGAGGCGTATCAGCAGGCGATCGGCCTGGAGCGCGACCCGGCGGTGCGCCGCCATCTGCAGCGCCGCGCGGCGCTGCTGGGCTAGTTCTCAGAATTCCAGGTTATCGATCAGCCGGGTGTTGCCCAGCTTCGCCGCGCCGAGCACGACCAGTGGATCACCTGCCTGCGGCGCCTGCAGGTCGGTGCGGCGGCGCACGGTCATGTAGTCGGGCTTCCAGCCGCGCGAGAGCAATGTGTTCATCGCCTCGGCCTCGATGGCTGCGAGGTCAGTGGTTCCCGGCTTTGCATGCGCTGCCATGCGTTTGAGCGCGAGCGAGAGCTGCACCGCTTCGTGGCGTTCCGATGCGGACAGGTAACCGTTGCGCGAAGACAGCGCCAATCCGTCCGCTGCGCGTTCCGTTTCGCCGGCCACGATCTCGATGGGCAGCGCGAACTGGCGCACCATGCGGCGAATGACCATCAGCTGCTGGTAGTCCTTCTTGCCGAATACCGCCACGCGCGGCTGCACGCAAGCGAACAGCTTCATCACCACCGTGCTCACGCCGACAAAGAAGCCGGGCCGGAAGTGGCCTTCCAGGATGTCGGCCAGCGCCCCGGGCGGGTGCACCTTGAACGTTTGCGGCTCGGGATAGAGCTCATTCTCCGTGGGCGCGAAGAGCACGTCGCAGCCGGCAGCTTGGAGCTTGGCGCAGTCCGAATCCCAGGTGCGCGGGTAGCTGTCGAAGTCCTCATGCGGCAGGAACTGCAGGCGGTTGACGAAGATGCTGGCCACCGTCACGTCGCCCAGCGGCTTGGCTTTCCTGATCAGGGCAATGTGGCCCTCGTGCAGGTTGCCCATGGTGGGAACGAAGGCGGGCTTGCAATACGCGCCGAGAACGTGGCGCAGGTCGTCGAGGGTGCGGGCTATCTGCATGGGGATCCTAGTAGCTGTGCAGTTCGTCGTTGGGAAAGCTCTGGTTTTTCACGGCCGCCACATAGCGGCGCACCGCCTCCTCCACGCTGGGGCTGTCCTGCATGAAGTTGCGCACGAAGCGCGGCGGCTTGCCGCCGGTGACGCCCAGCATGTCGTGCAGCACCAGCACCTGGCCGCTGCAGCCGACGCCGGCGCCGATACCGATCACCGGGATGGGCAGGGCCGCGCTCACCTCGGCAGCCAGCCCGCGCGGGATGAGTTCCAGCACCAGCATGGCCGCCCCGGCGGCAGCGAGTTCGTTCGCCTGTTCTTTCAGCGTGCGAGCCGCAACGTCGCTGCGGCCCTGGATGCGGTAGCCGCCCAGCGCATGCACCGATTGCGGCGTCAGGCCCAGGTGGGCGCATACCGGGACGCCGCGCTCGGTCAGGAAGCGAACCGTTTCCGCGGTCCAGCCGCCGCCTTCGAGCTTGACCATGTGTGCGCCGGCCTGCATCAAGGTGGTGGCACTTCGCAGCGCCTGTTCGCGCGACTCCTGGTAGCTGCCGAACGGCAGGTCACCCACGACCCAGGCCGTGCGGTTGCCCCGCGCCACGCATTCGGTGTGATAGGCCATCTGCTGCAAGGTCACCGGGACCGTGCTGGGCTGGCCTTGCAACACCATGCCCAGCGAATCGCCGACCAGCAGGCAATCGACGCCGGCGCCATCGAGTAGCCGCGCGAAGCTGGCGTCGTAGCAGGTGAGCATGGCGATCTTCTCGCCGGCGGCGTGCATTTCGCGCAGCCGATGCAGCGTCAGCGGTCTGCGCGATGTCGTCGCTTCCGTCATGCCGGCTGGCCCCGCTTCAGGCCCAGGCGCTGCAGCAGGTCCAGGTCGGCCTGCGTGTCGGGATTGCCCGTGGTCAGCAGCTTGTCGCCATAGAAGATCGAGTTGGCGCCGGCCAGGAAGCACAGCGCCTGCACGGCATCGCCCATCTGCTGGCGGCCGGCTGACAGGCGCACGCGTGCCCGCGGCATGGTGATGCGCGCCACGGCGATGGTGCGCACGAACTCGAACGGGTCCAGCGGCGCCTGCTCCGCCAGCGGCGTGCCCTTCACGCGGACCAGGTGGTTGATGGGCACAGACTCGGGGTAGGGGTCGAGGTTGGCCAGCTGGGCGATCAGGCCGGCGCGCTGCTGCTGCGATTCGCCCATGCCCACGATGCCGCCGCAGCAGACCTTGACGCCGGCGCCGCGAACACGGGCCAGCGTGTCCAGGCGGTCCTGGTACTCGCGGGTGGTGATGATGTCGCCGTAGAAATCGGGCGCGCTGTCCAGGTTGTGGTTGTAGTAGTCCAGGCCGGCCTCCTGGAGTGTTTGCGCGTGACCGTCCTCGAGCATGCCGAGCGTGGCGCAGGTCTCCAGGCCCAGCGATTTCACGGTGGCGACCAGCTCGGCGACTTTCTCGATGTCACGGTCTTTCGGCGCGCGCCAGGCCGCACCCATGCAAAAGCGCGTGGCGCCGGCGTCCTTGGCGCGCTGCGCGGCCTGCAGCACCTCGGCCGGCTCCATCAGCTTGGAGGCCTCCACGCCGGTGTCGTAGCGGGCGGCTTGCGGGCAGTAGCTGCAGTCCTCCGGGCAGCCGCCGGTCTTGATCGACAGCAGCGTCGCGAACTCGACCAGGGTGGGATCGAAGTTTTCGCGGTGCACGGTCTGCGCCCGGTGCAAGAGGTCGGGGAATGGCAGGTCGAACAGCGCCTGCACGGCTTCCTCGCTCCAACGCTGGGCGGCGGCGGGTGTCGCTTCGCGCTCTATCGAGCGGTGCAGGGTGACGGGTTGTTCAAAGGCAGTGGACATCAAGGTTCTCCAGAGACATCTTCAGGATTCGGGGTGCCAGTTCGGCCAGGGCTTGCAGCAATCGGTCTACATCGGCCTCGCTGTGGGCCGCCGACAGCGCGATGCGCAGCCGCGCCGTGCCCTCGGGCACCGTGGGCGGGCGGATGGCCGGCACCCACAGGCCGCGCTCGCGCAGGCCCTCCATCACGGCCAGGGCCTCGTCGTTGGGCCCGATCACCAGGGCCTGGATCGCGGTGGTGGATTCGCCCAGCGTCCAGGGTGTGCCCTGCAGGGCGATGGCCAGGCCTTCGCGCAGCCGCGCGATGAGGCGGCTCAGGTGATCGCGGCGCCACTGTTCGGTTTCGATCAGCGCCAGGCTTTCGCACAGGGCGCTCGCCAACAGCGGCGGCGCGGCCGTGGCAAAGGTGTAGCTGCGGGTCTTTTGCAGCAGCCACTCCACCAGGGCGTCGTCGCCGGCCACGAAGGCACCGGCCACGCCGGCCGCCTTGCCTAGCGTGGCCATGTAGAGCACGCGGCGCGAGGCGTTCGGCCCGGCGAGCTCGAAATGGGCGAGGCTGCCGCGGCCCTGCGGCCCCAGCACGCCGAAGCCATGCGCATCGTCCAGCAGCAAGAGCGCGTCGTAGCGTTCGCACAGGGCCAGCAGCGCGGGGATGTCGGCGATGTCGCCGTCCATGCTGAAGACGGCGTCGCTGATCACCAGCTTGCGCCGCGCCGGGCTTTGCGCCAAGGCCGCTTCGAGGGCGGCCAGGTCACCGTGCGCGTAGCGGTGGATGTGCGCGCGCGACAGGCGGGCGCCATCGATCAGGCAGGCGTGGTTGAGCGCGTCGGAGAACAGTGCATCGCCTTCGCCGACCAGCGCCGGGACGATGCCGATGTTGGTGGCGTAGCCGGCGTAGAAGTACAGCGCGCGCGGCAACTGGGTGAAGCGGGCCAACTCCTCTTCGAGCGCGGCATTAGCCATGCTGTGACCGCTGACCAGGGGCGAGGCGCCCGAGCCCACGCCGAAGGCGCGGGCGCCGGCGCAGGCGGCTTCGACGAGCGCCGGATGGCCGGCCAGACCCAGGTAGTCGTTGCTGCAGAACGCCAGCATCGACTGGCCGTCGACCTGCAGGCGCGCGCCGCCTTCGGGCACGACCACGCGGCGTTTGCGGCGCAGGTGAACGCGATCCAGCTCGGCGATGCGCGCCGGGAATTCATCGATCCAGGAGGGGCTTGTCTTCATGCGGGCGGTAGATTGATGTGGATCGCTCGTGGATCGGGCGAGTCCTGGTAGGCGATATCGGCCAGCAGCGGCGCGGCGAGGCGGCGCTGCAGCCAGGCGATGTTGTCGTCCTGCGCCTGCATGGCGGGATCGATCCGGTTGGCCACCCAGCCCGCCAGCACGAGGCCGCGCGCGCGAATGGCTTCGGCCGTCAGCGCCGCATGGCTCAGGCAGCCCAGCCGCAGGCCGACGACCAGCACCACGGGCAGGGCCAGGGCCTGCGCCAGTTCGGCGCCGGTTTCGGTGTCGGACAGCGGCACGTGAAAGCCGCCCGCGCCTTCCACCACGATGGCGTCGGCGCGCAGCGCCAGCGCGTGGTAGCGGCGGACCAACTCGGCGATATCGATGCGCAAGCCGGCGCGCTGGGCAGCGATATGCGGCGACAGCGGATCGGGCAGCAGGATGGGGTTGTCCAGCTCGGGGAGCACCTGCACCGTGGAGGCCTTACGCAGCGCGAGCGCGTCTTCGCTGGCCCAGGACTCACCCACGCGCACCTGGCCCGCGGCCACCGGCTTCATGCCCACAACGCGCGGATAACGCCCGGCCAGCGCATGCAACAGCGCGGCGGCGACCAGGGTCTTGCCGACGCCGGTGTCGGTACCGGTGATGAAGTAAGAGCTCATGGGCTGCGAGGCTCTTCGGCCAGGGTGGCTTCCAGCGCAGCCAGTGCGCCCTGCGCCAGGCAATGCACGGCTTCCGCATCCAGCACATAGGGCGGCATGGCATAGACAGTGCGGCCGATGGGGCGCAGCAGAGCGCCGCGCGCCATTGCATGGTGGTGGTAGCGGCGCGCGAAGTCGGGCAGCGTCGTCTCGACGTCCCAGGCCCAGATCATGCCGAGGTGGCGCGCGTGGCGCACCCGGGGATGGGTCGAGAGCGGCGCCAGGGCGTCGCTGACCGTTCGGGCCAGGGCCACGTTGCGTGTCAGCACGTCCTGCTGTTCGAAGATCTCCAGCGTCGCCAGCGCTGCGCGGCAGGCCAGGGGGTTGCCGGTGTAGGAGTGGGAATGCAGGAAGCCGCGGGCGACCTCGTCGTCGTAGAAGGCCTGGTAGACCGCGTCGGTCGTCAGCACGGCCGACAGCGGCAGGGTGCCGCCGGTGAGGCCCTTGGACAGGCAGATGAAGTCGGGCCGGATGCCGGCCTGCTGGTGCGCGAACATGGTCCCGGTGCGCCCGAAGCCGGTGGCGATTTCGTCGACCACCAGGTGCACCTGGTAGCGGTCGCACAGCGCGCGCACCAGGCGCAGGTACTCGGGGTCGTGCATGGCCATCCCCGCCGCGCACTGCACCAGCGGCTCGACGATCAGGGCCGCGGTTTGCTCGTGGTGCTCGGCGAGCCAGGCCTCCAGCGCCGCGGCGCAGCGACCGGCCACATCGGCGGCGCTTTCGCCGGCCTGCGCGCCGCGTGCATCGGGGCTGGGCACGGTGGCCGCCAGCCGCACCAGCGGCGCATAGGCCTCGCGGAAGATCGCGATGTCCGTCACAGCCAGCGCGCCCACGGTTTCGCCGTGGTAGCCGCCGGCCAGGCCGATGAAGCGGCTCTTGCCGGCGCGGCCGCTGTTGCGCCAGAAATGCGCGCTCATCTTCAAGGCGATCTCGGTCGCGGAGGCGCCGTCACTCCCGTAGAAAGCATGGCCCAGGCCGGTCAGCGCGCCCAGCCGTTCGGACAGTTCCACCACGGGCGCATGGGTGAAACCGGCCAGCATCACATGGTCGAGCCGGTCCAGCTGGTCGGCCAAGGCGGCCTTGATGTGCGGATGGCTGTGGCCGAACAGGTTGACCCACCAGGAACTGACGGCGTCGAGGTAGCGCTTGCCGTCCACGTCGTACAGCCAGGGCCCTGAAGCGCGGGCGATGGCGATTGGCGGCTGCGCTTCGTGCAGCTTCATTTGCGTGCAGGGATGCCACACGTGCGCCATGCTGCGCATTGCGAGCGAGTTGCTCATCGCGGGGAAGGGATCAGAGCTGCTGAGTTGGCACGAAATTACGCGCGCCCATCTGGCGGTTCGCCTCGTCCACGAACACCAGTTGCGGCTGGTGCTTGGCCACCTGGTCTTCATGCACCTGGGCGAAGGACGCGATGATGATCAGGTCGCCCACGGCGGCGCGGCGGGCGGCCGAGCCGTTGACCGAGATCATGCCGGTGCCGCGCTGGCCCTTGATGGCATAGGTGATGAAGCGCTCGCCATTGTTGATGTTCCAGATGTGGACCTGTTCGTTCTCGGCGATGTTCGCCGCCTCCAGCAGGTTCTCGTCGATGGCACAGGATCCTTCGTAGTGCAATTCGCAGTGCGTGACGGCGACACGATGGATCTTGGACTTCAGCAGGGTGCGGAACATGGGTCTCCTTCGGATGCTTACGGCAAGCTGACAAATGTTGCGGTGCAGCGAATTGTAGTGGCTGCGCGCGACGGGGGATTTTTCGGCCCGGCCAAGGAGGTTGCAATTGCTGCCTGGAGCGCCCGGATCGCGTTTTCGGGCGACGTTGCCGCGGTGATCGCGCTGATGACCGCTACGCCTGCGGCGCCACATTGGGACGCTTTCGCGGCGCGTTCGACGTCCATGCCGCCGATGCCCACCACCGGCACCGGCAGCAGGGCGCACCAGTAGGCCAGGTTGTCGTTGCCCTGGGGAATCCAGGGCATGGCCTTGGCGCCGGTGGGATGGATCGGCCCGCAGGCAATGTAGCTGGGACGCAGGGCCCAGGCGCGGCACACCTCCCAATAGGCGTGGGTGCTCACCCCCAGGCGCAGTCCGGCGTTCGCGATGGCGGCCAGGTCGGTGGTTGCCAGGTCTTCCTGTCCCAGGTGCACACCGTAGGCACCTTCCTCGATGGCTAGCTGCCAGTGGTCGTTGATGAACAGCTGGGCGCCCGCGGCGCGGGCCGCCGCCACGCTGTCGCGAATTTCCTGGCGAAGCGCGGCATGTTTCGGATCCTTGATGCGCAACTGCACCGTGCGCACGCCGGCGTCGAGCACCCGGCGCACCCAGGCCGCGTTGTCGACGATCGCGTAAAGGCCCAGGGCCGGATCCGCCAACGGCGCGAAGGACGGAACGAAATCCTGGCCTGGAATGCTGAAACCGGGCAGGTTCTCGGCCCGCAGCGCAAAGTCGCCGCGCGGCCGCACTGGTCCGGCGCCCGCGCCGGCTGCATAGCCGTGGCGCAGTGCGTGCGTGGTCGCCATCTTCGCCAGCACCAGGGCTTCGATGGCGACGAAGCCGCTGGCCAGGGCGGCGGCTGCACTGGAGGCGAATACACAGCCCGTGCCATGGTTGTGCGACGTTGCAATGCGCGGCAGGCTCAGCCACCCGCTGGCGTGCGGCGTGCTCGCGTAGTCCTCGCTGCAGTCGCCGCTCGAATCGCCGCCCGTGATTGCGAGGGCCCGGCAGCCCATTTCGTGCAGAGCCTTCGCAGCCTGCTCCACGCCGGCACGATCCAGCGGCGCGGCGACGCCCAGTAAGGCGGCGGCTTCGGCCCGGTTGGGAGTTGCCAGCGTGGCGCGCGGCAGCAATTCGGCGCGGTAGGCCTGCAGCAGTTCCTGGTCGGCGAAAGAGGCGCCGGTGCTGGAGCGAAAAACCGGGTCCACCACGAGTGCCAGCGCGGGGTTTTTCTGGCGCAGGCGATCGACCCAAGCCACCAGCACACGAAGGTTGGCAGCACTGCCGAGCAGCCCGGTCTTGATGGCCGCCGGTGGCATGTCGTCCGCCAGCGCCGCGAGTTGGGCATCGAGCAGCGCCGGCGACACTGCATCGATGTGCTGCACGGAGATCGAATTTTGTGCGGTGACCGCGGCCACCACGCTGCAGCCATGCACATCGAAGGCGTCGAAGGCGCGCAGGTCGGCCTGCAAGCCGGCTCCGCCGCCGCTATCGGAGCCTGCCACTGTCCATACGATGGGGGGATTGCTCATAGGACGAAGGGCCTTCCTGTGACAGGCGTGGTCGCCACGGCCATGTCCTGCCGCGCCATGATGCCGGCCTCCCAGGCCAAGCGGCCGGCCTCGATGCCGAGCTTGAAGGCGCGCGCCATTGCCACCGGGTCGTGCGCCTGGGCGACGGCGGAATTCAGCAGCACGGCATCGAAGCCCAGTTCCATCGCCTGCACTGCATCGCGCGGTGAGCCGATGCCTGCATCCACCACCAGTGGAACATCGGGCAGGCGCGAACGCAGCGTGCGCAGCGCGCTGGGGTTGAGCAGGCCCTGGCCTGACCCGATGGGCGCGCCCCAGGGCATGAGGATGCGGCAGCCGGCATCGAGCAGTCGCTGGCAGGTGACCAGGTCGTCGGTGCAGTAGGGGAACACCTCGAAGCCGTCGCGTGCCAGTTCTCCTGCAGCCTGCACCAGCTCGAAGGGGTCGGGCTGCAAGGTGTATTCGTCGCCCACCACTTCCAGCTTGATCCAGTGAGTGCCGAACAGCTCGCGCGCCATCTTTGCCAGCGTGACGGCCTCTCGCGCGGTGCGGCAGCCCGCCGTGTTGGGCAGCAGGCGAGCGCCGGTTTCGCGGATCAGGCGGAAGAAGTCGTTGGGCGCGCCGGCGCTGGCCAGCTGGCGCTTGAGACCGACGGTAACCACCTGCGCGCCCGAGGCCGCGACGGCCTGTTGCAAGACCTGGGGCGAGGGATAGCCAGCGGTGCCGAGGAAGAAGCGGCTTTCGAGTTGAACGCCGCCGATGTTGAAACCCATGGTCAGCCTCCGGTGATGGGTTGGAAGGTGAAGACGGCATCGCCATCGTGAAGCTTGCAGTCGCCACGCGCGTCGCGGGCAACGAACTCGCCGTTGACGGCGGTTGCGAGTGACGGCGGCGGGGCGTCGAGGGCGGCGACCAGGTCAGCCAGCGTTTGGCCCGGTGGCACTTCCCGTGCCGCGCCATTGAGCGTGATGGTGATCATTGCGGGCTCCCCACGGCCGTCATTGCGGGCTCGACCCGCAATCCATGTTGGCGCGCCAAGGTGGATGCCGGATCGGCGTCCGGCATGACAGATACGATCGCGTCCTCCACCAGCGCCGGCGCGATCAACCAGCCATGGCGGAACAGGCCGTTGATGCGGGTCAGGCCGGGTTGCGTTTCGATCTGCGGCAGGTTGTCGGGGAGGGCAGGGCGCAGGTTGGTCTCGCTGTGGACGACCCGTGCCTCGGCCAGTTCCGGCACCACGCTGTGCGCCGCCGCCAGCAGTTCCACCGTGCTGCGCAGCGACACGGGCGAGCGATCCTCGCTCTCGATCTCGCTGGCGCCGACGACGACCATGTCGCCTTCGCGCGGCACCAGGTAAACGCGATGGCGCGGATGCAGCAGCCGCAGCGGCCGGTGCAACCGTAGCCCCGGCGCATGGAGCCAGAAGATTTCGCCGCGAACGCCGCGCACCGGCAGCTCGGGCCGGGCGCCGGTACCGCGCACGTCGAAGACCCAGTCGAAACTTTGCGCCCGGCCGTTCACATGGAAGACTCCGGGTTCGACTCGATCTACTCGCTGCAACCAGTTCCAGCTCACGCCCTGGATTGCCGCCAGCGCGTCCATCGCCTGCACGGTGTGGACTCTGCCTTCACACGGCAGCAGCCACGCATGGGCGGGCCCTTGCACGGCGGGCTCGAGTTCGCGCAGCGCCGCAGGCGCCAACACCTGCGGTTCATAGCCCGGCGGCGCCTTGCGATCCAGCAGGTCCACCACGCGGCGCGCTGCGCCTTCGTCGCCGCGGTGCGCCAGCAGCAAGCTGCCGTCCTGGCTGAACTGCACCGGCTGCTCCAGTTGCGCCAGCAGCTTGGGCCACAGCGCCAGCGAGCGCAGCCCCAGCTCGAACACCTCGCTGTCGGCGCACTCCAGTTCGGCGACGGGACTGAGCATGCCCGCCGCCGTCCAACCCGCAGCGCCACGTGCGTGCGCATCCGGCGCCGGGTCGAACACCTCCACGGAATGTCCCGCGCGCGCCAGCTGAAACGCCAGCAAGCGGCCCAGCAGGCCCGCACCCGCGATGCCGATCTTCATGGCCTAGGCTTTGTTCAACGGGATGTAGATCTCGCTGCCGCCCGCTCTGAACTCGGCGCTCTTTTGCGCCATGCCTTCCTGGGCGGCCGCGTATTCGCGCACTTCCTGCGTGATCTTCATCGAGCAGAACTTCGGGCCGCACATCGAGCAGAAGTGCGCGACCTTGGCGCCATCGGCCGGCAGGGTTTCATCGTGGAAGTCGCGGGCCGTGTCCGGGTCCAGCGACAGGTTGAACTGGTCCTGCCAGCGGAATTCGAAGCGGGCCTTGGACAGGGCCTCGTCGCGCGCCCGCGAAGTCGGGTGTCCCTTTGCCACATCCGCGGCATGAGCCGCGATCTTGTAGGCGATGATGCCCTGCTTGACGTCGTCGCGGTCGGGCAGGCCCAGGTGTTCCTTGGGCGTCACGTAGCACAGCATCGCAGTGCCGAACCAGCCGATCATGGCCGCGCCGATGGCGCTGGAGATGTGGTCGTAGCCCGGCGCGATATCGATGGTCAGCGGGCCCAGCGTGTAGAAGGGCGCTTCGTGGCAGTGCTTGAGCTGCTCGTCCATGTTGGCCTGGATCATGTGCATCGGCACATGGCCCGGTCCCTCGATCATGGTCTGCACGTCGTGCTTCCAGGCGACCTGGGTGAGTTCGCCCAGCGTGCGCAGTTCGGCGAACTGGGCTTCGTCGTTGGCGTCGGCGCCCGAGCCGGGGCGCAGCCCGTCGCCCAGCGAGAAGCTCACGTCGTACTGCTTCATGATGTCGCAGATATCTTCGAAGTGCTCGTACAGGAAGCTTTCCTTGTGATGCGAGATGCACCACTTGGCCATGATCGAGCCTCCGCGCGAGACGATGCCGGTACGGCGGTTGGCGGTGAGGTGAATGAAGGCCAGGCGGATGCCGGCGTGGATGGTGAAGTAGTCCACCCCCTGCTCGGCCTGCTCGACCAGCGTGTCGCGGAAGATTTCCCAGGTGAGGTCTTCGGCCACGCCGCCGACCTTCTCCAGCGCCTGGTAGATCGGCACCGTGCCGATGGGCACGGGCGAGTTGCGCACGATCCAGTCGCGGGTGGTGTGGATGTTCTTGCCGGTGGACAGGTCCATAACGTTGTCGGCGCCCCAGCGGATCGCCCACACCAGCTTCTCCACTTCCTCTTCGATGCTGGAAGTGACAGCCGAGTTGCCGATGTTGGCGTTGATCTTCACCAGGAAGTTGCGGCCGATCGCCATCGGCTCGATTTCGGGATGGTTGATGTTGGCTGGGATGATGGCCCGGCCGCGCGCCACCTCGTCGCGCACGAACTCGGGCGTGATCAGCTGGGGAATCTTCGCACCCATGGGGTTGCCGCGCAGGCGTTCGGCCTTCTCGGAATCCGCCAGATATTCGGCCATCCACTCGCGCTTGCCGTTCTCGCGGATGGCGATGAATTCCATCTCCGGCGTGATGATGCCGCGGCGGGCGTAGTGCATCTGCGTGACGTTCGCGCCGGCCTTGGCGCGGCGTGGCTGGCGTTGCAGCGCCGCGGCTTCGGCTCGCAGCGCCGCGATGCGCTGGGCCTCGCGCTCTTCATGCTTGGTGCCGTCGTCCAGCGCCTTGCGCTCGCGGCCGGTGTACAGCTCGGTATCGCCGCGCGCTTCGATCCAGCCCGCGCGCAGCGCCGGCAGGCCGCGGCGCACGTCGATCTCGGCCGCAGGGTCGGTGTAAGGACCGGAGGTGTCGTACAGCGTCGCGGTCTCGCCGTTAGAGAGCGCCACTTCGCGCATCGGCACCTGCAACTGCGGATGCAGCATGCCGGGAACATGGACCTTGCGGGAAGCGGGGAAGGGCTCGCGCGTGAGGGAGAGCAACTGCGCGAGTTTGTCGGGAGCGTTCATCGGCCAATCCTTTCGGTGCGTGTGTCAACACAGGTGCTCCGAAAGGTGTGGCAGGACTTGAGGCCCCGTGGGGGACCGATGCCTGACAGCTCTTCTTACGCCGGTACTAACCGGTTCAAGTTCTCGGGTTTGGGTCTTGCCATCTCAGCGATTCCGGCCACATGGCCGGGTCGCACCCCGGAGCGAGGCGGATTGTACGGCATCGGTATCATCCGACCTGATCACCATCGAAACCAGCCGCTTCGTGGCTGCGTAACACCATTGCAGGCCTTCATCGATTTCCCGGAGAGCGAGGACGCGCCCGGCCGCTGGCGCGCCCGTTTTGCCGATCCCACGGAGGTGCTCACGGCGTGGCACCCGGGCGAAGTGGAGGCGGTGCTGCGGCGGGTGCAAGCCCACGCCGAGGCCGGCCGCTGGTGCCTGGGCGCGCTGGCTTACGAGGCCGCGGGCGCTTTCGATGCCAGTCTGCCAACCCATGCGCCATTGCCCGGCTGGCCACTGGCGCGCTTTGCGGTGTTCGATCGCGCGTTGCCTTGGGCTGAGACCGGTGAACGCCATTCCGGCAGCCGCTGCACGCCCTGGAGCTTCTCGATGCCGCGTGAGCTCTATGGCCGGCGCGTGGAACGCGCACGGGAAGCCATGGCGGCCGGCGAGTGCTACCAGGTCAACCTGACCGGCGCGCTGGAAGCGGAATTTTCGGGGGACGTGGCGCAGTGGATGGCGCGCATGCAGGCAGCCCAGCCGGGTGGCTACCTGCTCCGGCTCGATTGGGGCGATCAGCAGATTCTGAGCGCCTCGCCCGAGCTGTTCTTCGACTGGCGCCCCCAGCCAGCCGGCGGACGACTGGTCTGCCGGCCGATGAAAGGCACGGCGCCGCGCCACGTCGACCCGGTGCTGGACGAGCAGGCGCGCCGGCAGCTGCTGGAAAGCGCGAAGGAACGCGCCGAGAACGTCATGATCGTCGACCTGCTGCGCAACGACCTGGGTCGCATCGCGCAGCCCGGCAGTGTGCAAGTGCCAAAACTGTTCGAGTTGCAGGCCCTGCCCACGGTCTGGCAGATGACCTCCACGGTCACGGCGCGCACGCGGCCCGGCACCGGCTTGTCCGCTGTATTCGGCGCGCTGTTTCCCTGTGGATCGGTCACCGGCGCGCCCAAGGTCCGCGCCATGCACTGGATCCGTGAACTGGAAGACGGCCCGCGCGGCATTTACTGCGGCGCGATCGGCGTGCTGCGGCCCGGTGGCGCGGCGACCTTCAATGTGCCCATCCGCACCACGACCCTGGAAGCGACGGGCGGCAAGCTGTCCTGGTCGGCCCGCTACGGCGTGGGCAGTGGCGTGACTTTTTGCGCGAACGCGCAGGCCGAGTGGCAGGAGCTGGCAGCCAAAGCGCGCCTGCTCGAACTCTCGACCCAGGCGTTCGACCTGCTGGAAACCTTGCGGCTGGAGGATGGAAACTACTGGCTGATCGAAGCGCATCTGGCCCGCATGGCGCGCAGTGCCGCCTATTTCGGCTTCCCGTGGAATCGCGCCGAAGTTTGGGAACTGCTGCAAGCGCTGGCACAAAGCCACCCCACAAGTACCTACCGCGTGCGGCTCACGCTGGCACCGTCAGGCCGTGCCGATGCCCAAGCCATCGCGATGGAACCCAGCGCCGAGCCCGTGCTGTTTGCGTTGGCCCGACAAGCGCTGGATACCCAGGCGGCGGACCATGAGTTCGTGGTTCACAAGACCACAAGGCGAGACCACTACGAAAGTCGATTGCGCGGCGAGAGCGGCCTGTTCGATACGCTGCTGGTGAACGAACGCGGGGAACTGACGGAGTTCACACGCGGCAACGTGGCGCTCAGGATCGCCGGCAAGTGGCTCACGCCGGCGTTGCACTGCGGCTTGCTCGCCGGAACCTTGCGTGCCGATCTGCTGGCCCGCGGCCGGATCGCCGAGGCGGTGCTGCTGCCGGCCGATCTGGAGCGCGCGGAAGAGGTGGCCTTCTTCAACAGCGTGCGCGGTTGGCTGCGCGCCCAGCTGCTAGTGCGCTCGAAGTAATAGAACTTATCCCATCCTGCATACTCCAACAGCCCTGGAGGCTGGAGCGATGCGAGTTGCCGAGAAGTTCCTTCGGGCCACGATCTCCCGGCGTTCCGGTCGGCAACCAGTCTTCTGCGCGAGTCCGGCTGAGTTCTAGAGTGGAAGATCTCCAGCCATTACATTCCTACGTTGCGGTCGCGCCCTGGGGGTAAGCTGCGGCGACCCGGGCCGTGTCGTACATACAGAGGAAGTTCCGGATCTTGCCCTCGCGTACGACGAACGTCTCGACCAAGCGCGTCCGCCACTCGCGTCCGGTCGCTTTGCAGCGGCAGTGTTCGTGGGCAAGGACGGTCACGAAGTCGCCGTCCGCGTGGAATTCGTCGGGACCGAACTCAATAATCTCGCAGGTGTCGGCGAACTTCTGAAGCGCTTCGCCCATACCTCGGGCTCCCATGTACTTACCGGCGAACGGGATGCCGTTGGCACCCAAGAACTCGACCTCGCAGTCGTTTCCAAAATTGGCGAGGACACCCTGGATATCACCACTACGGAAGAGGTCGTAAACGTTACGGACGATGTCAACACTGGTACTCATGCCAATCCTCCTTTCGGAATCGGTAGCACGAACGACACTTGCCGGAATTGGTCCGCGCTGTCGTTACTCTGCCGACCAAATGTGCCACCATGCCCGCCGTGGCGCTTCGGCGAAATCACCCAATCCCGCCAGATTCTTCGGCTGGGTAATTTGCGCCAGGACTGTCGGCGATCAAAAGAGCTTGTGGTCGTAGGCGTAGGCGGTGGCGGCCGCGCGCGAGGGAACGCCGAGCTTGGTGAGGATGTTGCTCACGTGTCGGTCGATTGTCCGCTCGCTCAGCGACAGTTCACACGCGATGCTTTTGTTGGTTTTCCCGGCGGCGATCAGCCGAAGCACCTGAAGCTCGCGGGACGTCAGCAAGGGCCGGTGGCTGCGTGTCTGTTTGTCGATTGCATCGAGCCGGACGAGATCGGGTACGGCCCCGAGCTGCCGGAAGACCGCCCTGGCGGCACCAAACTCGAGTCCAGCTGTCTCGGCGTCGCCCAGCGACAGGCACACTCCTCCGAGAAGCACGCGAACGCGAGCAGCGGCGTACGGCACCCCGAGCTGCTGCCACATTTGGAACGCGCGACGTAGAGGGGCGATCGCTGTCCGGGCATCGCCATCGGCCAACTCGACGGCACCGCGGGCATGCGCGGCGAGCGCGTGCAGGACGTCCGTGTCGATGTTCTCGGCGAGCTCCTCCAACTCAGCACACGCGGAACTGGCGTCTTTTACTGCCGACCCGGACAGCATGATTTCGATGTAAGCGGGCAGCAGCTTCGCCCGCTCGAATGGATCGGTCGTCGCGTTTACGACGCGGCGAATTGTCGCGCACGCGGCGTCCCACCGCCCCTGGGCCATGAGGAGCAGCGCCAGTCCGGGTTGCGGCTCGCATCCCCACCGACTTGCGTTGTGGTACGCCTCTTCGGCCGCGGAAATGTTGCCTTGCAACCGAAGAATCTCACCTTGCAAGTAGAACGCTGCGGCAGGCGGTCGTCGGTCGGTCGGCGCGCGACGCCCACAAGCGCGGGTGGCTTCCGACAGTGCGTCCGGCCAGGCTCCTTCGAACTCAAGGATTTCGGCTCGGTGAACCAGACACGTGCCCGTGAACGCCAGCATGTCCGGCTGCTGCTCGCACCATTTGGAGAGCGCGGCGGTCCACTCGCGAGCACGGCTCAGAGCGCACACCTTCTGGCAGGCGTCGATCACGCTGCAATAGATCAAACCGGTGAAGATGGGCGATAGCTCTCCGGTCATTGCCGCAAGCATCGCTTCGTCGAGCAACGCGAGGCCAGCATTGACCGTTCCTTTGTCGAGCAGAGCACGTCCCTGCAGGTGACGGGCGCAAGCAACCAGATCAGCATCGCCAAAACGCTGACCAACGGCGGCGGCGCGGCTCGCGGCGGCGTGGGCGGCGGCGCCGTTGCGTTCGGCGAGATGCTGCTCGGCGAGCGGCAGCAGCAAGTACCCCTGCTCCACGCAGTCGCGTGATTCTATCAGTCGTCCCGCGCGCGAAAGCCATCCGGTCGCAATCCCCTTGTCGCTCCGGAGGAGAGCTGTCAGGGCCAGCCAGAAGGCCGCTCGTGCCGCTCGTGCCTGGTTGCCGGCGGACAGATTGAGGTGATGTGCCCGCTCCAGGACTCTCTGGAAATCCTGGTCGCGACCGGTCAAGTAGGCACAGGTCCCCAGCAGCTCGAGGTCGTCGTGATCGAGCGACCGGGCTTGATCCGCAAGCGAGAGTGCCCCATAGGCCTCATTCCACGCGCGACGGCGATACGCTGCGCGACCCTGTTCGAGCGTGTCGAGCATGGCGCGATCCGTACTCCCATAGTGATGTTCACCGATTTTAAGCCTACCGCCTGAAGCATGCCCGATCGCTGAGCTCCTGGGGAAACGTCTTCCGATGCAGATATCCCGGCGTTCCGGGCAGCCATTGAGCAATCAATTCTCCGTTTTCGCGTCCACATGCTCGGAATTCTGCGAGACATTGTTCCTGCCGATTGCTCTCGGAGCGAACCTGGAATTCAGAACAGCACGGCGACTGGTCGTCGTTACCGCGCTTACCGCGGTGTGGCGCACCACACTTGTGACCTGAGCTTCAGGAATCCAATTCCAGCGTGCAGGCATCACCCAGCGCCTCGCGCCAGACCCTGACCCGCGCCAGCCCTGGCTTCAGGTCGGCCAGCGCCTCGGCGATGAACAGGCACAGGTTTTCCAGCGTGGGGGGCTTGAGGCCCGGCACGTCGTCCAGCAGGTGGTGATCGAGTTTCTCGCGCACCTCATCGAGGCGCCGGCGCAGCACGCCCAGGTCGATCACCATGCCCGTGGCGGGATTGCGTTCGCCCTTCAGCCACACCTCGGCGTGGTAGGTGTGGCCGTGAACGCGGCGGCTGCCCTCGGCCTCGATGTCGCGCTTGAGCGTGTGAGCCGCGTCGAAGAAAAAGCGTTGGCTGACGGTGTACAGCATGGGCTTCAGCGGATGCCGGTGAGCTTGTGGGTCTGCAGGCTGAGCCGCCAGCCCGGGTGCCGCATGCAGGTCTCTATGCACAGCGCGATGTTGGCGGCTTGGTCCGGCCCGTCCATCGGTTGCAGGAAGCGGTTGGCAAAGCGGCCGGTGCGCGCCAGTACGTCCAGATCCAGGTCCGCTTGCGGCCAAACGACCTTGAGTTCCTGTCCTTCCTGCTGCACCCAGGGCGCGCCGGCCTTGGGGCTGATGCACAGCCAGTCGATGCCGGGCGGTGCGGCGATCGTGCCGTTGGATTCCACGGCGATGCGGAAACCGCGCGCGTGCAAGGCGTCGATCAAGGGGGTGTCCAGCTGCAGAAGCGGCTCGCCGCCGGTGATCACCGTCAGCCGGTGACCGGTTTCTTCCGCCGGCCACTGCGCCTCGATCTGCGCGGCCAGGGCGTTGGCCTCGGCGTACTTGCCGCCCAAGGTGCCGTCGGTGCCGACGAAATCGGTATCGCAGAAGCGGCACACGGCGCTGGCCCGGTCGCTCTCGCGGCCCGACCACAGGTTGCAGCCGGCAAAGCGGCAGAACACCGCCGGCATGCCGGCCTGGCCGCCCTCACCTTGCAGGGTGTAGAAGATTTCCTTGACGCTGTAGGCCATGGGTACTCAATGCGTCGGCGCCAGGATGGTGGGGTGGGCGACGTCCGCCATTTGCGGGTAATCGCGGCTGAAGTGCAGGCCGCGGCTCTCGTGCCGTGACTGTGCCGACCTGACGATCAGGTCGGCTACCGTCACCAGGTTGCGCAGCTCCAGCAGGTCGCGCGTGATGTGGAAGTTGGCGTAGAACTCCTGGATCTCTTCCTGCAGCAAGCGGATGCGGTGCGACGCGCGCTCCAGCCGTTTGTTGGTGCGCACTATGCCCACGTAGTCCCACATGAAGCGGCGCAGCTCGTCCCAGTTGTGCGAGATCACCACGGACTCGTCGGCGTCGGTGACGCGGCTTTCGTCCCAGGGCGGCACCTCCGGAGGTGCGGGCAGCGGTGTTGCCTTGATGTCCTTGGCCGCGGCGCGGGCGAACACCATGCATTCCACCAGCGAATTGCTGGCCAGCCGGTTGGCGCCGTGCAGGCCGGTATAGGCGGTCTCGCCGATGGCGTGCAGCCCGGTGAGGTCCGTGCGGCCCTCCAGGTCGGTGTGGATGCCGCCGCAGGTGTAGTGCGCGGCGGGCACGACGGGAATCGGCTCGCGGGTGATGTCTATGCCCAGTTCCAGGCAGCGCGCGTGGATGTTGGGGAAATGCTCGCGCACGAATTCCGGCGGCTGGTGCGAGATGTCCAGGTACACGCAGTCCAGGCCGTGCTTCTTCATCTCGAAGTCGATGGCGCGCGCCACCACGTCGCGCGGGGCGAGCTCGGCGCGTGGGTCGTGCGCCGGCATGAAGCGCGTCCCGTCGGGCAGGAGCAGCTTGCCGCCCTCGCCGCGCACTGCCTCGGTGATGAGGAAGGATTTGACCAGCGGGTGGTACAGGCAGGTCGGGTGGAACTGGATGAACTCCATATTCGTCACCCGGCAGCCGGCGCGCCAGGCTGCGGCAATGCCGTCGCCGGTGGCCGTGTCCGGATTGGTGGTGTAGAGGTACACCTTGCCCGCGCCGCCGGTGGCCAGGATGGTTTGCGGCGCACGGAAGGTGATCACCTCATCGGTGGCTTCATCCAGCGCGTACAAGCCCAGGCAAGTGTTCGGTTCAGACGGCTGGCCCAGCTTGCGGCTGGTGATCAGGTCGACCAGCGTGTGCTGCTCGAACACCTCGATGTTGGGCGTGCGCCGCACGGTTTCGATCAGCGTGCGCTGCACGGCTGCGCCGGTGGCGTCGGTCACGTGCACGATACGGCGGGCGCTGTGGCCGCCTTCACGCGTCAGGTGCAACTGGCCCTCTTCCAGCGAAAACGGCACGCCGAGCTGGCGCAGCCAGGCAATGCTTTCGGGCGCGTGTTCCACCACGAAGCGCGTCGCTTCCAGGTCGGAGAGGCCCGCGCCGGCGATCAGCGTGTCGTCCACGTGCGCTTCGAAGCTGTCGCCTTCGCCCAGCACGGCTGCGATGCCGCCCTGGGCCCAGCCGCTGGAGCCATCGTTCATGGAACGTTTGGTAAGGACCGCCACGCGGTGCGTAGGCGCCAGGTGCAACGCCGCCGAAAGGCCGGCCAGGCCGCTGCCCACGATCAGGACGTCGAAATCTTTCATGCGGGTTGGTAGGCCAGGCGGACGTAAATGGGTGCGAAGGCCTCGGCCTGGGTCACCTCGATCAGCGTTTCCTTGGCCAATTCCAGCATGGCGATGAAGGTGACGATCAGCACGGGCATGCCGCGGGTGATATCGAACAGCTGCTCGAACTCGACGAACTTGCGGCCCTGCAGGTGGCGCAAGACGACGCTCATGTGCTCGCGCACCGAGAGCTCTTCGCGGGTGATCTTGTGGTGCTGGATCAGCTTGGCGCGCTTGACGATGTCCCGCCATGCCTCCTGCAGGTCGACCACGTTCACGTCGGGGAAGCGCGGCTGCAGCGACTGCTCGATGTAGACCTGCGCGCGCAGCACGTCGCGGCCCACCTGCGGAACTTCGTTCAGGCGGAATGCCGCTGCCTTCATCTGCTCGTACTCGAGCAGGCGGCGAACCAGTTCGGCGCGCGGATCTTCCGGCTCCTGGCCCTCGGCCGTCTTCTTGGGCGGCAGCAGCATGCGCGACTTGATCTCGATCAGCATCGCGGCCATCAGCAGGTATTCGGCCGCCAGCTCGAGGTTGCGGGTGCGGATCTCTTCGACGTACACCAGGTACTGGCGCGTGACGCCGGCCATGGGGATGTCGAGGATGTTGAAGTTCTGCTTGCGGATGAGGTACAGCAGCAGGTCCAGCGGGCCTTCGAAGGCCTCGAGGAAAACTTCCAGCGCGTCGGGCGGGATGTACAGGTCCGTCGGCATGGCGAACAGCGGCTCGCCATAGAGCCGCGCCAGTGCCACCTGGTCCACTACGTCTGGCATGCGCAGGCCTTGGAGCGCGGGCACCGGCGGGTCCGGCAACACCCTTTCACCGGATTCGATCATTTGCCTTCGTTCTGGTAAACGTAGGGCTTTTGCGGCACTTCGGCGCCGCGCCACTCGGTCCAGGCCTCGCGGTTCACGTGCTTGTCCCAAAGCAGGGCGCGGCCGGCGCGCTGCTGAGCTTCCAGGTCGGGCTTCTCGGTCTTGAGTTGCTCGATGAACTGGGTGACTTCGGATTTGTAATCGGGACGGCGAAAGATGCGGAGCAACATGGACATAGACTGTGCCTTTCGCCCAATTTTACTTCCCGCAGGCATGCACAGCGTTTTTAGGTCACTGGCCATGGTTTTCAGCCTCTGGGCCCTTCTGGGCTGCGACCCCCAGCGCATCAAGGAGCTGGAAGAGGGCGTTTCGACCGAAGCCGACGTCCGGGCGCGCTTCGGCGAGCCCGAGACCGTCTGGAACGGGCCCGGCGGCGAGCGCATCTTCGAATACAACCGCCAGCCGTCCGGCCACAAGAACTACATGATCAGCATCGGCCCCGACGGCCGCATGACGGCGCTGCGCCAGGTGCTGCACCCGGCCAACTTCGCCAAGGTGCAGCCCGGCATGAAGCAGGAAGAGGTGCGCAGGCTGCTCGGCAAGCCGCTGAAGCAGACGCCCTATGCGCTGAAGAACGAGATCGCCTGGGATTGGCGCTATATGGAGCCGCCCAACACTTCGATGGTCTTCACCGTCTGGTTCAGCCCGGACTACCGGGTGCTGCGCACGACGACGGCACCTGATCCCGAAGCGCCGGAGAACCGCGGCGGGCGGTAGCGAGTCAGCCCGACACTTCGGCCGAGGCCCGGTTGGCCGCCAGCTCGGCGCCGAAGCCCGAGCGGTCGATCACTTCCTCCGGCTGCGGCTGCAGGTTCTCCAGGTGCAGCGTGCCGCCGCGCAGCAGCACCACCTTGTGCAGTTGGCGCAGCGAATCCAGCCCCGAGGTATCCAGGTGCACGAGCTGCAGCGTGTCCAGCACCACTACCGGCTCCTGCGGCCCGTTTTCCACCGCCAGTACGACTTCGTCGATCTTGGCGACCGCGCCGAAGAACAGGGCGCCATACAGCTTGAATTGCAGCAGTGCGCCTTCGCTGGCGACCCGTTCCACGCTGAAAATCGAACTCATTTTGCGGATGAACAGTGCGCAGGCCAGCACCAGCCCGACCTGCACCGCCACCGTCAGGTCGAACACCACCGTCAGGAAGAACGTGCCGAGCATCAGAACGCGGTAATGCGTGCTGTAGTTTTTCATTTTGGCGAATTCGTGCCACTCGCCCATGTTCCAGGCCACGAAGAGCAGGATCCCGGCCAGCACCGCCAGCGGCACGTGGAGCGCCAGCGGCGCCGCCGCCAGCACGACCACCGCCAGCACCAGGGCATGGATCATGCCGGCGACCGGTGTGGTGCCGCCGGAGCGCACGTTGGTCACCGTGCGGGCGATCGTGCCGGTGGCGGGCATGCCGCCGAAGAACGGCACCAGGAAGTTGGCAATGCCCTGCGCCATGAGTTCCTGGTTGGGATCGTGCCGGGGCAGGCTGCTCAGCTGGTCGGCCACTCGTGCGCAAAGCAGCGATTCGATGGCTCCGAGCATCGCGATGGTGAGCGTCGGCGTCACCAGCAGCTTCACCGTCTCCCATGAGAAGGCCGGCAGCGCGAACCCAGGCACGCCTTGCGGAATGGCGCCGAAGCGCGTGCCTATGGTCTCCACGGGCAACTTGAAAAACCAAGCCACCAGCGTGAGGCTCACCAGGGCCACGATGGGCCCCGGCATGCGGGCGCTGACCAGGGCGGCGCGGCGCATGCCCGGCAGCTCCAGCGCATACTGCACGGGCGATCGGTCGCTCCACAGCTTGGGCCACAAGAACAGGCCGAGCAGGCAGGCCAGGCCCAGCGAGAACGCATAGGGGTTGAAGCTTGCGATGTTCTGGCCCAGCACCTTGAACTGCGCAAAGAAGTCGGCCGGCATGTTCAGCACCCGCAGGCCCAGCCAGTCCCGCAGCTGGGAGATGGCGATCAGCACGGCGATGCCGTTGGTGAAACCGATGACGATGCTCACCGGCACGTAGCGCACCAGCCGGCCCAGCCGCAGCAGGCCCATGGCAAACAACAGCACGCCGGCGCAGGCGGTGGCGATCAGCAGGTTGGCCAGCCCGTAGCGTTCGACGATGCCATAGACGATGACGATGAAGGCCCCCGCGGGGCCGCCGATCTGAACGTTGGAGCCGCCCAGTGCGGCAACGAGGAAGCCGGCAATGATGGCGGTCCACAGGCCGGCCTCGGGCTTGAGTCCCGAGGCGATGGCAAAGGCCATGGCCAGGGGCAGGGCAACGATGCCGACCGTGAGGCCGGCACCCAGATCGCGCAGGAAGCGCTCGCGGTCATAACCGCGTAACGCGTCCAGCAGGCGGGGACGGAAAGCGAACGAAGAGGCCAAGGCTCCAGTGTACGCGCCGCCGGCAGAGCTACTCGCCGTCGCCCGGTGTGACGGCGTCGACGGCAGCGCCGACGGCCTTGCCAGTGAGCTTGACGGTGCCCACCGCCGCATCGACCACGAGGCCGGCCCCGGTAGCCGCCAGGCCCACGGCGGCGCCGCCGACCGCCACGACGGCGCAACCGCCCAGGAGCGATGCGAGGGCGAGAGCGCTGGCCAGGGCCAGGCCGCGAACCGGAGATGAGGTACTGCGAGACATCCGTCGTTCCTTGATGAGCCCGGCGGATTCTACGGATCAGTTGTAACGACGACGTATCCTGGGCGTAAAGCTACCGGACCCGCATGCCGGGCTCGGCGCCCGGCCAGGGGTTCATCACATAGATGCCGGGGTTGGCCTTTTCGTCGGCGTGGCTCGCGGCCAGCACCATGCCCTCGCTGATGCCGAATTTCATCTTGCGCGGTGCCAGGTTGGCGACCATCACCGTCAGCTTGCCGATCAGCTCTTCGGGCTTGTAGGCGGAGGCGATGCCGGAGAAGACGTTGCGCGTCTTGCCTTCGCCCACGTCCAGCGTCATGCGCAGCAGCTTGGTCGAACCTTCAACGGTTTCGCAATTGACGATCTTGGCGATGCGCAGGTCGATCCTGGCGAAGTCGTCGATGGAGATCACGGGCGCGAGCTCCTCGCCGCCGGGCGCGGTCGGCACGGGCTCGGCATCGGCCGCGGGCTCGAACAGTGCGTCGAGCTGCTTCACGTCCACCCGCTGCATCAGGTGCTTGTAGTCGCCGACCTGGTGGCCCTCGCCCAGCGGCACGGCCGCGTTGCTCCAGTCCAGCGGCGCGCATTGCAGGAAGGCTTCCGCCTGCGCCGCCAGTGCGGGCAGCACGGGCTTGAGGCAGGCAGTCATGATCTTGAAGCTTTCGAGGCACAGCGAGCACACGGCCGCGGCTTCGGCCGCCTGGCCTTCTTTCACCAGCTTCCAGGGCGCCGCGCTGTCGAAGCGCAGGTTCACCTTGTCGGCGTAAGCCATGATGTCGCGAAGGGCCCGCCCGTAGTCGCGCGCCTCGTACATGGCTTTGACGTTCTCCACCAGCGCCAATTCACCGGGTTCCGCGGTGGCCGCGGTCAGCTTGCCGCCGGGCACGAACTTCACGGCGCGGCTGGCGATGTTTACGAACTTGCCGATCAGGTCGCTGTTGACGCGCGCCATGAAGTCTTCGGGGTTGAAGTCGATGTCTTCGTTGCGCCCCGACAGCTTGGCCGCCAGGTAATAGCGCAGCCATTCCGGGTTCATGCCCAGCGACAGGTACTTGAGCGGGTCCAGCCCGGTGCCGCGGCTCTTGCTCATCTTCTCGCCGTTGTTCACGGTGAGGAAGCCGTGCACGAACACCTTGTTGGGCACCTTGCGGCCGCTGAAGTGCAGCATCGCCGGCCAGAACAGGGTGTGGAAGGTGATGATGTCCTTGCCGATGAAGTGGTACTGCTCCACATCGGGATCGGCGATGAACTTGTCGTAGTCCACGCCGATCTTGCCCAGGTAGTTCTTGAGCGAAGCCAGGTAGCCCACCGGCGCGTCCAGCCAGACGTAGAAGTACTTGCCGGGCGCGTCGGGGATCTCGATGCCGAAGTAGGGTGCGTCGCGGCTGATGTCCCAGTCGCCCAGCGCCGACTTGCCGGTCTCATCGGGCTCCAGCCATTCGCTGATCTTGTTGAGCACCTCGGTCTGCAGGCGGCCTTCGGCGCGCGTCCATTCCTTCAGGAACGCCATGCAGCGTGGATCGGACAGCTTGAAGAAGAAATGCTCCGAGCTTTTCAGCACCGGGGTGGCCCCGGACAGCGCCGAATACGGGTTGATCAGGTCCGTCGGGCTGTACACCTTGCTGCACACCTCGCAGTTGTCGCCGTACTGGTCCTTGGCGTGGCAGTTGGGACACTCGCCCTTGATGAACCTGTCCGGCAGGAACATGTTCTTGGCCGGGTCGAAGAACTGCTCGATCACCTTGCTGGAGACGAGGCCGTTGGCCTTCAGGTCGCGGTAGATCTGCTGGGCCAGTTCGTGGTTCTCCGGCGCGTCGGTGCTGTGCCAGTTGTCGAAGGCGATGTGAAAGCCATCCAGGTAGGGCTTGCGGCCGGCGGCGATGTCGGCCACGAACTGCTGGGGGCTCTTGCCGGCCTTCTCGGCCGCGATCATGATCGGCGCGCCATGGGCGTCGTCGGCGCAGACGAAGTGCACCTGGCTGCCCTGCATTCGCTGGTGCCGCACCCAGATGTCGGCCTGGATGTACTCCATGATGTGGCCGATGTGGAAATTGCCGTTGGCGTACGGCAGGGCGGTGGTGACGAAGAGCTTGCGCTGTGCGGGCATGGGTTTTTCCAGGGGAACCCGGCATTTTAGGTGCAGTCGTTACACTGCTGGTGAACAGGAACCTAAACCCCATGGCAGCCACTACCGACCAGTTGTTACAGGCCCTCTCGGCCGTCGTCGATCCCAATACCGGCAAGGATTTCGTCAGCACCAAGGCCCTGAAGAATCTCCAGGTCACGGGGGGCGACGTCGCTTTCGACGTCGAATTGGGCTACCCGGCCAAGAGCCAGATCCCGGCCTTGCGCACCGCGCTGATCGCCGCGGCCAAGGGCGTGCCGGGCGTTCAGAACGTTTCCGCCAACCTCGCCATCAGGGTCGTGGCCCATGCGGCCCAGCGCGGCGTCGCGCTCTTGCCCAAGGTCAAGAACATCATCGCTGTCGCATCCGGCAAGGGCGGCGTGGGCAAGAGCACCACCGCCGTGAACCTGGCGCTGGCGCTGGCCGCCGAGGGCGCGGCCGTGGGCCTGCTGGATGCCGATATCTACGGGCCCAGCCAGCCGATGATGATGGGCATCGAGGGCCGCCCAGAATCGTCGGACGGCAAGACCATGGACCCTCTGGAGAACTACGGCGTGGAAGTCATGTCGATCGGCTTCCTGGTCAATCAGGACGAGGCCATGATCTGGCGCGGCCCCATGGCCACCCAGGCGCTGGAGCAGCTCTTGCGCCAGACCAATTGGGGCGACCTGGATTACCTGATCGTCGACCTGCCGCCGGGCACCGGCGACATCCAGCTGACCTTGTCGCAGCGCGTTCCCATGACCGGCGCGGTGATCGTCACCACGCCGCAGGACATCGCGCTGCTCGATGCCAAGAAGGGCATCAAGATGTTCGAGAAGGTGGGCGTGCCCATCCTGGGCATCGTGGAAAACATGGCCGTTCACGTGTGCAGCAAGTGCGGCCACGCCGAACATATCTTCGGCGAAGGCGGCGGCAAGCGCATGGCCGCCGAGTACGGCATGGACTACCTGGGCGCCTTGCCGCTGGATATCCAGATCCGGCTGCAGGCCGACAGCGGCAAACCCACCGTGGTGGCCGATCCGGACGGCGAAGTCGCCGCCATCTACAAGGCCGTGGCGCGCCAGGTCGCGATCAAGATCGCGGCCAAGGCCAAGGATTTCTCTTCCAAGTTCCCCAGCATCAAGATCAGCAAGGACACCTGAGCGCTGGCGCGGCGTATCGATGAACCTGCTCGCCTCCCTGCGCTACCTCGTCGCCCTGAGCGAGCACCGCCATTTCGCCCGGGCCGCACAGGCCTGCCATATCACGCAACCGGCTCTGTCGAATGCCCTGCGCGCGCTCGAACGGGAGTTCGGCACGCCGATCGTCAAGCGCGCCCGCAGCTATGCGGGCCTCACGGCCGAGGGCGAGCGGGTCTTGGCCACCGCCCAGCGCATGCTGCGCGAGCACGAGCTGCTGCGGCAGGAACTGCATGGCGATGCGGAGAACCCCAAGGGGCCGTTGCGGCTCGGCGTGGTGCCGACGGCCGTTCCCATCGCGGCGCGTTTCGCGGCCATGCTGCAGGCGCAATGCCCGGGCATCGCCCCCGTGGTGCGCTCCATGACTTCGCAAGACATCGAGTCGGGCCTGGACGATTTCTCGCTCGACCTGGGCCTGGGCTTCGTCGAACGGCTGGGCCGCCGGGGCGGCCACTTCGCCGCGCTGCCTCAGTATGGGGAGCATTATTTTCTGGTCCGGCGTGCCGAGAACGCCGATGCGCCGCTGAGGCTGGGACGGCCCCTGAGCTGGAAAGGCGCCGCGGCCCTGCCGCTGTGCCTGCTGACGCGCGACATGCACAACCGCAGCATCGTCGATAGTGCTTTTGCCCAGGCGGGCGTGGCGGTTCACCCGGCCATGGAAACCAACTCCATCCTGACGTTGGCCTTGAGCGTCGTGGCCGGCGAGGTGTGCAGCGTCTTGCCCGGATCCCTGGTCGCGGCGACGCGCGGTCAGCCGGGACTGCAGGCGCAGCCGCTGATCCGCCCCGCGCTGGTGACGCCGGTCGGGTTCATCACACTCGCGAAGGCGGCCCCATCGCGCGTCCTGCAGGCGGCGCTCGCCTTCGCCGCCGACAAGCGCTGGCTGAAGCAGTTGGCGGAGCATTCAGGCCCGCTGGCTTCATTCAAGAGTTGAATGACGGCATGTGCCGATTCAATTTGACGCGATCCGGTGTTGCCGCCACAGTGACGGCATGAGTTCAATCGTGCACCTGGCGACAGCCGACGACCTTCGGCGCAGCCTGCGCCGGGTCGGCAAGCTCAAGGGCCGCCAGCCCGAGGAGCCGGCCCTGGCCGAAGTGTGCGCGCTGATCGGCGCACGGCCACCTGGCGGTCACCCTCGCGAGCTGCTGATCGAATACCTGCACCGCCTCAACGACACTTTCCACGGCCTGCACGAGCGGCATCTGGTGGCGCTGGCGCGCGAAACGAACATCCCGATGGCCGAGGTGTTCGAAGTGGCGAGCTTCTACCATCACTTCGAGATATTGAAAGACGGCGATGCGCAGTCGTCGCTCACCATTCGCGTCTGCGACGGCCTGTCTTGCGAGATGGCCGGGGCGCGTGACCTGCTGGCGCGCCTGCCTGGTTTGCTGAACGGCGATACGCGGGTGATTGCGGCGCCGTGCATCGGCCGCTGCGAGCAGGCGCCGGCCGTACAGGTCGGCCAGGTTGCCGTGCAGCGAGCGACCACTGAAGCAGTGGTCAGCGCCGTCGCCCTTGAGCGGACTCGGCCGGCGCCGGAACAGGGCAGGGCCGAGCCCGTGCCGGACCGCGTGGGCTACGAAGCGTACCGGGCCAAAGGCGGCTACTCGCTGGCCGCCGCCGTGGTCAACGGCGAGCACGACGCGCTGGAGGTTCTGCAGGCCATGGAGGATTCGGGCCTGCGCGGCCTGGGCGGCGCCGGCTTTCCGGCCGGGCGCAAGTGGCGCATCGTGCGAGAGCAGCCCGCGCCGCGGCTCATGGCCGTGAACATCGACGAGGGCGAGCCCGGCACCTTCAAGGACCGGCATTACCTGGAACGCGACCCGCACCGCTTCCTGGAAGGCATGCTGATCGCGGCCCAGGTCGCCGGCACCGAGGCGATCTACATCTACCTGCGGGATGAGTATCACGAGTGCCGCGCCATGCTCGAAGCCGAGCTGGCCGCGCTCAAGGCCGATCCACCCTGTCCCTTGCCGCGCATCGAGCTGCGGCGCGGTGCGGGCGCCTACATCTGCGGCGAAGAGTCGGCCATGATCGAGAGCATAGAAGGCAAGCGCGGCGAGCCTCGGATGCGGCCGCCGTACATCGCGCAGGTCGGCCTGTTCGGGCGGCCCACGCTGGAGCACAACCTCGAAACCCTGTACTGGGTGCGCGACATCGTGGAGAAGGGCGCGCAGTGGTTCGCCGGTTTCGGGCGCCACGGCCGCAAAGGCCTGCGCTCGTTCAGCGTCAGCGGGCGGGTGGCGCAGCCGGGGGTCAAGCTGGCACCCGCGGGCATCACGCTGCGGGAATTGATAGACGAATACTGCGGCGGCATGGCCGAAGGCCACGAGCTCTATGCCTATCTTCCCGGCGGCGCATCGGGCGGGATCCTGCCGGCCAGCCTGGCCGACGTGCCGCTGGACTTCGACACCTTGCAGCCGCACGGCTGCTTCATCGGCTCGGCGGCCGTGATCGTGCTCAGCCGGCACGACAAGGCGCGCGATGCCGCGCTGAACATGATGCGGTTTTTCGCCGATGAGAGCTGTGGCCAGTGCACGCCTTGCCGGGTCGGCACGGCCAAGGCGGCCAAGCTGATGGAAGCGACCCAGTGGGACAACACCACGCTGGAAGACTTGAACCAGGTGATGGCCGACGCCTCCATTTGCGGCCTGGGCCAGGCTGCGCCCAACCCCGTACGCTGCGTGCAGAAGTATTTCCCGCATGAAATCGCCTGACCTGCCCCTCATCGAATTCAAGTTGGACGGCCAGACCGTCCAGGCGGTGCAGGGCGAGTCGATCCTGCAGGCCGCGGAACGCGCCGGCGTCGAGATCCCGCGCCTTTGTTACAAGGAGGGCTATCGCGCCGACGGCAATTGCCGCGCCTGCGTGGTCGAGATCGCCGGCGAGCGCGTGCTCGCGCCCAGTTGCTGCCGCGCGGCCACCCCCGGCATGGAGGTGCAGGCCACGAGCGAGCGCGCCCTGAAGAGCCAGAAGATGGTTCTGGAGATGTTGCTGGCCGACATGCCCGATCAAGGCCACAAGTGGACCGACCAGGGCCGTCATCCCGGAATCGATTCGGGATCCACGGCGGTGGGCCAACACGGCGAACTCAGTGAATGGTGTTCGCGCATGGCTGTCTCCGCGCGCCCGGCACTCAAAGCCCTGCGCCGCGAACAACCCGCACCCGACCTCTCTCATCCCGCGATGGCCGTGAATCTGGATGCCTGCATCCAATGTACCCGCTGCGTGCGCGCCTGCCGTGAAGAACAGGTCAACGACGTGATCGGCTATGCCCGGCGCGGGGCCGCCAGCGAGATCGTGTTCGATCTGGCCGATGGCATGGGCGACAGCACCTGCGTGGCCTGCGGCGAGTGCGTGCAGGCCTGCCCGACCGGCGCGCTGATGCCCAAGACGCTCATCGGCTCGCAGGCGGTGGATCGCGAAGTCGATTCGGTGTGCCCGTTCTGCGGCGTCGGCTGCCTGGTCACCTACAAGGTGCGCGACGAAAAAATCGTTGGTGTGGACGGCCGCGACGGCCCGGCCAATCACAGCCGGCTTTGCGTCAAGGGCCGCTTCGGCTTCGACTATGCGCACCATCCGCATCGCCTCACCAAGCCCCTGATCCGCAGGGCCGACGTTCCCAAGGACGTGGACGTGTTGCGCGACCCCGCGCGCTGGTCCGAGGTCTTTCGCGAAGTGGAATGGGACGAGGCGCTGCGGTTCGCGTCCGGCAAGCTCAAACACCTGCGCGACACCTACGGCCCCAGGGCCCTGGCGGGCTTCGGCTCCGCCAAGGGCACCAACGAAGAGGCCTACCTGTTCCAGAAGCTGGTGCGAACCGGTTTCGGCAGCAATAACGTGGACCACTGCACGCGGCTCTGCCATGCCTCCAGCGTGGCGGCTTTGCTCGAAGGCGTGGGTTCGGGCGCGGTCAGCAACCAGGTCAATGACGTGGCGCAGGCCGAACTCATCCTGGTGATCGGCTCCAACCCCACCAGCAACCATCCGGTCGCCGCCACGTGGATGAAAAACGCCGCGAAGCAGGGCGCGAAGATCGTGTTGGCCGATCCGCGCATCACCGACCTGGGCCGGCACGCCTGGCGAACGCTGCAATTCAAACCCGACAGCGACGTCGCGCTGCTCAACGCGATGATCTACACGATCGTCGAAGAGGGCCTGGTGGACCAGGATTTCATCGCGCGGCGGGCCGACAACTTCGAAGCCCTGCGCGACAGCATCAAGGGCTTCAGCCCCGAGGCCATGCAGGCCGTTTGCGGCATTGCCGCGCCGGCCATCCGCGAGGTGGCACGCGCGTTCGCCACCGCCAGGTCGGCCATGATCCTCTGGGGCATGGGCATCAGCCAGCACGTGCACGGCACCGACAACGCGCGTTGCCTGATCGCCTTGTGCACGGTGGCGGGCCAGATCGGCAAACCGGGCAGCGGCCTGCACCCCTTGCGCGGCCAGAACAATGTGCAGGGCGCCAGCGACGCGGGCCTCATTCCCATGATGTTCCCCAACTACCAGCGCGTGGACAACGGCGAGGCGCATGCCTGGTTCGAGAAGTTCTGGGGCATGTCCCTGGACGAATCGCCCGGCTACACCGTGGTCGAGATCATGGACAAGGCGCTGGCCGCGGACGACGATCCGCACAAGGTGCGCGGCATGTACATCATGGGCGAGAACCCCGCCATGAGCGACCCCGACCTGAACCACGCGCGCGATGCCCTGGTAGCGCTGGAACACCTGGTGGTGCAGGACATCTTCATGACCGAGACGGCGTGGATGGCCGATGTCGTGCTGCCCGCCACCGCCTGGCCGGAGAAGACCGGCACCGTCACCAACACCGACCGCATGGTGCAGCTGGGCCGCAAGGCGATCGAGCCGCCGGGCGAAGCAAAACCCGACTTGTGGCTGATCCAGCAGATGGCGCTGGGCATGGGCCTGCAATGGAACTACGCCGGTGAAGAAGACGGCGTCGCGGCGGTGTACGAGGAAATGCGCCAGGCCATGCACACCGCCATCGCCGGCATCAGCTGGCAGCGGCTGGAGCGCGAGGGCAGCGTGACTTATCCCTGCCTGAGCGAGGACGATCCCGGCCAGCCCATCGTGTTCACCGAGCGCTTTCCCACGGCCGATGGCCGGGTGCGCCTGGTGCCCGCCACCCTGGTCGCTGCCGACGAAAAGCCCGACGAGGAATACCCGTTCGTGCTGATCACGGGGCGCCAGCTTGAGCATTGGCATACCGGCAGCATGACGCGCCGCTCCATGGTGCTGGATGCGATCGAACCCGAGGCCAGTGCCTCCATGTGCGGGCTCGACATCACGGCGCTGGGACTGGTGCCCGGCCAGCGCATTCGCGTGCGCTCGCGGCGCGGCGAGGTGGCGCTCTACCTGCGCCGCGACGACGGCACGCCCTCGGGTACCGTCTTCATTCCCTTCGCGTATGCCGAGGCCGCCGCCAATCTGCTGACCAATTCGGCGCTGGATCCCTTCGGCAAGATTCCCGAGTTCAAGTACTGCGCCGTCGCCATAGGTATTTGAATCCGCTACAGTGGCCGGATGACTCCGCGTCCCAGCATCGAGGTTGCCGTGATCATGCGCCGCGAGCGCATCGACAACCGTTGGCAGCCCTGGCGCTGGGTGCTGGCCGACGTGGTTCCCCAGGAGCCGGCCTTCGGCAGCGAACCGCGCCTCCTGTTCAAGAGCGACGACGAGGAACGCTGGCTGCACCCGGGCTTCAAGGTCGAGTTGTTCCGCGACGATGCCGAGGGCTACTACCTGAACGTGACGACGCCGGCCCCGTGCTGGTTCGTGCTGTGGCGCATGGAAGATGAAGCCACGGTGAGCGACGAGCCGATGCCGCGCCCGACGATGGTGTCGCTGAGTTATCACGATGCGGGCCGCTGGCTGGATGCGCAGGAGACGGTCGAGCAGGTGCCCGCACCCGCCGACGTCGTCGAATGGATGCGGGCCTTCGCCGACGAGCACTACGTGATCGAGCCCAAGCGGCGCAAGCGCCCGGAAAGCTTCAAGCCCCTGCAGGACCGCTTCGGCAACCCGGCGTCCGTGTCCACGGAAAAGAAATTTGGCGGAGGCGGCAATGAGTGAAGGCTTCCTGGGCCGCTGGTCCAAACGAAAACTCGACGTCAAGGAAGGCAAGCCGGTGGAGGCTGAACCTCTGCCGGAACCGCTGTCGGAACTCGCGCCGCCCACGCCGCCTGTCGTCGCCGTTCAGGACCCTCTGCCGGAAGCGGTCGAGGCGCCGCCGCCCCTCACGCTGGAGGACGTGAAAGCCCTCACCTCGGAGTCGGATTTCACGCGCTTCGCGGCACCCGACGTCGCGCCCGATGTGAAGAATGCCGCCATGAAGAAGCTCTTTGCCGATCCGCGCTACAACGTGATGGACGGCATGGACGTCTACATCGACGACTATTCCAAGCCCGACCCGATCCCCTATGCCATGCTGCGCAAGCTGGCCAGCGCCAAGTTCCTCGGCCTGTTCGACCAGGAGGAAAAGGAGGAAGCCGAAGCAGCGGAAGCGGCCCGTCGGGCAAGGGATGTTGCGGATAACACCACTGAAGAAACCGTGGCACAGTCCGAAACGGTCCCCCCAGCAGTACCCGAGGCGCCTCCACATGCCGACACTGATTTGCGATTGCAACAAGACGATGCCCCTCCAGGAGAAGACCCTGGGCGCGGCATTGGGTGAAGACCTTCAGCTTCATTCGACCCTGTGCCGGCGCGAGGCCGGCGACTTCCAGCAAGCGATCAAAGGTGGCGCTGAAGTCGTGGTGGCCTGCACCCAGGAAAAGCGTCTGTTCGGTGAGATAGGCGAACGTACCGAGGGTGCTGTTTCACCGGTCAAGTTCGTCAACATCCGCGAAACCGGTGGCTGGAGCCGGGATGCCTCGCAGGCCATGCCCAAGCTGGCCGCCCTGCTGGCGGCCGCGCATCTGCCCGACCCCGAGCCGGTGCCCACCGTCACCTACAAGAGTTCCGGCCGCCTGCTGATCATCGGTTCGCTGGAGCAGGCCGAGCGCGCGGCTGGCTTTGTCGGCGACGTGATGGACGTGACCTTGTTCACCCAAGGCGGCAGCGGCGCGCAGGAGCGGCGCTACCCGGTCCTCGGCGGGCGCATCGACAGCCTCAAGGGCTGGCTGGGCGCTTTCGAGCTCAAATGGACCGCCGGCAATCCGATCGACCTGGACCTGTGCACGCGCTGCAATGCCTGTGTGGCGGTGTGCCCGGAAGGCGCCATCGGCCTGGACTACCAGATCGACCTGGACAAGTGCACTTCGCACCGGGCCTGCGTGAAGGTCTGCGAAGCGGCCGGCGCCATCGACTTCAGCCGCGAGAGCGAGGCTTTCACCGAGCAGTTCGACCTGGTGCTGGACCTGCGGGCCGAGCCGGCCTTTGCGCAGCACGCTCCGCCACAGGGCTACTTCCGCTGGGACGGCCAGGACCTGGGCACATTGCTCAAGCTGCGCGAGATGGTGGGCGAGTTCGAAAAGCCGAAATTCTTCGTCTACAAACAGAAGCTCTGCGCCCACAGCCGCAACGAAACCGTGGGCTGCAACGCCTGCATCGAGGTCTGTTCGGCGGAGGCCATCAGCAGCGAAAAATCCCGGCAACAGATCAAGGTCAATCCCAACCTCTGCGTCGGCTGCGGCGCCTGCACGACGGTGTGCCCCACCGGTGCCCTGACCTACGCCTATCCCCGCGCCAGCGAGCAGGGCCTGAAATTCAAGACCGTGTTGACCACCTATGCCAACGCGGGCGGCAAGACGCCGGTGCTGTTGCTGCATAGCCAGGAACGCGGGCAGCAGCTGGTGGAGGAACTGGGCCGCGCGGCCCAGCTGAAAAAAGCCCAGGGCGTGCCGGCCCATGTGATCCCGCTGGCGCTGTGGCACACGGCCAGCGTCGGCGCCGACCTGTGGCTGTCGGCCGTGGCGTTCGGCGCCTCCCAGGTCTGTGTCGTGGTGACGAGCGAAGAGGCGCCGCAATACATCGACAGCTTGAAGGCCCAGATGGAGGTGGCGCAAGCCATCCTCAACGGCCTGGGCTATACCGGCGTGCATTTCCAGCTGCTGCGGGCCGATTCGGCGCAGCAGCTCGACCTGGGGTTGCAGGCGCTGGCCCAGACGCGCCAGCAGGCGCCCAAGGTCGCCGCCCGCTTCGCTGTCGCGGCTGAAAAGCGCGGCACGCTGGAGCTGGCGCTGGACCATCTGATCGAACAGGCCCCGGCGCGGCCCCAAGCCATCGACCTGCCTGCCGCCTCGCCGTTCGGCTCGATCCAGGTCAATAAGGACAAGTGCACGCTGTGCCTGAGCTGTGTCAGCGCCTGCCCGGCCAGTGCCTTGCAGGACAACCCGCAACTGCCGCAGCTTCGCTTCATCGAGAAGAACTGCGTTCAGTGCGGCCTGTGCGCCACCACCTGCCCGGAGGACGCCATCACGCTGCAGCCCCGCCTGCTGCTCACGCCCGAGCGCAAGGAAGCGCGCGTGCTCAACGAAACGCCGCCGTACGCCTGTATTCGCTGTGGCAAGCCGTTCGGCACGCTCAAGGCCATCGAGTCGATGCTGGGCAAGCTGGCCGGCCATTCCATGTTCCAGGGCGCGGCGCTCGAGCGCCTCAAGATGTGCGCCGACTGCCGGGTGATCGACATCTACTCGGCTACCGATGAAGCAAAGATCACCGACCTATGAGTGAACCGATTCCTGTCTCGTCGGCGCTGGACGAGGAAACCGCGCGGGCCGAGGTCTATGGCCTGCTCGCGCAGCTGTACTACGCGCCGCCGTCGCCCGAGATCCTCTCCGCGCTGCGGGTGGCGGTGACCGAAGCCCCGGCGGCTGGGGCATTTCTCGAGGAGCCCTGGCGCGACCTGGTTGGCGCGGCCCGCGAGATGTCCGACGAGGCCGTGGCGCGTGAGTACGAGGCGCTGTTCGGGGGCGTCGGCAAGCCCGAGGTCTACCTGTTTGGCTCGCACTACCTCAGTGGCTTCCTGAACGAGAAGCCGCTTGCCCGCCTGCGCACCGACCTGGCCGCGCTGGGCCTGGCCCGCGACGAGGCCATGCCGGAAACCGAGGACCACATCGCCTATTTGTGCGAAGTGATGCGCTACCTGATCGCCGGCGACGAGGTCGAGGTTGCCAATCTTTCGCGCCAGAGCGAGTTCTTCGCCACGCACATCCAGCCTTGGGCCAGCAGCCTTTGCGACGCAGTGGGGGCTCACCCGAAGTCCCGTTTTTATGCCGGCCTCGCGGCCTTCACCCGCGCCTTCATGAACATCGAGGCGCAGGGCTTCGACATGCTGCCCTGAGCGCTACGGATGAGCTGGCATGCTGCGCCGCAGCATCAATCGCATCCTTTCGGCTCAAGTACTTGCCCTGTGTTGGCATGCTTGCACAAGGCTCTGCACGGCGCTACATTCGAATGGCATAAGTCGTTGAGCTCCCAACGGGGAGCGAACAGGAGACATTCCATGAGCCAGCCGAAGAGCAAGCTATCGCGAAGAACCCTGTTTGCAGGTGCCGGCACTGCCGGTGCGTTGGCCGCAGCGGCCACCCTGCTGCCCGGTGTCCTGCGCGAAACCGACGAAGCACCGCAGGCCAAGGAGCCGCCCGCCAAGGGTGGCGGCTATCAGCTGACGGAACACGTCAAGCAGTACTACAAGTCCACCCTCATCTAACTCTCACATTTCGGAGAGTCACCCTATGTTGCTCACCAAGAAATCGGGTGCCGCGCAGGCTGGCGCCCGCTCGCCGTTCACGCACAGCCTGCAGCGCGGCCTGTCGCACGCGCTGCCCACTATGGACCGGCGCGCGTTCCTTCGCCGCTCGGGCCTGGGAGTGGGTGTGGGTATCGCAGCGTCGTCATTGACCCTGGTGAAGAAGGCGAAGGCGGCGCAAGGCAGCGCCCCGGCCGTCGGCCAGGGCAAGATCGAGGTCAAGCGCACGGTGTGCAGCCACTGCTCGGTGGGCTGCGCGATCGATGCGGTCGTCGAAAACGGGGTGTGGGTCCGGCAGGAGCCGGTGTTCGATTCGCCCCTGAACCTGGGCGCGCATTGCGCCAAGGGCGCCGCGATCCGTGAGCATGGTCACGGCGAGTTCCGCCTGCGCTATCCGATGAAGCTGGTCAACGGCAAGTACGAGCGCATCAGCTGGGACACGGCGCTCAACGAGATCAGCGCCAAGATGCTGGAGCTGCGCAAGGCCAGCGGCCCCGACGCCATGTACTGGGTGGGGTCCTCCAAGCACAACAACGAGCAGGCGTACCTGATGCGCAAGTTCGTGAGCTTCTGGGGCAGCAACAACTGCGACCACCAGGCCCGCATCTGCCACTCCACCACCGTGGCCGGCGTGGCCAACACATGGGGCTACGGCGCCATGACCAATTCGTACAACGACATGCAGAACAGCAAGTGCGCGTTGTACATCGGCTCCAACGCCGCCGAGGCGCACCCGGTCAGCATGCTGCACATGCTGCACGCCAAGGAGACCGGCACCAAGATGATCGTGGTCGATCCGCGCTTCACCCGCACGGCGGCCAAGGCCGACGAATACATCCGCATCCGCTCGGGCTCGGACATCCCGTTCCTGTTCGGCATGCTGTATCACATCTTCAAGAACGGCTGGGAAGACCAGAAGTACATCAACGACCGCGTCTATGGCATGGACCAGGTCAAGGCCGATGTGATGGCCAAGTGGACACCCGACAAGGTCGAAGAGGCCTGCGGCGTGCCTGAAGCCACCGTCTTCAAGGCCGCCGAGATGATGGCCAAGAACCGGCCCTCCACGCTGGTGTGGTGCATGGGCCAGACCCAGCACACCATCGGCAACGCCATGGTGCGCGCCTCCTGCATCGTGCAGCTGGCCCTGGGCAACATCGGCGTGTCCGGCGGCGGTGCCAACATCTTCCGCGGCCACGACAACGTGCAGGGCGCCACCGACGTCGGTCCCAACCCCGATTCGCTGCCCGGTTACTACGGCATCGTCGAAGGATCCTGGCGCCATTTCGCCAAGGCCTGGGGCGTCGATTTCGACTGGATCAAGGGCCGCTTCGAAAACGCCGGGATGATGAGCAAGCCCGGCATCACCGTGTCGCGCTGGATCGACGGCGTGATGGAACAGAACGAGGTGATCGACCAGACGCCCAACCTGCGCGGCGTCGTGTTCTGGGGCCATGCACCCAATTCGCAAACCCGCGGCCTGGAAATGAAGCGGGCCATGGACAAGCTGGACCTGCTGGTGGTGATCGACCCGTACCCGTCGGCGACGGCGGCGATGGCGGCCATGCCGGGCAAGGAAGGCGACCTCAACCCTAACCGCGCGGTCTACCTGCTGCCGGCGGCCACCCAGTTCGAGACCAGCGGATCGGTCACGGCTTCCAACCGGTCCCTGCAGTGGCGCGAAAAGGTCATCGAGCCGCTGTGGGAAAGCCGCAGCGACCACATGATCATGTACCAGCTGGCCGAGAAACTCGGCTTCGGCAAGGAGCTGGTCAAGAACTACAAGATGCAGAAGGTGAAGGGCCTGGAAGAGCCTATTCCCGATGACATCCTGCGCGAGATCAACAAGTCTTGCTGGACCATCGGCTACACCGGCCAGAGCCCCGAGCGGCTGCAGGCGCACATGCGCAACATGGCCAACTTCGACGTCAAGACGCTCAAGTCCAAGGGTGGCAAGGACGCACTGACCGGCTACGACCTCACGGGCGATTACTTCGGCTTGCCATGGCCCAGCTTCGGCACCCCCGAACTCAAGCACCCGGGCTCGCCCAACCTGTACGACACCTCCAAGCACGTGATGGACGGCGGCGGTAACTTCCGCGCCAACTTCGGCGTGGAGCGCGAGGGCAAGAACCTGCTGGCCGAGGACGGCTCCGCCTCCAAGGGCGCCGACATCCAGACCGGCTACCCCGAGTTCGACCATGTGCTGCTCAAGAAGCTGGGCTGGTGGAACGAGCTCACCGACGTGGAGAAGGCCGCGGCCGAGGGCAAGAACTGGAAGACCGACCCTTCCGGCGGCATCATCCGCGTGACCATGAAGAACCACGGCTGCCATGTCTTCGGCAACGCCAAGGCCCGGGCCGTGGTCTGGAACTTCCCCGATGCGATCCCGCAGCATCGCGAGGCGCTGTACAGCACGCGGCCCGACCTGGTCGCCAAGTACCCGTCGCACGACGACAAGAAGGCCTTCTGGCGCCTGCCCACGCTGTACAAGACGGTGCAGCAGCAGAACCTGCAGAACAAGGTGCACGAGAAATTCCCGCTCATCCTCACGTCCGGCCGGCTGGTCGAATACGAGGGCGGCGGCGAGGAAACGCGTGCCAACCCCTGGCTGGCCGAACTGCAGCAGGAAGCCTATGTCGAGATCAACCCGAAGGCGGCCGCCGAACGCGGCATCCGCAACGGCGACCGGGTCTGGCTGGCAAGCCCGACCGGGGCGCGCCTGAACGTGCAGGCCATGGTGACCGAGCGGGTCGGGCCGGACACGGTGTGGATGCCGTTCCACTTCTCGGGGCGCTGGCAGGGCGCGGACCTGTTGCCCTACTACCCCAACGGCGCGGCGCCGGTGGTGCGCGGCGAAGCGGTGAACACCGCCACGACTTATGGCTACGACAGTGTGACGATGATGCAGGAGACCAAGACCACGGTCTGCAACATCGAACGCGCGGCATAAAGACAGGAGACCAGCATGGCAAGAATGAAATTCGTCTGCGACTCCGAGCGTTGCATCGAGTGCAACGGCTGCGTCACGGCCTGCAAGAACGAGAACGAGGTGCCCTGGGGCGTCAACCGCCGCCGGGTGGTCACGCTCAATGACGGGGTGCCGGGCGAACGCTCGATCTCGGTGGCCTGCATGCACTGCTCCGACGCGCCCTGCATGGCCGTGTGTCCGGTCAACTGCTTCTACCGCACCGACGAGGGCGTGGTGCTGCACGACAAGGACGTGTGCATCGGCTGCGGCTACTGCAGCTATGCCTGCCCCTTCGGCGCGCCGCAATTCCCCTCTGCCGGCACCTTCGGTGTGCGCGGCAAGATGGATAAGTGCACCTTCTGCGCCGGCGGTCCCGAGGCCAATGGTTCGCAGGCCGAGTTCGAGAAGTACGGACGCAACCGGCTGGCCGAAGGCAAGCTTCCGGCCTGCGCCGAGATGTGCTCGACCAAGGCGCTGCTGGCCGGCGACGGCGACGTCATCGCCGACATTTTCCGCAACCGCGTGCTCAGACGCGGCAAGGGTGCCGAGGCCTGGGGCTGGGGCACGGCCTACGGTTCGAAGCAGGCCGGGCAGCCCGCTGGAGGCAAATCATGAAGCGCGGTCTGACATTCATGGCAACGCTCGCCGCGGCAGCGGCACTGTCCGCATGCGGCGACAAGACGCAAACGCTGCAAAGCGGCGTGAAGGTGGACTCGCAGGCCTTCCAGGGCACGGGCATGCCTTATGCCGTGCAGGGCTGGAAGCAGGGCGACAAGGCGAGTTGGGAGCAGCAGGTGAAAAACCGCGCCCAGCAAACCCAGAACGAATACACCAAGGTCAACTGAAAATATGGGCCCCCACGCTCACATTCGTTCGCTGCCCCCCGAGGGGGCGCAGCCTCCTTTGAGGCGGCTCGGCAGGAGTCGCTCCTTGCTGCTGGCTCTTTCACTGGCGTTCAGTGTCTCGGTGTCCGCGCAGACCAAGCCGCAGGACGACCCCGTGCCGGCCGCGCCCGGCGGCATCCAGGGCCAGAACATCCTGGACGTCAAGCCCGAGGTCAAGCCCGACGCGAGCTCCGATCCCAAGTACATGCAGCAGAACAATGCCGAGCGCAACAAGGTGCAGCCCGGCAACAACGCGCCGATGTGGCGCGGCGTGGCGGGGGGCATGGAAGGCTTCTCCAGCCTGCCCAAGAGCCAGGCCCCCGAGGCGGGCATCCTGATCCAGGCGCCGGTGCAGTATCCGGGTTCGCGCCTCACCACCGCCGGTGAGGCCTGGCGCCAGGTGCGCAACAACTGGATCATTCCGTACGGCGGCGCGCTGTTCCTGATCTCGCTGGGCGCGCTCGCCATCTTCTACCTCGCCCGCGGGCGGATTGGCCACGCCGATGCGCAGGGCGGCGGCCGGCGCATCGAGCGCTTCACGCCGTTCGAGCGCTCGGCCCATTGGGCCAACGCAATCGCTTTCGTCATCCTGGCGGTGTCGGGCATCGTGATGGCCTTCGGCAAGTTCTTTCTGCTGCCGGTCCTGGGCCTCACCCTGTTCGGCTGGCTCAGCTACGCCCTGAAGACGCTGCACAACTTCGCCGGGCCGGTGTTCGCCGTGTCGCTGGTGATCGTGTTCTTCACCTTCGTGCGCGACGAGTTCCCGCAGCGCGGCGACCTCCGGTGGCTGCTCAAGGCGGGCGGCGTGTTCAGCAAGTCGGGGCACGAGCCGCCGTCGCACCGCTTCAATGCCGGCGAGAAGGTCCTGTTCTGGCTTGGCGTGCTCTTCCTCGGGGTGATCGTCGTGGCGTCCGGTCTGGTGATGGACAAGCTGATCCCCAACCTGGTCTACGACCGTGGCACCATGCAGGTCGCCCACATGGTCCACGCCGTGTCCACGGTGCTGATGATGTGCTTGTTCGCCCTGCACATCTACCTGGGTACCATCGGCATGCGCGGGGCCTATACGGCGATGCGCACCGGCTACGTGGACGAGCACTGGGCCCGGGAACACCACGAATACTGGTACGACGACATCCAGGCCGGCAGGATCCCCGCGCATCGCAGCGAGCCGCTGGTGAAACCCGAGGACGTGGAAACGGTGCGCCCCGCTTGACCGCAGGAGAAAAACAGATGAACAGATTTCTGGTGCCCACTGCGCTGATCGCGGCCTGCGGTCTGGCGTTCGCCAAGCTGCCTCCGCCCGATGACGCGGCCAAGGCCAAAGCCGCCGAGACCGCCGCCAAGGCGGCCTGGCAGGCCAAGGTCGATGCCTTCCTGCTGTGCAAGGCCCAGGACAAGGTGGCTGCGCTCTACACAAAGAACGGCGGCAAAACCGTCGCATCCAAGGACGCCAAGCCGGTGGCTACGGCGGCCGCGCCTGCTGCGGCCCAACCCGCCGCTGCAGCCGCTTCCGGCACACCGGTCGTCACGGCCGCCGCGCCGTTGCCGCCGTGCGCCGAACCGGGGCCATTCGCCTACAATCCGCCCGAGCAGAAGCCGCTGGAAACCGCCGGCGCGCACTCGCCCAGCGGAACGGCCGCCAGCCCGCCCAGCGTCAAGCCGAACTCGGCGGAGATGGCTCCCGCCAAGAAGTAGAGTCCTTGCCTTTCCTCACTGAAGCGCGCGCGCCACTGACGCGCGAGATTGAAACCGTCAATGAATTTGGCGAGCGCGGCACCACCTCGATCCCGGCCGAGCGCCCGCTCACGGTGTACGTGGACAGGCGCGAGCTGGTGACGCTGATGACCCTGGGTGCACGGCCTGAATGGCTGGTCCTGGGGTACCTGCGCAACCAGCGCCTGGTCAGGTCGCTCGATGAGGTCGAGTCCATCACCGTGGATTGGGAAGTCGGCGCCGCCGCCGTGAAGACCCGCTCCGGCATCAAGGGGATCAAGGAACGCACGGCGCGGCGCGTCGTCACCACCGGCTGCGGCCAGGGCAGCGTGTTCGGCGGGCTCATGGACGAGATCGAGTCGATCCACCTGCCAGAAGCGTCCATCACCCAGGCCCAGCTCTACGGCATCCTCAATGCGATCCGCCTGCAGGAGAGCACATACAAGTCGGCGGGATCCGTGCACGGCTGCGCGCTGTTCAAGGGCGAGGAGATGCTGCTGTTCGTGGAAGACGTGGGGCGGCACAACGCCATCGACACCATTGCCGGCTGGATGTGGCTCCAGCAGCCGGCGATGGACAGCGGCGACAAGATTTTTTACACGACCGGCCGCCTCACCAGCGAGATGGTCATCAAGTCGGCCCAAATGGGCGTGCCGATCGTGGTCTCGCGCAGCGGCATCACACAGATGGGCCACGAGATCGCGCAGCGCCTGGATCTGTGCGCGATCGGTCGAGCCACCAACAAGCATTTCCTCTGCTACACCGCTGCCCAACGGCTGCAACTGCAGCCCGAATTGGCCGGCCCCAAGCAGCTGCGCGCCATCGCCTGAATCGCGCCGCCGGTGGCATGATTGCCACTCATGGACGAAGCGCAATCCTTTGCCAAACGCCTGTGCCGCTTGCGCATGGGCGTGCTGGCGCTGGGCCTGGCCGCGTTCTTCGGATTGGTCGAGCTGGCCCCGGCGCAGCAAGAGCAGCGTCCACGCCTGCAAATGAGCGAGCGCATCTACGAGGACCAGCAGGCGCTGTGGCAGAGAACGCTTGCGTCCCTGGTCTTCCAACGCCCGGGCGTGGTGGATGTGTACGGCCTGGTGTTCTCGCCTTTCGACGATGGCGACGTGTTCCTGCGCGAGAGCAATATGGTGGCCAAGCTGCTTGCCGATCGCTTCGACGCCAGGGGCCGCGTGGTGCACTTGGCCAATCACCCGCTGACAGCGCGGACGCATCTTTGGGCAACGCCCGCCAACCTGGAGCGAGCCGTCGACGCCCTGGCCGAGCGGATGGACCGCGAGAACGACGTGCTGGTGGTGTACCTCACCTCCCATGGCGCGAAGGACTTCATGCTGGCCGCCGCCAACGGGGCGCTGCAAGTGGAACCGCTGAGCCCGAGCGAACTCCGGCGCGTCCTCGACCAGGCCGGCATCCGCAACCGCGTTATCGCCGTGTCGGCCTGCTACTCCGGCGGCTGGGTGGGCCCGCTGGCCAGCGACACGACGCTGATCATGACCGCCGCCGATGCCCACCACACCTCGTACGGTTGCGGGCGCCTGTCCGAACTCACCTTCTTTGGCCGGGCCTTGTTCCACGAGCAGCTGCGCAAGACGCATTCCTTCGAACGGGCGTTTGCCGCGGCCGTGCCGGTGATTCGCCAGCGCGAGATCGAGGCCCGCAAGGAGGACGGTTTCTCCAATCCGCAGATTCGCGTCGGCGCGGGGATCCGTCCGGTGCTGCGCGACCTGGAGCTGCGCCTTGCGATGCCCCGACCGCCCGGCTAATTCCCGGCTGAGACTTTTGCGCTAAGGTGGCGGGCATGACCCTGAATTCTCCCTGGCAGCTGGGATGGCGCACCCTCTGGCGCGACTTGCGTGCCGGCGAGCTGCGCCTGCTGATCGTGGCCGTGACGCTGGCGGTGGCAGCGCTCACGGCCGTGGGATTTTTCGCCGACCGGCTCAAGGGCGGCCTCGCGCGCGACGCACGCCAGCTGCTTGGCGGCGACGCCGTCGTCTCCAGCGACAACCCCACGCCCCAGGCTTTCATCGACAAGGCCAGATCGCTGGGCCTGCAGGCCGTGACCACGCTGGGCTTTCCCACCATGGCACGGGCGCCCGAGGCGCAAGGCGGCGCGAGCCGGCTGGTCGCGCTCAAGGCCGTGCCGCCGGGCTATCCGGTGCGCGGCAACCTCCAGGTCGCCGCACAGCCCGAAGCACCGGGCGAACGTACGCGCGACATCCCCGCCCGGGGCGAAGCCTGGGTCGATGCCGCGCTGCTCGAGTCGCTGGGCTTGAAGATGGGCGATCCCTTGCTGCTGGGAGACTCGCAGTTGCGGGTGGCGCGGGTCATCGTGGTCGAGCCGGATCGGGGCGCAGGCTTCATGAGCTTCGCGCCGCGCGTCATGGTCAATAACGCCGACCTCCCGGCCAGCCGCCTGATCCAGCCGGCCAGCCGGGTGAGCTATCGCTTCGCCGTGGCGGGGCCGGACCGGCAGGTCAGTGCCTTCGTCAAATGGGCGGTGGAGGAAGTGAAGAAGCCCGCCGTGCGCGGCGTGCGGGTCGAGTCGCTGGAAGGCGGGCGGCCCGAGATGCGTCAGACCCTGGACCGCGCCGAGAAATTCCTCAATCTCGTTGCCTTGCTGGCCGCTCTGCTGAGTGCCGTGGCGGTAGCCCTGGCCGCGCGCGGCTTCGCGGCGGCGCACCTGGACGACTGCGCCATGCTGCGCGTGCTGGGGCAAAGCCAGCGCACCATCGCCTGGAGTTACGCCTTCGAGTTCGCGATGATCGGCTTGGCCGCCAGCCTGCTGGGCGTGTTGATCGGCTACGCCGTGCACTTCGTCTTCATCGTGCTGCTGGCGGGCCTGGTGGACACGGCGCTGCCGCTCGCCACACTCTGGCCGGCAGCGTTCGGCATCGGCATGGGCCTGACCTTGCTGTTCGCCTTCGGCCTGCCGCCGGTGCTGCAACTCGCGCAGGTTCCGCCGTTGCGCGTGATCCGCCGTGACGTCGGCGGCCTCAAGCCGGCCTCGGCCGCAGTGCTGACCGTCGGCGTGATCGGCTTCGCCGCCTTGCTGCTGGCGGCCAGCAGCGACCTGAAACTGGGCGGCATCGCCGTGGGCGGCTTTGCCGTGGCCGTGCTGCTGTTCGCCGGATTGAGCTGGGTGGCGGTGAAGCTGCTGCGCATGTCGGTGAACGAGGCCACCGCGCCCCGATGGCTGGTGCTGGCCACGCGCCAGATCTCGGCGCGACCGGCCTACGCCGTGGTGCAGGTCAGCGCCCTGGCAGTCGGCCTGCTCGCGCTGGTGCTGCTGGTGTTGCTGCGAACCGACCTGGTGGCGAGCTGGCGCAAGGCCACGCCGCCGGATGCGCCCAACCGCTTCGTCATCAACGTGATGCCCGAGCAAGGCGCTGCGTTCCAGAAGACGCTGCGCGACGCGGGCGTGAAACGCTTCGACTGGTACCCGATGATCCGCGGCCGCCTGATCGCCGTGAACGGCAAGACCGTGACGCCCGACGACTTCATCGAGGACCGCGCCAAGCGGCTGGTGGACCGCGAATTCAACCTGTCCAGCACCCCCGTGCAGCCACCGCACAACCAGGTGGTGGCGGGCCGCTGGGAGCCCGAGGAGCGCGGCGCCGTGAGCGTGGAAGAGGGCATTGCCGCTACGCTGGGCTTGAAACTGGGCGACGAACTGCGTTTCGACATCGGCGGCCAGCAGACCGACGCCAGGATCACCTCGCTGCGCAAGGTCGACTGGGGCTCGATGCGGGCTAACTTCTTCGTGATCTACCCGGTGAGCCAGCTCGATGACGTGGCCGTCACCTACATGAGCGCCTTCCGCGCGCCCGAGCGCCGCGGCTTTGACAACCAGCTGGTGCGGGCCTTCCCCAACATCACCAACGTCGACATGACCACCACCATCAACCAGGTGCAGGGCGTGCTGGACAAGGTGATCCGCGCGGTGGAATTCCTGTTCGGATTCACGCTGGCCGCCGGCGTGGTGGTGTTGTTCGCGGCCGTCACAGCCACACGGGAGGAGCGGGCCCGCGAGTTCGCGATCATGCGCGCCGTGGGTGCCAGCGGCGTGCTGCTGCGCCAGGTCCAGCGCGCCGAGCTGATCGGCATCGGCCTGCTGGCCGGCTTCCTGGCCAGTGTGGTCGCCAGCGTGGTGGGCTGGGGCATGGCCCGCTATGCCTTCGATTTCGACTGGACCGCCTCGCCTTGGGTGCCGCTGTTTGGGTCCCTGGCCGGCGCGGCGCTGGCCTTGGCGGCGGGCTGGTGGGGCTTGCGCGAAGTGCTTAATCGTCCCGTCGTGGAAACCCTGCGCCGCGCCCCTGAATAGGCCAACCCCGACAATCGGGCCATGCAGATTCAGGAAAAGCCCCCGGCCGGCACCCCTTTCGAGTGGATTGGCGGCGAACACAAAGTGAAGGCGCTGGTCGAGCGCTTCTATGACCTCATGGACCTGGAGCCGCAGTATGCGGACTTGCGCGCCGCCCACGGCAGCGAGCTGGCCAAGGCGCGCCAGCACCTGTTCTGGTTCCTCTGCGGCTGGCTCGGGGGGCCGCAGCACTACACCGACCGTTTTGGCCATCCCAGGCTGCGCATGCGCCATATGCCGTTCACCATTGGCATCAAGGAGCGAGACCAGTGGCTGGCCTGCATGGATCAGGCGATGGGCGAAACCGGGGTTCCGGACGAATTGCGGACTCGGCTGAAAGGCAGCTTTTTCCAGACTGCTGACTGGATGCGCAACGCGCACGGGTAGAAAATCCGTCACAAAGACGGCCTGTGAAACGTCTTGGCAGGTATGAACGACCCCACCAGCACCTTCACCCGCCTTCGGCCCCGCTTGCAGGGCATTGCCTATCGAATGCTGGGCTCCACAGCCGAGGCGGAAGAAGTGGTGCAGGACGCTTGGCTGCGCTGGCACGAAGCTGAGCAAGAACAGCTGGACAGCACCGAGGCTTGGCTGGTCACCATCACCACACGCCTGGCGATCGACCGGCTGCGCAGCGCCAAGGTTCAGCGTGAACATTACATCGGCACATGGCTGCCGGAACCCATGCTTTCCGACTCGCCGGTCACGCCGGAGCAGGCGCTGGAGCGAGTCGACAATGTGTCGGTTGCCTTTCTGGCGCTGCTGGAGCGGCTCACCCCCGAGGCGCGCGCAGCCTTCCTGCTGCGGGAAGTGTTCGATGCGGACTATGACGAAGTGGCCGAGGCCCTGGGCAAGACCGAGAGCGCCTGCAGGCAGCTGGTTCACCGTGCGAAGGCCCAGCTGCAAGACGAGCGGCCCCGCTACATCGTCCCGCGCGAAACCCAGCTGCGGCTGTTGCGCGGGTTCGCCGACGCCGCCACACGGGGTGAGTTCGCCGCGCTCAAGGCGATGCTCGCTGATGACGCGCAGCTCATAGGTGATGGCGGCGGCAAGGTGCCCAGCTTCGGTGTTCCGCTGGTGGGTGGCCAGCGCATAGCCCAGCTCTACCTTGCGACCGGCCTGCGGTACCCCAATGCAGTGCGTTACGAAGTCGTCGTGCTCAATGGCCAGTGGGGCCTGTTGCGCTTCGTGAACGGTGGGCTGGAGTCGGCGCAGACGCTCGAAACCGATGGCGAGCGCATCGTGCGCATCCATGCCCAGCGCAATCCCGACAAGCTTGCGCGCATTGCCGCGGCCCTGGGCCGGGAGGTGGCTGTCACAAACCAGCCCCCTCAGCCGTCTTGATGGTGTATCCCAACCACTTTCAAGGAAGAAATCATGAACGAACCCCGGCTCCCCTGGACTGAAATCTCCCCCAAGGCCTACCAGGCGCTGGCCGGCGTCGGCGCCGCCATCGCCAAGTCGTCGCTGGGCCCGACCCTCACGGAGCTCATACAGACCCGCGTCTCCCAGCTCAACGGCTGCGCATTCTGCGTTGACATGCATGTGCGCGATCTGCGCAGGCATGGCGAGACCTGGCAGCGCATCAATAGCCTGTCCACCTGGCGCGAGACTCGTCTGTACAGCCAGCGCGAGCGCGCGGCCCTCAACTGGGCCGAGACCATGACCGAGTTGGTCGGCAACCACGTCAATCGCGATGCCGATTTCGACGCACTGAAGAGCCAGTTCAGCGACCAGGAGATCGTCGAACTTTCCTGGGTGATCGCACAGATCAATGCCTGGAACCGCATGGCCATCGGCATGCAATCGCCCGTGGCCGAAAAGGAGATCGCATGAAAGTAGTCATCATCGGAGGCAGCGGCCTCATCGGAAAGAAACTGTCGACCTTGCTCCAGCAGGCCGGTCACACCGTAACGTCGGCCTCGCCCTCGTCCGGAGTCAACTCCGTCACGGGAGAAGGGCTGGACCAGGCACTGGCGGGAGCGCGGGTGGTCGTGGACGTCTCGAACTCGCCGTCGTTCGAAGACGAGGCCGTGATGCGCTTCTTCCAGGCGTCCACCCAGAACCTGCTGACGGCCGCAGCCAAGGCTGGCGTGCAGCACTATGTCGCGTTATCGGTCGTGGGTGCCGAGCGTGTTCCTGCCAGCGGCTACTTCCGCGCCAAGATCGCGCAGGAGTCGCTCATCAAGAACGCGAAGGTGCCGTACACCATCGTGCGGGCCACGCAGTTCTTCGAGTTCCTGATGTCCATTGCGCATGGGAGCACTGTGGGCGAGACGGTGCGCCTGTCTTCCGCCTTGATCCAGCCCATTGCAGCGGCCGACGTTGCCGCGGCCCTCGCCGAAGTCGTGGGCCAGGAGCCCCTGAACGGCACCTGCGACGTGGCCGGGCCCGAGGCCGTCCCACTCGATGATCTGATTCGGCGCGTGCTAAAGGCCAATAAGGACCCGCGTGAGGTCGTGACCGATGCCGATGCACTTTATTTCGGCACGCGCCTGGACGACAAGTCCTTGATACCCGATGGAGCTGCCAGGACCGGCAAAACCTCCCTGGAGAATTGGCTGGCGTTTAGTTCATCCCCGGCGAAGGCTTGAGCAGCACCACCAGGGCCCCGGCGCCGCCCTCGTCGCCGCGGGCCTGAACGAAGGCCAGCACTTCGTTCTTCTGGATCAACCAGCTTTGCACCTTGCCCTTGAGCACGGGCATCTTGCCCGGCGAGCCCAGGCCCTTGCCGTGCACCACACGCACGCAGCGCCAGCCGCGGCGATGCGCATCGCGCACGAAGCCCGCCAGCGCTTCGCGCGCTTCTTCGCGGCGCAGGCCGTGCAGGTCGATCTCGCCCTGGATGCTCCAGCCGCCTTTGCGCAGCTTGCGTGTGACGTCGGTGCCTATGCCGGGGCGGCGAAAGCTCAGTGCATCGTCGATGTCCAGCAAGGTGGCCGCGTCGAACTCGTCGCTGATGGCTTCCTGCAGCACGCGCTGCTCGTCCAGCTGCTGCTGCACGGCGATCGGTGGCGGCTGGTCGGGCGCCAGGTCCACGCGCCGGGGATCGCGAATCGGTTTCACCGCGCCGGCCGCCCGCACGAAGAGGTCTCTCTCGGCGTGGGCACGGCGTTCGGCCTCCTGGCGAGCGGCCTCCTGCGCCGCCGCCAGCTTCTGCTGTTCGGCCAGTTTCTGCTGGATGTGCTGCAGATCCTTGAGGGACTTCGATTTCACGGCGCCCCTCAGATCAGGCCCTTTTCGGCCATGGACAGCGCATTGCCCTGCGCCACGATCACGTGATCCAGCACCCGCACGTCCACCAGGGCGAGGGCGGCCTTCAGGGTCTGCGTGAGGGCCTCGTCGGCGCGCGAAGGCTGCACCGTTCCGCTCGGATGGTTGTGCGCCAGCACCACCGAAGCCGCCTCGCGTTGCAGGGCCCGCTGGACAACCTCGCGTGGATAGACGCTGGTTTGGGTGAGGGTGCCGCGAAACAGCTCCTCCATCGCGATGAGCCGGTTCTGGGCGTCCAGGAACAGCACGGCGAACACTTCGTGGGGTTTCGCGGCCAGGTGCAGCTGCAGGTATTGCTTGACGGCGCCGGGGGAGCTGAACACCTCGCGCTCCTTGAGCTGCTGGCCGATGGCGCGCCGTGCAAGTTCCATCACGGCCACCAGCTGGGCGCGTTTGGAACTGCCGCCCATGCCCTTGATGCGCTTTAAATCCTCGGCGCCGGCATGGAGCAGCCCCGAAATGCCGCCAAAGCCGCCATCGACCGGCGCCGCCAGCAATTCGTGGGCCATCTGCAGCACGCCGCGGCCGGCCGTGCCGGTTCGCAGCAGCAAGGCCAGCAGTTCGGTATCGCTCAATGCCGCCGCCCCGCGGGCCAGCAGTTTCTCGCGCGGCCGGGCGTCGGCGGGAAGGTCTTTCATGGGCTAGGGCCTATTGACACTATTTTTGCAAGTGCGAACGCGGTTAAAACAGCGCCAATCTAGGCGCGCGACGACGCCAAGGCTGGCCGCCTTGGCTAGGAGTGCAACAACGAGTGGCGCTGTTTTAACCACGTTCCCTCCGGGTTGCGGCCAAAAAGGCCATGCGCCGCGTTGCGAAGCCTTGCCGGACATTGAGTCCGGCCGCGTTTCGCGCCTTGCGCATGACCTTTTTGATCCGCAACGCATCTTGCAAAAATAGTGTCAATAGGCCCTAAAGCCGGCGGGCCGGGCAGGGTTTCTACAATAGGGCAGTTTATCGGGACTTCCATGGCTTCCACCGCGCACCGGGTCCATCCGGGCTCCTTCCTCACGCTGCACTATCGGCTGGCGGGGCCCGGGGGCGACATCATCAATACCTTCAAGGACAAGCCGGCCACGCTCACGCTGGGCACGGGCGAGCTGTCGCCGGCCGTGGAAAAGCGCCTGCTGGGGCTGGAGGAGGGCACGCATGCCACCTTCGATATTCCCGCCGGCGAGGCCTTCGGCGACCGCAATCCCGAGATGGTGCAGTGGGTGGCGCGCCGCCTGCTTAACGAAATGGGCGACCCCGACGAGAAATACCAGGTCGGTGACGTGGTGCAGTTCCCGACGCCCGACGGCATGTCCAGCTACGCCGGCTCGGTGCGGCAGGTGGGCAAGGACGGCGACGGCGACGGCAAGGTCGACGCCGTGCTGTTCGACTTCAACCACCCACTGGCGGGCCAGCCCGTCACATTCGAAGTGCAATTGATCGGCGTGCTATGAACGAAGGCGTTGAAATCCTGCTTGCCGAGCCGCGCGGCTTTTGTGCCGGTGTCGACCGGGCGATCGAGATCGTGGAGCGCGCGCTGCAGAAGTTCGGCGCGCCCATCTACGTGCGCCACGAGATCGTGCACAACACCTTCGTGGTGAACGACCTCAAGGCCAAGGGCGCGATCTTCATCGAGGACCTGGCCGAAGTGCCGCCCGGCTCCACGCTGGTTTTCTCGGCCCATGGCGTGAGCAAGGCGGTGCAGGAAGAGGCCCGGATGCGCGGCTTCGAAATTTTCGATGCCACCTGCCCGCTGGTGACCAAGGTCCACGTCGAAGTGGCCAAGCTCGCCAAGGAAGGCTACGAGTTCATCATGATCGGCCACAAGGGCCATCCGGAAGTCGAAGGCACCATGGGCCAGCTCGATCACGGCATCCACCTGGTCGAGGAAGTGCCTGACGTCGCGCAGATCCAGCCGACGCAAACCAAGAAGCTCGCCATCGTCACCCAGACCACCTTGTCGGTGGACGATGCGGCGCAGATCAAGGAGGCCGTGCGCCAGCGCTTTCCCGACATCCGCGAGCCCAAGCAGCAGGACATCTGCTACGCCACCCAGAACCGGCAGGACGCGGTGAAGATCATGTCGGGCCAGGTGGACGTGGTCATCGTGGTGGGCAGCCCCACCAGCTCCAACAGCAACCGCCTGGCCGAGCTCGCGCGCAAGCTCGGCGTGGAGAGCTTCATGGTGGACAACGCCGCCGAACTGCGGCCCGAGTGGCTGGAAGGCAAGATGCGAGTCGGGCTCACGGCGGGCGCCTCAGCCCCGGAAATCCTGGTCAACGAAGTCATAGACCGTATCAAGGCGCTGGGCGCCGTCTCGGTGCGCAAGATGGACGGCATCGAGGAAACGGTCAAGTTCCCGCTGCCCAAGGGCCTGAAGCTGTGAGCGGGCAGGTGACCCGCGACGACGTGGCCGCCGCCGGCCGGCGCTTCGCGCAGAACCACGCCAACTTCCTGCACCGCACGCCCTTGTGGAAGCTGCCCGGCGCAGCGCTCGGCCTGCGATGCGCCGAGGTCTGGCTCAAGCTCGAGCATTTGCAAGTGGGCGGAAGCTTCAAGGCGCGCGGCATGCTCAACCGCCTGCTCGCCAACACCATTCCCGCCAGCGGCGTCATCGTCGCATCGGGCGGCAACGCAGGCATCGCCACCGCTGCGGCGGCCCAGGCCCTCAGGGTCCCGTGCGAAGTCTTCGTGCCGACGGTCTCCAGCCCCATGAAGCAGGCCAAGCTGCGCGAGCTCGGCGCGCAGGTGGTGGTGACGGGCGCCGTCTATGCGGAGGCCCTGGAGGCCTGCCTGGCACGCCAGAAGGCGACCGGCGCGCTGATGACCCATGCCTACGACCAGCCCGAGGTGGTGGCCGGCGCGGGCACGCTGGCGCAGGAGATCGAGGAGCAGGGCGGCCGGCCGGACAGCGTGCTGGTCAGCGTGGGCGGCGGCGGGCTGATCGCCGGCATCGCCGCCTGGTTCCGCGACGATGTGCGCGTGGTCGCGCTGGAGCCGGAGCTCGCGCCCACCCTGTACAAGGCCCGCCAGGCCGGCGAGCCGGTGGATGTGGCGGTAAGCGGCATCGCCGCGGACTCGCTGGGCGCCAAGCGCATCGGCGCCATCGCCTGGGACGTGACGCAGCGCCACGTCAAGGATTCGCTACTGCTGCCCGACGCTGCCATCCGCGAAGCACAGCTGCGGCTGTGGAAGCAGATGAAGCTGGCGGTCGAGCCGGCGGCGGCGCTGGGTCTGGCGGCACTGCAGACCGGCGCCTACCAGCCACGGGCCGACGAGAAAGTCTGCCTGGTCATCTGCGGCGCCAACCTCGATCCGGCGACATTGGCTTAGTTTGTCATCCCGGACTTGATCCGGGATCCATGCCTCCTGTCGGCGAGGCCGATACCACTGCGCCCACTAAAATCGCCGGATGCTCGATATCACTCTGTTACGAAAAGACCTGCCCTCGGTGGTCGCCCGCCTGGAAACGCGCAAGAAGCCGCAGGCCTTCCTGGACGTGGCGGCGTTCACGGCATTGGAAGCCGAGCGCAAATCCATCCAGACCCGCACGGAAGAGCTGCAGGCACAGCGCAACCAGCTGTCCAAGCAGATCGGGCAACTCAAGTCCAAGGGCGAACCGGTCGACGCCGTGATGGCCCAGGTGGCCGCGCTCAAGGCCGAGCTGGACAGTTCGGCCGCCCGCCTGGAGCAGATTCAGCCCGAGATGCAGGCCTTGCTGCTGGCCGTACCCAACCTGCCGCACGAGAGCGTGCCCGTGGGCGACGACGAGCAGGCCAACAGCGAGGTGCGCAAGTGGGGCACGCCGCGCGCCTTCGGCTTCAAGGTCCGTGACCATGTGGACATCGGCGAGAAGCTGGGCCTGGACTTCGAGACCGGCGTCAAGCTCAGCGGTTCGCGCTTCACGGTGATGAAGGGCCCGATCGCCCGGCTGCACCGCGCGCTCGCCCAATTCATGCTGGACGTGCAGACGCAGGAGCACGGCTACACCGAGTGCTACACGCCCTATATCGTCAATGCTGAAACCATGCGCGGCACGGGCCAGCTGCCCAAGTTCGAGGCCGACCTCTTTGCCGCCAAGAAGGGCGGCCAGGAAGGCGAAGCGGCGGGCGACCATCACGCGACGCTGTACCTCATTCCTACCAGCGAAGTGACGCTCACCAACTTCGTGCGCGACGAGATCGTGGCGCCCGAGCAGCTGCCGATCAAGCTCACCGCCCACTCGCCCTGCTTCCGTTCCGAAGCGGGCAGCGCGGGCCGCGACACCCGCGGCATGATCCGCCAGCACCAGTTCGACAAGGTCGAGATGGTGCAGATCACCCACCCCGACAAGAGCTACCAGGCGTTGGAGGAGATGACCGGCCATGCCGAGGCCATCCTGCAGAAGCTGGGCCTGCCTTACCGCGTGGTGCTGCTGTGCACCGGCGATATGGGTTTTGGCGCGGCCAAGACCTACGACCTGGAAGTGTGGCTGCCGGCGCAGGACACCTATCGCGAGATCAGTTCGGTGTCCAACTGCGAGGCCTTCCAGGCCCGCCGCCTGCAGGCGCGCTTCAAGACCGCCCAGGGCAAGAACGAACTGGTCCACACGCTCAACGGTTCCGGCCTGGCCGTGGGCCGGACGCTGGTGGCGGTGCTGGAGAACTACCAGCAAGAGGACGGCTCGGTGGTGGTGCCCGAGGCATTGCGGCCCTATATGGGCGGCGTGGAAATCCTGCGGCCGTGATCGGTTAGAATTGCCGCCTTCGCACCACGCGAACCGAATCAGGAGCGGTGGCAGAGTGGTCGAATGCGCCGGACTCGAAATCCGGTGTACGGTTATGCCGTACCGTGGGTTCGAATCCCACCTGCTCCGCCAGACACCCAGAAAAGACGCGCCTTCGGGCGCGTTTCTGCTTTTCTACCCCCCAATCCACCCACCAGTTAGGGCTTGCTGGTCAGTTCGCGGTGTCATAACCGACGAGGTATGTGAAAAGAGCGGCCCCGCGCTGGCGCGCCAAGCGGCCATGGTGAAATCTCGCCCGAGCGCACCCCACCGTACCCCACCCCCAAATTGGCTGGATGGGACCCGCAGCACGGTCGAACACGAATTCGCGCGCGCTTGATGCAGATCCGGAACCGTTCTGCCAAAAGGATGTGCCAAGTCGATTAGCACAGGGCCTCTCATGGGTTGCAGCTGAAGAATGCTCGCTCGATATTGCAGACGAACCCGTCCGACCCGCTTGCTGCTCCAATCCGCACTGACTCCTGTTTACTCCCTTAGCAGGGGAGCACCTTCGGCCCGGCTCTCGAAGGCGGCCCTGATCCAATCGCTCATCTCGCCCACCCGTAGGTTCGCACACGCTTGCGCCGCAGCTCGCCCTCTCTGCCCATCGACCGCCAGCACCGAGTCGTAGCCCTCCCGCCTTCCGTAGAACAACAGCACGTACGGGTTCCCCGATATATAGGAACTCGCGACCAATAGCTCAGCCTCCAAAGGCGGCGGCACCGACGGCGGCAGGATTTGCACTGCATTTTTAAGTTGCGGCGGCCACGAACACGGGAAGTTGTGCAACACCACGCGCTTGCCACTGCGCTCCCCGGGAACATGGACGGACATATGGATACCAGTGGTGCCTGGCGCCGCCCCGGTCGCAATCGCCGCCCAGGCCGGCTGCGTCACCGGGGGCAATGGCACGCTCAACATGTTGGCGAAGGTGCCTCGCGACACGAGCGCGGCGATGTTCGGAAGCTCCCCTTGGGCGATGTACTTGCGCAGCAACCGGGGATCGCACGCGTCCAGGGCGAGGAGGACCAGACGCTGAGCTTTCCCGAATGCGTCTGTATACAAGTTTGTCTCCTATCGTTTATGGCACCACGGCAGCAGGCGGTGCTCCAGCGCCAGCAGGCCCCAGTTGAGCGAGTAGCCGACAAACGAGAGCAGAGCGATCGCCGCGTAGACCTCGGGCATGCGCGCGGCGTTCTGCATCGTCATGATGTACAGGCCGATGCCCGCGCTGCCGGCAATCATCTCGGTGACGACCGTGGTGATCAGAGCGGCCGCGAGCGCAATTCGCAGCCCGGCGGCTGCCAGCGGCAACGCCGCCGGCAGCATCACAAAGAACGCGAAACGTGCGCGCGGCGTGCCGAAAGTCTGCGCCATCTCGACCAGGGTCTCCTCGACGCTGCGCACGCCGTACCGTGTGTTGATGAACACGGGCCAGAAGGTCGCGAGCGCGACGATCGCGACCTTCATGCTCGGCCCGCCGCCGAGGGCCAGCAGCGCCGGCGGGATCAGCGCCGGCAACGGAATCACGCGCAGCAGCTCGAGCGTGGGCTCGAGCATCCTGAACAGGCGCCGCGACGCGCCCAGCAGCACGCCGGCGAAAAGGCCCAGCAGGCTGCCGAGCGCGAACCCCTTGGCCATGTTCCACAGCGAATCGGCCATTTCGCCCCACAGCCCGCCGGCTCCCGTCCGGTCCAGGAAGACCGCTCCCACGGTCGACAGCGCGGGCCAGGCATCGGCCTTCAGCGCGCCGGAGCGCACCGAGACCTCCCAGCAAGCGCCGAGCAGCAGAACCAGCATGACCCCGGTCGGCGCGCGGCGGGCGGCGGTGCTCTGCATGCGGTCGTCTCCCGGTATCTGTCTGCGTGATCGCGATCAGTTGGCCTGGGTCGCGGTCTGGAACAGAAAGCCGCCGACGTTGGCCGGCTTCTTGAGCAGTCCGTGCTTCAGCATCAGGCGCGACATCTCCTCGACGGTCTTCTGGTTTACCGTCATCGGGTATACCGGAGTCTGGATCTTCGCCACCACCGACGGGTCCATTTTCGTGTAGGCGGAGATGATGCGCACACCGTCGGGCCCCTTCTTGTTTTTCTCCATGAAGGCCACGCCCCTGCGGTAGGCGCGCGCAAAACGCTCGAGCGCCGCGACGTTGGCCGGATCCTTCAGCCAGGCGCCGCGCGCCAGCCCCATCACCGATTCGAGGTTGTCGGTCACCTCGTGGTAGATGAAGGCCAGCACGCGCACCTTCCCGGTTTCCATCGCTCGCGTGAAGAACGGCTCGGTCGGGCACACCGCATCGGCCTGGCCGGTGAACAACGCATCCTGCATCTGCGGGAACGGCACTTCGGTGATGCGCACCTTGGACGGGTCGGCGCCATTGCGCTCCAGCCATTCACGAGCGTAGAGCCAGATGATGTTGTTCAGTGCCGACGTGGCGAGGCGCTTGCCCTCGAGGTCCTTGGCCGTCTTGATCGGGCTGTCCTTCATGACAATGCAGGGATTGACGTCGTTGCCCTTCTTCATCAGCGTGCCGGGCAGCACGACCTTCAAGTCCAGGCCGTTTTCGATCGCCTGCGTCACGGTGACGATGTTCGAGAACGCGATGTCGAGCTGACCGGCAGCCAGCTGCGCCACCAACGGGTTGCTGATCACCGCGGAGGTGATGTCGAACTCGACCCCCTCTTCCTTGAAGTAGCCCTGGTCGATCGCCGCGTAGAAAGGCGCTATGTCGATGATCGGCACGACGCCGACCCTGAGCTTGGCGGTCTGCGCCTGTGCGCTCAGCCCGAACAACGCGAGCGCAGCGGCCAGCAGCGCGCGGGTGAGATGGTGGTACAGGTTCTTCATCGGGCTTCTCCTTGGTAGGGGTGAAACAAGCTTCAGTTCTGCAGCGCCGATCGCTGCAGGTCCTCGATGTCGCGGTGCCAGTGCAGCAGGCGCTGGCGCCATTTTTCGAACAGGAAATTCAGCAGGTAGCCCGTGACGGCCGTGGCCACCACCCAGGCGTACATTTCCTTGACGCGGAACGAGCGCTCGGCGTCGATGACGCCGAAGCCGATGCCGACGCCCGCGCCGATCATCTCGGCCAGGATCACCACCACGAGCGCGAGGCCGAGGCTGATCTGCATTCCGGCCATGAGCGGCGGCAGGCTGGCCGGCAGCACCACTTTGAGCAGCGTCGCGCCGCGCCCCAGGCCAAAGGTGCGCGCGGCATCCAACAGTTCGGGCTCCATGCGGCGGACTGCCTGTACCAGGTTGATCAGGATCGGGAAGAACACCGCGAGCGCGACGATCGTAAGCTTCATCGCGTCGCCCAGACCCAGGAAGAACATCAGCGGGGGCACCAGCGCCGGCTTCGGGATCGGCCGCAGCAGTTCGACCAGGGGTTCGAACAGCCGGTAGACCGATGCCGAGGAGCCCATCAGCAGCCCGAGCGCGACCGCCGGTACCAGGCCGAGCAGGTAGCCCGCGGCCAGCCGGTACAGCGTGTGCCCGAGGGCCGGCAGCAATCTGCCGTCGACGGCCATCTCGGCCAGCGACGGGAAGATCGCCGAGGGAGGCGGGAATATCCCCGCTCGATCGCCTAGGTTGCGGGCCACCAGTTCCCACGCGAGTACCGCAAGCAGCAGGAAACCGATGCCCGGCGCAGCGTGTAGCAGGCGCCTCACGGGGTCTCCGCCGGCCGGCACACCAATTCGTAGAGGTGGTTGCGCAGTTCGAGGAAGCGCGGGTTGGCCCGGGTCGCAATCTGCGCGCGCGGGCGCGAAAGACCCGTGGTCACTGTCTCCACGATGCGTGACGGTGAGCGCGACAGCACCGCGACGCGGTCCGAGAGGTAGATCGCCTCGTCGATGTCGTGCGTGACTAGCAGGATCGTCAGCGCGTACCGCTGCCAGGTGTCGAGGACCAGGTCCTGCAGCTCCATGCGCGTCAGCGCGTCGACCGAGCTGAAGGCCTCGTCGAACAGCAGCATCGACGGCCGCGCCGCCAGCGCGCGCGCGATCGTCACGCGCTGCTGCATGCCGCCGGAGAGCTGCCACGGGTAGCGGTTCGCCGCCTCGGCGAGCCCGACGCCGCGCAGCGCCTCCTGGGCGCGCTCGCGGCGCTCGGCACGCGAAATCCCGGCGCGGTGTTCGAGCGGGAACTCGACGTTCTTCAGCACCGTGCGCCACGGCAGCAGCGACTTGCTGTACTGCTGGCTCAGGTAGACCATCTCCCGCGGCGGGCCCGCGATGGTGCGGCCCTGCAGTTGCACGCGTCCGGCGGTCGGTTCGAGCAGCCCGGCGATGATCTTCAGCAGCGTCGTCTTGCCGGCGCCCGAGGCGCCGACGAAGGCGACGAACTCGCCCGTCTGCATCTCGAAGTCAATCGACGACAGCACCGGCGTGGACTGCCCGCCGCTGCCGGGGTATTCCTTGCGAATCCCGTGCAGCGACAGGTAGCCGCCCGATTCGGGGACGACTGCCTGCGCGCCATGGCCCCGCGCCATCAACCCGGGCGCGAGCTGAGGATACTGGTCGTCGCCCTTGGCGTAAGTGTGTCCGCCTCCGGGGACCAGCTGCTGGAGCCGCGCCTTCAGCTCGCGCGAGCGCCGGAACCGGTCACCGGTCCTGTCAATTAGCGCGTTTTTGTTAATGGTGTCACTCCCTTCAGTCACACGTCACATCGTGTGCCGATGCCGGGGATATTAATTGCCCCCTGCTGGGCCGTGTGTTACAAGCGCAACGGCTGGCATCACCTGCGCGGCAGTAGGGCTTTTTGCGGCAATATCGACCTCGACCTTTCTGCTGAGGCTCGATCGTGAAGACATCGTTGGGAACCGACCCGCTGCCCGGGGTGGATGGGAGCGCCCCGCTCGAACTGCTCGCCCGCACGCGCGCGAGCTCGCGCACGATCGCGAGTGCGATCGCCGGTTGGGCGGCTCGAGACGGCACAACGCCGGCACTCGTCAGCGTGGGCTCGCAGCAAGTCACGTTTTCCGAGCTGGCCGAGTTGACCTCCCGGGTTGCCCGTCAGCTGGCCGAAGGGGGCGTGCGAACCGAGCACCGCGTCGGCCTGCTCGTGCCGCCTGGCATGCCTGGTGGGCAGTTGGCGGTCGCGCTGGCCAGCATCACGACGCTGGTACCGATCAATCCCGCCCTAAAGCCGGAAGAGGTGATCGACCTGGCGGTCGTCACCGGGTTGCACGCCATCGTGATTCCACGCTGGCTGAAAACCGAAGCGCGTTCCGCGATCCTTCAACGGCGCATGACCGTCTTCGATGCCGTCCGGGCGCCGGACGGCACGCTCGGGCTGGAACTGCTTACCGCCCCCGCGGGTTCACCGGCGCCGCTTCGCCCGGCAGTCGAGGCCGATGTCGCAGTGCTGCTGCGGTCCTCGGGTACGACCGGGACCCCGAAGTTGATCCCGGTGACCCACGGCAACCTGTCCGCCATGGCCGACACGCACGGCTCCGACCTGTGGTTCAGGATGACGGCCGTGGACCGCCCTGCGTGCACGGCACCGCTTTATTACGCCGCGGGACTCAAGTCATCCCTGTTCGTCCCGCTATTGCTGGGCGCGACGGTCGTTTTCCCGCCGCCGGAACAGGTGTTCGAGCTGGCGGAATGGATTGACGAACTCGCGCCGACTTACCTGTCGTTCGTCGCGCCGGCCGCTCTGCAACGGATGATCGAACGCATGATGGCCTCGCCACGCCAGGTCCACGTGAGCTCGCTGCGCTTCGTCATGTGCGCCGGTTCCTATCTGCCGGACCAGACGCGTGCCACGGCGGAGGCGCTGTTGCATGTGCCGGTCCTGGAGTTCTACGGGCTCAGTGAATCCGGCACGATGGCGTCCAATCCGGCGCCTCCCGGGAAGGCAAAGCCGGGCACCGTCGGATTGCCACCGCCAGGTGAACTCCTGGTAGTGGACGCGAACCGGCAGCCTGTTGCGAGCGGTACCGTCGGGGAAATCATGATCTGCGGTCCCACGGTGATGCCGGGCTACGTCACCAATGACGATTCCGCGCCCTATGGCTTGCAAGGCGGATGGCTCCTGACCGGCGATCTCGGCCGCCTCGACGAGGACGGTTATCTCACCATCCTCGGGCGCAACAAGGAGCTCATCAACCGCGGCGGCGAGAAAGTCTCCCCGTACGAAATCGAGAAAGTGATGCTGCAGCACCCGGCCGTGCTGGAAGCCGCGGCGTTCGGCGTGCCGCATCCGCGCCTGGGAGAAAACGTCGCGGCCGCAGTCGTCCTGAAACCCGGGAATACGGCCTTGGAGCGCGAGCTCAAGGAATTCCTCGCGGCTCGCCTGGCCGCGTTCAAGCTGCCGCGCCGCATCGGCTTCCTGCCGGCCCTGCCGCGCGGCGGCTCGGGCAAGATTTTGCGCCGCTCGCTGAGCCAGGCGTACCCGAGTTGGCCCCGCGAGGTCGTGCCGCCCGATCACGATTACCTGCTGCACCTCGAGCTGCGGGACCTGTGGCAGCGACTGCTCGGCACGCAGGAGATCGGCCTGGACGACGACTTCTTCGACATAGGCGGAGACTCGCTCTTGGCCACCGACATGCTGGTCGAGGTTGAAGCACTCGTCGGCAAGCCTTATCCGCAATCGGAGCTGTCGACGCTGACGATCCGCCGCATGGCCGAAGTGTTCGCGTCGGACATGCCAGCCGAGCCGCAGGTGATGACGCAGGTGAAGGAAGGCACCGGCATACCCCTGTTTTTCTGTCATGGGGATTATGTCGAAAGGGGCTTCTATGCGCAGAAGCTTGCCGCAATGATCCCCGGCGACCACCCCATCTTCTTGCTGCATTGCTACCCAGAACCGTTCGGTTCCAGCGTGGATGAAATCGCACGCGTGTACATGCAACATATCCTCAGGGCCGCGCCCCGGTCACCGGTGTTAATTGCCGGATTTTGCAACAGCGGCATGGTGGCATGGCAACTCGCATACACGCTGCGGTGCGCAGGCGTGGAAGTCCTGGAGCTTCTTCTCATCGAAATGACATCGCTGAATGCGCGGCCGGCTATTCGCGCGCTGCCTGCCATCTTCAATGCCGCGGGGGCCTTGATCCCAGGCCGGGCGGGAAGATTCGTGCGAGAGCATGCCATGCGCCATTGCTGGCGCTGGATCGGGCGCTTCGGGGCTTTCAGCTTTGGTGCCTTGCGCAAAAAGATCACCGCGTGGCGAGAGCAGCGGGCGCCACGGCGCGATATGTTCGCGAACGCGGATAGAACCTATGGCGCGCTCATGTCGCGCTATGTGCCGCCGCCGATCGACGTCGGCGTCACTTGCATCATCGCCCAGCAGGGCAAGCACTTCGAGACCGACCCCCGTTTCTGGCGCCGCCTTGCCCCGAGCGTCAGCACGATGAGCGCGCCGGGCACGCACCAGGGCGTGCTCGTCACCGGCCGGCAGGCGCTCGCCAACGGCATCGCGGAAATGCTGCAACGTGCTGCTTCGGCGGCTCGCTGAGCTCTTGACTGAATCAGCGCCTCGTGCGCACATTCAGGCTTTGGTGGAGGAGGCGGTACAGGCGACCACATTCGCGCACGACTGGCGCAATCGGAGGCTGGCGCATCGTGACCTCGATCTTGCATTGGGGGGGCGCTGCTCCGCCACAAATAGTTTTCACAGAGCCTCAGAGGCCGTCAGTACCGTCCCGAAAGCCCCGCCAGCCGGGGCTTTCTCACGTCGGCACCCGCCACCGGCAGGCTGGACTCCTCTTTTTCGGCGGCGGCGCGCCCACACCTCGATATTGGGCCGCTTTCGGGTTGCGCCGGGGTTGCCGAGCTGTCCAGGTTATGCCAAGCTGTGGCCAGGGAGTTAATGTCGTCGCACTTGGAGGGTAGCGAGATGACGTTACAAGCAATCGGCACGCAGCAGCCTGATCGGAGCGCTCGAGAGTTTGACGAGTGGGCGAAGACGTTGGGCACTTCGTCGGATCAGCTGCTGGAGGCGGTACGTGTTGTAGGCATAACTCCACGCAAGATTCGCGCATACCTCCGAACCCATCCGACCACCGCCCCACCACCGCCCTCGAGGAAGCGTTTCAAGGCTGAACCAGACCGGCAGCTCGAATTGCTTTAACGGCTTCATACTGGGGACATCTCATCAGAGAATGGTGCCGGCACGGGCTCTTGGGCGTATGCTTGACGGCTCCCCCGCTTGGACGGGCTCCTTGTTTCGCATTAGCACAGGAGGCAATATGGTCGACCCTTCAACCCCTTACAAGCCCCTTGACCCTGGTCGTATCGATACCCAGAACCGGGTCGAGTTGCAGTACTGGAGCAGGGAGCTCCACTGCACTGTGGCCGAGTTGACGGACGCGGTGAAGAAGGTGGGCGATCATGTCACTTCCGTGCGCGAACATTTGGCGGCACACCATTAACTCGGCGCCATGGATTCCGCGCTCGCCCGCTACGCATTCCGCATGCTTGTGCTCGTGGCGTGCGCGATCGCCGCGTGGGGCGGCCCGGACCCGACGCCCACGCGGGAGGTACTTGAGCTGGTTTCAGTGTTCGACAAGCCAGCCCGCATTGAAGCCAAGGCTGCCGGCGAACTGGTTAACGCCCCAACCGTTGTGCAACATGCCAAGGCAGCGCCCCGACAGGCCGCAGTTACCCGTTCTGCAAAGACGTCCGTGACAGTTTCGAGTGGAGTCAAGAACGCCGTCGCGAAGCGCAGCGGTGCCCGACAGGCACCAAAGGCGGAGCCGCCGCTGCCGGCTATGTTCGTGCCAATCCGCGAACTAGGCCTCTACCTGCAGGCTCGGATGGGCACGGCGCGAGATGGAAAGGCTGAGCCGGGGAACCGCAAGCGCTGAATTGCGCCGTGGCGGCTTGGGGCATGCTTGCGCCATGCAACTGCACTACCTCGATTTCGATTTCAGCGACGAAGAGTCCGGCCGCGGCAGCTTCGATGCCATGGCTTCGGTCGATCCCGCCCGCCTGCCTGCACTGCGCGCCGAGGTCGCCGCCGTGCTGGATTGGGCCGGCCGGACGTTCGGACCGGCGGGGGCGCTGCAGGACGAAAGCGAGTGGGATTACGAATTGCAGAGCATGGCCGAGCCCGACCACCCGGCGCTGACTACGCTGACTTTGACGCTCAGCGGCTCGCCGGCATTCTGCGAAGCGTTCCGGCAGGAATTCGCCGTGGCCGACTGATCGAGTCGTGCTGAGCGGCTAAGATCATTCCGCCCCCGCAGCACCTTTCGCGCCGCCGGGCGCGGAATGCAATCAACTCCGGACATCGCGCCGTACATCGGCAAGCTCATCAAGTTCCGTCGCGACCTGCACGCCCATCCCGAACTGAAGTTCGAGGAGACGCGCACGTCCGACCAGATTGCCGCCTGGCTGCAGGCGCTCGGCCTGCCGCTGCACCGCGGTATGGGCGGCACCGGTGTCGTCGCCACGCTGCGCGGCAGCGGCCCGGATGCGGACGACCCGGCGCGCGCCATCGGGCTGCGCGCCGACATGGACGCGCTGCCGGTACAGGAAGTCAACGCCTTCGACTACATCAGCGCCAATCCCGGCCGCATGCACGCCTGCGGGCACGATGGCCACACGACGATGCTGCTGGGCGGGGCAACGCTGCTCGCGAAGCAACCGGATTTCAACGGCACGGTGCACTTCATCTTCCAGCCGGGGGAGGAGGGCGGCGCCGGCGCCCGCCGGATGATGGAAGACGGCCTGTTCGACAAATTTCCCATGAAGGCCGTGTTCGCGCTGCACAACTGGCCCGCGCTGCCGGCCGGGCAGATGGGCGTGCGGGTCGGGCCGATCATGGCCTCGGCCAATCGCTTCGAGATCCGCGTACGCGGCAAGGGCGGCCACGCGGCCCAGCCCCACAGCACCGTGGACCCGATCCCCGTCGCCTGCGCCATCGTCGGGCAGTTGCAGACGCTGGTGTCGCGCGGTGTCGATCCGCTGGACAGCGCGGTGCTCACCGTCGGCAAGATCGAATCGGGCACCGTGGAAAACATCATCCCCAACGAGGCCTTCATTTACGGCACCTGCCGCACCCTGGGCAGCGCAGTGCTGAACCAGCTGATGGAGGGCATCGAGCGCATCAGTACCCACGTCGCCCAGGCGCACCGCGCGAGCGCCGAAGTGATCATCAAGCCGGGCTACCCGACCACGGTCAACCATCCGCACGAAGCGCGCTTCATGGCGCAGGTGATGGGCAAGATGGTCGGCGACGACAACGCCCATGTCGACGTGCTGCCGGCGATGACCGCGGAAGACTTCGGCTTCTTCCTGGAGAAGGTGCCAGGCGCCTACGGCTTCATCGGCAACGGCGCGGGCGGCAAGCCGGGCGTCAACCTGCACAACGCCGCCTACGATTTCAACGACGACATCCTCGGCCTGGGCGCGAGCTTCTGGGACCGGCTGGCGCGTCAGTGGTTCGAACAGGAAAAGAAAACCGGAAAGGAAATGCGGTCATGACAACTCGCCGGACATCTCGCCGACAGGCCCTTGGGCTGGGTCTGGGTTCACTCGCAGCCGCCGTGCTGCCGCTCGCCACGCGCGCACAGGGCCAATGGCCGACCCGTCCGGTGAAGATCATCGTGCCCTACCCGGCGGGCGGCGTGAACGACGTGGTCACGCGCATGCTCGCCGAGCACCTGCGGCCGTTGCTGGGGCAGCCGGTAGTGGTGGACAACCGCGCCGGCGCCGGCGGCACGATCGGCATGGACGCCGTCGCCAAGGCGGATGACGGCCACACGCTGGCCTTCGCCGCGATCAGCCCGCTGACGCTGAATCCGCACATCATGAAGGTGCAGTACGACCCGCTGAAGGATTTCGTGCCGGTGGCGTCGGTGATGTATTCGCCGGTCTACGTGCTGGCGACGACTCGCTTCAAGGGCAGGAGCTTCAACGACGCGATCACGATGGCGAAGGCCGAGCCGGGCAAAGTGAGCATCGCGAGTTCGGGCTTCGGCACGCTCGGCCACATCATGATCGAGCAGATCCGCCGCAAGTCGGGCGCCGACCTCACGCACGTCCCCTACAAGGGCGGCCCCCAGCTCGTCACCGACGCAGCGGGCGGCCAGTTCGACCTGTTCGTCGCCAACCCGTTCGCGGCCGTCAACAGCCTGATCGACGAGGGCAAGCTGCGGGTGCTGGCGGTGACCGGCCCGCGCCGCCTGCCGAACATGCCGCAGGTGGCTACCCTGGCGGAGCTGGGCTATCCCGAGGCCAACCTCACCTCGCTGTTCGGCTTCTACGCGCCCGCGGCCATGCCGCCCGAGGCGGTGCGGCGCCTGAACGCCGACATCAACAAGGTGCTGGCCGATGAAGAAGTGCAGAAGCAGTTGCGCAAGCTGGACAACGTGGTGAGCCCCGGCACGCCGCAGCAGTTCGCGGCGGTGATCGAGCGGGAGCACGCCGCGAATGCGCGGATTGTGAAAGAGGCCAATATCAAGGCGGAGTGACGCGTGCCTGGCCGATGCATAATGGGCGAAGTTGACACGCGAGTGTCACTGCGTCCGGCATCACGCCGGCGCGGGATCGGGAGAGTCCGGACCGGCGTAGCGCCGAGGGCCGGCGCCGAAGGAGCAACCGCCCCGGAATCTCTCAGGCCAAAGGACCGGTCCCGCGAGCAACTCTGAAGAGAGCTGGGCGGCATCGTCGGCCCAGCGCACCGTAGGAGCAAGCAAGTCCGGCAGCGGCACTTGCGAATCTCTCAGGTCCAGCACAGAGGGGGTGTCCGTCACACGGTCGTGTGCGCGGTCCAACCCTCTCGACGGTGCGGAGTTCCCAAATGAAAACGATTGCAGTGGTTGGCGGCGGGATTACCGGCGCCACGACGGCCTATTCACTCGTGCGACGCGGCTTCAGCGTCACCCTGTTCGAGCGGCATCGGTATGCGGCCATGGAGACCTCGTTCGCCAACGGCGGACAGCTCTCGGCGTCCAACGCCGAAGTCTGGAACCACCCCTCCACCCTCCTCAAGGGCCTGAAGTGGATGTTCAGGAAAGATGCCCCCTTGCTGGTGAACCCGAAACTCGGCTGGCACAAGCTGTCCTGGTTCGCGGAGTTCATCGCCAGCCTTCCGCGATACGAAAGCAACACGGTCCGGACGGCGCGGCTGGCCATTGCCGCCCGCGAGCATATGTTTTCCTGGGCTGCGGCGGAGAACATCGAGTTCGACCTGAAGCGCCAGGGCATCCTGCACATCTACCGCGACAAAGCCGGTTTCGAACACGCGGCGCGCGTCAGCCAATTGCTGGCCCAAGGTGGGTTGGCTCGCCGCGCGGTCACGCCGCAGGAGATGAAACAGATCGAACCGACGCTGGCGGGCGGCTACTACGGCGGCTTCTTCACGGAAAGCGATTCCACGGGCGATATTCACAAGTTCACTCAAGGCATCGCAGCGGCTGCGGCCCGCCGCGGCGCGACCTGCCTGTACGAGCTCGACGTGGCGAAAGTCGAGACTGACGGCCGCCAGGTGCATGTGACGTCTGCCTCGCAAGGGTGCGTGACCAGGCAGAGCTTCGATGCCGTCGTGGTCTGTGCTGGAACCGCTAGCCGCGCACTCGCGGCAGGCCTGGGAGACCGGATCAACGTCTACCCGGTCAAGGGCTATTCCATCACGGTCAACCTGCGGGACGCCGCGAGCCAGGCCGCGGCGCCCGAGGTGAGCCTGCTGGATGACGAGACCAAGCTGGTGACCAGCCGGCTCGGCGTCGACCGGTTCCGGGTTGCCGGCACCGCCGAGTTCAACGGCTTCAACCGCGACATCCGCGCCGACCGTGTGAAGCCGTTGATCGACTGGGTGCACCAATGCTTCCCGGGCGTGGATACCCGCAGCGTTGTGCCGTGGGCGGGCCTGCGTCCCATGATGCCGGACATGATGCCCCGCGTCGGCCGCGGCAAGGCCGCCAATGTGTTCTACAACACCGGGCACGGACATCTTGGCTGGACTTTGTCTGCGGCCACCTCCGAGCTGGTGGCAGAGGAGATTGTGCAGAACCTGCTGCCGGCTTCGGGCCCCAGGGTACTCGGCCGGGTCGAATACGGACATACTGTGGCTCCAACGTCAAGGAGCCGCAATGCCTAACCACGTGTACAAGACCGTCGAGCTCACCGGGTCGTCCAGCTCGGGCATCGAAGATGCCGTCAGTACTGCCATTGCCAAGGCGCACGGGTCCGTCCGCAACATGCAGTGGTTCGAGATAGTGGAGACACGCGGCCATATCCAGGACGGCAAGGTCGCCCATTGGCAGGTGACGGTGAAGGTCGGATTCACTCTCGAGTGAACGGCCGGCGCGCATAAAAAAACCCCGGCGCACCGCGCCGGGGTTTTCAGGAGCTCAGCTGGCTCAGGGTCGGATCACCGTCGTCGAATAGATGAAGTTGGTATTGCCCGGTGCGTTGACGGCAACCGTCACGCCCAGTCCGGGAAGGGCGAAACCATAGACGGGGCGCTGGGCGCGGGCGATCATGCCGGATACCGGCTGGTTAACTGCAAACACATCGCTCACGGTCGGCGCGCTCTCGCGAACACGGGTGTAGGTCTGATTGACCGTGTCCACGGCGGTGATCGTCTGGGTCTCCCGGGTGAGCCCCGAATTACCATTGACCATCGATGCGTCCCAGGACTTGCGGACGGTATTGAGTGCGGGCAGCACCGCCGGCTGGGCCTTGTAGGCGATGAAGTGGGACTGCATGACACCGAGGCTGCTCGAACCTTCCGCGTTGCTGGTGCCGAACAGGGTCAGCGTGCCGGCGGGCGTGCGGTAGCCGTAGATCCGGCCGGGGGTATCGCCGTAGTTGAGCTGGAGCCCACCGTCGGTGCGATCCGACACCGTAGGCGTCTCATCGTCGGCCGTGCAGGCGCTGGTGATGCCGCCCATCACGTCGTAGTCGCACACGGCGCCCGTTCGGTCGGCATTGAGGGTGATCTTGCCGACGAAGTGGGTCCGGGTGCCGGTCTCGTCGACGCCGCTCTCGACGAAGCTCCAGTCTCCCACGATGGCCTCGTAGGAAAGGCTCTGGACCGGGAAGATATAGCCGGTGGACTCGGCGTCGCGCAGCGCGCCGACGCCGTTCGGACCGAAGACGACCGTGGTCGTGACGGTGCCGGCAACGGAAACTTCGCAGGGCTGGCTGGCGTTGGGCGTGACAGCGAACGTGTCCGTTCCATCGGTCAGCGTGTTGTTGCTGAAGTCGAACTGCACGACTTGCGTCGCGCCGCGGTAGTCGATCACCCGGTATTTGCCGCTGATTGCTGCCGGGCAGTTCGCCAGGCTTCCGGCATTGGCCGCGGTCAGCACCTCAGTCAGGGTGATCGGAGCCGACCCCCCACCGGTGCTCGCCGCGGAGGCGCTCGCGACCTGGTTCACGACGAGGGGCAAGGACTCCAGCGAGACCTTGGCCTTCAGCGACTCGAGTGCGTCGTCATAGGCATTGCCCTCGGTCGTGGCGGTCGCGGGGACCAGTGTCGACTTGAACGGATCGATGGTGCCCAGGTCGATGCCCGTGGCGGTTTTCAGGGTGGACAGCAGGGTGGTGGTGGCCGCTGCGAGCTGCTCGGTCGTGATGGTCGAGCCCGCGCCGAAGCTGTCGAAGTAGGCAGCGGGAGCCGCAGCCGCCAGCTGTGCCACGATCAATTCGGTCAGCGGCGTCACGTTGGCCACTGCCGTCGTGGTCGATCCACTGGTCGTGCCCGTCTCGGTGACCGAGTGCAGCGTGACGGTGACACCGTCGACCTGGCCGGTCACTTTGATCATGCAAGGCAGCGCGCCATCGGTGATGGTGACTGTGTAGGCTCCGGCCTCGTTGGTGGTTGCCGCACCCGTGCCGCTGGCACAGCGCACGTCGACGGTGCTGCTCGCCAGCGCCAAGCCGGTCGCAGCCGTGCCCGACAATTGCAAGCTCGCCGCCTGCACCGGCACGCTGGGCTGCTCGGCTGTACCGCCGCCCCCGCCTCCACAACCCACCAGCATCAACGCGACCGCGCCGGCTGCCAATGTTATGACTCCGTACTTCTTCATTACATCACTCCTAAGGTGTTGGAACTTTGTTGCTCGTCGCAGATCATCAGGCGCACCTGCGTCGACTTGTTCAGTATCGGAAATGCGGTTGAGCTCGGCATCCCCCGAACGGGGTATCGGATGCACCTTGTGAAAAACCCGGCAGGCGCGCATCATGCAGTTACTTGTTGTAACGATCGATGCCGTGACAGATCTCATCCCACAAATCTACGAAGCGGGTAGTGGCCAGTCGAGCTGGGACGACGTGATGTCAAACCTCGCGCAGCGGCTGGGTGCGGGCGGCCATCTCACCTACGAAGAGGTGAAAAACCCGGCCCATGGCAAGTCGAGCGTCATCTCCAACAAGGGGTTCGCTCCTGAAGTGCTGGGCCGCTACTTCGAGCACTACGCAGGTTGCAACGTCTGGGCCGCCAGTGACGCGATGGTCCCCGGCGCTGTTTTCACGTCCTCCATGCTCTACCCCGACGAGCGGCTCAAGCGAACCGAATACTGGTCGGGTTGGCTTCGCCATGTCGATGTCTTCTATGTCGTGGGCGGCATCGTCCATGACGACTCCGCGTCACGGACCAAGGTGAGCTTCGTGCGTCCGGAGCGCGGCGCGCGGTTCGATGCCCATCACCGGCGGCTGTTGGAGGGTTTCGTTCCTCATTTGCGCGCGTCGCTTTCCGCACAGAAGCGGCTGGCGCAGTCACGGTCGCTACTGACTCCGCTGCTGAACACGCTCAATGAGCTCGATCAGGGCATCGTGCTGCTCAGGAGCGACCGCACTGTCGTTCACATGAACGACAGCGCCCGCGCCTTGCTGCGCGGCCAGAGCGCCCTGGAGGTGAAGGGCGCTCGGCTCGACTTCGCGTCGGCCGAATGGAACGAACAGTTCCGCGCACTGGCCCGTCCCGACCGCCAGCTGGCACGCTCGGAGACCGTATACCTGCGCGTGCGGGCCGCCGGCGGCCAGATGCTGCAGGCCACATTGATGCGCCTGGCGGACGACGTCGCCGGGCCTCGCCACCTGGTCTTGTTCATCAAGCAGCAGCGCAGCGACAACGCGGCTGAAGTGGCGCTGCGCAAGTTGTACGGACTGTCGCCGACGGAGGCCCAGCTGGCCAGCTTGCTGGCGCAGGGTCGCTCGGTCAACGAGGTGGCCCAGGCGCGCGCGGTGAGCATCCACACCGTCCGCAGCCAGCTCAAGTCAGTGCTGCAGAAACTGGACGTGAAGCGCCAGGTGGAGATCGTGCAGATCATCAACGGTTTCGTGCACCGCTTCGAGCCTTAGGCGATGCGGCTCAGGCCGCGAAAGTCTTGCCAGGCTCCTGGCCCAGGTCGCCGACGCCGGCCACCAGTTTCAGTTTTTCCACGATCTCGTGCATGGCGCGCAGATGCAGGCGCCACAGATCCATGAACTGCCTGTCGTAGTCCGACTCCAGCCAGGCTTCGGGGTCGCTCACACGCAGCATCTGCTGGGTCCACAGGAAGTCGATGAGGCGGGCGTGCACGGCGAAGATTTCTGCCGCTTCGTTCGATAATTCAGGAAACCACTGCTGCCTGATGGTTCGTACCTCCTGCAGGGGCGAATCCTCTTCGCGGGCGTCGCCCTGGAAATACGGTGTGCGGCCCTGGACTGCCACCCAATCGGAGTAACGGGCGAGTGCATCCAGCACTTGGGTCGCCTTCAGGCGCCGCAGCAAGCGCAGTCGCAGGTATCGGGTAATGCCCGCGCTGATGGCCGCGATGGCCAGCAAACCACCAACCAGCCAGAGCAGGTAATAGGAGAGGTTCGACACTATCTCCCTTAAATGTTTGCAAGAGTGTGCAAACATTACCGGGGGATCGACGTCAGACAGCGACCGCCCGCCATGTAGGCAGGGCCGCACAAGGGATCAACGTGCCTTCCAGATGGGCTGGAGGAAGCCGATGCCACCGCGCGGCTGGTCTTCCTGCCGGGCTAGCTGGTCCGCCTTGGCGGTCCAGCGCTGCGCCAGCTTGGAAAAAGTCGCACGGGAATCTGTCGTGAAACAGTCCTGCTCACGCAGCGTTTCGAAGTTTCTCGCGATCTTGCGAGCGATCAGGTAGCGATGAGCGGGCGCGGAAGTCTGCATGAAAGCTGCCATCAAAGACAGCGTCGCGACCCAGAGAGCACTGCAGGCCCGCGAAAGTGCGAGTGCGTCAGCGTTGGTTGCGTCGGCGTTCATCGCAGGAGCTCCTTGGAGGAAGACGTTCCAGCATCCTAGGGTCTACCGATACAGACTGTCTGTCAGCCCTGTGAGCCAGGAACGGCCCGACGTTTCCTACGTCGAGCCAGCCCTGCGCTCACGCGGGGTGACAGATGTCACTTGGCCGACGCGCTGCTGGAAGCGTGGCGCTTGCGCCCTGCAGCGCGAGCTTCTTCGCTGGTGAACTCATGGGCATGGCCGCTCTGGTGAGCCGCCCGGCCGCCGAGGCTGGCGATCTCGCGCTGGCGCTGGGGATCCATTGCCGCAAAGCCACGGGGGCTGCGACGTTGGCCGTTGACAGTGGTCTCGGTGCGCTGGCTCGAGGTATCTTGCAAAGACATATTCAATCCTTTCGTGATTGTGGGTTGGGGGGAGCATGCCAGCAGTGGCAAGGTCCGTGCCCGGTCGTCTTTGCAGGAGTTTCAGAGGCGCAGCGGGGCTGCGCGAGGAATCGAAGCTACGCTCAACGGTAAATCTTGCCGTAAGCTGAGCTGATTTGCGGGCTAGACGCCGTATTCCTTGAGCCGGTTGTACAGCGTCTTGAGGCTGACCCCGAGCGCCGCTGCCGTGCGTTCCTTCTGGTGGCCGAAGTGCTCCAGCGTAGCCAGGATCACCTGCCGCTCCACGGAGGCCAGCGGAGTGCCCACCGCAACCTCAAGCGTTCCGCCGGCGGCTGCCCGCGTGAGATCGGCAAGGATGTCCCGGGGAAGCCATTGATCGCCGATCTCGGGACCGGCCGTCATCACGTAGGCACGCTGCAGCACATTGCGCAGTTCCCGCACGTTGCCGGGCCAGCGGTACTGGCCCAAGCGCTCGAGCGCAGCCGGCGTTGCGCGCTTGAAGGCGCCTTCGCGCAGGCCGATCTCCTGCAGGAAATGCGAGACGAGCAGCGGTACGTCCTCGCGGCGATCCCGCAGCGGCGGCAGCTCGACAGGAAATACGTTGAGGCGGTAGAACAGGTCCTCGCGCAACGCTCCGCTGGCGACCGCGTGCGCGGGGTCCCGGTTGGTAGCGGCGATCACCCGCACATCGGTTTCCTGGGGCGTGGTCGAGCCCACGCGCATGAAAGTGCCGGTCTCCAGCACGCGCAGCAGCTTGACCTGCAACGACAGCGGCATCTCGGTGATCTCGTCCAGGAACAGCGTGCCGCCATGCGCGCGCTCGAAAAAGCCCTGGTGCTGGCGTTCGGCGCCGGTGAAACTGCCGCGCTCGTGGCCGAAAATCTCGCTCTCCATGAGGTTGGGCGAGATGGCTCCGCAGTTCACGCCCAGGAAAGGGCGCGAGCGGCGGCGGCTGAGATCGTGCACCGTGCGCGCCACCAGCTCCTTGCCGGTTCCGCTTTCGCCGGTGATGAATACGGTGACGGACGTTCCCGCCACGCGGGCCACCTGTTCGTAGACCCGCGTCATCGGCTCGGACCTGCCCACCAGGTGGCCGAAGCGGCCGGTGCGTTGCAGGTTTTCGTTCAGGGTGTCGACCTCGGCGCGCAGCACGGAAGGCCGGGTGACGCGCGAAAGAATGCTTTGCAGCTGCTTGGCGCTGACTGGCTTGATGAGGTAGTCGGCGGCGCCGTAGCGCAGGGCCTGGATGGAGGTTTCCAGGCTGGCATGCCCGGTCATGAGCACGACCTCGGAATTACCGATCAAATCCTGGTCGTCCAGCAGGGCCATGCCGTTACCGTCCGGCAGCCGCAGATCCAGCAGCACCAAGTCGGGTTGCTGTAGCGCCATTTGCCGGCGCGCATCACGCAGCGAACGCGCCGTGGCCGCGGAAAAACCCTCGGCCCCAACCAACGCGGCCATCATCTGCGCGGAATCCGCATCGTCCTCGACGATAAGTGCGTGCCCCATATTGTTCCCCTCGAGCAGGGCCGCTTCGGGCCCAGCTCATTATTAGGTGACTGTCGGGTCAAACGGTGTAACACAAGGTGAGCAACAAATCAATCGGCACTTAAGCTGGCGCGCAATTGGTTACGGTCCACGGGCTTGACCAAATAGGCGTCGAAACCGGCAATCAAGGCCTCCTGGGCATCGCGTTCGGCGCCGTAGCCCGATAAAGCGATCATTCGGCCGGCATAGCCGGCGGCGCGGGCATGGCGCGCCAGCTCAAAACCTGTAAGGCCGGGCAGCCCAATATCGACGATGGACACCTCAGGCCTGAGCTTTAGCAAGCGAGTGAGCCCTTCGATGCCATTCACGGCCGTGCTGACGGTGTGGCCGTCCAGTTCGAGCTTGGACCGCAGCGCCGACAGTACGTCGTCGTTGTCCTCGACCACCAGCACCTTGCGGCGCCTCGAGGGCGGCAGCGTGTCGTCGTCCAGCTTGACGGGTGGCTGCACGGAAGGCAGCCGGACGGTGAAGCGGCTGCCTTCCTCCGAGCTTTCCACCCCCACCGTGCCGCCATGCAACTCCACAAGTCGGCGCACCAATGTCAGGCCGATGCCCAAGCCGCCCGCGCGCCGGTCGAGTGTGCGATGGCCCTGCACGAACAGGTCGAAGATGTGCGGGAGCAGCGCCGCGGGAATGCCCATCCCCGCGTCCTGCACCTGGAGCACGGCGGCGCCATGTTCGATGCCGATGGTGACGCGGATCGTGCGGCCGGCCGGCGTGTATTTGATGGCATTGGTCAGCAGGTTGCTGACAACCTGCTCGATACGGACCGCATCGCCGTCCACCCAGGCGTCCTCGATTTGCAGGTCGACCGCGTGCTCCTTGGCTTCGCCGGTGATGGCCAGCGTTTCCTCGACCCGCTTGACGACGGCAGCCAGGTTCACCGGCTGGCGGGCGAGCAGGATCTTGCCCGCGATGACACGGCCCACGTCCAGCAGGTCGTTCATCATGTGGGCCAGGTTGCGGGTCTGCCTGGCGATGATGGCGCGCGCCTCGCCGCCTGTAGGGCCCGCCGGGTCGGCGACCTCCAGAACGTCGATCGCCGCGGAGATCGCGCCCAAGGGATTGCGCAGCTCGTGACTGAGCATGGTGAGGAATTCGTCCTTGGCCCGGCTGGCCGTCTCCGCCTCACGGCGCGCGGCCAGGGCGCGCTCGGTCAGCTGCGTGCGTTCCCGTTCGCGCTCCCTTTGGTCGGTCATGTCCACGGTGACGCCCGTCATTTGCGAGGCGCGGCCCTCGTCGTCGTAGTGCAGCATCACGCGGCTGGAGAGCCAGCGGGAGCTGCCATCGGGCTGCTTCACGCAGTATTCCAGTGTTTCCTTCTCGCGTCGCACGGCGCAGGCGGTCCAGAACTCGCGCTCGATGCGATCGCGGTCTTCTTCGTCGATGCGCTCGAACCAGTCGCGCAGGCCGCCTTCGCGCAGCTCCTCCACGCCAAACAGCTTGCACTGGCCCGGTGTCCAGGCCAGCCGGTCGCCGGCGAACTGGTAGTGGAAGAACCCCACGTGGCCCGCCTCCTGGGCCAGCTCCATCAAGTGCTGGCTCTCGCGCAACTTCTGGTCGATGCCAAGGAGGCGCTCCTCCACTTCCTTGCGCTGCGTGATATTGACCATGGCGCTGATCGCGCCGCGCGGCTTGCCGTCGGCGTCTCGCAGCGGCACGGCGTTGGCGATGACGAAAGTGGGGGCCCGCCCTTCGACAACGATTTCCAGTTCCATGCCCGCGACGGTTTCACCCAGCGCGGCCGCGCGTTGCAGGGGCTGCTGCTCGGAGGGCAGCAACTGGCCCTGGTGCAGCACGCGCACGGCGCCGGCCTTGTGCGAGGGCAGCGGCCCCAGCAGGCGGTCCATGGCCGCGTTGTGCCAGATCACGCGGCAACTCGGGTCTTGCGCGAACGCCATGCCGATGGGGCTGCTGTTGAACAGGGTTTCGAATTCCTGGGCCTTGGCCTGCAGGGACCCGTGGGCCGCCGCGTCTTGCGTCCTGGCGCGCAGCAGCGCATCGCGCAACAAGGCGATTTCGCGCACCGGGACCCGGCCGGACAAACCGGTGGGTCCGCGGGTGGCCAGCTGCTGCAGCGGGCCGGCGATGCGACGCGCGACCAGCGAGGCCAGCAGCAGGCCGATCAGCAGGCTGGCGCCGCTGGTGGAGAGTGCTGCGATGATGGCCTTGCGGTGCGCCGCATCGATCGGGTCGGCCGGAAGCGCCACTCGAACGCGCCAGCCCGACATGGGCACGGTCTGCCACGCTGCGTACACCAGGCGTCCATCGACGTCGCTGGAGCGATGCACGCCGGCAGGGCGGCCCTGCATGGACTCGGCCGCGTCGTGAGGAAGGGTGGTACCCGCCGGCGCCGCGCCCCCCAGCGAATAGCTGATGAGCCGCTGCTCGCCGTCGTAGATGCTGGCATGGCCGCCCTCGGGCGTGCTGGCCGTGGTGGCCAACCGCTGCCACACCGCCTCCCCCATCCGGGCGCCGAGCACGAAGCGCACGGTCCCACCCTGGATGACGGGCAGCGCAACCGCGACCGCACGGCTGCCGGGCGGCTGGTCGTCGTACAGGCCGGACACCACGGCTTGGCCCGTCCGCATCACCCGCTCATGCAGTCCGCGCAGCCGCTCGCCCGATTCGCGGGTGATGCGCTGGGGCCCCGTGTCCAGCACGAGGCTGCCGTCGCGATCGAACAGGAACACGCTATCCCAGTCCCGGCGGGGCCGGCCGTGCAGCAATCGGCCCAGTGCCGTGATGCGGCCGTGCTGGAAAAGCTCGGACTGCGAAAGCACGCCCAGCGCATCCAGGGAGGACGCCAGCTCGCGCTCGACCGTCTGCATCAGCGCCCCAGCCGAGCGCGCCAGCTCGTCCTCGATCTGGGCCTGCTCGCTGCGCACTTCCAGGAAGATCTGCAAACTCATGAGGGCTGCCACCGGAAATGTGGCGAGCAGGATGACCGCGATCAGGTACGTGCGCAGCGAGGCGGTCGGCCAAGAGCCTTCGAACCGGTCGATGAATCGTTTAACGATGCCCATCGTCGTTGGGAAAATCCAGATGTAAGCGGCAAGCGTAACCTCGACCGCTGCAAAATTGGCGGTTGCTACAAAACGTAACGGCGGTCTTGCCGCAACTCGTACCGGCTGGGGCGGCCTGTGGCCGCTCCGTTGGCCGCGGATCATCCGGCCATCCGCCGACAAGAAGGGTGCATAGGCTCCAAGCTTTGGCGGGCACGGTCGTTGCATCCAACCCAAGCAACAGGCCATCGACTGATGACTTCACTCAACCTACAGGCGACGACGTCGCTCCAGGCAACGCTATCGCCGCGGCTGCAGCGCGCCGTGCGCCTGCTGCAGATGTCGTCACAGGATTTCGCCCAGGTCGTGCGCGCTGCCTTGGATACCAATCCCTTTCTCGAATCGGAAGAGGCCGTCTCGCCAGCCGACTCCGCGGACCAGGACGCTGTCCCCGAGCCGGCCGTCGCCGAGCCAGGGGAGGGCTGGGGCGTGGATGGGGTCAATCGCATGCGCAACACCGAGAGCGACGGTGGGTTTTTTGAAACGCTGACGGCAGCGACCTCGCTGGCCAGCCATCTGATGGGGCAATTGAACGTGATGCCCTTGCCGGAGCGCGATCGCGTACTGGCCGCGGTGGTGGTCGAGTCGCTCGACGACGACGGCTATCTGCGCACGCCGCTGGAAGAGCTGGCCGATGCGCTCTACCTGGTGCCCGAGCCGGAGCCCGACGAGTGGTTGATCGCCTTGCGCCGGGTCCAGGCCCTCGACCCCGCCGGCGTCGGGGCTCGCAGCGTGGCGGAATGTCTCGAGTTGCAGCTTCCCGCAATCGCCGATCCGGCGGCCAGGACCATGGCGAGGGGCATCCTGCGGAACCATCTCCACGTCCTCGCCGCACGAGACATGCGGTCATTGGCGCGGCACATCGGCGCCGACCAGGCCGCGGTGGAGGCGGCTTGCGCGGCGATTCGCCGGCTCGACCCGCATCCCGGCTGGCGCTTTTCGCAGGGGTCCGTGCAGTACGTGACGCCCGATGTGATCGTGAAGAAGCGGCGCGGCCGGTGGACCGCCACGCTCAACGAAGCCGTCATTCCGCGCTTGCGCCTGAACCGCAGCTATATCGAACTGTTCCAGCAGCACCGCAACGCACAGCACGCAGAACTGGGCGCGCATTTGCAGGATGCCCGATGGACGGTGCGCAATGTCGAGCAACGCTTTTCCACCATCCTGAGCGTGGCCCAGGCCATCCTCAAGCGCCAGGAGCATTTCCTGGCTTATGGGCCCATGGCCATGAAGCCGCTGTGCCTGCGCGAGATCGCGCAGGAAGTGGGGGTGCACGAATCGACGGTTTCGCGGGTGACCAACAACAAGTTCATGGCCACGCCCTGCGGCGTGTTCGAGCTCAAGTATTTCTTTTCGCGCGGCTTGGGCACGGCCAGCGGCGGCGAGTGCTCGCCGACGGCGATTCGCGGCCTGATCCGGGAGATCGTGGCCGGCGAGCCGTCCGCCCGGCCGCTGTCCGATGTGGAGATCGCCCGGCAGCTGGACAGCCAGGGCCTGAGAGTGGCGCGCCGAACCGTCACCAAATATCGCCAGTTGCTGCGGATAGAACCGGCCGAGCGCCGCCGCGGGCACATGGCTTGCCGCCCCACGGCTACCCCACCTCAAGGAGATTCCTATGGCTTCGAGTAGTCAGGGCGGAAACAAGGGCTCGTCCGGGCGCGGATTCGCCTCCATGGATCCCGAACGCCAGCGCATGATCGCCAGCCAGGGCGGCAAGGCTGCCCATCAGAGCGGCAACGCTCATGAGTTCGATTCCGCGGAAGGCCGGGAAGCCGGCAAGAAGAGTCATAGCAGCAGGCAGAAAAGCGACAAGCGCTGACCGGCCCGCATCCCAGAGCCCCCTTTGACGGGGGCTTTTTTTTGCCTTTAGCTCATGCATTGGCAGCGAGTACGATGGAGAGTTAGGTACTCGAAGCCGCGGACGAGCTGTCAGCGCGCCTCTCAGAATGCGAAGTAGAGCAACAGTGGGGGACAAGTGCCGCCGCGCGATCTGCGTGTCCGGCTTTTTCTGATTCACAAACCGGACCCTGGGTCCCTGATCGATGTGACTATTCGCGTTTTGCTGGTGGAAGATGATCGTCGGGTTCACGGCATAGTGGCCGACCTGCTGGAGAGCATTGGAGACCTGAAGCCGGTCGGCGCCGTGACCACGGAGGCCGAGGCCAATCTCTGGCTCGAGGAGAACCCCCACGGATGGGACCTGGCCGTGATCGACCTGATCCTGGATGCGGGCACGGGCATGGGAGTGCTGTCCAAATGCCGCTCCTGGTCCGCCGGCGGCAAGGCCGTGGTGCTGAGCAACTACGTGTCGCCGGGAATCCAGAAACACTGCATGGACCTGGGCGCCGATGCGGTGTTCCACAAGGCTCACGACATGGGCCGGTTCATCGAGTTCTGCTCCGCGCTGGAATAGTTTTTTTCTGTTCTAGACTCGGGCCGATGAAGCCCGACATTGCCCCCGCGATTGCGACGCCCGCCGAGGCCCAGTGGGTCGAAGCCGAGCTGGTGCGCAGCCTCATGCGCACGGCCCGCAACACGCAGCTGGTCGGCTTTTTGCTCATCCCCATCTTCGTGGGCGTGCTGTGGAACAGCGCCAGCCTGGGCTCGCTGCTGCTGTGGTCGCTTGCGGCGGTGGCGATCGCGAGCGCACGCTCCCTGATCATTCGCAAATATGTGCGCGAGGTGCTGACCGGCGGTGCGGCCGAGCACCTGGCTTTTTTCCGCCGCTACCGGCTCCTGTGGCCCGTCAGTGGGCTGGTCTGGGGCCTGTCCACCTTGCTGTATTTCGACCGGTCGTCGCTGGCGGATCAGTTCATCTGCTGGCTGATCCTGGCGGGGGTGGCGATGTTTTCCATCAACGCCCTGTCCAGCCACCTGCGCACGCTGCGCCTTTACCTCGACACGCTGGCGCTCACGGCGTTGGGTGTCATGCTCTGGCGCATCGGCGTGGAGTTGCAGTTTCACGGGCCGTACTATCACTACTGGATCATCGCGCTGCTGGTGATCTTCTGGCAGGTGCTGCGCCAGGCCGGGTCGCGATTGCACGAGACGCACCGCACGAATTTCCAATTGCAGTACCGCAACAGCCAGCTGATCGAGTCGCTGACGCGGCAAACCCAGGCGGCGCTGGACGCCGTGGAGATCAAGAACCGGTTCCTTGCGAGCGCGGCGCACGACATTCGCCAGCCCGTTCATGCCCTGGGGCTGTACGCGGATTGGCTGGGCAGCGAGCCGGAGCTGGTGCACGAGATCGCGCCCAAGATCGTGGAATCGACCAAGGCCGTGAACGCGCTATTCGATTCGCTGTTCGACCTGGTGCGCCTGGACTCCGGCAAGATCAAGCTGAACATAGAGCCGGTCGACCTGGGCAAGCTGCTGCACGACCTGGAACTGCAGTACCGGCCCCTGGCCCAGGCCAAGGGCCTGCAGTTCAGGGTTCACGTGACGCTGGGCACCGTGATTTCGGACCCCATCCTGCTGCGCCGCATCGTCGGCAACCTGGTTTCCAACGCGGTGAAGTACACGCAGCGCGGCGGCGTGCTGGTGGCAACTCGCGCCAAGGCGGGTGGCCGCTGCATCGAAGTGTGGGACACCGGGCTGGGCATTGCGCCGGTGCACCAGCGGGAGATCTTCCGGGAGTTCTACAAGGTGCCCAGCCATGCGGGCACCGAGGACGGCTTCGGGCTGGGGCTGTACATCGTGGCGCGCCTGGCAGCCATCCTGGGCCATCCCTTGAGCCTGGCTTCGCGGCCGGGCCGAGGCACGGTGTTTCGCGTGTTTCTCGAACCCACCGACGCAAGGGAAGCGGCCGACCGCGCGGCCGCTTCGGTGGCTCAGCTGGTCAGCATGCCGTGAGTGCGGGCGTAGTGAATCGTCTGCGTGCGGCTCTTCACACCCAGGCGGCGGAACAGGCGCCAAAGGTGAACCTTGACGGTGTGCTCGCTGATACCCAGTTCGTCGGCGATCTCGCGATTGGACAAGCCCCGGTCCAGCATGACGATCAGCTGCTTCTGGCGCTTGGACAGCTTGTTGTCGGTGGGCGATAGCTCTTCGAATCCGCCGTCCGCGTTGAGCAGGGCGCGCAAGGCGGCGCCGATCTCCTGGGCACCCGAAGACTTCTCGATGTAGATGTCGGCGCCGGCCTCGATGCAACCCTCTTCGGCGTCGGCCGCGGGGGAGGCGGACAGCACGGCCAGGGGCGTTTCGGGGAAGCGCTTCTTGAGTTCGTGGATGCCCGATGTGCCCGTGGTGTCGGGCAGCTTCAAGTCGAGGCAGATCAGGTCGGGTACGCCGTGCTGCTTGACGGCCGATTCCATGCCGCCCAAGCGGTCGAGCTCGATCACATTGGCCCCGGGGCGCAGACGGCGCAGCAACATGACAACGGCCTCACGCATCAGCGGATGGTCGTCGATGACATACAGGGTCAACGGCTTCGGGGTTTTGATTTCGAGCGACATAGAACTAAGGATAACCGCGAATGACTAACCCCCGGTTAAGGGTTGTCATTAGCATGCCATCAGTCAGGCTTCTGTCAGTGCCGCCAGCGCAGCCCCCAGATCCGCACGGCTGACTCCCTCGGCCAGCTGCAGCGATTCCTCCAGTCCGGCCAGCCCGCCCTGCTTGAGCTGGGCGACGGCGCGGCCGGCTTCCTGGGGCGATGCAAAGCCCGTGCTCTGGGCCAGCAGCCGCCCTGCGGCATCCACCAGCTTGAAGTAGTGCCGGCCATCGGCTTCGCGGTACTGCTTGAAGGAGGGCAGGGCTGCCTTGGCAGCCTTGCTCTTGCCGGCCGATGCCGCCTGCGCGCCCAGGTTGCGCAGGCCCACGGCCTCGCGCAGCTGCGCCATGAATGGGGTGGCGATGGCGCGCGCCTTGTCGGCCCCGCCCCGCAGGATCTTCTCCAGCTGCTGGGGGTTGCTGATCAACGCGTCGTGGCGCTCGCGCATGGGCGCGACCTCGCGGTCGATGCGCTCGAACAGCAGCTGCTTGGCCTCGCCCCAGGCGATGCCGTCGGCGTAGGCCTGGCGCAATTGCTGTGTTTCCTCGGGCGAGGCGAAGGCCTGGTAGATCTGGAACAGGGCCGAGCCCTCGACCGGCTTGGGCTCGCCCGGCGCGCGCGAGTCGGTCACGATGCCGGCGATCTGTTTCCTGATCTGCGCGGGCGGCGCGAACAGCGGAATGATGTTGTCGTAGCTCTTGCTCATCTTGCGCCCGTCCAGGCCGGGCAGCATGGCCACCGAGTCGTCCACGGCCGCTTCGGGCAGCACGAAATGCTCGCCGTAGAGGTGGTTGAAGCTTTGCGCCATGTCGCGCGCCATTTCGATGTGCTGCACCTGGTCGCGGCCCACCGGGATCTTGTGCGCCTTGAACATCAGGATGTCCGCCGCCATCAGCACCGGGTACATGAACAGGCCCGCGGTCACATCGGCATCCGGGTCGTTGCCGGCGGCGACGTTCTTGTCCACCGAAGCCTTGTAGGCATGGGCCCGATTGAGCAGGCCCTTACCGGTGACGCAGGTGAGCAGCCAGGTCAGTTCGGTGATTTCGGGAATGTCGGACTGGCGGTAGAAGAAGACGTGCTCCGGGTCCAGGCCCGCGGCCAGCCAGCAGGCGGCGATCTCCAGCGTCGAGCGCTGGATGCGCGCCGGCTCGTCGCACTTGATGAGGGCGTGATAGTCGGCCAGGAAGTAGAAATTCTGGATGCCGGCGCGGCGGCTGGCCTCAACCGCCGGCCGAATGGCGCCGACGTAGTTGCCCAGATGGGGCGTGCCGGTGGTGGTGATGCCGGTGAGAAAGCGGGTGGGAGAAGTCGGTGCCATAACTAGAGAAACAGGGAAGTCAGCGGCGTGAGCAGGAAGTCCAGCGACAGATAGCCCAGCGAAATCAGCGGACGAAGCCAGTAGGTGCCGACGACGCCGATCAGCACCAGGCCCAGCACGATGAAAAAGCCCCAGGGCTCGATGCGGCTGAGCGAATAGGCCAGGCGATGCGGCAGCAGGCCCACCAGGACGCGGCCTCCGTCCAGCGGGGGCAGCGGGAACAGGTTGAAGGCCCACATCACCAGGTTGACCAGCACGCCGGCCTTGCACATCTCCAGGAAGAAGCGTTCGTTGGTGTCCGTGCCCACCAGCAAGGTGTAGCCGATCGCCCAGAGGATCGCCTGGATGAAGTTGGAAGCCGGGCCGGCCAGCGCGACCCAGATCATGTCGCGTTTGGGCCGGCGCAGCCGCCCGAACTCGACCGGCACCGGTTTGGCGTAGCCGAAAAGAAAAGCGCCCGAAGTGGCGAAGTACAGCAACAGCGGCATCAGGATGGTGCCGACGGGGTCGATGTGCTTGATCGGGTTGAGCGTGACCCGGCCCATCATGTAAGCCGTGTCGTCGCCCAGGGCCCGCGCCACGTAGCCGTGCGCCGCCTCATGGATGGTGATGGCGAACAGCACCGGCAGTGCGTAGATGAGGACTGTTTGAACGAGGTTGTTGATATCCACGAGGGGGATTGTGTCAGACGCGGCCTGTCATCCCGGACTCGATCCGGGATCCATGCAGGCCGGCTGCCATCTTGCCATTCGCGACATGGATTGCGGGTCAAGCCCACTACTGGCCGGAGATTTCAGAGCGCTGGCAATTGCTCATGGATGTGAGCTTGACCCGGGACCCATGGTCGCGAGCGGTCCGCTGCTGTTGCAGGCCTGCGTGTGGGCGGCGAAGCCGCGTGCGGGCGGGCTGTGACGCGCGGTCAGCCCGTTCCGCGCCTTTTCAAGGCGCGCAAGCGGCGCCGGGGAACGGACTTGCGGGCTGCGGACTCATCGTGGACTGTCCTCGCGCTCCGGAGAGGCCCGCGCGCTGATCGCGCGCAACGCCCGCAAGTCCATTCCCCGACGCCTCGGGCAGCCTGATTGCGCGCCCCAGCCCGCCCACACGCGGCTTCGCTCGGACTTAGTTGGCGCGCCGAAGGCTTCCGCACTCCAACCGTGCTTCTGCAAGGCTGTGCGTCGGTCGGCTGCGGCGCGCAATCAGATGGTATGGACGCCTCCCGCCCCCCGCTGCCACTGCGAGGAAGGGAGGCCTCGCAACTGACGGCATCTAGTGCCAAAGTGGAGTTTCGATCAACCACTTGCGAAGGAGGCCTCCGCTATGAATGCTACGACGTACGGCATGGACATTGCAAAGAATGTCTTTCAAGTGCACTGGGTGGACCCTGCCGGCGGCGAGATCTGCGGCAGGAAGCTGAGCCGAGGCAAGGTGAGCGAGTTCTTTGCCAGGCGCGAGCCGGCCCGCGTGGTGATGGAGGCTTGCGGTGGCGCTCACCATTGGGCGCGAGTGTTGGCAGCGCTGGGCCACCAAGTCGAGCTGCTTCCAGCCCACCAGGTGCGCGCCTTCGTCAGCCGGAACAAGGATGACGCGGCCGATGCCCGCGGCCTGTGGCTGGCCGCTCAGCATCAGGACATCCGTCGGGTGCAAGTCAAGACTGCGCAGCAGCAAGCCGAGCTGTCGGTGCACCGCATGCGGTCTCACTGGGTTCAAGTGCGCACCGCCAGCCTCAACGCGCTGCGCGGGCTACTGTACGAGTTCGGCATCGTGCTGCCCAAGGGCAAGCCCGCAGCCCTGCGCTGGCTGTGCGAGCAACGCGCCTCGATTGAGGCACAGCTGCCACCGGTAATGGTCCGCCTGCTGCAAGCGCATCTGGAGACATTGCGCCAAATCGAAGAGCACGTGCACAGCCTTGAACAAGAGATCGAGGCAGTACAGCGCAGCAACACAACTGCCAAGCGACTGCGCAAGGTGCCGGGCATCGGCGTGCTGGGGGCCACTGCTTTGGCCGCGACGCTGGGAGACGGGTCGGGTTGGCGCAATGCACGCGAGTTCGCCTGCGGCCTGGGCTTGACACCGCGCCACAGCGGCACCGGCGGCAAGGTGCGCATAGGCGGGATCACCAAACGTGGCGACGCTTACCTGCGCACCCTGCTGATCCACGGCGCTAGAAACTTGGTGCGCGTGGCCAACCCACCCGAATGGATCGCGCAACTGCTGCAGCGACGACCGTTCAACGTGGCGGCCACAGCCGTGGCCCACAAACTGGCGCGCACCGCGTGGGCGATGGCTTCTCACGGCTCTGCTTATGAGCCGCGCTGGGGGTCCAGCCCGGCATCCCACTGAGTGCAACAAACTCTTCATTCGGATCAAGCGGCAGGCGCCGCCAAGGAGTGTGCAGGCGAGCAGATGAAGTGATGGCAAAGCGGTCAGACCGTGGGTCGGCAAGGCTAACCTAGCCCAAGGGCATTAAAGCCCGTCAATCAGTCAAGCCCCGACCTCGCGAAGACCACCAGGGCCAACAGCGGAGGAAGTCCGACTGTACTAAAGGCCGGATATAAGACCGCAATGAACCCGCCGCGTCAGAACTTCAAAAACTTGCTTGCCACATGGGAGGCGTCCATATAGGGACCAGGCGAGATGCGGAGGTCGAGTTTGCGGCCGTTTGCGCGCGATCAGCGCGCAGGACATCTCCGGAGCGCGGGGACAGGCCACGATTAGTCCAAAGGCCGCAAACTCGACCTCCGCATCGTTTCGGCGCTCCCGGCGCCGAACGGCTGGTCCGCGCGCCGCAGCCGACCGGCGCACAGCCTTGCCGCGAGGTGCTGGCGCGCAACAGGTGGATTGGTCAAGCCCGCAATGACAACCTCGATCACAGCCCGAGGGCCGCGATATCGCCGCGCCCTTCGCGCACCACCACGGCCTCCCCGCCGGTGCCCATGGGCGTCAGGTCGATTACCGTGGTCGGCTGAGAGGGGCAGGCGCCGGCGTCGATCACGCCGGCGAGCTGGTGTTCGAAGCGCTCGCGGATTTCTTGCGCGTCGTTGATGGACGCGGTTTCATGCGGCGCTATCAGCGTGGTGGCCAGCAGCGGCGCCCCGTGCAGCGCCAGCAGTTCCTGCAGCGCCCGGTGGCCGGGCACCCGCAGGCCTATGGTCTTGCGCTGCGGATGGCTGACGCGGCGCGGCACCTCGCGCGTGGCTTCCAGGATGAAGGTGTAGGCGCCGGGCGTGGCCGATTTCAGCAGCCGGTACTGGCGGTTGTCGACCCGCGCGTAGTTGGCCAGCTCGCTCAGGTCGCGGCACAGCAGGGTGAGGTGGTGCTTGTCATCCACGCCGCGGATCTGGCGCAGGCGGTCGGCGGCGGTCTTATCGTCGAGGTGGCAAGCCAGGGCATAGCTCGAGTCCGTCGGCACGGCCAGCACCCCGCCGCGCTCGAGCAGTCCCACGGCCTGCTTGAGCAGGCGCGGCTGCGGATTCTCGGGGTGGACTTCGAAGTACTGGGCCATAGCGTCACGCTTCCACGGGTTCCAGCCTCACACGGCTCTCGCGCACGGTGAGCCAGGCCCCGGCCGCGCCGCAGACGGCGATCATTGCCATGCCCACCAGGGCCCATCCGTCGGGCACATGCGAGAACACCAGCCAGCCGCCCAGCATGGCGAAAGCGATCTGCGAGTACAGGTAGGGCGTGAGCGTGGCGGCGGGCGCGCGCTGGTAGGCCAGGATCAGGAGGAAATGGCCGACGGTGCCCATCAGGCCCATGAAGCACAAACCGGCCCACAGCCACCACGCCGGCAGTGCCGTCCAGACGAAAGGCAGGGCCAGCGAGGCGAGCAGCGTGCCGATCCAGCCGGAGTACAGGTGCATGGTCATCGGATCTTCGGTGCGTGCCAGCTTGCTGGTCAGCACCTGGAACCAGGCGTTGGTCACGACCAGCCCCAGCGGCAGCAGGCTGGCCCAGTTGAAGGCCTCGTCGCCGGGGCGGATGATCACCAGCGTGCCGGCGAAGCCGCCCGCCACCAGCGCCCAGCGCATGGGCGACACCTTTTCCTTGAGCACCGTCGCGGCCAGCACGGTGATTGCCAGCGGCGCGATCATGACGATGGCGGTGAACTCGCCCACCGGCATGTACTTGAGGCTGGCAAAGGCGAGCAGGCTGCTGGCCAACAGCAGGACGCCGCGCAGGCACTGGAACTTGGGATGCAGCGTGCGCAGCGCCGACATGCCCCGCAACGGAAGCACGGTGGCCGTGGTGGCGATGGCCTGGAAGGCGTAGCGAAACCACAGCGCCATCAGCAGCGGCACCGAGGCGCTGACGAACTTGGTGGTGGTGTCCAGCACCGCGAAGCATGCGCCCGCCGCCACGACCAGCCCGATACCGGCCAAAACCCGTTTCGGCCCGCTCACTGGATGCGGTCCGCGAGCAAGTCCCACACGGGCGTCAACTGGCCGGGCAGGAAGGGCAGTTGGCCCAGGTCGGTGTGGCTTTCGCCGGGGCTGTGGAAGTCGCTGCCGCGCGAGGCGGCCAGGCCGAACTCGCGCGCGGTCTCGGCATAGGTCACGTATTCGGCGGCCGTGTGGCTGCCGGTCACGACCTCCACCCCCAGCCCGCCATGCGCCTTGAAGTCGGTGAAGAGCGCGTATTCCTCGTTGGCTGTGAACCGGTAGCGCGCCGGATGCGCGATCACGGCGGCGCCGCCGGCCTGGGTGATCCACTGCACCGCGGCCTTCAGCGAAGCCCAGCGGTGCGAGACGTAGCCGGGCTTGCCCTCCACCAGGTAGCGGCGGAACACTTCGCCGGTGTCGCGGCACACGCCGCTTTCCACCAGGAAGCGGGCAAAGTGCGTGCGTGAGATCAGCTCGGGGTTGCCCACGTACTTCAGCGCCCCCTCGTACGCCTCCTTGATGCCCACCTGGGCCAGGCCCTCAGCCATCTCCCGGGCGCGGGCCTCGCGCCCGCCGCGCGTCGCCAGCAGGCCGCGCAGCATCTCGGGGTCATCCGCATCGAAGCCCAGGCCGATGATGTGCACTGTCTGGTCGGCGAAGGTGACGGAGATCTCGGTGCCGGTGAGGTATTTGATGCCATGGGCACGGGCTGCCGCGGCCGCACGGTGCTGGCCGCCGATCTCATCGTGGTCGGTCAGCGACCACAGTTCCACGCCGTTGGCCGCCGCGCGCGCCGCAAGCTCTTCGGGCGTGAGGGTGCCGTCGGAAACCACGGAGTGGCAGTGCAGGTCGGCGTTGAGGATGGACACCGTTCGATTTTAGGCTGGCTGCCGCGTTACCGGGGGCCGGGCTTTGTCAGTTGAGTGCGCCGGCCTGCTTGCGGATGTCGGTCACCGTTGCCAGCGCGCACTCGATCGCCAGCTTGATGCCCTGCACCATCTCGTCGAGCCGCATCGAGGGCTGGCCCTGCGCCGGCAGCCACGGCACGTGGACCAGCCCGCCGCGCGTGTATTTCAACTCCTTGCGCGTGGCCAATTCGTACATGAGTCCGTAGAAGACGTGATTGCACACGAATGTGCCCGCCGTCTGCGATACCTCGGCGTTGATGCCCTCGGCCAGCAGCGTGGCCAGCATCGCCTTGATCGGCAGGTTGGTGAAGTAGGCCGCCGGTCCGCCCGCGACGACGGGCGTGTCCACCGGCTGTTCGCCAGCGTTGTCGGGAATGCGTGCGTCGTTGACGTTGATGGCGACCCGCTCGAACGACAGCGCGGCGCGGCCGCCTGCCTGGCCGGTGCAGATCACCAGCTCGGGCCTATGCCTCAGCAGAAGGTCGCGCAGCACCTCCAGCGAGTGTCCGAACACCGTGGGTAGTTGCGCGCCTACGATGCGATGGCCGCCGACCTGACGCCCGTGTAGGGCTTGAACCGCCATCCAGCTCGGATTGACGCTGGAGCCGCCGAAAGGGTCAAAACCCGTTACCAACACAGTGGGAAAGCGGCCCACGGCCGCGTTTGATGGAGCTACCATGGTTTCAATGTACCGCAGCAGCGGCATCTGGAGAACATCATGCGTTGGGAAGGCAATCGGGAATCGAGCAACGTCGAGGACGCGCGCGGCGGCGGCGGCGGCGGAGGCTTTGGAATCGGCGGGCGGAGCATAGGCATCGGCACCGTCGTCATCGCGCTGGTGGGCGGCGCCATCTTCGGCATCAACCCGCTGACCATATTGAGCATCCTGAGTGGCGGCGGCGATCCGGCGCAGGTGCAGCAGCAAGGCCCGGCCAAGGCGCCCCCGGCAGACGACAAGATGGCCAAGTTCGTGTCAACCGTGCTGGCCGATACCGAAGACGTGTGGAAGCAGCTCTTCACGCAGGGCGGCGCCACCTACAAGGAACCCCGCCTGGTCTTGTTCCGCGGCGCAGTCCCCACGGCCTGCGGCACGGGCCAATCGGCGATGGGCCCCTTTTATTGCCCGGCCGACCAGAAGGTCTACATCGACCTCAACTTCTACGAGACCCTCAAGACACGCATGGGCGCCCCCGGCGACTTCGCCCAGGCCTATGTGATCGCCCATGAGGTAGGCCATCACGTTCAGCACCAATTGGGCATCACGAGCCAGATGGAGCGCCTGCGCGGGCAATCCAGCAAGGCCCAGTACAACGCCATGAGCGTGAAGCTGGAACTGCAAGCCGACTGCTTTGCCGGCGTCTGGGCCCACCACGCCCAGAATGCCCGCCAGATCCTGGAGCAGGGCGACGTGGAGGAGGCCATGAACGCGGCCGCCAAGATCGGCGACGACGCGCTCCAGGGTTCGCGCGGCGGGGCTGTGGTGCCCGAGAGCTTCACCCACGGAACCAGCGCCCAACGCCAGAAATGGTTCACGACCGGCCTGAAGACGGGCAGCGTGAAGGCCTGCGACACTTTCAGCAGCCGCGACCTGTAGAGCCGGCTGCGGGCCCCTGATAGCCTTTGTCACAGGCTTGTCGCGCCGAAATGCGACAATGCCGGGTTCTGTACCGAGCCCTAATGCCTAGTTCCTTCTCCAATTTATCGCTGGCCGAGCCGCTGGCACGTGCCGTGGCCGAAATGGGCTACGAGCAAATGACCCCCATCCAGGCCCAGGCGATCCCCGTCGTCCTGACCGGCAAGGACGTGATGGGCGCGGCCCAGACGGGCACGGGCAAGACGGCGGCGTTCTCGCTGCCGCTCTTGCAGCGCATGCTCAAACACGAGAATGCTTCCACCTCCCCGGCGCGGCACCCGGTGCGCGCGCTGGTGCTGCTGCCCACGCGGGAACTGGCCGACCAGGTGGCTCAGCAGGTCAAGCTGTACGCCAAGTACACCAACCTGCGCAGCGCGGTGGTGTTCGGCGGTATCGACATGAAGCCGCAGACGGCGGAGCTCAAGAAGGGCGTCGAAGTGCTGGTGGCGACCCCAGGGCGCCTGCTGGATCACATCGAAGCCAAGAACGCGGTGCTGAATCAGGTCGAATACGTGGTGCTGGACGAGGCCGACCGCATGCTGGATATCGGCTTCCTGCCCGACCTGCAGCGCATCCTGTCCTATCTGCCCAAGCAGCGCACCACGCTGCTGTTCTCGGCGACCTTCTCGCCCGAGATCAAGCGCCTGGCCAACAGCTACCTGCAAGATCCGGTGACCATCGAGGTGGCCCGCCCGAACGAGGCGGCATCCACCGTCGAACAGCGTTTCTACAGCGTGCCGGACGAAGAGAAGCGGCACGCGCTCAAGCAGATCGTGCGCCAGCGCGGCCTGAAGCAGGCCTTCGTGTTCGTCAACAGCAAGCTCGGTTGCGCGCGGCTGGCACGCTCGCTGGAGCGTGAGGGCATGAATACCACCGCCCTGCACGGCGACAAGAGCCAGGACGAGCGCCTCAAGGCGCTGGCCGCCTTCAAGGCCGGCGAGGTCGACCTGCTGGTCGCCACCGACGTGGCCGCGCGCGGGCTCGACATCAAGGACGTGCCCGCGGTGTTCAATTTCGACGTGCCGTTCAACGCCGAAGACTACGTGCACCGCATCGGGCGCACCGGGCGTGCCGGCCAGTCGGGCCTGGCGGTCACCTTCGTTTCGGGCACCGACGCGCGCCTGATCGGCGACATTGAAAAGCTGCTCAAGAGAAAGATCGAACTGGAGCCCCTCGAGTTCGACGAAGACAAGCCAAAGGGCCGCATCAACGACGGCCGCCGTGCCTGGCGTGAAGCCGGCGAGGTGGGCGATCCGCGCGACGTGCTCGACGCGCCGCGCGAGCGCACCCCCCGTCCGCAACGCGAGTACCGCGCTCCGGCCGCGCCCCGCGATCCGTTCTTCGACCAGCCTTACCAGGCCCCGGCCACAGAGGTTGCACCGGCATGGGAAGCAGGCGCCAAGCCGGCCGCCAGCCGCGTTTCGAGCAATATCAAGCCCAAGCGCAAGGTGGCGGCGCTGTTCAAGTCGGAATAGGCGACTGCGCCTGCTCGCACTTCACCTGTATCAGTTCATGGCCCTGCGTGCCCAGCCGCAGGGCGCTCAGGCAGCCGCCCCAGACGCATCCCGTGTCCAGTGAAATGATGTCGGGCCGCTGCAGGTAGCCCAGCGTCGACCAATGCCCGAAGGCGATGGGCGTGCCCGCCGACTTTCGCCCCGGTACGTCGAACCAGGGCAGGTAGCCCGGCGGGGCGTCCTTCAATCCCCCCGAAGCCTTGAGATCCATCACCCCCTCGCGCGTGCAAAAGCGCAGCCGCGTGAGCGCGTTCACGATCACCCGCAGCCGGTCCGCGCCGGCCAGCGCATCGTCCCACTGCGCCGGCTCGTTGCCATACATCTGCGACAGGAAATCGACCAGGTCGGGCCCGCGCAGCACCGTCTCCACTTCCGCGGCCAGCAGCATCGTTTGCGTCGCGTCCCACTGCGGCAGCACCCCGCCATGCACCATCAGCAGCCCATGCGCGCGGATCGCCATGCGCTGCTGGCGCAGCCACTCGAGCAGCTCGCCGCGATCCGGCGCCATCAGGACCTTGTCCATGGTGTCGTTGCGGTGCGGCGCCCGGCGGCCGTGCGCGACCGCCAGCAGGCTCAGGTCGTGGTTGCCCAGCAGGCATTTGGCCGAATCCCCGTATTTCATCAGCCGGCGCAGCACCGCGCCGGACTCCGGCCCGCGGTTGACCAGATCGCCCAGCACGTACAGCGTGTCCCGGCTTGGCGAGAATTCAATCTTCTCGAGCAGACGGCCCAGGGGCGCATCGCAGCCCTGCACGTCACCAATCAAGAATGCTGCCATTGCCTGCGGAACACTTTCAGTAGGTCCATGAAGCCTGCATTTTTCTGAGCGTCGTGCTCTATTTCGAGGAAGGTGAGCTCACGCTCTAGCCGGTCGAAGTCGAGCCCTAGCACCGTAGCGAGTGCATAGGCCTGCGCGCGGGTTGGAATACGCCGACGTGCTTTCCAGTCGCTGACGCGTGAGCGTTCTACGCCCTTAGCGGCAAGGCTTCTGATGTCGTCGGCCGACAGTTTCTCCAAGGCTTCAAAAAACATGTTGCACTCCAGTTACCAAAATGGCACATTACGGCTGAGTTAACCAAATTGGCAAGCCAAAACGGCACGCTGATTTGGTGAACCAATCCTAACAGGAGCCACCATGCACCCATTTTTGCGCAGTTACCTCGCTCCGGCGATGCGCATTCCTTGCGGTCCGGCCCGCGCAAACGGCGATGCCCCGGCTATGGTGGCTCCGGCAAAGCACAGCGGGTCGGTCCGCATCCAGTCAGCGTTGCGGCCGGGTGTTGGTGAATGTGTCGGGCTGGATAGCGGTGGCGGCGGCAGTTCGTCTCCAGTTGCCTACCAATCCCGATTCGTTGATGCCGTCGCGGATTGCGGATTTCACGACGATGTACAGCACCCACATGGTCGCGATGAAGCCCACAAGGCTAAGGCCCAGGTACCAAAGCAGCATGCGCGTGAGTTCGAGTTGAAAAGCTTGGACGTTCACGTTGTTCCCTCTCCCAAAAAGTCGAACCTCGATGCTACCGGTATGCGCGTCGTGCGCAAAGGCTGCGTGATTGAGTTTCGAAGCGGGTCTACAGACCGCGTTGCTCGCGTGCGCTCAGGTCAGTTCATTGGCAGCGCGGCGTTTGCCAAGTGGCACGCATGCGTGTCGGTGCGGGTGGTCGCATGAGCCCGCATCAAATTTGCGACCGTGAGTACGACGAGGCGGTAAGTGGCATGTTCGCTCGATTCGACCGCGATCAGCGACTTGTGGCCGCAGTCGAGCGTGGCGCCTGGTTCGTGCTCGGGTTCTGCGGTGTCGGCCTTGGTGTGGTGGCCGTTTCCCTGCCCTGGCTGCTCGCATGAGAACGCTTCGTACACGCCGCGAGCTCGCGTTGCTCAATGCGCAGGCTCGGTCCGACTTCAAGGCTCATTGGCCAATGCGGGTTTATGACCTGTTCATGGACCTGGCGGGCGGTACGTTGCTCGGCCTGGCGTTGGGTCTTGCTGCGTTGTTGTCCGTGCTGGTGCGGGCTGCTGTATGACTCGCCCGTCGAAGTCCAGCCTGGTCCTCGACGGCTCCGAGGTCAAGTTTCGGCTGGAGGCTGAGCGTGCTCGCACCAAAACCCCGGTCCATGTTGACTGGGTGCGCTTCACGGTCATTCGTCGCAACGCACCGTTCCTGCCAGCGGATCTTATCTTGCCGCGTGCGCAGGAGTCTTTCGAGGATCTGCATCAATTCGTCGATCCGGGTGGCCGCGTTTTGCAGCTGCTGCGCTCGATTCCCGACTGCGATTTCGATGCCGCCGCGCAGGCGTTGGACCTGGCGCAAACGGTGGCGGCGGCGCTCGGCTCTGACTTCACCATCGCGCCCGAGCAACGCAAGGGGCATGACTTCTATCGCTTCCGCTGGGCCATCGAGCGTAACGGTGCGGAGTGTGGCTGGGTCGGGTACCTGGCCTCGGGCGACAGTCCTCGCCAGCAGTCGCAAAGTCGCACCATCCATTGCAACTTGTTCGGCGCGGCCTGTACGTTTGCGGCGCCAGGCTGGAATGATCGGCTCGCCGATATCTGCGATGAGCGCAAAGCGGACCTGACGCGCTGTGATCTGGCGCTCGATTTCTTCGATGGTTTCGCGGGCGGCATGGAGCGCGTCAAGGCCGACTATGAAGCCGGTCTGATGAATGTCGGCGGTCGCATGCTCAAGCCGAACATGTTGGGCAACTGGACCAGCAACGGTAGCGAGCGATCCTTTTATTTTGGCAGCAAGGAAGCGGGCAAGCAAACCAACGTGTACGAGAAGGGTGACCAGCTGTTTGGCGTCGAGGCCGGGTCGCGCTGGATACGTGCGGAACTGCGCTACGGCAACAAGCTGCGCGTGCTCTCTGCCGACATGCTGCGCAGGCCTGCGGATTTCTTCGCTGGCGCGTCCGACTGGCATGCTGCGATGCTGGCCGAGGCCGACGCGATCAAGGTGGCTCCCGAGCCGGTGCGCACAACTGCCAGGCTCGCCCTTGAAACGGTCGAAGCCGAGGCGGTGCGCAATCTGCGCTGGGCCTTCAACACTGCCGCGCCGACGATGGCTGCGGCGTTCACGCACCTGGGCGATGGCTTCTTGGAGCTCGTCACCAATCAAAAGCTGCCGGGTCGCCTGCGCAAGTTTGCGCCGGCTGAACTGGCGCGGGCTTTCGAGTCCGCTTTAGGGCGATTTTCTTCAACGGCTGGGGGCGCCGGTCCTGCCTTCGCTTAGCCGTCAACCACGGGACCACAAAGGAAAACCATGCAAACTGAAATGCAAGTCATCGTTCACGCCGTCAAGGAGTCGAGCGGCACTTTCGAGAACAAGGCGTTCTCGTCCACCACGTTCCACTGTGAGGTGGACCTGAAGGAAAACGGCGCGGGCCGCTCTATCGGCCGCGTGACGCGTCCCTTCAAGCTGGGCGACCACACCGAGTTCGACAAGTGGGCGCACCTGGGCGGCTCGCTGCCTATCAAGGCGGTGGCGACCATGGGCCTGGAAGCGGCACGCGAGGACGGCATGAAGCTGACCCTTCTGGCGATCCGCCCGCTCGAGATGGCAAAAGCCGCTCCGGCGTCGGTCAAGGTCTAAGCATGGCGCGCCTGCTCGTCCAGTCAGCCAGTACCGGGCGCTTTTTGTGCCCGTCGCTGGAAGACGGCCAGCCTGAGTGGGTGGTGTCCCTGCGGGAGGCGGGCGGCGGCGTTGTGGCGGACGTCGAAACCGCCTATCAGCTGGTGCTGGACAACTGCGAGCCTGACGATCAGCCAATTCTGATCGACCTGGATCGCCTGGGCACCTTCAACGACTACCCGCCGCAGGGCGAAGCCGCCGCAGCTCTCCGCGTAGCGGGGGGCGCAGGCGGCGCAGCTGTGTCGAGCGTCCCCGATGGTAATCACGGGGATAACGATTTTTCCGGAGTGCCTGTATGAGTTCCACCATGGACCTTCCGCTCACCACGCTGTTTGTGGTGGCGACCTTGTTTTTTGCATTCGTTGCTGGGTACCGGCAAGGCCGGGCGGGCGTATGAGCGAAGCCGGTGTCGCGTCGTATGTGATCGGCCTGGTAGTGGCGTACTTCGTCGGCGTCAAGTTCGGCACGGCGGCGAAGTTCATCAAGGACATGGGGTCTTCGGGATGAGGCTACAGCCTCTTGTGCCCTTTTCGAAGGGTGCAACGGGCCGGTGCTTTTGCCGGATTTTTTGGAGATAGAGACATGAACGTGAAACTGAAAAACCTGACCGCTCGCGCTGCCTGCTTCGCCTTGGCATCGGCTCCCATGTTGGCGATGGCTGTGGACCCCACCACGCCCGAGGAAGCCATCACCAGCGGTAAGGTCGCCGTGCTGGCAATCGCTGCCATCGGTGGCCTTGCCATGGTCGTCATCGCGCTGGGCTCGGTCGGCTGGGGCGTCGGTGCCAAGTTCATCAAGCGTCTGCGCGGCGCTGCGTGATGAACCGGGCAGCTGCATTACTGCTGCTGTCCCTCGTCGTGGGGGGGTGTGTTGCACTCCCTCGCGATGAGCGTGGAAGTTTTCGATTGCTTGGCGACTGTGAGCGTCAGGTCAATTCGGGTTGGGATCACTGCGCCGCCAAGCGGAGGCCGTGGAACAAAAAGCTGGACCTATGAAACGCTTCGTCGTCGCGGTGTCTCTCGTGCTGGTCGCGCTGTCTGTCTGGGCGGTAGATTGCATTGAATACCGCTGGTATCAAACGGGCGGCTCCTACATGGATAGTCAGTCGTCGTGGGGCAGCAGCACGGCTGCACAGTGTCAATCTGCGGTTGATTGGCACAACGCTAATTGGGCGGCTTCCTCGCCTCAGCTTGGTCCAACCCAAGGCGCTGTGAGTCTGTGCAACACTTCGCAATGGAGCATCTTTCGATCTGCCACTGGCAACACCTACACCGGTCCGATGGGATCGCGGACGGTCACGTGTGGTCCGGCCTCTTGTAGCCTTAGCCCAGGCGCTCAAACCACTCACAATGTCACGCAGGGCTACTACCGCTCGGCCAATCCAACGACCGGCGTTCCGGATTTGAAGCCTGACGGTTCACCGGGCGGCTCTAGCGTCGAAGACCCGCCCGCCTCGATGTGCGTCAATTCCTGTGTACAGACTCGCGGCACCACTGTTGCCGATCTCGGGGACTGCTGGATTTCGAAGACGCCCACGGCCACGGGCTTGTATCGCGGCTCGTGCGATTGGCGGTTCACCAGCACGGCCACCAGCTGCACCGAAACACCAGCTGAAAAGCCGATGATCAACCCGACGGCAACGGTGCCGCCGTGCGATGGATCGCTCGGCTATATCAATGACAAGTTGACGTGCGTGTCGAAGTCTGCGCCGACGTCCGGTGTGCCTCCGCGCAGCAAGACCATCGTTGAAGGCAATCCGACAGCGGGATCGTCGGGCGGCAGCACTGCGCCAGCCATCCCCGCTAGTGGCAGCGGGAGCAACGCAGGGGGCCCGTCTTCCACCACGGACGGCACGCGTGTTTATCCCGATGGAACGCGCGTCACGCCCACGCCCACAGCGCCGCCGACCGGCACCAAGTCTTCGGTTGCGGGTCAAGAACAGTTGGCGTGCGGCGCACCGGGTCAGCCTAAATGCGCGATCGATGAAACCGGCACGCCCAATGGTGCGGAGGCGTACAAGAAGTCAGGCGAGGAAATGACGGCGTCGGACGGGCTGCGCAATTCGACGCTCGCGTCGATCACTTCCGCCTCGGGCAAAGACACCAATTGGGCGATCCCTGCATGGGCGCAACCGCAGGCCGGGTGCTCGCCTTGGAACCTGGGCACCATGCCGGTGATTGATTTTGTGATCTTGGTGGACATGTGCGTTTTAAAACCGTATGTGCTGGGCGTCATGAATTTTCTTTGGGTCTTCGGTACCTTCCTCGCCTGCCTGGGGATGATGGGCCGAGTCATGGGTAAAGGAGTCTCGTAATGCCGTTGCTCGGTGGTCTTCTCTCGACGTTGTTCTCTGGCCTCGTTGCCTTCCTCGCGCAGTACTTCACGCGCAAGGTGGCGTTTGGTGTTGCAGCCGTTGTGGCTATGTCCGGCTTGACGCTCGGGCTTTTTGTGCTGTTCCGCTCGTTGGTGTTTGCGCTCCATGCCTATACCAGCGGCGCGCATTCGATCTTCATCGATGCATTGACCATGGGCATTCCGCCGGCTGCGCCGTTTTGCATCAGCACCTACTACACGCTCTGGACGGCCTGCACGGTCTACACGTGGCAGCGCGATCTGTTGCACCTGTTCGTCAAGGCCTGAGCCATGCCCAGCTACATCGTTACTGGCAAGCTTGGCACAGGGAAGGGCAAGTACGGCGTTCAGGTGATGCGCGATGCTGCGTTCGAAGTCAGGCGGGTGGCGACTAACTTTGACCTGTGGCCTGAAAACTTGATGCCCGCCAACAATCGGCTGTCCATTTCTCGCGTGCCGGATCGTCCGACGCCTGCCGATCTGGATGCGGTAGGCCACGGTAATCCGGACAGCATGGACGAGGAAAAAAACGGCGTCATGGTGCTCGATGAGGCCGGGTCCTGGCTCAACGCGCGGTCGTTTGGCGACAAGGGCCGGTCCGCTCTCATTGACTGGTTCATTCACGCACGCAAGAAGGGCTGGGACTGCTATTTGATCGTTCAGGATTTGGACATGATCGACAAGCAGCTACGTAAGGCGCTGGCCGAGTATTTGGTCAAGTGCGTGCGCCTGGATCGCGTCAAAATCCCGCTGATCGGTCCCTTCCTCGGCAAGTACGGCAAGATGCCGCGGTGCCACATGGCCAACATCAGTTTGCAGGACGTTCCTGGCGTCGTGGTGGATCGCGAGTGGTATCGCGCTGACGATGTGAACAACGCCTATGACACGCGCCAGATTTTCCGCGAGTGGGCTCGCAATCCCGCTGATGAGGGGTTTCGCGACGAGAAGTTTATGGGCTCGTTCAGCTATCTGAGCGCGTGGCATTTGAAGGGCAGGCACAGTGTTCAGGGGTCGCCGCAGGGCTGGGTAGCTCGCTTGCTGGCTCGAGGTGCCAAGCCGCCTCTACGGCCCAAGCTGCCGCTGGTCCAACGGCTTGAGCGCCTGCCACCTGATCGGCGTTGGTACTATGCGCGGCAACTCAACTTGCAGGGGGTGTTATGACCTGGTGGTATCTGATCATTTGGGCAGTTCTCGCCAGCTTGGTTTACCACTGCGCGTCCCGTCTTGCGGTCGACGAATAGGAAAAGGCGCTGCCAGAGGTCCGCGTAGCGGCCCCGCAGTAGCGCCGCCATTGCAACGACAGTACCACCATGCCAGCCGGATCATGATCGTTCGCGCTAGGCCGCTGCAGCGCGTCTGCCGAGCCCGTTTCATAGCCTGCGTGTGACCGACATGCGTTGGCCGATCCGCAGGCAGCGCGTCCTGATAAACGGTATTCTCCCCGCCAATAAGAAGCGGGTGAGGGTGAGGAATATGCAGTACGGCTATGCGCGGGTATCAACCAGCGAACAGGAAAATCATTTGCAGTTGGACGCGCTTAAGGCCGCTGGGGTCGAGCGTGTCTTTTCGGAGAAGCGCAGTTCTGTAGGGGATCGACCGCAGTTGCGGGCCGCTATCGCGGTGCTCAAGCCGGGTGATGTGCTGGTGGTCTACAAGTTGGACAGGGTGGCACGAAGTCTTAAGGACCTGCTGACCATCCTTGAGGCGATCCAGCACATGGGCGCCGGTTTTCGTAGCCTCACGGAACCGATTGACACCTCGTCGGCGGTGGGCACGTTCATAGTGCAAATCCTCGGTGCCGTGGGGCAATTTGAACGGTCGCTGATCCGTGAGCGCGCAATTGCCGGGCAAGTAGCGGCGTATCGTCGGGGCGTGCGCTGGGGAGGTCAGCCGAGGGCGGTATCGGTCGGTGATGCGGCCGAGATTTTCAAGTTGCGCGAAACGGGCCTATTTACGATACCGTTGCTGGCGGATATTTTCGAGTGCAGCGAGTCAACCGTGTGGCGCTCGATCTGGATTGCGTCGAGGCCGGATGCGCCGAAGCTGAGGCGGTTGCCGGTGCTGGGGGCGTATGTTGCTGCGTGACCCGCGTGTGCGTTAGCGCTCAAGGGCGTGGTGTTATCCCGGTGGCAAGGGCAGCAGCCGCGACTCTTCTTCGAATAAGGTTCGGAGGGCTTCAAATAGCTCGTCGGTTACTTTCTTTTTGTGTGCGATCTCCACCTTCAATTTTTGAAACTCCTGCTGGGTAAGACTGCGCCTTATTTTGAAGAGGCGGTCCTCGGCTGTCGCAAGGTCTTTTAGGGCTTGTGTCCATTTTTCGTATGCGATATCGAGTTCAATGTCGAATCCGGTAGGCAGTAGTGTGTTAGCCATGAAAAAAGGGCCCGACGGGCCCATCATTTTTGAGTTTCGATGTTCTGCGGAATTTAGACCATGTCACCAATAAAGTAAAGTCCCATGGTGTGCCATTCTCTCCCTAGTTCATGGAAATCCTGCTGATCGCGCTGCTCACGGTGCTGAACGGGGTTTTTGCCATGTCGGAGATGGCGCTGGCTTCCAGCCGCAAGGCGCGCCTGGTGGCAATGTCCGAATCCGGAGACAACGGCGCCGCTGCGGCGCTGCGCCTCATGGACCAGCCCACGCGCTTCCTGTCCACCGTGCAGGTGGGCATCACCTCCATCGGCGTCTTGAACGGCATCATCGGCGAGGCCGCTTTCAGCAGCGCGCTCGCGGAATGGCTGCAGGGCCTGGGCGCGGGGCCGCGCATGTCCAGCTACGTCGCAACGGGCATCGTGGTCACGTTGATCACCTACGTCACCATCATCTTCGGCGAGCTGGTCCCCAAGCGGATCGGCCAGCTGTACCCCGAAGCCGTGTCGCGCGTGCTGGCGCAGCCCATGAGCTGGCTGGCCCGCGCGGCCGGGCCGTTCGTCAAGCTGCTGTCGGCATCGACGCAGGCGGTCCTCAAGCTGCTGCCGATCGACATGACGCTGGCACGCGGCATGACCGAAGAGGAGATCGCGCACAGCCTGGAGGAGGGCGTGGACGCGGGCGTCATCGAGCAGCACGAGCGGCAGATGGTGCAGAACGTGTTTCACCTGGACGACCGGCCGCTGACGTCGATGATGGTCCCCAGATCGGAAATCGAGTGGCTGGACGCCTCATGCACCATCGCCCAGTGCCTGCGCCAGGTCGGCCGGCGCGGGGCGCATTCCTGGTATGCCGTGTGCCGCGGCTCGCTCGACGACGTGGTGGGCGTGGTCAGTGTCGCGCAGCTGCTGGCGCTGGAGCCCGATGAAAGCGGGACCACCGTGGAATCTCTGGCGGCGCCGGCGCTGTTCGTGCCCGAGACGCTGACGGGCATGGAATTGCTGGAGCAGTTCCGCCAGAGGTCGGGCCGCATGGTGTTCGTGGTCGATGAATACGGCGTGGTGCAGGGCCTCATGACTCCGCACGACCTGCTGGAGGCCATCACCGGCGAATTGCAGCCGGTGGCCCAGCACGATGCCTGGGCGACACAGCGCGAGGACGGATCCTGGCTGCTCGATGGCCTGATGCCGGTGGCCGAACTCAAGGCACGCCTGGACATCCGCGACTTGCCTGACGAGGACCGGGGCCGCTACAACACGCTGGCCGGCCTGCTGATGTCGGTGTCGGGCCGCCTGCCTGCCGCGGGCGAGCGCATCGATTGCGGCGACTGGTTGTTCGAGGTGGTCGATCTCGACGGCAAGCGCATCGACAAGGTGCTGGCGATGGCGCGCGCGCAGGACAGCGCGCGGCCCGAATCACGGCCGGGCGCAGGCCCCTGAATACGAGGAATACAGCGATGTCGGACGCCATGTATTACGAGAGGCCGGTGCTGCTGGACCGCGGCAAGCACCGCAAGCTTCGCGTCAAACCCGGCAGCAGCTTCGCCTTCGCCCGCAAAGCCAATTCGCTGTACCTCGCGGGGGTCGAGTTCAACGAGGCGTGCAAGGAGTACGCCATCGTCTTCACGCGCGGCGCGCAGCAGAAGACCGTCCCGGTGGCCATGCTCGGCCTGCGCAGCCGCGAGAACCTCTTCGTGGATGCCGCCGAACATTGGGCCGCCACCTACGTGCCGGCTTTCGTGCGGAGATACCCGTTCGTGCTGGCGGAACTGCCCGGCGAGAGCCTGGGGGTGTGCATCGACGAGGCCTACGGCGGCCTGGACACCCAGGAAGGCGAGGCCTTGTTCGACGCCAAGGGCGCCGACACGCCGTTCCTGAAAAACGCGGTCGACTTCCTGACTCGCTACCAGCAGGAGTTCGCCCGCACCGAGGGCTTTTGCCGGCGCCTGGAGCAGGCGGGGCTGTTGACCGAGATGAATGCCAAGGCCCAACTGGTGGACGGCCGCAGCTTCGCCGTGAACGGTTTGCTGGTCGTGGACGAGAAAAAGCTGATGGCCTTGCCCGACGCGGTGGCGCTGTCGTTGTTTCGCGCCGGCGAGCTGCACCTGATCTCGATGCACCTGGCCTCGCTGTCCAACATGCAGAAACTGGTGGAGCTGATGGCGCAGCGCAAGAGCCCGCTGCAGCCGGCCCCCAAGCCCTAGTGGCTGTCCGGCCCGTACTTGGAGGTGTCGATCACCTCGACGGCCCCTTCGTCCACCAGCCGTTGCAGCAGCCGGTCGATCTGGCGGGCCGGTAACTTGGAGTGGCTGAGCAGCCAGCTTCGGTTCACCGGCCGGTGGCTCATGACGGACAGGGTGCGCAGCACGCCGGCCGTCTTGATGGCGGCAGGCCAGTCGGGCCAGGTCCGCAGCCGGTAGACCAGGGCGTCGCCCTCGGCCTCCGACGACGGGCCGCGTTCCGACGCCACGAAGCGCAGCTCGGCAAAGGAGGTGGTCCTTTTCCGGGCCCAGCTATAGAGGGTGTCGTAGACGCTTGGCATGTATCCAAGTGTGCGCGGCCCACGAGGAGCCGCCTTAAGGGAAACATCGGCCGCAGCCTAGGTTTTTTGCTTAAGCCGGGGTTAGCCGCGCACCCAGGCCACTGTGGCAATACCCAGTGCCGTGAGTGCGAACGAGCCAAGCAGGTGGGCCAGGGCCGTGGCCAGCGCCCAGGCCGTGTGGCCCTGCTGCAGCTGGGTGACCACTTCGGCCGAGAAGGTGGAAAAGGTCGTCAAACCGCCCAGGAAACCCGTGATCACGAACAGGCGGGCTTGCGGCGACAGCGCCGGCAGGTGGGTGAAGACCGCAATGGCCACGCCAATCAGGTAGCCGCCAAGCAGGTTCGCGGCCAGGGTGCCCAGCGGAAGGGCCGGGAATAGGGGATTGAAGCGGCCGGCAAGGAACCAGCGCAGCAGGGCACCGATCGAGGCGCCGGCGGAGATGGAAAGGACTGAAGCGATCATTGGCCGCCCGCCCGCGCCAGGCTCTGCGAAGGACGGCGCAGGGTGGCGTCGAACGGATTGATCCGCGCGCCGATGGCAGTGGCCTCGCGTTTGAGCAGGTCCACCACCGTCGGCAACCGGTCGGCGCTGAGCCGCGCCGAAATCGTGCCCACGCTGAGGGCGGCCACGGCCCGGCCTTCGCGGTCCAGCACGGGCACGCCGACGCCGGCCATGCCTTCGAGCAGGCCGGTGTTGCGCCCCGCGTAACCGAGTTCGCGCACCTTGTCGATCTCGGTACGCAGGTACACCTCGTCCAGCACGCCGAACTCGCGCACGCGCGGCAGGTTGTAGCGGATCACTTCCTCGCGCTCGGCCTCGGGCAGGAACGCCAGGATGGCCAGGCTGCCCTGGCCGACGCCCAGTGCCACGCGGCCCCCGATGTCGCCGGTGAACGAGCGGATCGGGAAGGGGCCTTCGCTGCGGTCCAGGCAGATCGCGTCGAAGCTGCTGCGCACCAGCAGGAAGATGGTGTCGCCCAGGCTCGCGCACAGCCGCAGCAGCGATGGCCGGCACAGCGCGCGCAAATCCATGGTGTTGCCGGCCAGCGCCGCCAAGGCAAAGAAATCGATGCTCAAGCGGTACAGCTTGGACGAGGCGTCCTGCTCCACGACGCGCTCGGCGACCAGGCTTTGCAACAGCCGATGGGTGGTGGCCTGCGTGAGGCCGGTGGCCTTCGCGATGTGCGTGACGCGGCCACCCTGGGCCTGCGTTGCAGCCAACGCCCGAAGGATGGCGAAGGCCCGCTGCACGCTGCCGGAGGTGCCGTCTTCCTGTTTCATCTCATCTCTCTCAATGGAATGAAGAATATCAATACTGTATCAGTATTCCATTTAACGGAATAAATTAAATAAATATCTCTTTCTACGGAATAACCAGTTGACGGTTTTTCGCGCCGTCCCCTAGCATCAATCCCGCTCTCTTCCCTGTTTGCAAAGGTATTGCCCATGTCGTTCCTGACCCTGGCGAATGTGAACAAGTCCTACGGGGCTACCCATGCGGTCATCGACATGAACCTGTCGGTGGAAAAAGGCGAATTCGTTTCGCTGCTCGGCCCCTCGGGCTGCGGCAAGACCACCACGCTGCAGATGATCGCGGGCTTCGCCGGTGTCAGCGCCGGCCGCATCACGCTCGATGGCCGCGACATCACGCACGCCAAACCGAACTCGCGCGGACTGGGCATCGTGTTCCAGAGCTATGCGCTCTTCCCTCACATGACCGTTCACGACAACGTGAGCTTCGGCCTGGAGATGCGGCGCATCGCCAAGGCCGAGCGCGCCGAGCGCGTCAAGGCGGCGCTGGCCCTGGTGCACCTGGAAGCGCATGCCGCGCGCTACCCGCGCGAACTCTCGGGCGGCCAGCGGCAGCGGGTAGCGCTGGCCCGAGCGCTCGTGATCGAACCGCCGGTCCTGCTGCTGGACGAGCCGCTGTCGAACCTGGACGCCAAGCTGCGCGAAGAGATGCAATTCGAACTGCGGCAGATCCAGCGCAAGGTGGGCACCACCACGGTGATGGTCACGCACGACCAGACCGAGGCCATGTCCATCAGCGACCGGGTGGTGGTGATGGAAGCCGGCCGGGTGACGCAGATCGACCAGCCGCACCGCCTCTACGAGCACCCGCAGACGCGTTTCATTTCCAGCTTCGTCGGCAAGGCCAACCTGCTGGAGGGCCGCGTCACCGCCACCGGCGCCTGGGCGACGGTGGATCTTGGCGCGGTGTCGCTCGAAGTCGATGCGCCCGGCGCGGCGGTGGGCGATGCCGTGGTGCTCAGCCTGCGGCCCGAGAAAATCCGCTTGGTGCCCGCCGGCCAGGGCCGACTGGCGGGTGTCGTGCGCGAGCGGTTCTTCCTGGGTAGCCAGTGGCTTTACCAGGTGGCGACGGCCGCCGGCGAGCTGGTCGTGGTCTGCCCCAACGATGGCGGCGTGGCCGTCGAAGAGGGTGAAAGCACCGGCCTGGACTGGACGGCGCAGCAGGTGCGCCTGTTGCCCGGTGCAACCCATTTGCCGCCGCAGGCGCAGTCCGTGCTGGAGGCGGTGGCATGAGTTCCGTGACCGCTGCGCTGCCGCTGCCCACGCCCACCGTGCCCGGTACGGCCCGGGCGCCGTGGCTGCTGTCGGCGCCCGCCTTCGCGCTGTTTGCCTGCCTGCTGCTGGTGCCCTTGATCCTCACGGTGGTGCTGTCGTTCCAGGTGTTCGACCATGCCACCGGCGTCAAGAACAGCTTCACGCTGGCGCACTACACAGCCGTGCTGACCGACGACTACTACCACCGCATCTTCTGGCGCACCTTCTGGATCTCGGGCCTGACCACGCTGATCTGCGTGGCCATCGGCGCGCCCGAGGCCTATGTGCTCAGCCGCATGCGCAACCCGTGGCGCTCGATCCTGTTGCTGGTGGTGTTGGCGCCGCTGCTGGTGTCGGTGGTGGTGCGCGCTTTCGGCTGGAGCATGCTGCTCGGCCCCGAAGGATTGGTGAACCAGGCCGCGCGGGCGATCGGCCTGGCGCCCATGCGCATCCTCTACACCGAGACGGCGGTCGTCATCGCGCTGGTGCACGTGATGCTTCCCTTCATGGTGATCCCGGTCTGGACCTCGCTGCAAAAGCTCGACCCCGGCGTGGAAGACGCCGCGCTGTCGCTCAAGGCCTCGCACTTCACGACCTTGCGCCGCGTGATCTTTCCGCAGGTGCTGCCCGGCGTTCTTTCCGGCAGCCTCATCGTGTTCGGCCTGAGCGCCAGCGCCTTCGCCATTCCGGGCCTGCTGGGCGGGCGCCGCCTGAAGATGGTGGCGACGGTGGTGTACGACGAGTACCTGCACGAGCTCAACTGGCCGCTGGGCGCGGCCATCGCGCTCACCCTGCTGCTGGCCAACCTGGTGTTGATGCTCAGCTACAACCGCGTGCTCGAGCGCTCTTATAAGAAGTCGATGGGGTAGGTCATGAACAAGAACGGTCCTATCGCGCTCGTCTTCAACGCCCTGGTCATCGCCTTCATGCTGGCTCCCCTTGTCATCGTGTGCGTGGTGGCCTTCACGCCCGCGAACACGCTCACCATCCCCACTACCGAGTTCTCGCTGCGCTGGTTCAGGGCGGTGTTCGCCCATTCCGATTTCGTGCAGTCGTTCAAGAATAGCCTGTCCCTGGCGTTCCTGTCGGCCACGCTGGCCACCGCGATTGCCGTCCCCGCGGGGCTGGCGATCGCGCGCCACAGCTTCCCGGGGCGCCATTTCCTCAATGGCCTGTTCCTCTCGCCGCTGATCATTCCGCACCTGGTGCTGGGCGTGGCGCTGCTGCGCACCTTTTCCCTGATCGGTGCGACCGGCAGCTTCTTCTGGCTGGTGCTGGCCCACGTGGTCATCATCACGCCGTACGTGCTGCGGCTGGTGCTGGCGGCGGTGGAGGGCACCGACCGCAGCGCGGAGCAGGCGGCCCTGTCGCTGGGCGCCAGCCAGGCCACGGTGTTCCGGCGCGTCACGCTGCCGATGATCCTGCCCGGCGTGACCGGGGGCTGGCTGCTGGCCTTCATCAACAGCTTCGACGAGGTGACGATGTCGATCTTCGTCACGGCGCCATCCACGGTGACGCTGCCGGTGCGCATGTACATGTATGCCACCGAATCGATCGATCCGCTGATGGCCGCCGTTTCGGCGCTCATGGTGGCGCTGACGGCCGTGGCCATGCTGGTGCTCGATCGCATCTACGGGCTCGACAAGATCCTGGTGGGGCATCGATGAGCACCGCGCTTTTGAAACGCCTGGCCGAGACCGGCCGCAGGCCCGTCTGCTTCGTGCTCGACGGCCAGCCGCTCACCGCATTGGCGGGCGACACGGTACTGACGGCGGTGCTGACGCATTCGGCGCAGCTGCGCCGCAGCGAGTTCAGCGGCGAGCCGCGTGCGGGTTTTTGCATGATGGGCGCCTGCCAGGACTGCTGGATCGCCACCGAATCGGGCCAGCGCTTTAGAGCCTGCGCCACCTTCGTCGAAGAAGGCATGCGCCTGGTCAGCGGCGTGGAGGCCGGTAAATGACCGCGGCACTGCAACCCGTCATCGTCGGCGCCGGCCCCGCCGGCGTACGGGCGGCGCAGGCACTGGTCGCGCATGGCGTGCGGCCGGTGGTGATCGACGAAGCGCCGCGCTGGGGCGGGCAGATCTATCGCCAGCCACCGGCCGGCTTCGAGCGGCCCAAGCGCGCGCTGTACGGCTTCGAGGCCGGGCGCGCCGACGCCGTGCACAGCGCCATGGCGGAGATCCTGGAGCAAGTGGACTGGCGGCCCGACACCCTGGTCTGGAGCGCCGAAGGCGGCCGGCTCGACCTGCTCAGCCGCGGCCGGATGGGCACGCTGCCCTATGGCCAGCTGATCGTGGCCACGGGCGCGACCGATCGCGTGCTGCCGTTTCCGGGCTGGACCTTGCCCGGCATCTACACATTGGGCGCGGCGCAGGTAGCACTGAAGTACCAGGGCTGCGCCATCGGTTCCCGGGTGATATTTGCGGGCACCGGGCCCTTGCTCTACCTGGTGGCCTACCAATATGCGAAGGCCGGCGCAAAGGTGGTCGCCGTGCTGGACACCGCGAGCTTCAAGGACAAGGCCGCTGCCGTGCCGGCCATGCTGCGGCAACCGGCGCTGTTCGCCAAGGGCCTGTTTTACCTGGGGTGGCTTCGGGCCCATGGTGTGCCGGTGCATCAGGGCGTGCGGCTGGTCCGTGCCAGCGGCGACACACAGGTTTCCGGCATGCGCTGGCGCGATGGAAACGATGAGCACGAACTGGCCTGCGACGCCGTCGGTTTCGGCTACGCGTTGCGCTCCGAGACCCAGCTGGCCGACCTGCTGGGCTGCCGCTTCAGCTACAACGCCTTGCAGCGGGCGGCGCTGCCCGAACGCGACGGGGCAGGGCGTTCCAGTGTGCCGGGCGTCTACCTGGCGGGCGACGGTGCCGGCATCATGGGCGCCGACGCCGCCGAATGGGCGGGTGAGCGCGCGGCGCTGGCGCTGCTGGCCGACGCGGGGATTGCAGTGGATGCTGCGCGCGTCGCCACGCTTGAAGCCCGCTTGGCGCGCACGGCAGCCTTCCGGCACGGCCTGGAACGCGCCTTTCCCTTTCCGGCGGATTGGGCCGCGGGTGCGCCCGACGATCTGGTGATCTGCCGCTGCGAGGAGATCACGGCGGGCGAACTGCGGGCCTGCGCCCGCGACACCGGCGCGCGCGAGATGAACCGGCTCAAAGCCTTGACCCGCGTGGGCATGGGACGCTGCCAGGGCCGCACCTGCGGCGTGGCGGCGGCCGAGATCCTGGCTCATGCGTGCGCCACTGCGCCCCAGACGGTGGGACGACTGCGCGGCCAGGCGCCGATCAAGCCGCTGCCGTTCGCGGCGGTGGCCCGGGCCGCTGGAGAGGCCTCATGAAAGAACGCATTTCCACCGAAGTGGCCATCATCGGTGGCGGCATCGTGGGCGCCTCGGCCGCGCTGTTCCTGCGGCGCATGGGCATCCCGGTGGTGATCATCGAACGCGACCTCTGCGGCTCGCGCTCCAGCGGCGTCAACTACGGCGGCGTGCGCCGCCAGGGCCGGCCGCTGGCGCAGTTGCCGCTGTCGCAACGCGCGCACGGCATCTGGGCGCAGCTGAAGGAGCTCACCGGCATCGACGGCGAATACCTGCAATCCGGGCATTTGAAGATCGCGCGCAGCGATGCGGACTTGGCTTCGCTGGAGAGCTACCGTGAGCGCACCCGGGGCTTCGGCATGGACCTGCAGATCCTGTCGGCCCGTGCCGTCCATGAGCGCTGTCCCTGGCTGGGAAGTGCTGCGGTCGGTGGGTCGCTCTGCCCGCAGGACGGGCAGGCCAACCCGCGCCTGGTGTCCCCGGCCTTCGCGCTGGCCGCGCGGCGGCTGGGCGCGGACGTGCGGGAGCAGACGTGCATCGACGAAGCCGTGCACGACGGCGAGAGTTTCCTCCTGCGATCCGGCAGCGAACTGGAAGTGAGTTCCCGCTACCTGCTGAATTGCGCGGGCGCCTGGGCGGGAACCATCGCGGCGCAGTTCGGCGACACCGTGCCGATGGTGTCCGGCCATCCCGAGATGGCGGTGACCGAACCCCTGCCGCATTTCATGGACTTGAGCCTGGGCGTGGAAGGCGGCGGCGTGTACGCCCGCCAGGTGGCGCGCGGCAATTGCGTGATCGGCGGCGGCCAGGGCTATGCGCTGGACGACCTGCGCGCCCGCGTACAGCGAAGCGGTTTGGCGAAGCTGATGCAGCAGACCGTCGATTTGCTGCCGGCCCTTCGCAACGCCCACATCATCCGGACCTGGAGCGGCACCGAAGGCTATCTGCCGGACCGCCAGCCCGTCATCGGCCACAGCGCCACCACGCCACGCCTGATCCATGCCTTCGGATTCGCCGGCGGCGGTTTCCAGCTCGGGCCCGCCGTGGGCGCGGTGCTGGCCGAACTGGTGCAGGGTGGCGAGTCCACCACGCCGATCGAAGCCTTTTCCATTTCCCGTTTCACTTCAAGCCCGCGCGCGGCAAGCGCCGGACTTGTTCCTTCAGCCCTTGCCTGAACCCTCCAGGAGATTGCCATGAACCTGCCTTCACGCTTCCTTTCCACTCGTCGCACTGCCCTGTGCCTGGCCGCCGCTGCCGCCTGCTTCTCCACCGGCGCGGCCTTGGCGCAAACCAAGACGCTGTACATCGGCATGAACGGCGGCACGATGGAGAAGACCTATACCGAGAACGTGTTCGGCGCTTTCGAGAAGGCCAACAACGTCAAGGTGGTGGTGGTGCCCGGGACCTCGTCGGACATCCTGGCCAAGGCCCAGGCCAACAAGGACAACCCGCAGATGCACGTGATGTTCCTGGACGACGGCATCATGTATCGCGCCATCGGCATGGGCCTGTGCGAGAAGATGCAGCCCAGCCAGGCCTTGAACGACCTGTACCCCACCGCGCGCTTCAAAGGCGACATGGCCGCCGGCGTCAACGTCGGCATGACCGGCATCGCCTACAACAAGAAGATGTTCGCAGAGAAGGGCTGGCCGGCGCCCACTTCGTGGATGGACATGGCCAATCCCAAGTTCAAGGGCAAGGTGGTGTTCCAGTCGCTGTCGTCGTCGACCTTCGGCCTGCATGGTTTCCTGCTGTTCAACCGCATCCAGGGCGGCACCGACAAGAACGTGGAGCCCGGCTTCAAGGCCTGGGCCACGACCATCGGCCCGAACGTGGTGGAGTACATCCCCAGCTCGGCCAAGATCGCCGAGATGGTGCAGACCGGCGAGGCCGCGATGTTCCCGCTGACGCCGACTGCCGTCGGCGTGCTGAAGGAGAAGGGCCTGCCGGTGGAGTACGTGCAGCCCAAGGAAGGCTCGGCCGTCCTCACGGTGGGCGAGTGCGTGATCGCGAAGAACAGCGAGCCCGCGCTGGCGCACAAGCTGGCCCAGTACCTGCTGTCGCCGGAAGCCCAGGCCGCGGCGCTGGAGCACGGCAACCAGATCCCGTCCAATTCCAGGACCAAGGCCACCGGCGCGTCGGCGGCGCTGGTGGCTCAGATGAACCAGTACATGAAGACCGCGACCACGGTCGACTGGGACACGATCAACGAGAACCGGCCGGCGTGGAATGCGCGGTGGAACAAGACAGTGGAGCGTTGAGCGCCCGTATCACGAGTACGGCTGGTGCTCGCGCATGTACTGGCAGGACACGCAGTGGGACGCAGCGGGCATGGCTGAGAGGCGGCGCAGGTCGATGGGCGCGCCGCAATCCTGGCACATCCCGTAGTTGAGCTCCTGCAGCCGGCGGCGGGCCGCCAGGACCTGCTCGAGCTCGTGCGCGGCGTGTTCGGCCTGGACCTCATCAACGACGACTTGCGACTCCCGGGTCGCCACGTCCTTGAAGTCGCTGATGTCGTCCCGAGCGGCGCCGACCGCCTGCTCTTCGCGTGCACGCAGCAGCGCGCAAAGCTCCCGTTCGCGCCGTGCCAGGAGTTGGTCGTATTCGGCCACCAGGCCGCTGTGGTATCTCTTCATGGAAACCCCTTGGTGATAAGCGAATTGTTGGTCGCGCGAGGGCGGGGGCCATTGATAAAAGTCAAGCACGGTTCCAGCCGCGGGTGCACCATGGAGCCTGTAGAAGCAGCACATCGAGGTATCCCCATGTTCAGCAATATCCTGCTTGCCACTGACGGTTCCCCGGCTTCCACGCGCGCGGCGCAGCTGGCGGTGGAACTGGCGCGCACATGCGGCGCAAGACTGACGGCGCTGTACGTCATCGACCCCTACCCGTACCTGGGTATTGGTGAGAGCAACCCGCTCGGGTTCCAGGCCTACATGTCGTCCGCGTACGAGCATGCGGCCCAGGCTCACGCCAAGGTGGCGGCCTTGTGCAACAAGGAAGGCAAAGCAATCGAGCTTCGCTGGCGGCGTGCCGAAGACGTGCACGCGTCCGATGGCATCCTTCAGGCGGCCCGGGAGGAGGGTGCCGATCTGATCGTCGTGGGTTCGCACGGGCGCACGGGGATCAGGCGGATGCTGCTGGGCAGCATCGCCGCCAAGGTCGTGTCCCAGTCACCCGTTCCGGTCCTGGTCGCGCGGGAAGCACACACGTAACGCGCTACTTCACGGGATCAGCGCAGAACCAGGACGGGCAAGTTGCTGTGGGTGAGGACCTGCTGGGTCTCACTGCCCAGCAGGATCCGCTTGATGCCTTTGCGGCCGTGTGAAGCCATGACGACCAGGTCGCACTTGTGCTTCCTGGCGACAGCCATGATGGACTCGGCTACGAGATCCGAGTGGGCGACCACCCCCTTGGCTTTGACGCCGTCGGACAACGCGGCCTCGCGCACCCGATCGACAACCGCCTGACCCTGATCGTGCCAATGTTTTTCGGTCCGGGCGATGTCGTCGCTGGAAATCGTGAGGGCGCCGTCGAAGTAACTCACGGGGTAGCGAGGCACGACATGGAGCGCGACAAGTTCCGCACCGGTCGCGGCCGCCAGGCCGATGCTGTCGCGGACGGCTTTCTTGGAGAGGGTCGAGCCGTCGGTGGCGACCAGGATTCGTCTGTACATAAGGGTCTCCTGTGCAATTGGTGCAGGTTAGGGCGGCTTGCGGCTGGCGTAGTTGATCCAGGTCAACCGCGCAGCGCAACGCCGTCGTTAGCCTTGCAACATGCAAAGCGCCACACTTGTCCTTGCCGCCGAGCCCGTGCGCTGGGCCGCGCTGGATGAGCCCGCCGAGTGGCAGGGCTTCAGTCGCAAGTTGGCCGGCAGCGAGGGCTGGTGGGAGTCCTATCTCGCCATCGAGGGCATGTACTGCCCGGGGTGTTCGCTCACAGTGGAAGAGGCCCTGCTGGGCAGCCCGGGCGTGCGCAGCGTGCAAGTCAACGGCGCGACGGCGACCGCGCGGGTGGTCTGGTCGCCCAGTCCCGGCAAGCCGTCGGAGTGGTTCAAGGCCCTGCAACGCGCAGGCTACGGCGCGTTGCCGGCAGCCGATCTGCTTTCGGCCGTGCCGCGCTTGCGGGCGCAAAGGCTGCTCCTGTGGCGCTGGCTGGTCGCGGGTTTTTGCATGATGCAGGTGATGATGTACGCCACCCCGGCCTATGTGGCGCAGCCCGGGGAAATCACCCCGGACATCCAGGCCCTGCTGCGTTGGGCGTCGTGGATTCTCACCTTGCCCGTGCTGCTGTTCTCCTGCCGGCCGTTCTTCGAGTCGGCCTGGCGTGACCTGCGCCATGGGCGCATGGGAATGGACGTGCCGGTGGCACTGGGGCTGGCCATCGCTTTCGGCGCAAGCACTGCGGCCACGTTCGATCCCAGTGGGCCGATGGGCGGCGATGTCTGGTACGACTCGATCAGCATGTTCGTCTTCTTTCTGTTGTCCGGGCGGCTGTTGGAGCAGCGGCTTCGCCACAAGACGGCCGGGTCGCTGGAAGCCCTGGCTCGCCGCATGCCCGAGACGGTCGAGCGGCAGTCGGCCGATGGCGGGTTCGGACGCGTGCCGGTGCGCCAACTCGCCATCGGCGATCGGATCCGCGTGCTGCCCGGTGAAGTGTTCCCCGCCGACGGGACGGTCGTGGCCGGCGAAACGCGCGTCGACGAAGCCCTGCTCACGGGCGAGTCGCACGCCTTGTCGCGTGGCGAGGGTCAGCCGGTGGTGGCGGGCAGCCACAACCTGACGGGCATGGTCGTGGTTCATGTCGAGCGTACCGGCGAGCAGACCCGTTTCGCCGGCATCGTCGCCATGATGGAGCGCGCTTCGGTCGAGAAGCCGCAGCTGGCCCAACTCGCCGATCGCATCGCCGGCCCGTTCCTGCTGGGCGTGCTCATCGCCAGCGCGGCGGCCGCCGCCTGGTGGTGGCCGGCCGGGCCCGCACAAGCGCTGAGCGTGGCCGTGGCTGTGCTGATCGTCACCTGTCCGTGCGCCTTGTCGCTGGCTACGCCAGCCGCCACGCTGGCTGCCGCCGGTGGGTTGGCACGGCGGGGCGTCCTGGTGCGCCGGCTCCAGGCGCTGGAGACATGCGCCGGCATCGACACGGTGGTGTTCGACAAGACCGGAACGCTGACGGAGCAGCGAGTTTCGGTCGTGCGCAGCCATTGCCGACCCGGCACCGGTACGGCCGAGGCATTGGGGCTGGCGGCCGCGCTCGCTAGTCATTCCCTGCATCCCGCGTCACGCGCGATCGTAGCGGCCGCTGGCGCTGCTGGCTGGAACGCGTCTGAGGTCCAAGAGACCTCGGGCGGCGGTGTCTCGGGGAGAGTGTCGCGCGACAGCGGGTGGCAGCCGCGCAACTTGAAGCTGGGATCGGCTGCTTTCTGCGGTGATTCGTCAATGAAGGGAAGCGCCACCAGCCAGGTTCATTTGGCCGACGAGGACGGATGGCTGGCGAGTTTCGAGCTGGAGGAGGCGCTGCGTCCAGGCGCCGTGCCTGCGGTGGGCGCACTGCGACGGTTGAAGTTGCGGCTGCAGTTGCTGTCCGGCGACCAGACCCGCGCAGTCCGCCGCATCGCCCGGCTCGCCGGCATCAACGCGAGTTGGGGCAATCAATCGCCCGCGGACAAGCTGGAACACGTGCGCCAGCTGCAGCAAGGCGGCCATCGCATCGCCATGGTCGGTGACGGCATCAACGACGGCCCGGTGCTGGCTCGTGCGGACGTGTCGGTCGCCATGGGCCACGCCGTGCCCTTGGCCCAGGCCCAGGCCGATTTCGTCGTGCTGGGCGGACAGCTCACGGCAGTGGCGTCGTTGCTGCTGCATGCGCGCCGCACCCGCATGATCGTGCGCCAGAACCTGGCCTGGGCCGCCGGTTACAACGCCGTTTGCGTGCCCCTGGCTGTCATGGGTTGGATGCCGCCCTGGCTGGCCGGCCTCGGCATGGCGGCGAGCTCCCTCCTCGTCGTGGTGAATTCGGCACGGCTGGCCCGCGTGTCTTGAGGTCGCTGACATGGACATCCTGTTCCTCCTGATACCGCTGTCGGTGGCGCTGGCCCTGCTGATCCTGGGCGGCCTGGCTTGGGCGGTGTGGCGCGGGCAGTTCGAGGCGCTGGACGCCGAAGGCGAGCGCATTCTGCACTCCGATTGATTTTCGTCAAGCCGGCCGGGCCGGGGCGCGGCGAGACTGGGAGCGTCACGAAAAGAAGGTGCTCTCCATGAACGACAAACCCGGCTCCGCCATCCTGTACAACGACAGCGTCGTGCGCCAGTTCTCGCTGATGGCGGTGGTGTGGGGCGTGGTCGGCATGCTGGTCGGCGTGTTCATCGCCGCCCAGCTGGCCTGGCCCGAACTGAACTTCGGCATACCGTGGCTGAGCTACGGGCGGCTGCGCCCCCTGCATACCAACGCGGTGATTTTCGCCTTCGGCGGCTGCGCGCTGATCGGAAGCAGCTACTACGTGGTGCAGCGCACCTGCAGCGTCCCATTGTTCGGGGCCAAGCTGGCCAGTTTCACCTTCTGGGGCTGGCAGGCCGTCATTGTCGCCGCCGCCATCAGCCTGCCCCTGGGCTACACCTCGGGCAAGGAATACGCCGAGCTGGAATGGCCCATCGACATCCTGATCACTCTGGTGTGGGTGTCCTACGCCATCGTGTTCTTCGGCACCATCGGCATCCGCAAGGTGCGCCACATCTACGTGGCCAACTGGTTCTACGGCTCGTTCATCCTGGCCGTGGCCATCCTGCACCTGATCAACAGCGCCGCGGTTCCAGCCGGCTGGATGAAGTCGTACTCCGCTTACGCCGGTGTGCAGGACGCGATGATCCAGTGGTGGTATGGCCATAACGCGGTGGGCTTCTTCCTCACGGCGGGCTTCCTGGGAATGATGTACTACTTCATCCCCAAGCAGGCCGAGCGGCCGGTGTACAGCTACCGCCTGTCGATCGTGCACTTCTGGGCGCTGATCTTCACCTACATGTGGGCCGGCCCCCACCATCTGCACTACACGGCGCTGCCGGACTGGACGCAGTCGGTGGGCATGGTGTTCTCGCTGATCCTCCTGGCCCCCAGCTGGGGCGGGATGATCAATGGCGTGATGACGCTGTCGGGCGCCTGGCACAAGCTGCGCGACGACCCGATCCTGCGCTTCCTGATCGTGGCGCTGTCGTTCTACGGCATGGCCACCTTCGAAGGCCCGCTGATGTCGATCAAGACCGTCAACGCGCTCTCCCACTACACCGACTGGACCGTCGGCCATGTCCACGCGGGCGCCCTGGGCTGGGTCGGGCTGATCACCATGGGAACGCTCTACTACATGATCCCGCGCCTGTTCGGCCAGAAGAAGATGCACTCGGTGCCCGCGATCGAGCTGCACTTCTGGATGTGCACCGTCGGCATCGTCCTGTACATCGCGGCCATGTGGATCGCCGGCGTGATGCAGGGCCTGATGTGGCGCGGCGTCAACGGCGACGGCACGCTGACCTACACCTTCGTCGAATCGGTCAAGGCTACCTATCCCTTCTACGTGGTCCGGCTGCTGGGCGGGTTGCTGTACCTGGGCGGCATGCTGGTCATGGCCTGGAATACCTGGATGACCGTGGTGGGCGGCCACGCGGCCCGCGTCGCCGTGCCGATGCCGCAAGCGGCCTGATGGAGAAAGAAACATGAGCGAGAACACCAACAAGGCCACCGGCTTCTCTCACGAGAAAGTGGAGACCAACAATTTCCTGATGATCGTGCTGATCCTGCTGGTGGTCGCCATAGGCGGCGCCGTGGAGATCGTGCCGCTGTTCTTCCAGAAATCGACAACCCAGCCGGTGACCGGCGTCAAGCCCTACACCGCGCTGCAGCTGGCCGGGCGCGACATTTACCTGCGCGAGGGTTGCTACAACTGCCACTCCCAGATGATCCGGCCGTTCCGCGCGGAAACCCTGCGCTACGGCCACTACTCGGTGGCGGGCGAGTTCGTCTACGACCATCCGTTCCAGTGGGGCAGCAAGCGAACCGGTCCCGACCTCCATCGGGTGGGAGGCAAGTACAGCGACGAGTGGCACCGTATCCACCTGAACAACCCGCGGGACCTGGTGCCCGAGTCCAACATGCCCGCTTACCCCTGGCTGGAGAAGAACAAGGTGGACGCCGCCGGCATGGCCCCGCGCATGAAGGCCTTGCGGATGGTGGGCGTTCCCTACACCGACGCCGAGATCGCCCAGGCCGCCGCCGAGGTGAAAGGCAAGACCGAGATGGAGGCCATGGTCGCCTACCTCCAGGGCCTGGGCCTGGCCCTCAAGTAAGACAAGGAGCCTCTCAAATGGACGTCACGACCCTGCGCATCGCGGCCACGCTGGCCTCGTTCATCACCTTCCTGGCCATCGCCTGGTGGGCCTATTCACGCGGCAACCGCTCCCGCTTCGACGAAGCGGCAGGCATTCCCTTCCAACAAGACTGATCGTGAGCGCCGCCATGAGCGATTTCAATTCGGATTACTGGTCGATCTATGTGGCGGGCGTGACGTTCGTCAGCATCCTGGCCTGTCTGCTGCTTCTGTGGATCACCGCGCGCAAGAAGGTGGTTTCCGACGGCGACAACACCACGGGCCATGTCTGGGACGAGGATCTGCGGGAAATGAACAATCCCATGCCGCGCTGGTGGATGTGGCTGTTCGTGCTGACCATCGTGTTCGGCATGCTGTACCTGGTGGCCTATCCCGGCCTGGGCTCCTATGAGGGCGAGCTGCGCTGGACGCAACGGGGCGAGTACGACGCCGAGGTGGAGAAGGCCAAGCAGGAGCTTGCGCCCTTGTATTCCCAGTTCGCGGCGCGCAAGGCGGAAGAACTGGCCGGCGATCCCCACGCCATGGCCATCGGTGAGCGCTTGTTCATGAACAACTGCGCCCAATGCCACGGCTCGGACGCGCGCGGCAGCAAGGGCTTTCCGAACCTGACCGACAAGGACTGGCTGTTCGGGGGCACGCCCGAGAAGATCATCGAGACCATTACCGGCGGGCGCCATGGGCAGATGCCCCCGATGGCCGCGGCCGTGGGGACCAGCGATGACGTCAAGAACGTCGCCAACTATGTGCTGAGCCTCTCCAACAGCCCGCACGACTCGCTGCGCGGCCAGCTCGGCAGAAGCAAGTTCACGGCCTGCGCCGCCTGCCATGGGATCGACGGCAAGGGCAACGCGGCCCTGGGCGCACCCAACCTCACCGACGACATCTGGCTGCACGGCTGGGGCGAACCGGCCATCGTCGCGATCATCAACGGCGGCAAGACCAGCGACATGCCGGGGCAGGCCGGCAAGCTCACCGAGGCGCAGATCCAGCTGCTGGGCGCCTATGTCTGGGGCCTGTCCAACAATGCCGTTGCGGCCAAGCCCTGAACGGAAGCTTCGCTTTGCAGTCTTCCGCCACCACGCGCAAGGTCATCCCCATCGTTCCCGTGCCATCCCAGGGCGAGGGTGAGTCGCTCTACGAAGCGCAGAGGAAGATCTATCCGCGCTCGGTATCGGGCTTCTTCTCGCGGTGGCGCTGGTGCTTCGTCGCGTTGACCCAGCTGGTGTTCTATGGGATACCCTGGCTGGAGTGGGGCCAGCGCCAGGCGGTGTTGTTCGACCTGGGGGCGCGCCGCTTCTACATCTTCGGCCTGGTGCTGTACCCGCAGGATTTCATCTATCTCACCGGCCTGCTGGTGATCAGTGCGCTCGCGCTGTTCCTGTTCACCGCGGTGGCAGGGCGACTGTGGTGCGGCTTCGCTTGCCCGCAGACCGTGTACACCGAGATATTCCTGTGGATCGAGCGCAAGGTGGAGGGTGATCGCGGCGCGCGCATGCGCCTGGACGGCGCGCCGATGTCGTTGGAGAAGCTGGTGAAGAAGTGGTTCAAGCACTTCCTCTGGATCGGCCTGGGATTGTGGACGGGTTTCACCTTCGTGGGCTATTTCTCGCCGATCCGGGAGCTCGGCATGGAATTCCTGCAGGCCCGCATGAGTTCCTGGGAAGTGTTCTGGGTGTTCTTCTACGGTTTCGCCACTTACGGCAATGCCGGTTTCCTGCGCGAGCAGGTCTGCAAGTACATGTGCCCTTATGCACGCTTCCAGAGCGCCATGTTCGATGCCGACACGCTGATCGTCAGCTACGACGCGGAGCGGGGCGAACCGCGCGGCGCCCGTTCGCGCAAGGCGGAGCTTTCCGCGCTGGCGCTGGGTTCGTGCGTCGATTGCACCTTGTGCGTGCAGGTGTGTCCGACCGGCATCGACATCCGCCAGGGCCTGCAATACGAATGCATAGGCTGCGCCGCTTGCGTGGACGTGTGCGACACGGTGATGGACAAGATGAACTATCCGCGCGGGCTGATCCGCTTCACCACCCAGAACGCCCTGGCTGGGCAGTGGGACGCGGGCCGGATGTGGCGCCGAGTACTGCGCCCGCGCGTGCTCATTTACACCTGCGTGCTGCTGGCCTTGTGCGTCGGCGTCCTGGCCAGCCTGGTCGCCCGCACGCCATTGAAGGTCGACGTGGTGCGCGACCGGGCGGCTCTTTCGCGGATCGTCGCAGGCGGCAAGCTGGAGAACGTCTACCGGCTTCAGATCATGAATGCGACGGAGCAGCCCCAGCGTTACCGCATCTCGGCTCGTGGACTGGCAGGCCTCGCCATTGCATCGGAAGCCGAAGTCGAGGTGGGACCCGCCGAGTCCCGCTGGGTGCCGGTGCGGCTGCAGATCGCCTACGGCTCGGCCGACCCGGGCTCGCATCCCATCGAGTTCCGAATCGGCGACGCCGCGGGCGACGCCCACGTAGGCGAGAAGTCGGTGTTCATTGTTCCCCGTTAGGAGAGGCCTCATGAAGAACGTCAGCGCAGACCGGCCGGATGCCCCCTGGTGGAAGTTTCCCCTGGTCTGGATGGTGATTGCCGGGCCGGCCGTGGTGGTCGTTGCCGGGATCGCGACCGTGTGGATCGCCGTGGGCACGCCCGACCCGGTGGTGGCCGAAGACTACTATCGCCGCGGCATGGAGATCAACAAGACGCTTGCGGCGCAACACGGCAAGGCATTGCTGCCGGCCTTGCAGGGACGCAACCATGCGGCGACACCGCTGCCAGGCAGCCCGTGAAAGAGCCAAGGAGACAACGCCATGCCCACTGTCAACCGACTCATGGGGATTGCCTGGCCTGCATTCCTGGCGGCGTGCGCGCTGCAGGCGGTGGTATTCGCTGTGGTGGATCCCATGGAACTGCATTGGTTCGGCCATCCATTGCCCTGGTCGCGACAGGCGATTTACGCAGCAGCGTTTTTTCTCTTTTGGGGCTGCAGTGCGCTGGCAAGCCTGATGACGGCCATCCTCGTCATGGCGCCGGAGAAGATGAACCGCTAGCAGCGGGAGGCAATTGTGCTGTAAATTGCGCTCATGCCCGAGCGCAACATGGCTTCAACCCCTTCGATCTCCGACAACTCAGCCGCACGGCTGGCGGGACTGTTGGATTCGGCCATGGACGCCATCATCACCGCCGACCAGCATCAGAACATCGTCATGTACAACCGCGCCGCCGAACGCATCTTCGGCTGGCCGGCAGCCGAGGTGATGGGCAAGCCCCTGACACGGTTGATTCCCCCGCGCTTCCGCGAACGTCACGCCGAGCACGTGGCCCGCTTCGGGGCCACGGGCGTCACTTCGCGACGCATGAGTGGCAGCACCGTGGTGTATGGCTTGCGCGCCAGCGGTGAAGAGTTCCCGGTCGATGCTTCCATTTCCCAGCTGGACACGCCCGAGGGCAAGCTGTTCACCGTCATCCTGCGCGATGTGACCGAGCGGGTGCAGGCGGAGCGGGAGCAGATGCGCCTGGCAGCCCGCCTGGCCGGCCTGCTGGACTCGGCGATGGATGGCATCATCACCATCGATGAAGGCCAGCGGATCGTGCTCTACAACCGCGCTGCCGAAAAGATCTTCGGGTGGCCCGCGGCCCAGGTGGTCGGTCAACGCCTGGCGATGCTGCTGCCGGCGAGGTACCAGGCCAGTCACGAGGCCCATGTGGGGCAGTTTGCCGCCACCGGCGTCACGTCCCGCCGCATGGGGGACGGCACGGTGATCTACGGCAAGCGGGCGACCGGCGAGGAATTTCCCCTGGATGCCTCGATCTCGCAGCTGCAGACCCCTGAAGGCAAGCTGCTCACGGTCATCCTGCGCGACGTGTCCGACCGCGTGCGCGCGCAGGAGGAACTTGCCGCGTTCGCCGCCGAAGCCAGCGCCATCCGCGAGCAGGAGAAGACCCGCGTCGCCCGCGAGTTGCACGACGAACTGGCGCAATCGCTGACGGCGCTGAAGATGGACACGATCTGGGTGCGAGACAACGTGGCAGGGGATCCGCATGGCGCTGCCGCCAAGCTGGGAGAGATGCTCGCCATGCTCGATGGCAGCGTGGCAGCCACCCGCCGTATCGCCGCCGACCTGCGGCCCCTGTTGCTCGACGACCTGGGCCTGGTGCCCGCGATCGAATGGTTGGCCCAGAACTTCACGCAACGCACCGGCGTGCCCTGCCGGATCGAGATGGATGAGGGGCTGGAGTTGCCCGAGCCGTATGCCACCGCCGTTTTCCGGATGGTGCAGGAATCGCTGGCCAATGTCGCCAAGCACGCCCGGGCCCGGCAGGTGACGGTGGGGGTTGCCGTGAACCCTGGGGAAGCGAGGCTCTGGGTGCAGGATGACGGCGTAGGCTTCGAACCAGCCGCGCCCCGCAAGCAGAATTCGTTGGGACTGGTGGGCCTGCGCGAACGGGCGCACCTCCTCAAGGGCAGCGTCAGCATCGATAGCCAGCCGGGGCGCGGCACCCGCGTGCAGGCTCACATTCCGCTGTACCGGACAGAGGGCGCGAAGTGATCCGTATCGCCATTGCCGATGACCACGCCATCGTGCGTGAGGGCCTCAAGCGCATCGTGGCCGCCGACGTCGGCCTGCAGATCGTGGACGAAGCCGGCGACGGCACCGAAGTGATGCGGCTGGTGCGCGAGCGCGACTTCGACGTGCTGGTGCTCGACTTGTCCATGCCCGGCCGCAGCGGCATGGAGCTGATCAAGCTGGTCAAGGCCGAAAAACCCAAGTTGCGCATCCTGGTGCTGAGCATGCACCAGGAGCTGCAGTACGCGGTGCGGGCCATCAAATCGGGCGCCAGCGGCTATCTGACCAAGGAGAGCGCCCCGGCCCTGCTGGTTCAGGCCATCCACAAGATCGCCGGCGGCGGGGCCTTCATCACCGCCGAGGTGGCGGAGCAACTCGCGTTGGGCGCCATGCCGGGCGCGGCCGCCGCGGCGCACGAGTCCCTGTCGGCGCGCGAATTCGAAGTCTTCCGCTTGCTGGCGGCGGGCGTTTCGGTGACCGACATCGCCACGCGCCTGAACCTGTCCGTCAAGACGGTCAGCACCCATAAGGCGAACTTGATGCAGAAGATGGGTCTGGGCAACGCCAGCGAGCTGATCCGCTACGCGATCAAGCACGGCCTGGCCGACCAGCTGGATCCCTAGGAATATTCCTAGCGTACCTAGGCGCAGTCCCGGTCCTGTTTGGGACTTGACCGAGGCTCGGTTTCAGCCGCCGCCGATGTTGCGAAGGCGGGCCGCCCGGCACAGTAGCGGCATGCCTTCCCGCAACAATCCCCTCAAGGTTTTCCTGGCAGATGACTCGGAACTGATCCGCACCCGAGTTGCCGCGATGCTTGGAGCGCCGGCCATGACGATCGTCGGCCAGGCAAAGACACCGCAAGACTCCATCGACGGCATCCTGGCCACGCAACCCGATGTGGTGGTGCTCGACGTTCAGCTGGAAGGCGGCTCGGGATTGCAGGTGCTGCGAGCAGTTCGCCTTTCCGACCCCGAGATCGCATTCGTCGTATTCAGCAACAACTCGGCGCCCGCCTACCGCGAGCGCTACCTGCGCGAGGGCGCCGTCCGCTTCCTCGACAAGAGCACCGAGTTCGACCAGCTGGCCCACGCCGTCGCCACGGCGCGGCAACCGGTCTCGCTTTGATTTCAGCCGCCAAGGATCCTCATGAACACCGCCCTCGAAGCACCCGTCCGTTCCTCCCGTCCCGTTTTCGTGGCCCAGCGCGCGCACGTTGCGCCGGCGCCCCTGAAAACCCAGTGCTCCACCTGCCACCTGCGCGAGCTGTGCCTGCCATGCGGGCTGGGCGGGACGGAGATGCAGCAGCTGGACAGCTTGATGTTTGCCCGACGCAAGGTCAAGACCGGTGACACCCTGTACCGCGAAGGTGACAAGTTCCAGTTCATCTACGCGGTGCGCAGCGGTACCTTCAAGTCCAGCCTGATGCTGGCCGACGGTCGCGAGCAGGTGAGCGGCTTTCATATGGCCGGCGAGTTGATGGGCCTGGACGGCCTGGCGCAGGGCACGCATGCCAGCAGCGCCACCGCACTGGAAGACACCGAGATCTGCGCCATCCCTTACGCGCATTTGAACGAACTGTCGGCCGGCAACAGCAATATGCAGCATGTGGTCAGCCGCCTGATGAGCCGCGAGATCGTGCGCGAGCACAGCCTGATGATGCTGCTGGGAAGCATGAACGCAGAAGAGCGGCTTGCCGCCTTTCTCCTGAACCTGTCGCAGCGGCTGAAGGCCCGCGGCTGGTCGGCCAGCGAATTCCACCTGCGCATGTCGCGCGCCGAGATCGGGAGCTACCTTGGCATGAAGCTGGAGACGGTGAGCCGCACCTTCTCGGCCTTTGTGCAGCAGCGCCTGCTGGAGGTGGACAAACGCCACATCCGCATCGTCGATCTGGACGGCCTGACCCGCGCATTTGAAATGCGAGTTCAGTGAAGCCAGTTGTCCGGCGGCATCCCCATTCCCGTATCCCTAACCCAAGTACCAGCCATGACTTTCCAAAACAATCCTCACCACATCCCCCGCAACTTCGGTGACCGCTTCGCTTACGGCTTCGTTCGATTCCTGCGATTCTTCGCCGACCTGTTCTTCGCCAAACGCTACGGCCACCGGGCGATCGTCCTGGAAACCGTGGCCGCCGTCCCGGGAATGGTGGGCGCGACACTGACTCACTTGCGCTGTCTGCGCCGCATCGAGGATGACCGAGGCTGGATCCGCACGCTGATGGACGAGGCGGAGAACGAGCGCATGCACCTGATGACCTTCATCGAGATCGCCCAGCCCAACTGGTTCGAGCGCCTGCTTGTCATCCTGGTGCAGGGATTCTTCTACAACGCCTATTTCCTTCTGTACCTGCTGGCCCCTGCCGTGGCGCACCGTGTGGTCGGCTACTTCGAGGAAGAGGCCTACCAAAGCTACACGAACTACCTGGCGCTGATCGATGCCGGCGAACACGCCAACGTGTCCGCGCCGGAGATCGCCAAGAAGTACTGGAACCTGCCGGACGGCGCCACCTTGCGCGACGTCGTGCTGGCGGTGCGCGAAGACGAGGCTGGGCACCGCGACGTGAATCACGGCTACGCCAACGAGCTGGGCGGGCAAGCGAGCGCTGTCAGACCGGCCTCCGCCGAGGTCTGAGCATTTTTCTTTCAACATTTGGCACCGGAGACAGACATGGCCTCATCCACATCCCAGGTTATTCGCGATCAGCACGCTTCGATCGCCGCTGTGCTGCACTCCGTTTCAATGATGGTCGACCACGGCCCGGGTGACGAACCCGAGCGGTTCTTCGATGTGCTGCGCGCAATGCTCTTCTATATCGATGAGTTTCCCGAGCGCCAGCACCACCCCCGGGAATCGGACTTGCTGTTCCCCAAACTGCTGCGCGTCGCTCCCGAGCTCATGCCGGTGATTGAAGGCCTGGAAGCCGACCACATGAAGGGCGAGGGAAAGGTGCGCGCGTTGCAGCACCTGCTGCTGGCCTGGGAACTGCTGGGCGAGTCGCGCCGCCTTGCCTTCGAGCAGGCGGCCCGGGAGTATGTGCGCTTCTACCTGGATCACATGCGCTGCGAGGAAACCGAGCTGTTGCCGACCGCACAGCGGCTCCTGACGGCGGCCGACTGGGTGGAGCTGGATGCTGCTTTTCTCTGCGCACCGGACCCGCTCGGTCCTGGCGCGCGCGATCCGAGCTTCGACCGTCTCTTCGCGCGCATTGTGCTGACCGCACCTGCACCGATCGGTGTGGGGCGCAGCTTCCATGCGATGGACGCTTCGCAAAGCGCCCCTCAGCCGGGGTTCCCGTCCAGCCGCGGGCGCGTCAGCACCGGCCAGTAACGCACCGCGTAAAGCCCGAAGCCGGCGGACCACAACGCGGCCGAGCACAGCACGGCATCGAGAGCCCAGGCCGGTGCCGCCAGCGGGACGAAGACGCGGACGAAGGCTGCGAGCGCTATGAGCACGAAGCCGGCTACATCCCACCGGTCCGCCCGCAAGGGCCGCCCGGTGTGGCCGCGCGCGGTGCGCACCATCATGCCTATGATCAGGCCGCCCGCCGCGCCCACGGTGAGCGCATGGACCGCGATCGACGGCGCGATCCATTGCGCCGCGGACATCGCCCGCAACGCCAGGTGCACCGGAATCCACAAGTACGCCAGATGCAGTACCCAGACCAGGGGCGCGCGCCAGGACTTCCAGGGCTGCCAAAGGGCCCAGCGGATCAGGTGCGCTGCCGCGCCGGCGGCAGCCAGCAGGGCCAGTGGCGACCCTTGCAGTTGCAGCGCATCGATCGCCAGCAGGAGCAGGATCGCGGCCAGCGCCGCCTTCTCGACCAGGGGATGGCGGGTGGCGGCCGCGCCGGGCACGCCGTTGTTGGTGAACATCGGGATCACGCGGCCGCCCATCACGGCCATCATGAACAACAAGGCATCCAGCCCAATCTGTATGCCGATCCATTCAGGGATCGCCAGCACGGCAAGCCTGTCCAGGTGTATCGCCATGACGGCGACCGACATCAGCAGCAGCAGGGCGACAAAGAAATAGTTGCGGCGGCTGCCCGCGGAAAAGAAGGGGACGGCCAATGCAATGGCGGCGGCGGCGGGGAAGGCGGTGTTGGCCAATGCGGCCGCCCAGGCGAAAGGCGTCAGGACCAGCACCCGTCCCGCCACCCACAGCAGGGCCAGAGCCGCCAGTGGCCATCCCGTCGGAGTGGGACGGTTCGACCAGTTGCGGCCTGCCGTGAACAGGAAGCCCACCACCACGGCCAGCGCGAAGCCGAACAGCATTTCGTGCGCGTGCCACAGCGGTCCCTCCAGGTAGGGGCGGCCCAGCCATCCTGAGAACTGCAGCGCCCACAGGCCGATGGACAGCGCGGCAAAGATGCTGGCCAGCAGGTAGAACGGACGAAAGCCCATCTGCCACAGCGGGTGGCGAGCCGATATGACCTTCATCGAGCCACCACCGCGCGGCCAATGGTGGATCAACAAGGGGACTTGAGCGCGATGGTCAGAAGCAGCGACGCGTCCTGCAGGGCCCGCAGCCCGTGCACTTCCTCTCCCGCCGCATGGATGAGCTGGCCGGCGCCAAGTTCCACCTCGCCGGCATTGCAGGTGAAGGCGACGCGTCCCTCGATGCATTGCAGCGTGATCTCTCCGGCGACCGCGTGCTCGGGCATCTCCTGGCCCGTGGGCAGGACCAGGCGGATCACCTCCAGGTCGGCGGACTTGAAGAGCGCGTGCGATCGCGTGGCGGCAAGCGCCGCGCCGAGAGGCTTGACGTCGACGACCTCGCCCGGCGCGGTATGTGGAATGGCCATGTTTCGACTCCTGTTTACGCTGCACTCTACGCCAAGCCGCTTGCGGCCGAGGTAACAACCAGCGCCCACTTGCGATGGATCAAGGCGGGACCCATTGGCACCTATCACCGCCCGGGATTTCTTCCTACATTGAGTTAACGGCCCACAAGGCTGTTGGCCCCGCGGAGGCTCCACCCGCGCTGATGTGAAAGAAAGCTCAAAATGTTCGACCGTGTGATCACCCCCATCTCCTTCGCGATCGTGGCATTGCTTTCCGGCGGGCCTTTGTTGATCGGCTCCCTGGGTGCCACCGCTGTAATGGCCGCTGCATCGGCAGCCACCAAACCTGCCCCACCTGCGACGACCGCCGTCATGGGCGCGGCGGCGGCGCCGGCCCCGAAAGCCGAAGCGATCGCCCCGGCCGCCCCGAATGCAGTGAGCATCGCGCTCGATCCCACCCAGGTCCCCAAGGCCCTGGGCAACCGGGTGCCGCGGATCGTGAAATACAGCATCGAGACCGTGGAGCTCGATGGCAAGCTTGACGATGGCACGACATTCACCTACTGGACTTTCGACAAGAAGGTGCCCGGCCCCATGCTGCGGGTCAAGAAAGGCGACACGGTCGAGCTGACGCTGACCAACGCCAAGAGCAGCAAGATGATCCACTCGATCGACCTGCACGCCGTGACCGGCGGGCATGGGGGCGGCGAACACACGCAGGTGGGGCCCGGCCAGTCGAAGACCGTGGTCTTCAAGGCGCTCAATCCCGGTCTGTACGTCTATCACTGCGCAACCGCATCGGTGCCGCACCATATCTCGGCCGGCATGTACGGGATGATCCTGGTCGAGCCGCCGCAAGGCCTGCCGAAAGTGGACAGGGAGTTCTACGTGATGCAGGGCGACCTCTACACGTCTCATCCCAAGGGGACCAAGGGGCACCAGGCGTTCAACCATGACCGGGCGGACGACGAGCTTCCCACTTATTACACGTTCAACGGATCGGTGGGCGCCCTGACGCAGGAGCACAAGGTGACAGCCAAGGTGGGCGAAACCGTGCGCGTGTATTTCGGCGTCGGCGGTCCGAACAAGATCTCTTCGTTCCACGTGATCGGCGAGATCTTCGACAAGGTCTACAGCGAAGGTTCTCTCACGGCCGTCAAGCAGGATGTGCAGACCACCTTGGTGCCCCCAGGCGGCGCAACGATCGTGGACTTCAAGGTGAACTACCCCGGCAAGTACCTGCTGGTCGACCATGCCCTGTCGCGCGCCGGCAAAGGCCTTGCAGCCGGGCTGGAAGTCACCGGCCCGGCCGATGCGTCCATCTACAACCCCAAGGACAAGCAAGGGCACGACAGCGCGCATTGATTGATCCAAATCAAGCGGCGGCGCCACTGGAAGCGGCACAGTCAAACCTTACCAACCCAGGCCCGCGATGACTGCAGTTTCAGCCGAATTGACGCCCCGTTTCGTGTTCGACCGCTACCCGCAGACGGACCGCAACCGCACGAAGTTCTCGCGCATCATCTGACCGGGTACTGGGATGTCGACCACGCTGGCCACCGCCGCACTGCTGATGGGCCTGGCCGGCGGGCCCCATTGCGTGGCAATGTGCGGCGCCGCCTGTGGTGCGGTGGTGCGGCTGGGGCCGCGTCCAACCTCGCGTTCACCCTGGCTATTCCACGCCGGGCGCGTCGCGGGCTATTCGGTGGCCGGCGCCGCCGCCGCGCAAGCGGTTCAAAGCTTCGCCTGGCTGGCCGGGCAGACCGCTGCACTGCGCCCCGTATGGACACTCTTTCATCTCGCGGTCCTGGCATGGGGGCTCATGTTGCTGGTGATGGCGCGCCAGCCCGTATGGGTCAGTAGCGCAGGACGCAGCGTGTGGATGCGGATACGGCCTTGGGCGGGCGCACGCGGCGGCGTCTTCACCGCGGGAGCGCTGTGGGCCTTCATGCCATGCGGGCTGCTGTATTCCGCGTTGCTGGTCGCTTCGCTCAGCGGCGGGCCGCTGGACGGCGCCTTGTCCATGGCCTTGTTTGCCGCGGGTAGCGCCGTATCACTTGCGCTCGCACCCAAGTTGCTCGACCGGCTGCGTCACGCAGGCAACCGCTTGCGACAGGACTTCGGCACCCGCGCTTCCGGCTTCCTGCTCATCGTGGCCGCGGGGTGGGCGTTGTGGGCCGACCTCGCGCATCGCGTTGCGGTCTGGTGCGGACTGGCTTGAGGCGGGTCTACCGAGTCAGCGCTCCCCGAGCCCCAGCCCCGCCAGATAGCTGTCCACCGCCTGCCGGCCGGTGCGGGGCAGGTTGAACGCGCCGGGGTCGAGCAGCCAGTTCTGGATGAGCCCGTCCACCAGCGCGTGAAGGCCTCGCGCCGCCGCTTCCGCGGGCATCGGCAGCGAAACGCCGCGTTCGCGGGCGGCCCGCTGCAGGACCTGCTTCACGCCGGCCACACATTCGCCGCGCACGTCCAGGTGGCGCTGGCGCACCGAGCTGAGGCTGTCCACGTATTCGACCTTGTGGGTCGCCACCTCGAACACGCGCCGGGTTTGCGGGTCGTTGGCCGTCTTGTCCAGCGCCGCCATGATGGCCACCCTCAGCGAGGCCAGCGGATCCGCGTGACCGGTCGCGTCGTAGAGGGCATGCTCCAGCGGCAGGCTGACGCGCTCGATCATCGCGTTGAACAGGTCGGCCTTGTCCTTGAAGTGCCAGTAGATGGCGCCCCTCGACGTTCCCGCCTTCGCCGCGATGTCGCTGAGCGTGGTGGCCGATACCCCCTGGGCCTGGAACACGTGCTCGGCCGCATCCAGCAGACTGTTGCGGGTTGCGAGAGCGTCTTCCTTGGTGCGGCGGGCCATGGCTCGAGTATACATACATGAATGTATGTATACTGCACCACTTTCCGGCTCTTTCGTTTCCGGCCACTTCCCGGACCTCCCCGGACCTTTCCGGACCTTTCCCGCAAGGTATTTCCCATGCAGTTTGCATCCCGCATGCCCCAACTCTCCCGCTGGCCGCGTCTTGGCGCCACGATGTTGCTTGTTTTGCTCGCAGCATGCGGGCAGGGCGCCAGCCAGCCCGCATCGCCTGCAGCAGCCAGCCCGCCACCGGCAGAGGTGGGCGTGGTCACGGTGACGCTGGGGGAGGTCGGCCTCTTCAATGAACTGCCGGGCCGGCTGGAAGCCTCGCGCGTGGCGCAGGTGCGGGCCCGCGCCGCGGGCATCGTGCAGCAGCGGCTGTTCCGCGAAGGCTCGGACGTGCGCGCCGGCCAGCCGTTGTTTCGCATCGACGCTGCCCCGTATCAAGCGGCCGCGGCGAGCGCGCAAGCGACGCTGGCCCGGGCGCAGGCCAACCTGGGCCAGGCCACGGCCCTGGCCGAGCGCTACAAGCCGCTGGTCGAAGCCAACGCCATCAGCAAGCAGGAGTATTCCAATGCCGTCGCGGCACAGAAGCAGGCGGAGGCCGAGGTGGCGGCCGGCCGCGCGGCGGTGCAGACCGCACAGATCAATCTGAACTACGCATCGGTGGTCGCGCCGATCTCGGGCCGCATCGGCCGCGCGCTGGTGACCGAGGGTGCGCTGGTGGGGCAGGGCGAGGCGACGCCGCTGGCCGTGATCCAGCAGGTCAATCCCATGTACGTGAACTTCACCCAGCCTGCCAACGAGGTGCTCAAGCTGCGCCGCGCTTTCGAGCAGGGGCAGCTCAAGCAGGCTGCCGGCGCGCAAGGCGCTCTGGTGCGCGTCGTGCTGGAAGACGGCAGCGAGCATCCGCAGCCCGGTCGCCTGCTTTTCTCCGACCTGTCGGTCGACCCCACGAGCGGCCAACTGACGCTGCGCGCCGAGGTACCCAATCCCACCGGTAGCTTGCTGCCCGGGCTGTATGTGCGAGTCCGCCTGGAACAGGCCAAGGCCGGTGGCGCCGTGCTGTTGCCGCAGCAAGCCGTAACGCGCACCGCGCAGGGTGACACCGTCATGGTGGTCTCGCCCCAGGGCCAGGTGAGCAGCCGCAAGGTGAAGGTCGGCGGCGAACAGGTCGGCCAGTGGGTGGTGGTGGACGGCCTGAAGGCCGGCGAGCAGGTGATGGTCGATGGCTTCCAGAAGCTGCGGCCCAACGCGACGGTCAAGCCCGTACCCTGGAACGGGGGCCGACCGGCTGCGCCGGCCGTGGCCGCATCGGCCGCCAAGCCCTGAGGTCCGCACCATGGCCAGATTCTTCATCGACCGACCCATCTTCGCGTGGGTGATCGCGCTGTTCATCGTCGTGCTGGGCGGCGTCGCCATCACCCAGTTGCCGATCGCCCAGTACCCGCCGGTGGCACCGCCCTCCATCGTCGTTTCCGCCGTCTATCCGGGCGCCTCGGCCAGCACGCTGGAAGAGAGCGTGATCAGTGTGATCGAGCAGGAGATGAACGGCTCGCCCGGCCTGATCTACATGGAGTCGGTCAGCCAGGCCAATGGCAGCGGCCAGATCACCCTGAGCTTCCAGCCGGGCACCAACCCCGATCTGGCACAGGTGGATGTGCAAAACCGATTGGCGCGCGCCTCGCCGCGTCTGCCCGCCGCGGTGACGCAGCAGGGAGTGCGGGTGGACAAGGCGCGCTCGAACTTCCTGCTCTTCACCATCCTGTCCTCGGACGACCCGGCCTTCACGCCGGTCGCGCTGGGCGACTACGCCTCTCGCTCCGTCGTGCCCGAGATCCAGCGCCTGCCCGGAGTCGGCCAGGCCCAGTTGTTCGGCACCGAGCAGGCCATGCGCGTGTGGATAGACCCGGCCAGGCTGGTCAGCTTCGGCGTGTCCGCGGCCGAGGTCAATGCCGCGATCCGGGCGCAGAACGCCCAGGTGTCGGCCGGTTCTATCGGCGACCTGCCCAATATCTCCGGGCAGGGGATCGCCGCCACCGTGGTGGTCAATGGGCAGCTGAATTCGGTCGAGCAATTCGGCAACGTGGTCCTGCGCGCCAACACCGACGGCTCCACCGTGCGGCTGAAGGACGTGGCCCGGATCGAGCTAGGCGCGCAGAACTACGCCACCTCGGCCCGCCTGAACGGCAAGCCCTCGACGGGTATCGGCGTGCAGCTCTCGCCCACCGGCAACGCGCTGGCCACGGCCGATGCGGTGCGCAATCGCATGACCGAGCTGGCCAAGTTCTTCCCGCCGGGCGTGAAGTGGGAAATCCCGTACGACAGCTCGCGCTTCGTCAAGATTTCCATCTCGCAGGTGGTGGTGACGCTGCTGGAAGCGGTGGCGCTGGTGTTCCTGGTGATGTACCTGTTCCTGCAGAACTGGCGCTACACCATCATTCCCACGCTTGTCGTGCCCATCGCGCTGCTCGGCACTTTCGGCGCCTTGCTGGCGCTGGGCTTTTCGATCAACGTGTTGACCATGTTCGGCATGGTGCTGGTGATCGGCATCGTGGTGGACGACGCCATCGTGGTGGTGGAGAACGTCGAGCGCATCATGAGCGAAGAGGGCCTGCCGCCGCGCGACGCCACGCGCAAGGCGATGGGCCAGATCTCGGGCGCCATCATCGGCGTCACGGTGGTGCTGATCTCGGTGTTCGTGCCGCTGGCCTTCTTCGCCGGCTCCACCGGCAACATCTATCGCCAGTTCTCGGCGGTGATGGTGGCCTCGATCGGGCTGTCGGCGTTCATGGCGCTGTCGCTCACGCCGGCGCTGTGCGCCACGCTGCTCAAGCCGGTGGAGGCCGGCCATCATCACGAGAAGCGAGGCTTCTTCGGCTGGTTCAACCGGGGCTTCTCGCGCACGGCCAAGGGCTACGAAAGCGTGGTCGCGCGCATCCTGCGGCGCGCGGGACGCTACCTGATCATCTACGCCGCCATCATCGCCGTGGTGGCGCTGGTCTACACCCGGCTGCCGACATCCTTCCTGCCGGCGGAAGACCAGGGCAACATGCTGGTCAACGTGCAGCTGCCGCCGGGCGCGACCCAGGAGCGCACCCGCGCGGTGATGGAACAGGTCGAGGCCTACATCCTCAAGCAGCCCGAGGTGCAGAGCATGGTCGGCGTGCTGGGCTTCAGTTTCTCGGGCCAGGGACAGAACGCCGCGCTGGCCTTCGTGACGCTCAAGGACTGGCACGAGCGGCCGGAGGCCAGCCAGTCGGCGCAGGCGCTGGCCGGTCGCGCGTTCGGAGCGCTGTCGGGCATTCGCGATGCCTTCATCTTCCCCTTGAGCCCGCCGCCGATCCCCGAGCTGGGCGTGGCCTCGGGCTTCACGTTCCGCCTGCAGGACCGCGGCGGCGCCGGCCACGACAAGCTGGTCGCCGCGCGCAACCAGTTGCTGGGCTTGGCGGCGCAGAGCAAGATCCTGACGCAGGTGCGGCCGGACGGACTGGAAGACGCGCCGCAGCTGCAGATCGACATCGACCGTGACAAGGCCAATGCGCTGGGCGTGCCGTTCGAGTCGATCAATTCGGCCCTGTCCACCGCCTTGGGCTCGAGCTACATCAACGACTTCCCGAACCGCGGGCGGTTGCAGCGGGTAGTGGTCCAGGCCGACGCGCCGGCCCGCATGCAGCCCGACGACCTGCTGCGCCTGAACGCCACCAACAACCAGGGCAAGACCGTGCCGCTGTCGGCATTCGCGACCACCCGCTGGGTGGAGGGCGCGATGCAGACCGTGCGCTACAACGGCTACCCCGCCATGCGCATCTCGGGCGCTCCGGCGCCGGGCTACAGCACCGGCGCCGCGATGGCCGAAATGGAGCGATTGGCCGCGCAGCTGCCCCAGGGCTTCGGCTACGAGTGGACCGGCCAGTCGCGCGAGGAGAAGCTCGCCGGCGCGCAGGCCATCATCCTGTACGGCTTCGCCATCCTGGCCGTGTTCCTGTGCCTGGCCGCGCTGTACGAAAGCTGGTCGATCCCGCTCGCGGTCATCCTGGTGGTGCCGCTGGGGGTGCTCGGCGTGCTGCTGGCCACCTTGCTGCGCAGCTACGCCAATGACGTGTACTTCCAGGTGGGGCTGATCACCATCATCGGCCTGTCGGCCAAGAACGCCATCCTGATCATCGAGTTCGCCAAGGACCTGCAGGCGCAGGGTAAGGGCGTGATCGAATCGGCCTTGGCTGCGGCTCACCTGCGGTTCCGGCCGATCGTGATGACTTCCATGGCCTTTGGCCTGGGCGTGCTGCCACTGGCCCTCGCTTCGGGCGCGGGCTCGGCCAGCCAGCGCGCCATCGGCACAGCGGTGCTGGGCGGCATGCTGACCGGCACCGGCCTGGCCGTGTTCTTCGTGCCGATCTTCTTCGTCGTCGTGCGCGGTTACTTCAAGGGCAGCGAACGGCAGCGGCGCATGTACACGCATGAGCTGGACAGAGAGCTGCCGGCGGGCGCAACCGCGGGAGACCAGATATGAATTTGAAAACGAATCCGCGGCTGCTGGCGCTGGCGGCTGCGGCCCTGTTGGCCGGCTGCTCGATGATGCCGGTGTACGAGCGGCCGCAGGCCCCGGTGCCTGCCGGTTGGGACGATGCCTCCGCCACCGAAGGCGCGCCCGCCGCTGTATTGGATTGGCAGCAGTTTTTTGCAAACGACAACCTGCGCGGGCTGATCGCGACGGCGCTGCGTAACAACCGTGATCTGCGTGTTGCCGTGCTCAACATCGAGCAGGCCAGGGCGCAGTACGACATCCGCAACGCCGATCGTTTTCCCTCGGTGTCCGGCGCCGTGAGTGGCTCGCGCGCGCCCGCCAGCGGCGGCGGCACGGCGAGCACGTACACCGCCGGCCTGCTGGTCTCTGCCTGGGAGATCGACTTCTTCGGCCGCATCGCGAGCCTGAGCGAAGCGGCCGTGGCCCAGTATCTGGCCACGGAGGAGGGACGTAAGGCCGCGCAGATGTCGCTGGTGGCCTCGGTCGCCAACAGCTGGCTGAACCTGGTGGCCGACGAGGAACTGCTGGCGCTGACCCGGCAGACGCTGGCCACGCGCGAGGAGTCGCTGCGCCTGACCCGGCTGCGTTTCGACAGCGGCGTTTCCTCCGAGCTGGATTTCCAGCAGGCGCAGTCGCTCACCGAATCCGCGCGCGTCGCGCTCACCCAGCAGCAACGGCAGCGCGCCCTGGACTTCAACACCTTGCGCCTGTTGCTGGGCGAGGCGCCGCCGGCGGATGCTTCCGGCAAGGCGGCGCTGGCAACGCTGACTCTGCCGGACGTGCCAGCCGGGCTGCCTTCGGATGTGCTGGTGCGCCGCCCCGACGTGCGCCAGGCCGAGCAACTGTTGGTGGCGGCCAACGCCAACATCGGTGCGGCGCGCGCGGCCTTTTTCCCGCGCATCACGCTGACGGCAGGCATCGGCACCGCCAGCAACGAGCTCTCGGGCCTGTTCAAGGGCGGCTCCTGGGGGCTGACGGTGGCGCCGCAGCTGCTGCAGCCGATCTTCGACGCCGGCCGCAACCGGGCCGGTCTGCGATCGGCCAACGTTTCCCGCGACATCGCGGTGGCCCAGTACGAGAAGGCGATCCAGTCGGCCTTCCGCGAAGTATCGGATGCGCTCGCCGGACGAGCCACTCTGGCTGACCAGCTTACCGCGCAGAACAACGTGGCGCAGGCCGAGGCCGTGCGGCTGCGGTTGTCGACGCTGCGTTACGAAAGCGGCGTGAGCAGCTTTCTGGAATTGCTCGATGCGCAGCGCTCGCTGTTCGCGGCGCGGCAAGCGCAGATCCAGACCCGGCTGCAATTGCTGCAAAACCAGGTGCTGCTGTACCGCGCGCTGGGCGGCGGCTGGAGCGAGCCATCGATGTAAGAAGGCCGCTAATCTGTAATCTGGTTGCGAAGGCGCGGCGGCTCGCGCCTATGCTGCTTGGGCTTTTTGCACCCAAGGAGTCTTCATGTCCAAGTACAAGGTCGGCTATCTGGTCGGCAGCCTCGCCACTGCTTCCATCAACCGCCAGCTCGCCAAGGCGTTGATCCGCCTGGCCCCGGCGGAACTGACGTTCACCGAGATCCCGATCAAGGATCTCCCGTTGTACAGCTATGACTACGACGCCGATTTTCCGGCCCCGGCGCGTGCGTTCAAGCAAGCCCTCTCCGAGGTCGATGCCGTGCTGTTCGTGACGCCGGAGTACAACCGCTCAATCCCCGGCGGGCTCAAGAACGCGATCGACTGGGCCAGCCGCCCGTACGGGAAAAACTCCTTCGCCCGCAAGCCGTCGGCCGTGATCGGCACCTCGCCCGGCGCGATCGGCACCGCGGTGGCGCAACAGAGCCTGCGCAGCGTGCTGAGTTTTTGCAACTCGCCGCAGATGAACTCGCCGGAGGCCTACATCCAGTTCAAGCCCGGGCTGATCACGCCGGAGGGCGAGGTCACCAACGAGGAAACCGAGACGTTCCTGCGCAACTACATGGCCGAGCTGCATGCTTTCATCGTGCGGGTGCTGACGGTGCTGCCGCGCGGGAGTTGATCCGCCTTCAGATTGCCGCGGTGACCACGATTTCCAGCTTCCACTCGGGCTTGGCCAGGTGTGCCTGGACCGTGGCCCTTGGCGGCGTTTGACCCGCAGCGACCCAGGCGTCCCAGACTTCATTCATGGCCGCGAAATCAGCCAGGTCGGCCAGGAAGATTTGTGCCAGCAGGATCTTCGTCTTGTCGGAGCCCGCACGGGCCAGCAGCGCGTCGATGGCGCCCAGCACTTGGCGGGTTTGCCCGCGAATGTCCTGGCCGCTGTCATCGGCAATCTGGCCGGCCAGGTAAACCGTTCCGTTGTGCACGGCCATTTCGGACATTCGTGCACCCACATCGAATCGCTGAACCATTTGAGCTTTCCCTTCCAAGGTGAATCGACGTCAGCATAGCCAGATTAGAGGCCTTGGTGATCACCGGTGCCGGCAGCATCGGAAGCGCCCTGGCTGAGCAGGACGAACTTGGCCGAACGAATGTGGCAGCCCATCACCATGCGGGCCCATTCCCGGTCGCGGGCCGACAGGGCGTCGAGCAGTTCCCGATGATGATGAAAGCTCCTGGCCAGCTGCCCTTGGTCGTAGAGGCGGAACGTTTTCTGGACAATCGGCACCTCGATGCAGTTGGCCAATTGCGTGACCAGCCGCGTGTTGCGGCTGGCATCACCCAGCAGGCGATGGAATTTGCGGTTGAGGGCACTGATGCGCGCCAGGTTCGCTTCCGTCATGTCGCAGCCCTGCGCTTCGATCTCCTTCTGCAGGGCCCTGAGCTGTTTCAGCTGCCCGGCGTCGATGTGCACCGCAGCTTCGGCGGCGACTTCGCTTTCCAGCAGCAGGCGCAGGTCGAATATCTCCCGGACCTCGTCGCTCGTCCAGGCCTTCACGAAGGTTCCGCTGTTGGGCTTGAAGTACAGGAATCCGTCGGCCACCAGCTGGCGCATCGCTTCGCGCACCGGCGTGCGCGAGGTGCCCAGTTCGCCCGCCAGCTGCTCCTCGGTCAGGCGCATTCCCGACGCGTACGCGCCGCTCATCACCATTTCCTTGATGTGGGCGCAGGCCTGGGCGGCGGTCGACGATGGTTTTTCTATGGTTTTCGCCATGGGTCAGTGTTTCTCGAGTAAAGAGCCGAACCCCGCTATCTTGTCTTGGATTCCCGCGGACCGCAGCGCCTGCCAGTAGATCGCCGTGTTGATCGCGATCACCGGCTTGCCCAGCCACAGTTCCGCGCTCGCGGCCAGCCGTGCCATCGCAAGGTTGGTCCCCACCTGCACCAGGGCGTCGACGTCGTCGCCGTCCAATGCTTTCAGTTGTGCGGCCATCTCGGCTTCGCCGACATGGGCGATGCGGACCGGGCTTTCGCACTTCAGGCCGTGGATCCGTTTCACCTGGTAGCCGCAGTCCTCGAAAAAGCGCACCACGTTGCGGTCGCCGACCGGCTGGTACGGCGTCAGCACGGCGATGCTTTTCGCGCCATAGAGGTCGAGAGCCGCACCGGACGCCTCGGACCCGACCGTCACTGGCAGGCCGGTGCGTTCCATCAAGTGCCTCTTGAGCTTGCGGCTGGCTTCCAGGCCACCCCAGAAGACCTCCGCCGAGATGCCCAGCACCAGCTGGTCCGGCTCGCACGACATCACCGAATCGACTGCTTCGTCCTGCGCGGCAGCGATGAGCTCGATCAGGCGGTCGAAATCGGCGTCGTTGTTCAGCGGGATGTTGGGAATGCGGATGCGGCTGATGTGGTTGGTGACACCTGGCGGTCGCATGCCGTCGAATTCGGGCTGCACGCTGGTGTTGGTGGACGGTATCAATACGGCGAGCTTGCGCCGCCAGCCCAGTGAATCGGTCATGCGATTTCCCTCGAGGAAAAAATGCTTGCGGATCAAAAGTTGTCCGGTTAACATTGTATACGTTCATCTCGAGAACGCAATCCTTTCGCATACCGCTGCAGCGGAAAAGAGGTTCCTTCCATGGCCAGGTTGATCGCGATGTGTACCGGTATGTCCCAGCTTTTCGCCTGGGCCGGCGGTGCGGTTTTGCTGTGCAGCGCAGGGCTGATCTCCCTGGACGTCGTATTCCGGGCGCTGTTCAAGACCACGGTATTCGAGAGTTTCGAGCTGTCGACCTACGCCTTTGCCATCGCCACGGCTTTTGGGCTTGCCTTCGCCCTGTCGTCCCGAGCGCACATCCGCATCGAGGTTGTATACAACCTGCTGCCGTTGCGGTGGCGAGCCTGGCTGGACGTCTTTTCATACACCTTGCTTTCCGTCGCTGCCTGCGTGTTGCTCTACTGGTGCGCCGTGACGGTTTTCGCGAATGCGCAAGCTGGCGCGCGCTCCAATTCCGCACTGAGCGTGCCCATGGTCATCCCCCAGGGGTTGTGGCTGGCGGGCCTGGCATGGTTCGCCATCGTGGCCATTGTCTATTCCGCAGCAGGCTTGTGGACGCTCTTGAAGGGTGATGCCCAGGCTGCCAACACGCTGCTCGGTGTGCCATCGCTGCAAGAGGAGATCGAAGCGAACGCCCCCGATCTGCCCACCATTCTGACCGAGAAGGTCGTCTGATGCTGAGCTTTTCCCTCTTCGGCCTGCTCGCGCTTGCGGCCAGCAGCCTTTTCGTGGCCGCAGTGCTGGGATTGCTGGCCGGCGGGCTGGCAAGCTTCTATTCCACGCTACCCTTGATCCGGGGGCTGGGCGAGATCGCCTGGACTTCGAGCGCGGATTTCGTTCTGGTGGCGATCCCCATGTTCATCCTGATGGGTGAACTGCTGCTGCGCTCGGGCGTGACCGACGCCATGTACACGGCGCTGGACCGCTGGGTGGGGCACATTCCAGGCGGGCTGATGCACACCAACGTCGCGGCGTCCGCGCTGTTCGCGGCCACTTCGGGTTCGAGCATCGCCACGGCAGCCACCATCGGCACCGTGTCCATTCCCAACATGAACCGGTTTGGCTACAACCCGGCGCTGTTCCTGGGAACCATCGCGGCAGGCGGCACGCTGGGCATCCTGATCCCGCCCAGCATCAACATGGTTATCTACGGCGCGCTGTCGGAAACGGCCGTGTCCGATCTTTACCTCGCAGCCTTGATCCCGGGCGTGCTGATGGCCGTCCTTTTTTCAGCCTATGTCCTGGGTGCATGCATCGTCCGGCCGGACCTGGCTCCGCGCACCGCGCCGACGCCGTGGCGGGAACGCTTTGCGGCCCTCGTCCATCTGCTGCCGCCCATCATGCTGTTTCTGCTGGTGGTCGGGTCGATCTATGCCGGGCTTGCCACCCCCACCGAAGCGTCGGCCCTGGGTGTGATGGGTTCGCTGGCGCTGGTGCTCAGCCGCGGGCGCCTGTCGGTGGAATTGCTGCTGCGCTCGTTCGAGGGCACGGTGCGCACCACCGCGATGGTGATGCTGATCGTCACGGCCGCCTTCTTCCTGAACTTCGTGCTTTCGACCATCGGCATCACCGACATGGCCGTGAAACTGGTGTCGAATCTCACCTGGCATCCCATTGCCGTCCTGGCCGCGATCGTCGTGTTTTACCTGGTGCTTGGCTGCTTCGTGGAAACACTCACGCTCATGATCGCCACCACCCCGGTAATCGTGCCCATCATCAAGCAACTGGGCTTCAGCCCGGTGTGGTTCGGCGTGGTCTTCGTCATCCTGATCGAAGCGGCCCTGATCACTCCGCCCATCGGCATGAACCTGTTCGTCGTCCAGTCGATTCGCAAGAACGGACCCTTTCGCGACGTCGTCGTGGGCTCGCTCCCCTTCGTCGCCGCCATGCTGGTGATGATCGTGCTGTTGACGGTCTTTCCCTACATGGCGCTATGGCTGCCTTCCGTCTTCGCCGCCAGCCACGGCTGACGTCTCTCTTTTTTAAATCGTTACCTGGAGCCCCAGCATGAAACCCAATCTCGCGGCAGCTTTCATCACATCCGCCCTCGCAATTGCGCTGTCCGGCCCGGCCCACGCCCAGGGCGAACCCAAGGTCAGCCTGCAGGTGGTGGGCAACCTCGGCATCACCACCCAATCCAGGGAACTGGAGCAGCCGTTCTGGACCAAGGACATCCCCGCGGCCACCGGCGGTTCGGTGGTGGCGAGCATCAAACCCTGGAACGAAATGGGCCTCAAGGGCAATGAAGTGTTCAAGATGCTCTCGCAAGGCGTCTTCGATGTGGGCACCAGCCAACTGGGTTTCGTGGCCGGCGACGCCCCGATCAACGACGCGACCGACCTGGCGGGTGTCTCCGAGTCGCTCGAAGTCTTTCGCGACGTGACCGAGAAATTCCGTCCCACGCTGGAGAAATACTACGAGAGCCAACTCAAGGTGAAGGTGATGGGCATGTTCTCGTACCAGGCCCAGGTGCTCTACTGCCGCAACGAACTCAAGGGCCTGGCCGATTTGAAGGGTCGCAAGGTACGAACCTCCGGGGCTTCGCAAGCGGACTTCGTGAGCTATTTCGGAGCTTCGGGCATCAACATGGCGTTCGGCGAAGTGCAGCAGGCATTGCAGAACGGCGTGATCGACTGCGCGATCACGGGCACGCTGGGTGGCTACAAGGCCAAATGGTATGAAGGCGCGAAGTACCTGTATCCGCTGCCGATCAACTGGGGCGCCGGCTTGTCCGCCATGAACATGAACAGCTGGCGCAAGCTTTCGCCGGCGCAGCAGAAGATCCTGCAGGCCGAGTACGCCCGTCTCGAAAAAGCGGTGTTCGAGCAGAACAAGCGCGAGCACGGCATCGGCCTGGCCTGCAACACCGGAACGGGCGCCTGTCCCGAGGGCCCGCCCGCCAAGATGGTGTTGCTTCCGATCTCCCCGATGGACGCCCAACTGCGCCGCGAGGCTCTGGTACGCCAGGTGTTGCCGCGTTGGGCCGCGCGCTGCGGCGCCGAATGCGTGAAGTCCTGGAACGCAACAGTTGGCAAGACGGTCGATCTGGTCGCCAAGGCCAATTGATCCCCAGTTGACGCCAACCGCGACGCCGGGAGGGCACTCCTGGCGGATCAACGCGATGCTGCTGGCGATCATGGTGGCATGGGCGCTGAACATCACGGCCGTCAAGGCGCTGACCTCGGTGCTCGACGAGATCTGGGTCGCCACCTTGCGCATGGTCGTCGCCTCGGCCGTCCTGACCGTTTGCCTGCTGGCGCGGGACCGGCGGCTTCCGCGCTTCGATCGCAGGCAGCTCGCCGCCCTCGGCTTCGCCGGCTTTCTGATGGTGTATGCCAACCAGCTCCTGTTCTCGCGCGGCATGCACCTGTCAACGGCCACGAGCGCGGCACTGATCATGGCGCTCTCGCCGTCGATCTCGGTCGCGGCGGCCGCCGTCCTGTTTCGCGAGCGCATTCCCGCGTTGCGGGTGCTGGGCATCTTCCTGGGTTTCGCCGGCGTGGCCCTCGTGATCTTCAACCGGCGCGATGCGTCCGAGGTTGCGGCCGGGCTGGGGGAGGTCGTGCTGCTGATGGGCCTGATCACTTTCGTCTTCGGCGGCGCCCTGGTGCAACGGCTCGCCAAAAGGCTCGATTCGCTCGTCATCGGCTGGGCCATCTACGTGGGCGGCACCGCGATGCTGGTGGTGCACGCGCTAGCCACCCAGGACGTCCGCGCGCTGCCGCCCGAGTTGCTGGACGGCCGCACCTTGCTGCTCGTGCTGTACTCGGGCGTGCTGGGCACGGCCGTGAGCAACGTGGCTTGGTACCAGGCCATCGCCACCGTCGGGATGGCAAAGGCGGCGCTCTTCTTCTACTGGCTGCCGATCTTCGGCATCGCCTTCGCCGCGGCGTTCCTGGGCGAAGCACTCTCCGTCTGGCACATCGTCGCCCTGGCCGCGGTGATCATCGGTACGCGCCTGGGAACGCGTTGAACCCCGTCAGGCGGATACGCGCAGAAAAGCCAGGAGCGGCGCGCAATCGGTTGCCTCGGGGAGCCTGGCAACCCAGCCGATCATCGACTCGATCGCTTCCTCATCCTCGCGCGATCTGTCGCGCGTGAGGTGCAGGCAGCGCCTGAATTTGTCTTCGCGTTCCTGCTGGGACAGGGGCAGGAGCGGGTGGCCCCAGGCATAGGGAATGTCGCGTTCCACGACACGGCCGTCGGCCAGTTCCAGTGTGATGTGCTGCGGATAGAAAGCATTGGGATTCGGATGCGCGACTTCTTCCACGCGCACCTTGCGCGCGAGTGCCTCGATGGCCGCACTGCCCAGGCGCTCGGACACGAAGCTGGACGGATCCACGTTGCCGTGCAGCAGCTCGCTCGCGGCCACGAAAGGCACGCAGAGCCGCGCGTAGTTGGGCGGAGGGTTGCTGATCATGGGGCGCCCGACGAGGCGCATGCCCAGGGGCGGCATCCGCACCGTGATGGAGCGGACCGCTTCGCCGACCGTGTCGCGAGCGAGCTGCAGTTCGGCCTGCAGCACGCGCAGGGCATGAATGGCGCCATGCGTGACCCGGCCGCTCGGAAAGGGCTTGTGCGAAAGCTGGGTCACCTTCCAGGGAGCGCCGAGTTGGGCCAGCGCTTCGGGCAATGCGCTCTCGCTTTCGAAGTTGCGATAAAAGCCGAAGCGGCCTTCCAGCACCTGGACCGGCGCGGTGATGCCCACGGCCGCCATGTCATAGGCCTGCACGGCGTTGCGCGCGGCAAAACCCATTTGCATCGCCAGCATCATCGAGCCTTCCTCGTGGGCCTGCATCGGGCCGCACATCTGGGAGTAGCCGATGCCGAAGGCGTAGCGCAGCTGGTCTCGCGGCAGGGGCGACAGGCAGGCCAGTGCCGCGAGCGCCGAGAACACGCCGGTGGTCGCCGGCCGGAAGAAGAACATGGCGCTGCGGCTGGCCAGCGCCAGCGTGCAGGAAACCTCCAGGCCCACGATGAAGGCCCTGAGCAGTTCCTTGCCGGTGGGCGCCTTGCCGGCGGCGGCGAGCTGCTCCGCGCGCGCCATCAGGGCGGCGAACAGGGGCGGCGTCGGCAGGATGACGCCCGGTTCGTACACGCAGTCGTATTCCAATGCGTGGCACTGGTAGCCGTTGAGCAGGGCGGCCACAGGGGTGGTGGTGCGCAGCGAGGTGTTCCAGACCGACGCACAAGCAGCATCGCCGCCGCCCCAGTTTCGCGCGGCCTCCAGCATGTCGGCCATCTTGGGTGCGAGCTTGCCGGCGCAGGCGACGCCGACCGTGTCGAGAAAGAAAATCTTGCCCGCCTCGATCGCGCCGGCGGGCAGGTCCTCATAGCGCACGTCCAGGATCAGGTCGAGGAAGCGCTCGATGGCGTCGGGGTACACGGGCGTTGCGGTCATCGCGGTCAATCCTTGGGGCTACGGTGAGAGGGGAAAGACGCCTTCCGCTTCTGCAGGAAGGCATCGCGGCCCTCATGGAAGTCGGCGCCGGAGAAGAGTGCCGTGAATTCGGATTCGGCCTCGCGCAGGGCTGCGGGATCTCGCGACTCGACAGCGGCGAGCGCACGCTTGAGCGCAAGGTTCGCGCTGAGTGAATTGGCGCAGATGGAGGCCACCAGTTGAGCCGCGGCCTCCTCGAATTCCCCGATGGAGAAAATCTCGTTGACGAGCCCGGCGACCAGGCCCCTTTCGGCGCTCCAGACCTGCCCGGCGAACAGCAGCTCGCTGGCCTGGGCGCGGCCACAGGCACGAACCAGCCGCGCGACATCATCGGGGTGGTAGGACAGGCCGAGCCTGGCGGGCGTGACGGCGAAACGGGCGCGCGGGCTGGCGAGCCGTACGTCGCAGGCCACGGCCAGCGCCACCCCGCCGCCGACACAGGGGCCGTCGATGAGGGCGAGGGTGGGCACCGGGCAAGCGGCCAGCGCGTTGACGGCCGCCTGGATCTCGGCGTTGGCGCGCAGCGATTCGGCCGGGTCCGAAAAAGTGGCTTCGAACTCGCTGATGTCCGCGCCCGCGGCAAAACAGCCCGGCGCAGCGCTCTGCACCGTCAGGGCGCGGGTGCCTTCATGCGCCAGCGCTTGCGCCACCAGGGCGGGCACCGCCTGCCACATCGCGCGCGAGATGGCGTTCTTGCGCTGCGGGTTGTCGATGTAGAGGCGGGCCACAGCACCGTCCTGCCGCAAAGAAATGGATGTCATGGATGTTCGCCCTTGCGTAGGGCGCGCTTGAAATACGCGCCGGAGTCCATCATAATATGTCCGTACAACTTGCCGCAAGCCAATCATGAAATTCCAGAAGTCATCCAAGGCCTGGCCCTGGCCCAACAACGCGAACCTTGCGCTGTCGATCGTCGTCAACGTGGAGGAGGGGGCCGAGGCCAGCATCCTGGATGGCGACAAGTACCCCGAGCCGGTGGATGAGATGGGGATCGCCCTGAAGCGTCCCATACGTAACTTCGGCAACGAGTCCAATTACCAGTACGGGATTAAGCGGGGCGCGCCCAGGGTGATGCGGCTGCTCGAGGCGCATGGGATCCAGGCCACCTTCACGGCTTGCGCGCTGGCCCTGGAGCGGGCACCCGAATTCACGCGGGAGATCGTGCGCCAGGGCCACGAAGTCACCTCGCATGGCTACCGCTGGGCCCATCAGTTCAATATGAACGAGGACGAGGAACGGGCCTACATCCGCAAGGCAGTGGCGTCCATCGAGCAGAGCACTGGGCGCAAGCCTGTGGGCTGGCTGTCGCGCTACCTCACCACGCCCAACACCCGCCGGTTGCTGATCGAGGAGGGATTCCTGTACCACATGGATGACCTCAGCGACGACGAACCGTTCTGGGACCAGCACGAGGGCCGGCCGATCGTGGTGCTGCCCTACCAGGTCGACAACAACGACATGAAGATGTGGTCGGAGCCGTCGTACACGCCGGACCAGTGGCTCAAGTACGCCATCGACAACTTCGAGTGGACGCTGCGGGAGGGCGAGCACGAAATCAACATGATGTCGATCGGCCTGCACCTGCGGATCATCGGGCGCCCGGGCCGGATCGGCGCGCTGGAGAAATTCCTGGCGCACGTGAAAAAGCGCAGCCTGGAGCCGGGCGGCCCCTGGATCGCCACGCGCCAGGCGATCGCCGAGCATTTCGCGCACCAGGTGCCGTTTGCAGCAGCCTGAGGTCCCCGCAGTGCCCATCGATTGGCGCGCCCTCGTCAGGGAAGGCGACCAGGTCGTCTGTTCGCACATGACGAGCGAGCCGGTGATGCTGTTGCACTCCCTGGCCGATGCGGGGCTGGATTTTCCCTTTGACGTGACATTGGGCGTGCCTTTCTCCCCGGCGGCGGCGGCCCTGCCCAGCCAGGTCGTTCTCACCACATTCGGTGGCATGGGCAGCGCGGGTTCGATGGCGCGCAACCGTACCGTGCGCATCAGCCTCACGCCGTACAGCCGCTGCGGGACTGCCTACGCCGAGAAAACCGAGCGCGCCGACGTCGTACTTCTCAGCCTGGCCCGTGACCCTGACGGAGAGCTGTGGTTGGGGGCTTCCCATGGCTATATCCTGGAAGCCGCGCGCAGCGCGCGCACGGTGGTCGCCGAGATCAACGCCCAGTCCCCTTGCATTCTCGGCGCGCCCTGGCCAGCCGACATCAAGATCCATGCGGTGATGGAAACCAGCTATCCCCTTGCCGATCTGCAGGAACGAGCGCCAGATGACATCGAGCGACAGCTGGCACGTAATGTGGCCGCCATAGTCGGCGAGGGCGCCTGCATCCAGGTTGGCATAGGAAGTACACCCTCGGCGATGCTCAACGCGTTGGCGGGTCACCGGCATCTTGGTTTGCACAGTGGAATGCTGAGCGACGGGGTGCTTCGCCTCATCCAGTCCGGCGCGCTCGACAACTCACGCAAGCCGGCGGGAAGCCACATGGCCGTGACCGGCTGCGTCTACGGCGGCGAGGCACTTTACCGCTTCTGCCATCTGAACCCCGCCGTTCAGCTGCGGGCGCCCGACTACACGCACAGTGCCGAAGTGATTGCCCAGCACGATGACTTCGTCGCTATCAACAGCGCCATCGAGGTAGACCTGATCGGCCAGGTGAACGCGGAGACGATCGCCACCCAGCAGGGCGCGATGCGCTACGTGGGGGGCGTCGGCGGCCTTAACGATTTCATTCGCGCAGCTCGCCATTCGACGCGGGGTCAGGCCATCGTGGCGCTGCCGTCGCGTACCGGCGGCACGCAGGGCCGGACGCGCATCGTGGCGCGGCTATCCGGGCCGGCGACCGTGGCCGCATCCGACGCGGATGTGGTGGTGACGGAACACGGCGTGGCGCGCCTGCGTGACGCTACGCTGGACGAGCGAGTGCGGCGGATGCTTGCGATCGCCGATCCCGTCGATCGAGAGGAGCTGGAGCGCCGTGCGCGCGAGATGCTGCCCTGAGCGGCCCGGGCGGCCCGCACGCCGTCAGCGCAGCGCGGTCTCGGCGCGAGTGGCCGCCTCGAGCAGTTCCAGATCCTGGCCGCGGCGGCCCACCAGTTGCAGGCCAATCGGCAATTCGCCGGCCGGCACCGGCAGCGGCAGGCTGATGGCGGGCGCACCGGACATGTTGGCCATCGCCGTCAGATCCGCCTGGTTATGCGGTACCGGGCCGGCCATGGGAAACGCCGTCTGAGGTGTCGTGGGCAGGAGCAGGCCATCGAAGGGTTCGATGGTCCGGGTGAGCCATTGGCCGGCGCTCACCACCGTCGCCAGGGCTCTCGCCAGGTCGGTCGCGCTGCGCGTGCCGGCGTAATCGATCATCGCGAGCAGGTCTGCCGGCATCTCGTCGCGCCTGTGCTCGAGCACGGTGGCGAGCGTGTTGCGCAAGCCGGCTTCACCGATCAGCAGACCCGCGCGCCGCGCCGGCGAAAACAGCTCGTGGGCGATGACCACCGGATGCAGCGTGAAGCCTTGCTCGCGCAGCCGCGCCAAGCCGGCCTCGAAAGCTGCACGCACCTCCGGGTCGACGCCGAGCTGGTCCAGATTGGCGGGCGCAGCGAACTCATACGCGTTCGATGCAACGCGGCCCGCCGTGCGATGCGCGCCAGCGCGAGGCACGGTCATGGCCTGAAAGGCGTGGACCACGTCCTCGACGCTGCGCGCGAGAATGCCGACATGGTCCAACAACTGCGATAAGGGCATGACGCCGTCGACCGGTAAGGCGTCGAACCCGGGTTTGAAGCCGACCACGCCGCAGTACGAGGCGGGCACCCGCACCGACCCCATGGTGTCGGTGCCCAGCGCTACGCCGCACAGGCCAGCGGCGACTGCCGCGGCGGATCCGCCGCTGGAGCCGCCGGGTGTGTGCGTGGTGCGTACCGGGTTGTAGCAGTTGCCGAAGTCGGCGTTGTGGTTGGTCGCGCCAAGCGCCACCGCATGCATGTTCAGCTTGCCCAGGCAGGCCAGCCCCGCTGCCTTGAGCCTCGCCACCACGCTTGCGTCGCGCTGCGCCGGTTGGGCGTGCAGGGCCCGCAAACCCGAATGCGACGGCAGTCCAGCGACGTCGATGTTGTCCTTGACGGCGAAGGCCGTGCCCGCAAGCGGCGATCCCGCGTCCGAGTGCGCGGGCTCCGGCGTCAGCACCTGAACGAATGCATTGATAAGGGGATTCAGCCGCGCAATCGCCGACAGCTGCTCGCGCAGCAGCTCGGACGGCAGCACCTTCTTCGTGGCCATCAGGCGAGCCTGGGTGGACGCACTCTCAAGCAGCAAGGGATCGACGGCCATGGCCTTCAGCGCTTGTCGAGGAGGCGTATGGGCTTTTGCCGCGTCTCGATGCCCGTAAGCGGCGAGAGCGTGCGGGGCTCCACCAGCTCGACATGGACTTCGACGCCGAGCTTGTGCTTGAGCAGCGCGGCATAGCTGGCCGTCGAGGCATCATTGCGAGCCCCTGAGCACTCGATGCTGACCAGCAAGTCTTCCCGTCCCTTGGCATCACGGGTAAGTGTGCAAAGATATTCGCCGCTGAAACCCGGCATGCCGGCAAGGATGGACGACAGCGCCTGCGGATACACATTGATGCCGCGCAGCTTGACCATGTTGTCGCTGCGCCCGAGGAAGCCTTCGATCCGCCGGAACGGCAGATTCATCTTGGACGGGGTCGTCAGGCAGCGCGTGACGTCGTGCGTGTTGAACCGGATCATGGGGAAGATGTCCTCGGTGAAGAGGCAGGTCACCACCATGTCGCCTGTCTCGCCGTGGGGCACCAGGGCCCCGCTGTCCACATCGCAGATTTCCACCCAGTGGGCATCCTCCATGATGTGCATGCCGTCGTGGTCCGGCCCTTCGGCGGCGATCAGCCCGGTGTCGCCCACGCCGTACCAGTCGTAGAGCTCCACGCCACCCCAGGCCCGGGACAGCTCGTCGCGTGCGTCTTTCGCCAGGTGCCCCGAAATCATGCGCACGGGGATGTCCTTGCCTGGGACGAGGCCCTGTTCGCGCGCGACGTCCGCCAGCCGCTTGATGTAGTCGGCAAATCCCACGATGACGGTTGCGCCGAAGTCGCGCATGAGTTCGACCTGCTTGACCGACGGGGTTTCAACGCCCGTGCCGGCCGAAAAGAAGGTCGCGCCGGAATGGTGGATCACTGCCTCCCGGATGTAGTGGCCGCCATTCACCGGGCCATGGCCATAGACGGAATGCACCACATCGGTGGGGCGCATGCCCTGCATCGTGTAGGCGCGCGCCAGCATGAGCTTTTGCACCTCGCGGGTGCGCGGGCTGAACAGCAGCGGTTGCGGCCGTCCGGTGGTGCCGCTGGTCGCATGGAGGATCATCGGGTAGATGGCGCCGTCGATCGGGATTTCGCGCCCATGATGATCGCCCAGCGGCGGGTGCCGCGCGATCGACTCCATGATCTCCTGCTTGCCGAAGCTCGGCAATTTGGCGATGTCGTCGACCGACCCAATGTCGCCTTGCGCGATCCCGGCGGCGCCCCACAGGCGCTGGTAGAACGGAAGCTGCCAGGCGCGCCGGAGCTGGCGGGCGAACAGCGCATTCTGGTGCGCGCGGAGGGCGTCTTGGGACATTCCGGCGTACCGGGCGGTAAAAGCCTCGCCGACCGGAAAGTCGCGAATCAGTTGTGCGATGTCGACCGCCTCGAAGTAAGTTGCGTAGTGCATGCGGATGTGATAAGTTGTCCGTACATATTATGCAGGCATACTCCACGCGAAATCAAGCAACGGACGAGCTATCTACCTCAAATGGCGCAAGAAACCCAAACGATGCTGCAGGATGGATCGGGCCCCTATTACAAAAGGTTGGCCGGCTACCTCATGGACGAAATCAAGGAGGGCCGCTACGCCATTGGCGCATCGTTGCCCACCGAAAAGGAGTTGTGCGACAGCTTCGGCGTCAGCCGTCACACCACCCGTGAGGCCCTGCGGCAGCTGGAGAACAAGGGCCTGATCACCCGTCGCCAGGGTTCAGGTTCCACCGTGGTCGCGACCAGCCCGCCGGTGCGGTACGAGCAGAACATCCAGACCATCGAGGACATGCTGCACCACGGCAAAGCCACCCGGCTGCACGTGCTGTCCAGCAAGGAAGTCGAGCCTGACGCCAACCAATTCGCCAGCCAGGTGACGCACCTGGGCAAGACCCCCTGCATCTGGGTGCGCTCGATCCGATACCCGCGCAACGATGTCCGCCCCTTGGCGCTGGTCGATGTCTACGTGGCGGTGCGGACCAAGATGCAGGCCAGGAAGCTGCTCGATGAGGAAACCGCCGCCCAGGAGATCGTCAACACCGTCGATGTCCGGAAGATCGACCGCATCGAGCAGGCTTTCAATGCGGTGAACGTCGCCGACGCCGAAGCCAAGCTGCTCCACGTCAAGGCCGGCGACGCCGCCTTCCAGATCGTGCGTCACTATTACGATGCGGCCGGGCGGCTGCTGGTGGTGGCGCATTCGCTGTATCACGGCTCTCTCTTCACCTACGCCTCCACGCTCAGGCGCTCCTGATTCCAAGCTGTCCGTACAAATTGGCATGCTTCCTGCATGCGGCCAAACCGTGGGTCGGTGACCGGTTCCGCACGCCCTTTAAATGAAAAAATGGCAGGCGGGGGAGGTCCTCCCTCTTTACACTTGTACGGACATATTGTCTAATTTGGGTCTGGCGTGCACGAACCCGCTTTATGGCGTGCATCTTCTTAGTTCCTGGGTCAACCAATGAGGTGTGTGATGGGCAATTTTCAAAACCTGGGGCGGCTTGTGCGCCCGCTGGCGATTTCCGCGGCGATGTTTCTCGCCTCGGCCGGCGCGAGTGCACAAGTCAAGCTCGAGATTTCCGTTCCGTGGGGGCCTAACGAGTTCCACTCGCTCAACGCCGCGGCTTTCGCTGAGCGCGTGAAGGCGGAGACCAAGGGCGAAGTGGTGATGACCGCCCGCCCGGGCGGCGAGCTCGGCGTCAAGGCCAACGAATCGGTGAGGGCCATCTCCGAGGGTGTAGTGCCCATGGGCGACCTGGCACTGTTCCAGAACGCGAGCCGCGGCCCGGCCCTGGCGGTCGAGACGCTCCCCTTCCTGGTGGGCGACTACGACCAGCTCAAGCAACTCCACAAGGAATTCCGGCCCCTGTGGGAAGGCATCCTCGCGAAGAACAACCAGAAGGCGCTTTACATCGTTCCGTGGCCCAACCAGTTCTTCTTCACCAAGAAGCCGGTGGCCAGCATCGATGACCTCAAGGGCATCAAGATGCGCACCCTGGACAAGCTGACCACCGACTGGATCAACCGCCTGGGCATGGTCCCGGTGCAGATGACCAACCTGGAAATCCTGCAGGCCCTGGGTTCCGGCATGCTCGATGGCGTGCCCACCTCGGCTGGCACCGCCGTTGCGCAGAAGTACTGGGACTTCATGAAGTACGGCTACGAGACCAATCACATCTGGGCTTCCAACGTGATGACGATCAACCTGGACACCTGGAAGAAGCTCACCCCGGCGCAGCAGGCGACGATAGAGCGCGTGGCGCGCGAGATGGAGCCGCAATTCTGGGAAACCAGCAAGCGCGACCACCGCATGAAAGTCGCGGAACTCACCAGCAAGGGCATGACCATTGCGCCGATGCCCAAGGCAGTCGTCGACGAGATGCGCAAGCGCACGGCGCCGCTGTGGGAGGCCTACGCCAAGCCGATGGGAGACGATGCCGTGAAGGCGCTTGCCTCCTACCGCACCGCCATCAACAAATGAGCTGAGGCATTGCCATGCGCAAGATCCTCGATCGGACCTATGACGGCAGCCTGTTCCTGGCGGGCGTCTTCCTGGTGGCCATCTTTGCGGTGATGATCATCGAATCGATCCTGCGCAAGCTCGGGGGCTACATCCCCGGGGCATCCGAGCTGATCGGGTGGTTCTGCGCTGCTGCGGGTTTCCTGGCGCTGCCCGCGACCTTCAAGCGTGGCGACATGGTGCGCGTCGGCGTGCTTATCGACACGTTGCCCGACCGGGCGAGAAAGCCCATCTTGCTGGGCTGCCTGGCGCTGGCGATCGTTTTCAGCGCCTACATGCTGTGGGCGGTGGGCAGCTACCTGTGGGACGGCTACCGCAGCGAAGAGACCACGCAGGGGATGATCGAGATAGCCGTTTGGATTCCCCCGCTCAGCTTTCTTCTGGGCGTCATCCTGCTGTCAGTGGCCATCATCGACGAAGTGGTGCAAGCCATTCGCACGCCCGCCGCGCTGCTCATGGCCGAGAAACCGATGTCGGTCGAAGACGTCACCATGCACTGAAAGCGACACTTGCAAACCTCGGCATTCCTCATCATCTTGCTGTGCCTGCTGCTCGCGGGCGGCTTATGGATCTCCTTCACGCTGGGCATCGTCGCCTGGGCCGGAGTGGCGTTCTTCTCCACCACCAAGCCCGAGATCAACCTGTTCACTTCCTACTGGAACACCTACTCGTCGCTGTCGCTCGCTTCGCTGCCGATGTTCATCTGGATGGGTGAAATCCTGTTTCGCACGCGACTGGCCGAGCAGCTGTTCGCGGGGCTCGCGCCCTGGCTCGACCGGCTGCCGGGCAGGCTGCTGCACGTCAACATCCTGGGCTGCGGAATCTTCGGTTCGGTGTCCGGCTCCTCCGCGGCCACCTGCGCCACCATCGCGAAAATCTCGCTGCCGGAACTGGCCAAGCGCGGCTACGACCAGAGAGTGAGCCTGGGGTCGCTGTGCGGTGCGGGCACGCTGGGCATCCTGATCCCACCCTCGATCGCGATGATCGTTTACGCGGTGGCGGCGGATGTTTCCATCATTCGCATGTTCCTCGCGGGCATCATGCCCGGCTTCCTGCTGCTGGCCATGTTCTCCGGCTACATCATCTACTGGGCCTTGCGGCACCCGCACAAGATGCCGCCCCAGACCATCAAGACCACGCTCATGGAGCGGGTGAAAGCAACCCGCGGCCTGATCCCCGTGATCTTGCTGATCCTGCTGGTGTTCCTCTCGATGATGTTCGGCGTCGCCACGGCGAACGAGGCCTCGGCGTTCGGCGTGCTGGGCGCCCTCATCATCGCAGTCAGTGGCGGCAACCTCAACTGGAAGAATTTCTCCGACAGCCTGTCGGGCGCGTTGCGCATGACCTGCATGATCATGTTCATCCTGGGGGCCGCCAGCTTCCTCACGGTGGCCATGGGCTTCACCGGAATTCCCCGGGCACTGGCCGAATGGGTGGTTTCGCTCCAGCTGTCGCCTTATTCGCTCATGGTGGTACTCACCGTGGTCTACCTGATCCTGGGCATCGCCCTGGACGGCGTGTCGATGATCGTGCTTACCACGGCCGTCGTGCTGCCGATGGTGCAGGCGGCGGGGTTCGACCCGGTCTGGTTCGGCATTTACATCATCATCATGATCGAGCTGGCGGAGATCAGCCCGCCGGTGGGCTTCAACCTGTTCGTGCTGCAGAACATGAGCGGTGAAACCATGATGACCATCGCCAAGGCGGCCATTCCCTTCTTCCTGCTGCTGTGCGCGGCGACCGGCCTGATCATTGCCTTTCCGGAAATCGTGACGTGGTTTCCGGACTACGTCATGGGCAAGTCCTAGGAGAACGCGAACAACGGCGCCAGCAGGGCCTTGGGAAACGGCGCCGCCAGTGCCGCTGGCGGCGCATCGAGCAGGGACCTGGCCGCCTGGATGACTTCCTCGGCGCGCTCCTCCGGAACGGCGCCGTAGGCCATCAGCATGCGGGCCTTGTCGAACAAGGCTTCTGCCGTCATGGGGCGTTCGGGATCGCCGAGTGAGTCTTTCACTTCGTGGGCGCGTGTTTCGCCGTCGCGCAGATGAAACGTGACGCGAGCCCCGTAGTGGTCGGGGTAGGCATCGTCGATAGCGGCCGAGGGCTTGAGCTTGACGCGCTTCGCGGCCTCTACCAGGTCGGGCCGAAGAAAGAACGCTTCGTCGAAGAACTCGGGCCGCAAGGGGCCCATGGCGGCCGCTACGGCAACGCAGTACTGCAACGAGAACTTGGCTTCCGTGCGCGTGCGCGGCTGAGGGTTGTCGCAGATGCCAAGCGCATCGCTGAAACTCTCCACTTCGCATGCGTCGAAGCGCAAAGGCCCGCCCATGCCTTGTTCTCGCATCGCGAGCACGCAATCGATCGTGGCGTGGGTGTGGCGGCACGCGGGCCAGGGCTTGAAGCTCGTTTCATGAATGAGCCAATCCTTCTCTGTCCTGCTCACCGCCTCGATATCCGCACCGGGACACATGGCGGCGAAGAAGCCCCGATCGCCCTCCAGGATTCTTTCGGGCCCGGTGAAGCCGGCGGCGGCCAGCGACGCCGCGGTCCTGCCGGCCCAGGCTGCGTGTGCGGTGTGGAGCTGCTTGGACATGACAGGCTCGAGCCGGACCTGCCACAAGCCGGCAGCCTTTGTTCCGGCATTGCCCAGCGCCCAAACGGCCTGGTCCGGTGACAGCTGCAGCGCATCCGCGCAGGCGGCGGCCGCCCCGAACACCCCCGCGGTCGCCGTGTTGTGCCAGAAGTAGTAGTGCCGCGTCCCCACCGCGCGGCCGACCCGGATCATGATCTCGTAGCCGCGAACCACCGCGTCCAGCGTTTGCGCGGTGCTGAGGGCACCTTGGCGGGCCAGGCCCGCCAGTGCCGGCATGATCACCGGCCCCGGGTGGAGGATCGCCTGCCGGTGCATGTCGTCCATTTCCTCGACGTTGGCCGGCCCCGCATCGAGCAGGGTGGCGTGCCACGCGTCCTGCGCCATCCCCAGCAGAGACGGCGTGCTGCATGGCATACCCGGTGTCAGTTGCAGCCGGCGCATCGCGTCACTGACGGGCGCGCGCGCTCCCGCCGCTACGCAGCCGATCCAGTCGAGCCAGTGCAGCACAGCGCGCGACCGCGCCCGGGCATCCACTGGCCGTGCGGCCGCCATGAGCAGCGAGCGTGAAAGTGACGGTAGCTTGCTATCTTGTACAGACATCTTTTACCTTCCGGAAGCGGCGGCCAGTCCTTGACGGGCGCGCCTGGAAAAAATATACTTGTCCGGACATATTTTAGCTCCTGAATGTTTCACGAACCCCGCTCCATGTTGTTCGTATCCGGCGAGAAGCCGGATCGTTTTGCCAAAGCTCTTGCAGCCGGCGCCGACCTGGTCTGCATCGACCTGGAAGACGCCGTCCACCCCGCGCACAAATCCGAAGCGCGCCGCGAAGCCCTCGCGTTCGCGGCCCAGCGCGGCCGCTCGCAAGAGGCGGCACGGCTGGCATTGCGGCTCAACGGCCTGCGTACCCGCGAAGGGCTTGCGGATGTGATGGCCCTGATCGAATCCGGCGCCGTCCTCGATTGCCTGGTCCTGCCCAAGGTCGAACACGCACAGGACCTGAGCCTCATCCACTGCTGGGCACCCGACTCGTTCCGGTCGCTGGTGGCGCTCGTCGAAACGCCGCTGGGCGTGGAAAACGCCGCGGCCATGGCTGCGGCTGCGAGGAACGGCGCGCCGAAGCTCGCCGCGCTGATGCTCGGTGGCGCCGACCTTTCCGTCGAACTGGGCGCCGCCTTCGATTGGGACGGCTTGTTGAGCGCGCGCGGGCGGCTGGTCAATGCCGCCCGATCCGCGGGTCTGCAGGCCTGGGACGTGCCTCACCTGGACCTGGACGACCTGCCGGCCCTGGCCGCCGAAACGCGGGCCGTGCGGCGCCTGGGATTCACCTGCAAGGCCGCGATTCATCCGCGGCAAATCTCCACCATTCATTCCGCCTTCGAGCCGGACCCCGCCGAGGTGGTGTGGGCCCGCGCCCTGCTCGACGCCAACGCGACGCGAGAGTCCACAGCAATGGCGGCCGGCGCCTTCCTTTTCCAGGGAAAGATGGTGGACGCCCCCGTGCTGATGAAAGCCCGGCGCATCGTGCAGATTGCCGATGACGCGACGAAGGCCGGCGACCCCCCGGCGCTAAACGCCTAATTCAATTTCCAAAGGAATCACACCATGGTGCAAACAGCGAAGAAAACAGGCGAGAACCGATACCGCGAAACCTTTGGGCGCCACTACGAGGACTTCAAGGTCGGTGACATCTACGAGCACCGGCCCGGCCGCACCGTGACGCAGACGGAGAACATCTGGTTCACGCTGCTCACGATGAACACGCACCCCATGCATTTCGACGAGGAATATGCCAAGGCCAGCGAGTTCGGCAAGTGCATCATCTGCAGCCCCTTCACGGTGGCCCTGATGGTCGGGATGAGCGTGTCCGACGTGAGCCAGAAGGCCGTGGCCAATCTCGGCTGGAGCGACATCAAGCTGGTGCATCCTGTCTACGCGGGCGACACGCTTTACGCCGAAAGCGAAGTGCTGGAAAAGCGCGAGTCGGCTTCCCGCCCCGGCGCGGGCATCGTGTCGGTGAAGACCATCGGAAAGAACCAGGACGGCACCGTGGTCTGCACGTTCACCCGCACCATGCTCATTGCCAAAACGGGCCATAGCGTGGAAGACAAGGTCAATTACTGAGCCGGAGCCGCCATGAACACGAACACGAGCCAGACTGATTCCGACGAGCGGGCAATTGTCGATGCGGTGGAGGTGTGGGCCGAGAAGGAACTGCGGCCCGTGGCGCGCAAATTCGACCTGGCCGACGAATACCCCGCCGAAGTGGTGGAACAGATGAAGGAGCTGGGCCTCTTCGGGGCGACCATCTCGCAGGAGTACGGCGGCCTCGGCCTCTCCTCCTGGACCTACGCGCAGATCGTGATGAAGGTCGCTTCGATCTGGATGGCGCCCTCGGGCATCTTCAACTCCCACCTCATCATGGCTTCCGCCATCGAGCGTTCCGGCACCGAAGCGCAGAAGCGCAAGTACCTGCCGCTGATGGCGACAGGGGAGTTTCGCGGTAGCCTGGGGCTGACCGAGCCGAATGCCGGCTCCGACCTGCAAGCGATCCGCACCACGGCGAAGCTCGAGGGCGACCACTACGTCGTCAATGGCAGCAAGACCTGGATCACCAACAGCCTGCATGGCAACGGCACCTTGCTCCTGGTCAAGACGGACCCGCAGGCACAGCCGCGCCACAAGGGCATGAGCATGCTGATCGCCGAGAAGGGGCCGGGATTCGTCGTCGCCGGCAAGCTCAAGAAGATGGGCTATCGCGCGATCGACACCTGCGAGCTGTCTTTCGACAATTACCGCGTGCCCAAGGAAAACCTGCTGGGTGGCGAGGAAGGCCGCGGCTTCATCCAGACGGCGGGCGGGCTGGAACTGGGGCGCATCAATGTGGCGGCGCGCGGCGCCGGCATCGGCGAGGGCGCGCTCAAGCACTCGCTTCGCTATGCGCAGGAGCGAAGCGCGTTCGGCAAGCCAATCTGGAACCACCAGGCCATCCAGCTCAAGCTGGCCGACATGGCCACCCAGGTCGAGGGCGCCAAGCGCCTGATCGAACAGGCCGCGCGCAAGTACGACGCGGGCATCCGCTGCGACCTCGAGGCAGCCATGGCCAAGCTCGCGGGTTCGGAAGCCGGCGTGTTCTGCGCCCAGGAAGGCATGCGGATCTTCGGCGGCTACAGCTACTCCGTGGAGTACGACATCGAGCGCTACTACCGCGACTGCATGCTGATGTGCATTGGGGAAGGCAGCAACGAAATACTGCGCACGGTGATCGCCAAGCAATTGATCGAGCGCCACAGGATCTGAAACCCATGAGCAAACAACTGCCGCTGCAGGGCGTGCGCGTACTCAGCGCCGAGCAATACGGCGCGGGACCTTTCGGTTCCATGATGCTGGCCGACCTTGGCGCCGAGGTGATCAAGATCGAGAACCCGCGCGAAGGTGGCGACGTTTCTCGGGCGACCGGGCCTTTTTTCCTGGAAGGCGCCGGCGGCTCGCCCGACAGCCAGTTCTTCCAGAGTTTCAACCGCAACAAGAAGAGCCTGGCCCTGGACCTGAAGAGCGCCGAAGGCCAGGCCGTGTTTCGCAAGCTCGCCGCCACCTCGGATGCGGTGATGAACAACCTGCGCGGCGATCAGCCGGCCAGGCTGGGGCTGACGTACGAGTCCCTGAAAACGGTGCGCAAGTCGCTGGTCTGCGTTCACTTGTCGGCGTATGGCCGCGACAACGAGCGCGCCAGCTGGCCGGGTTATGACTACCTGATGCAGGCCGAAGTCGGGTACCTGCATCTCACCGGCGAACCCGACGGACCACCCGCGCGCATGGGCCTGAGCATCGTGGACTACATGACCGGCATGACCACGGCGATGGCGCTGTTGGCCGCTGTGCTGGGCGCGCATCGCACCGGCCGCGGCGCGGACGTGGACGTGAGTCTTTTTGACGTCGCGCTGGCGCAGCTCACTTATCCGGCCGCCTGGTATCTGAATGCGGGCCATGTCGTCCAGCGCATGCCCCGTTCGGCGCATCCGTCCGCGGTTCCTTGCCAGCTGGTCAAGTCGCAGGACGGATGGATGTTCGTCATGTGCATGACGCAGAAATTCTGGGAAGCGCTGGCGCATGGCATCGGCCGGTCGGAGCTGCTGCAGGACCCGCACTTCCTCACGGCTGCGGCGCGCCGCGAACATCGCGAGGCGCTGAGCGCGATGCTCGACGCCGCATTCCAGTCCGCGTCCACCCAGGAGTGGATGACGCGCCTGGCCGGCAAATTACCTGTGGCGCCCGTGCTGGACCTGCCGCATGCGCTGGACAATCCCTACGTGGCCTCGGTCGGCATGGTCCAGACGGTGCCCCATCCCGCCGAAGCGGGGCTCAGGCTGGTGGCCAGCCCGGTCAAGCTCGATGGCGAGCGGCCGCCGGCGAAAGTCTGCTCGCCGTTGGGCGGCGACACCGTCGACCTGCTGCGGGAAGCGGGCTACTCCGAAACGGAGCTGGCCGAATTACGAGAAAAGAAGGTGATCGGATGAAGCTCGAAGGCCTCAAGGTGCTCGACCTGTCGCAGTTCCTGCCGGGACCGCACTTCACGATGATGATGGCGGATCATGGCGCTGACGTCATCCGCATCGAAGCTCCCGCGGGCGAGCCGACGCGCCACATCGGCGCGGTGCAGGACGGCGAGAGCGTGTGGTTTCGCAACACGCACCGTGGCAAGCGCAGTGTCGTGCTCGACCTGAAACAGCCGGCCGCGCTTGAAGCCTTCATGCGGCTGGCGCGCGATGCGGACGTTATCGTCGAGGCCTTCAGGCCCGGCGTGGTGGACCGCCTCGGTATCGGCTACGCACAGGTCAAGGCGATCAACCGCGGTATCGTCTACTGCTCGATCGCGGCCTTCGGCCAGACGGGGCCCTACGCGAAGCGTCCGGCCCACGACATCAGCATCGAGGCCGAGAGCGGTCTGCTCAGCCTGAACCTCGGCGCCGACGGCCAGCCGGTCATGCCCTGCCTGCCCGCCGCCGACATGGCGGCCTCGCTGATGGCCATGAACGGGGTGCTGATGGCGCTCCTGCGCCGCGCCACGACCGGCGTGGGCGACTACATCGACATCTCGATGCAGGACAGCCTGGTGAGCTGGCTCGTCAACGTCGTTGGCCCGGTGTTCGCTGAGGACCGGCCCCTGGTTCCGCGCAACGAGCGCTCCTTCGGCGGCAACGCTTTCTACAACATCTACCGGTGCGCGGACGGACGCTCGATCACGCTCGGCGGGTCGGAGATCAAATTTGCCAGGAACCTGTTGGGCGCGCTGGGCCGCTCCGATCTGGCAGAGTTGTGCGTGCTGCCGCCTGGGCCTGGCCAGCTGCCGGTCAAGGAGTTCCTGGCGCAGACTTTCGCTCGCGAACCGCTGGCGTACTGGGAGAAGTTCCTTGCGCCGCTGGATGTCTGCTGGGCGCCGGTGAAGGATCTGCACGAAGCCTTGCAAAGCCCGCAGCTGGCCCACCGCGAGATGCGTGTCGAGTTCAAGCCCGGCGACAACCCGGCCGCGCGATCGACAGTCCTGGGCATCCCCATCAAGTTCGCGGCCGAGCCGGGCCGGCTAGTTGCCGGCGCGCCGGCCCTGGGCGAGCACACCCAGGAAGTACTGGCGCAAGCCGGTTACTCGCCCGCGGAGATCGAGGCGATTCGTGGCGCCTAGACGACCATGGGTGTGACGGCCCCGTCCATCGACAGGATGGCGCCCGTCACGTAGCTGGCCTTGTCGGAGGCGAGGAACGCCACGGCATTGGCGACTTCTTCCGGCTTGGCAAGACGGCCCAGTGGCACACGCTCATTGGCGCGCTTGAGCGCCTCTTCTTCGGATATGTTGGACATCTTGGCTCCGGCCGCGATGCCCACCTTGAGCCGGTCCGTCAATGTCATTCCCGGGTTGACGGCGTTCACGCGCACGCCCTTGGGGCCGTACGCGGCGGCCAGCCCGGCCGTGACGAGCATGAGGGCGGCGTTCGCCGCACCACCGGGCAGGTGGCTCGGCCCCGCAACCTTGCCGCCGGCCCCGATCACGTTGACGATGGCGCCTTTGCCGCGCTGGCCCATTCGCTTGATCAGCGGGCTCATGACATGGATGTAGGTGAAATACTTGGCATTCATCGCGTTGTGCCAGGACTGCGCTTCCAGATCATCGGGCGGCGTCATGGCGGCAGCGCCGGCGCTGTTCACCAGGATATCGATCGCTCCCCCGGCCGCTTCAGCGGCATCCAATGCGGCAAGCGCGGCCTTGGCATCCTGCAAGTCGGCGGGGAAAGTGGCGACCCGGCCGGCGTTGCCGGAGCTCGCCTGCTCCAGCGAACGAGCCCCATCGCGCAACGTGGCCTCGTTTCGCGCAACCAGGCTGACCCTGGCGCCTTCGTCCAGGAAAATCCGCGCGCAGGCGAGTCCGATGCCCTTGCTGCCACCGGTGATGAGGACGTGCTTGCCCTTGAGTTGAAGGTCCATTTCTTGGTCTCCGTGGTGAAAGGCTCATTGTATTCAAATGGGTACGGACAACTCCAAATGCACTCTCTGGTTACATTGGAGACGAGGGCCGAACAAGTTGCTCACGATGGCCCAATTGTGTACAGTTGAAGACTCTTTCCGGCACACCATTCCATGACTTCCAACGAACCCGATCTTTCAAGCGGCTTCACGACGCAAACCGGCGAACAGCGGCGCGCGAAGCTGAGGCAGTCGATCCGCAAGGGGCGGCTCGTCGTCGCGCCGGGTGTGTTTGAAATGATCTCGGCGCGAATCGCCGACCGCATGGGCTTCGAAGCCCTGTACATGACCGGCTACGGCACGGTGGCTTCCTACCTGGGAATGCCCGATGCGGGCATAGCGAGTTACACCGACATGCAGAACCGCGTCTCGCAGTTCACGCGAATCACCAGCACGCCCATGATCTGCGACGGCGACACGGGATACGGCGGGCTGCTGAATGTCATGCATACCGTGCGCGGCTACGAGGCGGCGGGCGCCTCTGCGATCCAGCTGGAAGACCAGGAGTTTCCCAAGAAATGCGGGCACGTGCCCGGCCGCCGCGTCGTGCCCGCTGCCGACATGGCGGCAAAGATCCGGGTGGCCGTGGAAACCCGCAACGACCCCAACTTCCTGATCATCGCGCGGACCGATGCGCGCACGACGCTGGGCGTCGACGAGGCGATGCGCCGGGCCGAGCTTTACGCCCGCGCCGGCGCCGACCTGCTCTTCATCGAGAGTCCGGAGTCGATCGAGGAGATGGAAAAAATAGGCGCCGCCTTCGACTTGCCGCTCGTGGCCAACATGGTAGAGGGCGGGCGGACACCGATCCTTTCGGCCGACGAACTCGCACGCCTGGGCTTTGGTCTGGCCATTTTCCCGGCCACCGCTTTCCTTGGCGCCGCTGCGGCGATGGAGTCCGTCTATGGCACGCTCAAACAGCAGCGATCGAGCGCGGGAATCCAGCAGCCGCTGTATGACTTCGATGCATTCTCCAAGGCCATCGGTTTCGATTGGGTCCAGGAATTCGACCGCGAACACGCAGAGAAAGAACAGTCATGAATCGTGAAGACGTGTACCGCAGGCAGAACTTTGGCAATGCGTCGGGCATCGGGCGACGTTGCGGGCTGGTGCTGGTCGACTTCGTGAATGGTTTTGTGGATGTCGACGAATTCGGCGGGCCGCACATCGAGCAAGCCGTACAGGCCACGGTTCCGTTGCTGGCTGCGTTCCGGGCGGCACGGCTGCCTGTCGCGCACACGCGTGTCGTCTTCGCTGACGACGGCTCGGATGCCAACGTGTTCTGCATGAAGGTGCCCAGCCTCGCCCGGCTCACCGAGACCGCGGCCATCTCGCAGATCGTGCCGCAGCTGCGGCCCGTCGCGGGCGAGCTGGTGCTGCGCAAGACCTCGGCCTCCGCGTTCTTTGCCACCGGCCTCGCGCAGTGGCTCCGGCTGCGCGACGTGGACACGGCCGTGATCGTCGGCTGCACCACCAGCGGATGCGTGCGGGCAACCGTGGTCGATTCGATGCAGTCCAACTTCCGCACCGTGGTGGTCGAGGATTGCGTGGGCGACCGCGCACTGGAGCCGCACGAGGCGAACCTGTTCGACATGCGGCAAAAGTACGCCGACGTGCTCAAGCGGGACGAGCTGCTTTCGCTACTGGCGAAACACTGAAGCCATGGGGCGGCCCCATTCCACCTATGGTCAGCGCGCGAAGCTAGGGCTGATCGTCCCGCCGACCAACACGGTGAACGAAGCGGAGTGGCAAATCCTGCTGCGTGAACTGGCGGGCGTGACACTGCATGTCACCCGCATGAAGCTGCACACGGACACCACCTCGGCCGAGGGCAAGCAGGCCCTGATGGCCGACATCGGCAAAGCGGTGAACGACCTCGCCGCGGCGGGGCCCGACGCGATCGCTTACGGCTGCACGGCAGGATCGATGGTGTCGCCGCTGGACAGCCTCACCGACGCCATGCAGGCGATCGCCAAGTGCCCGTGCGTCGCCACCGCGCCGGCCCTGGTCCACGCGGCGCGCGCGCTGGGCATGAAGCGCGTTGCCGTTGCCACGCCCTATCACGACGCGCTGAACCGCCACGAAGTGGATTACCTGGGCGCGTACGGCATCAAGGTGCTCGACATCCGCGGGCTCGGCATAGGCGCAGGGGGGCCTCACGAGTACGTCAACATTGCGAGAGTCCCTGAGGAGCAGGTGCTGGAACACTGTCTGGCTGCGTGGCGGGACGACGCCGATGGAATGATCATTTCGTGCACGGACCTGCCGACCCTGCGGATCGTCCCGCTGCTCGAAGCCCGCTGGGGAAAGCCCGTCATTTCCAGCAACCTCGCAACGTTCTGGCGGACCCTGCGTGTGGCTGGAATTGCGGACCCGATGGCAGAACGCGGCACGCTACTGCAAGCCTGAAAAATCAAGTCGGCCAGCGCGGCGCCTTGAACGACTCCACCAGAAAATCGATCAGCAGCCGCACCTTCGGCGACACATGCTTGCGGCTCGGGTACACGGCGTAGATGCCCAATTCGAGCGAACGGTACTCGGGCATCAGTTCCACCAATGCGCCGGTCGCCAAGTCGTTGCCGACCAGGAAGGTCGGTTGCAGGATGATGCCCTGATGCTGCAGGGCGCCGGCCCGGCAGGTGTCGCCGCTGTTGGTGCGGATCGCCGGATGGACTTTCACGCTCACGGCGCCGTCCGGTCCTTCGAATGGCCAGTCGTCGCCGCCGGACCAGTAGCTGTAGGCAAGCACCGCATGATCCGCCAGCTCGGACGGATGCTCCGGCCACCCCGCGCGCTTGAGGTATTCGGGCGAAGCGCACAGCACCACGCGAGTCGTCGACAGCTTGCGCGTGATGAGGCTGGAGTCGGCCATCCGGGCGATGCGCACCGCCAGGTCGTAGCCTTCCTCGACCAGGTCCACGACCCGGTCCGCCAATGTCACGTCGAGCGAGACCTTGGGATGACGCTCGCGGAACTGTCCCCAAAGGGACGCCAGGTGCAACACGCCGAAGGTGACCGGCGCATTGATCTTCAACCCGCCGCTGGCCTCGCCGCTGCGTGATGTGATTTCCGCCTCGGCCTCGTCCAGCTCGGCCAGCAGAGTCTTGCAGCGCACGTAGAACACTTCACCTTCTTCGCTCAGCGACAGCTTGCGGGTGGTCCGGTGCAGCAGGCGCACACCCAGGCGCGATTCGAGCTCGCCCACGTAGCGGGACACGGCGGCTTTGGACACGCCCAGGGCGTCGGCGGCGCCCACGAAGCTGCCGGCGTCGGCCACGGCGGCAAAATTGCGCATCTCCTGGAATTTATCCATTTGTCTCGTTTCCCGGAACAGTCAGTCTTATCTTGCCATGTTTATCTTTCCGGGTGGGGCCAATACAGTCTCCTATCAACTCAGGAATCATCATCATGGAAATGCAAACCAAACACGCTGACGCCATGAAACCCACACTGTTCGTTTCGCATGGCGCGCCGACCTATGCGCTCGAGCCCGGCTTAGCCGGCGCGCAGCTGAGCGCGCTCGGCCGCGCTTTGCCCAAGCCCGCCGCGGTGCTGGTGGTGTCGCCGCACTGGATCACTCGCCAGCCGCAAGTGGCCGTCACGGTGAAGCCGGAAACCATCCACGATTTCGGCGGCTTCGATGACGCGCTGTATGACATCAGCTACCCGGCATCCGGCCATCCCGAACTGGCGCGCAAAGCCGTGGCGGTGTTGGGCGCTGCCGGATGGGCCGCCGAGGAAAACAGCCAGCGCGGGCTGGACCATGGTGCCTGGGTGCCGCTGAGTTTTCTCTACCCGAAGGCGGATGTGCCGGTGTTCCAGGTGTCCTTGCCGCACCAGCTCGATGGCGCCGGGGCGCTGGCCTTCGGCGCGGCCCTGGCACCGTTGAAAGACGAGGGCGTGCTGATCGTCGGCTCGGGCAGCCTCACGCACAACCTTTACGAGTTCCGCGGTGGCGCAAAGGACGAAGAGCGATATGTCACCGAGTTTGTCGCCTGGATCCGCGACGCGGTGACCCAGGGCGACGCGCAGCGACTGGCGCAGACGCTGCAGCTCGCGCCGCATGCTGCGCGCGCCCACCCGACGGCGGAGCATTTCCTGCCGCTGCTGGTCGCCGCTGGCGCAGCGGGCTCGCTATTGCCGGCGACCACGCTGGCGGGCGGCACGCGTTACGGCATGCTCTCGATGGAGTCGTACGTCCTTGGCGGCGGGATCGACCTGGGGCTGGTCGAGGCGCCGGTGGGAGCAACCGCATGACCGACGCCATCGTCATCCAGGCACCGAAAGTGCGTGCCTCCCAGTTGATGCTGCTGTTCCACGGCGTCGGCGCGCAGCCGCGCGACCTGCAGCCGTTGGGTCAGCGGGTGGCCCTTGAGTTTCCGGACGCGTACGTGGTCAGCATTCCCGGTGCGCACCGGTCGGACCTTGGTTCCGGGTTCCAGTGGTTTTCGGTCCGTGGTATCACCGAAGCCAATCGGCCGGCGCGGGTTGCCGAGGCGATGCCCGCCTTCCGGGACGCCGTGCGTCGCTGGCAGAAAGAGACCGGCGTCCAGCCGCAGGACACAACGCTCATCGGATTTTCCCAAGGCGCGATCATGGCGCTGGAATCCACCAAGGACGAGCCTGGGCTGGCGGGGCGTGTCGTGGGCATCGCCGGCCGTTTCGCGACCCTTCCGGATGCTGCGCCGGCGGCAACCACCCTGCACCTTGTGCACGGCGAGGCCGATCCGGTCATGGACTACCGGCTGAGCGTGCAGACCGCGGAACGGCTGCGCGGCCTGGGCGGCAACATCACGGTCGATGTGCTGCCGTCTGTCGGCCATGAGATCAACGCACAGGTCGCCGAGACCCTGCTGAGGCGGCTCGGCAGGTAGTGCCAATAGCCCGGGCTTACTCTTTGCTCACGCCGCCGAAACTCTCGGCGTGGGCCTGCGCAAAGCTTCTCAGGCTCATGGCCGGCGTGCCCGTCAACCGTTCAACGTCGTCCGTCAGGCGCTCGTAGCGACCCTCGCGGTTGAGTTGCGCCATGGCCGTCACGTGATCGATCAGATGGCGTGGCAGCTCATATTTGATCAGCTTGTTTTTCCACGATTCCGGGTCGATGTCCCGGTAGACGATGGGGCGCCCCAGAACGGCGGCGAACTCCTTCGCATAAAACTCGAGGTCTTCGCACTGGGGGCCGGTCAGGTTGTAGATGCGGCCGATGTGCGCGACCGGGTCGCTCATGATCGCCGCCACCGTGCGTGCCACGTCGAAAGCCGAGATGGGAGAGGTCTTGCCGCAACCCATGGGCAGGGCGAGCTCGCCGTTGCGCTTGATGCCGGACGCGGCAAAGCGCAGGAAAAATCCCTCCATGAACACCGTCGGCCGGACGTTGACCACCGGCAGGCCGCTCCAGGCCAGCGCCTGTTCCGCCAGCCAGTGCTGCTTGTGCTGCGGGCTGGGCGTCGTGCTCCGGATGTCCATCTGGGTCACCGTCATCTGCGACATGTTGACGAACGCCTTCACCCGATGGTGAAGCGCCACGGCGGCCATGTTGACGGTGGCCTCCAGGTACTGCGGCGAAACCGACATGCCGAAATACACATGGTCGCATCCCTCGACGGCCCGGTGCATGGCTTCCAGATCCGTCAAATCACCTTGGACGACTTCGGCGCCCATGGCGCGCAGGGCCTCCGCGCGTTCATCTTCGCGGCGCACCAGGGCCCGGACGCGCAGCCCGCGCTCGCACAACAGCTGCGTGAGCGTGCGGCCGATGCCGCCGACGTCGCCCGCGGCGCCCGTCACCAGGACCGGTTTCTGATCAGGCTCTTTGTTGCCGCTCATGCCTAGCGCTCCTTGAGGCGATACTTTGCCACCAGATCCCGTTCGACGGGAATGCGCGACACCATGTAGTTGCGGTAGGCGGTCGAATCGGCGTCCCAGGGCTCCTGGCCAACCAGCGCCAACGTCTTGACGAATGCGGCGTCGGAAAGCGACTTGTGGAAGGCATCGTGGAGCGTCTTGGTGAGCGCCGCGCTCATGCCCGCCGGGCCGACGATGCCCCAGGGCACGGAGTCGGTAACGTCATACCCCTGTTCTTTCGCAGTGGGCGCACTCGGCCAGCGCTTGAGCCGGGATTCGCTATACACCGCCAGCAGCCTGAACTTTCCGCTGTCCACGAACGGCGCCCACCCGGAGGTTTCAGATATCGCCTGGACGTGACCGCCGGCCAGCGCGTTGAACACATCGCCCGATCCCTTGTACGGGATGTGCGTGCAAGCTATCCCCGCTGCATCGCACAACCTGAGCATCGCCGTGTGTTGGCCGGTGGCCGCGCCTGCGGTCCCGTAAGCGAACTTGCCCGGGTTTTTCTTCGCATCCGCAACGAACTCCGCGAGATTGCGCCATGGGGCATCCGCTCTCACCGCCAGACCCAACTCGAATCGGGTCACCCCCAGGATGTAGGTGAAGTCCTTGGCCGGGTCGTATCGGGTGGGGACGATAAACGGCTGCCGCAGCAGGGCGATGCCCGTGGCCATCGACAAGGTATAGCCATCCGGGGCGGCTGAGACGATGCTGGCCGGTCCCAGCGTTCCGGCGGCGCCGGCGCGCGTCTCCACGACGACGGGTACGCCGAGTTCCTTGCCGGCGGCCGCTGCCAGAACGCGCAGCTGGACGTCCGCCGTTCCGCCGGCGGTAAAGGGGCAGACCAGGGTGATCGGCTTGGACGGAAAGGCCTGGGCGAAAGCGGGCGCGCCGAATAGGGCGGCGGGCACGGCCCCCAGCATCGCCCTGCGGATTCTGGAAATGGGTTCGTTCATCATTTGTCTCGGTGAGGTTTGTGCCGTCTTGCTTCTCAGGCGCCAAGCTTGAGGAGTTCCATCACGTCGGCGGGCGTACGGATGGAGCGCGGATTGCTGAAGATGAAAAACTCGGTCATCGCGTTGCGGCTGATCAGTTCGAACTGGTCCGGGCCGACGCCAACGTCCGCGAGCCGGGTCGGCAGGCCGAGCGACTTGACGAAATCGCGGAATGCGTCCGAGCCGGACATGCCGGGCCTTCCCAAGGCAATCGCTATCGCCCGCTGTGCTTCGGCGGTTTCAGGCTCGTTGAATTTCAGTACGCCGGGCATCATGGCCGGCGTGCACAGGTAATGCGGCACATCGCACGAGCCGCCCAGGACGTGGCCGACGGCATGGCTGGCGCCCATCGGCACGCGCGATTGCAGGCCGTAGGAGCACAGCCAGGACGCGATCTGGCATTCACGCCGCACTTCGACGTCTTGCGGGTTCGACTTGCTGCGCGGCAGGGCCAAAGCCATGCGGCGGATCCCTTCGAGCACCACGGCGTCCACCAGCGGATTGCCGGCTTTGGAGCAAAGCGCCTCGATGGCATGGTCCATCGCCCGCGTTCCGGAACCGATCCATAGCGTCTCGGGCGCGAGCAGGCCCAGCTCGGGATCGAGCACGATCGCCAGGGGCATCATCTCGCGGTGGAAAAACGTCTGCTTGAGCTTGCGGCGCGTGTCGGTGACCAGGCAGCCGGCGTTGTATTCGCCGCCCGACAGCGTACTGGGGACGACGATCATCCGCACCGACGGCCCGCGAAATTCCGGGCGTACGGGGCGACCGTCCGGGCCGGGCTTGGTTTCGAACGGGTCCAGCCCTTCCAGCCCAGGATCGGTGATGCCGTGTTCCATGCACAGGGTCATGATCTTTCCAGCGTCAACCACCGAACCGCCGCCGACGGCAACCAGCAGGTCCGCCTTCACTTCGAGCGCGGCCTTGGTGGCCTGCGCCACCACCTCGCGCGAGGTGTGTTGCGGGATGCCGTCGAAGACACCCGCGACACGATCGCCCAGCGCCGCGCGCAGCTTGGCGATCTCCTGGGTTTTCGTGTTGAGCGTGCGGCTGACCACGAGGAAGACGCGCTTGGCGCCGAGCCGTTCGGCTTCGGCGGCCACGGCCTTGGCCGCCGGTTTGCCGAAGATCACGCGATCCATGGCCGGGAAGAGGTGGGTGCCGCTCGTGCGCATATGCAGGTCTCCTGTTTGAACCGTAAAAATGCCAGAATAGCTTGCCAACTTAACGCTGTCAAGTTAGAGTGCGTCGTGAAGGAAAAAGGATTTGCCATGCTGACCACGAGTTCACCGGTGCGCTTCGCCACCCCTACCTTGAAAGTCGACAGGAAGAAGGACGGCACCCTGCTGATGCGGTCCATGCTCCCGCTGGCCGACCGGCCCGCGACGCTGATGGCCTGGCTGCAGCGCTGGGCGCGCGAAAGGCCGGGGCAGACCGTGCTGGCGCAGCGCGATCCCGCCGGGAAGTGGCAGACGATCGACTACGCGACGGCCCTGTCGCAGGTCCGCAGCCTCGCCACGGCTCTGCTGCGCGCGGGCGCCACTCAGCAGCGGCCGCTGATGGTGCTGTCGGAGAATTCGATCGAGCAGGCGCTTCTCACCTGGGCGGCGCACTATGCGGGCGTCCCCGTCGCGCCCGTGTCACCCGCCTATTCGCTGGCGAACGGATCGCTGGGCCGGCTTGCGGCAATCGTGGAACTTGTCAAACCGGGCGTGGTGTTCGCGCAGGATGGCAAACGCTTTGCCAGGGCGCTGGCGGTGGCGGGAGTGTCTGCCAGCCACCAGCTGGCAGTGGACAATGTGCCGGAAGGGGCGGCGCGTTTTGCCGAGTGGGCGGAATGCGACGCCAGCGCGGAAGTGGATGGCGCACAAGCCGCGATCCAGGGCGACTTGCCCGCCAAATACATGTTCACCTCCGGCTCGACGGGGATGCCGAAAGCCGTCGTCATCACGCATGCCATGTTGATGGCCGCCCTGGAAACGACTGCGCAGATCGTGCTCGACCGGCCCGAGCGACCCATGGTCCAGGTCGACTGGTTGCCCTGGCACCACGTGATGGGCGGCAATGTCGTGCTGGGCCGGCTGCTGCGCTTCGGCGGCACGCTCTATATCGATGACGGGCGGCCTGTGCCGGGCCGCTTCGCCCAAACCCTGGCCAACCTGCGGGAGATCGGGCCTTCCTATTATTTCAACGTCCCGACCGGCTACGCGATGCTTGCAGCCGAACTGGAGCGCGACGAAAGCTTCGCCAGGCACTTTCTGGAAAATCTCGAGTTCGCGTATTTCGCCGGCGCCAGCCTGCCCCAGGAGATGCACGATCGGCTCCAGGCCGTGGCCGAGCGCACGGTGGGAAGGCGCTTCGTCATCGGCACGGCCTACGGGTCGACGGAAACCACGGCGGCCGTGATGATGCGCACCTGGGAGTCGAAGAACAGCGCCTGCATCGGGCTGCCATTGCCCGGCTGCGAGCTCAAGCTCATTCCCGACCAGAACCTGCCGGGACGCTTCGAGTTGCGCGCCCGCGGCCCGAACATATTCCGCCGCTACCTGGGCAATGAAAGCGTTTCACCGGAGCGCGACGACGAAGACTTCTACAAGCTGGGCGACGCGGTGCGTTTCGTCGATCCCGCCAGACCCTCCGAGGGGCTGCTCTTCGCGGGCCGTTTCTCCGAGGACTTCAAGCTGGCCAACGGCACCTGGGTCAGGACGGCGGCATTGCGTCAAGCTGTGCTCACTGCCTGCGCGCCCCTACTGCGGGAAGTGGTCATCTTCGGCGAGGGCAAGGAATGTGTCGTTGCGCTGGCCTGGGCCGACGCGGACGCGTGCCGACTGGCGCTTGGCCTGGATGGTCCGGTCGATGATTCTTCGCTGGCGTCGAATGCCGCGCTGCGGGACACGCTGGCCAAGCGGCTGGCGAGCTTGAATCGCGATGTGACCGGGGCTTCGATGCGGGTCGAGCGCATCGGCCTGGAGAGCGTTCCCTTGTCGGCCGAGGCCTATGAACTGACCGACAAAGGCAGCATCAACGCGCGCGCCGTGGGCGAACGCAGGGCTTCCGCCATCGACGCCCTCTACCGGTCAGCTCAGGCGTAGCGCCCTAAGCCTGGCGCGTTGCGCCGGTCGCCAGCATCTCTTCGATCTGGCGCTGGGCGACGCCGGCGCGCTTGAGCTCTTCCACGCTGTGCTCCCCCAGCCGCGGCGCAGGCAGAAGCTGTGCCGGTGCGGCTTGCGACCACGAGGTAGGCGAACCGAGCGTGCGCACGCGGCCCTCGCTGGGGTGCTGTTCCTCACCGATCAGGCCGGTGGCGCGCAGATGCGGATCGGCAATCAGATCGTCCAGTGAACTCGGTATCTGGTTCGGAATGTCCAGCTTCTCCAGCAGTTCCACCCATTCCCGCGTACTGCGTGTCTTCATGACCTCGCCGACAAAACCATAGACCTCGTGGATGTGGCGGGATCTGCTGGACTGGCTGGAGAACCTCGGGTCCCGGAAAAGCTCCGGTTGCCCGATGGCCTCCAGAAAGCGCCGCCACTGCTTGTCGTTGTAGATCAGGACGCACAGGTAGCCGTCCGCGGTGGGATAGGGCCGGCGGTTCTGGGAGATCAAGCGGTCGTACCCGGCCGGCCCCAGCGCGGGCTGGTAGGTCTCGCCCGCAAGGTGATCCGCCAGCACGAAATGGGCGACGCTTTCGAACATGGGCACCTCGACCTGCATTCCCTTGCCGCTGCGCTCGCGGGCATACAGAGCCGCCGAAACCGCATAGACCACGTGCAGGCCGGTCACCCGATCGGCGAGGGACAGCGGCGCGTAGAGTGGCTCGCCGCCGGTGTGTTTCTGCATCAACCAAGGCACGCCCGTCGCGCCCTGAATAAGGTCGTCGTAGGCGGGCTTGTCCGCATAGGGTCCTCGGGAGCCGTAGCCGGAGGCGGTCACCTGAATCAGCCGATCATTCACGGCCGCCAGCTCTTCGGCGCCCAGTCCCAGCCGCTTCATGGCCGCGGGGCGCACATTGCAGATGAATACGTCGGCCTCGCGCACCAGCTGCAGCAACGCTTCCCGCGCCGAGGGCTGCTTGAGGTCGAGCACCACGCTCTTCTTGCCGCGGTTGCCGTGCAGGAACACATGGCCCATGTCCTCGTGCTTCATGACACCGGCATTGCGCACGTTGTCACCCTCGGGCGCTTCGATCTTGATGACTTCGGCACCCAGGCCCGCGAGGGTCAGGCTGGCCAATGGCCCCAGGACGATGGTGCTCAGATCGATGATCCTGACGCCGCTAAGCGGCAGGGATTGATTCTCTTGATGCGACATAGCAGCGGCACTTCCAGGCGTTATGGCTGCGCCGCCAACCGGCGCAGGTAGGGGGAGATGGACCATTGTCCGCCCTGGTAGCCGCGACCGAAACCCTCCATGCGCTCCACCACCCGCGGCAGCCCGACGGCATCGGCATTGAACTGCGGCCCGCCTTTGGAGGCGGGGAAGCCGTAGCCCGTGATCCAGACGATGTCGATGTCCGAGGCGCGCAGTGCGATGCCCGCCTCCAGAATCGCCGCGCCCTCGTTGGCCAGCGCAAAAGTCAGGCGTTCGACGATTTCGGCGGACGAGATAGCCCTTTGTGGGACGCCGATGGCAGCACGGTGCTCCGCCAGAAGCCGATCCACTTCGGGATCGTGCAGCCGCTTGCGGCTTCCCGCCTCATAGCGGTACCAGCCCTTGCCCGTCTTCTGGCCCAGGCGCCCGGCCTCGCAGATCTTGTCCGCAATCGCGGAGTAGACCATCGTCGATCCTTCCTCCCGCCGCCGCTTGCGGACGGACCAGCCGATGTCCAGCCCGGCCAGGTCGCCCACGGCGAATGGTCCCATCGCCATTCCCCAGGCTTCCATGGCTTCGTCCACCTGTTGCGGCGTGCAGCCTTCGTCGAGCAGGAACAGGGCCTGCTGCAGGTATTTCTGCAGCATGCGGTTGCCGATGAAGCCGTCGCACACGCCGGAGACCACGGCGACCTTGCCCAGGCGTCGCCCCAATTGCATCGACGTGCTCAGCACGTCGTCGGCCGTGCGTTTGCAGCGCACGACTTCGAGCAGGCGCATCACCTGTGCCGGTGAGAAAAAGTGCAGGCCGATGACATCTTGCGGCCTGGACGTGACTTCGGCGATGCGGTCGACGTCCAGCGTGGAGGTGTTCGTGGCCAGCAGGGTGCCCGGCTTGGCCAGGGCGTCGAGCTTGCGGAAGATGTCCTGCTTCACGTCCATGCGTTCGAACGCCGCCTCGATGATGAGGTCCGCCGTCGCCACGGCCGCGATGTCGGTGGTGGGCTTCACGAGCGCCAGCCGGGCCTCCAGCTCGGCCTGCGTCAGCCGCCCTTTGGTGAACTCGGCGTCGTAGTACTTGCGAACGGCGCCCATGCCGCGTTCGAGTGAACCGGCGTCGGTGTCGATCAGGGTGACGGGCAGGCCGGCGTTGGCGAGGCACATGGCGATGCCGCTTCCCATGGTGCCGGCGCCGATCACGGCACTTTCGTTCAAGGGCCTGCCGGCCGTGGTCAGGCCCGGTACCTTGCGGCTTTCCCGTTCCGCAAAAAATGCGTGGCTCAATGCCTTGAACTCGGGGCCGGCGAGCAGTTGCAGGAATCGCTCCCGTTCGAATGCCAAGCCCTGGTCGAACGGCAGCCGCATCGCGGCCTCGCAGCAAGCCACTACGTCGAGTGCGCCGCGCGACCCCCGCGGCCCGCTGAACTTTCGCTTCGTGACCTCGAGCAACTCTGTCGTCCCGGGGGCTGAGCGAACCGGCAGCGCGCTGACCTTGCGCAATCCATTCGGCGCCTCCACCATGCTCTTCGCCAGCGCAATGGCCCGCCCGAAAAGGTCGTCGTCGACGAGCTCACTGACGAGCCCGTGGGTCCACGCCGCATCCGCGTCCATGGGCTTGCCGGTGGTCATCATCTCGACCGCGACCTCCATCGGCACCAGGCGCGGCAAACGCTGCGTCCCGCCGGACCCCGGCATCAGGCCGAGTTTGACCTCCGGCAATCCCAGCGTCGCACCCCGCAGCCCGATCCGCCAGTGACAGGCCATTGCAAGTTCCAGCCCCCCGCCAAAGGCAAAGCCGGCGATCGCCGCGACCATCGGCTTGGGACATTTGTCTTGAAGCTGGTTGAGCTCCGGCAGTGTCGGTGACTGTCGTTGCAGCGGGGTGTTGAACTCGCGGACTTCAGCGCCGCCACAGAAGACATCGCGCGCTCCTGTCAGCACCACCGCCGACACGCCGGGGTCGGCGACCGCGCGTTCGATGCCTGCGGCAATGCCGGCGCGGACCGCCGCGGAGATGCTGTTCACGGGTCCGTTGTCGATGGTCAGGACAGCGACACCATCGGTCACTTGGTAATGTACGGGTGTGGTCATGAAGCAATATTAACACCGTTAATACAAACTGCAAATAGTTGGGAAAAAGACCCACCACTGGTTAAAATTGCTCAACAAGCAAAGCGACAGAAAGACCCTGCATGCCCCGTTTATCGACTGAGTCAGCAGCTGCGGCCAAGGTGGTGAAGCGGCCCAAGCGCGTCCATGCGGCCCGGCCAGCGGCGCAGGCTGAGCCGCCTCGCTACCACCACGGCAACCTGCGGGAGGAGCTCGTGCGTTGCGGAAAGGCGATGCTCGAGAAGGTGAGCCTCGCGGATCTGAGCCTGCGGCAGATCGCGGCCGAGGTCGGCGTGTCGCAAGTGGCGCCCAAGCACCATTTCGGCAACAAGGAAGGCTTGCTCGCGGCGATCGCCGCCAGCGGCTTTCGCGACCTGACGGAATTCCGGTTCTCCCGCCTCAAGCCCCAGATGAACGCGGAGCAGCGGTTCCGGATGCTGCTGTCCTCGTATGTGATCTTCGCGACGATGTACCCGGCGCTTTTTCACCTGATGTTCGCCCCACAGTTCAAGACTCCCGAATTGCATGCGGAGCTGAACGAAGCGGCAAGCCACTCGTATCAGATCCTGTCGCGGGCGGCGGCCGAATACTTCGCCGAGATCGGCGGCGCTGGCGGCGGCTTGAGTCCCGACGAGGCCGCGCGAATCGCCTGGATGAGCATGCACGGCGTAGCCACGCTGCTCATCGAGCATCGCATCAACCCGCTGGGGGCCGCCAAGACCAACCGCGACCAGCTGATCAACCGCACGCTCGACGTCGTGTTTTCCGGCCTGCGTTCCCTGCGTCAGGAGCGCTGAGCGCCGAGATTCGCGCCTGGCGCGCGCTGCATCCAGGCCACGAAGCCCAGCGAAGCCAGGCTCAGCACGGCGAGCGCGGCGCCGGCGGGGCCCAGCCAGTGAGGGTCCGAAATTTTGAGTACCTGTCCTGCCAGGCTGGCGCCCAGTGACGATCCCACGTAGATACCCGCCGAGTGCAGCGACAGCAGGACGGAGGCGCGCTGCGGGTCGAGTTGCGCCAAACGGGCTTGCTGCGGGACATGCACCGACCAGCCGAACAGGCTCCACAGGATCAGCAGCGGCAGCGTTGCGAGGAGGGGCAGGTCGGTGAGCGTCAGGACCGGCAGCACGCAGATCATCACCGCGCACAGCAAGACCAGTGTCCGCGCCGCACCGAGCCGGTCCGTCAAGGCGCCGCCGGTGGCATTGCCCACCACGGCGGCGGCGCCATAGATCATCAGCACGCCGGCGACCTCACTGCTGCTCAGATGGAAGCGACCGGCGAGAAACGGCGCCAGGTAGGTGAGCAGGGTGAAGTTGCAACCGATGAACAGCACGATGAAGCTCACCGCGAGCATCGACCGCGGCTGGCGAAGCACCCTGCCGAGCACGGACAGGCTCGCCGTCTCGACGCGGATGTTGGAGGGCACCAGAACGAGTGCGCCCAGCAGTGTGATCGCGGAGATAAGAAACACAAACCCGAATGTGGCCCGCCACGACAGGATGCCGCCCAGCCATGCGCCGGCGGGAACGCCAAGCGCCTGCGCCAACGCCAGGCCGGCGAACACCGTCGCCAGGACCCGTCCGCGCTCCGCGGGCGCCGAGGTGGCGACGCCAATCGCCGCAGCCACCGGCGTGATGAGCCCGCCACCGACAGCCATCAGGGCTCGCGCGAGCAGCAGGATGGAAAAGCTCGGTGCGATAGCAGCGAGGCCCGCGCCCGCGGTCAGGAGGCTGAGGCCCGCGATCAGCACATGCCTGCGATCCAGCGCCCCCAGCCCGGACACCAGCAAGGGCGAGGAGATTGCGTAAACGATCGCATAGAGCGATACCAGCAGGCCAGCCTCGTGCAGGGGGACTGACATCCCTTGCGAGACGGTCGCGACGATGCCGATCACGCTGAAGGCGCCCAGGCCTTGTGCAAAGTTCGTCGCCGAGAGCAGCAGGTGCAACTGCCGCGGCGTGGTGCTGCGCCGCGGCGTGGTGCTGCGCCGCGGCGCTGTGCCAGTCATGAGGCGCGCTGCGCCTTGTCTTTGGCGTCCTGGGCGCGAATCGAGTCGCGCACACGCGTCCAGTCCTCGTCGCCGTACGAACGGTAGTTGTAGAAGTTGCCGCCGGTGGCCAGCGAATTCCCGCCGTCGATCGTGAGAATCTGGCCCGTCAGCCAGTCCGCACCCTCGGCGATCAGGAAGGCAGAGAGGTTCTGCAATTCCGGCATGCGGCCGACGCGCTGCATCGGATTGGCTTCCTCTCGCCCGGTGGTCTTTTGTCCGGGCGACAGGCGTGCGTTCATGCCTTCGGTGGGAAACTCGCCCGGCGCGATGGCGTTCAGGCGGATTCCCCAGCGACCCCATTCGACAGCGAGGGACTTAGTCATGTTGGCGATCGCGGACTTGGCCATCGCGGAAGGCACGACGAAGGGCCCGCCATTGAACACCCAGGTGACCAGGATGGAAACCACGCTGCGCGTGGGCGGCTGCCCGCCTTCCTTGCGGATGCGCTGGGCTTCGGCGACCCAGCGGCGGCCGACGCTGTGGGTCACGTAGAACGTGCCGTGCATGACCGTATTGGCGATCGCGTCGAAGCCCCTGTGCGACAGGTCTTCGGTGCGGCTGATGAAGTTTCCCGCGGCATTGTTCATGAGCCCGTCCAGCGGGCCGCCGTCGTCCCAGATCGACTGGATGTAGCTGTCCACGTGATCGGCGTTGCGGATATCGAGCACATCCGCCCGGACGCGAACGCCGTGCTTCTCGGAAATTTCGCGAGCGGTAGCCTCGACGACGTCCTTCCGGCGCCCGCAGATGTAGAGATCGGCGCCGAGCTCGGCGTATTTCAGAGCCATTTCGCGGCCGAGGCCAGATCCGCCCCCGGTTACGAGAATTCGCTTTCCCTTGAGCAATCCATCTTTCAACATTTTCAGACTCCGTAATCGGCTAGGGGGTGGCAACACAAAAATCAGACGCGTGGCGGCTGACGAATTCTTCGACGGACATGGGCGGTGAGCCGGTCAGGCGCTCGACCAGGTCGGTGTACCGGTCGTATCGGTTCTGGCGATGCAGGCCGGCCATCGCGATCAGGTGCGCCGCCAGGTGTGGCGACGAAGCACCGGCGGCAAGCTTCTGCTCCCAGGGTTCCGGCGGCACGTCCACATACTTGATCTCCCTGCCCAGCGCGCGGGAGTACTGCGCTGCCACTTCGTCCAGGGCCTCGGAGCGGGGGCCGGTCAGGTCGTAGGCCCTGCCTATATGCGGCGCCGGTTCGGCCAGTATCTCGGTCACTACACGGGCGACGTCCCAAGCCGCGATGGGGGAGGTCTTGCCGGGACCGAAGGGCAGCATCAGCTTGTCCTCGTTGCGCACGCCGGGAACGGCGAAACGCAGGAAGAAAACGTCCATGAAAGCAGTAGGGCGCAGATTGACAACCGGAAGCCCACTCCAGGCGAGCATCTGCTCGGCGAGCCAGTGGTGCTTGTGCTGGGGGCTGGGCGTGGTGCTGGTGATACTCATCTGCGAGACGGTCATCTGCGACATGTTGACGAACGCCTCCACCTCGTGATGGCGGGCGACAGCCGCCGCGTTCGCGGTGGCTTCCAGGTAGGTCGGCCCCACCGACATGGCGAAGTAGATGCGCCGGCAGCCTTCGATCGCCTGGTGCATGGCATGAAGGTCGAGCAGGTCGCCGACCACGATTTGCGCGCCGAGGTCCTTGAGGCGCTGCGACCGTTCGTCTTCCTTGCGCACCATGGCGCGGACCTTGAGCCCGCGGCGCAGCAGCATTTCGGTGACGGCCGGTCCGATCGAGCCTACCCTGCCGGCAGCGCCGGTGACGAGGATGGGATGACTGTGCATGGCGGGTCCCTTCAGTCGGGGCGCACCGGGATCTTGCCCAGCGCCGTCATCTGCAACACCGTCTTGCCGTCCTGGTTGCGCATAGTCATCAACGTCTTGACCGTGCCGCGTCCCTTCGGCTTGGGTGGCGGAATAATTTCGGTGATGGTCCGCTCGAGTGTCAGCACGTCCCCGGGGCGGACCGGATGAAGCCAACGCAACTCGTCGACGCCCGCGCCGACGATGGGTGTGCCGCCAAAGCTGCGCGACTGGACGCTCAATCTCATCGCCAGTGCGGCGATGTGCCACCCACTGGCAATCAGGCCACCGAAGGGTCCGTCTGCTGCCAGCGCCTTGTCGGTGTGCATGGGTTGCGGGTCGTACGCCTGCCCGAATTCAATGATGTCCTGCTCGGAAATGGCGATGGGCGAATTGACCCATCGTTCACCGACCTGCAGGTCTGCCAGATAGCGGTTCGCGGTGTTTGCCGTTGCATTCATTTGAGAAACTATACGCTGTTAAGATGGAGACGTCAAGACGATATCTCGGGCACTTGCCGCAATGTCGCGCCCGGCCGGTTCGGCGTACAGCAGCTCGACCGCCGATGCCCGCCGTTCCAGCACGCGCCGCTGGTTCAGGTAGCCCTTGTCAGTGATCTCGAAGTGCTCTGGACTGGGGGAATCCGCCAGGAAAGAGGCGCGTTGAACGCAATGGCTCGACCCCTTCGCACCGCTGTTCAGCTGGGTCAGCAGGTGGCCGATCCGTGCGACCAGCGGCAGGTGTTTTGTCAATGCTTCGCGCGGTAAGGCCGCGGCGTCGGGGAAGGCGGCTCTGCAGGCCGACTCATTCATGAAGAGCAATGCAGCCACGCAGTCGCGGCCATGTCCTGCGATAGCGGCGTCGCTCACCAGCGGAGCGAGCGCAGCGATCAGGCGCAGCCTCAGGGCTCCGACGTTCACCCAGGTTCCGGATGTCAGCTTGAAGTCTTCCGAGATCCGGCCGGCGAATGCCAGCCCCTTCAACGGATCGGTTTCGTCGACCCAGCTAACTGCGTCGCCTGTGCAATAGAACCCCTCTTCGTCGACCGCCGAGGCGCACGAAGCGCCCGCATCGAGGTAGACGCCGCGCACGCTCTCACCTGCCAGCCGTAGTTCGTAACGATCTTCAGCAGGTACCAGCTTGGCGGCCACGCCGGGGGCGGGCAAGCCCAAGGCGCCGGCACTGGGCATGCCGGGCCCGGTGCTGAGGCCGGGTCCGCTTGTTTCGGTGGCGCCATATCCAGAGGTGATAGGGATACGGTTACCGGTGTAGCGAAGCGCAAGCCTGTCCAGCCGCTCGGCGACATCTGCGCCGATTTGCGCGCCGCCGTACGAAAGATACTCGAGGCGGCTGAAGAACTTTGCGGCCAGCTCCGCGTCCTGCTCGAGCGCGGGCAGCAGCATCGAATACCCCAGCGGGACATTGAAATAGAACGTGGGCGCGATCTCCCGCAGATTCTTGAGTGTTTGATCGAAGCGGCCCGGCACGGGTTTTCCGGCGTCCAGCCAAGCGCTGCCGCCGAAGCGCAGCAGGCGGTGCAGGTTGATGTTGCCGCCCATGACGTGATGCCAAGGCAGCCATTCCAGGTAGGTCTGAGGCTCTCGCGGGATGTCCACCAGGTTAGATGCCGAAGTGGCCTGGGCGCTTGCCAGCATGGCGTGGGTCATGGGCACGCCCTTGGGCAGGCCGGTCGATCCGGAGGTGAACATCACCTTGGCCAACCGGTCGCCGCGCGCCTCCTGGTGCGCGGCCGCCAGCGCCGCCGGATTCAGGGGCGCATCTTCGTTGCACCAGCGGTCGATATCACTGGCGCTATAGCACGAGGCCAACGGTATCCGCAGGGCCTGGAGCGCCAAGGTGTAGGGGCCGGCGTCTTCGCAATAGAACATCTGCGGGCGCAGTGCGTCGAGCACCGTCTTCAGGCGCCCGAACTCCTTGCTCACTCCATAGGCGGGCGAGACCGGGGCGATAGCCATCCCGACATACATCGCGGCAAAGGTGAGCAGGGCCTGGCGGACGGAATTGCCGGTGAGAATCGCGACGACGGGCCGGGTTTCCGGGCCTTTGTATCCCAGCAGTGCCGTGCCAATCTGTTGGACGTTCCGCCACGCCTGGCTGTATGTCACCGTCTTCCATTCCCCGCCGCGCTCGCGCTCAGCCAGGAAAATCCGATCTGGATGGGTCGCGGCCCAGACTGGCAACCAGTCGACCACGTTCGCAACTTGGCGCGTGACCGGGGCGTCGGCAGCCGCTTCTCCTGGCTCGAGCATGCCGTCGTGCTCCGGCCAGCGCAAGAGCCAGGAACCGTCCCGGGCCTTGATGCGCCGAACCTCGCTTTGTCTCAGCCTCGATCCTCCACGTCCGTTGGATGGTGGGATTTCCGGCGGGGTGGCTGTAGAGATAGGCATGGGAACATCAACTTAACGGTGTTATGATAGACTACCGCCGCAATGATGGAAAGTCAACCGATAAAGGAGAAGAGCTTGAGCAAAGCGCCGTTTTCATTTCGAGGAGAGCCTGGATGTTGATTGGCGTTCCCGCCGAAACCACGGCGGGTGAAACCCGTGTTGCCGTCACCCCCGAGACGGCCAAGAAATTGAAGGCGCAGGGCCACACCTTGCGGGTCCAGTCGGGCGCGGGCCTTTCGGCCAGCATCACCGACGAGGCCTTCCAGGCGGCCGGCTGCGAGATCACCGACGCGGCCGGCGCCTTCGGCTGCGAGCTGGTGCTCAAAGTGCGCAATGCCGCGGACGGCGAAGTCGCGCTGATGAAGCCGGCCACCACCGTGGTGGGCATGCTCAATCCCTTCGACGCCGAGGGCCTGCAGCGCCTGGCCGGGGCCGGCCTGACCGGCTTCGCGCTGGAGGCGGCCCCGCGCACCACCCGCGCCCAGAGCATGGACGTGCTGTCCTCGCAGGCCAACATCGCCGGCTACAAGGCCGTGATGATCGCCTCCAACCTCTACCAGCGCTTCTTTCCGATGCTGATGACGGCCGCCGGCACGGTGAAAGCCGCCCGCGTGGTGATCCTGGGCGTGGGCGTGGCCGGCCTGCAGGCCATCGCCACCGCCAAGCGCCTGGGCGCCGTGATCGAGGCCTCGGACGTGCGTCCTTCGGTCAAAGAGCAGGTCGAATCCTTGGGCGCCAAGTTCATCGACGTGCCCTACGAGACCCAGGAAGAAAAGGAAGCCGCCGAAGGCGTGGGCGGCTACGCCCGGCCCATGCCGCAAAGCTGGCTGGACCGCCAAAAGGCCGAGGTCGCCAAGCGGGTGGCCCAGGCCGACGTGGTCATCA
>NZ_JABJVV010000008.1 GCF_013155545.1 Caenimonas soli | reverse complement strand
CCACGGTACTGCGCGTGCGCGCCGGACGCGAACTGCGATCCCTCAAGCTGTTCTCGCCGCCTTGTTCAAAGCGCCGAAGCCACTTGCGCGCAGTCTGGCGGCTGATGCCCGCGGCCTCGGCCGCGGGCATCAGCCCCAGGACAGAAATGCGTTCAACAAGCAATTTGCGACCCTCGAAGGTCAATCTGGCATTCTTATGGCTGTTCATCCGGGGGAATTCCTCTGAGAGTGCTGAAGCGTCGTAACTCCAGTCTCCCAGACTCTTCCGGGTGAACAACCTATTGAAACATCACAGCTAGCCTTGAACGATTGTGATCTTGCCGTTGCGAAAGTCAGCGACCTTTGCGGCGCCGCCGGTCTTGGGTTCGATCCGGACAGTCACAACGCCCTTCTTTTTCTTCGGTGCATCGACTACGACCGTGCCGTCTGCGGGCGGTTGGCGTAGGTTCGCACCACGAACGAAGGTCCTCTTTCCCAGAAATTTCTTCTTCAGTTCATCGATACCCGCGACTCGCTGCGAAACGTTCGCAGCTGCGGTGTCGCTCTCGTCCTGATGCCCTTGCGACGCACTTACTTTCCAATCAGGCAAGTCGCGACTCAATGCGACTTGCACTTCCCTGTTGGTTCCATTTCTCGTGGCCATAAGCGCCTCCTAACAGGTTTACCAGCCCAAACCTAAACATGTGAATTGTGAACGATTCTTCAAGCGGCGTGCTAGGTCAATCTCGTCCAGAGTAGCGCTTTTTTGAACTATTTGCTTGCCAAATTGCAACCTCGCCTCATGCAGAGCCTTGGCAGCAGAGGCATCTGAGCCTCGAATCAGAGCCCAGAAGGCCTTGTGGAAGTCCATCGCGTAGTTGAGAGCCGGCGTGGTGTCAGGACCAGAATAGTGCGATCCGGTACATCCTACAAAGGCGTTCGCTCCCGCATCAAGATAGGACAACGCGATGGATTCGGATGCAGTTCTACCCCGCACGCCAGTAAGCGCAGCATCCTTTGCCTTCCTGTCGACGGGTAACGCGCCCCAGCAGCAACCCGAGAACACCACGCCGCCAAACGGTCTGGGCACGCTCGCCACATTGAACGCAACTGGCGATCCACCACGGCGGCTAAGGTACTCACCGGTGAACTCCGTGCCATCGACATCGCTGCCGTGCAGCATGTGATAGTGGTATCCGCCGGTCAGAGAACGCCCTTGCAGAAGTCCGCTGGTGAAAGTCTCGCTCACTTCGAGCTGCCCAGGGCCTGAGTCGCTCCAGACCTTCTCGGCGAATGGTCGCCGAATGTTGCGGATGCCGAATGAGTCCTTGCCCTCGATACCCCGACTGGACAAACCGCGTATGAGCAAGCTGGCGTCCTTACCATCAGGTATCCGAGATACTGGAAACTCGCCACTCAGATCACCGTCGGAGTCGGTATACAACTCGTCGGACCACACGTAGTAGTGGTCGTGATCGTCGTAGACAGCGCTGCCCAGCGCCTGGCGCACCGAAGGGTCGAGTACGTCCACGATATGGCTGGGCACCACATCGTATCCGCCAAGAATGACGACGCCTGCATATCGGCCCCCTCCCAGCTTTGTTCGGACCTGATCTGCCGTTGCCTGTGCTGTCCCCTTGAAATCGAGCAGCTCGTGCGGACCGCCAATCATTGCCAGTGCGGTACCTGCGCCTTTTTGCCCAATGCTCGCCCGGAGTGCGTCCGAGTTGGTGACAAACAGAAGTGGCGGTAGGGTAGTCCGCCCACTCGCCAAAACGGGCATCCCCTGAGGATCCGCTGGGCCGCTTCGGGGGCCTAGTACCGAGGCCAGCTGGCCTGGAGTCCTCACCGCGATCTCAACGCCCGCCACGCTCATGTCGACCGGCCCCGGCGGGAGGTTGATGATGACGATCTGCGGCGTGCTCAGCGATGGTTGTTGTGGCGCTGGCGGCGGAAGGACTGAACCAGGCAAAGTTGGTGCAATCGTGACGATCCCGCCGGCCGGAGGCGGTGCCACGTCCCGCGCGTTGTCAGAGAAATCGTTCAGCTTTCCGTCCGCGTACGCAATAGCCTTGTCGACCGGCATATGCGGGCGCACGCAGATCATTCCGTTGCGGTCCGTGCGAGCGAACTTAATCTTGGCACGACGGCTCTTCAAGGTCTCGAGCGTCGAAGGATCGGGATGCTTTGGATCGTTCCACCCGCCGCTGTGGACAATCAGGGCAGGATTGCCCAGCTCCTTGAGTACCGATACGTCGACGCCGTTGTGGCTTGTGTGATGGGTCGTCTTGAACATCACGTACGGGCCGGCATCACGCACGATCTGACGCAATGCATCCATTTCCACGTCGACACCCCTCACGTCAGGGTCGGCGAATTGCATGTCCCCGGCGAGCAATACACGCTCCTCTGGAGGGCCGAATGCAAAGGTAATGCTCTGGCAGTTCATTGCCGCGCCGCGCCCGTATCCGCCATCAGCGGAGTCATCCAGCTGCTGCAAAAGACGTCGGTAGAGGCCGATTTCATCAATCTCAGGATCGTTCGCCAACACATCCTTCACTGCATCAGCTGCATCTTTATTGGTGCGCCCGATTTGCTCCGTGCACAAGAGAAGCTGCTTCGTAGATGGGCCAAGTAACCGAATGCCGGTGGGCTTCAGTTGCTTGACAAGATCTTCTGGCAGCGGTTCACCCTCGTATTCGATTACGGTCGTTCCCTTTTCAGTGAGAGCGTCAATGAACTCTATGTATCGCGCCTCGACGCCCTTGACAGCGTCCGCAAATCGTTCGAGCGCGGCGTCCGAAAGGAACGTCATGTCCTCTTCACGAAGTAGGGCTGCCAGCGCCGCCGCCCTCGGGTCAGCGAGGTCGGCATGCGTGTCGTCCGGGTCTGCGGACCTTCCGAACCCGAGTTCGGGGTGAGTGATCAGCGCCCAGTCGGCCGTGACGATGCCTTCCTGTACCAACTGGGGAAGACAACCGATGTGGTCCGCGTGGCAGTGCGTGACGACGACTAGGTCAAAGTGAAACGGGGCCTCTTTCCCGAAGATTTCGGCGAGCTGCTCAGGGACTGAGGCGGACTCGTCTTGGCCATCGATGTCGCCGTAGTGCGCGCCGTCGATGAGCACGCACTTCTTGCCAAATCGAACGACGGTGCACTCACCGTACTGCTCTCGCCCCATGTCTAGGAAGAAGTACTCCCCCTTCGCATGGGCATCGGTATCGCCCGGAACCGTGTCGTCTGCCATTGGACCCCCTTGCTGTTCGAACGCTTTTTAGCCGAAAACGACCAGTTCCGCTACCTCTACTTAGGGGAGGGCAACGTATGCGCGTTGACCATGCACTAGCGGATTCACAGCCCGAAGGTTCGGCGTAGCAGGGACGTGGCCGAGCCCCTCGACACTAGTGTGGACGCGCATCGGGAACTTTGAAGGGGCGCGTTCGGTCACCGCAATCGATGCTGGCTCGACTGAACCGTCAGTAACGTGCCCGCTAATCCCTTGCGAGAGTGGCGGACGGTGGTTCCGCCGGAGCGCTGTATTAGCTGTGCGTCTGAGACGCATGGGCTTGGCCGCCTCATCAAAATCGCGATTTGTTCACCCCGAGAGGCAGATGATGCAAGCCGAGAAGGAACTGAAGAATGACTTCTTCCCCCACACCCCAGCAATGAGATCCGGTCGGCAGCATCAGCAGCGATAGCAAAGGTCCTTCCCAATAGAGCCGACAGGGTGGATTGTTGAAGCGTCCCTTTAGGGCAAAGCGGCCATGCCTCTATTGCCATCGCGCAAATGTCTGGAAAGCACCCGTCGGCTACTTGGGAATCGAAGTCGACGATGGCCTGAAAATCTCAAACCCACACCAGCCCCACAAGGCGTTGATAGCGGTCCTTCTTGTGCCATTCCCGCTCACTTGGCGCCGAAATACCCATGTTCCCCAGTGCCTATCGGGAGCGGTTGCCGAAGGGTTGGCGCCTCTCTTGGGCATCTATTCCTGCACAGCGAACTTCGTACTGTTGACGCGTCGTCGCATCTAGCACTTTTACAGCCTCTGCATCCCCGCCTCACGGACGACCCCATTCGTGTGGGCGTCGAGTAGCAGGCGAACAGAGGACGCATTGAAACAAAAGTATTTAATCAAGGCGCGTCAATCAAGGCGAGTGTTAAAGGTTCCTTGCAACAAAATGTAGATGGGGTTCTACTATGCATTCGGAGGGAGTGTCATGAAGTTCGGCATGCGTAAGCCATCCATCAAGAAGATGATTGCGGCACGCACGTCGCCCAAACGGTTCATAGCGCACAGCCTCGGTGTCAAGGCTCCACGTGGATGGGGCTGGCTGACTAACCCGAAGCGTGCTGCGTACAACCGCGTGTACTCCCGAACGACATTCAGCTTCTGGAGCTTGCTCAAGTCGCTGTTTGGCGGGCGGCGGTGACCCCGTGCCGAGAGTGACGATAGCAACGATTTGAAAGGAAGTACGTTGACTGAGCAGATTTCATTTGGTGCCGGCGAGTTCGCCGACAACCCCGAGCCGCGATGCCCTTGCGTGCTCCTCCTCGATGTGTCCGGCTCAATGCAAGGCGCTCCCATCAATGAGCTGAATTCCGGTCTGACGCTGTTTCGAGACGAGCTTTGCGCTGATTCCCTCGCCATGAAGCGCGTCGAAGTGGGAATCGTCACGTTTGGTCCGGTGCGCATTGAGATGCCATTCACCGGCGCAGAGTCGTTCATTGCTCCGCAGCTGCATAGCCAAGGCGACACCCCAATGGGGGCGGCCATTCACCAAGCGCTTCAGATGGTCGACGACCGCAAGGCGGAGTACAAGAAGAATGGCATCTCGTACTACCGTCCCTGGATTTTCCTTATCACCGACGGTGGCCCGACAGACGAGTGGAAAACAGCAGCGGCCGCCGTGCGTGAAGGCGACAGTAGCAAGAAATTCGCCTTCTTCGCTGTGGGTGTGAAGGGTGCAAACATGGATGTCCTGAGCCAAATCAGCCTGCGTGAACCTCTGTCGTTGGACGGCCTGCGATTCCGCGACATGTTCAAGTGGCTTTCGAGCTCGCTTAAGTCGGTCTCGCAATCGACCCCCGGCACTGACGTCGCGCTGACTCCGCCTTCCGGCTGGACCTCCGTGTGAGCTGGCGGGTAGTAGCCACTTCACAGCCCGGAACTTCACACACCTCAAGCGGTAAACCTTGCGAGGACAGTTGCTGGGCGCAAATCCACCAGACTGCTGGTGGACTGCCGCTGCTGTCGGTTTTTGTCGCTGACGGAGCAGGGAGTGCTAGCCATGGGGGCAAGGGCGCTGACGAAGCCATCCAGGCTGCAGCGAAGTACCTCGAGCAATACGTGGCGCAAGTCGAGTTCGGCTTGAGCGATGAGTGGGCGGTCGGCTGTGTCACTGCGGTCCGCGAACACGTCTACCACCTGGCAGCAGCAGAAGGGCTAGTCGCCCGGGACTTTGCCTGCACGTTTCTGGGCGCCATCGTGCTCCCCACCGCTGCCTTGGTTTTTCAGATTGGAGACGGCGGCATCGTTCTGGATGCAGGGCAGGGGCTGGAGCTTGCGGTGGAGCCCATGACTGGCGAGTACGCCAACATGACCCACTTCGTAACCGATGACGACGCAGTGACAGTGTTGAAGTCTCGGGTGTACCAAGTGCAGGTGACCAAGGTTGCCGCGTTCAGCGACGGACTGCAGCGGCTTGCGCTGAACATGTCCACCAACACGGCGCATGAGCCCTTCTTCGCTCCGTTCTACAAGGTGCTCTCGTCAGTGGGAGAAGGCAAGGAGGACGAGCTCGCTGCGGCGCTTGTTGATTTCCTGAACAGCGAAAGAGTCAACGAGCGCACGGACGATGACAAGACGCTGGCCTTAGCGCTCCTGGTGCCCTGACGAAGCAGAGGCGGCATCTTGTTCAACTCGCGCGGAAACCCCATCCAGATAGGCCACGAGCTCGGTCGTGGAGGCGAGGGTGCCGTGTATGAGACTCCGGGCGCCCCGGGTTTTGTCGCGAAGGTGTATTTGTCGCCGCCGGATGCCAAGAAGCAATCGAAACTGGCCTTCATGACGCAGGCTGCGGACGCCAGCCTCTTGAAGTACGCCGCCTGGCCCCAGGACACTCTGCACAAGCAAAAGGGCGGGGCCGTGGTGGGGTTCCTCATGGCCAAGGTGACTGGCCGTGACCCCGTTCACATGGTCTACGGACCGAAGCACCGTCGGCAGCAGCGGCCGAACGTGGGCTGGGACTTCCTGCTCTATGTCGCCCGAAACACCGCGGCTGCGTTCGACACGCTGCACTCGCATGGCCACGTCCTGGGCGACGTGAACCAAGGCAACGTCATGGTGGGAGGGGACAGCCAGGTCGTCCTCATCGATAGCGACTCGTACCAGATTCGCGCCAAGGACACTGTGCATCTGTGTGAGGTTGGCGTTTCGCACTTCACGCCGCCGGAGCTTCAGGGCATCTCCTCTTTCAAGGGCGTCACCAGGACATCGAATCACGACAATTTCGGCCTGGCGCTCCTTATCTTTCACGTGCTGTTCGGAGGCAGACATCCCTATTCGGGCGTTCCTTTGCGCAAAGGCGTTGGGGACGCGCTTGAGACTGACATCAAGGAGTTTCGGTACGCGTACGCCCGAGACGCGCAGAACCGAGGAATTGGCCCTCCGCCCGGCTCCATCAGCTTGTCGATGGTTCCGGACGCGATGGAGGCCATGTTCCACCAGGCATTCACGGAGCGTGGGACGAATTCGGGCCGGCCGACCGCCTCCCAGTGGGTTCAGGCGCTGGACGCACAGCGGCAGCACCTGAAGAAGTGCGCGTCCTCCAGGACTCACGTCTTCCCCGGGCACTTGAGCGCCTGTCCATGGTGTGCCCTCGAGCAGAAGGGCATCGTCTACTTCATAGACTTGGGTAGCACGGTCACCCACGCGGGCAACGGTTTCATGCTCACCCAGGTCTGGGCCCGAATCACAGCAGTCACTCCGCCGCCGGCGCTCGCAGTTCCTGACCCGCGGTCCTACTCACCCCAAGGCAGGTCTGTGACCGGCGCTGCTGCTCAGAAGGGCAGCACGCTGGGTGCGGACCTCACGATTGCGTTCTGCGTGGTCATGTTTTTCATCTTTCCGAAGGCTTGGCTGCTGTGGGGTGGGGTGACGTGGTTCGCCTTTGCCAATCGAAAGCCCAAGGAGTCGCCCGAGCGCATCCGCGAGCGTTCAGGGCGCAAGTACTCCGTCGAACAAGCAGAGCGCACGTACAACGACCTGGTCGGCAAACTGAGGCAGGAGGCCGGTCCCGAGGGGTTCCTGGCCAAGCGCTCCGCGCTGGAGAAACTCAAGGTCGAATACGAACAGCTGTCCCAGGCGGAGGCGAGGGAACTCGAGCAACTCAAGAGCACGGCCCAGGACCGGCAGAAACAGAAGTTCCTGGACGGGTTTTTTATCGACAGCGCAGACATTCCGGGTGTCGGAGCTGGGCGCAAGAGCGCCCTGAAATCGTTTGGCATCGAAACAGCCGCTGACGTGACGCGAGGCGCTGTGATGCAGGTGAAAGGGTTCGGCCCGAACCTGACGCGCGCAGTCATGGACTGGCGGGCGAGCTGTGAGCGCCGGTTCACGTTCAACCCGAACACCGCGGTCACAGAAGCCGACCGGAATGCGGTCCGTGCGAAGTACACGGCTCGCCGGAAAGCCATAGAAGGAGTGCTCGCTGCCGGTCCGGCCGAGCTCGCCGGTTTCACCCAAAAAACTACTGCCCGAGCGAATCAGCTGCGGGCGCAGGCGGAAAACGCAGCCCGAGAACTCGCCCAGGCCCGCGCTGATCTGGCGGTACTCTGAGAATCGCCATGCGCCACATGCTGCGAACCCATGCATGCGGAAGCGAGCGTAGACCTGGTTCGGTCACTCGGACGCTATTTGACCTAGTGGCTGCGAAAGAATTTGGCCATGCTGGCCATGCTCCGCCCTGGACCTGTTCATCGAGAAATTCGGTGGTGAACAGGTGAGCGCACTCAAGACAATCGCGCAGCTGCGTCAGCTGCGGGAACAGCCCTTGTGGAAGCTTCTCGCCTCTGACAAGGCTCCCTTGGTGCTGGGGGTGCTACAGGACTTGCTCTTGGGAGAGGAAAAGGTCGTTCCAGCCTCTGTGCTGCTTGAGAAGCTCCAGCAGGAATTGCAGCAGCTCAAGCAGTCGGGCGAGGATATGGCGCAGAGCGGCCAGGCTTACTTGGCCCTGTGGCTGGCTGAAGGATGGCTCACGCGGCGATTGCCCCCTGGCGCCCAGGAAGAACAGTACGAACTTACGACCGACGCGGTCACTGCAATTCGCTTTCTGCAGGGTGTGCTGCAACCGCGCGCGCTGGCCACAGAAAGTCGGCTGGCCACCGTCATGCAGCAGCTCACGAAGTTGGCCGAGGACACGAACCCCGACCCAGCAAGCAGACGCGCCGCTTTGTTGGCCGAGCGCGACCGAATCGACAGGCAATTGGAACAGATCGGGCGGGGCGTGGTGGACACACTGCCCACAGAACGTGCCTTGGAGCGTGCGCGCGACATCATCGGTTTGGCTGATGAACTGGTAGCGGACTTCCGTCGCGTCCGCGAGGATTTTGACCAGCTCAATCGGCAACTGCGGGGAGACCTCCTGAACAACGAGGGCAGCCGCGGACAGGTTCTGGAGCAGCTGTTCGCCGGCATGGACCTCATTGGCGAGACTCCGGCGGGTAAGACCTTTTATGCCTTCTGGCGCCTGCTCACCGATATCGAGCAGTCCACCATCTTCTCTGAATCGCTGACTGAGGTTGTGACGCGAGAATTTGCCAACCAGCTCGGGGTCGGCGAGAAACGTTTCCTGCGCAACCTCACGAGCCGGCTGCTCGACGAGGGCGGCAACGTGCATGAGGTATTGCAGACCTTCTCGCGCAGCTTGCGCACCTTCGTCCAAAGCCGGGAGTACCTCGAACAACGCCGGTTCAATGCGGTTCTGCGGGAGTCGCAGCGCGACGCTTTGGCGGTCAAGGAGCGACTGCGGCCCAATCAGGACGTCGGTTTCTCGCTGTGGCTGCCTAGCGCGCAGCTGCGCTCTGCAGCCCAGTGGCGCCTTTTTGACTTGGCAGGCCAAGCCGCGCCGGGCGGAATGGAGGATGCAACGGAATCGAGTATGAGCTTGCAGGACATCGCGAGCATGGTGCGCAACTCCGAAATCGACTTCGGCATCCTTCGCCGCAACATCTACGAGCGTCTTCAGCAGTCCCAAGTTGTGGGCATCGAAGAACTGCTGCGGGTCTATCCGGCGACCCAAGGGCTAGGTTCTGTCGTTGGCTACATCTACCTGGCGCTGCGACACGGGCAGGTCACCCACAGCAACGTGCAGGTAAGCTGGAAGGGAATGGATTCAGTGGCGCGAAGCGCCGTCGTTCCTGCGGTGTACTTCTTGAAGGATAAAGAACGTGAATTCGCCCGTTGACAGCGACTCCGAGGACTTCGACTTCAGCGCCGAGGGCCAAGGCGATACAGCTTTGGAGAACGAGGCGCGGTTCGCCGGCGACACCGGAACGCTGCCGGTACCGGCGCGCCGGGTGTTGGTTCGCCTCCTGCAAGGACCGTCATTGGATGCGCGTCGGCACGAGAAGCTTTGGGAGGTCTTCAAGCGGTACGAGAGGGACCTTAAATCCCGACTACACGACATCTTTCTCGGGCTGGTGGTTGATAACGAAGCAAAGGTGGCCTTCACACGCCAAGTAGTCTCCGACGAGGTGGATGTGCCCATCCTGCTTCGCAAGCAGAGCCTCAGCTTCATCGAATCGGTGCTGCTGCTGTTTCTGCGGCAGAAGCTCACGCACTCGGAGGCGCAGGCCGAGCGGGCGGTCGTTGACCAGCTGGAGATGACCGAGTACCTGAAGGCATACGAGCGCAGCGACAACGTCGACATGTCGAGGTTCGGGCGTCAGATGGAAGGAGCCATTGACAAGGCCAAGAAGCTTGGGGTGCTTCTGAAACTTCCCGGAGCGGACGACCGTTTCGAAGTCTCCGCTAGCCTGCGCCTGCTGTTCCCGGTCGAGGAAATCCGAGCGCTCACGGAAGCCTTTCGTCGTCACCTGCCGGTTGACGCCACTCCTGCGTCGGAGGAAACACACTGATGGACGCAACCTCGACTGCCGAGCCCCCAACGCTCGCGGCTTCCCGTCAAGCCTCCCTGGCGGTTCAGCCCGGTCGGGAGCTTCAGTTCCAGCTGCGCCGAATTCAGACCTACAACTGGGGTACGTTCGATAAGCTGCGCGAAATTCACATTGCCTCGCAGGGCCACTTGGTGCTGGGGCCCTCAGGCTCCGGCAAATCGACTCTTCTTGACGGCCACACGTCGCTTCTCACGCCGCCCCGTTGGCTTGACTTCAACACCGCAGCTCGCAGCTCGGAAAAGGGCTCAGGGGACCGCAGCCTCGCCACGTACGTCCGTGGCGCTTGGGCGACGCAGACCGGCGAAGAGGGCGAAAAGGTTAAGAGATATCTGCGCACAGGCACGACGTGGTCCGCGCTGTCAGAGACCTATCAGGACGGCACCGGCCGCACCATTGTGCTCGGGCGCATTCTCTGGATTAAGGGGAGCGGTTCGGCGGAGTCCGACGTTCACCGCCTCTTCTTCATCACCGAGCGTGATTTCCATTTGCGCGAGCTGCAGTTCTTTAAGGATGAGGGCACCGGCTTCGAGGTTCGACGATTGAAGGCGAAGCTGTCGGATGTGCATTTCACGGACGAATTCAGCGGATACCAGACTCGCTTCACTCGCCAGTTCGACATCAAGAGCGACCGGGCGCTGCGACTACTGCACAAAACACAGTCGGCGAAAGACCTCGGTGACCTTAACAAGTTCTTGCGGGACTTCATGCTCGACTCGCCGGAGACGTTCACCGTGGCCGAGACGCTGGTAAACGAGTTCCAGGTGCTCAACTCCGCCCACGAGGCGGTGCTAACCGCGCGGCTGCAAATTGAGTCGCTGCGTCCCGTTCAGGAAGCGCTGGAGCAGTACGAGTCGACCAAGACGCTCCTGTCACTCCTCTCTGAAGAGCGTGCAGGCGTGGACTACTGGCGCGAGCAGCACCGCCGGGACCTGCTGCAGACGCAGATGGACGAGCTCTCCACCAAGGCAGAGGGCCTAGGAGCGCGCATCGCTGAGCTCAAGACCAAAGAAAAGCGGGAGGAGGCCCAATACAACGCCTACTTGGCGATGCGCGCGGGAGCCGGCGGCAACCTGCTGGCGGACTTGCAGGGACAGCTGGACCGGGCCGAGCGAGTGCGACTGCCGGAGGTCTCAGGCAATCACGACCGCATGGCGGCCGCCTGCCGGGCGTTGGATTGGGCGATGCCTGGGGCGCCAGAGAGCTTCGCCGAAACCCAGGCGGAGGCTAAGGCCGCGCTGGACGGCCGCGATGCGATGGCCGAGCGTCATGAGCAACTGCTGGACCGTCTGAAGGGGGAAAAGCGCATCGTCGAGGAGCGCTTTGGCCTGCTGGCTAAGGAACTGAAGGCGCTGGAGGGACGCACCTCCAACATGCCCTCGCATCTCCTGGGCGTGCGCGAAAAGCTGTGCCACGAGCTGAGCATTCCTGAAGAGGACCTGCCGTTCGTGGGCGAGCTGCTGCAGGTCAAGGCCAAGGAATCGGACTGGACCGGCGCCATTGAACGCGTTCTTGGCGGCTTTGCAACCTCGCTGCTGGTCGAGGAGCGCTACTACCGGGAAGTCGCCGCGTACGTAGACCGCACGCACCTCGGTCAACGCTTGGTGTACCTGCGCATGACGGCTCGCGCCAGCCAGGCACCAGTCACCCAGCCGGCGGCGAACTCTCTGCTGCGAAAGCTGGACATTGCGCCCAAGCACCGCGAGTGGGTGAGCGAAGAGCTGCGTCGCTTCGATTACGCGTGCGTGGAGAGCCCGGACGAGCTGCGCACGTTGGAAAAGGGCGTCACCATCGCAGGCCAGGTCAAGCACAGTCGCAGCCGGCACGAGAAGGATGACCGTAAGCGCATCAACGAGCGCGGCAGCTGGGTGCTTGGCTTTTCCAATATAGACAAGCGCGCGGTCTACGAGAAGGAGGCCGCCGAGACGGGCACTGCCATCGACAAGGCGACCAAGGCGCTGGAGAAGGGCCGCGAAACGATCAAGAAGGAGAGCGACCAGGTCTACCACTGCCAGACGCTTGTGAACGTCACCTGGGAAAACACCAATGTCGCTGCTTTGCTGGGCGAAATCAAGGCGCTAAAGGACCGCATCGAGCAGGAGTTCAAGGCGCGGCCGCAGCTGTCAGAGCTGGAAAAGAAGGTCGACAGCCAGCGCGAGACCTGGGACAAGGCCACCAAGGCTCGCCAGAGGGCCGAAGGCGACCTCGGGGACGTGGTACGCGATGCCGACAGGGCCAAGAAGAAGCTTGACGAAATCCCGGCCGATGCGCTGGCGGTACGTCTGACGCCCAACCAGCAGGAACGCCTGCAGGTGCGCTTTGACGCCACCGGCAAGAAGCTCACTGCGGACCAAATCGACTCGGCGTGTACGGCGATGATGCGAGCCATCGGCGAGGGCGAAAACACCGCGACGGCCAAGGCTGCGGACATTAAGCAGACCATCGAGCACAAGCTTTTCGTGTTCTGCACGAAGTGGGAAGCCGAGGCTAAAGGGCTGGATGCCAAGATGGAGTCGGCACCTGACTTCATGGCCAAGCTCGAGCGCCTGGAGACAGACGGCTTGCACGAATACGTCGCACGCTTCAAGGCGCTGCTGCGCGAGCAGAGCGACCAGAACCTGGCCGTGCTGCACGCAAAACTCGACCAAGAGCGCCGCAACATCGGCGAGCGGATGGAGCAGGTCAACGAGAGCCTGCGACGCTGCGCGTTCAACGAGAACACGTATCTGAAAATCAACTACGAGGACAAGCCCACGCAGGAAGTGATTGAGTTCCGCGGCCAGCTGAAGACCGCTCTAAGCCACAGCTTCAAGGAGGATGACGACGAGGAAATGGAGCGGCGTTTTTCCGCCCTGAACGCGGTCGTGCAGCGCCTTGGCAGCCAGCAGACCGCCGACGTCAAATGGCGCAGTCTCGTGCTGGACGTGCGGCAGCACGTAGTCTTCTCCGCGACTGAGTTTGACGACACGGGAATTGAAGTCGAAACCTACGACAGCGGCGCAGGAAAGTCTGGTGGACAGCGCCAAAAGCTCACGACCACCGTGCTGGCTGCTGCCCTGCGCTACCAGCTGGCCGGCGAGGAGGGTGTCTGGCCCACTTATTCGACCGTAGTCATGGATGAAGCGTTCGACCGCGCTGACAACGAGTTCACCGCAATGGTGATGAACATTTTCAAGAGCTTTGGCTTTCAGGTTGTCGCAGCCACACCAGTTAAGAACGTGATGGCATTGGAGCCCTTTATCGGCGGTGGGACGTTTGTGAGCATCCGCGACCGCAAGCACTCCGAGGCTCTCGCCATCACCTATGTTGACCAGACGGGCCGCCTCGACCTGCCATTGGAGGTCCAGGAGGTGCTAGCGGAGGAACTGGCGGCGGACGCCACCGAAGCAGCCGCAGGTGAGGCTGCTGCATGAGCGAGCCGAAGCGGCTTACTCCGCAGCAAGCCTTGGATCTCCTCCGGAAGAAGTGGGACGCGCACCATGCCAATTGGCTTGTCGCTCCGAGGGAAGAGAGCTGGCCGTTCATAGTAATTCTTCATGACCTGACCGAAAAGGATGTGTTCCCGCGCCTGGGGAGTACGCGCGAATGGGTGCAGGCTTGGCGCGCTTGGGACCCTGGTGGCTGCTCGGTGGAGTGGGCAAGCCGGAAATGGTCCTCCGGCGACCAGGAGCTGCCCATGCGTCTCGTGGTGTCGTCAGCCGACGCGGCCGCAACTGTTCTCGGGCACAGAGTAGCCTGGGACCGGGTCAGACGCAGGTACGCCCAATGGTGCGAACGATTCCCGAAGCTTGCAGGCTCCCGTGCCGCCGCGCGCCATTGCGACGACGTTCTGGCAGATTTCGCCGACGAGGATTTCGAGCGACTCGGCTACCTCCTGCAGTGGTTTCTCGGCAATCCCCGCTCAGGCGTTTACCTACGGCAGCTACCGGTCGAGGACGTTGACACGAAGTGGGTCGAAAAACGCCGTGGTGCAGTTACCGACCTGGTCCGGCACCTTCTTGATGCGCCCGACACGGCCGGTCTCCATGAGGTCTGCGGGCTGCGCACGGAACCCGCTCGGATGCGTATTCGCGTCCTTTGCCCGCAGCTGCGCACTCAGTTGGGCGGGTTGTGCGACATCGAAGCGCCTAGTGGCGAACTGGCTGTCCTTCCTATCCGGCCGCGCATCTGCATCGTTGTCGAGAACCAGAACACCGGTATTGCACTTCCCGACATCGCAGGTGCCGTGGCCTTCATGCGCCTCGGACTTGCGGTCGACCAGCTTGAGGCTGTCGGCTGGATACGTGAAGCGTCTTTGCAAGCCTATTGGGGTGACCTAGACACGCACGGCTTTACGGCGCTGGCGAGAGCAAGACGGCGCTTTCCCGCGATGGTTTCGGTTCTGATGGATGAAAACACTCTCTTGTCGCACCGGTCGATGTGGGTGCGTGAAGACAAGCCGAGCAAGGCTGAGTCTCCGGAGAGCCTCACGGCCGCCGAACTCGCTGTCTACGAAGATATCCGCACCAACCGTTGGGGGCACCATGTGCGACTCGAGCAAGAACGCATCTCGTGGCCGTTCGTGTTGGAACAGCTAAAGGCAGCCTGCTGTGTGTAGCGCTCGCCGGCCACGGTAGAAGGGCCGGTGCGCTCAGCGCCGACTGTTCTTCCGACAGACGACTATTTGTTCGCCTTCAGCCTGTATCAACCTGGCAGCGGAGCTGCCGACGGGCGTTGACCGCCTGCTGCAGTCGCTGGTCCAGTTCTCCACATCGTACGACTCGCTCATGCAGGTCTGGCGGCCGGGCGCGACCGTGTCCAAGGGCCTCACATGGCGGTGGCGTTGAACCGGCGTAATACAGACTGAATTTCGGAGGAGCTCGCCGGGTCGCGTACTTGCCGGCGGTTGCCTCGAGCAGGGCGGGAAGCTCCGGCAATGCAGAGCACCGGAGTTTGCCGCCGCGCAGCGGACGCTAGCGCTCCAGGCCACGGCGTTCTTCTAGCTGGCCTAGGTCACTGCGGCGCTGTATCGAATCAACGATTCAATACACCATTCGCACATGAACCAGGCCACGTTCACGCGGCCCTCTGCGACTCGCCCATCCACTTGCGGATTGCATCGCCCCAACCGCTCGAACCCGGCTTGCAGATTCCGCGCATGCACATCTTGTCGAACAGTTCGAAGTTGTTTCGATTCAGGAATAAGGTCACATCCTCGATGAATTGGGGCGCTTCTCGAAGAATGCTTTGAACCCCATCCGACTTCTTGAAGGTGTACTCATCAATCTCGATCGCGTTCGCAGCCGACAGGCTCTCCAACCAAGGCACCACTTGACTTGCGATGTAATCGGAATTCCAGATCGGCCTCTGAATCAGCACCCGGCAACCATGGATGCGCCCAATCGGCTCAGTCACGAGCTTCCCATCCTCATCGCGCACCGTCAAGTTCACGCCGCCGCCCGCCTTCGCAATCTTGTGCAACTGCCCCCAGAAGGAAATGCGCCAGCGGAAGTCATTTGAAAAGTCGTTCATTAGACCTTCAGCGGCACGAATGGCGGGCAGCAGTCTAATGAGTTCGTCCAGCCAAGGACGCGCCTGCACCAGAACATCTTCTGCCGCACGTCGCCGAGCCTGCACTTCTTCGCCGCGCTTGTACTGGGCTTCCACTTCCTCGAAGTTCACGCCGAACTCGCGGTGCCCGCAATCGTGTCCGCAATTGGTCTCGCAACCATCCTTCATGCGGATGATGTATCCGAACCTATGTGGCCGGTCGCACCCGTTCAAGCCGCAGTGCGCCCACAGCGACTCCTGCTTGCCGAGTTCATATTTCCCGACGATCTTGTCGAGGTTGGCTATCTCTACCTCCATCGGACCCACAAAGGCGAGCCGCGCTTCGTAGTCTTCGATCTTCGTGTAGAGGATGATTTCGTCGTCGAGTGGATTCTCCAAGGCGCACGGCTCCTTCGCATGCCCATAGGGCACTGATCGAGCCGACTTCCACAGGTGCGGGAGTCCCGGTTTTGTTTTGCTTCCGCCCGCGTCGTCGGCTTTGCGTGGGTCGTGTTGCCTGCTCGGCAGTTGTGGTTCCCGAATTCTTACTTAAAGCTAACCGGCTGTAAAGACCCACAGCCTGTAAAAATATCCAGGAAGACGCGGTCCCGGCAATCCTGTGCAGCTGAGCATGGCTATGTTGTTGTCCCCGCGCTCGACCCGACCGAGGTAGGAACGATCGACCTGGCCAGCAGCGCCAAACGTTCTTGCGACATGCCCTGTTCCCTACGGATGGACCGAATTGCATCCCCGAGGGCCAGTACGGGGTCTTGATGTTGGGGGGGATAGGTGGGGCACCAATGTAATTTTTCGGAATGCGTGCCCGGATTTTGGCTCCTCGACCTGGGCTCGAACCAGGGACCTACGGACTAATAGTCCGACGCTCGGTACGACGTCCAGACGTACGCCCTGTGGCAAACGCGTCTCGACGTGGGAGCGCTGGGGAATACATGTTGGGTAGGCCATGTAGACGGGCTGACAGCCTTCACGGCTGTCAGCCTGGGCGGAGACGATCTCCGCCAGCATCTGCTGTCCGACCGGCGGATTGCGAGTCCGCGGGTATATGGTCGCTTGCGGCCAGAGGGGACTGGAGCCGCGCCGCGCCGTGTCCGCTGCCAAGGGGGCATCACCCGCGTGAAACCGCTGGCGTCCTAGACCACTGCGACTGGAGCCATATCGCCTCTGAGCGCCCGAGTCGAGATTCTTAGCACGCGGGCCATGGCCGCCGCTGCGGGTGTGAGCTTTAAGCCGCGCACCTGCGCCAGCCCCAGGTCCATCGATGGGATCGAATCGGTCAACGGCCACCGTCTTATCCGGCCACCGTCGTGCGACCACTGCCTGTAGACAAGATCCGACAGGATGGTGACGCCCTCGTTCTTAGCGACCAAACTGCGGACGGCCTCAATCGACTTGCTGCGGAAAACGATCTTTGGTTCCAGGCCGAATCGGGCCCAATAGCGCTTCACTGTGTCGACATGCTCGTCCATGTCCAGGAGGATGTAGTCCATGGCGGCTACCTCCTTTAATGACACGTCTGACCGCCGCGCCAGCGGGTGATCCCACGAGGTCCAGAGGCGCCGTGGTGAGCGCAGGAGAGTCTCGCGCGCGATGTCTTTGCTGTCGGAAAGATTGGAGACGAGCACGATGGCCAAGTCGTGCCTGCCGCTTCGAAGGCCTTTCTCGATCTCGTCCCGGTTCCGCTCTTGGAGCTTCACCTCCACCTGGGGAAGCTGCTGACGAATCACTGGAAGGAGCCACGGCAGGAGGTAGCCCGAAACAGTGTCCGTGATGGCGAGGCTCACCATGCCCTCAGCACTGTTCGTCTCGCTGCGCGCCTCACCGATCGCGCTCTCCAATGTGGAAAAGACGTGCTGTACGTGCTGCAGGAAGTTTTCTCCGCGCGGCGTGATCCTGAGTCCTCCCGAGTGTCGGACGAACAGCTCGGCGCCGACCTCTGACTCTAGGTTCTTCAGCGATGTCGTCAGTGCCGGCTGGGTGACGTGGCAGTGGTCCGCCGCCCGGGAAACCTGGCCGAGTTCCGCCACCGCCAGGAAATGCGTGAGTTGCTTGAGGGTCACCATGATCGTCCCGAGGAATAAATCTGATTGATACAGCGTCTCAAATTATATGAATTTTCAATTCTGTCGAGATTTTCCTACCATCGGCTCAATAAGTAGGAGACACCATGATGAAAGCGAACATTCCCGCAAGTGCCGCTACCCCGGACCTACGGCAGCGTGAGGAAAACAAGGAGCAGGCGCCTTTGCTCACTAGATTGGGCCTGCGCTTCACGGACTGGGCCGAGCGTTGGTTCCCCGACGCTTTCGTCTTCGCGGCTCTTGCCGTGGCGCTGATTGCGCTGGCGGCGTTTGCTAACGGCTCGGCGCCGCAGGCTGTCGCCCGCGCCTTCGGAGACGGCTTCTGGAGCCTCATCGTGTTCTCGATGCAGATGGCGCTCGTCGCCATCGGGGGCTATGCAGTGGCTACGTCACCGCCTGCCGCGAAGCTGATCTCGCGCCTCGCCGCGTTGCCAGCTAACGGTCGTTCGGCTGTGGGATGGGTCGCCTGCATTAGCATGTTGCTTTCGCTCCTCAACTGGGGTGTCAGCCTCATCTTCAGCGCGTTATATGTCCGGGCGCTCGCCCGCCGTACAGAGCTCGGAATGGACTACCGCGCCGCTGGAGCGGCGGCATACCTTGGGCTGGGCGCGACATGGGCGCTCGGCCTGAGTTCGTCCGCCGCGCAGCTGCAGGCCAACGCATCAAGCCTGCCAAAGAGCATTCTTGCCATCACGGGCGTCATTCCCTTTTCGGAAACGATCTTCCTGTGGCAGTCCATGCTGATGGCGGCAGTGCTGATTGCAGTGTCCACGCTGTTGGCCGTTTGGTCTGCGCCCGTGGGTGCGCACGCGGTCAGCGCAACCAAGCTCGGAGTGGACGTCATGGAGCCCCGCGTCGCGCCGAATGCGGCGCCGCGGCGGCCGGGTGAATGGTTCGAGCACAGCCCGTTGCTGACCCTCGTGCTGGTTGCACTCGGTGCCGGCTGGCTGTGGCTGGAGTTCTCGAGCAAGAGCCCGATGGTCGCGATCTCCGCATTGAACACGTACAACCTGCTTTTCCTCATGCTCGGGCTTCTGCTGCACTGGCGTCCCAGGAATTTTCTGCAGGCCGTGGCGAAAGCGGTTCCGGCGACCACCGGCGTCATCATCCAGTTTCCGCTGTATGGCGCAATCGCAGCCATGATGACCGCGGCAAAAGGGGACGGAGGTATTTCCCTTTCGGACCGGATCGCGCACCTGTTCGTGAGCTTGTCGACGACAGACACGTTCGCAGTCGTGATGGGCGCGTACTCGGCATTGCTTGGGTTTTTCATTCCTTCCGGTGGCGGTAAGTGGATCATCGAGGCGCCTTATGTCATGCAGGCGGCCAATGAGCTGAAGGTCCACCTCGGCTGGGCAGTGCAGGTTTACAACGCTGCTGAGGCTCTGCCGAACCTAATCAATCCGTTCTGGATGCTGCCCCTGCTTGGTGTCCTGGCCCTCAAAGCCAGGGACATTGTTGGATTCACCTTCCTCCAGCTCGTGGTTCACGTTCCACTGGTGCTGTTCATGTTGTGGTTCCTTGGCAGAACCCTGACGTACTTGCCGCCGGTCATGCCGTGATCCAGTGAACGCGATGGAACAGAAACCGGGTTACTGCACGCTTTGCCGGTCGCGCTGCGGCACGATCAACACGGTGCAGGGCGATTCCCTGGTCGCGGTCACGCCAAACCCCTTGCACCCCACGGGCCAGTCCATGTGCATGAAGGGCAGGGCAGCGCCCGAGCTCGTGCACAGTCCGCACCGGCTGTTCCATCCGATGCGCCGCACACGCCCTAAGACGGACCCCGATCCCGGCTGGCAGCGGATCAGCTGGGAAGAGGCGCTCGCCGAAATCGCCGATCGGCTTGCGACCATCCGGCGCGAGAGCGGCCCCGAGGCCGTTGCGTTTGCGGTCACAACGCCTAGCGGCACTCCGCTTTCCGACAGCATCGAATGGATCGAGCGCTTCGTGCGCCTGTTCGGCAGCCCCAACATCTGCTACGGGACCGAGGTGTGCAACTGGCACAAGGATTTCGCACACGAATTCACTTTCGGGTGCGGCATGCCCACTGCGGACTACGCCAACACCGACCTCGTGCTGCTCTGGGGCCACAACCCCACTAACACTTGGCTGGCACAGGCGAACGCGATCGAGCGCGGACGGGCTGCAGGCGCTCGTCTGATGGTCGTTGATCCGCGGCCCACGTCCCTCGCCACGCAGGCGGACAGCTGGCTGGCCGTGCGGCCTGGGACGGATGCGGCGCTCGCACTTGGCCTCATGCGCCTGCTGATCCGCAGCGAGCGTTTTGATATCGCGTTCGTGCGCGAATGGACCAATGCACCGTTCTTGGTGCGGACCGACACGGGTCGCTTCCTGCGCATGCGGGACATTGCTCCTGATTGTGCGGAAGACGCGTATGTCGTGTGGGACAGGAAATTGTCCGCCCCGGCTGCCTACGATACCGCCAAGGAGGCGACGTCGCAGGGCGCGGGTGAGTTCGCCCTGCGCGGTGACTTCCTTGTGCCCATCCCAGCATCGGAGGCTGGCGCGGGGCAGATCGCTTGCACGCCGGCGTTCGAGCTTCTCGCACGCCAGTGTGAGCCCTTTGCGCCTGGCTGCGTCGCCGACATCACCGGTATACCTGCGGAACAGCTAGTGGCGGCGGCGGACTTGCTGGCGCGCAGCGCGAACGTCGCCTACCACGCGTGGACGGGTGTCGGGCAGCACACCAATGCGACACAGACCGAACGAGCAATCGCTACGCTCTACGCACTCCTTGGCTGCTTCGACCGCGCCGGCGGTAACCGGCTCTTCGGAAAGCCACCCCATCGGGTCATCAATGCTCTGGACCTCCTGGATCCGCACCAACGGTCTAAGGCGCTCGGTCTCGAACAGCGGCCGCTGGGTCCGCCGGCGCAAGGCTGGGTGACGGCACGCGACACCTACCGGGCCATCCTGGAAGGCAAGCCCTATCGCGTGCGAGCCATGATGGCATTCGGCACCAACCTTCCCGTTGCGCAGGCCGATACGGCCCTGGCGCAGGCTGCGCTGGCGGCGCTCGAGTTCTGTGTGCAGTGCGATCTCTTCGAGACACCCTCTGCGCGCTACGCTGACATCCTGCTGCCGATCAACACGCCGTGGGAACGCGAGGGACTGCGCGTTGGGTTCGAGATTGACGCCAAGGCCGCGGCGCACGTCCAACTCCGTCAGCGCATGGTGCTCCCCCGGGGAGAGAGCCGATCGGACACTGATGTGCTTTTCGATCTCGCGCCACGACTGGGACTCGGGAAGGAGTTTTTCGGCGGCAGCCTTGAAGCGGGGTGGAACCACATGCTCGAGCCGCTTGGCCTATCAGTGGCTCAGCTGCGGGAGCATCCAGAAGGCATGGCCGCGAGAATCGACGCAGAGGAGCGCAAGTACACGCGGCGCACGGAGGAAGGTGGGGTGCTGGGATTCGCCACGGAGACCCGCCGCGTGGAGCTCTATTCCGAACGGCTGCTCCGGCACGGCTATTCGCCGCTGCCGGCGCACATCGAACCGGCTGAAAGTCCTCTCGATCCTGCACGCACGCGACACGGCCGCTTTCCCTACGTCCTGAGTTCGGCGAAGAATGGCTACTACTGTCACAGCCAGCATCGTTCGCTGCCTTCCCTGCGCCGGCGCGCGCCATACCCTGTCGCGGAGATCGCCGAATCCCTCGCCGCGGAAAAAGGCATCGCCGAAGGGGATTGGGTGCGCATATCGACGCGAATCGGGCAAGCGCGCTTCGTCGCACGCTTACTCCGGTCGCTCGCCCACGGGCTGATCATCGCGGAACACGGCTGGTGGCAAGCTTGTCCTGAAATTGGCCAGCCGGGTTACCCGACCTCGGGCAGGGCGTCAAGTAATTTCAACACCCTCATCTCTGCCGAGGACTGCGACCCGATCAGCGGCTCCGTGGCCCACCGATCATTCCTGTGCGACATCGAAAGAGATCCGAATGTCAGTGAGCGGCAGCGCGGCTGGGCTGGGTGGCGTCGATTCCGGGTGGCTGCGCTGGAACCCAAGGCGGAGGGCGTTCTCGGAATCCAGTTCGAAGCCGAGGACGGGCGGCTGTTGCCGGACCACCTACCGGGCCAGCATCTGCAGATCCGCGTGAACACATCGAATGGCGCAGAAACGCTGACTCGCGCCTATTCATTGACCGGCGCCGCCGAAGTGGAGGACAGGCGCGCCTACACGATCGCCGTGCGCCGCCAGGCAGGGCGCACAGCGGATGGAAGCGCATTCGAAGGCAAAGTGTCCGGCTTCCTCCACCACGCACTGAAGGTAGGCGACCTGGTCGAACTGACAAAACCATCCGGTAGCTTCGTCCTGCCGCGCGATTGCGCACAGCCGGTGGTGATGATCGCAGGCGGCATCGGCATCACACCGTTCATGAGCCTATTGGAAACCCTGCTACAGCAACGCGAGACCCCCGAGCTCATGCTGTACTACGCGAACCAGAACGGCAGGTTGCATGCGTTTCGCCAACGCATCACAGAGTTGGCAGGCCGGTTGCCCAGACTCAGGGTGGTCAATCACTATAGCGCGCCACTGCCTCAGGACCGCTTGGGGCTGGACTACGACAGCGCCGAACTCATAGCCGCCGACGCGATCGATCGATTGCTAATCGAGCGCCGGGCGCGGTTTTACCTGTGCGGTCCGCAGCCAATGATGGATGCCTTGCGAGCCGGGCTCATGCAGCGGGGCGTGCCCGCGTTCGACATCTTCAGCGAGGCGTTCCGCTCGCCGGCCGCGATGCCGGCCGACGGGCTCAAGCAGTGCAAGGTCACGTTCTCCAAATCCGGTGGATCAGAGGCGCACTGGACGCCCGCCCACGGCACGCTGCTGCAATTGGGCGAGTCGCTTGGTGTGGCAATGCCGAGCGGCTGCCGCGTTGGGCAGTGCGAGAGCTGCGCCGTTCGCATCGTGTCTGGGCGGGTCACGCACCTGTCGGGAGCCGAACCGGAAGACCCTGCGATGTGCTTGGCCTGCCAAGCTGTGCCGCTAGGCGACATCGTGCTCGACGCATGAAATGAAGGAATGACTCCATGAAGATCTTCGACAGCGACACCACTCGCGAACTCATGCCATTCGACCGCCTGATCAAAGCCCTGTGCTTGATGTTCATCGAAGGCTGCGTCGTGCCGACGCGTCACGTGCATGCGGTCGGACCATCGCACGCTCCTGCGGGGACAGTGCTGATCATGCCAGCGTGGAACGATACCTACCTGGGTGTCAAGACGGTCAATATCTTCCCCGCCAACGCAGAGCGCGGCCTGTCAAGCCTGTTCTCCACGTACCTGCTCTACGACGCAAGGACCGGCGCCCCTGTCGCACAGTTCGACGGCAACGAGATCACGTCGCGTCGCACTGCTGCTGCCTCCGCCCTGGCAGCATCGCGAGTCGCCCGGCCGGATGCGTCCCGTCTGCTTGTGATCGGCGCAGGACGCGTCGGCCAGCTGATTCCGCAGGCCTATGGAGCAGTGCTGCCCATCGAAGAGGTATCCGTGTGGGACCGGTCGGAGGCCCAGGCAGGTGCACTGGTCGCCGAGCTTCAGTCGCTGGGTGTACGTGCGACGATCGCCGCCCGCCTCGATCAAGCCGTCGCGCAAGCGGACATCGTCTGCTGCGCAACGCTGGCTACGACCCCCGTCGTGCAGGGCGCATGGCTCGCCGAAGGCAGCCATCTGGATCTGATCGGCAGCTTTACGCCAAACATGCGTGAGGCCGACGATGCCTGCTTTGCCGGCGCAAGGATTTACATCGACACCGAAGAGGCACTGGAGAAGAGTGGCGACCTCCTAGGCCCCATATCCCGCGGCGTGTTTGCGCCAGGCGATGTCGAGGGCACGCTGGCGTCACTGTGTGCCCAGCCGACTGGCAGCCGCCCAGAGGGCAGTAGAACCGTGTTCAAGTCGGTTGGAACCGCATTAGAAGATCTCGCGGCGGCGATTCTCGTCTACGAAGCAGGCCACATGACGCGCATCGATACTTCGTCCCCGCCAAGGGTGGTGATCAACTAATTTGGAGTTAAGTTGAGCATGGGATCAAGCGAAAAATCAACCATTGCCTGCACTGAAAACTTTTGGCAAGAAGAGGCGGCTCTTTTTCTAATTCGTTCTGGGTTCAGGCCAGGCGACACGATTGGACAAGTCGAACACATAGCGAATCCGCACAGGGCGGGACGTACGTTTGGTTCTGTGTGGCGCGCGATGCGCAGATTAGTAGAAAGCGAGCCAGAACTTGCAGCTGGTAGAGCTCAGAACGTAGTACGTATCGAGGCCCCTCAGTAAATCGAGCGTAGTCTGCGTTGGGTCGAGAGCGGCCATCCCAAACTACAGGGTCGCGAAACCACCGTCCAGAACAAGCTCTCTGCCCACGGCATACTCCGACTCGTCGCACGCGAGATGGACCGCTGCTTTGGCAATGTCCACCGGCGCGAATCAAATCGCCCGATCCGGAATGCGTATCTAAAGCGGTTCGACGCGAACCAGGTGCTGACGCTAAGCCAAGCTGGCTTTGGATCCCGCGGGGGAGAACATGACCACCAAGGCCGTTGCGGGCCCCGACAAACTGTGGCCGCGGTGTGGGATGCGGGAGTCGAAGTGGATGGTGTCGCCCGGCTCCAGAATGAATTTGTCCATGCCTACTTGCCACTCCACGCGCCCGGTCAGCACGTACATCAGCTCTTCGCCTTCGTGCTCGAAGAAGACGAACTTGTCCACTTTGTCCGGAAAATTGAACAGGTAGGGCTGCAGCGCTCTTCCATGAGTGGAATCAGTCAAAGCGAAGTAGTCGTAGCCGAACGCGCTGCCGCCCATCACCGTCGGGCGCTTATCCGACCGTTTCACGACACTCACGCCGCGCCAGACGCGGGTCTGACTGTTGTCCGTCAGCAAACTGGCGGCCTCGATACCCAGGACGTCAGCCAACCGGGACAAGGTGCCGATGGGCGGTACTTTTTTCCCGTTCTCAATACGGGAGAGATAGGCCTTTCCAAAGCCTGCCCGCTCCGCAAGCTCGGCTAGAGTAAGACCAGCGTCCAGCCGGCGCTGCTTGAGGCGAGCGCCCAACTCAACGTGAGCCGGCACCTCTATCGGCGCCGTCAGTGCCTTTTGGCCGCTCTTGGGATTGACTTTGGTTGCCACGCGTTGCCTGCCTAAACAGCAAGTTTACCAGCAGGTTCTTGCAGGGCAGGCTAAGGCAGCAGTAGCAGGTGACGCTTCCCAACCAGGAAGGAATTCTCGTCGGCTTTGGCAACGGGCTTGGTTTCCCTGGCCACTGGCCACTGCGCGGACAGTTCCGCGTTGAGCTCAAGGCACCATGCTCTGTCTTCCCCAAGATCTTGTTTGGCCACGATCGCGCTCACCGGGCAGACCATTTCGCAGAGTCCGCAGTTGGCGCAACTTTGCGGGTTGATCACCACGAAGTTGGGCCCTTCGTGAAACGCCGCCTGGGGACAGACGCTGACGCAGTCCCCATAGCGGCACCCGATGCACGCGTCCGTAACGACGTACGTCATCCCGGGCAATCACTTGCTGGATTCGAAGCCGGCCGCATTGAAAAAGATGTTGGGCTTGCGGTAGATGGCCAGGATAGTGCAACCCTCGTCGGAGCGCGTCTCGTGCAGGGAGCCGGGCCGGCGCCAGACGAACTGGCCGGCACGGCAGATCCCGTCGTGATCGGAAAACGATCCCTCGAGCACATAGCTTTGCTCGATCTCGGGATGCTTGTGGAAGGGAAGCACGGCTCCCGGCTCCCACTTCAGCAGCACCGTCATCTCGCCCTCGTCGTCGTTGCGGTAGAGCACCTTCATCTTGATGCGCGGAAACTGCGAGGGCGTCCACTCGATGGTCGCCGGGTCAACGTAGATGGAGCCGCCAGGCGTGGGGTCGAGCTTGCCGGCGAGGCGTTCCTTGAAAACTGCGGACATGATTTTCTCCTTTGGGTGGTTCCCGGTTGCCAGTCGGGGATAGGCATTGAGACTGGTTGATCAGAATTCGCGCACCGAGCTGTCGCGTGTTTCACGGGCGTAGAACGCAGCGGTCATGGTGATGAGGGCCAGGACGATCAGCATGATCGAGACTCCGACGGTGCCGCCAAACTTGCTCACGAGCAAGGTGGAAAGAACCGGCGTCAGCCCGCCGCCGATCGCAGCGGAAACCTGGAAGCCGAACGAAGCGCCCGTGTAGCGGACCTTGGCGCCGAACAGTTCGGGGAAGTAGGTCGCTTGCGGGCCGAACATCAGCCCGTGGCCGAAACTCAGCGCTACGGCGATGGCGGCAATCACCACCAGCGGATCGCGCAATTCCATCAGCCAGAAAAGCGGGAATGCGAAGGCGATGGTGAACAACGTGCCCGCAAAGTAGAACGGCCGACGGCCCACCTTGTCCGAGAGGTAGCCAAACAGCGGGATGGTCACGATTTCGATGGCGGCGGCAATCATGATGGCGTCCAGCATGAGTGACCGCGGCAGGCCGAGGTTTTTGGTGGCGTACACCACCATGAAAACCGTGAGCATGTACACCCACGACACCTCGCAGATCTTCAGGCCCACCGCGACCAGGAAGTTCTTCGGATTCTGGAACACCGCTTCCTTGAAGGGGTTGTGCGAGATCTGCTTTTTGGCTTTCATCTCCAGGAACACGGGCGACTCGGCCACTTTGGCGCGGATGAAGGTGCCCAAGGCAACCAGGACCACGCTCGACAAGAACGGCACTCGCCAGCCCCACGAGAGGAAATCTTCTTCAGGCAGCTTGGACACCAGCGCGAATACGCCGGCGGAAAGAATGAGACCAATGGGGAATCCGACTTGAACTAGGCTTCCGCAAAACCCGCGGCGGTTCTTGGGAGCATGTTCCAGCACCATCAATGCCGCGCCGCCCCACTCGCCGCCCAGGCCGATCCCCTGGACAATGCGCAATGTGATGAGCAGGATGGGAGCCCAGATGCCGATCTGGTCGTAGGTGGGCAGCAAGCCGATCGCGAAAGTGCCCAGGCCCATGATCACCAACGTCAGGAGCAGCATGGACTTGCGCCCCAGCCTGTCGCCCAGGTACCCGAACACCGCGCCGCCGAACGGGCGCGCAAAGAAACCGACGGCGGCACTGCCCAACGCTGCCAGGGTTCCCACCAGCGGATCGGCCGCGGGGAAGAAGAGCTTGTTGAATACCAGGGCGGCAGCTGTGCCGTAGATAAGGAAGTCGTACCACTCAATGATGGTGCCGATCGAGCTGGCAAATACCACGCGCTTCACTTCGGAGGGGCTTGCCGTCGTCGGTGGTGCTTCGTGCGCAACAGCGGAATAACTCATGGTGGCTCCAGTGTGTTTGAAAAAGTTGCCCAATGAGCAACATCCTTAACTCGAGACTCGCGTCACGTCGTGCATTTGTTAATGGCGGCAGAGCGATTTCAGATGGCTTCGGGTGTTGCCAGCTGATTGAAAGAGATGGTACGATTGTTTCCCAATAGACAACCACGGGTAAACCCTTAACCATTCGGAGCCGCGTATGCAAATGAGTTTTCTCCTTTATGAAGGCATCGAGCCTGTCGACCTTGCCGCCATTGGCGTCGTTTCCATGGCCAAGCGTGTCATCCCCGGGCTGTCCTACGAAACGCTCGCTCGCGACAGGCAAGCCGTGCAGTTCTCCAACGGCCTGCTCGTGGTGCCCAGCCGGAGCTTTGAAGAAGTCGAGGAAGTGGACGTGCTCCTGGTTCCTGGCGGGCCTGGCTGGCGCAAGGCATCGGAAGATCCGGCCGTCCTCGCGTTCATCCGCCGCGTTGCACCATCGGCACTGGTTTGTTCGGTATGTACCGGGGCCATGATCCTGGCCGCTGCGGGCGCTCTTGATGGCCTGAGTGCGACGACCAAGATAGAGGTCGTGCCGCCGGAAGTCTCACCGCTGCATGAACTGCGAGAGCGCTACCCGGAAGTTCGGCCGGAAGCCGCGCTGCTGGTGGACAGCGGCGCTGTCATCACGGGTGGCGGGGTGACGTTGTGTATTGACGCCGTCTTGTACCTGCTTGAGAAGCGGTATGGCAAAGACGCCGCGGACGAGGTCGCCCGCATCATGGAATACGGCGCGGCGCGGGATGCGAATCGGGCTCGCTTCGGCCAAACTGCAGCGCCGCTGCCAGCTTGAGTCATTGTCAAGGCCGCGCAAGCATGCGATCCGCCACCTGCCACAGCAAGGAGGGCAGCGCCATCAGGCCCACCCGGTTCTGCGCAGAGCAGCGTGCTGCCGCAGGTTGGTCGGATGGCCTGTGGTTCGCCTTGTGATCATGCCGCCACCATGTAGCCGCCAGCGCGCGATTCATCGCGGAAGGTACCCGACTGCTGAGCCATACTGCGACAAGTCACCGGAGTGGTTGATATGAGTAGTGCAAGAGGCAAACCCAGTACGGTCGGACGGCTCGCCTCGTTCAGGCGTGGGCGGGTGCCATGAGCTGGAGCACGATTGGAATGTACTGGCTGGGCTCCATTGGGGTGTTCGGGTTCGCCGCAACTGCTTGGCTTATTGTCGGGTCAATACTCGGCGTGCACGAGCTCAAGCTGAGACGTCAGTGCGATACGGCAACCTGGGTCTTCCTTTGCCTGTGGGGCGCTCCGCTGGTTCTTCCCTTTGTAGTCGCAAGTAAATTGGTCGAGTGGGTTGGCGGATTCTTGCGCAGATTATTCGATACTCGTTAGCGGTCAAGTCGTCCCTACTCACTAAGAACCCGCCGCGCTAAGAGATGCCGCTCTCTAGCCGCTCGCAACAGCCAAGCCCCACGAATCGGCGCGGCCGAGATGTTGGGCGTTATGCTCCGGGCTGTCATCCGGCATCGCAGGCCAGAGTGCCCCTCCAGCTTCGCGCATGCCCGGGAGGAGGTGGAACTGTCACCAGACTGTCACCGACCCCAAAACAAAACGGCCAGCTATCAAAAAGATAGCTGGCCGGCGTCCCCGAAGGGATTTCAGTGGTGGGCCCTGAGTGACTCGAACACTCGACCTACGGATTAAGAGCCCGTTTTGTGCTCGCTGTCGATGGCGAATGGCTCCTCAGCCAACCTAGTCAAATTTAGTTGCCAAGGGTCGGGCGCCCGAGCGTCATCGCCACAATGTTCCTTTGAATGAAGCTGAGCACTTTCGGACTGCTGCAAGGGATCGCCTTTACACGCCAGCCGGAGTTCGCCCTTGCCTTTTTTGAGGGTGCGAGGTCGAACACAAATACGAAGGGCGGCCTCTACTGTCGAGGGAGATTCAACCACGACCGCTCAACGCACGGGAACAAGTGTCTGCTTCCCGTTGCTGCTTCCGAAAACGATTCCTGAGCTTGAGGAATAATAGGTTGAAGAAAGCGCTGGACAAGCGGCCCCACCAAAGACGCCTCGAGGTGTTCTAGCGCCGCTGCCCACAACACGTGCCACATAAACGGATGGCCAGAACGCTGCCCCCGAAGTAGCGGAACGATCCACCCCGTATCGAACATTCGAAACACATTTGGAAAAGCATTACGGGCGGCTTTTCCACTACGTGTGTCCACGAACCAATCGTTCAGGCGCCCCGGATCCATGTACGCCAAAGCTCTCCCTAAATCTACTCGCGCCGAACCTGCTTGCGCCAAGGCCGTTCGAAGAGCCCTGGCGTGATCATGTATTGACATTCCGTTGCCTAACCGAGCAAATGAGTGGGCGACGTCAGCCAGCCTCGTGAAGTCACTCAATTCGTCGAGAGGTAGATGCCGGCTTCTCGGTAATGAAAGGGGAGGCAGTATCCACCGATGTCCGTTGGGAAGCACTTCGTGAAGAAAGCAGCGGTGGTCAGTGCAAACCAACACTGCCATACGCTGGTGGGGAACTCTCCAAGCTGTAGTGCCGCATGCGATCACCTGCTCCTGACAGCACGCAGGGCAGTATCGCAGCGGCCGTCGAAAGCCGAGCCTGCTTGCCGCAATGCCCACTTGGAGCCGTATATGTCGACCGGACGGTAGCGTCCGCAGTACTCCAGCGAGTTGCTGGCTTGACCAAAGGGGACGCCACTCCTCCAACTGGGTTCGTCTGATGGAAAGTTCACTTAGGTCTCCCAGACGCTCTCCGGACCATCTCGCGAAGTAAGCCAACCCCGTCGGAAAGTCGTATTGTCTGCAGGCTCGGCTGCGGCCAAAAAGCAAAAGGCTGGTTTCCTCTGTTGACCGCGCACCCCGGAGTTCGTGGTGAGCCGAAGCCCAGGAATAAACCGTCTCATCCCCGTTCCAGGCCTGTAAAAATGGCATTGCCAGCATGGAGGACCTAAACGCTTTGCCAAAATTTTGGCGGAGGCAACAAATCCTGGTACATCTGCAGCCTCTCTGGATCTTTCGACAGCAATGCCTTAACGGCAGGCTTAAGCGGTGCGAGGTAGGTGTCCATCGCTGCCCGGATATGTTCGATCTTGAAGCGCGAAGAGTTCTTCTCGATCGCAACGCGCTGTCCCATTTTCCAGGCCTTGATCATGATTCGGGGGTTGTACGCAGTCGCTTCGTAAATGGCTTGCCTCTGCACCGGTCCGATGGTCATGCGCTGAGGCAAATACTGATACAACTCCAATTCTGGCAAGAGCTGATTGGCAGAGTACCAGTCCTCCGCGGACGTTGCCACAGAAAACTCGTGATGGCCCTCGCTGCAAAGCCGTTGCGTGGCAGCAAGCCTGGTTTCGAACGCCGCCAAACCCTCAGGCATCATGCTGAACCCGACAGGAATCTTCCAAGTATTCGCTATGTTGAGAATCGCCTTGAGCGTCGCATCCTCAATCAGCCTGAGCGCTTGCGGTCGTGTTTCAGTTTTGCGGATTCTCTCTCGCTCTCGTTTCGTCTCCAGCTTGAAAAGGTTTTGCGCCTCGTCAAAAAACACAACACCAAGGAAGTGCCGCCGCGCTACCTGGAGCCAGCGGTTGAACAGGTCCCACGGCCTTGAATTCTTGGCTCGCAAGACCTCAGCAAATTCATCCGTTTGCAGAGCTTCGTCTGTAGCCCGCATCAGCGCTTTCGCCAGATCGATGAGGCGGCCAGTACCAGGGACGTCAATGTGCAGGTAAATGAGCTGTAGAAATGGCCCGACCACGCCCGGGAAGCTGGTGTGTTCGATTACTTGCCCCGGAAATTGCATCAAACTGCGCAAAATCGATTGTGATTTTCCAATTCCCGGAATACCGCAGACCGACATCATCCAAGGCGGAATGAGCGCGAACTGCGACGGAGGCCGGCCACGAATCATGCTCGCGGTCTCTGCCGCGGCGGGGTTTCTCACTCTGTAGCCATTCCGGACGCCGAGACCCACCGTCAGCGCAATGTCCTTTGACGTTTTCGGAGGAACGAACAGGCCCTCGAGCGCCTGCATTTCATGAAGCGCCAGGTGCGATTGCGATTGCCAGTTGGTGATTGGCTCGGACCTCGCGGGGATATCAACTAGTCCCGCTACGAGGTCTTTCTCTGTCGGAATGGGCCCGCATGCCTCGATGAGGATGTTTCCCGTATAGATGCTAGGAAGGGCAATCATTGAACCTGCTTCGTAACCGGTCCCTGAGCCAGTACCGCTTGCAACATCTGTTCGTAGCGAGACGAACCATGATCTGCGTATTCCTCGCGGGAGCTACATTCGATTTGCGGCCCGGCGGCTGGGCGGAGATAGCTCCTCGGGTTGCTTGACGGCTCATGAAGTGGCCAAGGCGCGAAAACCGTCATGCTTAAACGCTATCCCAAAATTTAGGTGGTGGCAGAAGATCCTCATATAGGCGAAGGCCCATGGGGTCCTTGGATAGCAAAGCCTTTACCGCTGGTCTGACGGGGTCGAGGTAAGTGGCCATCGCAGCCCGCACATGCTCGACTCCAAAATGCTTCGCACCTTGCTCAATGGCCACTCGCTGGCCAAGGCGCCAAGCCTTGATAAGAATTCTCGGAACCAGCGCGGTTTCCTCGTAAAAGACGGCTCGCTCGTTGGGTCCTATCGTCATTGGCTTTGGAAGGTACTGGTATGTCGCCAATGCTGGAAACAATGTCTTCGAGAAGTACTCCTCATCGGGAGATGCGGATAGTGGAAACTGGTAGTGTCCTTCCCCGCACAGTCGTTGCGTGGCAGCCAAGCGGGTGTTGAATGCTTCCATTCCATCCGGTGTCATGGAGAAAGCCACCGGTATCTTCCAGGTATTCGCAATGACGAGAATGGCTTTCAAAGTCTCGTCTTCGACCAATCTCAACTCGCGCGGGAAGTTCTCAAGTTTTCGTCCCTTCTCTCGCGCACGCTTCGTTTCAAGTTTGAAAAGATTCTGAGCCTCATCGAAGATCACAATGCCGACGAATTGGCGTCTCGCAACGAGAAGCCATAGGTTGAAGAGGTCCCAGGGCCTAGCGCTTGCAGACCGGCATATCGCAGAAAATTCGTCAGTTCCGAGAGCCTCGTCCGTCTTCCTTAGCAACTCCTTTGCCAAGTCGACCAGCTTTCCGCTGGGCGGCACGTCGATGCAGAGATAGATGATTTGCTGGAATGCTCCCACCACTCTAGGGAACTTTTCGTGAAGGACCACTTGCCAAGGAAATTGCATCGCGCTGCGCAGCAGCGACTTCGATTTTCCTGATCCTGAAATTCCACACACCGATAACATCAGTGGCGCCGCCAAAGCGTATTGCGGATGAGGTTTTCCGCGTAGCATGGCTGCCGTCGCGGCCCATGCCGGGTTGCGAGGGCGATACCCATTTCGAACACAGATGCTGATCGTTAGCGCGAGCCTCTGTGAAACCTCTCGGGGTATGAATATTTCTTCGATGCACTGCATTTCATGCATTGCGAGGTGTCTGTGCCAGGAGCTGCTACGCACGGGATTGGGTGGAAGCGCGATAAGGTGTCTCAGTAGTGCGGCTTCGGTCAGAATTGGCCCGCATGCTTCGATCAGTATGTTGTCGCGGTAAATGCTGGGAGTGTTCATGATCCTGCTGCTCCGTCCGGCAGCGCCTGGTCCATGGCGGACTGAAGCATCTGCTCATAGCGAGAGCTCCCTTGAGCTTCGTATCCCGATTCAGCATGCAGCGCACGGCTACCTTGGGTAGGTGCCGTGCCAGATCCCGCGCCGCGGCTAGCCTCGAGCTCCATCGCACGTGCTTCTTGCGTTGACGGAATTTCTTTGTTGGCGTTGGCGTCAGCAGCCAACGTCAGCTCTTTCTCCCGCTCGAGGATTGCGGAACGACGCGCATTGATGCCTATTTCATTTGTCGTCCGGGAGTGCTCATGCCGTGCGTTGTCCCAAGTGCTAGCAACCTGGAAATCTGCTGCTTCATCAAACGTCGTTTCCGGCTTTGCTACGGCCTGCATCGACAGTCGCAAATCGATAACGCCTCCATTCTGCTGGTCCGGCACCCACAGCCGGGAGATCGATCCCGGGTGGAAGTGGGCGCCTAATCGAAAACTGTCGAAATTGCGTGCACGCACCGTCCAATCCGTGACAATCTCCCGCGGTCCGGTGTACTCCAATCTTCCGAAGAACAGCCCTTGTCTTGTCACCCGCAGGTCAATCTTCGGAAGGAGTTCCTCTATCAGCAGCTGGCCGTCAACATACTTGCGGTAACCTAGACCTACGTCATGGCCGAACTTCCACAAGCCGGCCGGCGTAGGAACCACACCTATTTCGATCATCTCTTGCGTGACCCGGTAGCGCCTATCAGCACAACAGTTGTAGCGCTCGATTTCTAGCGCGATCACGGCGGCATAGGCACGGAGCGTCAAAGTGGATTCCTTCGATTTGTCGCCTCGAAGTTCATACTCTTTTCTTCGCGCATTGATCGCACCTGGAACAAAGGCGTACATCTGGTCCTTCAGAATCCTGTGCAGGACTTCCAACCACCCTTTTAGGTCCGCGCGATAGCTCGGCATGACTTTGTGGAACCAGCCGATTCTGTCCGCTGCCAAAGCAGCTCTTGAGGAAAATAGCTCCCCTCGGTCAACCACCAGATCGCGGCAAATGGTGGGCGAGGGTACTAGCGAAGGCAGGTATGGAACTCCCCAGATCTCAGACACGAGGTCCGCTCCGCAAACGGTTGAATAGAGACCGACTTGAGCTGTTGCCCACGACGGGCCTTCCAGACAACAGTAGAAGCCGACGATCGCGGTTGACCAAGTATCAACGACTAGGTAGACGATCGGTCGACCGACTATCCACGAACGGTTTATGGAGCTGCGGAGGTGAATATCACCGCGGGTCGCATCAATACCGTACCGGTGTCCAGGGCCTGGCACTCCCTTGTAGGAGCGCCCCACCAAGCCTCTGTGGTTGAGTGTGAAGTGGCCAGCCGTTGTCTGGTCGCGCAGCAGCTGTATAGCGCCGAGTTCCTTTGTAATGATGCGCCTGGCGCTTCTGACGTTTGGGAAACTTCCTTCGGAGGGCATCACCGGTGTGAGAACGCCGTTTATCTCAACAAACTCGGTGGCGAATACCTCGGGGATGAGCACGGGCAGAAGCTTAGTGAAGCTCTTCTTTTCCTTCGCATGCGCTTGCCGGTAGGCGGCAATAAGCGAACGCTCATCTTGCGGGTTCCATCCAGGAGGCTGGTTTCGTACCTTCTTTAGGTCGCATTCATCACGCTCCTTATTTGTGTACCGACCGGGCTTCAGCCGAGGAACGCAAGGAGTCGCTTTGCGCAATTTTCTGAAGTTGTTCGCGCCCCATGGCCGTTTCTCGCCAGGTCCACCACACCGGTGAACCTGCGGACGTAGGGACTCCTGTACGAAGCCCTTTGCGCATAAGAGGTGCCACCAATCGTAGATAGAACCCCTGCGCACCCCGTGCTCCTTAACATTTGCGCGAACGAGTTTGGCGAACCCGTTGGCACCTAGCCAAGCCTTCTCAACTACGAGCAATTCGAGAAAGGATGACATGACCTTCTTGCGGGTCTCAAAGTAGCGTGCGTGGTTGCCGGGCAGCGGCATGTCGGCCGCTGGGGTGCCGGGTGCCTTCCCTATCGCCACGACTTTGAACTCACTTGCTTCCAGCTCGGACCATTTCACCCAGCGATATCGCCGTCGTTCTTCCGCCGCAAATTTTTTGATCGATCCGTCCTCCGGCTTGGCTGTCTGGAACGTATTCTTTGGGTCTTCCTTGAGGCTGCGGATGCGATAGAGCAGCACGCAGTCTGCCCTCTTTGTGGCCACGATCACGCGATAAAAGCCACTCAGATCCTCAGAGTCGAACCTCAGCACATTGTTGAACATCACGTGATCCATGCCGACCTCCGTGCAGAAACGGGATTTGCGTCCTGGAATTCATCTAAGGAAATGTGTCGAAGTAGGTTTGTGACCCAAAGCGTGTGTCTAAGATCTATTGGAAGAAGTCCGCCCCATACCGCCTGCCAGAAAACCTTCTGCGCTTGACTCAGATCGCACTGGAGCGACGCTGACACTAAGTTGTAGGCCTGTTGGAGCGTCACATAGCGGCTGGCCTTCACCACGTGAGCGGCCTCTTCACAATAGTCCGAGGACGCGATGGGGCCCATCGCCCAGCCGTAGCTGCGCTCAAGGGCCTCGGCCACTGCGGAGTCATACACCTCTGGTGTGATGAGCAACCATTCGTGGCCTTGGCACATCCAGTACTCCCGCTCGATCGCAAGCTTCTTTCTGTCTCGGCTCGAAATCAACCGAAGTGGATCAGATTTGAAGCTGAGTGCTAGAAGAACGCGGCTGTGTCCTGGCTGGCGTAGCGTAACCACGCAATCTGTAGTCATCCGCCACGGCGCAGACTTTTCCCCTTTTGCACGCACAAGCGGATGTGCAATGCACAGGTCCTTGGCAATTTGGATGGTGCCGCGGTAGCACTCCATGGCCGCGGGCTCGCAGTACTCAGTGATTTCCCCCGCGTGATAGCTTAGGTTCAAGCGGTACTGCGTTCGATTGTCATCAACGTGAGGCAACATGGCCACGAAGTGCGCTAGGAGCAACTCTCCGTCGCTGAGTGTGTGCCGGCTGCTGATCTTGTCCGTGGTCGGCGCTATGGTCGAAGGGGCCCGCGACGGGGGATCACTCCTGCGCACTTGGTGATAAGGCTGAAAGTCTTGGTGGATGCCCCTCCCACGTCCCTCGCTGTCCCATTTGTCAAATAGCTGCGGCGTGAATCGCCGACCTTTTCTGCGTCCCATGGTTTCGTCCTCCATCCTTGTTCAGAAATGGACTGAAAAGCGGGACTTGACCACGGGTTCAAACGTGGTTAGAGTTCGGTGACATTCAAACGTCCCGCCTTCTGAGATGAAGGTACTTGGGCCAACGATCTTGTACATCGTTGGCCCTTTCTCTTTGCGGCGCGATATGACACGCGCTGGCGTCTAGCTCCAAGAGCCCTAGCAATATCTAACCGGTCCTTAGCGACCGCTAGTTCTTCGTCAGGGCGCAGTATTGCAGTGGAGAGGTCTCTACTCAAACTGCTTTTTTCTGGCCGTAAGTGCTTGAGATTTAAATAGTTTTCGTTGTCTTCAGTTTGTAGGTTGATAACTATGCAAACTGAGTTATTTGGACTTTGAATTTCGCCGGATTTGGGCTAGTCTTGCTTGAAAAGCTCTCAACTTGCATTAGGTATGTGTATATGCATGAGGAATATTCAAAGTGGACTATGCAGCTCATGTTGCTCCCGCCGCGCTAGCTCAACATGCGAAGCGGCTTAAGCTCTCCCAAACGCAAATAGCAAAAGCCGTTGGCCTTAGCCAGGGCCAGGTCAGCCGGATACTCTCGGGTAAAGGCAAGAAGGCGGGACAGAGCCTAGAAAAAATATGCAGATATGTATTTGGCTCTCGAGGCCGTACAGCTGGACGCGCATCGGTCGCGAAGAATCGGGAGTTGATGAGCGCGCTCGCAGAAACGTGGGATGGCACTCCTCGACACGCCTGCGCGCTAGCTGCAGTGATTCGGACGCTTTCGGTGCTGCGGGAAAACCCCTAGGGGGCTCGATGTGTACAGGCCGCGGATCCTGCCAGAGGAAATAGCGGGAAGCTATCTCGGTGACTTTGTCCTTATGAACGGACAACGCGAAGCCGCGGCGCTTGCATATGCCGAAGCGGTGCTCAACTGGCCAACGAAATCACAGTTACCTGAAGCCAGGATCATCAGCCTGCTGGCGGCCGTTTCCGGGAATGGGCTTGATGATTTCGTCCTGAAGCATACCGAGGCCCCTTTTCGTTCGTGCGACCAAAAGTTCCGTGCTCAGCGACAGAGCGCTAATTTCGCGAAAGCTTAACTTTTGCCCCATTTGTGCACGCGAGGACTGGAGCGTTCGCGGCAGATCCTACGCGCGCAGGCTACACCAGCTGGATGGCATCTATTGGTGCGCGAAACACGACTTTCAGCCGCTCCTGGTCGCCGAGTCGCATGCTGACTTATACGGCGGACGAGGCGAGATTGTTAGCGGCTGGCAGTCTTGGGCCAAGTTTTCGAGGGAGGAGCAAAATTTCTTCCGCAGGTATTTCCACGCCTGCGACTGCCTGTTTCATCGAAAGTGCGCCGACCGCTGGCTTTTCTATCGATATCTCTTCGCAAAAGCGAAAAAGCTCGGCCTTCCACGACTCAAAGAGGCGCCTCAAGCTAAGCGACCGATGTTCTCCGACGCAGTTCTCGCTAGAACGCCAAGGCCCTGGCTGGAGAGCTTTTATCCCAGCTGGCGTTTCAAATCGGCCGGTGAGCGGGACCCGGCATTCGATTCGAGTTCATTTCTTGGGAACCGCCGCCGTACGGAATTAGTGTGTGTTCTGCTTGCAGCGCTTTATAGAAGCGACCGCGAGCTTGACTCACTGCTCTCTAGGGCAGCATTCACCCCGGCTTATTGTCGCAAAGTCGCGGAACGCGAGGGCCCCTCGGAAGATGTCCGGGACTTTAATCGTGAGTCCGTGACTTTAATTGTCAGTCCGCGACTGTAATTGACCAGAACAGCAACCAAAGTTCGCAGCTGGTCCAGGTTTAGTTCACGCATCAGGAATGCTGATAAGTGGAATCAGAAATCTCAACTTCACAAATAGCAGTGTAGCGCCCACCATGAGGGCATGAACTTGCAAACACTGTTGAACCTGATGGGCTTGGGCAGAAACCCCCAGCGCTTGCACGAAGCGCAGCTGCGGGCGATGTCGAGCCGCGAGCTGGCCGACCTGGGCATAGGGTCCAGCCAGATCCCGGCGGCACTGGAGGAGGGTGCCTGCGCCCGGGAGGTCGTCACATCGCCCGAAAAAGATGCGCGTAGAGCCGGCTCACCGGCAGCTTTTCATTGCGCCCGCGCAAGCTTAGGTGGAGCTTTCCCGCTTCGTCGCGCGTGACGCTCTCGATGGCGTCGGCCCGCACGACGGTGCCGCGATGCACCTGCCAGAAGCGCTGGGCGTCCAGTTGCGGAAGCAGTTCCTTCAGTGGCGTGCGGATCAGGTACTCGTGGCCTTCGGTGAGCACGCGCACGTACTTGTCGGCGGCTTCGAAGTACAGCACCTCTTCGACCGGCACCATGCGGATGCTGGTGCCCACGCTGACCTGGATCAGCTTTATCGGCCCCTGCGCCGGGGCAGGGGCCTGGACCGAGCCGAGCAGATTGCGCAGCTGGCCCAGCGTGGCCTCGAAGTCGCCCGCACCCTGGCCGCGCCGCGCCAACAAGTCCTGCACCTTGGCTACCGTCTTTTGCAGCCGCGCGGCCTGCACCGGCTTGAGCACATAGTCCACCGCCTGCGTTTCGAAGGCCTGCACGGCGTACTGGTCGTAGGCGGTGACGAAGACCAACGCCGGGAAGGGTCTGTCGTGCGGCCACTCCTCGGCCAGTTCCACGGCGGCTTCCAGGCCGCTTTGGCCGGGCATCCGAATGTCGAAGAAGAGCACGTCGGGCGTGAGCGCGAGCGCCTGCGTGACCGCCGAGGCGCCGTCGCCCACCGTGGCGGCGATGCTGAGTTCGGGCCAGGCACGGGCCAACTCCGAGCGCAGGGCCTGCGCCAGCAGCGGCTCGTCCTCCGCAATCAAGGCGGTGGCAGCAGTGGTCACGGTTGGAGCGGCAAGCGAATCGTCGTACGCGAGCCACCACCGAGCTGGGTTGCAAAATCGAAGCTGGCGTTGGTGCCATACAAGGCGGCCAGGCGTTCGCGCACCTGGGTCATGCCAAAGCCCGTGGTCTCTTCGGGCGGCATCGAAGGCCCCACGCCGGTGTCCACCACCTCCAGCACCAGTTGGCCGGCCTCCCGACGGGCGCTCACCAACACACGCCCGCCCGCCACCTTGGGCTCCAGGCCGTGCTGGATGCTGTTTTCCACGATCGGCTGCAGCAGCAGCGCCGGCACCGGGTGCTGGGCGAGCTCGGGCGGCAGATGCAGCAAGAACCACAGGCGCGGGCCCATGCGGATGGCCATCAGCTCGAGGTAGTCGCGCAGCCGGTCGAACTCGGCCTGCAGCGTGTGGGTGGTGGCGCGCGAGCCGTTCAAGGTGGCGCGCAGAAAGGCAATCATGAGGTCCAGCATCTGCTGGGCACGGTTCGGGTCTGTGCCGATCAGGGCGCGCAGGTTGGCCAGAGTGTTGAACAGCATGTGCGGATCGAGCTGGGCCTCGAGCAGCTTCAGCCGCGCCTCGTTCGCATGCTCGTGCGCCTCACCCATCTTGCGCTGCAGGTAGGCGCTCTTGTTGATGCTGTAGAAGTAGAAGGTTCCGGCAATGCCCGCCAACCCCGTAATGAGGATCGAGGTGCGCCATTGGTTGCTGTCGGGATCGGGAGCCCCGGCGGGGAACCAGCCGTAATAGATGCACAGCTGGGTGGCGATGGTGGTGCCCAGCAGGTAGCCCGCCACGATGCCACCGACCACCAGGCCGAGCCCGGCCAAGCCCTGCGGCCAGCCGGTTTCGGCGCTGGACGGGAACAGGTGGCGGCCCAGGTCGATCACGGCCCAGATGATGGTGCCGATGAACAGCGAATAAACCACGTTAGGGCCGTAGGGCCGTTCGGGCTGGAAGCCGTATTGGATGGTGGCGACCACCAGGCAGAACGCCAGCACTTGCAGCATGTGCCGCAGTGTGGCGATCCAGTCGATCTTCATCGAGGGTGCTTCACGAGCCATCGTGCCGCTGCCGCAGCCGCTCGCGCTCGCGTTTCACCAAGTCCTCGCGCAGGCCGGTGCCGGCACCCAGCAGGAACACCGAGATGCCATGCAGCGCCAGCCCCACTCCCCAGCCCAGCAGTGGGTACACCGACCAGGGCCGGTGGCCCAAGCCGTATTGCGAGATGCCGAAGATCAATACATTGACCACCACGTACAGTGCCGCGTGAACGTACCAGCCGAGTTTGGCCCCGGCGCGCTTGTGCGCCAGGCGTTCGATTTCTTCGTGGGACAGTTTCATGGTGATGCTTGGGTGCGACATGACCATTCTAGGGGAGCAAATGCTTCTTCATGAAGACCACGATCTGCCGGTCGACCTGCGGCATCAGCGCGCCCCGGTCGAAACCGGACGGGTCTGCCAGCAGATCGGCGGCAATTTCGCCCAGGCGATCGGCAGGCGGGGGCGGTGACAGCAGGGCGCCGTGGCCCGCGCTGGGCAGGTCGGCGACCAGCTCGCAGGTCTTGCAGGCCTTGAGTACCGCGCCGCTGTGAAACCGGGGCGACAGCCATTTGTCCTGTCCCACGGTGACCAGGCCCAGCGGCACGCGCGGCGTCGCCAGCGAGGAGTGGTCGAAGTCCGCCGCGGCCGGCACCCCCGCGACGATAGCCCGTATGCGCGGATCGTCGTGGGTGTACCAGGTGGCGTCGTCGAACCGTTGGCGCAGCACGCCCAGCGCCACCTTGATCTTCAATTCGTCGAAGATGCCGCCGTTCAGGCGCGTGATCAGGCCCACGCAGGAAGGGAAGTCGTCGGCGATATTGGCTTCGCAGTGCTGCGTGAAGCGGGCCGGCGACCAGCGGCCACCGGCCAGGCTGAGCGCGGTATGCCCGCCCGCGGACATGCCGTACATGCCGACCTTGTCGAGAGCCAGCAGGGGTGCGAACCGCGGGTCCTGGGCGACCGCGTCGATCGCGCGCGAGACTTCGGCCGGCCGCCGCTTCCAGCTCTCCGGGCCGCGATCCGCCGCGTCCTTGTAGTTGTCGCCGCGGTGTTCCGGCAGGGCAACCACGAAGCCGGCTTCGACCAGCGCACGGGCGAGATCGGCATGGACCCAGGGCGAGCCGCCCGACCCATGGGAAATGACAATGAGGCGGCTGTTGCCCCGAGCGGGCGCGGCCTGGCGGGCCAGATGGAGGGTGAACGGGCCGAAGCGCTGCGGATGGTCGCTGGCCGTCGTGGGGTAGTACAGGGTGATCGGCCCGTCCCCGGGCAGGCCCGGGATTTCGGAGATACCGACGCCGGCCTGAGCGCACACCGCGGCCAGGGCCAGCAGGCAGGTGAAGAGGTATTTCTTCATGATGCTGCTTTTTACCAGGGGTCACGCTGCAGCGTGAGGCGATTGCGTTCCCGTTGCACCAGCCGCTCGTGCAGGCCGGCGCCGCCGGTGACGAGGAACACCACCACGCCGTGAACCGCCAGGCCGATGCCCCAGCCCAAGGCGGGGAACACAGCCCAGTGGCGGTCGCTCATGGCGGACAGCAGGGCCAACAGCAGGTTCACGGCGATGTACACGGTGGCATGGATGTACCAGCCCATCTTGGCGCCGGCGCGCTTGCGGGCCAGGCGTTCCAGTTCGCGGTCTTGTGCGTTGTCGGGGTTCATGAGGATCTCCTTCAGGCGTTGAGGACGGGGATGGGGTTGGCGGCAGGCCGCATGGCCAGGCGCAGGAGGCGCACGGTGCGGCCCGCGAAGATGCCGCTGAAGACGCCATAGACCGTGGCAATCGTCAGCACAAAGTTTGCATTGGCCTTGAGGTCGGGATGCATGGCCAGGCTCACGCCGACGGCGTACTTGGTGATGAAGATGCCCAGGATCAGCGCCATCGGCACCCAGCTGCCGGGCAGGGCGAACTGGCGGGTGTCGCGGTCGTAGCTCACGCCGGCCGGCATGCGCATTTGCGTGATGACAAGCAGCAGCAAGACGGTGGCGGCGAACCAGCTTCCCAGCACGGCGGGCGATGCGCCGAAGGCGGAGATGGTGCCCCAGAGCGAGAACGCTCCCATTCCCAGCGGCATGAGAACGAGCCGCGGAACACCTGCGGTGCGGTTGCGAGCCTGGGTGAAGCCCAGGGCCAGCAAGGCGGCCAACAGGCCCCAGACCCAGAAGGGCGTGTTGGAGAGGATTTGAGCAATCATGGAAGGTCCTTGGTTAGGTGTGGATGTGGGAGCGGGGTGAACATGAGGGGCGAGCAGGCCGAGCCATTCGACCCAGATCAGTTCGCCCAGGAAGCGGCCGGGCAGCAGGGTGAAGGCACCGGCAACCACGCAGGCGCCGACATACAGCCACTGCATGACCAGGCGATGCCCGCGGACGTTGCCGTGCGCCAGGTACCAGAACGAGCCGAACAGGCCGAACAGGGTGACTGGCACCAGCAGGTGGATGGGCGAATAGCCGGCGATGTTGGGCAGGCGGTCGCCGCGGATGAACAGCGCCGAGATGGCGGTGACCAGCATCAGGGTGACCCAGGCATAGCCGAAAGCACGGTGCAGCCTGGGCCTTTGCGTGGCGCCCTTGCGAGCCCACAGCGCGACTGGCCCGGTGGCGATGGCACCCAGCGCGGCCGTCATGTGGATGGCGATGATCGGTGTGAGTTGCATGGCGTTTCTCCTTGGGTGGCACTGTGCCGCCGCGGGCGCGGCCAGGCCACCGGCATAGGACGAAACGCCGGAAAACGGGAGTGAAATGCGGCTGGCGCGGGGCGACCGGTTTCAGATCAGGTGCTCAGCCTTCGGGGATGCGCCGCGCAGGTAGATGATGGCGCCCTCGTCGCTGATGGTGTCGGCGTCGAGCACGTCCTTGCGCACCATGTGGAAGCCGCCCGGGCCCAGCTCCAGCGTGCCGATCCGCAGCCGGCCTTCGAGCACCACGCATTCCTCGTCGATGGGGTGCCGGTGCGCGGGAAGCACGGCGCCCGGAGCAAACTTCAGCAGGTAGGACATGACGCCCTCGCGCTCGTGCAGCACCTTGCGCTCGATGCCGGGCAGGAAGGCGCGCCAGCTGCCGGCGTCGGCCGGAATGGCGATGTGGTGCGAAACGGAATCCTGGGCGATTCGCTGCATCAATCGCGCACGCACGCGCTGCACCGCAGCGGCATCGGTGGCGTCGTCAGGACGCTGCGCCGTGCTGAGCGCATCGACGATGTCGGGGTCGAGGAGGGGGTTACGGTCGCTCATGATTTATTGCTGCGCGCTCTCGTCTTGCAAAGCCGCGCGCAGTTTGTGCTGTGCCCGGTTGATATGCGACTTGACCGTGCCCAGCGGAAGGCCGGTCAGCGTGGCGATTTCAGCCTGGCTGCAGTCGCGGAAGTAGGCCAGGGCGAGCATCCAGCGCTCACTCGCCGACAGATGGGCCAGCGCCGCGTGCAGGCGGGTGCGGGACTCCACGCTTTCCAGCAGCTCATCGGGGCCAGGCGCGTCGCTGGGCTGGCCGTTGTCGGAATCGAATTCGGGCGTGGCCGCATGCCCGCCGTGGCGCACCGATTCCTGGCGCAACCGATCCAGGGCCCGGCTGCGCGCGATGGTGAGCAGCCAAGCCAGCGCGCTGCCGCGCCCGGGGTCGAACCGGTTGGCATCGCGCCAGGCCTGGAAATAACAGTCCGACAGGATGTCTTCGGACAAGCCGCTGCCCGCGATGCGGCGCACCACGGCCATCGCATGGCGGACCGTGGCGAGGTAGAAGGTTTCGAAGGCGCGCGCGTTGCCGTCGGCTGCAGCCCGCAGCAGATCGGCCAGGTGCCCGTCCTGCGCGGTGTTGGAGGCGGGCGGATCGGAAATGAACTGTTGCATGCCTTGAAGGGGGCTGCCTTTACTGCCGGGATGCCGTGGCCCCGCCTCTTGCCACATGGGGGGCAAGATACGAGCGGGGTCCCCAAGGGCGATCGCGGTCATATCCTGTTTACGTCGCACGGTGCTCGACGGATGCATCCGAATGTTCCGGCGGCCCGTACTCCCAGCGTCAATCGCCATCAGGAGACCACCATGCCCCGTACCGTCGAAGTCAAGCATCAGCTCTGGATCGGCGCGTCGCCCGCCACAGTGCGCGCGCAGTTCACCGACATCCAGCACCACATCGATGCGAACGTGCATCCCAACCTGCGGTTCGAACTGCTGGCCCAGGAGCCGCGCCGCGCCCGCTTCAGGCAGCATGTTCGCCTGCTCGGCATGCGGCAGCACGACCTGTTCGACCGGGTGATCGACGAAGACGGCAGCATCCACGATGTGTCCATCGACGGTTTCAACAAAGGCGGGACGATGGACTTCGGTTTCGTTCCGGCCAGCGAGGGCGGCCGCAGCGGCACGCGGGTGGACATCACCATCCGCATACCGACGCCGCCGCTACTGGGCTGGCTCGCGCCGCTACTCAAGAAACAAGTGCTCAAGGAGGCGATGGCCGCCGCAGAGCAGGACAAGCGCGACATCGAGCACGGTTATCAGGCACGGCCGAGCAGGCGATAATCCGGGCTTTGCCTGGAGCGCGTGTTGGATATTGTTTTGCTGGTCAAGGCAGCGGTGATGGGAGTCGTCGAGGGCCTGACCGAGTTTCTTCCGATCTCCAGCACCGGCCACCTCATCCTTGCGGGAGCGCTGCTGGGTTTCGACGACGAAAAGGCCAAGGTCTTCGACATCGCGATCCAGACCGGCGCGATCCTGGCCGTCATCATCGTGTACTGGCAGAAAATCCGGCAGACGCTGCAGGCGCTTCCCACCGAGCGCGCGGCCCAGCTGTTCACACTGAACGTGCTGATTGCATTCTTCCCCGCCGTTGTATTGGGCCTGCTGTTCGGCAAGGCGATCCAGCAGCACCTGTTCACGCCCGCGGTGGTGGCCAGCACCTTCATCCTGGGCGGCTTCGTGATCTTGTGGGCAGAGAAACGCGACCGCCAGACCGTCACGGTGCGCGAAGCCGAAGACATGGACTGGAAATACGCGCTGAAGGTCGGCCTGGTCCAATGCCTGGCCATGATCCCCGGCACCAGCCGCAGCGGCGCCACCATCATCGGCGGCATGCTGCTGGGCCTGTCGCGCAAGGCAGCGACCGATTTCTCGTTCTACCTGGCGATCCCCACGCTGGTGGGTGCGGGCGCCTACAGCCTGTACAAGCAGCGGGCCCTGCTGACGATTGCCGACCTGCCGATCTTCGCGGTGGGGCTGGTGTTCTCGTTCATCAGCGCCTGGCTGTGCGTGCGCTGGCTGCTGCGCTACATCTCCACCCACAGCTTCACGCCGTTTGCCTGGTATCGCATTGCCTTCGGCATCGTGGTGCTGGCCACCTCGGTCACGGGCTGGGTTACCTGGGCACCTTGAGCGGGCGCCATTTCCCCTCGGGCTGCGACAGGCGATCGACGATGACGCGCAGCACCTGCGGGTGGGTCACCATGCCCAGGTGGCTGGCCGAGACCTCCACGCTTTCCGAGCGCTCGGTCTTTTTCTCGATGCAGCCGCGCCAGGACACGATGCCGTCGGACTTGCTGTAAACCGAGGTGGTGGGCACCGGCGGGCGCTCGCGCAGTCGCGCCTGCAGATCCGGCGGCAGGTGCGCCTTGTCCTTGTTCAGCAATTTGAAGACGGTGCCCGCGTGGTTGCCCCCGCCCAGCGATGCGAAGGGGGTTCCGAGCGTGATGACCTGCCGCACCGATCCCGGACAGCGCTTGGCGATCTCGCGTGCATACACGCCGCCCAGGCTCCAGCCGATCAGGCTGACCTTACGCTCGTGCGAGCGGTGCAGGTCGCGCACCCTATCGTCCAGGCTGCCCAGCCAGTCGTCGAAGATGCCTTCGGGGCCGGTGTTCACGCCGCCTTCCCAGTCGTGCACGGTGAAACCCGAGTCCTTCAGGAAGCTGCGCAAATGCGAGGTGTTGAAGGCACCTGCACCCAAGCCGGGGTACACCACGACCGGATGGCCATCGCCAACGTGCGACGGTTGGGAGCCGACGCGGGCGCCGAAGTAGTCGAATAGTGCTCGTAAAGGTTCAGTCGCCAGCATCGCAAGAGACGGCGCACCAAATGCCGAGGAAGAGGGAATTGCTTGTGTTGAGTCCATGTACTGAATGTGCCGACTGGTGAGCAAGCAAGTTGTGAGCCCAGGGGGCTCCGCTCTGTAGGACCATGCCCTAAATGCTGCACTGCAACAGTGCCGGCGAAAACTTAGGCGCTCATTGGGGAAAATCGAAGCCGCGCAATGCGGCTTCAATGGCGGCAGCGGTAGCAATGGGCTTTTCCATCGGGAAGAGATGGCTGCCGTCCAACATCATGATCCGGCCGCCCGTGACCTTCTGGGTCATGGCCAGGCCGACCTGCTGCATTTCCTCGGATTGGCGCGCGCCGATGAAGGCCACCGGGCATTTCAGCGGATGGCGCCGCAGCATGCGATCCAGGTTGTCCGGCAAGGTGTTGTAGATGGCCGTTTCGACGTCGCGGTCGAAGCTCAGTACTCGCTCGCCGTCTTCGTCGTGGGTGCAATGCTCGATGTAGTCGTGCAGCACCTGCTCCTGCCAATGCGCGAAAGCCTTCTTGTGGCGGAAATGCTCGAAGGCGGCTTCGGACGTGGGCCAGCGGTTCTTGCGCCGGCGGCTGACGCGGCCCGGCGAGATCGAGCCCACCAGTTGCGTGCGCTTCATCGCGCCCAGGGCCGTGGCCTTCCAGCCGCCCAGCAACGGCGAATCGATCAGCAGCACGCCCTTGGCGAGATGCGGGTAGCGCGCGGCGCACATCAGGCTCAGAAAACCGCCGAGCGAATGGCCCACCAGGAAGGCGGGCTCGCCCTGTTTTTCGACGTGCTGCGTGGCGAAATCGTGCAGCTGCTGTACCAGATAGCGCCAGTTGTTCGTAACGGGGTATTCCGGCGCGTGGCCGAACTTGTCCACTGCTTTCACGGTGAAGCCCCGCGAACGCAGGTTCCTGAACATCACGCCGTAGGTGGCGGCAGGGAAGCTGTTGGCGTGCGAAAAAACAACCAGGCTCAAATCAAGCGCTCATCGGGCCGGGTGATCTTCTTGAGCGGCTTGTTGCGCGCATCGGGGCATTTCAGCGGCACCTCGGTGTGGGCGTCGTCCCAGACCGGGTCTTCCAGGCTGTCGAACACTTCGCGCAGCTTCTGGCCCCAGCTGCTGTGCAGCATGCGGTAATAGGGGTTCTGCATGTCGATGCACACGATCTTGTCGGTCTCGAAGCGGTTGGCTTCATAGACCACCAGGTCGAGGGGCGGACCCACCGACAGGTTGGACTTCATCGTGGAGTCCATCGACACCAGCGCGCACTTCGCTGCTTCGTCCAGCGGCGTATCGGGTGTGATCACCCGGTCCAACACCGGCTTGCCGTACTTCGATTCGCCGATCTGGAAATAGGCAGTCTCGGGCGTGGCCTCGATGAAGTTGCCGGCCGAATAGACATGGAACAGGCGCATGCCTTCGCCGCGGATCTGGCCGCCGAAGATCAGCGAGACGTTGAACTCCACGCCGGCGTACTTCAGCGCTTCGGCGTCGCGGTCATAGACGTGGCGCACCGCGTTGCCCAGCACCCGCGCCGCGTCGAACATGCTCTTGGCGTTCCAGATGGTGAGGGTCTCGCCCTCCGGGCCTTCCTTGAGCTGCTCCACTTGCAGGATCTCGCGCACCGATTGCGCGATGCTCAGGTTGCCGGCCGATAACAGCACCATGAAGCGATCGCCGGGGCGCTCGTACACGATCGTCTTGCGGAAAGTGCTGATGTGGTCCACGCCCGCGTTGGTGCGCGAATCGGCCAGGAACACCAGCCCCGCATTCAGTTTGATGCCGACGCAGTAAGTCATAGTTTTTCTCCCATCTTCTTCAGGGCGTACAGGGCGTCGAGCGCTTCGCGCGGGCTGAGTGCGTCCGGATTCAATGCCGCCACTGCCGCTTCCACGGCGCTGTGCGTGGGCGCGTCGGCCGCCGGCGGAGGTGCGAACAAGTCTACCTGCTCGCGGCTCAGCGTTTGCTGGGTTTCCAAGGCCGTGAGGGCGTGCCGCGCGTGGTTCACGACCCCGGCGGGCATGCCCGCGAGCCGGGCGACCTGGATGCCGTAGCTGCGGCTGGCCGGTCCCGGCTGAATCTCATGCAGGAAAACGATGTCCGAGCCCGACTCGGCGGCGCTCACGTGCACGTTCACGGCGGCATGGTGCTTCGCCGGGAATTCGGTCAGCTCGAAGTAATGGGTGGCGAACAGGGTGTACGACTGGGTCTTGTCGTGCAGGTGCGCGGCGATGCCGGAGGCCAGGGCCAGGCCGTCGAAGGTGGAGGTGCCCCGGCCGATCTCATCCATGAGGACCAGCGAACTGGGCGACGCCGCGTGCAGGATCTGCGCCGCTTCCGTCATCTCCAGCATGAAGGTGGACTGGGCGTTGGCCAGGTCGTCCGCCGCCCCGATGCGGGTATGGATCGCGTCCATCGGGCCGAGGCGGCAGGCGCTGGCCGGCACGTAGGAGCCCATGGCGGCCAGCAGGCAGACCAGTGCCACCTGGCGCATGTAGGTCGACTTGCCGCCCATGTTGGGACCGGTGATGACCTGCATGCGCTGCTTGGGGCCCAGGCGCGTGTCGTTGGCGATGAAGCTGCCGGCGCTGGTCTCGGCCAGCCGGCTCTCCACCACCGGATGGCGTCCCTGCGAAATCTCGATGCCCGGTTCCTTGGAGAACTGCGGGCGGCACCAGTTGAGCGTGAGCGAACGCTCGGCCAGGGCGCACAGCGTGTCGAGCGAGGCGATCGCGCGGGCCAGCCGCGTGAGTGTGGGCACATGGGCTTGCAGCTGGTCCAGCAACTGCTCGTACAACCATTTCTCGCGGGCCAGGGCCCGGTCTTGCGCCGACAGCGCCTTGTCCTCGAAGGTCTTGAGCTCCGGCGTGATGAAGCGCTCGGCGTTCTTCAGGGTCTGGCGGCGGCGGTAGTCGGTTGGCACCTTGTCCAGCTGGCCCTGGGTGATCTCGATGTAGAAGCCGTGCACCTTGTTGAACTGCACGCGCAGGTTGGCGATGCCGGTGCGGGCCTTCTCGCGGGTCTCCAGGTCGAGCAGGAAACCGTCGCAGTTGTCCTGGATGGCGCGCAGCTCGTCGAGTTCTGCGTCCAGCCCGGCGGCGATGACGCCGCCGTCGCGAACCAGGGCCGCCGGTTCTTCCAGGATGGTGCGGGCCAGCAGCTGCGCGCAGCCGGCGGGCGGCGCCATGCCGGCTGCGATCTCGGCCAGCAGCGAATCGAGTCCCTGCAAGCGCTGCGAGAGTTGCGCCGATTTTTCCAGCGATTGGCGCAGGCCCACCAGCTCGCGCGGGCGCACCTGGCGCAGCGCGATGCGCGCGGTGATCCGCTCGACGTCGCTGCAGCCCTTGAGTTCGGCGCGCAACGGCTGCCAGAGGCCTTCGCGTAGCAGGGTGATGGCGTCCAGCCGCAGCTGCGCCTGGGTGCGCTCGCGGCGCGGCTCCAGCAGCCAGGACTTGAGCATGCGGCTGCCCATGCCGGTCATGCAGGAATCGAGCAGAGAGAAGAGGGTGGGGGAGTCCTCGCCCCTCAGCGTCTGCACCAGTTCCAGGTTGCGCCGGGTCGTGACCGGCAGGTCGATCAGCTCGTCGTCGCGCTGGACCTCCAGGCTTTGCACATGCGAGAGCGCGCGGCCCTGGGTGTGCTCGGCATAGGTCAGCAGGGCCGCTGCCGCGGCGTGTGCGTGCACCAGTTCCTCGGCGCTCCACGCCGCCAGAGTCGCGCTATTGAGCTGCTCCAGCAGCTTGCGCAGGCCCAGGCCCGATTCGAATTGCCACTCAGGGCGTTGGGTCAGCGAGAGCGAGCCGGAGAACCGCAACGCTTTGAGCCGCTGCTCGAAAGCCGGCGTGACATCGGCGCTGAAAAGCAGTTCGCTCGGGGCGATGCGGGCGATCCAGCCCTCGAGTTCGTCGGCTGCGCACTCGGCCAGCTGCAACGCACCTTGCGTCACGCTGAGCCAGGCCAAGCCCAGGCGATGGCGCGAGCCCTGGTGCACCGCCAACAGGATGGCTTCGCTCTTGTCGTTCAGGAGCTCCGTATCGGTCAGGGTGCCGGGCGTGACCACCCGCACCACCTTGCGCTCCACCGGCCCCTTGGACGTGGCGACATCGCCGGTCTGCTCGCAGATCGCCACCGACTCGCCCTGCTTGATCAGCCGGGCGAGGTAGCCTTCGACCGAGTGGAAGGGCACGCCGGCCATCACGACTGGCTCGCCGCCCGAGTTGCCGCGCCGCGTCAGCGTGATGTCCAGCAGGCGGGCGGCTTTCTCGGCGTCGCTGTAGAACAGCTCGTAGAAATCGCCCATGCGGTAGAACACCAGCGTGTTCGGGTGCTCCGCCTTGATGGCCAGGTACTGGGCCATCATCGGCGTATGGGCCGGGGCGGGCCCGGTGGCGGCGGGGGAGAGCGGGCTGGTCAAGGTTGCGAAAGATTCTAGGCGGGCTCTGCCTGCGGGTCCATCCAGCGCATGCGGGGCAGGCAAGCGGGGTATTCGCGCGCGACGAATGCGATCAATGCCTCGCGAACCTTGCAACCCAGGTCGAACGCCTGGCCCGAGCTCGCGGCGGAAACCAGGATCCGCACTTTCATCGTGCGCTCGGTGGTGTCAGTCACCATCAGCGAACACACGCGCTCGTCCCACTCGTGCGCTTCTTCGACCACGCGCTGGGCCTCGGCGCGCAGCGGCTCCAGCGGCGTCGCGAAATCCAGGTGCAGGAATACGCTTTGCAGCAGCTGCGAGGTGCTGCGCGTCCAGTTCTCGAACGGGTTCTCGATGAACCATTGCAGCGGAACGATCATGCGCCGCTCGTCCCACAGCTTCAGGACCACGTAGGTGCCGGTGATCTCCTCGACCCGGCCGTTCTCGCCCTTGACGATCAGGACGTCGTCCATCCGTATCGGCTGGGCCAATGCCAGTTGCAGGCCGGCGATCAGGTTGCTGAACACCGGCCGCGCTGCCATGCCGCCGACGATGCCCAGCACACCGGCCGAAGCCAGCAGGCTGGCCCCGAGCTGGCGCGCGCCGGGGAAAGTCATGAGCGCCATGGCGACCCCGCCCAGCGAGATCAGCACCATGGCGCTACGCGCCAGCACCTTGGCTTGCGTATGGATGCGGCGGGCCTGCAGGTTGTCTTGCACCGTGACCGGATGGCGGGCGACGATGCCGTTCGACAGGCCCGCAACCACGCGAGTGGCCAGCCAGGTGAGGGCGATGATCAGCAGCACGCCATTGGTGTGGCGCACCGCGGCGATGTGGACCAGATCGTTGGGTGCTACGGTCCATACCACCTGCATCGCGGCCAGAGGCAGCACGGCCCCCGCGGCGCGCTCAGTCGCCTCGAGGACCGCATGGATCACCGGCGCGTCGCGCGTCAGGCGCATCAGCACGGCGCGGCCCACGCGGTGGGCCACCATGGCGCCGATGACGGCAGCCAGCGCGACCGCGGTAAAGACCGCCCAGGGGTGGTTTTGCAACAGCTCCGCCAGTTGCAAGCGCGTTGCTCCGATCAAGACTCGGCGTCGTCGAGGGTGGCGGTGGGCGTGGTTTCCGGCGGCACCAGCTCAGGCGTGGCTTGGCGCAGGGCGGCCTTTTCGCCGGCACTGGCGAACTTGCTGTACTTGCCCAGCATGGCCACCAGCTGGCCGTAGATCTTGGGGTTGCCCGCCACGCATTCCTTCTGTTCCAGGAAGTCGGATTCGCCCGTGAAATTGCCGATCAGGCCACCGGCTTCGGTGACCAGCAGCGAGCCGGCGGCCACGTCCCAGGGCGAGAGCCCGGTTTCGAAGAAGCCGTCGGTGAAGCCGGCGGCCACATAGGCCAGGTCGAGCGCGGCTGCGCCCGGGCGGCGCAGGCCCGCCGTGCGCTGCATGACATCGGCCATCATGCGCAGGTAGTTGTTGAAGTTGTCGCCCGGGCGGAACGGGAAGCCCGTGGAGATCAGGCATTGCCGCAGGTCGATGCGCTTGGAGACGCGGATGCGCCGCTCGTTCATGTAGGCGCCGCGGCCCTTGGTCGCCGTGAACAGGTCGTTGCGGCTGGGGTCATAGATGACGGCCTGCTCGATCTTGCCCTTCACCGCCAGCGCGATGCTGACGCAATAGACGGGAAAGCCGTGGATGAAGTTGGTCGTGCCGTCCAGCGGATCGATGATCCACACGAATTCGGAGCCCTGGGTGCCATGGGTCTTGCCCGATTCCTCGGCCCAGATGGCGTGGTGGGGATAGGCCGTGAGCAGCGTTTCGATGATCGCGGCTTCGCTGGCATGGTCCACTTCGGTCACGAAGTCGTTCACCTGCTTTTGCGAGATGCGCACCGCCTCGACATCGAGGGCGGCCCGGTTGATGATGGCGCCGGCGGCGCGTGCGGCCTTGACGGCCACGTTGAGCATGGGATGCAGGTTGGGGGACGACATGAATTTTTAACTGTGAAGAGCCGAAGGGGCGGCCCGGCGATGCGGACGGCGACAATAGCCTGATTTTACCCGGCCCCGTGTTTCGGGCTGTTTCGCGCCCATGAAGACCCGCTTCATCCTGATCAACACCAGCCACGCCGGCAACGTCGGCGCGGCCGCCCGTGCGATGAAGGTCATGGGTTTCGACGACCTGGTGCTGGTGGCCCCGCGTTGGCCGGACGTGCTGCAGCGGGACGAAACGATACAGCGCGCCAGCGGCGCGACCGACGTGCTGGAAAAGGCCCGCATCGTGGCCACGCTGGACGATGCCCTGGACGGCGTGACCTACCTCTGCGCCACGGCCATGACCCCGCGCGACTTCGGCCCGCCCACTTTCACGCCGCGCGAGCATCTGGGAACTATTGCCGCGTCGCCGCACAGCGTCGCCTTCCTGTTCGGTTCCGAGCGTTTCGGAATGAGCAACGACGACGTTTACCGCTGCCATGCCGCGCTGACGATTCCCACCGATCCGGCCTTCGGCTCGCTCAACCTGGCGGCGGCGATCCAGGTCATCGCCTATGAATGGCGCACCGCTTTGGGCGGTTTCCCGGGTTCGCCGCGCCCCGCGCCTGTGGAAGGGCTGGCCGACGCCCAGGCCGTGGCCGGGATGCTGGCGCATTGGGAGCGGGCCCTGGTGGACGTCCGCTTCCTGGATCCGGCAGCCCCCAAGAAACTGATGCCCCGGCTTAACCAGCTGTTCAACAGGGCGCAACTCACCCCCGAGGAAATCCACATCCTGCGTGGTGTTGCCAAGGCCATGTCCGAAGCAGCCGCCGGTGTAAAACGATAGACTGCGGCATAAGCATATAAAGCCCTATGTTCAAGCGCATTCGTTCCGACATCCAGTGCATCCTCGACCGCGATCCTGCCGCGCGCAGCACGTGGGAGGTGATCACTTGTTATCCGGGGCTGCATGCGCTGGTGCTGCACCGCCTGGCCCACTGGGTGTGGGGCCACGGCATGCGCTGGCTGGGCCGCTTCATCTCGCAACTGTCGCGCTGGTTCACCGGTATCGAGATCCACCCGGGCGCGAAGATCGCCGACAAGGTGTTCATCGACCACGGCATGGGCATCGTGATCGGCGAGACAGCCGAAGTCGGTGAAGGTTGCACGATCTATCAAGGTGTCACCCTGGGCGGCACCTCGCTGACCAAGGGCGCCAAGCGCCACCCGACGCTGGGCCGCAACGTGGTGGTCGGCGCCGGCGCGAAGGTGCTGGGCGGTTTCACGGTGGGCGACAACGCCAGTGTGGGGTCGAACGCCGTGGTGACCAAGCCTGTCCCCGCGGGCGCGACCGCCGTGGGCATTCCTGCACGCGTCATCCAGGCCGACGACAGCAAGCGGCGCGAGCAGGTGGCCAACCAGCTGGGTTTCTCCGCCTACGGCATCACCGAAAACGACGACCCGCTGTCGCAGGCCATGAAGGGACTGATCGACAACGCTTCTTCCCACGAGCACCAGATTTCCCTGATCTGGCAGGCCATCGAGAAGCTGTCTTCGACCAAGAAGGAAGAGTGCGTGCCGGACGACGCCGCGATGAAGGAAACCTTCGAGGCCGACAAGCTGACGCAGCTGGTGGGCAAGTAAGGCTGACCTGGCTGTCATCCCGGGCTTGACCCGGGATCCAGGAAGTCATGGATTGCGGGTCAAGCCCGCAATGACGAGTTCTTCAGCTGTTCCTGCAGCGCCTGATTCGCGGCCGACAGATCCTGCACCTTGGTGTTGGTCGCCCGCAGCCGTTCAGCCACCCGCACGATGATCGCCCCGAGCAGGGAGCAAGCCACGCTGGGCACGGTATCGATCAGACGTGCGAGCCCGGGCCGGTCCAGCACCGCGATGTGCATATCGGTCACCGCTGTCACGGTGGCCGACCGCGGCTTGCCATCCAGCACACCCAGTTCGCCGAAGACGGCGCCGCATCCCAGGTGGCTCAGAAGGACGGAATCATCGCTGCCACGTACGGCGTTCAGCACCACCGCCTTGCCCTCGAGCACCAGGGCCATGTAGCCGGTGCTGGTCACGCCTTCCTCGATCAGCACGGTGCCGGCGGCCACGCGCTGGGGCGTGAGCAGGCGCACGATCTGCAGCGCGTGGTCCAGTTTCAAGTCGGTGAGAGCGTTCCTGGAAATCAGCAGCTCCGCTACTTCGGCTCGCGACCACTTGCGCTGCCCGGTGTCGATGGCGTCCATGCGATTCAGGCCGGCCGCGCGGCGCGGATGGCCGATTTCGGCCTGAAGGCCTTGCACACGTCGTCGTGGGTTTCCAAGTACGGGCCGCCTATCAGGTCCACGCAGTAGGGCACGGCCGCGAAGATTCCCGGCACGAGCTGTTCGCCGCCCGCACCCTTGAGGCCTTCCAGCGTTTCCTGGATCGACTTGGGCTGGCCAGGCAGGTTGATGATCAGGCTCTTGCCGCGGATCACGGCGCATTGGCGCGAGAGGATGGCGGTGGGGACGAAGCGCAGGCTGATCTGCCGCATCTGCTCGCCAAAGCCCGGCATCTCCTTGTGCGCTACGGCCAGCGTGGCTTCGGGCGTCACATCGCGCGGCGCCGGGCCGGTGCCGCCGGTGGTGAGCACCAGCGAGCAGCCAGCGTCCACCAGCTCAATGAGGGCGGCGCTGATGCCATCTTTCTCGTCGGGGATCAGGCGGGCTTCGAAGGTGATCGGGTTCTTCAGGGCCCGCGTGAGCCAATCCTTCAGCGCGGGCAGGCCCTTGTCCTCGTAGACGCCGGTGGAAGCCCGGTCGCTGACGGACACGATGCCGATGCGGACAGGATCAGGCTTGTCTAGGGTCATAGCTGCCCTCATCCTGTTCGGGCTGCGCGTTTTCGCCGGAAAGCTGCGCGCGCACCAACTGGAAGATTTCGCGATAGGCCCGCCCGTGGCGCGGCGCCAGGCCCTTGGAAATGGATTCCTTGTCCGGCTGCACGTCCTTGCGCGCCTGGCGGATCAGGGCCCGCAGCTGCTGCGTGTCGGTCTCGGGATATTCCCGCAGCCACAGGTCCAGCGCGTCTTCCTTGGCGATGAGGTCGTCACGCCATTTCTCGGCCTGGTGCAGCGACTGGGCGTCGCGGGCCGAGCCTTTCTGCTGCGCCTCGAGCGCGTCGCGCACGGCCTGCAGGGTTTCCTCGTCGAGCAAGCGCATCAGCTTGCCGATGAACTGCATCTGCCTGCGTTTGCCCTCGAAGTTGGTGATGCGTTTGGCCTCGGCGATGGCGTCGGTCAGCTTTTCCGACAGGGGCAGACCCTCCATCAGATCGGCGCGCAGCGTCAGCAGAGCCTCACCCAGCTTTTGCAGCTCGGTGCTCTCGCGTTTCAGTTCGGTTTTACTGGCTTCGTCGGTTCCTCTGAGCTCGGCCTTGAGTTCAAGATCGAGTTCACTACCTTCAGCGACGAACTGGCCGCGGACGAAATAGCCTTTTTTGGGTTTGCGTGACATGTGGGCCAAGTATCATAGCCCCGCTATGAACAATCCCGACTCCCGCGCCGCCACCGGCTTCAGTTACAGCCGCGCTACCTTCGAAGAACTGGTGGATACCGCCTTGGCCCACGCCAAGAAGCTGGGAGCCACGGACGCCGGGGCCGAGGCATCGGAAGGCTGCGGCCTGAGCGTCTCGGTGCGCAAGGGCGAAATGGAGAACGTGGAGCGCAACCGCGACAAGTCGCTGGGCGTCACAGTTTACGTGGGGCAGCGTCGCGGCAACGCCAGCACTTCGGACTTCTCTCGTGCGGCGATCGAACAGACCGTGCAGGCCGCCTACGACATCGCTCGCTTCACGGCGGAAGATCCGGTAGCAGGCCTGCCGGAGGCCGGAGACATCGCCGGGCCCGAGGAGCAGCCCGATCTGGACCTGTTCCACCCTTGGGACATCACCAGCGAAGAGGCGGCCCGCCTGGCGCTGGTCTGCGAGGGCGCGGCCTTCGCCACCGACAAGCGCATCACCAACAGCGAGGGCGCGGGCGTTTCGGCCCAGCAAAGTCATTTCTTCAGCTCCCATACGCGGGGGTTTCGCGGTGGCTATGCCAGCTCGCGCCATTCGATCTCGGTGGCCCCGATTGCCGGCAAGGGCAGCGACATGCAGCGCGACGCCTGGTACAGCTCCATGCGCGCCGCCTCCGAACTGGCGGGCGCCGAGGAAGTGGGCCGCTACGCCGCCGAACGGGCGCTGGCCCGCCTGAAGTCGCGCAAGATCACCACCCGCGAATGCCCGGTGCTGTTCGAATCGCCCCTGGCGGCCGGCCTGTTGGGCGGCTTCGTGCAGGCCGTGAGCGGCGGCGCGCTCTATCGCAAGAGCACCTTCCTGCTCGATTCGCTGGGCAAGAAGGTGTTTCCGGACCACGTGGACGTACTGGAAGACCCGCTCGTGCCGCGCGGCAAGGGCAGCGCGGCTTTCGACGAAGAGGGCGTGCGCACCACGGCGCGCAAGGTCGTGGACGCGGGCCGGGTGGAAGGCTACTTCCTGAGCAGCTACTCCGCTCGCAAGCTGGGCATGAAGACCACCGGCAACGCCGGCGGCTCGCACAACCTCACGCTCACGTCACGCCTGACACAGCCTGGTGATGAGCTGAAGGAGATGCTGCGCAAGCTGGATACGGGCCTGTTCGTGATCGAGCTGATGGGCCAGGGCGTCAACTACGTCACCGGCGACTATTCGCGCGGCGCCAGCGGCTTCTGGGTGGAGAAGGGCGAACTCGCCTATCCGGTGCAGGAAATCACCATCGCCGGCAACCTGCGCGATATGTTGGCCGGCATCCAGGCGGTGGGCGCCGACACCTACAACTACGGCGCCAAGACGGTGGGGTCTATCCTGGTGAACAAGATGAAAGTGGCCGGCTCGTAAGGATTTGTCATCCCGGGCTCGACCCGGGATCCATGGCGGCGCGTGGATGCCGGATCGAGTCCGGCATGACAGCCCATTCAGCCAGCCAGCGCCGCCTTCACCGCAGCCGAAACCAGCCCCATATCGGCCTTGCCGGCCAATTTGGACTTCACGGCGCCCATGACCTTGCCCATATCGCCGGGACCCTTGGCGCCAAGCTCAGCCACGATCGCCTTGACCTCGGCCGCCACCTCATCGGCTGAAAGCCGCGCCGGCAGATAGGCCTGCAGCACGGTCACTTCGGACTTTTCCTTGTCGGCCAGGTCTTGCCGTCCCGCCTTCTCGAAGGCTTCGATGCTGTCCTTGCGCTGCTTGAGCATCTTGTCGACGATGCCGATCACGGCCACGTCATCCAGCTCCACGCGCTCGTCCACTTCCTTCTGCTTCATGGCGGCCGTGAGCAGGCGGATGGTGCCCAGGCGCTCGGCGTCCTTGGCGCGCATGGCGGCCTTCATGTCATCGGTAATGCGTTCTTTGAGGCTCATTCTTGTCTCCCAGGGAATGAAAAAAGCCTGCTTGAGCGTCCCCAGGCAGGCTTTTCGGGTGCCGCGAGGGCAGGATCAGTACAGCTTTTTGGGCAACTGCATGCTGCGAACGCGCTTGTAGTGGCGCTTGACGGCCGCGGCCTTCTTGCGCTTGCGCTCGGCGGTGGGCTTCTCGTAGAACTCGCGCGCGCGCAGTTCGGTCAGCAGGCCCAGCTTCTCGATGGTGCGTTTGAAGCGGCGCAGGGCCACGTCGAACGGCTCGTTTTCTTTTACACGGATCGTCGTCATCAGCTAATGAATTTCCAAAATGTGCAGCCAGAGGGTGCCAGGGAGATCGGGCCCGGGCGCCTTAACTGCGGTTTCCCCAACTTGATTGATCAGGCCGTTGGGGGTTTGCCAGCAAAGCCCGACATTATAGCCCCACGGCGGCCGGTAGCAAGCGCTGCCTGCCGGGAGGGTCAATCCCAGCCTTGCGCGCGTGAAATGCGCCAGAATCTCTCAGTGGGACCCCATCCAGCCATGCTCCCTGCGGCCGCGCCCGAAGTGCAGCGGCAGATACTCGGCCGTGCCGCGAGGCTGCTGGCATCGGCGGCGGATTTCAACGATACGCTGCGCCAGACCATCGACGCCTGCTTGCCGGCGCTGGCCGATTTTGGCTTCTTCGACGTGGTCCATGGTGGCGGCGTGCGGCGGACGGTCGCCGCCCATGAGGCGCCCGACATCGAAGCCCTGCTGGCGCCCACCCAATGGGTGAGGCAGGAGCGCACGGATATCAACCTTTGCGCGCTCTCCTCCGGGCGGCCCGCCCTGCACCCCCAGACCGACGACGCCTGGTATTGCAGCATCGCCGTCAACGAGGGTCATCTGGCCTTGCTGCGCCGGCTGGCGTTCACCTCGATGATCACGGTGCCCGTGCGCTACCGGGACGAAGTGGTCGGCGGGCTGACGCTCTTCATGGGCCGGTCCGGCCGCCGCCATACGCCGGAAGACGTTGCTTTTGCCGCCGAGCTTGCCATGCTCGCCGCGCCCGTGGTCGTGAACGCCCGTCTGGTCGAGCAGCACCAGCAGGCCGAGGACGCGCTGCGTATCAGCGAAGAACGCCTGCGAATGGCCGTGGAGGCAGGGCAGGTCGGCATCTGGGACTGGGACATCGTGCGCAACCACGTCACCTGGTCCGACCGGATCTATGAGATGCATGAGATGGAGCTGGGCGGCGATACCGGTGGCTATGAAGGGTTTCGCGCACGGGTCCACCCCGAGGACTTTCCCAAGGCCCGGCAGGCCATGCGGGCTGCGCTGGCGGGTGGACCGCCCTACACGGCCGAGTACCGCACCCGTCTTCCCGATGGACGTACCCGGTGGATCACCACCCGGGGCCACCTGGTACGCGACGCGCAGGGACAACCCTTGCGCATGGTGGGCGCCAGCACGGACGTCACCGAGCGGGTGGAACTGCTGGAGGCCGAGCGCCGCGCCCGAGGCGAGGCCGAAGCTGCGCGCCGCCGGCTCGAGCTGCTGGCGAAAGCCGGGGCGGTGCTTTCGGGCTCGTTGGACCCCGATGAAACGCTGCAAGCCATCGCCAGGATCGTCGTGCCGGAGATTGCTGATTGGTGCCGCCTCGACCTGCTGGACGAACATGGTGACTCGCAGCGCCGCCTGGCGCACCACAGCGATCCGGAAAGGGCCGAACGGGCGCTTCGAATGGCCAGGGAGTTGCGCGCCGCCGACGGCACGAAGGGCTCGATGGCCTGGGTGATGGCGAACGGGCGCCCGCACCACGGCAATTTTACGGACCCGGAAGTGATGGCCGATCCGGCGATGAGGCTCTACACCGAGACTTTCGGGATGCGCGCCCATTACATCGTTCCACTCGTGGCCCGCGGGCGCACCATCGGGGCGATGGGCGTCGTGCAGGCCGAGTCGGGCCGCGACATCACCGAGGAAGACCAGGCCCTGGTTCGGGCGCTGGCACAACGCGCCGCGCTGGCGCTGGACAATGCGCGTCTCTACGCGGAGGCGGAAGCCACGCGCCGGCACGCCGAATCGGCAAACCGCGCCAAGGACGAGTTCCTTGCCATGCTGGGCCACGAGCTGCGCAACCCCCTGGCGCCGATTGCCAGCGCCCTGGAGCTGATGGCCCGCCGCAACCCGACCGTGGGTTTGGACGAGCGTCGCGTCATCGGGCGCCAGGTGGCCCACCTGTCGCGCCTGATCGACGACCTCCTGGACGTTTCGCGGATCACGCAGGGCAAGATCCAGCTGCAGCGCGAGGCGGTGGACATGAAGGCGATAGTGGCCCATGCCGTGGAGCTGACGCGCCCGGTGTTCGAGAAGCACCAGCGGCCGGTTGAGCTGCGCCTGGGCGAGCAGCCGGCGCAGGTGATCGGCGATGGGGTGCGCCTGACCCAGATTCTCTGCAATCTCCTGGTCAACGCGGCGAAGTTCACGCCTGCGGACGGGGTCGTCACGCTGGCGCTGGACCGGGCGGATGGGTTCGTCGAAGCCAGCGTGCAGGACAACGGCAGCGGCATCGACGCGCAGCTGCTGCCCCGGGTGTTCGATCTGTTCGTGCAGGGCCAGCAGTCCATGGATCGCCAGGCTGGAGGCCTGGGCCTCGGGCTCACGATCGTTCGCACGCTGGCGGAAATGCATGGCGGCAGCGTTTCCGCAGCCAGCGACGGGCCGGGAAAGGGTAGCCGCTTCGTCGTGCGCCTGCCGGCCAGCGACCAGCCGCCATCGCCTGAGAGCGATGGCGACCCCGGTGAAACGCCGGCCGCCGGCAGCGGCCGCATCATGGTCGTGGATGACAACGCCGACGCCGCCGACACCCTGGCCGAGATCTTGCGGATGGTGGGCTACGAAGCGCGCTGCGCCGGCCATGCCGACGAGGCCATGGCGCTGCTGGACAGCTATGTCCCGCAGCTGGCTTTGCTGGACATCGGCTTGCCGGACATCGACGGCTACCAGCTCGCGGGGCTGCTGCGCGCCGATCCGCGCGCTGCGGGAATGAAGCTGGTGGCCCTGACCGGCTATGGCCGCGAAAACGACCGGGCCCTGGCGCTGGCCGCCAAATTCGACGAGCACCTGGTCAAGCCCGTGGCGATCGACCGGCTGCTGGAAGTGCTGAACGAACTCATGGGCGCGCGCTAGCCGCCAGGGCTTGGGCGCAGGCATAGGCGCTGGCCCAGGCCCACTGGAAGTTGTAGCCGCCCAGCCAGCCCGTCACGTCCACCACCTCGCCGATGAAGTACAGGCCGGGCTGCTTCGACTCCATGGTCTGCGACGAGAGGTCTCGGGTGTCCACGCCTCCGGCAGTCACTTCCGCCTTCTTGTAGCCTTCGCTGCCGTTCGGCAGCAGCGGCCAATGGGCCAGGCGCTCGGCCAGGGCGGCCAGGGCCTTGTCGCTGCTTTCGTTCACGGGCCGCTGCCAGGCGGGATCTTGCTGCGCCCAGGCGTCGGCCAGGCGCGAGGGCACCAAGGCGGCGAGCTCGTTGGCGATGAGCTTGCGCGACGTCGCCTTGGCTCGCCCGAGCTCCTGGGGAAGGTCGATCCCGGGCGCCAGGTCGATGCGGATCGGCTGGCCCGGGCGCCAATAGCTGGAGATTTGCAGGACGGCGGGCCCGCTCAGGCCGCGGTGCGTGAACAGCAGGTCCTCGTGAAAAACCATTCGCTCCTTCTTCTGCCCGGTTTCTATGGCGACCGGCAGCGACAAGCCGGCCAGCTGCGAATAGGGTGCCCAGCTTTCCCCGTCGAAGGTCAGCGGCACCAAAGCCGGGCGCGGCTCGACGATACGGATGCCGAACTGGCGGGCGACGCGATAGCCGAAATCGGTGGCGCCGATCTTGGGGATCGACAGGCCGCCGGTCGAGATGACCACCTGGCGGGCAGCGACGGGGCCGCGGTCGGTCTGCAGCTGATAGCCCGGCTGCGAGGCGCCGATGCTGGTTACGGCGCAGGGCTGCCAGCGCGTCACGCCGCCCGCCTCGCATTCGCGCAGCAGCATCTGGATGAAGTCCTCGGAGGAGCGATCGCCAAAGAGCTGGCCCTTGTGCTTCTCGTGAAACGGAATGCCGTGGCGCTGCACCAGCGCCATGAAATCCTGGGGCGTGTATCGCGACAGCGCCGAGCGGCAGAAATTAGGGTTCTCGCCCAGGAAGTGCTTGTGCGGCGCGCGCGGCTCGAGGTCGCGGTTGGTGAAGTTGCAGCGGCCTCCGCCGGAAATGCGGATCTTCTCGGCCACCTTGTCGCCGTGATCGACCAGCAGCACTTTCAGGCCAAGCTGGCCGGCTATGCCGGCGCAGAACAGCCCGGCAGCGCCGGCGCCGATGACGGCGACATCGAAATCTTGCATGGGCCGCAGTGTATGCGGCGTCGCCGGCGCCTCAGGCGACGCGGAATTGCGCCGGGGCGCTTCTCGCCGCGGCCACGCCCCTGATCACATCGCCGACCACGATCACCGAGGGGCTCGCGAGCTGTTCCCGCGCGATGGTCGCGTCGAGTTGCCCCAGCGTGGTGACGGCATGGCGCTGGTCCGGCAAGCTGGCGCGCTGGATTATCGCCACCGGGGTGGAGGCGGGCAGCGCGGTGAGCAGTTCTTCCTGGATGCGGGCCGCGCCGCTCACACCCATGTAGACCACCAGGGTGAGCTTGGCGTCGCGCGCCGCCGCAGCCAGGGCTCGCCAGTCGGCGCCCTGTGAGCCGGGATGGGCATGGCCCGTGACGAACACCACGCCGTGCGCGTGTTCGCGGTGCGTGAGCGGCACGCCGAGCGACGTGACCGCGGCCAAGCCGGAGGTGATGCCGTTGACGACCTGCACCTCGATGCCGGCTTCGCGCAGGTGTTCGACCTCTTCGCCGCCGCGGCCGAAGATGAACGGGTCACCGCCTTTGAGACGCACCACGACCTCGCCTTCCTTGGCGGCCATGACCATCAGCTTCTCGATGAAGGCCTGGGGTGTGCTCTTGCAGCCACCGCGCTTGCCGACGTACACCACGCGAGCGGTGGGCGCGGCAAAGGCGACGATTTCCTGGCTGACCAGGTCGTCCACCAGCAGCACCGTTGCGGCCTGGATGGCCTTGAGGGCTTTCAAGGTGAGCAGTTCGGGATCGCCGGGACCCGCGCCCACCAGAGTGACTTTTCCAGCATTCATAGTGATTCAGCCAGATGCAAGATATGTTCCACTTGCAAGCCCATGGACGCGGGCACGGGCTTGGTGCCCGCCAGCACTTCCTGAATGTAGGTGGCCGTGGTTTCGGCGTCGACCTCACGCGGCATATCCGGCAGGTTGGTGAGGGTACCTTTCTCGCCTTCCTGCAGGGTCACCTGCCGCCCGGCAATGAAGCCGTCCATCTGCGGCAACCGCCGCGCGTCCGCCACCACCTCGCCTTCGGTGCCGCGCAGCAGCAGGGCGGTGGAGCCCATCAGTTCGAACACCGCGGCCATGGACACTGCATATTCGGAATGGGTGTAACTGCTGACGACGACCGCGGGCCCCGCGCAGGGATTCATCAGCTTCACCAGGCTGTGGCTGGAGTTGCGCAAGCCCACGACGCGCCGCACGTCCAGCAAGCGCTTCAGGCCGGGACACAGCAGCTCGGTCGGCACGTAGGCAGCCTCGCCCGGCGCAATCGCCCGCACCCCGGGGAGCGCGTGGATGTCCATCGCCTGCAGCACGTGAGGCACGAACACCCGGCTGGATTCCGTGGCGGTGCCGTGGATGAGCACAGGGAGACCGCGGCGCGCGATCAGCAGCGCCAGCAGGGGCGTGAGCACCGGCAGCTTGCGCGCGCCGTTGTAACTGGGCAGCACGACGACGGGCTTGCCGCTGGACGGGATGTGATTCAGGCGCGCGTAAGTCGCATCCATGAAACCCGCCATCTCTTCGGGCGTCTCGCCCTTGATGCGCATCGACAGGCAGAATGCGCCCACTTCCAGGTCGGTGACGGCTCCATCCAGCACCTGACCGAACAAATCGGCAGCCTGCTCGCGGTCGAGCGAGCGAGCTCCTCGCTTGCCGCGGCCGATGACCTTGATGTATTGGCTGATGCCCATGGGGACCAATTGTCCCTGAAGCCTCATGACTTTCGGCTATTAGGCGATTTGCCCCTAGGCGGCTTGCTTCAGCGGGATGATCCCGCGGACCATGCGTTTGAGTTCAGGCACGCAGGAGCCGCAGTTGGTGCCGCATTTCAGGTTGCCCTGCAACGCATCCAGCCTTTGCGTCTCGCTGCCGGCGCAGCCGCCCAGAAACTCGCCGATCTCGGCGTCGGTGACGTTGAAACAGGTGCAGACCTGCTTGCCGCGCGACTGCACGGCCACCGGCGCCTTGGCACCCGGCACCAACAACAAGCGGCCATAGGCCTGTGCCGGCAATTCGTCCTGCAGCAGGGTCTTGATCCAGGCCTCCGCACTGGTGTCGCCGGCGAGCACGAAGCCCTCCAGCCGCGCCTCCTGGCCGTGGCGGACCAGCCGCATGGCGCGCCGCTGTCCTTTCTTGCGATCGGCATAACGCAAGACGTCGCGGCCCGATAGTCCCAGCAAGGCCTCGATGCGAACCATCAATTCATCGGGCGGCGCTTCATGCGCGGCGGCACGCAGCAGCACGCCGGCGCGCTCCCGGCCGAACGGCACGCAGGAGGCGAACGGGAACAGCGTCATCACCTGCTTGAGTTCTTCGCGCGCGTGCAACGCTTCGTCCTGCGGCAACCATGCGATGGCCAGCAGCTGCCACGGCAGTTCGGCCTTCAGGATCTTCACGGCCGCGTGCTTCAGTTCAGGCTGCTTGGAAGTGGGGCAGTACGCCGAGGTGGTGATGGCGTTGACACCGGCAAGCCGCTCGCCCGTGCTGGAGCAGCCGGTCAGGTATTCCGAGCCCCAGTGCATGGCCATGAAGGCCTGGCTCAGGCCGACTTCATTGCTGGCCTGCACCGGCACCATGATGGAGCCGCGCTTGCTGGTGACATGGACCAGATCGCCTTCGTTCAGCAAGCGGCGCGACATGTCCTGCGGGTTCATCTGCACCGACGGTTCGGCCACATGGCCAAACAGCCGCCCCAGGGTCCCGGTGCGGCTCATGCCGTGCCACTGGTCGCGCAGCCGCCCGGTGGTGAGCGAAAACGGGTAGCGGGATTCGCGCGGCTCGGCCAGCGGCTTGTAGGCTACGTTGGCGAATCGTGCCTTGCCGTCGGCGGTGGGGAAGACGCCGTCCTCGTACAAGCGGACTTTGCCTGCGGCCTGGCCGGCCGGCATGGGCCACTGCAGGGGAGATTGGTCCAGCAGGGCATAGCTCATGCCGGTGATGTCCAGGTCGCGCCCGCGGGTGGTCTCGCGGTGCTCGTTCCAGATGGCTTCGGCGCCCGCCGTTTCGTCCGTGAGCGAATAGGGAAACAGGGTGGCTTGGCCCGGGCGCAATTTGCGCTCGAGCCGGTGGCCGAACTCGGCGGCGATCGCCCAGTCGTGCCGGGTGCCGGCGGGCTTGGGCACGGCGGGGCGGACGCGGCTGATGCGGCGCTCGCTGTTCGTGACCGTGCCGGTTTTCTCGCCCCAGGTGGTGGCGGGTAGCAGCAGGTCGGCGTAGTCGCAGGTCGCCGTGGTGGCGAATGCTTCCTGCACCACCACGAACTCGGCCCGCTGCAGGGCCCGGCGGACGGTGGACTGGTCGGGCATGGACTGCGCCGGGTTGGTGCAGGCTATCCACAAGGCCTTGATCTCGCCGTCGGCGGCGGCCTGGAACATTTCCACGGCCGTCTTGCCCGGTTTCTCCGGGACCGACGGCACGCCCCACAGCGCCGCGATCTCGGCTCGATGCTCGGGGTTGGCCAGGTCGCGGTGCGCCGACAGCAGGTTGGCCAGGCCGCCGACCTCGCGCCCGCCCATGGCGTTGGGCTGGCCGGTCAGCGAGAACGGGCCGGCGCCGGGCTTGCCGATCTGGGCCGTGGCCAGGTGCAGGTTGATCAGCGCGGCATTCTTGGCCGTGCCGCTGGACGACTGGTTCAAGCCCTGGCAGTACAGGCTCAAGGTGGCGGCGGAAGTGGCGAACAGCTTGGCCGCCAGGAACAGGTCTTCTTTCTTGATGCCGCAGACCTGGGCCACCAGGTCGGGCGTGCAGTCGCGTACCGTGGCCTTGAGATCGTCGAAGCCGCTGGTGTGGGCGGCGATGTAGTCCTGCCGGACCCAGCCTTCCCACATCATGATGTGCAGCAGGCCGTTGAACAGCATCACGTCGGTGCCGGGCTGGATGGGCAGGTACAGGTCGGCGATCTCGGCCGTGTCGGTGCGGCGCGGGTCGCAGAAGATGATCTTCATCTGCGGGTTGGCGGCCTTGGCGTCTTCGATCCGCCGGAACAGGATCGGGTGCGCCCAGGCCGTGTTGCTGCCGACGATGAAGATGCACTGCGCGTGGTTCACGTCGTCGTAGCAGTTGGGCGGCGCGTCGGCGCCCAGCGTCATCTTGTAGCCCGCTACCGCGCTGCTCATGCAAAGGCGCGAGTTGGTGTCCACGTTGTTCGTGCCGATGAGGCCCTTGACCAGCTTGTTGAAGACGTAGTAGTCCTCGGTCAGCAACTGGCCGGAGATGTAGAAGCCCACCGCATCGGGCCCGTGCTCGCGGATGACCTGAGCGAAGTTCTCGGTGGCGAAGCCCAGCGCGTCATCCCACGAGACGCGATGGGGCTTCTCGGCGCGGTGCTCGCGCCGCATCGGGTGCAACAGCCGGGTCTGCCGGGTGATCGGCGCGGACGCCGTCAGGTGCAGCGTGGAGCCCTTGGTGCACAGGCGGCCGAAGTTGGCCGGGTGGTCCGGGTCGCCCCGGACGCCCGTGATCTGGTCGCCCTCGCTCTCGATGATGACACCGCATCCCACCCCGCAGTACGGGCAGGTGGATTTGGTTTCATTGGTCATTACGCGGTGTGCGGCGCCTGCACGTCGAAGGTTGCGTCGCCGATGCTGCCGGTGGACGCGCACGGGCCGGCCTTGGGCGGCGCCAGGTCGAGCGCCAGGGTGGCCAGTTCCACCGGGTCCAGCAGGACCTCGCCGGATTCGACCTTGCAAGCGAACTTGGTGGTGCAGCCCTCGTCGGGCGTCTTGGCGCATCCGTCGGCCAGGCCGATGGTCCAGTTGTGCAGCGGACAGGCGACGCTGGTGCCGAACACGATGCCCTGCGACAGCGGGCCGCCCTTGTGCGGGCAGCGGTCGAGCAAAGCGAACACCTGATCCTGGTCATTGCGGAAGACGGCGACGTCCATTCCCTTGGGCCGAGCCACCCGGCGCGAGCCGAGCACCGGGATGTCTTCGACCCGGCAAACCACTGTCCAATCGTTCATCTTCATGCTTCCTGCCCTGCCGCCAGCTTGGCGAATTGCCGCGTGTCCACCGATGCCTTGTCGAAATCGAACCAGGGATCGGGCTCGCCGTCCAGGCTGAATTGCAGGCGTTCCCACAGCGCCTTGCGCCCTTCGTGGTCTTCCAGGATCTTCTTCTTGACGTAGTCCAGGCCCACGCGATTGACGTAGTGCACGGTGCGCTCGAGGTACCAGCCTTCCTCGCGGTACAGCTGCAGGAAGGCGCCGCTGTATTCCAGCACCTCGGCCGAGGTCTTGAGCTTGCAGAAGAAGTGCGCCACTTCGGTCTTGATGCCGCCGTTGCCGGCGATGTAGATCTCCCAGCCCGAGTCCACGCCGATCACGCCGACGTCCTTGATGCCGGACTCGGCGCAGTTGCGCGGGCAGCCCGACACCGCCAGCTTGACCTTGTGCGGCGCGTACATGCGCCAGAGGGCGCGCTCCAGGTCCTTGCCCATCTGGGTGGAGTCCTGCGTGCCGAAGCGGCACCATTCGCTGCCCACGCAGGTCTTGACCGTGCGCAGCGCCTTGGCGTAGGCATGGCCGGAGGGCATGCCGATGTCCTTCCAGACGTCCTTCAGGTCTTCCTTCTTCACGCCGAGCAGGTCGATGCGCTGGCCGCCCGTGACCTTGACGGTCGGGATCTTGTACTTGTCCACCGCATCGGCGATGCGCCGCAACTCATCGGCCGTGGTCTCGCCGCCCCACATGCGCGGGATGACGGAATAGGTGCCATCCTTCTGGATGTTGGCGTGGCTGCGCTCGTTGATGTAGCGGCTTTGCGGGTCGTCCTTGGCCTCCTTGGGCCAGCTGGAGATCAGGTAGTAGTTGACGGCGGGGCGGCAGGAAGCGCAGCCGTTGGGCGTGCGCCACTCCATGAATTTGAAGGTATCGGCGATGGAGAGCAGCTTGTTGGCCTTGATCGCATCGCGCACGTCCTGGTGGCTGTGGTCGGTGCAGCCGCACATGGCCTTCTTCTTGGGCGCCGCCGAGTAGTCGCCGCCGGCGGTGAACATCAGGATCTGTTCTACGAGGCCGGTGCAGGAGCCGCAGCTGGCGCTGGCCTTGGTGTGCTTTTTCACCTCGTCGATGGTGAACAGGCCCTTTTCCTTGATGGCCTTGCAGATCGTGCCCTTGGTCACGCCGTTGCAGCCGCAGACCTCCGCCTCGTCCGGCATCGAAGCCGCCTTGGTGTGGCCTTCATGTCCCGTGTCGCCGATGCTGGATTCGCCGAACATCAGCTTGTCGCGGATGTCGCTGACGCTGCGGCCGTCGCGCAGCAGCTTGAAGTACCAGCTGCCATCGACCGTGTCGCCGTACAGGCAGGCGCCCACCAGCTTGTCGCCCTTGATCACCAGCTTCTTGTAGACGCCGCCGAAGGGGTCGGACATGACGATTTCTTCGGTGCCTTCGCCGCCCATGAACTCGCCGGCGGAGAACAGGTCGATGCCCGTCACCTTGAGCTTGGTGGAAGTGAGCGAGCCGCTGTAGCGGCCGATGCCGAACTGCGCCAGGTGGTTGGCCGCGACCTTGGCCTGCTCGAACAGCGGGGCCACCAGGCCATAGGCGATGCCGCGGTGGGCCGCGCATTCGCCCACCGAATAGATGCGCGCGTCGGTCACGGTCTGCATGGTGTCGTTGACCACGATGCCGCGGTTGCAGTGCAGGCGCATCTTCTCGGCCAGCTCGGTGTTGGGGCGTATGCCCACGGCCATCACCACCAGGTCGGTCGGGACTTCCGTGCCGTCCTTGAATTTGATGGCCATGACACGGCCATCCTTGTCGGGGATGAGTTCTTGCGTCTGGGCACCGATCAGGAATTTCAGGCCGCGGTCTTCGAGCGACTTCTGCAGCAGTTTGCCGGCCACGTCGTCCAGCTGGCGTTCCATCAGCCAGGGCATGACGTGCACCACTGTCACGTCCATGCCGCGCAGCATCAGGCCGTTGGCGGCTTCCAGCCCCAGCAAGCCGCCGCCGATGACCACGGCCTTCTTGTATTTCTGCGATGCCTCGATCATCGCGTTGGTGTCGGCGATGTCGCGGTAGGCGATCACGCCTTGCAGGTCCTTGCCCGGAACGGGGAGGATGAAGGGGTTGGAGCCGGTGCACATCAGCAGCCGGTCGTATTCTTCCTCGGTGCCGTCTTCGGCGCGCACGACGCGGCGCACGCGATCGACCTCGACCACCTTTTTGCCCGCGTGCAGGCGGATGTTGTTCTCCTGGTACCACTCCCAGGAATTGAGCACGATCTCATCGAGCGTCTGCTCGCCGGCTAATACCGGTGAGAGCAGGATGCGGTTGTAGTTGGGGTGCGGCTCGGCGCCGAACACACTAATGTCATAGAGTTCCGGGGCTACTTTCAGGAGCTCTTCGATGGTGCGCACGCCCGCCATCCCGTTGCCAACCATCACCAACTTCGATCTTTTCAATTCGCTCTCCAATGGATACTGCTGCTTTTGGCCTGCAAGCCTCATGCCAGTTGTTGGGGCCCGTATTTGGGTGGGTGTGCACCAAAGGGCGGCGCAGGCCTCATGTTGCGGTGCACCATGTTGGGCACTGATCTTGCTTAAGGTGGTGCATGGCTTTTGAAATCGACATCGGCTTCACCTCTCTGACCGGCAAGAAGGAGATCAACGAGGACTTCGCCGCCGCGATGCTCCCCGAGCCGGGCCGCGAGGCCATGGGCGCCATCGCTGCCATCGCCGACGGCGTGAGCATGGGCGGCATGGGACGCGAAGCCGCCCAGACCACCGTGACGAGTTTGGTGCGCGATTACTTCGGCACGCCCGAAACCTGGGACACCACGGTGGCGCTGGACCGCATCATCGGCGCGCAGAACGCCTGGCTGGCGGGCTTGAACCGCCGCCGGCATCCTGCCTGCGGGCTGACGACGCTCACCGCCCTGGTACTGCGGGGGCAAAGCTATTCACTGGCTCACGTGGGCGATACGCGCGCCTACCTGCTGCGCGCGGGGGAAGTCACGCAGCTCACGCACGACCACGCGGTGGAGCATCCGGACTTCAGCCACAAGCTGTTGCGAGCCGTCGGTGCCGAGGACCGCCTGGTGGTGGACTACAGCCAGGGCGACCTGCATGTTGGCGACGTGTTCGTTCTCTTGTCCGACGGCGTTCACAACGTCCTGCCGGCGAAGCGGCTGAAGGCGCTGACCCTGGACGGTGCCCAGGAACTGAGCGAACTGCTGGTGAAGACAGCGCTGGAGCAGGGCAGTGGCGACAACGCCACCGCGCTGGTGGTGCGCGTGCTTGGCGTGCTCGATGGATTGCTGCAGGACGAGAACCGCCTGGCCCAGCAGTTGCCCATCCCGCCGCGGCTGAAGGTGGGCGACTCCCTCGACGGCCTGACCGTGACTGCACTGGTAGCGGACAACGGCATCAACATCCTCTATCAGGTACGCGATCCCGCCAGCCGCAAGCTGTACGCCCTCAAGACCCTGCACCCGCACCGCGCACACGATGCCGAGGAGCGCGCCATGCTGGCACACGAGGCCTGGCTGGCCAAGCGCATGCGTTCCGGCAAGATCGCCGAGAACCTGGTGGCGGTGGTTGATCCACTGGTGGAAGCGCCGACTGGCTTCTACCTGCTCTATGAATGGCACGGCGGCGAAACCCTGCAGCAGATGCTGGACCGCAAGCACAGGTTCACGCTGATCCAAACGGTGGCCGCGGCCACGCACGTGGCGCGCGCGCTTTCGCGCCTGCATCGCCAGAACGTGATCCATCGCGATGTGAAGCCGGCCAACCTGCACCAGGGCGAAGACGGGGTGCTGCGACTGCTCGATCTGGGCGTGGCCCTCAGCGGCCGCGAACCGGAGGCCACGCGGCTGCTCCATGCCGGAACGCCCAGCTACATCAATCCCGAGCAATGGGGCTTCAATGCGCAGGGCGGTGAAGGCCCGGAAGAGCCGCCCGATGCCCAGAGCGACCTGTTCGCGCTCGGCGTCACGCTTTACCAGCTGCTGACCGGAGGCAAGCTGCCCTACGGCGACGTGCTGCCGTACCAGGCGGGACGCTACTATCGCGACCCCACGGCGCCGAGCCGGCACAACCCCGAGGTGCCGATCTGGCTGGATCACGTCGTGCTGAAGGCGGTGGCGCTCGACAAGCGCGTTCGCTTCGAAACCGCGGAGGAGATGCTGCTGGCCCTCGAGCGCGGCGCCTCGCGCCCGCTGACGGCTCCGCCTCCGACACCACTGATCCAGCGCGATCCCACGGCCTTGTGGAAGATCGCGCTGGGCATCAGCCTGCTCTTCAACGCGCTGTTGATCTACTGGCTGCTGTTCCTGCCCAAGTAGTTACCACTAGCCGGTTTTGTCTCCTGCGTGACGGCGCGCGTCCGGAAGCCCTTCATAGACTGCCCTACCGCACTTCCAAAGGAGACGTCTATGAACCGGACCCTGACCGCTGCCCTCTTGGCGCTATCGCTCGCGCTTGGCGCCTGCACTTCCATGGCGCCCGCGCGGCCGGCCGCATGGGCCGCGCCCGAAGTGCTGGTCGCGCCTTCGTCGTTCAACGGCGTGCACGGCTTGGCGGTGGATGGCAAGGGACGGCTACTCGCGGCCTCGGTGGTGGGCAATTCGCTGTGGGAAGTGAACCGGCAGACCGGCGCCGCGCGCGTCATGATCCCGGCGCCGGAAGGGCAGGCCGACGACATCGCCGTGGGCCCCAAGGGCGAACTGGCATGGACCAACTACCTGATGGGCATGATCCGCTATCGCGAAAATGACACCGCGCCCATGAAGGTCCTAGCCAAAGACCTTCCTGGCCTGAACTCGCTGGATTTCGATCGTAGGAACGGCAAGCTCTACGCATCGCAGGTGTTCCTGGGCGATGCGGTCTGGGAGATCGACGTGAGCGGCGCAGCGGCGCCCCGGCTGATCGCCAAGGACATCGGCGGATTCAACGGCTTCGAGGTCGGCCCCGACGGCATGCTCTACGGCCCGCTCTGGTTCAAGGGCCAGGTGGTCAAGATCAATCCGGCCAACGGCGTCATCACCGTCATCAACAGCGAATTCAAGATCCCCGCTGCCGCCAACCTGGACGGCAAGGGCAACCTCTGGGTGGTGGACACCAACACCGGTGAGCTGTCGAAGGTCGAGCTGGCCAGCGGCCGCAAGACCGTGGTCAAGAAGCTCAAACCTGCCATCGACAACCTGGCGATCTCACCCGAGGGCACCATCTACGTCGCCAACATGGCCGACAACTCGATCGAAGCTTTCAATCCGGCGACGGGCGAACTGCGCCTGCTAACCGGTGGCAAGCTGGCGGTGCCGGCGGGCGTCAAGATCGATGGCAACGACCTGTGGGTTGCCGACATCTTTTCCTTCCGCAAGGTCGATGCGCGCACCGGTGCCGTCACGGATATCTTCCGCATGCAGTCCTCCGACATGGAGTATCCCTTCGCCGTCGGCGTTTCGCCCACTCATTTCGCGCTGACGTCCTGGTTCACCGGTTCGGTGCAGTTGGTGGACCGCAGCACGCTCAAGACCAGCGCGATGATCCACGGCCTGAAGGCGCCGATGGATGCGATCCCCATGCCCGATGGCAGCGTCATTTATGTCGAAATCGCCACCGGCAGCATCACCCGCGCCAGCGGCGACAAGTTCGCCAACAAGAAGGTGATCGCGCAGGGCCTGACGGGCCCGGTTCAGATGGTGATTGGTAAGGACGGCGCGCTGTACGTGACCGAGGCGGCCGGTAAGCTCATCCGGGTCAACATGGCCGACGGCAGCAAGACCACGGTGGCTGAGGGCTTGGCCTTGCCGGAAGGCTTGGCGCAAACGCCCTGGGGCAGCTTCGTCGTGGCCGAAACCGCCGCGCGGCGCCTGACGGAAATCGATCCGGCCAACGGTTCGCGCAGGACTGTCGCCGAGAACCTGCCCATTGGCTTGCCCGCCGGCCCTGGCATGCCGCCGCCTTACGTGGTGACTGGCGTCGCCGTCGGGCGCGACGGCACGATATACATGACGGCCGACCGCAACAACGCCCTCTATCGCATCCGTCCCGCCCGCTGAAGGCTCAGGCCGTGCGCGCGCGGCCGCCCTTCTCGGCCCAGGTTCGGGTCCACCGGAACTGCATCGTGCGCAGCATCATCAATACCAGGACCGTGCACAAAGCGAACAGCACGAAGCCCCAGAGGTAGGTGCCCGTGTGCTGCTTGGACAAGCCCATGGCGTTCGGAATAAGCCCGCCGCCCAGCGCGCCGATCTCGCCGATCATGGAGCCGGCGACCGCCGTGGCCAGTGGCCAGCGCAGGGGCACCAGCTGGAACAGGGCGCCATTGCCCGCACCCAAGGCCGCGAAGCAGAGCATGAACAGCAGGGTGGTCGCGACCAGCGAATTGCCCGCCAGGCCGCACAGCACCAGCGTCACCGCCACAGTGGCCAGCACGGCGGTGAGGGTATTCACGCCGCCCCAATGATCGGAAATCCAGCCGCCGAAAATGCGCACCGCGGCGCCTACGAAAGCGGCCAGCATTGAAAGCTGTCCGGCCTGTACCTTGCTCACGCCGAACTGGTCGTAATAGTACGAGGGCAAGAAGGTGGTAAGCCCGATGAAACCGCCAAAGGTGACGGCATAGATCACGCTGAAGGCCCAACCATCCTTTTCGAACAGGCAGGCGATGTGCTCGCGCAGCGGGGCGTGCGGTGCGATGTCGGACGGCTCCTTGGCGAAGAAGATCATCGCCAGCATCGGCAGGAGCATGGCAACCGCGGCAATGCCATAGACCGCTTGCCAGCCGAAGCGCTGCGCCAGCGCGGGCGCCACCAGCACCGACACGGCGGTGCCCACGTTGCCGGCCCCCACGAGCCCCATCGCCAGGCCCTTGTAACGGGCCGGGAATGAGCCGGAGCCCAGGCTCAGCGCCACGCCGAAGCTCGCCCCTGCGATGCCCAGCAGCACGCCCATGGCCAGCAGGCTGCCGTAGGAATCCACGAAGAAGTAGCCGAACAGCAGCGCCACCATGATCAGCGCCATTTCCACCAGTGTGGCGTTCTTGCGGCCGATGTACTGCGCCAATATCCCCAGCGGAAAGCGCATCAGCGCCCCCGCGAAGATAGGAATGGAGAGCATTACCCCCTTCTGCGCGGGGGACAGGTTGTAGGCCTCGGTGATGAATGGCGCCATGGCGCCATTCATCACCCAGATGCAGCAGGAAAACGCGAAGTAGAAAAACGCGGCGCCGAGGGTGGGTGCGTGGCCGGCACCGAGGAAATTGCGAGTCCTCGCCATTACTTGGCGGCGGCCATGCCAGGCTTGGCGTGGGGCGCTCCTCCTTCGGCCGGGCGAGCACGCCCGCCTTTTTCCGCCCAGGTTCGGGTCCAACGGATCTGCATCACCCGCAGCATGCCCAGCATGGCGACGGCGAGCACGGCGAAGGCCAGGAAGCCCCAGAAGTAGGTGCCGGTGTACTGCTTGGACAGGCCCATCGCGTTGGGCAGGAAGCCGCCGCCCAGGGCGCCGATTTCGCCGATCATGGAACCGGCCACCGCCGTGGCCAGCGGCCAGCGCAGCGGCACCAGCTGGAACAGGGCGCCATTGCCCGCGCCCAGTGCGGCGAAGCACAGCATGAACAGCAGCGTGGTCACGGTGAGCGAGCTGCCGGCGATGCCGCACAACACCAGCGTGACGGCGACGACGGCGAGCACGCCGGTGAGGGTGTTGATGCCGCCGATACGGTCGGAGATGTAGCCGCCGACCACCCGGATGGCCGAGCCCATCAGTGCCGCGAGCATCGTGAGCTGGCCGGCCTGCACCTTGGTGACGCCGAACTGGTCGTGGAAGTAGGTGGGCAGGAAACTGGCCAGGCCGATGAAGCCGCCGAAGGTGATCACGTAGATCAGGCTGAACGCCCAGCCGTCCTTCTCGAACAGGCAGGCGATGTGCTGGCGGAAGGTCTGGTGCTCGATGTCCGGCGGTTCCTTGGCGAAAACCACCATCACGACCATCGGGATCAGCATGAAGAAGGCGGCCAGGCCGTAGACCGCTTGCCAGCCGTAGGCCATGGCTAGCGGCGGGGCGAACAGCACGGCGAGCACGGTACCGGAGTTGCCGGCGCCGGCGATGCCCATCGCCAGGCCCTTGTATTTGGGTGGGTACCAGCCCGAGCCGAGCGAAAGCGCCACGCCGAAGCTGGCGCCCGCGATCCCGAGCAGCACACCCATGGCCAGTACATGGTCATAGGAGCTGATGAAGAAAAAGCCGAAGGCGAGGGCCAGCACGATCAGGCCCATCTCCACCAGCGCGGCATTCTTGCGGCCGATGTACTGCGCCAACACCCCCAGCGGGAAGCGCATCAGCGCTCCGGCCAGGATGGGCACGGAGATCATGAAACCCTTCTGGGCGGCCGTGAGCTGGTAGGCCTCGCTGATGAAGGGGGCCATGGCGCCGTTCAAGACCCAGACCGCGAAGCAGAAGTCGAAATACAGGAAAGCGGCGAACAGCGTCGGCGCATGTCCTGACTTCAAGAAGGTGCGAAAACCCGCCATGGTGCAAATCCTCTGTGAAACTGAAGGGGTAAGTTCACAGAATCAGTGCGAGAACCGTGCCAGCATGGGGCACGCAAAATGCCGCCCTGGCGCTTCAAAGCGGGGCGTTATGCAAGCCCATTTGGTGCGCCGCACCAAATTAGGCGCAGGTGCCCGCGGCTAGTGCCGCTTCTCCATGTCCACGCAGACCATCGCCGGCTGGTGGTTCCAGCGCAGCGTGATGACGTAAGGGTGCTTGCGCACGCGCGCCTTGACGCCGGAGGAGCCGTGCAGCTTCACCGGCACCGAGATCTGCAGGGCGGGGCCCAGCGCCTTGCGGGCATTCCCGCCCAGGGTGTTGGCGATTTCGCCCACCGCATCCAGCAGGTTGCTCTCGGACAGGTCGGTCTCGCCTTGCAGCAGCAGCAGCTCGCGCACCAGCTGCGGCGGCATGGAAACGATTACGTGGCCGTTGTACGAGCCGGAGAAGGTCACGATGCCATTGAAGTCGTAACCGTCGATGTCTCCGGTGCCGAGGAAGGCAGACGTGATCTGCGGCTCCTGCTTGGTGATGATCTGGAAATAGCGCCGGACCGAATCGACGAAAAGCTTCAGCTCGTTTTGGTGCAGGGAATCGATCATCTTGCCTCCATGACGTCGAGCAGGGCCATCTTGAGTTCGTCGTCGGTGAATGGTTTGGCTACGAAGCCGCGGGCGCCGAGCTTGAGCGCGGCGATGGCTGTGGATTTGTCGGAGAGGGCGCTCACTACGAGGATGTTGATGTTGGGGAAGAGGCGAAGCAGCTGGCCTATGCACTCCACGCCGTCCATTTCAGGCATGGTCAGGTCCATGGTCACCACTTCGGGACGGGTGGCGCGGGCGATGCGCACGGCCTCGGCGCCGTTGCGCGCGAGGCCCACCAGCGAAACGCCGGCCAGGCCACCGCTTTGGACCACCCGCGAAATGCGCGAGCGGATCATGTTGGAGTCGTCGACGATGAGGAGGCGCATGGCAGTTCTCTTTTCGGTCATGCGGCGAACTTGATCTTGAACTCGGTGAACTCACCGGGCGTGGAACTCAGCAGGATGCGGGCGCCGAGTTTCTGCACGTTGGACTGCACCAGGTCCAGCCCAACGCCGCGGCCCGCGTGCATCGACACATTGCCGGCGGTGGAGAACCCGGGCTTGAAGATGTGCGACACGATCTGGCGGTCGTCGAAGCTGTCGAGCTGCTGCGCCGTGTACCAGCCCAGATCGAGCAGCTTCTGGCGCACCTTCGTGGCGGAAAGGCCGGCGCCGTCGTCGCGTACCGCGAGCGTCCATTCGGTCTCGCCGCGTACCAGTTGCACTTCGACCTTTCCTTCGTCGGGCTTGCCCCCGGCGGCTCTGACCTTCGGCGTTTCCACGCCGTGCACCACTGCGTTGCGCACTAACTGAACAGCGATCTCGCGCACCAGCGTTGCGGTGGTTTCGTGCAGGTCGCTCTGGCTGCCGATCCGCACCATGGCCTGGACCTTCTTGCCGGTGTCGGCGGCCACGTCCTGCGCCAGCTTGGTCAATGTGCCGTTGACCGCATCGGGCGAGCCCGCATCCTGCGCCGGGCGCTGCAGGCCGGTCAGGCTCTTGAGGGCCGACACCTTGTTGAGCAAGTCTTCCAGCGGCAGGGGCAGCGACAACAGCGCCGCTCCCAGGTCGCCGCTGGCACCGCCCGACTGGCGGATGCGCAGCAGCTCGCTTTCGAACAGATGGGCCTGGTTGGCCACCGTCTCCAGGCCCAGGGTGCCGGCATCGCCCTTGAGCGAATGCACCTTGCGGGCGATCTCGTCCAGGCGCTTGAGGATGGCGGCCTCGCCGTGGACGGCGGAGGCGCTGCGCATGATGTCGTTGATTTCCAGCAAGCTGGTCTCGGCGCGCGCGACGAACTGGCGCAGCAGCGCCGGGTCGGCGTCGATCGCCTTGAGCAGCATGGCGAATTCCTTTTGCGAACGCTGGCGCTCGCTTTGCAGCTTGGTCTCGAGTTCGATGCGCGTGGAGATGTCCTGCACCGTGACCAGCAGGTGCCGCACCGCGCCGCCCTCCTGGACCCGGTTGAAGTGGAACGACAGGTGGCGGCGGGCATTTTGGCCCAGGCGGTTCTTGACGGCGACCTCGACCTCAGACAGCGGATTGATGCCCTGCACCAGCGCTTCCTTGACGTGGGGCGCGAACAGCAGCTGCACATAGTCGCGCGCATCGGTCAGCGCCTTGTCGGACACCAGGGGGTGCAGCAAGGCGAAGAAATTGTCGCCGGGCGCCAGCTGGCGGCCAAACAGGGTGTGCGCGGACTGCGAGAGCTGCGAGCCGAGCTTGAAGTCCGGCGTGATGAGGAACAGGCCTTCGCGCACGCTGGTCAGGATTTCGCGGTTTTCTTCGTTCGCCGCCTCGATCGCGGCGTCCGAGGTCTTCAGCCGGTTCAGGAACTTGAACAGGATGAAGGCGAAGTTCAGCAGCGCCAGCACGATGCCGCCGGTTTGCACCATGCGCAGCACGCTGGCGCGGGAAGCGCCGATCTGCTGCGTTTCGGTCACGAAGTCGTTGGCGACGCCCAGCAGCTTGATGTTGTTCGCCTGGCTGTAGCCCAGGGCGGCGGCCAGACTGTCGGGCGCGAAGTTGTCGCTCCCGAGGATCGGCTGCAGCTTGTCGAAGTAGGGCCGCCACAGCGCCTCGACCTTGTCCTCCAATTCGCGCCCGCGCGGCGACGTCACGGCTTCCAGGAACACCGGTTTGCCGTCGCCGCCCGGCACCGTCGCGCCTTCGCGGAACGCCTTGTGCGAGAGGTCGAACACCTTGGCGCCGGCGCGCAACTCGGCCAGGGTGTCCGGCCGGTAAGGCTGCCCCGCGATGCGCGCCGCGTCCAGCTCGAGCAGGGTGCGGGCGATGCGCTGCGAAACATAGCGCTGGCGGCCGGCCAGGTTGATGGCCACCGTGTCCTGGTCGATCTTGAACGAGGTGTAGAAGTTCAGCACCAGCACGCCCAGGTCGAACAGCAGGAAGAACGCCACCGCGATGATGATCTCGCGGTACTTGCCGAACGAGAAACCGGCGCGCGTCCTGGTGTCGCGCGTGGAGCCGGCTTTGCGCGGCGCGGCGCCCGAGGCGCCGGGGTCGAGAGGGAGGACTGCGGCCATGGTGGATTTCCGTTCTTTTTTATTGGTTCTTCCGGGGCCTGTGCTGTGTCAGGCGACGAGTTTCTCGACGTGCGACTGGCGCGTGTAGAGGAAGTCGATGACGGCCTTTCGGTAATGCACGTAGCGCGTGTCTTCCGCCAGCTCGATCCGGTCGCGCGGGCGCGGCAGGTCCACGGCGAGGATTTCGCCGATGGTGGCCGCCGGGCCGTTGGTCAGCATCACGATGCGGTCGGACAGCAGCACCGCCTCGTCCACGTCGTGCGTCACCATCACCACGGTGCTGTGGGTCTTGGCGACGATCTGCAGCAGCTCGTCCTGCAGCTTGGCGCGGGTCAATGCGTCGAGCGCACCGAAGGGCTCGTCCAGCAGCAGCACGTTCGGCTCCATCGACAGGGCGCGGGCAATGCCCACGCGCTGCTTCATGCCGCCCGAAATCTCGCCCGGTCGCTTCTGTGCGGCCGCCGTCAGGCCCACCATCGCCAGCGCGGCGTCGGTACGGGCCCGCAGCTGGGCCCGGCTCTCCGCGGGGATGCCGGCCTCACGGGTCTGGCCGAACACGCGCTCCACCGCCAGGTAGACGTTCTCGAAGCAGGTCAGCCAAGGCAGCAGCGAGTGGTTCTGGAACACCACGCCACGATCCGGACCGGGGCCCGCGATTTCGCGGTTGGCGCAGAGCAGGCTGCCCTGCGTCGGTGTCGTCAGGCCGGCGATCAGGTTCAGCAGCGTGGATTTGCCGCAGCCCGAGTGGCCGATCATCGTCACGAACTCGCCCTTGGCAACCGTCAGGTTGATGTCGCGCAGCGCGACGAAGGGTCCCTTGTTCGTCTTGAAGGTCTGCTCGACACCATGGATCTGAATGTACTTGGTAGTCAGATTGGCGTTCATAGGGCCCCCACGTTTGCCGCCAAGGCGGCTGCACTGCCCCCCGAGGGGGCGTGAACTTGCTTGAAGCGGTTCTGCGCTGCGTTCATGCTTTCACCTCTTCGAAAGTAAATGCGGTTGCCAGCTTGATCAGCGCGAATTCGAGGATCAGGCCGACCATGCCGATCGTGAAGATCGCGATGATGATGTTCTTGACGTTGAGGTTGTTCCACTCGTCCCAGACCCAGAAGCCGATGCCGACGCCGCCCGTGAGCATCTCGGCCGCCACGATCACCAGCCAGGCCGTGCCCACTGCCAGCCGCACGCCGGTGAGCGTGTAGGGCAGCACCGCGGGGAACAGGATCTTGGTGACGATCTTCCATTCGGAGAGATTGAGCACCCGGGCGACGTTCATGTAGTCGCTGGGAACGCGCTGCACGCCCACGGCCGTGTTGATGATCATCGGCCAGATCGAGCAGATGAAGATGGTCCAGATGGCCGCCGGGTTGGCGCCCTTGAAGACCATCAGGCCGATCGGCAGCCAGGCCAGCGGCGACACCGGGCGCAAGAGGCTGATCAGCGGGTTGAACATCCGCGACAGGAAGGTGAAGCGTCCGATCATGAAGCCCAGGGGGATTCCCACGGCCGCCGCCATGCCGAAGCCGAAGGCCACGCGCTGCAGCGACAGCAGCACGTTCCAGCCGATGCCTTGGTCATTGGGACCCTTCTGGTAGAACGGATCGCTGAACACGTCGACGGCCTGCTTGAAGGTCTCGGCCGGTGTCGGAAAACCGCTGCCGGTTTTCATCGCGACGATGGCCCAGATGCCCACCAGGAAGCCCAGGCCAAAGATCGGCGGAAGGACCCTGAGCCACAGGGCACGCCAGTCGAAGGGCTGGCGCGACGGCTTGGCTTCGGCGGCCGGCGCAGTCCGCGCCGCCGTGTTGGCGGCGACGGTCTTCACGGCGGGAGCGGGCTGCTCGCGCGGGCCCAGCACCGGTGGGGATGCGGGGTTCTCGAGCGGGGAATGAAAAACTGCGCTGACCATGGTTTTCTCCTCAGGCTGCGGGTGCGGCGCGGACCTTGAAGGAGTCCGCGTACTTCTTGGGGTCCTTGCCGTCCCAGACCGTGCCGTCGATCATCTTGCTGGTGCGCATGACGTCCTTCGGGACCGGCGTCTTGGAGGCGGCGGCGGCCTGCTTGTAGACGTCGATCTGGTTGATCTGCTTGGCGATACCCAGGTAGTCGGGGTGGTCCTTGATCAGGCCCCAGCGCTTGTGCTGGGTGAGGAACCACATGCCATCCGACAGGTAGGGGAACGTCGCCGCGCCGTCGTTGTAGAACTTCATGTGGTTGGGGTCGTCCCAGGTCTTGCCCATGCCGTTCTGGTAGCGGCCCAGGATGCGCTGGTTGATCGCATCGACGCTGGTGTTGACGTACGACTTGTCGGCCACCGTCTCGGCCATCTTCATCTTGTTCTGCAGGCCGGTGTCGATCCAACGCCCGGCTTCCAGGATCGCGGCGGTTACGGCACGCGCTGTGTTGGGATATTTCTTGACGAATTCGGCCGTGGTGCCCAACGTCTTTTCGGGGTGGTCCTTCCAGATGTCCTGGGTGGTGACGGCTGTGACGCCGATGCCATCCATGATGGCGCGGTGGCCCCAGGGTTCACCCACGCAGAAACCATCCATATTGCCCACACGCATGTTGGCCACCATCTGGGGCGGCGGCACCACGATGGCCTTGGCATCCTTGAATGGGTTGATGCCGGCGCTGGCCAGCCAGTAGTACAGCCACATGGCATGGGTGCCGGTGGGGAAGGTCTGGGCGAAGGTGTATTCGCGCTTTTCCTTTTCCATCAGCTTGGCCAGCGAGGCGGCATCGACGGCGCCCTTGTCGGCGATCTTCTTGGACAGCGTGATGGCCTGGCCATTGTTGTTCAGGCTCATCAGGATGGCCATGTCCTTCTTCGGGCCGGCCGTGCCCATGTGCACGCCGTAGATCAGGCCATACAACACGTGGGCCATGTCCAGCTCGCCATTGACGAGCTTGTCGCGCACGCCGGCCCAGCTGGCTTCCTTGGTCGGGATGATCTTGACGCCGTACTTCTGGTCGATGCCCAGCACCGAGGCCATCACCACGCTGGCGCAGTCGGTGAGGGGGATGAAGCCGATCTTGACCTCTTTCTTCTCGGGTGCATCGGAGCCCTGGGCCCACACGGCCGATCGCAAGGCGGGCGAGATGCCCACGGCGCCTGCTGCTGCGGCTTGCAGCACGGTGCGGCGGGACAGCTTGGTTTTCAGAAGATCGGTCATCACGTCTTGGTCTCCACGACAAGAAAAAACAAAACAAAAAAGGCGTCCGCACGCAACACACAAGGTGTTGGTGGGGACGCCTTCGTCCGGAACGACCCGCGGAGTGCTTCGCCATTGAAGCGTGCGGGTCAAGGAACCTTCATTGGTTCATGCAGAGTGTTGAGCAATAGCCGTGCCAACGTTTCAGCCCCGTCCGCGCTGGTGCGCGCACTCATTTTGTGCGGCGCACCAAGCGGTGCACCAGAAGTGCTTCAGGCCAGCAGATCGGCCACGTCGAGGATGCGCTGCGCGACATCGCCGAGCTTGAGGCCGCGATCCATGGCGGTCTTGCGCAGCTTGTCGTAGGCCTCTTTCTCCGACAGGCCCTGGCGCTGCATCAGCAGTCCCTTGGCGCGGTCAATGACCTTGCGCTCCTGCAATTCGGAGCGGGCGTCGGCGAGTTCCCTGCGCAATTCCTGCTCGTGCTGGAAGCGCGCCATCGCCACGTCCAGAATGGGGCGGATGCGCTCGGGCGCCAAGCCGGCGACGATATAGGCCGTGACGCCGGCCGCCACCGCATCCTTGACGTGCGTGGTGTCTTCGTCATTGGTGAACAGCACGATGGGGCGGCGTTCGGCGCGGGTGGCCATCACCACGTGCTCCAACGCGTCGCGGGCGGCGCTCTCGGCATCGACCACGATCATGTCGGGCTGCAGCTGGGCGATCCGCTCGCCCAGGAAAGTGTCCGTGGGCAGCACGGCAATGATGTTGTAACCGTTCTCCAGCAGGCTGATGCGCAATTGGCGCGAACGCTCGGCCAGTTCGAGCGCGTGCGTGTCCTCGACGTCCGGCGTGAGCGAATCCGGTGCGATAACCACGATACGAAGGGACTGGGAAGGCGTCATGCCCGGGAGGTGCGCAAGATTCGCGCCAACGTAACCTAAACTGCGCAGATGCTTGTATTGGGAATCGAGTCCTCCTGCGACGAAACCGGTGTCGCCCTGGTCGAGGCGACAGGGGCGGCCGTGCCGGTGCTGCGTGGCGATGCGCTGCACAGCCAGATCGACATGCACCAGGCCTATGGCGGCGTGGTGCCCGAACTGGCCAGCCGCGACCACATCCGCCGCGTGCTGCCGCTCACCGAAATGGTGCTGACCCAGGCTGGTGCGAGCCTCGCCCAGGTGGACGTGGTCGCGTACACCCGCGGGCCGGGCCTGGCCGGTGCGTTGCTGGTGGGCGCGGGTGTTGCCTGCGCTCTCGGCGCCGCCCTGGACAAGCCGGTGCTGGGTGTCCATCACCTCGAAGGGCATTTGTTGTCGCCCTTCCTTAGTGCGGACCCGCCGGAATTCCCCTTTGTGGCGCTGCTGGTCTCCGGCGGCCACACGCAGTTGATGCGGGTTGACGGCGTCGGCCGTTACGAACTGTTGGGCGAAACCATAGACGATGCCGCGGGTGAGGCCTTCGACAAGTCGGCCAAGCTGATGGGCTTGGGCTATCCCGGCGGGCCGGCGTTGTCTCGGCTGGCCGAGCAGGGGGATCCCGAAGCCTTCAAGCTGCCGCGACCGCTGATGCGCAGCGGCGACCTCGACTTCTCGTTCGCGGGGCTCAAGACCGCCGTGCTCACGCAGGCGAAAAAGCTGGGCCCGGAACTCGATGCGCGCAAGGCCGATCTCGCCGCCTCGACCCAGGCGGCCATCGTCGAAGTGCTGGTGAAAAAGTCGATGACGGCGCTGGAGCGCTCGGGATTGCGGCGACTGGTCGTCGCAGGGGGCGTCGGCGCCAACAAGTCCCTGCGCAGCGAGCTCAACGCCGCCAGTGCGAAGCGTGGGGTGCGTGTGCATTACCCCGAGCTGCACCTGTGCACGGACAACGGCGCCATGATCGCCATGGCCGCAGCGATGCGGCTACAAGCCGGTATTCAGGAGGCCAGGCGGGTTTACGCCTTCGACGTCAAACCGCGCTGGCCCCTCGGGGAGTTGCAGTTTCACGGATGAAGCCGTTGACGACGCGGATGTACTCCTCTGGATGGCTCAAATGCGGCACATGGCCCGCTTGGGCAAACAGGTACCTGCCCGCGTGCGGTAGCGCCTGCGCGACGCGTTCCACCACCATGGCGAAGAAAGGCGGGCTCTGTCCGCCAAGGCTCAGCAGCGTCGGCGCCGAAAAACCCGACAGGCGGTCGAGCGCCATCGTCGCCGACTCAGTCTCCTGGATTTCTTCCAGCCAGGTTGGTGCGTTGAAGACGAACGTCTCCCGCGTGGCCTGAGGCAGCTGCGTCCACGCGCCCGGCCCGAACGCAACGGTTTCCACGAAACGCTGGGCGCCGCCTGGCATGTCGCCCGCTTGCAGCAGCGCGGCCACGGCCGCTATTCGCTCCCCCACGGCGTCGAGCACGGGGCGGGCTTCGCTGTTGCCGTCGAGCAAGCCGAACAAGGGTGGTTCGTGCACGACCAGGCTGCGGGCCAGATCGGGGCGTTGCGCCGCCAGGCGCAGCGCGATGGCCGCACCGAAGGAGTTGCCGATCACGTGTGCGGGACCATCGAACAGATGCTCGATGAGGCGAGCGAGATCCTCGACGTCGTCCGCGATGCTGCCCGAACCCGGCCGTTCACTCCGGCTGTGGCCGCGGCGGTCGTAAGTGGCGACACGCAGCGTGTTCGAGAGGGCGGGGACGACACGCGCCCAGTTGTGATGATCGCCCCAGGAGCCGTGCACCAGGACAACGGGCTCACCGTTGCCGCTGAGCTCCCAGTAGAGCTGGACTCCGTTGATCGCGCTGGTGGGCATGCGCACCTCCACAGGTTGTGGGGCAGTCTAGTCGCGCAGCGCCGAAGTACAAGGCCCGCCGCAGGCGGTGCCTTGTCATCTCCTTATTTAATCTCGATCTGGCGCGCGTTGCTGACCGGCACTTTCTTGGCCAGGGTCAGGGTCAGCACGCCGTTCTCGAGCTTGGCAGCGCTGGCTTCGGCGTCGATGTCCTGCGGCAGCTCGTAGGCGGCCTTGAACTGGCGCTTGGCGTCCTTCTGGGTCTCGATGCGAACGATGCTGCCCTCGATGTTGATGGCCAGTTCTTCCTTGGCAACGCCGGGAAGGTCCAGGGTGACGGTCCAGGCCTTCTCGTCCTGTTTCACGTCGAAGCCCTGCTGGGCATTGCTGAAGAACGCATCGTTGACGAAGCGCTCGAAGCTGCGGTCGAACGAGCGGAATGCGGGGGAATGGGCGCGGGTGCGAACTACGGGTGCGAAAAACATGTCGAACTCCTTGTCATGAAGAGGGATGTGGACGGCGGTTTTTGTTTCCGCCCGTCCTATACACTGCGCGACTCTCAACCACGATCGCCGCATGCCTCCCATCTGTGAACGCAGCGGTTGATTTCAAGTGCTTTTCAAGGGAAAACCGAAGTGAAAAATCCGCGCCGCCAGGTCTTGAAATCTCTCGCCGCGTCGCTACTTGTGCCGAACTTTGCCTGGGCCCAGGGCACGCAGCAGCCCGTGAAGATCGCGATGATCGAGGGCTTGTCGGGCGGCAATGCCAATGGCGGCGAAGCGGTGTTTCGCAACCTGGTCTGGGCCGTCGAGCGTGTGAACCAGCGGGGCGGCGTCAAGACGGCGCAAGGGGCTCGCATGCTGCAGCTGGACCGTTACGACAGCAAGGGCCAGATCGAGGAGGCGCTGTCCGCCATGCGCTCGGCGATCGACGACGGCGCGCAGTTCATCGTGCAGGGCAACTCGTCGGCGGTGGCAGCCGCTCTGATCGAGGCGGTGAACAAGCACAACGAGCGCGAGCCGGGCCGGCGCGTGCTGTTCCTGAACTATTCGGCGGTCGATCCCATCCTGACCAACGAGAAGTGCAGCTTCTGGCATTTCCGCTTCGACGCCCATGCCGACATGCGCATGGCCGCCCTGATGTCGGTGCTGCGCGAAGACAAGGCCCTCAAGTCGGTTTACCTGCTGGGCCAGGACTACAGCTTCGGCCAGGCTGTACTGCGCGAAGCGCGCCGCCAGCTGGGCGCGCAAAGGCCCGATATCCAGATCGTGGGCGACGAGTTGCACCCGCTGCTGCGCATCAAGGATTTCGCGCCCTATGCCACCAAGATCAAGGCCAGCGGGGCCGAGGCGGTCATCACCGGCAATTTCAGCAACGACCTGACGCTGCTGGTGAAGGCCGCGAGGGAAGTCGGCTTCGACGGCAAGTTCTACACCTTCTACGGCAACGCGCTGGGCGCGCCGGCCGCCATGGGCGAGGCGGGGCTGGGCAAGGTCATCGCGGTGGCCGACTGGCTCCCCAACGTGCAGACGGCGCAGAGCGAAGCCTTCTACCAGTCCTTCCGCCAGCGCTACCCCAAGCCGGCCGACGACTATGTGCACATGCGCATGCAGCTGATGATCGAGGCGCTGGCCCAGGCCATCGACAAGGCCCGCAGCATCGATGCCGTGGCGGTTGCGAATGCGATGGAGCACGTGTTCGTGAACCTGCAAGGCCAGGCCGGCAAGATGCGCGCGGCCGATCACCAGTTTCAGCAGCAGCTGGTGGTGGGCGTGATGGACCGCCAGGGCGCGCCCGGGGTGAAGTTCGACGTCGAAGGATCGGGCTACGGGTTCCGGGTGATCCGGCAGATTCCGGCGGCGCAGGCCGAATTGCCTCACAGCTGCCGGATGATTCGGCCTTAGGACTTTCCACGACGTGAAGGCGGCCCCAGGGCCGCTTTTTTTTGCTCACCGTCGAGCCATGCAAATTCTTTATGCGGGTTTCTCCGGGTATGCAGACTGGTGTCGCCGATCAAAATAGAACCGTGATTCTGATTCGGAAACGTCTTTAACCTATCTAGGAGACGCAAATGCGTGGCAGGAATGTTGTTGCGGCTGCGGCCGTCATGTGCGCACTGGCGCTTACGTCCGCGAAGGCCTTTGCCCAGCAGACGGTCCGCACCCAGGAGTACCCCGGGAACCTGCTCCACTTGGTGGATTGGGTGATGCGAAGCAAGGGCTTCTGCGAAAAAGAGGCCCTCAATTGCCAGTCCGTCACCCTGGCCAACGGGCCGCTGGCTCAGCAGGCCGCTGCCGCCGGGAGCGTCGACATCATCGTCAGCTCGGCCGACGTCATGATGCAGGCCGTCGCCAAAGGCAATGACCTGATGATCCTCGGCACGGACATCACCAACAACATCTATTCGCTCTCCGCGGCAGCCGAGATCGCCGAGGCGGCCAAGGGCAAAACCTATCCGGAGAACATGAAGGCGCTGGCCGGTAAACGCATCGGCGTCACGGCGCGCGGCTCATCGACCGAGATGATCGCCAAGGCGCTGCTGGCCGGCGCGGGCGTGCCGACCGACAACATCACTTTCGTTGCGGTGGGCGCGCCGGCGACCGCGTTCGCGGCGCTTTCGGCCAAGCAGGTGGACGCCATCGTCAGCTGGGACCCGATCCCGGGTCTGTGCGAAGCCACCAAGAAGTGCACCGTGTTCGTCGACCTGAGCAAGGGCCAGGGCCCGGCCGACCTTCAGTCGATGAACGGCGGTTATGTGGTCTGGCAGGCGCGCCGCGAGTATGTGCAGAAGAACGCTGCCGTGATCGACCGCTTCCTTCGGGCACATGCCGAAGCCGTGAAGTGGCTTGGCGATCCGAAGAACTTCAAGGAGGCACGCGACATCGCGGCGAAAGGCTTCCGCCTGCACGACGACGTGCCCAATCGCGAGCAGGTGTTCGACCAGATGGTCAAGGGCATGATCGCGCAGTACGGCACAAAATTCGATCGCAAGGCGGTGGATGGGTTCAACTCATTCCTGATGGCGAACAAGCTGATCGAAAAACCTCTTTCGGCCGCGAGCCTGGTCTATGACAAGGCGCCTTGAAGTGGACACGAGCGAGGCGCAGGTCGAAGGGCGGGCTGCGTCGATCGAGATCAGGCACGTCAATCACCGCTTCGGTGCCAATGTCGTCGCGGTGAGCGACGCGAGCCTGAAGATCAACGCCGGCGAGTTCGTCTCCATAGTGGGGCCCAGCGGCTGCGGCAAGACCACCATACTGAACCTGATCGCCGGGCTGATCGACCAGCAAGACGGGCAGATCGCCGTCGCGGGCACGTCGCCGAAAGCCGGGCGCGCCGACGTGGCCTACATGCTGGCGCGCGACTGCCTGTTCCCATGGCGCACGGCGATAGACAACGTGATGCTGGGCGGCGAGTTCCGGGGCGTACCGGCGATTCGGCGCCGCGAGCGCGCCCAGGAGTTGCTGAAGCACGTGGGGCTCGCCGGCTTCGAGAACCATTACCCCAAAGCGCTTTCGCACGGCATGCGCCAGCGGGTGGCCCTGGCCCGCACCTTCTCGCTCGAATCCCCGGTGCTGCTGATGGACGAGCCGTTCGGCGCGCTCGACGCCCAGACCAAGATGCAGCTTGAGGACGTCTTGCTCGACCTGTGGAGCGAGGAGCGCCGCACCGTGCTGTTCATCACGCACGACCTGGCAGAAGCGGTGATGCTGTCCGATCGCGTTGTCGTGATGTCTGCCAGGCCGGGGCGCATCCTGGTGGACATCCCCATCTCGCTGCCGCGTCCTCGGTCCGTCCGCGCGTTGCAGAAAGACCCGGCTTTCCACGCCATCTACGCCCAGGTCTGGTCGTGGCTTGAACAAGCGCTCGGTGTGCCGCAGACGCTCGCAGAGGAGGTGACCCAGTGAACGCCGTCACCGCCCAGTTCTCGCGCCGGCAGTCCCTGCAGATCCTCATGTGGCAGGTCATCGTGTTGACCGCCTTCCTCGTGCTGTGGGAAATCGTGGCGCGGCAGCGCCTGATCGACCCCCTCTTCATCGGCCATCCGTCGAAGATATTCACGCACCTCTACAAGTCCATCTTCGTCACCGGCCAGTTGCTCACCGAGGCCGGTTGGACGCTCTGGTCGACTGCCATCGCATTCGTGCTGGGCAGCGCGGGAGGGCTGGCGTTCGGCCTGCTGTTCGTGGCCTACCCGGCGCTCGAGCGGTTCTTCGATCCGCTGTTTTCGGCGCTCAACGCCTTGCCACGCATCGCGCTCGCGCCGCTGTTCCTGCTGTGGTTCGGCCTCGGCGTGACGTCCAAGATCGCACTGGGCACGTCATTGACTTTCTTCATCGTGCTCAACAGCACGGTGGCTGGGGCGCGCAGCGTCGACTCCGACTGGCTAACGCTGAGCCGCATGCTCGGTGCCAGCAAGGCTGCCATCTTCTTCAAGGTGACCTTGGTGAGTGCCGTGCCGACGATCTTCTCGGGGCTTCGCCTCGGGCTGATCTATGCACTGCTCGGTGTCATTGGCGGGGAAATCATCGCCTCGCAACACGGGTTGGGCCAGATGCTGACCTACCTTGCGGGCACGTTTGACACGGACGGTGTGTTCGCGGTGCTGTTCTTCCTGGCGGTGCTCGGCGTCGTGCTGATTCATGCCATGAGCGCGGTCGAAAAACACTTGTTGAGGTGGAAATGAAGTCGTTGGACGATGCCGCGGAACCGGCTGCACGGGGCGACGGGAAGTATCCGATCGACGATTTCCTGGCACTCCAGGAGGCGACGCCGGCGCGCCAGGCGCGCAGCGAGGCCACTTTCCGTGCGCTCATCCAGGCGGGAAGCCGAGCGCTCGACGGCGGCAGCCTCGAGAAGATCTCGATCAGCGAAGTCTGCCGCGCTGCGGGGACTTCCGTGGGTGCCTTTTACGGCCGGTTCGAGAACAAGGAAGTCTTCTTTACCGCAATCCAGCAGTCGGCCATTGCCGATGTCTGGGACGGGATCCAGCAGATGCTGAACGAGCTCGACGCGCGCGATGCGCCGGCCGCAGAGTTCCTCGAATCGATCGCGACGTTCTGGGTGCGTATCTACCGGGACAACCGCGGCCTCTACCTGGCCGCCTTCAAGCACGCATCGACGCGGCCGGGCGTCTGGACGCCGTTCAAGAAGCTCGGCTGGAGCGGCTCCGCGCTGATCGCAAAGACGCTGGCGAATCGGCTCCCGGGCGGCCATGACGATCTGCTGGTCCGCCAGGCCATGCAGTTCGTCAACGGCCTGCTGGTCAACGCCACCATCAACGATCCCGGCCCAATCCACCTGGACGACCCGGAGATGGCCGGACACGTGAGCCGTTTCCTGTGCCTCTACCTGGGCGTTCCGGCCCAGGCCCCCGTCGAGACCGGCCGTTCGCGGGCCGTCCGGAAGGCCCGCCAATGATGCGCTACACCGACAAGCGCGTCGTCGTGACCGGCGGCGCGTCCGGAATCGGGCTGGCTACAGCGCGGCGCCTGTTCGCCGAAGGCGCGACGCTGGCTCTCGTTGATCTCGATATCGACGGGGCTCGACGTGGCGCGGGCGCCATTGACGCGAGCGGCGTACGGGTTGCGGGCTATGGCGCCAATGTGGCCGACAGCGCCGCGGTGACCAACGTCCTGCGGAGTGCGGAAGAATGGATGGGCGGGATCGATGTCGTGGTCAACAGCGCCGGTATCATCGCGCGCGGAGCGATCGGCGAGACCAGCGACGAGGCATGGCGCCGTGTCGTTGACATCGATCTCAGCTCGATGTTCTACGTAGCCCGCGCCGTGGCGCCGGCCATGCGTCGCGCCGGCCGTGGCGCGATCGTCAACGTCGCCTCCGTGGCGGGTTCCGTGGGCGCGGTGAATGCCGCTTACGCCGCTGCCAAGGGCGGGGTGATCGCGCTGACCCGACAGCTCGCGAACGAACTGTCCACCGATTCGATCCGGGTCAATTCGGTATCGCCCGGCTTCACCGCCACTCCGTTGAACCAGGAGCTGCGTGCCGCCGGTTCGGAGGCCGCCTGGGCCAATCGCATCCCGCTGGGCCGCTTCGGCCTGGCGGAGGAGATCGCTGCCGTCTGCGCCTTCCTGGGCTCGGACGACGCGTCATACATCACCGGGATCGACCTCGTCGCCGACGGGGGCCTTAGTGCCGTGGCACGCCCGGATTACATCCCCGCGGGGGCCGCCATGGGCGGCTATCAAGGAGTACGTCAATGACTAACGTGGTGCTGGCGCAGGGTCTGCGCACGCCATTCGGGCGGTTTGGTGGCAAGCTGGCCGGCTATTCGGCGGTCGAACTCGGAGCCCTGGCCACCCGGGCGCTGCTGAGTCGCGCCGACGTCGATCCTGCCGATGTCGAAGAGAGTTTCTTCGGTACCGCCCTGCTGGCGGCGTCGACGTCGGTCGCGGCCCGGCAGATCGCGATCAGGGCGGGTGTGCCGGCTGACAAGCCTTCGCTCACGGTGGATCGCGCCTGCTGCTCGTCGATGACGTGCATCGGGCTGGGAATGTCGAGGATCCGCGGCGGCGAGGCGGGCCTCATCCTTGCGGGGGGGATCGAAAGCGCCAGCCAGACCCCCTTCATGATGAAGGGGGTGCGCTGGGGGCATCGGCTGGGGGACTTCACCGTCGAAGACCCCATGCAGATGCGCAACCCGATCACCGGGCAGCCCATCGCCTTAGTCACCGGCCAGGCGGCGCTGGCTTTCGGTGTCGGTCGCGAGGAACAGGACGACTGGGCTTACGAAAGCCATCTCAAATTTTTTCGGGCGCTCGATGCGGGCCTCTACGCGGACGAAACCATCGCGGTCGCCGGCAACGGCGAGGACGACGAGGAGTTCACGATCGACGAATCGCCGCGCCGCGCTGTGTCCCGCGAAAAGCTCAGCCGGTTGCCGACGGTGTACGGCGGCCCCACGGTGACGGCGGGGAACGCCCCCGGATTGAATGACGGAGCGGCCGCGGTATTGCTCATGTCCCGCGAGCGGGCAGCGCGCAATGGCGCCTCCGCCCTCGGTGAACTGGTTTCGTACGCCCAGGTCTGCGGGGCGCCGGATTCGTCCGTCTACATGCCCGCGCGGGCGATCCAGCTGGCGCTGTCGAAAGCCGGACTGGACATCTCCGACATCAAGCGCATCGAGATCAACGAAGCGTTCGCCGCCATGCCGCTGGTGTCCACTCTGGAGCTCGCGCAGGGCGATGCCGGGCGCACGCGGTCGCTGCGCGCGATCACCAACGTGAACGGCGGCGCTGTCGCGCTCGGCCATCCGACCGGCGCCAGCGGCGCACGCATCGTCATGGGGCTGGCTCGCGAACTTGCGCGCTGCGGCGGGGGCTACGGTGCCGCCGCCATCTGCGGTGGGTACGGCCAGGCCGACGCCGTCATCGTGAAGGTCTAAACAATGCTCGGTTTCATCGACGAGACGCTGCGGGACGGCCCGCAATCGCTGTGGGCCACCCGGATGTCGACTGAGGACATGCTGGGCGCGACCCAATGGATCGACCGGTCCGGCTTCGCCAAGGTGTGCGTGACATCGGGCGCCGCTTTCGAGACGGCGGTCAAGTTTCTTCGCGACGACCCCTGGGAGCGCCTGCGCCTGCTGCGCACGTATATGCCGGCAGTGACGATCGATGTGCTGATGCGCAGCCGCAACCTGTTCGGCTGGGAGCGGTATCCCGACGAGGTGATCGAGCTGTTGTTCCGCTGCCTGCGCAACAGCGGCACCCAGTGGATCAAGGTCTTCGACGGCCTCAACGACATTCCCAGCATCGAGGCCAATTTCCGGATCGCGCGGCGGCTGGGGATGAAGACCTCGGCGATGCTGGCTTTCTCGTTGAGTCCCATCCACACCGACGAGCACTTCGTCCAGAAGGCGCGCGAGGTGCTCGCCATCGGTGTCGATTCGATCTCGATGTGCGACGCCAGCGGCCTGCTGACGGGGCCGCGCACCAAGACGCTGCTCGCCGCGCTGAAGGCCGAGATCGGAGGCCGCGTTCCCATCGAGTTCCTGGCGCACCACTCGATGGGCCTGGCGCACGAGGCCTACCGCGAAGCGATGCTCGCGGGGGTTTCCGCCGTGACCACCGCTTCCGGTCCGCTGGCGAACGGCGAGTCGCTACCGAGCACGCTGGACATCCTTGCGATCGCGGACGAAATCGGCCTGCCGACCTCGCTCGACGTGGAAGCGATCCGCCGGACCGAGGATTACTTTCACTGGATCGCCTTCAGGGACAAGCATCCCATCCAGCCCTCGGCGGAATACGACCCGCTGAGGTACAACTCGTTTGCCGGCCACCAGATCCCCGGCGGGATGATCTCCAACTTCCGCAAGCAGTTGCGCGAAATCGGCCTGATCCACCGCCAGGATGAAGTGCTCGAGGAAGCCAGCCGGATCCGCATCGAGCTGGGCTGCCCGATCATGGTCACGCCGTTCTCCCAGTTCGTCGGCGTGCAGGCGACCTTCAACGTCATCCAGGGCGAACGCTACAAGACGGTGCCGAAGGAGCTTGTCCAGTACGTGCTTGGCTACTACGGGCAATCCCCCGGTCCAATCGACCCGAATGTCGTGGACAAGGTGCTCAACGGGGATTCGCCCCCGAGGATCGACCACGCGGCCATGTTCGAATCGCGCGTCCTCGAACGCTTCCGCCGGGAGCACGGGCCGTTCCGCAGCGACGAGGATTTGCTCATCGCGCTGTTCTACGGCAAGGAGCAGCTGAATTCGCTGTTGCAGGAGAAGCGCCACTTCACCGAACGGCCGACCGTTGAGAAGCCGCTGCAGGCGCTGGTGCGCCAGTTGGCCGCCGACACGAGTCTGAAATCCGTCAAGTTCGAAGCGCGTGGCATCCGCTGCGCGATGTCGCACGCTTGACCTATTGACGTTGAGGAACCACGTGGTGCCGACCCAACCCAAAAAACCCATGTCCTACAGTTTCACTTACCAGGATGCCGTCGAAGTGCTGCGGCTGATCCGCGAGAGCGAGAGCGTTACCAGCTTCGAACTGGAGTTCGGCGATATCAAACTCAGTATCGACCGTACGGCGTCTGCGCCGGCCCGCCAGACCATGACGCCGGTCGCTGCTGCTGCGCCAGAAACGCTGACGGCAGCTCCTGCGGCATCGCCCGCGCCCGCGCGTTCCGGCGGGCCTGCAACGGCCCCCGCGGCTGCGGAGGCCGATGGGCTGCACCGCATCGTCGCTCCGATGCTGGGGATCTTCTTCCGCTCGCCATCTGCCGGCGAGCCGCCTTTTGTCAAGGAAGGCGATCAGGTCAAGGCGGGAGATACGGTCGGCCTGATCGAGGTCATGAAGCTCTTCACCCCGGTGGTCGCCGAGTGCGCCGGTCGCGTGATCCGTATCGAAGCGGCCGATGCGATGCTCGTCGAGCATGGGCAGACGCTGCTGCTGATCGAGCGATCGAGCCATGCCTGACGTCTCGCAACCCTTCCGCCGCGTTTTTGTCGCCAACCGCGGCGAGATCGCGGTGCGCATCATCCGTGCCTGCCGCGAGGCAGGCCTCGAGTCGGTGCTCGGCATGTCGGAGGCGGATCGCCATTCGCTCGCTGCGCGCCTGGCCGATCGGGCCGTCTGTCTGGGTCCTGCACCGGCGGCCAAGAGCTATCTGCGCAGCGATCTCATCGCGACGGCGGCGCACGGCACGGGCTGCCAGGCGGTGCACCCGGGTTATGGCTTTCTTTCGGAGCGCGCGGAGCTGCACCGCGCCTGCGCCCGCTACGGCATCGCCTTCGTCGGGCCTTCCGTGGAAGCCATCCAGGCGATGGGGGACAAACTGAGCGCGATCCGGCTGGCGAAGGCGGCCGGGGTGCCGGTAGTGCCGGGCTCTGAGCAACTGAAGAGCGTCGAGGAGGTGCGCGCCGCCGCCGAGGTGATTGGTTACCCGTGCCTGTTGAAGGCGAGTGCCGGCGGCGGTGGCCGCGGCATGCGCATCGTGCGCGATCCGCAGTCGCTGTCGGTGGCCTACGAGAGCGCGCAGGCCGAGGCCTTGGCCGCTTTCGGCGATGCCACCGTGTATCTCGAGAAATTCATCGAGCGCGCCAGGCATATCGAAATCCAGGTGCTCGGTGACCGCCACGGCAACCTCGTCCACCTGTTCGACCGGGATTGCAGCGTCCAGCGGCGCCACCAGAAGCTGATCGAGGAGTCGCCGTCGCCGGTACTGTCACCGGTGCGCCGCGCCGAGATGGCCGAGGCGGCGTTGGAACTGGCTCGAGGCGTCGGATATTTCAGCGCCGGCACGGTGGAGTTCGTGTTTGATGCGGATGCCGACCGGTTCTATTTCCTCGAGATGAACACTCGCATCCAGGTGGAGCATCCGGTGACCGAAATGGTGACTGGCGTGGACCTGGTGCGCGAGCAGCTGCGGGTGGCGGCCGGCGAACGTCTATCCGTGCGCCAGCGCGACATCGCGGTGCGAGGCCATGCCATCGAATGCCGCATCAACGCCGAGAACCCACTGCGCGACTTCATGCCCGCTCCGGGGCGCATCACGCGCTGGAAACCGCCCTCCGGCGAGGGGCTGCGGCTGGATACGCATTGCGAGGAGGGGTACATGATCCCCCCTTTCTACGACTCGATGGTCGCCAAGTTGATCGCCCACCGCGCCGACCGGCTCCAGGCGACCGACCTGCTGACTCGCGCACTCGACAGCTTCGAAGTGGAGGGCATCTCCACGACCATCGGGCTGAACCGGGCCGTGCTGGCCAGTCCAGCTTTCCGCGACGCGCAAGTCACGACCCGCTGGCTGGAAACGCAGTTCCTGCCGCAATGGTTAGACGCGCCGGCCGGCGGCCGCTGAGCCCGGCGCCCACACCAGGAGAACCCCATGAATCTCATCGACTTCTTCGACAACAGCGTGGACCGCGTGCCCCAGCGGGATTGCCTGGTCTTCGAGGGCCAGCGCAGGACCTACCGGGAGGTGGGCGACCTCGCGACGCGCATCGGCCACGGCTTGCGCGCCGCCGGTGTCCACCGGGAGACCAAATGCGCGGTGGTCAGCCGCAACCATCCGGTCGCCTTCACCGCGATGCTGGCCATCCTGAAGGCCGAAGGGACCTGGGTTCCGTTGAATCCGGTCAATGCCGTCGAGGAGAACCTCTACATCGTCGAGCAGTTCGACGTCGAAGTCCTGTTCTTCCAGAAGGATTCCGAAGCCTTCGCACGGCTGGTGCGTGAACGCCTGACCAAGGTCAAGCACTTCTACTGCATCGACGGCGCGAGCGACATGGGGCCCGAGGTGGAGCCTTGGGCGGCCGCGCAGCCGAACGATGCGATCTGCCTTCCCTGGCAGCCGGAGGCGATGTGCTGGCTGCGCGGCACCGGCGGCACGACGGGTCGGCCAAAGGGCGTGATGAACACCAACCGCAATTTCGAAACGACGATTGCCAACTTCTGCGCGCGTCTGCGCTTCGAAGCGCCGCCGATACAGTTGGCCGTGGCGCCTTTGAGCCACGCGGCGGGCGTTCTGGCGATGGTCAACCTCGCGTTGGGCGGCACCATGATCATCCACCGCGGCTTCGACGCCCAGCTCACGCTCGAGGCGATCGCGGGCCATCGGGTGTCATGGCTGTACCTTCCGCCGACGGCCCTGTATACGCTGCTCTCGCAGCCGAACGTGCGCGAATTCGACTATTCGTCGCTTCGACACTTCATCTATGGCGCCGCGCCGAGCTCCCAATCGAAGCTGCGTGAAGCCATCGGGGTCTTCGGGCCGGTCCTCACGCAGGCCTATGGCCAGACCGAGGTGCCCACGTCGGTGACCTACCTTGGACCGGAGGACCACGTCGATGCGAACGGGGCCGTGATCGACCAGCGGCTCTTGAGCTGCGGGCGGCCGACGCCGTTCGCGCGCGTCGCGCTGCTGGACGACGAAGGCAAGCCGGTGTCGCGAGGCAAGATCGGCGAGATCTGCGTCCAGGGCGGTTTGCTGATGAAGGGCTACTACAAGAACCCGGATGCGACCGCGGAAACCTCAAAACACGGCTGGCACCACACCGGCGACCTCGCCTGGCAGGATGACGAAGGCTTCATTTACATCTGCGATCGCAAGAAGGAGATGATCATCACCGGCGGGTACAACGTCTATCCGCTCGAAGTGGAGCAGGTGGTCATGAGCCATTCGTCGGTGCAGGACTGCGCCGTCGTCGGCGTCCCCGACGCGAAGTGGGGGGAGGCCATCAAGGCGGTGATCGAACTGAAGCCGGGCCGGGCGGTCGAGCCGGAGGTGATCATGGAGATGTGCCGCGAGCGCCTCGGGCCCGTGAAGACGCCGAAATCGGTGGAGTTCATCGATGAACTGCCGCGCAGTCCGGCAGGAAAGGTCCTGCGCAAGTCGGTCCGTAGCCAATACTGGCAAGGCCAGTCCCGCAACGTGTAGTCGGGCCGTGGAAGCGCTCAAACACGTCGATCGCCGCGTCGCCCGCGAGGCGTTCGAGAACGCCCTGGCCTCGCATGTGCAGCAGCCCGGCGCCTTTTTCCTGGCGCGCCTGCTGGGGTTGGACTTCAGCTACGCGCCGCAGCGCTGCGTGATCGAATTCGACATCCTCGACTTCATGCTCAATCCCCGCGGCGCCCTGCACGGCGGCATCGTGTGCCTCGTGCTCGACGCCTCTATGGGCCATTTGATGCTCAACGAGGGCCGAACCGGCGCCACGCTTGAGTTGAAGACCCAGTTCGTGCGTGGGGTGGCGAGTGGCCGGCTTCGCTGCGAGGCTTCCGTGCTGCACGCGGGCGAGCGGGTATGGTTCATGGAGTCGCGTTGTACGGACCCGGAGGGGCGCCTCATAGCGTCGGCGAGTTCGACCTGGCACGCATCGCGTGAGCAGTTGACGGTATGACCCCGCGCGGCAAGAACATCCTGATCACAGGGGCGGCAGGCGGCATCGGCGCCGCGATGGCACGCCGGTTTGCGGCAGAGGGTGCCGCCGGCATCGGTATTGCCGACCTGGATTTCGACGCTGCACGGCGCTTGGCAGCCGAAGTGCAGGGCTTGCATCCAGAACTGGGGGCTCGTCCCTATCAAGTCGATGTGACGAAAGCCGAACATCTCGAGCGACTGGCCCGTGAGTTCGAAGGTGACTTCGGCTCCACCGACCTGCTGTGCTCGAATGCGGGGGTCTTCCAGGCCAATGGGGTATCTGCGCCCGCGGCGGCATGGGAAATGAGTTGGGCCGCCAACGTCATGAGCAACGTCCATCTGTCGAACGCGGTGTTGCCCGGGATGTTGAAACGTGGCGCCGGGTACATCCTGATTACGTGCTCCGCAGCGGGCCTGCTCGCCAACATGGACGCTCCGTACATGGTCACCAAGCATGCGGCGGTCGCCTACGCTGAATGGCTGGCCATTCAGTATCGACTCCGGGGCATCGGCGTCAGCGCGCTCTGTTCGCTGGGCGTCAGGACCTCGATGCTGACCCGGCTTCGCGAGCAGGCTCCTGACGTGGCGGCAGGCATTCTGGCAGGAGGGGATCTGCTTGCGCCGGAGCAGGTTGCCGAAAGCGTCGTCGAGGGCCTGGCGGCCGAAACCTTCCTCATCCTGCCCCACACTTCGGTCCGCGAACGGGTGGTCTTCAAAGCCCACAATCGCGACCAGTGGATCGCGTCGATGCAGCGCCAGTACGGCATGACCGACAATGGAGGCCATGCGCCAAGCCATAGAGAACCTCGAAGAATCGAAGATCCGTGAAGTCGCCAACGCCGGCATGGGACGCAGCGATGTGCTGGCGTTCTGGTTCGGAGAAAGCGACGAGGTCACACCTGACTTCATCCGCCAGGCGGCGATCGAATCGCTGCAGAAGGGTGAAACCTTCTACGCCCACAACCTGGGCCTGCCGGAGCTGCGCCACGCCGTGGCGCAATACACCAGCGGCCTCCACGGCAAGGTGTCAAGCCACCGGATCGCCATCACCTCGGGTGGTGTCAATGCGCTGATGCTGGCCGTGCAGGCGCTGGTGGACGCGGACGATGAAGTGGTCGCCGTCACGCCGGTATGGCCCAACCTCACGGCTCAGCCGCTCATCATGGGCGCCAGGCTCAAGCGGGTCTCGCTCAAGCCGCAGGGCGGCGCCTGGACGCTGGATCTCCAGGCATTGCTGGATGCCATCACGCCCTCGACCAAGCTCCTGATCGTCAACGCACCGAATAACCCCACGGGCTGGACGCTCAGCCGTGCCGAGCAGGAGGCCGTCCTGGCGCATTGCCGCAAGACCGGCACCTGGATCCTGGCGGATGAGGTGTACGAGCGGCTGTATTACGAAGATTCGGCCAACGGCTGCGCGCCCAGTTTCCTCGACGTCGCATCGCCCGACGACCGGCTGGTGGTGGTGCACAGCTTCTCCAAGAGCTTCCTCATGACCGGCTGGCGCCTGGGCTGGCTCGTGATGCCGGCGTCGATGACGCCGCACATGGGCAAGCTGGTGGAATTCAACACCTCCTGTGCCAGCGTCTTTACCCAGCGCGCCGGCCTCGCGGCTCTGCAGCGCACGGATGAGGTGACTCCCCGGGTCGTGGCGCACCTCAAGGCTTGCCGGGACACGCTGGTGCCGATGCTCCAGGCCTTGCCGCAGGTGCGCGTGGAGGCAGCGAAGGGCGGCATGTACGCCTTTTTCAAGCTCGACGGTTTCGACGACTCCCTGGCCGTGGCCAAGCGGTTGGTGGCCGAGGCCGGCCTGGGCCTGGCGCCGGGCAACGCGTTCGCGCCGGAGGCGCAGGGATGGCTCAGGTGGTGCTTTGCGTCCAAGGACCTAGCACGGCTGGGGCAGGGCGTGGAGCGGCTGCACTCCTGGCTGGGCGCATCCAGGCTATAATTCCAAGGCTTTGCATCCCGCAAGGCGCACGTTGGGGCGCAGTTCCAGCCCCCAACGCAAGTTAAAACATTCAAGGAAAACCCAATGACCACTCTGAACAAGGCCGAGGTCGTCAAGGCCAACGCGCGCAGCGCCAATGACACGGGCAGCCCCGAAGTGCAGGTTGCACTCCTGACGGCTCGCATCAACGAACTCACCCCCCACTTCAAGACGCACGCCAAGGACCACCACGGCCGCCGCGGCCTCCTGCGCATGGTGAACCGCCGCAAGAGCCTGCTGACCTACCTGAAGAACAAGGACGCCGACCGCTACACGGCGCTTATCGGCAAGCTGGGCCTGCGCAAGTAAGCAGGACAAAAACACGAAGGCGCCTGAGTTAGCTCACCCTAGCTCAGGCGCTTTTCACTTCGGAGACGGCAAGACGAATACGCGCTGTGTCATTCCACAAGAAGCCCAGGGCCTCTTATGGAATGGCATCGTGTTCGACACCGCTCTGTCTCCGGGCAGAAAGCGCAGCCTGATGCGCTGTTAGACAAGGAGAGCTGAACATGAGCATTTTCAACAAAGTCACCAAGACCTTCCAATGGGGCTCGCACGCCGTCACCCTGGAAACCGGTGAGATCGCGCGCCAGTCCGGCGGCGCCGTCATCGTCAACATCGAAGGCACCGTGGTGCTGGCCACCGTGGTCGCGTCCAAGTCCGCCAAGCCGGGCCAGGACTTCTTTCCGCTGACCGTCGACTACATCGAGAAGACCTACGCCGCCGGCAAGATCCCCGGCAGCTTCTTCAAGCGCGAAGCCAAGCCCAGCGAACACGAAACGCTCACGAGCCGCCTGATCGACCGCCCGATCCGCCCGCTGTTCCCTGAAGGCTTCTTCAATGAAGTACACGTGGTCATCCACACGCTGTCGCTCAACCCCGAAGTCGACGCCGACATCGCCGCCATGATCGGCACCAGCGCTGCCCTGGCCATCTCCGGCATTCCGTTCGCCGGCCCCATCGGCGCGGCGCGCGTGGGCTACGTCAACGGCGAGTACGTGCTCAACCCGGGCCAGACGGCCCGCAAGATGTCCGACCTGGACCTGATCGTCGCCGGCACCGAAGCTGCCGTGCTGATGGTGGAATCCGAAGCTCAGCAGCTGTCCGAAGAGATCATGCTCGGCGCCGTGGTGTTCGGCCATGAGCAGGGCAACGTCGCGATCAACGCCATCCATGAACTGGTGCGCGACGCCGGCAAGCCCGTGTGGGACTGGCAGCCGCCCGCCAAGGACGAGCCCTTCATCGCCAAGGTCAACGCCATTGCCGAAGAGAAGCTGCGCGCCGCCTACCAGATCCGCAGCAAGCAGGCCCGCACCCAGGCCCTGCGCGAAGCCACCGCCTCGGTGCTGGCGTCGCTGAAAGAGTCGGGCGCCGATTTCGACCCGATCAAGGTCGATGCACTGCTGTTCGACATCGAAGCCAAGATCGTGCGCAGCCAGATCCTGTCGGGCGAGCCGCGTATCGACGGCCGCGACACGCGCACCGTGCGACCCATCGAGATCCGCACCGGCGTGCTGCCCCGCACCCACGGCTCGGCCCTGTTCACCCGCGGTGAAACCCAGGCGCTGGTCGTCACCACGCTCGGCACCGAGCGCGACGCGCAGCGCATCGACGCGCTGATGGGCGAGTACGAAGACCGCTTCATGTTCCACTACAACATGCCTCCCTTCGCCACCGGCGAAGTGGGCCGCATGGGCTCGACCAAGCGCCGCGAAATCGGCCACGGCCGCCTGGCCAAGCGCGCACTGATCCCGGTGCTGCCGGCCAAGGACGAGTTCCCCTACACCATGCGCGTGGTTTCGGAAATCACCGAATCCAACGGCTCCTCGTCGATGGCGTCGGTGTGCGGCGGCTGCCTGTCGCTGATGGACGCCGGCGTGCCGATGAAGGCCCACGTGGCCGGCATCGCCATGGGCCTGATCAAGGAAGGCAACCGCTTCGCGGTGCTGACCGACATCCTGGGTGACGAAGATCACCTCGGCGATATGGACTTCAAGGTGGCCGGCACGACCAACGGCATCACCGCGCTGCAGATGGACATCAAGATCCAGGGCATCACCAAGGAGATCATGCAGGTCGCACTGGCCCAGGCCAAGGAAGCTCGCATGCACATCCTGGGCAAGATGCAGGAAGCGCTGGGCGAGGCCAAGACCGAGGTGAGCAACTTCGCTCCGCGCCTGTTCACGATGAAGATCAACCCCGAGAAGATTCGCGACGTGATCGGCAAGGGCGGCGCCGTCATCCGCGCGCTGACCGAAGAGACCGGCACGCAGATCGACATCGCCGAAGACGGCACCATCACCATCGCTTCGACCGATCCGGCCAAGGCCGAGGAAGCCAAGAAGCGCATCGAGCAGATCACCGCGGAAGTGGAGATCGGCAAGGTCTACGAAGGCCCCATCACCAAGCTGCTGGACTTCGGCGCCCTGGTGAACCTCTTGCCCGGCAAGGACGGCCTGCTGCACATCAGCCAGATCGCCCATGAGCGCGTCGAGAAGGTCACCGATTACCTGAGCGAAGGCCAGATCGTGCGCGTCAAGGTGCTCGAGACCGACGAGAAGGGCCGCGTCAAGCTGTCCATGAAGGCTTTGCTCGACCGTCCGGCGGGCGAGTTCCAGGATCGCCCCCCGCGCGAGCCGCGTGAACAGCGCGAGCCCCGTGGCGACCGCCAGCCGCGTGGCGACCAGCCGCCGCGCGAGCAGCGTGAGCCGCGCGAAGTGGTCCCGCAGCAGGCCCCGGTCGACGACCAGGCCTGATCGTACCGTCTCAGTTGGCGCATGCACCTCGACGGGTGCGGGCGCCAGCCTCAAATACCATGAAAGCCGTTGAAATCAGCGCCTATGGCCCGCCCGACGTCCTGCGTCTGGGCGAGCGTCCCGCGCCCGTGCCTGGCGCGGGCGAGGTACTCATCCGCGTCAGCGCCAGCGGTATCAACCGCCCGGACGTGTTGCAGCGGACCGGCAACTACCCGGTGCCACCGGGCGCTTCGGATATTCCGGGGCTGGAGGTGGCCGGAGAGATCGTGGATGGCGATGCGGAAGCGCTGGTGGCTGCGGGATTGAAGCAGGGCGATCGCGTTTGTGCGTTGGTCGCAGGCGGCGGTTACGCGCAGCTCTGCGTTGCGCCGGTGGACCAGTGCCTGCCGGTGCCCAATGGCCTCAGCGACGTCGAGGCGGCCTCGCTGCCTGAAACCTTCTTCACGGTGTGGAGCAATGTGTTCGACCGCGTCAGGCTGCAGCCCGGCGAGACGCTGCTGATCCAGGGCGGCTCCAGCGGCATCGGCGTCACGGCGATCCAGATGGCCAAGGCACTGGGCTCCAAGGTCATCGTCACGGCGGGCAGCGACGACAAGTGCGAAGCCTGCCTGAAGCTCGGCGCCGACCACGCCATCAACTACAAGACCCACGACTTCGTCGCAGAAGCGAAGAGGCTCACCGGCGGCGCGGGCGTCAACGTGATCCTCGACATGGTCGCGGGCGCCTATGTGGCCCGCGAAGTCGAGTGCCTGGCCGAGGACGGCCGCCTGGTGATCATCGCGGTGCAAGGCGGCGTCAAGAGCGAATTCAACGCCGGCATGGTGCTGCGCAAGCGGCTGCTCATCACCGGCTCGACCCTGCGGCCACGGCCCGTGGCATTCAAGGCCGCGATCGCCCAGTCGCTCAGGGCCAAGGTCTGGCCGCTGCTGGAGAGCGGAGCCATCAAGCCGGTCATCCACAGCACCTTTGCCGCAGCCGACGCCGCCAAGGCGCACGAGCTGATGGAATCGAACCAGCACATCGGCAAGATCGTGCTGACCTGGGAAAAACAGTGATGAAGAAGAAACTGATCGCAGGCAACTGGAAGATGAACGGCAACCTGGCCGCCAACGAAGCGCTGGTGCGCGCGTTGCTCGAGGGCATGGGCGATGCCGCGTGCACCGTGGCGGTCTGCGTGCCTGCGCCTTACCTGGCGCAGCTGAGGGCGCTGCGGTCGGGCTCGGCGCTGGAGATCGGTGCGCAGGATGTGTCCCAGCACGAGCAGGGCGCTTACACCGGCGAGATTTCGGCCCTCATGCTCAAGGAATTCGGCGTGCGCTACGCCATCGTCGGCCATTCGGAGCGGCGCCAGTATCACGGCGAGACCGATGCCCTGGTGGCCGAAAAGACCAAGACCGCCCTGGCGCACGGGATCACCCCGATCGTCTGCGTCGGCGAAACGCTGGCCGAGCGCGAAGCCGGCAAGACCGAAGAAGTGGTCAAACGCCAGATGGCGGCCGTGATCCACACCAATGGGCACTGCATCAGCGAAATCGTCGTGGCCTATGAACCCGTCTGGGCCATTGGCACCGGCAAGACCGCCACGCCCGAGCAGGCCCAGCAGGTGCACGCCCTCCTGCGCGCCCAGCTTCATGCGGCCACCTCGCACTCGGACCGCATCTCCATCCTCTACGGCGGCAGCATGAACGCGGCCAATGCGGCTTCGCTGCTGAGCCAGCCGGATATCGACGGCGGCCTGGTCGGGGGCGCATCGCTCAAGGCCGCGGATTTTTTGCAAATCATCGCGGCCGCCCGCTAGGCGGCCAAGCACTATAAAAATCGGAGTGACCACAAAATGAACGTTTTCCTTACCATCATCCTCGCCGTGCAGATGCTCACGGCCCTGGGCATGATCGGCCTCATCCTCATCCAGCACGGCAAGGGCGCCGACATGGGCGCGGCCTTCGGCAGCGGCAGCTCGGGCAGCCTGTTTGGTGCCAGCGGCAGCGCCAACTTCCTGTCGCGCACGACGGCTGTGCTGGCGGGCGTGTTCTTCGTCTGCACGTTGGCGCTGGCCTACTTCGGCAATCTGCGGCCCGTGGAATCGGGCAGCGTGCTGGAGCGCGCCACCACCGCCCCCGCGCCCGCTCCGGCTGCATCCGGCGCCGCCGGGCAGATCCCGGCTACGGCCCCGGCCGCCCCTGGCGGCGCGGCCGCCGTCGTCCCTGCGCCCGCCGCATCGGGCGCAGGCCAAATCCCCACGAAGTGATCAGCAGATAAGCGCTGCTTCGCGGGAGGAGCGGCGCTGTTTCGGGGTAAACTCCTAGGCTGTCCGGGAAGCCAACAATTCGTAGAAACCTCGAGCCTTTCCGGGCAACTTTTAAGAAACCGCCGTCGTGGTGAAATTGGTAGACACGCTATCTTGAGGGGGTAGTGGCGAAAGCTGTGCGAGTTCGAGTCTCGCCGACGGCACCATACAAAAAAGAGTCAGCGGCAGCGCCCGCTGGCTGAAGCGGTGATCAGAGCCCCAAGATGAACCTTGACCAGTACCTACCAGTCCTTCTGTTCATACTGGTCGGCGTCGCCGTCGGCGTGATCCCGCAGGCCCTGGGCTGGCTGTTCAGCGGGGCCATGGGCATCCGCAAGCCCGATGCGGCAAAAAATTCTCCCTACGAGTGCGGCTTCGAGGCCTTCGAAGACGCGCGCATGAAGTTCGACGTCCGCTACTACCTGGTGGCCATCCTCTTCATCCTGTTCGACCTGGAGATCGCGTTTCTCTTTCCCTGGGCCGTGGCGCTCAAGGAAATCGGCCCGGTGGGTTTCTGGGCCATGATGGTTTTTCTGGCCATCCTGGTGGTGGGGTTCGTCTACGAATGGAAAAAGGGCGCGCTCGATTGGGAATGAGTTCCCGCGCGACCAAGGAATACTGCTATGGCTAACGAAGGCATTCTCGACAAGGGGATGGTGACCACCACGGTGGACTCCGTCATCAACTGGGCCAAGACGGGCTCGCTGTGGCCCATGACGTTCGGCCTGGCCTGCTGCGCCGTGGAGATGATGCACGCAGGCGCTGCGCGCTACGACATCGACCGTTTCGGCATGCTGTTCCGTCCCAGCCCCAGGCAGAGCGACCTGATGATCGTCGCCGGCACGCTGTGCAACAAGATGGCGCCGGCCCTGCGCAAGGTGTACGACCAGATGCCCGAGCCGCGCTGGGTGCTGTCGATGGGCTCCTGCGCCAACGGCGGCGGCTACTACCACTACAGCTATTCCGTCGTGCGCGGCTGTGACCGCATCGTGCCGGTCGACGTATACGTGCCCGGCTGCCCGCCCACGGCCGAGGCTCTGCTGTACGGAATCATCCAGCTGCAGCAGAAGATCCGCCGCACGCAAACCATCGCGCGGGCCTGAACCAGACATGACCATTACCCCGTTCGCGATCGATCCCGCAGCGCTGAAGGAAACGCTGGCCGCCACCTTGGGCGGGCTGGCCAAGCGCATCGACCTCAAGCTCGGCGAGCTCACCGTGGTGGTTTCGCCCGCCGACTATCTGGCCGCGGCCACTCTCCTGCGCGATGCGCCCGGCTGCCAGTTCGAGCAACTGCTCGACGTCTGCGGCGTGGACTATTCGGACTACCGCGACGGCGGCTGGGACGGTCAGCGCTACTGCGTGGTCTCGCACCTGCTGTCGATCAGCCTGAACCAGCGCGTGCGCCTGAAGGTGTTCGCCCCCGACGACGACTTGCCGGTGGTGGATTCGCTCACGGGACTGTGGAGCTCGGCCAACTGGTTCGAGCGCGAGGCTTTCGACCTGTACGGTATCGTCTTCGAAGGCCACTCCGACCTGCGCCGCATCCTGACCGACTACGGTTTCATCGGCCATCCGTTCCGCAAGGACTTCCCGGTGTCCGGCCATGTCGAAATGCGCTACGACCCCGAGCGCAAGCGCGTGATCTACCAGCCGGTGACCATCGAGCCGCGCGAAATCACGCCGCGGATCATCCGCGAAGAGAAATACGGCGGGCTTCAGTAATGGCTGAAATCAAGAACTACACCCTCAACTTCGGCCCGCAACACCCGGCCGCGCACGGCGTGCTGCGCCTGGTGCTCGAGCTCGACGGCGAAGTGATCCAGCGCGCCGACCCGCACATCGGCCTGCTGCACCGCGCCACCGAGAAGCTGGCCGAAACCAAGACCTACATCCAGTCGCTGCCGTACATGGACCGGCTGGACTACGTCTCGATGATGTGCAACGAGCACGCGTATTGCCTGGCCATCGAGAAGCTGATGGGGCTGGAAGTGCCCCTTCGCGCGCAGTACATCCGCGTGATGTTCTCCGAGATCACCCGCCTCTTGAACCACCTGCTCTGGCTGGGCGCCCACGGGCTGGATTGCGGTGCGATGAACATCCTCATCTATTGCTTCCGCGAGCGCGAAGACCTGTTCGACATGTACGAGGCCGTGTCGGGCGCTCGCATGCACGCTGCCTACTTCCGCCCGGGTGGCGTGTACCGCGACCTGCCGGACAGCATGCCGCAGTACAAGGCCAACAAGATCAGGAACGAGCGCGCCATCAATCGCCTCAACGAGAACCGCCAAGGCTCGCTGCTCGACTTCATCGACGACTTCACCGCGCGCTTCCCGCACTACGTGGACGAGTACGAGACGCTGCTGACCGACAACCGCATCTGGAAGCAGCGCACGGTGGGCGTGGGCGTTGTTTCGCCCGAGCGTGCGCTCAACCTCGGCTTCACCGGCCCCATGCTGCGCGGCTCCGGCTTCGCCTGGGACCTGCGCAAGAAGCAGCCCTACGAGGTCTACGACAAGATGGACTTCGACATCCCGGTCGGCAAGACCGGCGACTGCTACGACCGCTACCTGGTGCGCGTGCAGGAAATGCGCGAATCCAATCGCATCATCAAGCAGTGCGTGGACTGGTTGCGCGTGAACCCCGGCCCGGTGATCACCGACAACCACAAGGTGGCGCCGCCCGATCGCGAGTCGATGAAGGCCAACATGGAAGAGCTGATCCACCACTTCAAGCTCTTCTCCGAAGGTTTCCGCGTGCCCGAAGGCGAGGCCTATGCCGCCGTCGAGCACCCCAAGGGCGAGTTCGGCATCTACATCGTGAGCGACGGCGCCAACAAGCCGTACCGCCTGAAGATCCGCCCGCCGGGCTTCGCCCACCTGGCCGCCATGGACGAGATGTCGCGCGGCCACATGATCGCCGACGCCGTGGCCGTGATCGGCACCATGGACATCGTGTTCGGAGAGATTGACCGATGATTTCTGAAACCATGCGCGTGCGCTTCGACAAGGAAGTGGCCAAGTACCCGGCTGAGCAGAAGCAATCCGCCGTGATGGCCTGCCTGGCCATCGTCCAGCAGGAGCAGGGCTTCGTCAGCCTGGAGAGCGAGAAGCTCGTCGCCGACTACCTGGGCATGCCGCCGATCGCGGTGCACGAAGTCACGACCTTCTACAACATGTACAACCAGCATCCGGTGGGCAAATACAAGCTCAACGTCTGCACCAACCTGCCGTGCCAGCTGCGCGACGGGGCCAAGGCGCTGCGCCACCTGGAGCATCGGCTGGGCATCAAGATGGGCGAAACCACCAGGGACGGCATGTTCACCCTGCAGCAAAGCGAATGCCTGGGCGCCTGCGCCGATTCGCCGGTGGTGCTGGTCAACGACCGCACCATGTGCAGCTTCATGAGCCCGGACAAGCTGGACCAGCTGGTCGACGGCCTGAAAGGCGCCCAGTCATGAACGCCCAACAAGTGCTCTCGCAGTTCCAGGCCACGGGTGTCCAGACCTGCTTCCACGGCCGCCACATCAACCCGCAAATCTACGCGGGCCTCGATGGCACCAACTGGCGCCTGAAGGATTACGAGGCGCGCGAAGGCTACGCGGCGCTGCGCAAGATCCTGAACGAAGGTCTGACGCAAGACCAGGTGATCGCCACCGTCAAGGAATCCGCCTTGCGCGGCCGCGGCGGCGCAGGCTTTCCCACGGGCCTGAAGTGGAGCTTCATGCCCCGCCAGTTTCCGGGCCAGAAATACCTCGTTTGCAATTCGGACGAGGGCGAGCCGGGCACCTGCAAGGACCGCGACATCCTGCAGTTCAACCCCCACCAGGTGATCGAAGGCATGATCATCGCGGCCTACGCGATGGGCATCACCGTCGGCTACAACTACATCCACGGCGAGATCTTCCAGACCTACGACCGCTTCGAGGAAGCGCTGGAAGAGGCGAGGGCGGCCGGGTACCTGGGCGACAACATCCTGGGCAGCAACTTCAGCTTCCAGCTGCATGCCTCGCACGGTTTCGGCGCCTACATCTGCGGCGAAGAGACCGCGCTGCTCGAATCGCTCGAAGGCAAGAAGGGGCAGCCGCGCTTCAAGCCGCCGTTCCCGGCCAGCTTCGGCCTGTACGGCAAGCCGACCACGATCAACAACACCGAAACCTTCGCGGCCGTGCCCTGGATCATCCGCAACGGCGGCCAGGCCTTCCTTGAAGTCGGCAAGCCCAACAACGGCGGTACCAAGATCTACTCGGTGTCCGGCGACGTCGAGCTGCCCGGCAACTACGAGGTGCCGCTGGGCACGCCGTTCAGCAAGCTGCTGGAACTGGCCGGCGGCGTGCGCAAGGGCCGCACGCTCAAGGCCGTGATCCCCGGCGGTTCATCCGCGCCCGTGCTGCCCGCCAGCATCATGATGGAATGCACGATGGACTACGACTCCATCGCCAAGGCCGGCTCCATGCTGGGTTCGGGGGCGGTGATCGTGATGGACGATTCGCGCTGCATGGTCGAATCGCTCAAGCGCCTGTCGTACTTCTACATGCACGAATCCTGCGGCCAGTGCACGCCCTGCCGCGAAGGCACGGGCTGGCTGTGGCGCGTCGTGGACCGCATCCACAACCGCCATGGCAAGCCCAGCGACATGGACCTGCTCAACTCGGTGGCCGACAACATCCAGGGCCGCACCATCTGCGCACTCGGCGATGCGGCCGCCATGCCGGTGCGGGCAATGATCAAGCATTTCCGCCACGAATTCGAGGCCCTCATCGACAAGGCGGCTGTAACCCCATGATTGAAATCGAACTCGACGGCCAGAAGGTGGAGATCACCGAAGGCAGCATGATCATGCATGCGGCCGACAAGGCGGGCACCTATATCCCGCACTTCTGCTATCACAAGAAACTCAGCATCGCGGCCAACTGCCGCATGTGCCTGGTCGACGTGGAGAAGGCGCCCAAGCCGATGCCGGCCTGCGCCACGCCCGTGACCAATGGCATGATCGTGCGCACCAAGAGCGACAAGGCCCTGAAGGCCCAGCAGTCGGTGATGGAGTTCCTGCTTATCAACCACCCGCTGGACTGCCCGATCTGCGACCAGGGCGGCGAGTGCCAGCTGCAGGACCTGGCCGTGGGCTACGGCGGCTCGTCTTCCCGCTACGAGGAAGAGAAGCGCGTGGTGCTGCACAAGGACGTCGGCCCTCTCATCTCGATGGAGGAGATGAGCCGCTGCATCCATTGCACTCGCTGCGTGCGCTTCGGCCAGGAAGTGGCCGGCGTGATGGAGCTGGGCATGATCCACCGGGGCGAGCACTCCGAGATCACCACCGTCATGAACGATACGGTGGACTCCGAAGTCTCCGGCAACATGATCGACCTGTGCCCGGTGGGCGCGCTCACCAGCAAGCCGTTCCGCTACCAGGCCCGCAACTGGGAGCTGTCGCGCCGCAAGTCGGTCAGCCCCCACGATTCGACCGGCGCCAACCTGATCGTCCAGGTCAAGAGCAACAAGGTCATGCGCGTGCTGCCGCTCGAGAACGAGCAGGTCAACGAATGCTGGCTGGCCGACCGCGATCGCTTCTCCTATGAGTCGCTCAACGAAGACGACCGCCTCACCGCCCCCATGCTCAAGCAGGGCGGCGAGTGGAAGACCGTGGACTGGCAGACGGCCCTCGAATACGTGGCCAATGGCCTGAAGCAGATCAAGACCGACCACGGTGCGAAAAGCATCGGCGCCCTCGTCAGTCCGCACAGCACCGTGGAAGAGCTGTACCTGGCCGGCGCTCTGATGCGCGGCCTGGGCAGCGAGAACATCGACTACCGCCTGCGCAATGCGCAGTTCTCCAAGGCCGATGGTGTCCGCTGGCTCGGCACGTCGATCGCTTCGCTGTCCAACCTGCAGCGCGCGCTGGTGATCGGCTCCAACCTGCGCAAGGACCATCCGCTGTTTGCGCTGCGCGTTCGCGCTGCGGTGCGCAAGGGCGCGGCGGTGTCGGTGATCCACGATGTGGCGAACGATTGGGCGATGTCGATCGCGTCGTCCGTGATCACGCCGGCCTCGAACTGGGCGCAGGCGCTGGCCGATGTCGCCGCCGCCATCGCCTCCGAAAAGGGCTCCTCGGCTCCGGCCCAGGGCAATGCAACCGATGCGGCCAAGGCGATCGCGAAATCGCTGCTTGGCGGCGAGCGCAAGGCCATCCTGCTCGGCAACGCGGCGGCACACCACGCCAACGCTTCCAGCCTGCTGGCGTTGGCCAGCTGGATCGGCGAGCAGACCGGCGCGACCGTCGGCTACCTGACCGAAGCCGCCAACACCGTCGGCGCGCAACTCGCCGGAGCCCTGCCGGGCGCGAACGGCCTGAATGCCGGCCAGATGCTCGCCGGCGGCCTGAAGGCGGCGATCCTCTTGAACAACGAGCCCGAGTTCGACTCCGCTGCGGGCGCCAAAGCGGCCGCGGCACTGGCGCAGGCCGAAATGGTCGTGACCCTGAGCCCGTTCAAGGCGAACCTGGCGTTCAGCGACGTGCTGCTGCCGATCGCCCCGTTCACCGAAACCCCGGGCACCTTCGTCAATGCCGAGGGCCGGGTGCAGAGCTTCCACGCCGTGGTCAAGCCGCTGGCCGAGACCCGTCCGGCCTGGAAGGTCCTGCGCGTGCTCGCGAACCTGCTGGGCCTGCCCGGCTTCGAGTTCGAGTCCGCCCAGGAGGTCCTGGTAGCCGCCCGCGGCGCCCAGGATGCAGAGGCCAGCCATGTGCAGGGCGGCAAACTGAGCAACGCTACTTCCGCCGCCATCGACCTGTCCGCCGCGGCGGGCAAGCCCGTCACCGCGGCCATCTACCAACTGGACAGCATCGTCCGGCGAGCGCCGTCGCTGCAGCTCACGGCTGATGCCCGTGTGGGGGTGCCGGCATGATCGACCACATTTACGGCATAGGCCAGGGCTTGATCGCCGCCGGCTGGTGGACCGGCGCGGCCTGGCCGGTGACCTGGGCGCTGATCAAGATCATCGCCGTGGTGTTGCCCTTGATGGGCGCGGTGGCCTACCTGACGCTGTGGGAACGCAAGGCCATCGGCTTCACCCAGATCCGCATCGGCCCCAATCGCATCGGCCCGCTCGGCCTGCTGCAACCCATTGCCGACGCAGTGAAGCTGCTGACCAAGGAAATCATCCTGCCGACGGTCGCCAACAAGGGCCTGTTCCTGCTGGGGCCGATCATGACCATCATGCCGGCGCTGGCCGCCTGGGTCGTGATTCCGTTCGGTCCCGACATCGCGCTGGCCAACATCAACGCCGGCCTGCTGTTCCTGATGGCGATCACCTCGCTGGAGGTCTATGGCGTGATCATCGCCGGCTGGGCCTCCAACTCCAAGTACGCGTTCCTGGGCGCGCTGCGCGCCTCCGCGCAGATGGTGAGCTACGAAATCGCCATGGGCTTCTGCCTGGTGGTGGTGCTGATGGTCGCTGGCAGCATGAACCTGACCGACATCGTCATGGGCCAGGGCAAGGGCATGGCCGTGGGCGCGGGCCTCAATTTCCTGTCGTGGAACTGGCTGCCGCTGCTGCCGATATTCGTGGTCTTCTTCGTTTCCGGCCTGGCCGAGACCAACCGCCATCCCTTCGACGTGGTCGAAGGCGAGTCCGAAATCGTCGCGGGCCACATGATCGAGTACTCGGGCATGAGCTTCGCCATGTTCTTCCTGGCCGAGTACGCCAACATGTGGCTGGTCTCGATCATGACCGTCATCATGTTCCTGGGCGGCTGGCTGCCCCCGTTCGAGTTCCTGTCCTTCATCCCCGGCTGGATCTGGCTGGGCATCAAGACCTTCGTGGTCGTCACTATGTTCCTTTGGGTGCGCTCCACGTTCCCCCGCTACCGCTACGACCAGATCATGCGCCTGGGCTGGAAGATCTTCATTCCGGTGACGCTGGTCTGGCTGGTCGTGATCGGCGCGTGGATGCAAACCCCGTACAACATCTGGAAATAGGCACACGCCATGTCCACCCAAGCAGTAGTTTCCCAGCCGTCGGCTTTTTCGCTCAAGGACTTCCTGTCCAGCTTCATGCTGGTCGAGCTGTTCAAGGGCCTGGCCATCACCGGCAAGTACGCCTTCAGCCGCAAGATCACGGTGCAGTTCCCCGAGGAAAAGACGCCGCTGTCGCCGCGATTTCGCGGCTTGCATGCCCTGCGCCGCTACGAGAACGGCGAAGAGCGCTGCATCGCCTGCAAGCTGTGCGAGGCCGTGTGCCCGGCGCTGGCGATCACCATCGAATCGGACCAGCGCGCCGACGGCACCCGCCGCACGACGCGCTACGACATCGATTTGACCAAGTGCATCTTCTGCGGCTTCTGCGAGGAGAGCTGCCCGGTCGATTCGATCGTCGAGACGCACATCCTGGAATACCACGGCGAAAAGCGCGGCGACCTGTACTTCACCAAGGACATGCTGCTGGCCGTGGGCGATCGCTACGAAGCCGAGATTGCGGCCAACAAGGCGGCTGACGCCAAATACCGCTGAAGAAAAAGATGGATATCAGAACCGGCTTCTTCTACCTGTTTGCCTCGGTGCTGCTGTTCGCGTCGTTTCGCGTGATCACTGCCCGCAACCCCGTCTATGCGGCCCTTTACCTGGTGCTGGCCTTCTTCCAGGCGGCCGCGGTGTGGCTGCTGCTGAAGGCCGAGTTCCTCGCGATCTCGCTGGTGCTGGTCTACGTGGGCGCCGTGATGGTGCTGTTCCTGTTTGTCGTGATGATGCTGGACATCAACGTCGACGCATTGCGGGCCGGCTTCTGGAAGCATTTCCCGCTGGCGGCGAGCGTAGGCGCCCTCATAGCCCTGGAGATGGCGGCGGTCTTGATGGCCGGTTTCCGCCTGGGAGAAGAGCCGCGGGCCGTTCCCGCGGTGGTGCAGGGCGCCACGCAGTACTCGAACACCAAGGAACTGGGCAAGCTGCTGTACAGCCAGTACCTCTACCCGCTGGAGGTCGCGGCGGTGATCCTGCTGGTGGCTATCGTCGCTGCGATTGCGCTGACTTTGCGCCAGCGCAAGGACAGCAAGCACATGGACCCGGCTCACCAGGTTCGAGTCAGGGCGCGCGACCGCCTGCAGGTCGTGAAGATGGGCCCCACCATGGTCGCGCCCGAGCCTGAGCCGGCACCGGCCGCCGCGGAGACCAAGGCATGACACTTACTCTCGGACATTTCCTCTCGCTGGGAGCCATGCTGTTCGCCCTGTCGGTGATCGGCATCTTCCTGAACCGCCGCAACCTCATCGTGCTGCTGATGGCCATCGAGCTGATGCTTCTGGCCGTGAACATGAACTTCGTGGCGTTCTCGTACTACCTGGGCGACATGCACGGCCAGGTGTTCGTGTTCTTCATCCTGACCGTGGCCGCGGCGGAGTCGGCCATCGGCCTCGCCATCCTGGTGCTGTTGTTCCGCAACAAATCCAATATCAACGTCGACGAACTGAACACGCTCAAGGGCTGATGCCCTTGTCGCGCACCACAAGAACATGAGCCAAACCCTCAACGCTTCGACCCTGCTCGCCGTTCCGCTGGCCCCGCTGGCCGGCGCCCTGGCGGCCGGCATCCTGGGCACCAGCTTCGGCGGCAACTGGATCGGCCGGCGCCTGTCGCACACGCTCTGCATCCTGGGCGTGTTCGTGGCGTTCGTGATCTCGGCCATGACGCTCAAGAGCGTCGCACTGGACGGCGCGCGCTTCAACGCCACGATCTACGAGTGGATGGTCATCGGCGGCCTGAAGATGGAAGTGGGCTTCCTGGTGGACGGACTCACGGCCATGATGATGTGCGTGGTGACCTTCGTGTCGCTGATGGTGCACATCTACACCATCGGCTACATGGAAGAAGACGAGGGCTACAACCGCTTCTTCGCGTTCATCTCGCTGTTCACCTTCTCGATGCTCATGCTCGTGATGAGCAACAACTTCCTGCAGCTGTTCTTCGGCTGGGAAGCAGTGGGCCTGGTGTCGTACCTGCTGATCGGGTTCTGGTACAACAAGCCCACGGCCATCTTCGCCAACCTGAAGGCGTTCCTCGTCAACCGGGTGGGCGACTTCGGATTCATCCTGGGCATCGGCCTGATCGTCGCATTCGCCGGGACCTTGAGCTACGCCGAGACCTTCGCCAAGGCTGGCGAACTGGCCAAGCTGGGCTTCCCCGGCACCGGCTGGCAGCTGATCACCGTGATCTGCATCTGCCTGTTCATCGGCGCCATGGGCAAGAGCGCGCAGTTCCCGCTGCACGTCTGGCTGCCCGATTCGATGGAAGGCCCGACACCGATCTCGGCGCTGATCCACGCCGCAACCATGGTGACGGCCGGCATTTTCATGGTGGCCCGCATGTCGCCGCTGTTCGAGCTCTCCGACACGGCGCTGTCCTTCGTCATGGTCATCGGCGCGATCACGGCCCTGTTCATGGGCTTCCTGGGCATCATCCAGAACGACATCAAGCGCGTGGTCGCCTATTCCACGCTCTCGCAGCTGGGCTACATGACCGTCGCCCTGGGCGCCTCGGCCTACTCGGTGGCGGTGTTCCACCTGATGACGCACGCGTTCTTCAAGGCGCTGCTGTTCCTGGCCGCCGGCTCGGTCATCATCGGCATGCATCACAACCAGGACATCCGGTGGATGGGCGGCGTGCGCAAATACATGCCGATCACCTGGATCACCGCGCTGCTGGGATCCCTGGCCCTGATCGGCACGCCGCTGTTCGCCGGCTTCTATTCGAAGGACAGCATCATCGAGGCCGTGCACTTCAGCCGCCTCCCCGGCGCGGGCATCGCGCATTTCGCGGTGCTGGCGGGCGTTTTCGTCACGGCCTTCTATTCGTTCCGCATGTATTTCCTGGTGTTCCACGGCAAGGAGCGCTTCCACGAGAACCCGGACGCCCACTCTCATGACGCCAGCGAAGAGCCCGACCCGCACCACCACCGGGAAGAGCACCAGGACCCGCACGAGTCGCCCTGGGTGGTGACCGCGCCGCTGCTGCTGCTGGCTTTCCCCTCGGTGGTCATCGGTTTCCTCACCATCGAACCGATGCTGTTCAGCGACCTGCTCAAGGACGCGATCGTCGTGGACAACGACAAGCACCCCGCGATGGCGAACCTCGCGCGCCTTTTCCATGGCCCGGCGCAGATGGCACTCCACGGCCTGATGACGGCGCCGTTCTGGCTGGCGGTGGCGGGCGTGGCGAGCGCCTGGTACCTGTACCTGTACAAGCCGGCGCTGCCCGCGGCCATCAAGGCCCGCGTGCAGCCGCTGTACACCTTGCTGGAAAACAAGTACTACATGGACTGGTTCAACGAGAACGTGCTCGCCCGCGGCGCCCGGCTGCTAGGCGTGGGGCTGTGGAAGGGCGGGGACGAGGCCGTCATCGACGGCGCCATGGTCAACGGCAGCGCCCGCGGGATCGCGCGGGTGGCCGGCGTGGTTCGCTGGTTCCAGACCGGCTACATCTACCACTACGCCTTCGCGATGATCGTGGGCGTGTTCGTGCTCATGACATGGTTCGTGTGGTTAAACAAGTAATTCAGGCGGAAGAATAAAAATGGGTTTGCTAAGCCTTGCCATCTGGACGCCTATCTTTTTCGGCGTCGTGCTGCTGGCGTTGGGACGCGACGACCAGGCACGCTCGGTGCGCTGGCTCGCGCTGATCGGCGCCGTGGTCAGCCTGCTCGTCACGCTGCCGCTGTATGCCGGCTTCGACGCCGGCAGCTCCGCCATGCAGTTCGTCGAGAAGGCGCGCTGGATCGACCGGTTCAACGTCAACTACCACGTCGGCATCGACGGCATCTCGTTCTGGTTCGTGCTGCTCACCGCCTTCATCAACCTGGTGGTGGTGATCTCGGCATGGGAAGTCATCACCGAGCGCGTCAACCAGTACATGGGCGCCTTCCTGATCCTGTCGGGCCTGATGATCGGCGTGTTCTCCGCGCTCGACGGCATCCTGTTCTACACCTTCTTCGAAGCCACGCTGATCCCGATGTACCTGATCATCGGCATCTGGGGCGGCCCCAACAAGATCTACGCGGCCTTCAAGTTCTTCCTGTACACGCTGCTCGGCTCGCTCCTGATGCTGGTGGCACTGGTGTTCCTCTACACCAAGTCGGGCGGCAGTTTCGACATCATCACCTGGCACAAGCTGCCCCTGAGCCTTTCCGCGCAGACACTGCTTTTCTTCGCCTTCTTCGCGTCGTTCGCCGTCAAGGTGCCGATGTGGCCGGTCCACACCTGGCTGCCCGACGTGCACGTCGAGGCGCCGACGGGCGGCTCGGCGGTTCTGGCCGCCATCATGCTGAAGCTGGGCGCCTACGGCTTCCTGCGTTTTTCCATGCCGATCGCACCGGATGCCGCGCGTGAATACGCCTGGCTGATGATCGGGTTGTCGCTGGTCGCGGTGGTCTATGTGGGCCTGGTCGCCATGGTGCAGCAGGACATGAAGAAACTGGTGGCCTATTCGTCGGTGGCCCACATGGGCTTCGTCACCCTCGGCTTCTTCATTTTCAGCGACCTGGGTGTCGCCGGCGGCATCGTGCAGATGATCGCGCACGGTTTCGTGTCGGGCGCCATGTTCCTTTGCATCGGCGTCTTGTACGACCGCGTGCATTCGCGCGAGATCGCGAGCTATGGCGGCGTGGTGAACACCATGCCCAATTTCACTGCCTTTGCCCTGCTGTTCTGCATGGCGAACAGTGGCCTGCCGGCCACCGCCGGTTTCGTCGGCGAGTGGATGGTAATCCTCGGCGCCGTCAAGGCGAATTTCTGGCTGGGCGCGGCGGCCGCTTCGGCGCTGGTCTTCGGCGCTGCGTACACGCTGTGGATGTTCAAGCGCGTCTATCTGGGCCCGGTGGTCAACGAAGACGTGCGGCAACTCACCGACATCAATGCCCGCGAGTTCCTGATGCTGGGCCTGCTGGCCGCCGCGGTGCTCTACATGGGCATCCATCCCAAGCCCTTCACCGACATCATGAACGTGTCGGTGGCGGACTTCCTCAAGCACGTGGCCATGTCCAAGTTGTGAGCAGGCACTGAAAGAACAAGATGCTGGACAAATCAAGCCTGATCATCGTATCGCCCGAAATCCTGCTGATGGTGATGGCCTGCGTTATCGCCATGGTCGACCTGGGCGTGAAGACGCGCCTGCGTGACATGACCTATTGGCTCACCATGGGCACCCTGGCCGTGGTCGCGTACTTCACCGGCCAGCTTGCCGTGGAAAACCAGACCCTCTACGCTTTCGGCGGCATGGTGGTGAGCGACCCCATGGGTAACTGGCTCAAGTGCTTTGCCACGCTGGCGATGATGGTGTGCCTGGTGTACGGCCGCCCCTATGCCGCGGACCGCGACATGCTGCGCGGCGGCGAGATGTTCATCCTGTCCATGTTCTCGCTGCTGGGCATCTTCGTGATGATGTCGGGCAGCAACTTCCTGGTCATCTATCTCGGCCTGGAACTGCTCACCCTGTGCAGCTACGCCCTGGTCGCGCTGCGCCGCGACCACGCCACTTCCACCGAAGCGGCGATGAAATACTTCGTGCTGGGTGCCATGGCCAGCGGCTTCCTGCTCTACGGCCTGTCCATGCTCTACGGTGCGACGGGTTCGCTGGATATAGCGACCGTCTTCAAGATCGTGAATTCCGGCCAGGTGAAGCACCAGGTGCTGGTGTTCGGCCTGGTCTTCATCGTGGCCGGCCTGGCGTTCAAGCTGGGCGCCGCACCCTTCCACATGTGGATTCCCGACGTGTACCAGGGCGCGCCCACCTCGGTGACCATCGTCATCGGCAGCGCGCCCGAGCTTGCGGCCTTTGCCATCACCATTCGCCTGCTGGTCGAAGGGCTGCTGCCGCTGGCGCTGGACTGGCAGCAGATGTTGATGATCATGGCGATCGGCTCGCTGATGGTCGGCAATCTCGCCGCCATCGCCCAGACCAACCTCAAGCGCATGCTGGCCTATTCGACCATCGGCCAGATGGGTTTCGTCCTGCTGGGCTTGCTCTCGGGCGTCGTGAACAACAACACCCTCTCGGCCGCCAATGCCTACAGCTCGGCCATGTTCTACATCGTCACCTACGTGCTGACGACGCTGGCGACCTTCGGTGTGATCCTGCTGCTCGCCCGTGAAGGCTTCGAGAGCGAGGAGATCGCCGACCTCGCCGGCCTGAACCAGCGCAGCCCGCTCTACGCCGGCGTCATGGCGGTGTGCCTGTTCTCGCTGGCCGGTGTGCCGCCGTTGGTGGGCTTCTATGCCAAGCTGGCTGTGCTGCAATCGCTGGTGGCTTCGGGCCAGACCCTGTACATCTGGCTGGCGGTTTTCGCCGTCATGATGTCGCTGATCGGCTCGTTCTACTACCTGCGCGTGGTCAAGGTGATGTACTTCGACGAGCCGATCACCGCCACCACCGTGTCGGCTCCGGCCGACGTGCGCTTGGTGCTCACCCTGAACGGCGCCCTGGTGCTGATCCTGGGCATCCTGCCGGGTGGCCTGATGACGCTGTGCGCGCAGGCCATCATCAAGACGCTGGGCACCTGAGCCGGTCCGGGGATGTCCCAAACCGCATCGATCTGGCTGGTCATCCTGCTGGCTTTCGTCGCCGCCAACCTTCCGTTCGTGAACCAGCGGCTGTTGGCTGTGTTTCCCCTGGCTGGACCGAAGCCGTTGGCGCTGCGCTTGGCAGAGCTGGTGCTCATGTATCTCGCAGTGGGCGGCGTTGGCCTGTTGCTCGAACGGCGCGCGGGCCAGATCGCTCCGCAAGGCTGGGAGTTCTACGCCGTGACCGGCGCGCTATTCATCACCTTCGCCTTTCCCGGATTCATCTGGCGCTATCTTCGCCGCCATCCCCACCCCCGCTGAGCGCCCCATGGCAGACGACAGCCACCTCATAGAACGCAAGACCGGCAGCCAGGAGCTGTTCAAGGGCCGCTTTCTGCACGCGTTTCGCGACACGGTGGCTTTGCCCGACGGCAAACAGACGACCCGTGAGTACGTCATCCATTCCGGCGCGGTGATGGTCATCCCGATGCTGGACGACGGCCGGCTGGTGCTGGAGCGCCAGTTCCGCTACCCGGTAGACCGGGTGATGATCGAGTTCCCGGCGGGCAAGCTCGACCCCGGCGAGGATTCCCTGGCCTGCGCCCAGCGCGAATTGCTGGAAGAGACCGGCTACAGCGCCCGTGAATGGGCTCGGGCGGGCGTGCTGCATCCCGTGATCTCCTACTCCACCGAGTTCATCGACATCTGGTTCGCCAAAGGCCTGGTCCTGAGCGAGCGCCAGCTCGACGAGGGAGAGTTCCTGGAGGTCATCACGGCGACTCCGGCCGAGCTGTTGGCCTGGTGCCGCGACGGCCGGGTGACCGACGCCAAGACCCTGACCGGGGCACTGTGGCTGCAAAACGTCCTTTCCGGGGCTTGGAATCTGGACTGGAAGACATAATCTAGCTGTATGAAGGTCCTCAACCTGCAGTGCTCGCACAGCCACACCTTCGAAGGCTGGTTCGCCTCCGAAGATGAATTCCAGGGCCAGCTCGCGCGTGGGCTGGTGGAATGCCCGCTGTGCGGCGATACGGGCGTGAGCAAGATGCTCACGGCTCCGCGCTTGAACCTGGGGGCCGCACAGCCCGCGCCGCGCCAGGACGTCGTGACCACGCCGGACGCATCCCTGCAGGCGGAATGGCTGAAGATGGTGCGCCACGTCATGGCCAACACCGAAGACGTGGGCGAGCGTTTCGCCGAGGAAGCACGCCGCATCCACTATGGCGAAACCGGCGAACGCAGCATCCGCGGGCAGGCCTCGCGCGAGGAGACCGAGGCGCTGGTGGAGGAGGGCATACCGGTGTTGCCACTACCCATTCCCAAGGCCTTCAAGGGACCGCTCCAATAGCGGCGGGCGAGTTCGTCTGTACTCTTCCGCACACACGGAAGTCGCTGCGCGGGATATCATGGGTGATCGTGGGCACCCACGTGTACATTTGTCCAGGGAAAGCCGTCGCCGATCGCTCCTGAACTCCAGGAGCTTCGTTGAACAACCATGGAATAGCCGCCATCCTTAAGAACAAGGAGGCCTCCATCCTCAGCAGCTGGGTGGATTCCCAGCTCAGCCAAAGCGGCCGCCGCGACCAGCTGGACGTGCATGCGCTTCGCGAGCAATCCCGTTCCTTCCTTTCAGGCCTCTCCGAGGCCGTCCAGCACGGCTACGACGAACATCTGAGCGGCTCCGGCTGGGACGAGGTTCGCGCCTCGTTGTCGAATCTTTCCAAGGATCGCGCCATCGCCGGTTTTTCGTCTTCGGAAACCGCCACTTTCGTGTTCTCGCTCAAACAGCCATTGTTCTCCGCGCTTAGAACGGCGTACGCGGAAGATCCCAAGGCCCTGATCGAGGCGCTGTGGCACGTGTCCACCATGCTCGACAAGCTCGGGCTGGTGACGATCGAGGCCTACCAGCTGGGTCGCGAACATGTGATCGACCGCCAGCACCAGGAACTGCTCGATCTGTCCACGCCCGTCATCCGGTTGTGGAACGGCATCGTGGCCATGCCCCTCATCGGCACGCTGGACAGCGAACGCACCCAGGTCGTGATGGAAAGCCTGCTGCAGGCCATCGTCGAGAACGAAGCCAGCATCGCCATCATCGACATCACCGGCGTTCCCACGGTGGACACGCAGGTTGCGCAGCATCTGCTCAAGACCGTCGCGGCCGCGCGCCTGATGGGCACCGAATGCATCATCAGCGGCATCCGTCCCCAGATCGCGCAGACCATCGTGCACCTGGGCGTGGAACTGGGCGATGTCACTACCAAGTCGTCGCTGGCCGACGCGCTGCGCGTTGCGCTGCGCAAGAGCAACCTCACCATCGTGAAGCTCGATCACGCGGTTGGCGCGGGCTGACGCGCTTGGAACAGATCCCCATTCTCCAGCTGGGCGAGTTTCTCCTGGTGACGATCCAGGTCGAGCTCCATGATGAGCTGGCCATGACCTTGCAGAATGACCTGACGACCAAGCTCACGAAGACCAGCGCGCGCGGCGTCCTGCTCGACATCTCGGCACTGGAAATCGTCGATTCGTTCATTGGCCGCTCGCTGGCGCAGATTGCGGCCATAGCCCGAGTGATGGATGCCACCATGGTGCTGGTGGGAATGCGCCCCGCGGTCGCCATTACCCTGGTGGAACTGGGCATGACGCTTTCGAATATCAGGACCGCCCTGAACGTCGACAAGGGAATGCGCCTGCTTCACGACTCCCTAGATGAGCCGGGGGACGCGCTATCGCCGCGCTGAAATCAGCGACGGTACCGGTCACAACGCAGGAGCAATTGGGCAGCGCGCGGAAATTGGTGTCGGATTGGGCGACACGCCTGGCCTTCAGCAGCGTGGATCGCACCAAGTTCGTCACGGCCGCCAGCGAGCTGGGCCGCAACGCCCTCGTGCATGGAGGCGGTGGCACGATGACCATTGCCGAAGTTCTGAAAGGCGAGCAGCCCGGACTGCGACTCGACTTCGAGGACGAGGGAAAAGGCATCGCCGACGTAGCGCAGGCGATGACCGATGGCTACAGCTCCGCGCGCAGCCTGGGCCTGGGGCTGGGTGGCGCCCGCCGCCTGGTCAGCGAGTTCAACATCATCTCCCACCCCGGAAGGGGAACAAGAGTCACGGTTATCCAATGGAAACGACGATAGAAGTCCACGAGCCCAGCCAGGTCGGCGAGGTGCGGCGTGCGGCTGCGGACCTGGCGCGGGCGGAGGGCATGAACGATACCGAGATGGGCCATGTCGCGCTGGTCGCCACGGAAGTCTCCACCAACCTCGTGAAGTATGCAAAGCGCGGTAGCGTCACGCTTGCCCGTTTTGCCGAAGCAGGCCGTCGCGGCATCGAAATCGTCGCCACGGACCGCGGCCCCGGCTTTGCCGATTTCGCCGCATCGCTTCGGGATGGGCACTCCACCAGCGGCAGCCTGGGCGTCGGGCTGGGTAGCATCAAGCGCGCCTCCACCTACTTCGACGTCTATAGCGTGGCCGGGCAGGGATCGGCTGTGCTCGCCCGAGTGGCCAAGGCGGCGCCCGGGGTGGGCAAAGCCGCGCCGGCCCTCATCGCCTCGGCCCGCTCGGCTCCCAAGCGGGGCCAGACCGAGTGCGGCGACGCCTGGCGGATACGCGACTTCGGCAGCCGACAGTTGATCTGCATCGTCGATGGCCTGGGCCATGGCCCTCTCGCGGCCAGTGCCGCCAAACAGGCTATTGCGGTCGTCGATGCCGCGAGTCCCACCGACACAGCAGCCGACATCCTGCAAAGCGCGCATGAGCAGCTGAAGGAAACCCGCGGGGTGGTGATGGCCGTGCTGGCGCTGGACGCCGCGGCCGGAACCGCCGTCTTCTGCGGCGTCGGCAATATCATGGCCGTGATCCTGCAGGACGCGGGATCCGAGCACCTGCTTTCCATCGAGGGAATTGCGGGTTATAACTTGCGCAAGGTGCGCAGCCAGACGGCCTCGTGGAAGGCGAACGCGGTGGTCATTCTCAATACCGATGGTTTGTCGGGCCGCTGGAACCTGGCCAAGTACCCAGGCCTGCTGGCTCGCCATCCGAGCCTGATCGCTTCCGTCCTGTTCCGCGATCACGCCAGGGATACCGACGATGCAACCATCGTGGTTGCGAAAGGAATGTGATGAGGCACCCGATTGCTGCCGTCAAGATCACCACGCTCACCGTGACGACGGCCCGAGAGCGGGCCCGGCAGGTGGGCGAACTGTTCGGCCTGGACACGCTGCAGCGCACGCGCTTCGTCACCGCGATTTCTGAAATCGCCCGCCACACGGCCCAGAATGGCAGCGAGGCGAGCCTGAGTTTCATGTTCGACACCCAGCCGCGAGGCCGACGTTCCCAATGCCTGGTGGCCGAGTTCGCCGATCGCAGTCCCGCCGTCCCCAGGCCGCGCGATCGGGCCGAGGTCATGTTTGCCATGCGGGCCGAGACCCAGCGTGGCATCGCGGCTGCGCGCCGGTTGGTGGACCACCTCTCTGTCGATAGCCCCGAAGAAGGCGGCACCGTCGTCGTCCTCGAAATGGGTTTGCCGCGGGACCGCAAGCCGCTGTCCATCCAGGAGGTCGAGGCCCGGGTCACCCAGCTGGCGGGCTTCGAGGCGCTGACGCCCTTCGAGGAGCTGGAGCGGCTCAATGGCGAAATGGCCCTGGCGATGGAGGAACTGCGAGGCAAGCAGCTGGCCCTGGAACAGGCGGACCTGCGCAAGAACGAATTCATGGCTATGCTGGCCCACGAACTGCGCAACCCGCTGGCCGCGATCAAACTGAACCTGGCGTTGCTGAAGCTCAAGCCGATGACCACCGGCCCCGAGCTAGCCGACCGGCGCGAGGTGATGAGCCGCCAGGTCGACCAGATATCGCGGATGGTGAGTGACCTGGTCGATGTCACCCGCGTCGAAAACGGCAAGGTTGAATTGCAGGAAACGGCCGTGGAGGTCAACAGCCTGGTCAAGGATGCGCTGGAGATGGCGGCTGCCGCCATCCAGGAAAGAAAGCACGACGTGGTTTTCAAGGCGGCTTCGCATGACCTCTGGCTCAATGGCGATTCCGCCCGCCTGCTTCAGGTGTTCACCAACGTCATCCAGAACGCCGCGAAATACACGCCCGAGCGGGGGCGCATCCAGGTCGCCGTGCGCGCCCAGGACGCCCAGGCCGTGATCGAGGTCAGCGACAACGGCGTGGGCATAGCCGCGGACATGCTGCCCCATGTGTTCGCCCTGTTTGTCCAGGCGCGCGACAAATCGCCGGACGCCAGCGCCGGCATGGGGGTCGGACTGACCCTGGCCGACCGGCTGGTGCGCGAGCACGGCGGCACGATCTCCGTGCATAGCGAAGGCGTCGGCCGCGGCAGCCAGTTCACCATCAAGTTGCCGTTGATGAGCGAAGCTTCAGGGTTTCAGAGCTTGCCCTTGATGTAGCCTAGTCCATGAACTGCAAGGCCGCCAGCCTCGCATACATCCCGTTGGCCGTCACGAGCGACTCGTGCGTCCCTTGCTCGACGATCCTGCCGTGGTCCAGCACCACGATCCGGTCCGCTTGCTGCACGGTGGCCAGGCGGTGGGCGATGACCAAGGTCGTGCGGTCCCTCATGGCCGACTGCAGAGCTGCTTGCACCATGCGCTCGCTCTCGGCGTCCAGCGCGCTGGTCGCTTCGTCCAGCAGCAATAACGGCGGATTCTTGAGCATCGCCCGGGCGATGGCGATGCGTTGGCGCTGGCCGCCCGACAGGCGCACGCCGCGCTCGCCAAGAAAGGTCCCGTAGCCAGCGGGCAGGTCACTGATGAAGTCGTCTGCGAAGGCGGCCTTGGCAGCCGCGATCACTTCGGCGTCGCTCGCGCCCGGCCTGCCATAGCGGATGTTCTCCATTGCGCTGCTGGAGAAGATGACGGCGTCCTGCGGCACGAGGGCGATACGCCCGCGCAAATCCTGCAGCGCAACCTCACGCGTCGACACTCCGTCCAGCACAACGCGCCCCTTGCCCGGATCATAGAAGCGCAGCAGCAGCTGGAACACCGTGCTCTTGCCGGCGCCGCTGGGCCCCACCAGGGCCACGGTTTCGCCGGGCGCGACCTGCAGGCTGAAATCCTTCAGCGCCGCGGTGGCGGGACGTGAAGGATAGTGGAAGGTGACGGCTTCGAATGCTACAGCACTGCCGCCCTGCGCGGCGCGTAACGGCACCGGACGCTCGGGCGAGGTCACGGGCGAGCGGCTCTCCAACAGCTCCATCAGGCGTTCGGTGGCGCCGGCCGCGCGCAGCAGATCGCCATAGACCTCGCCCAGCACGGCCACCGCGCCCGCCAGGATGATCACATACACGATGGTCTCGCCCAGATGTCCGGCGCTGATCTTGCCCGCGAGCACCGCCTGCGTGCCCTGGTACAGGCCCCACAGCAGCAGGGCGGCGTTGGCAATGATGATGAAGGCCACCAGCACCGCCCGGGCGCGCGTGCGGCGAACGCCGGTCTTGAATGCGTTTTCCGTGGCGCCGTCGAATCGTGCCGCCTCGCGCGATTCTGCAGCGTAGCTTTGTACGACAGGGATGGCATTCAACACTTCGGCCGCGATCGCGCTGGAGTCCGCCACGCGGTCCTGGCTGGCCCGCGACAGGCGCCGCACGCGCCGGCCGAACCACATGGTGGGCAGCACCACCAGCACGATGATCAGCAGCACCTGCGTCATGACATAGGGGTTGGTCCAGACCAGCATGGCGAGGGCGCCCAGGCCCATCACGGTGTTGCGCAGTCCCAGGCTCAATTGGGAGCCCACCACGGTCTGGACCAACGTCGTATCGGTGGTCAGGCGCGACAGCACTTCGCCGGTCTGGGTAGTCTCGAAGAATTCCGGGCTTTGCTCCAGGACGTGGGCATACACCGCATTGCGCAGATCGGCCGTCACCCGCTCGCCCAGCCAGCTCACCATGTAAAAGCGCGCCGCGGAGAACAGGCCCAACGCCACGGCTACCGCGAACAGCTCGAGGAAATGCGAGCGCAGGGCCACCAGTTGCATGCCCTTGTCGCCGGACGTGAGCCCGCCGTCGATCAGGCCGCGCAGTGCAACGGGGAACACCAGGGTCGCCACGGCGGCCATGACGAGAAACACCACGGCCAACGCGATGCGCGCGCGGTAGGGACGGATGAAGGGCAGCAGGCCCGAGAGAGAGCGGGGCGAGGCCTTGGCGCCTGCGGCAGGGGAGGCTGAAGCCATCGCCCCGAGTGTACTGATCCCAGGATCTAGGGCGAGGCGGCTGCTCTTTGGTTCAGGTGGGGAATCAGGCTTCTCGCGCCTTGGCCGGTGCGCCCTTGCGCGCCTGGCAACATCCCGGTGGCCTGCGCCGTCTGATCGGCGTCGGACAGCAGCGCGGTGACGACTTCCAGTTCTTCTGCCGCGTCGTGGACTTTTTCTTCCGCCGCCACGTTCTGTTCCAGGGCGGCGTCAATGCTCTCCTTGTCGCGTGTTGGAACGGCCTTGACGAGGATCTCGTTGGCGGTATGCAGCTCGGCTTCGGCCTCGTGCAGTTTCTTCTGCACTCTCTTTGCCTTGCGTCCGGCCGTGGACACCAGCGAGGCCTGGGTCAGCGCGGCGGATTGTGGTTTCATGAGAGCCCCTATTTTGCGGATGGCCATCACGGTACCTGAAAGTGGACCATGACGCCAGACTCAGCAGTGAAGGGCTATTGCGCTAAAGGGTCTGAAAATAACAACTCATCCATGGCAAAGCTACAGCCGCAGGCGCTTGACGTAACCCGTCATCTCCAGGTAGCCGCGGCCGACACGTTTGCCGTTGCTGTCCAACAAATCCGACAGTCCTTCCCAGTAGATGGCGCCGGTGGATGCCCGGCTGTCCAGTTCCTGGTTGTCGATCACTGCCTTGACGGTATAGAAATCTGCGGGCGTGCGCACGATCCATTCCACGGGGTAGATGGCCTGCGACAGCGGACTGGTCCAGCGGCGCTGCGGGCTGAACACCACTTCGCCCGCACTGAAGGTGTGCAAAGTGCCGGCGGAGGTGCGGTACGAGCCGCCGTCCCATAGCGCCGAACCATCCTGGCGCCGCAGTCGAAAGGCAGTGAGGGTGCTGCCGTCTTCCAGGTTCATGCCGATCCAGTCCCACCCCACGGCCTGCGGATGCAGCACTTCCTGGCTCCACTCGTGATCGAGCCAGGCCTTGCCGGTCACCTCGAAGCGCCGGCCCTGCAGGCTCAAGGCCCCGGCGACTGCCAGTTGAGGCCGACTGTAGTAGTAGCTGGCCTGCTCGGGCTGGGGGCCCTTGCGCGACAGTCCCTGGCGTCCTTGCAGCAGCACAGGCTGGGTGGGCACGCAGTGCAGGTCCAGCGTGAAGTCGCCGGCCGGAATCTGCGCGTGGTAACCGGAGGGCCCGCGCTCGAGCGCCCAATCGCGCAGCCGCACGCGCGTATCGCCCGGTGCCGCTGCGACGGACTCGAAGCCTTCACGCGCGATGCGCTGGTCGTGCCAGAGCTTGCGGCCGCTCACATCCGTCACCGCCGCGTGGGCGAACACCAGTTGCTTGGCGGCGAAGCGCGAAGTCATGTCCTGCGTGGCATCCACGCGCGAGCGAAAGAAAGTGACCTGGAAGCCGAATTCACGCTCGCCCGCCCGCACATGGCCGGTGATGTACCACCACTCCGTCCTGAAGTCGGGATGCGCGCCGTGATCGCGCGGAAACTGCAGCTGCGCGGGCGGCAGCGCATAGGCGCGCGGGGCCAGCGCTAAACCCGGGATGGAGAGCACGAGAGAGCGCCTGCGCATCACCAATCCTCTTTCACGGCCAGGACGGCGTCGCGCCCGGCCGCGGCCCGGCCTGCTAGCCATGCCGTCAGCGTGCCGGCGACGACCACGGCCGCGCACAGCCCCAGCAGGCGCGCCCAGGGCACCCGCAAGTCCATGGTCCAGTGGAAGCTCTGCGGATTCACGACGTGGACCAGCACCAACGATACGGCCAGGCCCAGGGCCAGGCCCGCCGCCGATCCTATGGCCGTCCAGGCTGCGCCTTCGCCGGCCACGACAGCGAGGATCTGCCTGCGTGTCAGGCCCAGGTGTGCGAGCAGGCCGAACTCCTTGCGCCGCGCCAGCACCTGCGCGCTGAAGCTGGCGGCCACGCCGAACAGGCCGATCGCGATCGCCACCGCCTGCAGCCAGTAGGTGACGGCGAAGCTGCGGTCGAAGATGCGCAGCGAGTTTGCGCGCAATTCCTGCGTCGAAGCGAACTCCACCACATCCGAAGTGCCGCCCTCGCGCTCTGCCAGGGAGCGAATGGATTGCTGCACCTGCGCGGCGTCGGCGCCAGGTGCCAACCAGAGCTGGAGGTCGTTGGCGCGCCGGTCGCCGGTCAGCCGCTCGAAGTCGCGGCGCTCGATCGCGATCGCACCGCTCTGGCGTACATAGTCACGCCACACGCCCGCAACGAAGAAGGCCGGCGTCCCGTTGCCCACCGCGCTGAATGCAGCGGACAGCGGCGCGAAGACGGTGCCGGGGCGCGCGCCATACAGGTCGACCATCGCCTCGCTGACATAGATCGCGAAGTGGCCGGGCGGTGCCGGCGCGAGATCACCCACCAGGGGCAGCGTCTGCGCCGCATCCCCGATCTCGCGGGCCAGCAAGGCCACCGGCGGCTGGGCAGGGTCCAGCAGCAGCGAGCGGCTGCGTTGCGCCGCCAGCCGTTTGACCCCCTCAATTCGTGCCACTGCTTGCACGAAGTCGGGCGAGAACCAGGCCGTCTCGCCGGCTTGCGTGGACTGCGCCGTGCGCAGATACAGGTCTGCCGGGAGCACCACGTCCAGCCAGTGGGCGACCGAATCGCGGAAGCTCGCCACCATCACCGTGAGGGCGACCGCGAGGCTCAAGGCAGCCACCACGCCGCTCACCGCCACCGCTGCGCTTTCGCGAACACGGCGCGCGCGCTCGACGGCGAGCAGCGGCAGCAGGTGGCCCCGAAAAGCCGGCGCGAGCCTGTCGTACAGCAGCGCCACGGCCCACGGCAAGACCGTGATGCCGCCCACCAGCAGCAGGCCCACTGAAAGGTAGGCGCCCAAGGGGATGCCCTGCACGGGCGGCAACAGGGCGAGCAATGCAGCGCAGGCGATCATCACGAGGCCCAACGCATGGCCCCGCGGGCCAACAAGGCCGCTGCCCAGGCCCTTGAGCGTTTGAGCCAGCGGCAACCGCTGCGCCGCCAGAGCGGGCAGCCATCCGCCTGCGCCCGCAGCGGCTGTGCCGAGCAAGGCGTAGGTCACCGCCGCAGTGCTGCTCCATTGCAGGTCCGGGGCCACGCCGGAGAAGTAGCCGCCGCCGAGGTCGCCGCCCAATACCTGCAAGCCAACGTCCGCCAAGCCGGCGCCCAGCGCGATCCCGGCGGTGCTGCCCAGCGCACCGAGCACCAGCGACTCAGCCAGCACCAGGCGGCGCCGCTGCCCGGGCGTCAGTCCCAGCACGCCCAGCAGTGCGAACTGCTGCGCCCGCCGCGCGATGCTGAGCGAGAGCACCGAATACACCAGGAAGGCGCCGGTGAACAGCGCCACCAGGGCCAGCACGGTCAGGTTGACCCGATAGGCGCGCGAGAGGTTGCCCACGCGCTGCGCGGCGTCAGCCGGCTCTGCAGCGACTACGCCCGCGGGCAGTTGCAGCGAGCGCACGAAGGCTGCGCGATCCGCGCCCGCCCGCAGTCGCATATCGATGCGCGAAAGCTGGCCTTGCCGGGAAAAAAAGTCCTGGGCCGCGCCTATGTCCATCACGGCGAGGGGACCGCCTCCGGCCGCCACGGTGCCGGCCACTGCGGCTTCGCGCAGCTGCAGGCCGCTTTGCAGCCGCAGCGTCGCGCCCGGGGCCAGTGCCTGCCGCGCGGCGGGATTGAGGAAGACCGCGTTCGGCGCAAATATGGAGAGACGGTCCGCTCCCTCGCGCGGCACCGGCATCAAAGCCGGCGCGACCGCGGGGACGACCAGCGCGTCCACACCGATCACGCGTACCGGCTTGCGCGCGCCGCCCGGTGACTGCGCCAAGGTGCTGATCTCGAGGATCGGGCTGGCGACGGCCACCTGGGCATGCGTGGCCACCCGCGCATAAAGGCTCTCATCGAACGTGCCCTGCACGCCGCGCAGTTCCAGGTCGGGCTGGCCCGAGGCCGAGCCGACCGCGCTGGAGAATTCGCTCAACGCGGACGCATTGATCAGGTGGACCGAAAACGCCAGAGCCACGCCCAGCGTGACGGCAAGCACAGCAGCCGCATTGCGCCAGGGATGGTGGCGCAGTTCCTGCCAGGAGAACGTGCGAAGCAGCGCGAGCATGGGCTATTGTCGCCCGCTCGCAGCCTCCAGGGCGGCGCAGGCCTCAGGCCATCGCGCTCATTTCCGCCATCAGTTCTTCCTTGCGCGCCTCGAGTTCATCGCGCATGGCCATCAGGTCCAGCTTCTTGGCCGAGCGGGCCTTCGGGAAGATCTCGCCGCGCTCTTCCTTCACGTGGTGATCGATGTACTCGCCCAGCACCTTGACCTTGGCGTCGAACATGTCGTCGGGATCGGCCGCTGCCTGGATCTGTGCGATCAGGTCCTTGGCGGTCTGGTGCTCGACTTCGGCTTCATCCAGCAAATCGGTTTCCTTGAACGCAGCGCGCAAGGCGGGATAGAAGATCTCTTCCTCGACCTGGGCATGGACCGTGAGCTCCTGGCAGATCTGCTGGGCCAGATCCTTCTTCTTCTGCGCCGCGCTGCGCGAGCGGGAATTCGTCAGTTCTTCGTATTCCTTGAACATCTTCTTGACGGCTTTGTGGTCTGCATCCAGCAGGTCGCAGGCGTCTTTTTCAGCACGGGTTGCCATGTGGGGTACTCCTTGGTTTGGACCGTGCCATCTTCGCGAGCGCTGAGGCGGCCCGGTGTAGGAGAACTTCCGCAGTGGCCGCCGAAACACGCTGACGATTTGCTAAGCTTGGAGCCATGCTCGAGTTGCCCACCTATGAAGACGTCATTGCCGCCGCCCGCCGCCTGGAGGGCCAGGCCCATCGCACACCGGTGCTGCGCTCGGCCACAGCCAACCGCCTGGCCGGGGCCGAGTTGTTCTTCAAGTGTGAGAACTTCCAGCGCATGGGTGCCTTCAAGTTCCGCGGGGCCTTCAACGCGCTGTCGAAGTTCAGCCCCGACCAACGCAAGGCCGGTGTCGTTGCGTTTTCCTCGGGCAATCACGCTCAGGCGATAGCGCTCTCGGCCAGGCTGCTGGGCATACCGGCGGCCATCCTGATGCCGTTCGACGCACCCCAAGCCAAGATCGACGCGACGCGCGGCTACGGTGGCGAAGTGATCCTGTTCGATCGCTACACGCAGGACCGTGAGGCACTCACCGCCCAACTGGCCGCCCAGCGCGGCATGACCCTCATCCCTCCTTTCAATCACCCGGACGTGATGGCAGGGCAGGGCACCGCGGCCAAAGAGTTGCTGGAGGAAGTGGGCGAGCTCGATGTGATGCTCGTGCCGCTTGGCGGAGGGGGGCTGCTCAGCGGCACAGCGCTGGCAACCCGGGCGCTATCGCCGCGCTGCAAGCTCTATGGCGTGGAGCCCCAGGCGGGCAACGACGCGCAGCTGTCGCTGCGCGCCGGCCGTATCGTCAGCATCCCCACGCCACAGACGCTCGCTGACGGCGCCCAGACCCAGCAAGTGGGCACGCTCACCTTCGAGGTGATCCAACGCGAAGTTTCAGGTGTGGTCACTGCCAGCGACGCCCAGCTTGTCGAGGCCATGCGATTTTTTGCGGAGCGCATGAAGATGATCGTCGAGCCCACGGGCTGCCTGGGGTTTGCCGCTGCCTGCCACGCGAGGCTGGACTTGCAAGGCAAGCGGGTGGGCATCATCATCAGCGGCGGCAACGTGGACCTGGCGCGCTATGCCCAGCTCATCGCAGCCGGCTCGGCGCAGGCCTAGCGGTTCGTACAATCCCATTCATGCAAGCCAAAGCCATCGAAGTCAACGGAAGGCCTGCAGGCAGCGGCCGTTTTCCCGCCGTCTGCGCACCCCTGATCGGCCGCACCAGTGAGAAGCTGCTGGCCGAGGTGGCGATCGTCGCAGCCAAGAAGCCCGACATCCTGGAATGGCGGGTGGACTTCTTCGAGGGAATTGGCGATACGGCCCAGGTCATCGGACTGGCCGCACGCATCAAGCAGGCAGCCCCCGGAATCCCGCTGCTCTTCACGCGCCGCTCGTCGAGAGAGGGCGGCGAATCCATCGCACTCTCGGAACCGCAGGTCATCGCCCTGTATCGCGCCGTGTGCGCAAGTGGCCAAGTCGAACTGGTCGATTACGAAATGGGCAACGAGCCCGCGCAGGTGCGCGAGGTGCGGGAGCTGGCGCGAGACAACGGCGTCAAACTCATCCTGTCGTTCCACGATTTCCAGGGCACCCCGTCACTTCAGGTTCTCGGTCAGCGGTTCGACCAGGCACAGGCGCTGGGCGCGGATGTGGCCAAGGTGGCCGTCATGCCGCACAACATGCAAGACGTGCTCACCTTGCTCAGCGCCACCTTGCAGGCCAGCGAGAAGCTGGAGATCCCGGTGGTCAGCATGTCGATGGGCGGTTTTGGATCGGTGACGCGGCTGTGCGGCTGGACTTTTGGATCGGCCATGACCTTCGCCGTCGGCGAGAGCAGTTCGGCGCCAGGCCAAATGCCCATCGAGGACATCAACGCCGGCCTGTCAGTGCTGCGCAAGGCCTTCGGCAAACCGCCGCTATAGCCTGGGGGCCACGCCCTCGCTGGTCAGGAGCAATACCCGGTCGGCCCGCGTCGCGGCCGCTTCGGAATGGGTGACCAACACCAGCGAGGCGCCTTGCTCGCGCGTTTGCGAGATCAGCACGTCGATCACCTTGGCAGCTGTCCGCGGATCGAGGTTTCCGGTCGGCTCGTCGGCCAGCACGGTGGCGGGGCGGTGGACCAGTGCCCGCGCGATGGCGACGCGCTGCAGCTGCCCGCCCGATAGCTGCTGCGGCAGGCGCGGCCCCAGCCCGTCCAATCCGACAGCGCGCAACATGGCCTCGACCCTGGCGTGGTCCGGTTCGCCCAGCAGCATCAGCGGCAGCGCCACGTTCTGCGCCACGTCCAGATGCGGCAGCACATGGAAGGCCTGGAACACGAAGCCGATCTGCCGACGCCGCAACAGGGCCCGCTGGTCGTCACTCAAGGCCCCGAGGTCCTGGCCCTCCAGGGTGACCGAGCCCTCGTCCCAGCTATCCAGCCCCGCCATGCAATTGAGCAGCGTGGATTTGCCGACGCCCGATTCGCCGACGATGGCGACGAACTCGCCGCGCGCCACTTCGAGCGAAACCTTGGAGAACACAGTCGTGTCGCCGTAGCGTTTGCCGAGGTTGGTCACCACCAAGCTCATGCAGACACCCGCACCGAAGCCAGCAACTGCTCCATCGCATCCGGCGCATCGCAGGGAACCACCCGGCGCTGCGGCATGCTGCGCAGCCAGGTGAGTTGCCGCTTGGCGAGCTGGCGTGTGGCGAAGATGCCCTTGTCGCGCAGCTGCTCCATCGGCCAGAGGCCGTCGAGCGCCTCCCAGGCCTGGCGGTAGCCGACACAGCGCATGCTGGGCAGGTCGGGGCTGAGGTCGCCGCGGGCCCGCAGGGTCTTCACCTCCTGGAGGAAGCCGCCGGCCAGCATGTCGTCGAAACGCCGGGCGATGCGTTCGTGCAACCAAGCCCGATCCGTGGGCTCCAGCGAGAAGAGCGGCGTGGCGCCCAAGGCAGGAGCGTCCGCGCTGCGCCGATGAAAGCTGGAAAGCGGCTGGCCCGACACCCGGAACACTTCCAGCGCCCGCTGGATCCTTTGTGCGTCATTGGGCGCGAGCCGCGCAGCCGTCGCGGGATCGACCCGCGCCAGTTCCTCGTGCATGGCCGGCCAGCCTTTCGCCGCAGCTTCGGCCTCCACTTCGGCTCGGACAGCGCTGTCAGCAGCCGGCATCGCGTCCAAGCCCTCGAACAAGGCCTTGAAGTACAGCATGGTGCCGCCCACCAGCAGCGCCAGCTTGCCGCGGGCGTTGATTTCGGCGACCAGGCGCTGCGCATCGGCCGCAAATTCCGCGGCGCTGTAAGCCTGCAACGGATCGCGGATGTCGATCAGGTGGTGCGGCACGGCGGCAAGCTCGGCCGGCGACGGCTTGGCCGTGCCGATGTCCATGCCCCGATACACCAGAGCGGAATCGACACTGATGATCTCCGCGTCGTGCTCCCGTGCGATGGCCAACGCCGCCGCGGTCTTGCCCGACGCCGTGGGTCCCGCAATGGCAACGACCCTCATCTCAGGCCCTGCGCGGTTCGCCATACCTTTGCACCAGGGTCCATGACACGGCGGCAATGCACACGCTCCAGAGCCAGATGCCGTTGGTGAGCGGGAAAACCGTGCCATCCAGCCGCGTCCCCATCCAACCGCCGACCGCAAACGCCGCCACCATCATCAGGAAGCCGTTGAGCGCCGAGGCTGCGCCCGCGGCATGCGGGAACGGGCCGACGGCGCCGCTTTGGCCGCAGGGCTGGTGCACGCCGTGCGCCAGCATGAACAGGTAATAGGGCAGCATGATGGCCCAGCCGTTATGCAGCCCCGCCCACGCCAGCCCGCCCATCGAGGTGCCGCCCGCGAGGGTCAGGGCACCCGCGATGGCCACCGAGCGCCGCACCCCGTAGCGGGGCAGCAGCCGCCGGCACATGAAAGTGCCCAGGATGTAGACGAGCGCCATCGAAAACATCACGAGGCCGTACTCGGTGCGCGACAGCCCCAGCACTTTGATGAAAACAAATGACGATGCTGCCAGGAAGGTGAACAGCCCCGCGTACGAAGCGGTGGACAGGGCCGAATACGTCAGGAAGGCGGGGTGCCGCAGGATGCTGAGCCAGGTGGCCAGCAGGTTCGCCGGCCGCAGCGCCAGCGGGTTCCTCACCGCCAGCGTTTCCTCGAAACGCAGCGCAACCACCGCCAGCGACAGGGCGCCGAATACGGCGAGCGCCGTCAGCGCATAACGCCAGCCCAGGACATCGGACAGCAGGCCCCCCAGCGGCGCGCAGGCGCATGCGATGACGCCCAGGCCGGTGAGGCCCTTGGACATGACGCGCGCCCCCGTTTCAGGTGTGTACAGGTCGCGCACGATGGCTCTGGCGCCCATCACCGCGGCACCCATGGCGGCTCCCTGGACGGTGCGCCAGACGATCAGGAGCGGCATCGAGGCCGCCAGCGCGCAGCCGATGGAGGCCAGCGTATAGGCGCCCAACCCCACCAGCAACACCGGCCGGCGGCCGTAGCGATCCGACAGAGGGCCCCACACCAGTTGCGAGATGCCAAAAGCCAGCAGCAGGGTGGTGAGCGTCAGTTGCGCTTGCGAAACCGGCGCCGCAAAACCCTCGGTGAGGGAAGGCAGGGCGGGCAGATACAAGTCGGTGGTGACCGGCTGGATACCCAGCAACAGCGACAACACCAGTACGACGAGGCCCGGCGTCATGGCGGGCCTCGCGGCGGTCGAAGCGGTCGGTGGCGCGGCGGACATCCATCTGAGCGTAGCAGAACCCCCGGCTGGCTTTTAGCTGGCATTGGGGCTAGAGTGAAGCCGATCGCCCAGCTGCCAATCCAATGAACCTGCCCCCCAATGAGCGCGACGACAACCTGCTGCGCCTGGAGCACGCGGTAGCCCGCCAGCTCGCCGATGCCGATGACACGGTGGTGGCCCTGAAATCCGTCATCCAGGCCCTGTGCGAAACCCAGGGCTGGGAGTACGGACGCTTCTGGCAGGCCGACGAGGCCGCGCGCGTGCTGCGCTTTGCCGCTGCCTGGCACCCCGAAGACAGTCCCATTGCGGCGCACATGGCGTCGTCGGAGGCCGCCGTGTTCAGGCCTGGCGAGGGCATGGTGGGCCGCGTCTGGGAATCGGGCCAGCCCCTGTGGTTCAGCGACCTCACCAAGCAGAGGCCTGTGCTTGGCGCCACACTGGCGCCGGGCGTCGAACTGCACGGCGCCTGCATGTTCCCGGTAGCCTCCCAGGGGCGCACCCTGGGCGTCATGTCGTTCGTGAGCTTTGCGGTGCGCGAGCCGGAAAAGCGCCTGTTGCAGACCTTCCGCATCGTCGGCTCGCAAGTCGGCCAGTTCCTGCAGCGCAAGCAGCGGGAGGAGGAGATCGCGTTGCTCAACTCCGAGCTGGAGGAGCGCGTGCGCAAACGCACGGCGCAGCTGGAGGCGGCCAACGCGGAACTCGAGGCATTCTCTTACTCCATCGCGCACGACCTGAGATCGCCGCTGACCTCCATCGACGGCTTCACCCGCTTGCTGGAAGCCTGCAACCTGGAACAGGACGGCGCCAAGGCGAAGCACTACCTGCGGCGCATACGCGCAGGGGTACGCCAGATGAGCGACCTGACCGAAGCCATGCTGTCGCTGGCGCGGCTGTCGCGGGTGGAGCTGGAGTACGAGGAAGTCGACCTGGCTGCGTTGGCTGCGCTCTCGCTGGCCCAACTGCGCGAGCGCGAGCCCGAGCGCGAGGTCACGGTCGAAATGACGGGGCATCTCTGGGTGCGTGGCGACCCGCGCCTGCTGGCGCAGGTGATGACCAACCTGCTGGGCAACGCGTGGAAGTTCTCGACGCGCAAGCCCGGGGTCTGGATCAGCATCGGCAGTGAGAAAAATGCGGGCGGTGAAACCGTTTACTTCGTGGCCGATCACGGCGCGGGTTTCGACATGGCGTACGCCTCGCGCCTGTTCGGCGCTTTCCAGCGGCTGCATGCGTTCACCGAGTTCGAGGGAACGGGGATCGGGCTGGCGCTCGTGCAGAAAATCATCTCGGGCCACGGCGGCCGCATCTGGGCCCAGGCGCGGCCGGGCGAGGGCGCAACCTTCTACTTCACGCTGCCGGGCGAGTAGGCCAGGCTGAACAGTTCGGCCAACGCTTCGCGGTACTTGCCCTGGCCCATGGCCATGGTGCTGTAGTGGGAGCCGCCTTCAACCAGCACGAATCGCTTCTTGCCTCGGGCCGCCTCGTACAGTTTGCGGCCCAGGTCGCTCTTGATCAGGTTGTCGTTCTCGCCGTGTACCACCAGCAGCGGGGAGCCGATTCTGGCCACCTTACGCACGGATTCAAAGCGCTGGGTGATCAGCGGCCCCACAGGCAGCCAGCCCCACTTCATGGAGCTGGCCACGTCCGGGATGGATGTGAACGTGCCCTCGACGATGGTGCCGCGCTCATCGTCGACCTTGGCGGCCAGATCGATCGCCACGGCTCCGCCCAGCGAATGGCCGAAGATGTAGCGCGGGCGGTCCGGGTGTTTCGCGGCGAGCCAGTCCCAGGCTGCGCGCGCGTCCTCGTATGCCATCTCTTCCGAGGGCAGGCCTGGCGTGCTCTTGCCGAAGCCTCGGTAGTCGATGGCCAGCACCGAAAAGCCCAGTTCCTGCATCCGGCGTATGCGCGGCGAGGAACCGGCGACGTTCCAGCGCGCGCCATGCAGGTACAGCAACACCGGGCCATCCGCCGCGCGTTCCTCGGCGGCAATCCACAGGCCGTGCAGTTTGACGGGCTCCCCCGTCGCAGCGGACTTGAACTCCACCCATACGTCATCCATGTCACGCGCCGAGCTGGCCGAACCGCCCCAGCTGCGGTCGCTGGGCTGGAAGATCCAGGCCCGTTGCTTCTCGTCCAGGGTGCCGCAACCTACCGTGAGGGCGACTGCGAGGACAGCGGCGGCAAAGAGGGTCCAGCGTTTCATGCCAGGGAGGGAGTGGCCGAGCCCCGAAAAGTTCGCGAAATCCCGCTGAATCTGATTTTTTAGGCGACCGCGAACGCCGCATGCAGGAAGCCGCGAAAGCGCGCCCGCCCGCCGCGTACCGGTGAAGCCGTGAGGCGGTAGCCGGGAAAGCGGGCGAGGAAGCGGCTGATCGCGATACGGCCCTCGAGCCGCGCCAGGCTCAGGCCCGCGCACTGGTGGATGCCGAAGCCGAAGGCCAGGTGCCGGTTGTTCTCGCGCGTGAGATCGAGTACGTCCGGGTTGGCGAACTGCGCCGGGTCGCGATTGGCGGCGCCTATGCACAGGGTCACCAGCGCGCCTTCCTCGAGTGGCACGCCGCCCACCTGGCATGCGCGCAGGGCGCGGCGGTTGCCGAGCTGGTTGGACGATTCGAAGCGCAGGAATTCATCGACGGCGGCGCTCAGGGTGGCTTCCAGCGCGTCGTGATCCGGTGCCAGGCGCTGCATGCGCGCGAGCAGGGCTGCTTTTTCCGCCGGCCACTCCTGCAGGGCCACCAGCGCATTGCCGATCAGGTTGGTGGTGGTTTCGTGGCCGGCGTTGAGGATGAATACGCAGTTTTGCAGCAGCTCGGTTTCGCTGAGCTTTTCCCCGGCGGCCTCGCCTTGGATCAAGCGCGTCAGCACGTCGTGCTCGGGGTCGCCCGGGTGTTGCCGCCGATCGGCCACCAAGGTCGTGAGATAGGCGGTGAACTCGCTCACGCTGCGATTGCCCAGTGCCTCCTGCTCCGCTGTGAGCTTGGGCTCCAGCGCGCCCAGGATGGCCAGCGACCAGGCACGCAGGGGCCCGCGATCGGCATGGGGAACGCCCAGCAGGTTGCCGATGATCTCAACGGGAATCGCGCTGGAAAAGTCCTCGATCAGGTCGCCACCACCCTGGGCTGCGATTCGGTCCAGCAGGCTGTCGACCAAGGTGATGAGGCCCGGTTCCATGTCGGCGATCGCCCGGCGCGTCAGGGCCCCCATGATGAGCTTGCGCACCCGTGTGTGCAGGGGCGGGTCGTTGAACACCAGGCTGGTCGTGTGGTGCTCCAGCAGCGCCGAGCCGGCGCCGTACTTCGGCGTGAACTCCACTTTCTTGTCGGAGCTGAATGCATGCGCGTCGCGGTAGACGTTCACGAGATCGGCATACCGCGTGAGAAAGTACGAGCCGTCGGGCATGCGCTTGACGGGCTCGGTTTCGCGCAACAGGGCGTACACCGGATACGGGTTGGCGTAGAAGTCGGGCGGGAGCGCGCGCAGATCGAAGCCGGCGGCGATTTCTCGCGCCCGTTCGGGGATCATCGCCGGCGTCATGTCTTGAGGAAGTCGCGGATGGCGAACAGCGTGCCGTCGGGCGCTTCCGACATCTGGTTGTGGCCTACCGGAAGGCTGACGACCTGGAGGGATTTGCCGCTGTCCTTTGCTTTGCCGATCAACAGCTGCGCTGCCTTCGGCAACGTCATCTGGTCCTGCGCGCCGAGCACGAAAAGCACCGGGCAGGTGATCGCCGCCATCGCCGCCTCGCCGCCCGCGTAGCTGTCGCAGGCCTTGAAGCCGCGATGGAAAACGTTGACGCGGGGATTGCTGGCCAGCACCCTTCGGCCCAGCGCCATGCCCGCGCCATAGACCCAGGTCCCCGGCCCCATCGCAGAAGGCGGCGCGGCGAGCGTGCTGCGCGAAAACACGCTGATCATCTGCAGCGCCTTCATGGGCTCATGCAGCGAGGCCTCGAGCAGCGCCGCGGAAACCTTCATCGGATAGGCGGTTCCGACCATCACCAGATGCGTCACACGCTCCTTCAGCCGCGAGGCCGCCTCCAGCGCGATCAGCGAGCCCCAGCTGTGACCCACCAGCGCGGCGCGGGCCACGCCGGCGGCATCGAGCAGGGCGGCGATGAAGCCTGCGGCATCTTCCACCGAGGCGGGCGCCTCGCCTTCGCTCTTGCAATGGCCCGGCAGGTCCACGGCCAGCACGTTCCAGCCGTGGTGCGCCATGTAGCGGGTCTGCAGGATCCAGACGCTGTGGTCGTTGAGAACGCCGTGGATGAAGACCGCGCAAGGCTTGGACGCATCGAAGGGCTTGCCGCCCGTGTAGCAAAAGGTCTTGTGGCCGTTGACTTGAAGATACATGGCGACTCCTAAGCCTTCTGCGCGGCCTTCAGCGCGCGCTTGAGGTCGTCGATGAGGTCATCGGGATCCTCCAGGCCGATCGACAGCCGTATCGTGCCCTGGGTGATGCCAGCGTTGGCCAGCGCTTCGTCGGTCATGCGGAAATGCGTGGTGCTGGCAGGATGGATCACGAGCGACCGGCAGTCGCCGACGTTGGCCAGGTGGCTGAAGACCTTGAGCGCCTCGATGAACTGCTTGCCCTGCTCGCGGTTGCCCTTCATGTCGAAGCTGAAGACCGAACCGGCGCCTTTGGGCAGCAGCTTCTGCGCCAGCGCGTGGCTGGGATGCGATTCCAGCATCGGATGGCCGACGCCCGCCACGAACGGGTGGGCCGCCAGGAACTCCACGATCTTGCGCGTGTTGCTCATATGGCGCTCCATGCGAAGCGGCAGTGTCTCTATGCCTTGCAGGATCAGCCAGGCGGTGTGCGGGCTCATGCAGGCGCCGAAATCGCGCAGGCCTTCGCGGCGCGCGCGCAGCAGGAACGCGCCCACGGTCGATTCCTCGCTGAACACCATGTTGTGGAAGCCCTCGTAGGGCGCCGTGAGCTCGGCGAATTTGCCCGAGCGTTCCCAGTCGAAGCTGCCGCCGTCGACCACCACGCCGCCGATCACCGTGCCGTGGCCCGAGAGGAATTTGGTGGCCGAGTGGTAAATCAGGTCGGCGCCGAGTTCCAGCGGCCTCATCAGGTAAGGGGAGGTAAGAGTGGAATCGACGAGCAGGGGTACGTTGGCCTCGTGCGCGATGGCCGCAACTTGCGGGATGTCCAGCACGTCCAGGCCGGGGTTGCCGACGGTTTCCCCGAACAGCAGTTTCGTCTCGGGCCGGATCGCGGCGCGCCAGCCATCGATATCGCCCGGCTTGACGAACGTGGTGTCTATGCCGAAGCGCCGCATCGTGTAGTGCAGCAGGTTTTGCGACCCGCCGTACAAGGCGGTGCTGGCCACGATGTGCGAGCCCGCGCCCATCAGGGTCGCGATACTCAGGTGCAGGGCCGCCTGGCCGCTGGCCGTGGCGATGGCGCCGATCCCGCCCTCGAGCGCGGCGACCCGCTGCTCCAGCACCGCGTTGGTGGGATTGCTGATGCGTGAGTACACGTGGCCCGAGCGCTCCAGGTTGAACAGCGCCGCGGCGTGGTCGCTGGACTCGAACACAAAGGAGGTCGTCAGGTGGATCGGTACGGCGCGCGCCCCGGTGGCGGGGTCGGGGGAGGCGCCGGCGTGCAGCGCCAGGGTGTCAAAGCCGGGATCGGAGTAACCGGGCATCGGGATGTCTCCTGGAAATTGCCTCTATGGAACTGCCCTGGATTGTGGGCTATATTGGGTGAACCGGCAGGTCACCGGTGCCATAGAGGAGAGCACATGAAAGTCAGCGACATCCTGCGCGTCAAGGGAAACACACTCTACACCGTCACGCCCGAAGAGCCCCTGGCTCGCGCCATCGAGATCATGGCCGACAAGGACATCGGTTCGCTGGTGGTCATGGACCATGGCGACCTCGTGGGCATGCTGACTTTCCGCGAAGTGATCCTGTGCATCGTCAAGAGTGGCGGCGCCGTGGGCAACGCGCTGGTTCGCGGCGCGATGGACGACCATCCGCTGACCTGCACCTCCGAAACCGAACTCGACGAAGTGCGCCGCATGATGCTGGAGCGGCACGCCCGCTACATGCCGGTGATGGAACGGCGCATGCTGATGGGCGTGATCAGCTTCTACGACGTCGCCAAGGCCGTGGTGGACAGCCAGAACTTCGAGAACCGCATGCTCAAGGCCTACATTCGCGACTGGCCGGGCGGCGAAGAGCAACCCGGCGCCCAACTCTAGAGCGACCCAGCCGCTCTGGGATAATCCCGGCCATGAGCGGCAACACCTTCGGAACCCTTTTCGCGGTCACCAATTTCGGCGAATCGCACGGGCCGGCTATCGGCTGCGTGATCGATGGCTGCCCGCCGGGCATGAGCCTGTCGGAAGCCGACATCCAGACCGACCTCGACCGGCGCCGCCCCGGCACCAGCCGCCACGTTACCCAGCGCCAGGAAGAAGACAAGGTCGAGATTCTTTCCGGCGTGTACGAAGGCCGGACGACCGGCACCCCGATCTGCCTGCTGATCCGCAACACCGATCAGCGCAGCAAGGACTATTCCGAGATCGCCCAGACTTTCCGCCCGGGCCACGCGGACTACACCTACCTGCAGAAGTACGGCCTGCGCGATCCGCGCGGCGGTGGCCGGGCCTCGGCGCGGCTTACGGCGCCCATGGTCGCCGCCGGCGCCGTGGCCAAGAAGTGGCTGGGGCAGAAGTACGGCACGGTGTTCCGGGGCTGCATGCAGCAGATCGGTGATCTCCCCATTGCCTTCGAGAGCTGGGACCACGTATCCCGCAATCCGTTTTTCGCGCCGGTCGCCGACGTCGCCGCGCTGGAAAGCTACATGGACAGCCTGCGCAAGGCCGGCGACTCCTGCGGTGCACGCATCCGCGTCACCGCCTACGGCGTCCCGGTGGGCCTGGGCGAGCCCTTGTTCGATAAGCTGGATGCCGACATCGCCTACGCGATGATGGGCATCAACGCCGTCAAAGGCGTGGAAATCGGCGCCGGTTTCGCCAGCGTTACCCAGCGCGGCACCACCCACGGTGATTCGCCCACTCCCCAAGGTTTCAAGACCAACAACGCCGGCGGCGTGTTGGGGGGCATCAGCACCGGGCAGGACCTGGAGGTGTCGATCGCCATCAAGCCCACCAGCTCCATCATCAGCCCGCGCGAGACCATCAACCTCAAGGGCGAGGCGACCGAAGTGGTCACCAAGGGGCGGCACGACCCGTGCGTGGGTATCCGCGCCACCCCGATCGCCGAGGCCATGCTGGCCCTGGTGGTGATGGAACATGCACTGCGCCAGCGGGCGCAAAACGGCGACGTCAACCCGCCCATGGCGCCGATCGCCTCGTCGTTTCTCTAGATGCAAGCGGAGCCCGGGCGGGGCCGCCGTATCCTGGTGGTCGATGACAACCAGGATGCGGCAGACACGCTGGCCGAACTGTTGCAGATGCTCGGCAGCGAGATTTCCGTCGCGCACGACGGTGAATCGGCCGTAGAAACGGTGGTCCAGTTCGCCCCGGATGTCGTGCTGCTGGACATTGGCTTGCCCGACATCAACGGCTACGAAGCGGCGCGGCGGATTCGCGCGCTGGAGGGGGTGCGCCAACCCAGGCTGATCGCGTTGACCGGATGGGGGCAGGAGCAAGACAGACGGCTTGCCGCGCAAGCCGGTTTCGACGACCATTGGACCAAGCCGGTGGATCCGGAGCGCCTTCAGCAGCTCACCAGATGAAGGAACTCCCCGCTGTACAGCGGGTCTCAATGGCTACCCGACAAGGAGGCTTCTCATGGACGATTCCTCGAATTCCGCCTCGGTGCAGCGCGTCGACCTGACCCAGGGAATGGAGGTGGCTTACTGGTGCCGGATTTTCAATGTCAGCATCGACCAGTTGCGCCACGCTGTCCACCACGCCGGGCACCAGGTACCGGACATTCGAAGATACCTGAGCCAGAATCTGCCTCCGACGACCGCCGGCGATTCGGTGTAATCCCCGTCCTACGGGGTGCGCGCAGGTCTTTCGACAGCGCGCACCGGCTGCTCGCGCCATAGTGGCTTTTTTTGCCACGAGAAGGAGCAGCCTGATGGCCAAACCGACCGCCAAGAACGCGCCACGCGGCCCCGGCAGCGAGGATCCTGGGGACAAGCAGCGCGAACTGCAGCGCGAACAGGATCGCAAGGACCAAACCAAATCCAAGCGGGGCAGTGAAAAGCCGCAAAAGGCGGTGCAGGCGGGCCCCCGCCGACAGCCCGAGCCCCCGCTTCCCGACCAGCACCTGGAAAAGCCCGGCATCGAAGCGCAGATGGAGCTCAAGCCCCAGTTCTACGCGCCCGACTACCGCGGCAGCGGCAAGCTCAAGGGCATGGTCGCGCTCATCACGGGCGGCGACTCAGGCATCGGCAGGGCTGTGGCTGTGCTTTACGCGCGCGAAGGCGCCGACGTTGCCATCGTCTATCTCAATGCCCATGAAGACGCCGAAGAGACCAAGCGCCATGTGGAAAAGGAAGGGCGGGAGTGCCTGCTGATTCCGGGTGACGTGAAGGATTCGAAGTTCTGCCGCGACGCGGTCGAAAAGACGGTCACGCAATTCGACCGCCTCGACATCCTTGTCAACAACGCGGCGTTCCAGCTGCACGCGCAGTCGCTGGAGGACGTGACGGACGAACGACTGGAGGAAACCTTCAAGACCAACATCTTCGGCTACTTCTACATGGCGCGCGCGGCCATCCCCCACCTCAAGAAAGGCTCTTGCATCATCAATAGCGGCTCGGTGGTGGGCTTGCGCGGCAGCGGCGAGTTGCTGGACTACTCGGCCACCAAAGGCGCGATCCACGCCTTCACCATGTCGCTGGCCAGCAATCTCATCGACAAGGGGGTCCGCGTCAACGCCATCGCGCCCGGACCGGTGTGGACGCCGCTGAACCCCGCCGACAAGGAGCCGGAGAAGATCAAGGATTTCGGCAAGCACACGGACATGAAGCGGCCGGCCCAGCCGGAGGAGCTGTCGCCGGCTTATGTGTTCCTGGCCTCACCGGTCTGCTCCAGCTACATCACGGGCATCGTGCTGCCGATCACCGGGTCGGTGGGGGGAATCTGATACGGGGGGTGGTCCCGTCAGCGGTGGTCGCCCTCCGCGCCCAAGGTGTCCAGCAAAGCGATCTGCAGCTTCGTGTGCAGGCGCACGAACCATTTCCATAGCAATGCCGACACCGCGCCGGCAGCAGCGAGGATGATCAGCAACCACTCCCAAGGCGGCAGGATGCTGGCGCTGAGCGCAGCCACCAGCGCCAGGATGCCGGCTACCGTGACGACCGGGATGGCCTCGGAAAGGAAGGCGGGCAGCCACGAACCTGCGCCGCCCGGCGGGGCCAGCAGCTCGGCCAGGAGCATGGCCAGCGCCTTCAGCTTGCGGTAGGCGGCGATCAGGAAGGGCAGCGAGATCAACAAGGCGCAGCTCCAGGCCAAGGTGTGGGGCAGGCGCGGGTCGGTCGCGGACGCCATGATCAGGTCGCTCGCCTCGCCCACCAGGTAGGCTCCGGCAATGAAGACAGCGGCCACCAGGGCGAAGTTGATCAGCACTTGCAGCAGGATCTTCAGTACGATGCTGCGCAACTCGGCGGCCTGCCCGGGGCGCTGCAGGCGCGCCAGCCAGGCGGGGTAGCGCTCGACCCAGCGCAGCAGGCGCGGGGGAATCAGATTGGCGCCCCGTGCCGTGAGCGGGTCGGACAGGCGAATCAGGTACGGCGTGAGCAGGGTGGTGATGACCGAAACCGCTACCGCGACCGGGTAGAGGAAATCGCTGGTGACTTTCAACGTCAGGCCCAGCGACGCGATGATGAACGAGAACTCGCCGATCTGGGCCATTCCCATGCCCACCTTCATCGATGTGCGGCCGTCGTTGCCGGCGATGTAGCTGCCGCCGGCGCAGGCGATGACTTTGCCGATCACCACGCAAGCCGTGATCAGGGCGATCGGTCCGGCGTAGCGCACCAGCACCGCCGGGTCGAGCAGCAGCCCGATCGACACGAAGAAGATGGCGCTGAACATGTCGCGCAAGGGTTCGGTCAGCTGCTCTATCAGCTTGAGCTGGCGCGATTCGGCCATCACCGCGCCTATGACGAACGCGCCAAGCGCGATGCTGTAGTCGAGCTTCACCACCAGCAGGCAAAAGCCGAAGCACAGGCCCAGTACCGTGATCAGCAGCATCTCCGGGCTGTCGAAGCGCGCCGCATAGTCGAGCAGGCGAGGCACGATGAGGATGCCCAGAACCAGCGCCACCACCATGAAAAGGGACAGCTTGCCCAGCGTGGCGAAGACCTCGGGTGTATCGACCTGGCCGGTCGTCGCCAGCGCCGAAAGCAGCGCGATCAGCGCGATGGCCAGGATGTCCTCGACGATCAGGATGCCGAAAATAAGCTGGGCGAAACGCTCGTTCTTGAGCTTGAGCTCGGAGAGGGCCTTGACGATGATGGTGGTCGACGAGATGGACAGGATCGCGCCCAGGAATATCGAATCCATCTGGCTCCAGCCGAACCAGCGGCCCAGCCCCCAGCCGATGGCCAGCATCACGGCAATCTCGGTCACCGCCGCCACCAGCGCCGTCATGCCCACGCGGGCGAGCTTGCGCAGGCTGAACTCCAGGCCCAGGGAGAACAACAGGAAGACCACGCCCAGCTCGGACAGCGTACGGATGGTGTGCTCGTCGCGGATCAGGGCGAACGGCGGCGTGTGCGGACCGATGATGACCCCGGCGAGGATGTAGCCAAGCACCACCGGTTGCTTGAGCCTGTGGAAGAGGATGGTGACCAGGCCCGCGATCAGCATGATCACCGCCAGGTCCTGGATGAAGTCGATGGAGTGCATCCGGTCGCGTCCCCTTGCGCAAGGAAATGGGCCAGCCCAGACCATAGCAGAGCGCCGTTCGCGAACCGAACGGCAAAAGGTTTATAACCGGCGCATGGCCAGCATCTTCGAGAGCTTTCTTTCCACCCCCGAGGCGCTGGACGCGTTCGCCGAGCGTGGTTTCGTGGCGGCCATGCTGCGTTTCGAGGCCGCCCTGGCGCGCGCGCAGGCCGCTTGCGGCCTCGTCCCCAAGACAGCCGCCGATGCCATCGCCGGCTGCTGCGCCCTGGAGCGATTCGATGTGCAGGCCATCGCCCGGGACAGCGCGCGTGCCGGCAGTGTCGCCATCCCCCTCGTCAAGGCGCTGAAGGAACTGGTCGCGCAGGCAGACCCCCAGGCGCTGGCGTTCGTGCATTTCGGCAGCACCAGCCAGGACGTCATCGACAGCGCCAATGCACTCGTCACGCGCGGCGTGCTGGAACTGGTGGAGGTGGACCTGGATCGTGCGATCGAGGCGTTGCTGGCGCTCGCCGAACGGCACGCCGGCGCTCCGATGCTGGCACGCACTCTGGCGCAGCCCGCATCGGTCACCAGCTTCGGCTGGAAATGCGCGCAATGGGCGGCGCCACTGGTGCGCTGCCGAGGCCGCCTGCGTACCACCGCCGCCCAGGCGCTGGCAGTGCAGCTGGGCGGAGCCGTGGGAACCCAGGCCCAGATGCAAGGCAAGGGCCCGGAGGTCGCGCGCCTCGTCGCGAAAGAGCTGGGCTTGGCGGCGCCGTCCGCGGCCTGGCATACGCAGCGCGATGCCTGGGTGGCGCTGGCCTGCGACTTGGGGCTGATGGTGGGCAGCCTCGGCAAGATCGCCAAGGACTTGTCGCTGCTGGGCCAATGGGAGGTGGGCGAGGTCAGCGAGCCGTCCGAGCTGGGACGGGGCGGATCTTCGGCCATGCCGCACAAGCGCAACCCCGTCGCCGCGATGGTCGCGCTGGCTGCCGCGCACCGCGTGCCGCACCATGTGGCCGCCTTGCTGGCCGCGATGCCGCAGGAACATGAGCGCGCGCTCGGTGCCTGGCAGGCCGAATTGGCGGAGTGGCCGCTACTGTGGTCGGCGGCCCATGGCAGCGTACGGGCGTTGGCGCAGGCCTTGCCTGGGCTGCAGGTCGATACCGACCGGATGCTGGTCAACCTGGAGCGGCTGCGCGCCGAGCTGCCGCCGCAGGCTGCACAGGAATGGTTCGATCCGGCGCTGGCCGATCATGCGGCCGGCCTCGCGCGCGCCCAGGTGGCGGCGCTGCGCGCACAACTGAAGGAGATGGCATGAGCGACCGCAAGAGCGACAAGGACAGCGGCATGGCCAACCGCCGCCGGGTGCTGGGCGATGCCTGGGTGGACAAGGCGCAGCGCAATACCAATGAATTCAACGCCGAGTTCCAGGACCTGATCACACGCTACGCCTGGAACGAGATCTGGGGCCGCGAAGCTTTGGGCGACAAGGCCCGCCGGCTGATGGTGTTGTCGATGATGCTGGGCATCAAGAGCTATGAAGAGTTCGCTATGCACGTGCGGGCGGCGCTGGACGGACCGCCCGAATCGCGGCTGACCCCCGACGAGATCAAGGAGGTCATCCTCATGTCCGCCATCTACTGCGGCGTGCCCACTGCGAACCATGCCTTCGGGGTGGCGGCGGAAATCCTGCGCGAAAAAGGCATGCTTCCGCCAAAAGCTGTATAAAACCGCGATGCCACAACTGAATTTCGTCAAGGAGGGCCGCGGCCCCACCATCGTGCTGAGCCATGCGCTGGGCTGCGACCTGCGCATGTGGGACCAGGTGGCGGCGCAGCTGGCTCCGGGATACACCGTCCTGCGCTACGACCACCGCGGCCACGGCAAATCCGAAGTCGTGCCCGGCCCCTACAGCATCGAGGCCATGGCGGACGATGCGGCCGCCCTGATCGACGAGCATGCATCGGGCGAGGTTCACTTCGTCGGCCTGTCCATGGGCGGAATGGTCGCGCAGCAGCTCGCCGTGCGCCATCCGCAGCTCGTTACCAGCATCGTGGTGGCCAATTCGTCCAGCTACTACGACGAGGCTGCCCGCGCCCTGTGGAAGACGCGCATCGATACCGTGCTCAGCCAGGGCATGGAAGCCATCGCCGATGGGGCGATGCAGCGCTGGTTCACACCCGAGTTCCGGGCGGACCCTGAAGGCGCGCAGCGGGTCGCCGCACTGCGGGCGGTGCTGGTGGCGACCGATCCCCAAGCCTACGTGGCCAGCTGCGAGGCCGTCTCGCGCATCGAGTTCTGCGGCACCAATCCGCGCATCGCGTGTCCCACTCTGGTCATCGCGGGTACCCGCGACGAGGCCACGCCGCCGGCGATGGCCGAGGTGATCCGCAACACCATTTCCGGCGCGGAACTGGCCACGCTGCCGGCCGCCCATCTGAGCGCGGTCGAAAGGCCGACCGAATTTTCCAATCTGGTGGTGGAGTTCATCCGCAGCCTCGCATGACATCAACCCTCAAGATCGACTTCGTCTCCGACGTTTCGTGCCCCTGGTGCGCGATAGGCCTGGCCTCTCTGGAACGGGCCCTGGAGCGGCTGCAAGACGATGCGCGCGCCGAACTGCATTTCCAGCCCTTCGAGCTCAATCCCGCGATGCCGCCCGGTGGCCAGGACATCACCGAGCACCTGGCGCAGAAGTACGGCAGCACGCCTGAGCAGCAGGCGGCGGCGCGCGAAGCAATTCGCGAGCGTGGTGCGGCGGTGGGTTTCAAATTTCGCAGGGAAGGACGCGGCCGCATCTACAACACGTTCAACGCGCACCGGTTGCTGCACTGGGCCGGCACCATGGCGCCCGATCGCCAGCACGCGCTCAAGAAGGCGCTGCTCGAGGCCTATTTCACCGAAGGCCGCAGCCCGGAAGATGTGCAGGTGCTGGTCGATGCCGCGGCGCAGGCCGGGCTCGACCCGGCGCGCGCCGCCGAAATCCTGCAAGGGGACGAGTTCGCGGCCGAAGTGCGGGAGCGCGAGAAGTTTTTCCTGGATCACGGCATCCATGCGGTGCCGGCCGTCATCGTCAACGACCGTCACTTGATCCAGGGAGGCCAGCCGCCGGAAGTGTTCGAGCAGGCCCTGCGGCAGATCGCCGCGCAAGCCGAGGCCGATCAGTTGACGATGGGCCGATAGCGCTCGTTGACGGTCATCCAGAAATCGTGGACCTGTCTCATCTTGCGACGCAACTCGTCGTAGTCGGTGGCCTTGCGCACGTAGCTGTTGGCGCCATTGGCATAACAGGCGGCGATATCGCCTTTTTCAGTCGACGAGGAATGCATGACCACGGGGATGGTTGCGGTTCGCGGGTCCTTGCGCACGGCCTTGAGCACGTCCAGGCCGTGCAGGCGCACCAGCTTCATGTCGAGAATGATGAGCCGTGGCTGCTGGGCGGTGTCGCGTGCGGCATGGCTGCCGCGCCCGAACAGGTAGTCCAGCGCTTCGACGCCATCGGTGGCGGTTACGATATCCCGGGGGTCGCAGCACTCGCTCAGCGCCATGACCGTCAGTTCAAGGTGATCCGGGTTGTCGTCCACCACGAGAATCGCGGCGTGGTTCATCTTGTTGCCCAAACTAAAGCACGTTATCTCCGGTCTTTTTGACCGGACTCTCCCTGTGCGACCGCCGGTTTTGCCACGGCAAGCCCAGCGGTAAATCTATTTTCGCACACCCAGCGGCAATTGCATTGACACTGTCAACGAGGGCACCGTTTTGGGGCGACGCGACGGCGTCGCGTCCTACAAACATACGGGTTTTCCACCGACACAATCACAACAGGGCCCGCGCCGCGGGTCATCGCGCAGCTTGGGCCAGCGTCAGGCAGTACTCGATCAGCGCATCAGTCTCAATGGACTTGTCGAACACCCCGTCACTGCCCAGTGCCTCGCACTGCTTTCGCACGTCGGGGTTGGCGGTGGCCGTCAGCACCAAAATCTTTTGCTCCCGTTTGCGGTCGCGGCAGGCGTTCAGGACGCCGAATCCGCTGCCGCCCGGCTCCAGGATGAGGTCCACGATGGCGACGTCCCACTCATTGGCACTGTCGGTTAGCCAGGCTATCGCAGCCGCCTGGCTGCCGGCCACGCCCGTGGTTTCGATCCCAGTGAGCTCGCGCAGAGCTTCGATCAAGCTCTCGCGAATGGCCACGTTGTCTTCCACCACAAACGCCTTGAGGGTCAACTGCAGTCTCCGCGCCGCTTCCCTCGCGGCTTTGCGCCATGATGACATGGGCCATAGTGTCGTGGGAGCTCATTTTGCAAGGAAGTGGCTCCGGAGGCTTCCATGAGCCTGCAACTCGAACAAGAGCTTGCCGCAGCACGCAAGGCGCTGCGGGAGTGCGAAGCCGCACGGGCGGACGCCGAGCGGAGCAGCGCCCTGAAGGACGAGTTCCTGGCCATCGTTTCGCACGAGTTGCGCAGCCCGCTGGGCGCCATCCTGGGCTGGGCCCACATGTTGCGCCGCCGTGGTGGCGAGGAGGAGTTCAACCGGGGGCTGGACGTGATCGAGCAAAGCGTGCACTTGCAGGCCAAGCTGATCGAGGACCTCTTGGACATGAGCCGCATCACGTCCGGCCAGATACGCCTGGAACTGCAGTTGGTGGAGCCGCGCGGCTTCATCGATGCGGCGGCGGAGATCATTCGGCCGGCCGCCGAGGCAAAGCGCATCCGCGTCGACAAGGTGCTGGACCTGTCGGCCAGTCCGATTTCAGGCGATGCCAGCCGGCTGGAGCAGGTCATGGTGAACCTGCTGGCCAATGCCGTGAAATTCACGCCCGAGGAGGGCCACATCAGGATTTCCCTGCAGCGGGTGGACCGCTGGGCCAAGATCCGTGTGGCCGACACGGGCATAGGAATCCCGCCGGATTTCCTGCCTCATGTGTTCGACCGTTTCCGCCAGGCAGACTCGGCAGCCGCGCGCAGGCAAGGCGGCCTGGGTCTGGGCCTGGCCATCGCCCGGCATCTGGTGGAACTGCACGGTGGTGAGATTCGCGCGGAAAGCGCCGGCGAAGGGCAAGGCGCGACCTTCGCCGTGCGCCTTCCGCTGGCTGCCTAGCTCACCTGGATGTCGATGCGCCGCGGCTTGGCCTCTTCCAGCTTGGGAATGGCGAGCTTGAGCACACCGTCCTTCAGGCTGGCCTCGATGCGTGAAGCGTCGAGTTCGCGGCTGAGCGTGAACTGGCGCCGGTAAGACGGGTACTGCGCCTCACCGTAGATCAGTTGCATCTGTTGTGGCCCGGCCGTGGAGGCAGTGGCTTCAATCAGCAGGCTGTCCCCGTCGACGCGCACGCCGAGCCTGTCGCGCGAAACGCCGGGCAGGTCGGCCAGCAGGGTGATGCCCGACTCGTTTTCGAATACATCCACCGGAGGCACGACGAAGGGCTGGCCAGGTTCCTCGAGCTCCCGGCGTTCGGTAGTCTGGACTTGCGAATTCATGGCGATCTCCTTTTTCATGGAAACGTCAACTGACTTCGATGCGGCGCGGCTTGGACGACTCGCGCTTGGCCACGGTCACCCTGAGAATGCCGTCCTGGTAGCTGGCCTGGATCTTGGCCGGGTCGGCGTCCTCGGGCAGGCTCACCACGCGCCGGAAGTTGCCGGCAAACCGCTCCTGTGCGTAGACGCTGGTGGAATCACCCGCTTCGGGCACGGCGCTCTTGCGCTCGCCGGCGACGATCAGGAGCCCGCGGTCCACGGTCAATTGCAGGGCGTTGGGATCCAGTCCGGGCGCCAGGGCCATGACCTCGATGGTGTCGGGCGTGGTGCCCACGTTGATCACCGGGAAACCGGCGCCGGCCAAGCTCCGGATGCTGGACCGTTCGGCCGGGCGGAACACCTGGTCGAGCACGCCCTGCAAACGGTTCAGCTCCGAGAAGATGTCTCCGGCAGGCCTGAAGGATGCGTTCATCATCACAGCTCTCCTTGACTGTTAACAAAGAAAACACCTGGTTGCGTCGCGCAGCCTTCGAGCCGCGCGATATGGAGTTAGCGGCGGCCGCCGCAATTTCAAGAGCCGGCGAACCACCGGCCCGCGAGCACCGGCAAGGCGGCCGCCAGCAGGGCGACGCCGGACGCCGTGAGCATCCCCAGCACGACCTTTCGAAAACCGGTTTCGCTGATGCCCGCGTACAGCCGTGCGCCGAGCAGTGAGGGGATGAGCATCGCGGGCGCGACGATCGCGAAGAGCGGAAGCATTTCGCGCTTGACGATGCCGGTGGCGATGTAGCTCGAGAATGTGACGGCAAGCATCGCCAGATTGAAGTTCTGGATGACGGCCCGCTGCACGTCCTTCTCGAAGCCGCGCAGGGTGCACCACAGGGTGGGCACGACGCCGGTGAAGCCGCCCAGGCCGCCCATCACGCCGCCGGCAGCGCCGGCCACGGCGTCTGCGGCGCGCCCGCCGTGCGCGATGCGCGGCAGCCTCGCGGCGAAGTACATGAGCGGGCACATCACCACCAGGAACAGCCCCAGCAGCCCCTTGAACAGGGGCACGTCCAGCCGGGGCAGGATGTAGATGCCCACCGGCAGACCGGCCAGCCCTCCGAGCACGAAGGGCAGCAGGCGCGCCAGGTTGAAGCCGCGCCGCACCGAGACCGCGGCAATGATCTGTCCGGTCAGGCCGCCGAACACCGCCAGGGCCGCCGCCAGCTGCGGCTCAAGCGTCCAGGCCCAGAGCGACATCGCGGTCAGGCCGAAGCCGAAGCCCGAAAGGCCTTGCACGAAGCCGGCCAGCGCGGCGCCGGCGATGACGATGACGATGAGGGTCAGTTCCAAGTCCGCTAGCGGCACTGGTCGCCTGGAGCAACGCGCAAGGCGGCGCACTTTGGGCGGAGACCGGCTTTGCCGGTCCCGCTCAACCGATCAACCCACCTGCAAAAACACGCAGTGTTTTTCAAGTGAACTATTCATATGCCGACATCGGCACGCAGCTGCAGAACAGGTTGCGGTCGCCGTAGACGTTGTCGACGCGGCCCACCGGCGGCCAGTACTTGGCATGCCGGCGCTCGTCGAGCACCGCCGCTCCCACCTCGCGCGGATAGGCATGCGGCCACTCGCCCTTGAGCAGGCTCGCGGCGGTATGCGGTGCGTGCTTGAGGGGGTTGTCGTCCTGCGGCCATTCGCCGCGCTCGACGCGCCGGATCTCCTCGCGGATGGCAATCATGGCCGCGATGAAGCGATCCAGTTCGTCCAGCGTTTCGCTCTCGGTGGGCTCCACCATCAGCGTGCCCGGCACCGGGAAACTGAGGGTCGGCGCATGGAAGCCGTAGTCGATCAGCCGCTTGGCCACGTCTTCCGCCGTCACGCCGCTGGCCTCTTTCATGGGGCGCAGGTCCAGGATGCACTCGTGCGCCACATGGCCGTTGGCGCTGGCGTAGAGCGTGGGGTAGTGGTCGCGCAGGCGGGCGCTGATGTAGTTGGCGCTGAGGATGGCCACCTCGGTTGCCTGCTTCAGGCCCTCGGCGCCCATCATCCGGCAGTACATCCAGCTGATCGGCAGGACGGCGGCATTGCCGAGCGGAGCGGCCGACACGGCGCCCACCTTGTGTCCCACCAAGCCACCGGAGTTGTGGCCCGGCAGGAAGGGCACCAGGTCCTCCACCACGCAGACCGGCCCGACGCCCGGTCCGCCGCCGCCGTGCGGGATGCAGAAGGTCTTGTGCAGGTTCAGGTGGCTCACGTCGCCGCCGAACTCGCCTGGCGCCGCCACGCCCACCAGCGCGTTCATGTTGGCCCCGTCCACATAGACGCGGCCACCATGCTTGTGAACCAGCGCGCACAGTTCCTTGACCTGCATCTCGAACACGCCGTGGGTGCTCGGGTAGGTGATCATCACGCAGGACAGGTTGGCGCTGTGCTGTTCGCACTTGGCCTGCAAGTCGGCCAGGTCCACGTTGCCGTTGGCGTCGCATGCCGTCACCACCACCTGCATGCCGACCATCTGCGCGCTGGCGGGATTGGTGCCGTGGGCGGAAGAGGGGATCAGGCAGATGTTGCGGTGGCCCTGGCCCTTGCTCTCGTGGAAGGCCTTGATCGCCAGCAGGCCCGCGTATTCGCCTTGCGAGCCGGCATTCGGCTGCAGGCTGATGCCGGCGTAGCCGGTGGCTTCGCACAGCCAGGCGCGCAATTGCTCGTCCAGTTCGGCATAGCCTTGCAGCTGGTCCTGCGGGGCGAAGGGGTGGACGTGGGCGAACTCCGGCCAGGTGATGGGGATCATCTCGCTGGTGGCGTTGAGCTTCATGGTGCAGCTGCCCAGCGGGATCATGCTGCGGTCCAGCGCCAGGTCCTTGTCGGACAGGGCGCGGATGTAGCGCAGCATGCCGGTCTCGGAGTGGTGCGTGTTGAACACCGGGTGGGTCAGGTAATCGCTGGTGCGGCGCAGTTCGGCGGGGATCAGCGGCTCTATGCCTTTCTCGAACTTCGCGAAGTCGGGCATGGCGTGGCCGGGCTTGGCGAACAGCGACCAGAGCAGCTGGATGTCGTCACGCGTCGTGGTCTCGTCCAGCGAGATGCACAGGTACTCCTCGAAGTAAACGCGCAGATTGGCATGCTTGGAACGCGCGCGGGCGGCGATCGCCTCGGTTTCCGCGCCGGTGTGCAGGCTGAGGGTATCGAAAGCGCCGCCCGGCCGCGGCGGATAGCCCAGTTGCTCCAGCCCCCTGGCCAGGATGGCGGTGTAGCTGGCCACCCGCTGCGCAATGCGCCTGAGCCCCTGCGGCCCGTGGTAGACGGCATACATGCTGGCAATCACGGCCGGCAGCACTTGCGCCGTGCAGATGTTCGACGTGGCTTTCTCGCGGCGGATGTGCTGTTCGCGCGTCTGCAGGGCCAGCCTGTACGCCGGGTTGCCGTGTGTGTCGACGCTGACGCCCACCAGCCGCCCGGGCAGGGAGCGCTTGAGCTCGTCGCGGCACGCCATGTAAGCCGCGTGAGGCCCGCCCGCGCCCATCGGCATGCCGAAGCGCTGGGTCGTACCCACGGCGATGTCGGCGCCGAACTCGCCGGGCGGCACCAGCAGCGTCATGGCCAGGAGGTCGGCCGCCACGATGAAGGCAGCCTGCTTCGCGTGCACCTTCTGCACATCGGCACGCAGGTCGTCGATGCGTCCGCTGGTCGAGGGGTACTGGGCCAGCACGGCGAAGTAGTCGCCGGAAAGTGCGCGGTCCCACTCGGGGGCCGAATTGGCCAGCACCACCTCGATGCCCAGCGGCTTGGCGCGCGTCTGGACCACTTCAATGGTCTGCGGATGGCAGTCGCCGGCGACGATGAAGGTATTGCTCTTGCTCTTGACGCTGCGCTTGGCCAGCGTCATGGCCTCGGCCGCGGCGGTGGCTTCGTCCAGCATGGACGCGTTGGCGATGGGCATGCCGGTCAGGTCGCACACCATGGTCTGGAAATTCAGCAGGGCTTCCATGCGCCCCTGGCTGATTTCCGCCTGGTAGGGCGTGTAGGCGGTGTACCAGGCCGGGTTCTCCAGGACATTGCGCAGGATGACGCCGGGTGTGTAGGTGCCGTGGTAGCCCTGGCCGATGAAGCTCTTGAACACCTGGTTGCGGTTGGCGATCCGGCGCAGTTCCGCCAATGCCGCCGCCTCGGTCGCGGCGGCGGGCAGCTTCATGGGGTTCTTGCGCGCGATGGACCGCGGCACGATGCTGTCGATCAGCGCGCGGCGCGACGTTTCGCCGATGGCGGACAGCATGTGCTGCTCGTCGGCTTCCTCGATGCCGATGTGGCGGGCAATGAATTCGGTCGTGTTTTCGAGCTCGCCGAGCGGGCGGGCGGATTGCATCAGCATTGGTGCTCCGTTATCAGGGGGCGTCATTGCGGACCTGATCCGCAATCCATGGCGGCCATGGATCCCGGATCAAGTCCGGGATGACAGGAAAATCAGTTGTTCTTGGAAAACTTGGCGTAGGCCGGCTCGTCCATCAGCACGTCGAACTCGGCCATGTCCTTGATCAGGACCTTGAAGAACCAGCCGTTGCCCATAGGGTCGCGGTTGGCCAGTGCCGGGTCGGCCCGAAGTTCCTCGTTGACCTCGGTCACTTCGCCGGCCACCGGCATGTAGATGTCCGCTGCCGCCTTCACCGACTCGACCACGCCCGCAACCTCGCCCTTGGCATAGCTGCGGCCCACCTCCGGCAAGTCCACGAACACCACGTCGCCGAGCGCGTCCTGCGCGTGCAAGGTGATGCCCACGACGGCAGCCTCGTGGTCCTCGAGCTGAATCCACTCGTGCTCTTCGGTGTATTTGACGGTCATGCTTTTCTCCTTTAATCGGGGTCAGATTCCAATTTTCAGCCGCGGTAATAACGGTTCGGCACAAACGGCATGCCAGTGACTTCCATGGGGACCGGTTTGCCACGCACCATGGCGTTCAGGCGCGTCCCCGGCGATGCCAGCTCGGAGGCGACATAGCCCATGGCGACGGGCTTGTCGATGGTGGGGCCGAGCAGGCCGCTCGTCACCTCGCCAATGCGCTTGCCTTGCGTGTCCTGCAATTCAGTGTGCTCGCGCACCGGTACGCGCTCCAGCGCGGCCAGGCCGACGCGTTTGCGCTCGAGCGGAACAGTGCCTTGCAACTGTCCCAGCACCTTGGCCGCGCCCGGGAAGCCGCCTTCGCGCTCGCCGCCGCTGCGCCGCACCTTCTGGATCGCCCAGGTCAGCCCGGCTTCCACCGGCGTGGTGGTGGTGTCGATGTCGTTTCCGTACAGGCAGAGGCCCGCTTCCAGCCGCAGTGAATTGCGCGCCCCCAGGCCTACGGGCTTGACCTCGGGCTGGGCGAGAAGGGCGCGCGCCAGCGCATCGGCCTGCGATTCGTGCACCGAGATCTCGAAGCCGTCCTCGCCGGTGTAGCCGCTGCGGGTGATGAACAGGTCGCCGCCGTTCCAGGCGAAGGGCCCGCCGATCATGAACACCAGCTTGTCCACGCCGGCCACCAGCCGCGACAGGGCATCGACGGCCTTGGGCCCCTGCAGGGCGAGCAGCGCCCGCTCGGGCAAGGTGATCACCTCGCAGCGGGAGCCGATGCGTGCCTTGATATGGGCGATGTCGCCCACCTTGCAAGCGCCATTCACGATAACGAAGATGTCGTCGCCGCGATTCACGAACATCAGGTCGTCGATGATCGTGCCCTCCTCGGTCAGCAGCAGCCCGTAGCGTTGCTTGCCGGGCGCGAGCCCGATGACATCGACCGGCATCAGCGTTTCGAAGGCCGCTGCCGCATCCGTCCCGACCAGCCGCAGCTGCCCCATGTGGGAGACATCGAACAGTCCTGCCGAGTTGCGGGTGTGGTGATGCTCGGCCATGAGGCCGGCGGGATACTGGACCGGCATGGAGTACCCGGCGAAGGGCACCATGCGGGCCCCGAGCTCCAAATGCAGAGCGTGCAGGGGGGTCTTCTGAAGGTCTTGATCTTGCGATGCAGGCACGCGGCACTCTCCGGAGCAGGGGCGGACAAACCATGGTACACACCACGGGCGGCCCCTGCTGTCCGCTTTACCTGAGAGATTCACCCGTTACGCGGGCTTGCTCCTTCGGTGGGCCGCCTGCCCGTGGGGGCGGCGGCCTCTCTCCAGCAAGGTGGACGCCCCACGATCGAGGCGCCTTGTCAGTCCTTTGTGCCTGAGCGTTCGGCTTTAGCCTGCGCCTTCGGCGGTTCCGCGGGGGAACTCTCTCCTGACGGTTGGGATTGTAACTATTTCGCGTAGACCAGATCGCGCAATGTCAGCGACAGCGCGGGCACATAGGTCACGACCATCAGGCAGGCCAGCACCACCAGCACGAAAGGGACGAGCTGAGTGACGATGCGGTCGAGGGAAATCTTTGCAACTGTGCAGGCCGCGAACAGGTTCACCCCGAACGGCGGAGTGATCATTCCCAGCGCCAAGTTCACCACCATGACGAGGCCGAAATGAACCGGGTCGATGCCGAAGTGCATGGCGACGGGCGCGAGGATCGGCGCCAACACGATGATGGCCGCGCTGGTCTCGATGAACATCCCGATGATGAACAAGGCAGCGTTGACGCCGAGCAGGAACATGGCCGGGCTTTGCAGCACCGACTCCAGCCAGCGCCCGATCGCGTCGGGCACGCCGGCCCGGGTGATGAGGAAGGCAAAGAGGCCGGCGTTGGCGATGATGAACATGATCACGCCCGACGAGATCACCGATTTGCGCAGGATGGCATACAGGTCGTTCACGCCGATTTCGCGGTAGATGATCATGCCGACGACCAGCGCGTAGAACACCGCCACGGCCGATGCTTCGGTGGGCGTGAAGATGCCGCCGTAGATGCCGCCGAGGATGATGATCGGCATCAGCAATGCCCAGCCGGCCTGCACCGTGGCCTTGCCGAAACTCAGCCGGCCGTCGCCGTCGTTCTTGCCCCAGCCTTTCCACTTGCACCAGATGTAGACGAACAGCATCAAGGCGCCGCCGATCAACAGTCCCGGGCCAAAGCCCGCGATGAAGAGTTCGCCGATGGAAACCTCGGCGCTCACGCCGTAAAGGATCATCGGGATCGACGGCGGAATGATGACGCCGAGCTCGGCGCTCGTGGCCTGAAGGGCTGCCGCATAGGATGTGGGGTAACCGTGCTTGATCAGCGCGGGAATCAGGATGGCGCCGATGGCGAAGGTCGTGGCCACCGAGGAGCCGGAGACCGCGGCGAAGATCATGCAGGTCAGCACGCAGGTCATCGGCAAGCCGCCCTGGACACCGCCGACGATGCTCTTGGCGAACTCGACCAGGCGGCGCGAAATGCCGCCGGTTTCCATCAGGTTGCCGGCCAGGATGAAGAAGGGAATGGCGGCCAGCGGAAACTTGTTGATCGAGTTGAACATCTCCTTGACGGAGATCAGCATGTTGGCATTGGAGGCCTGGATGCCCAGGATCCCGGCGAGGCCGATCGAGACTGCAACGGAGATGGTGAGCGCGAAGCACAACACCATCGTTCCAACCATGACTGCGGTCATTGCGCGGTCTCCAGTTCCATGCGCACCGGATCAAGCAGGTTCCCGATGATCCCGATGACGCAGAACAAGCCGCCCACGGGCATGGCCAGATAGGCCCAGAACATGGAGACCTCCTCGAGCCCGGCCATGCTTTGCACGCTGCCGCGCTGGGCGTAATCCCAGCCCCACCAGATGATGACCGCGATCAGCGCGAGCGCCGCCAGGCAAACCACCCAATCGAGCACCCGCCTCATCTTCGGCGGGCTCCAGCGATAGAGCACGTCGACGCTGACCATGGCGCCTTGCCGGAACGCCGTGGGTATGCCCAGGAACACCATCCAGATCAGGCTCATGCGGATCAGGATTTCCGTCCATTCGGCCGGCTGCTCCAGCACGAAGCGAGTGACGATCTGGAAAGCGCCCAGGCTGGCGGCGATGACCATCATGGCGCAGGCCACCACCATGGCGAAGCCGGTGGCCCGGCGCTCGAAGCGAAGGAAAGTTTCTTTCAACGTCGGCTTACTTGTAGTTGCGGATCTTCTCGAGGTTGGCCTTGCCGAACTGCTTTTCGAACTCGGCATTCACCGGGCCCAGGGCGGCGACGAACTTGGACTTGTCGACGTTGTCGATCACGGTCATGCCCTTGGCGCGCAGGTCCGCCACGCCTTTGGCATCGTCCTCGTCCACCCGGGCGCGGTTGGCCTTGGTGCCTTCCTTGGCGGCGTCGAGGAACGCCTGCTTGTCGGCGGCCGACAGCTTGTCGAACGCCGCCTTGTTCATGAGGAACAGGCAGGGCGAGTAGACATGGCCGGTTAGCGAGAGGTGCTTTTGCACCTGGTCGAACTTGGAGGCGATGATCACCGAGAGCGGATTTTCCTGGCCATCCACGGTGCCCTGCTGCAAGGCCGTGAAGACTTCCGGGAAGGCCATGGGCGTGGTGATGATGCCGAAGCCCTTGTAGGCGGCGATGTGCACCGGGTTTTCCATCGTGCGCATCTTCAGCCCTTTCAGGTCCTCCGGAGCCTTGACGTCGCGCTTGCTGTTGGTCATGTGGCGAAAGCCGTTCTCGGCCCAGGCCAGCGCCTTGAAGCCCTTGGCGTCGAACTTGGCCAGCAGTTCCTGGCCGATGGGGCCGTCGAGCACCGCGCGGGCGTGAGCCTTGTCGCGGAACAGGAAGGGCACATCGAGAATCTTGCTTTCCGGCACGAAATTGGGCACCGGGCCTGTCGATGTCATCGCCAGTTCCTGGGTGCCCAGCTGCACCGCCTCGATCGACTCGCGCTCGCCGCCCAGCGAGCCGCTGTAGAAGGTCTGGACCTTGTAGCGGCCATTCGTGCGCTTTTCCACTTCGCGGGCGAAGGTGTCGATGCCCACTCCCTGGTGCGAGTTCTGTGCCGTGGAAATGCTGATCTTCATGACCGTCTGGGCCATGGCTGCGGGAATGAAGCTCATGGCGATGGATGCGCCGAGGATCATTTGGGCGAATTTCATTTGAACGCGTCTCCTGTGGGAAGGGGTTACAGCAGGACGCGCTAGGATGCGCATCCCAAAGTTGTCATACAACTTCGAGATTATGACGCGGCGGCCGGCGCGGCCGGAATACGGGTTTTCGCGGACGCCGGATGACGGGCCTACATGTTCGTGTAGTTCGGCCCGCCGCCGCCCTCGGGCGTGACCCACACGATGTTCTGCAGAGGGTCCTTGATGTCGCAGGTCTTGCAGTGCACGCAGTTCTGCGCGTTGATCTGCAGCCGGTCGGTGTTGTCTTCGTTCTTGACGAACTCGTACACGCCTGCCGGGCAGTAGCGCGCTTCGGGCCCCGCGAACTTCGCCAGGTTCACTTGCACCGGGATGGATGGATCCTTCAGCGTCAGGTGGGCCGGCTGGTCCTCCGCATGATTGGTGTTGGAGATGAACACCGACGACAGGCGATCGAACGTGAGTTTGCCGTCCGGCTTGGGATAGACGATGGGCTTGCACTGCGCCGCCGGCTTCAGGTACGCGTGGTCGGGCTTGTCGCGCCGCAGCGTCCAGGGGATGCGCCCGCCCAGCGCGAACTGCTCGATGCCGTTCATCAGCGTCGCCGTCCACAGGCCCTTCTTGAACCAGGCCTTGAAGTTGCGCGACTTCTTCAGCTCCTCGTGCAGCCAGCTCTGCTCGAAATGTTCAGGGTATGAGGTGAGTTCGTCGTGCTGGCGGCCGTGCGCGATCGCGTGGTAGGCGGCCTCTGCGGCGAGCATGCCGGTCTTGATCGCGGCGTGGCTGCCCTTGATGCGGCTCACGTTCAGGTAGCCCGCGTCGCAACCGACTAGTGCGCCACCGGGGAACACCGTCTTGGGCAGGCTCATGAGGCCGCCCGCGGTGATGGCGCGCGCGCCGTACTGGATGCGCTTGGCCGGCTTGATGCCCTGGCTCTCATCGCCTTCCAGGTACCAGCGGATGTTGGGGTGCGTCTTCCAGCGCTGGAACTCTTCGAAGGGGCTCAGGTAGGGGTTGGTATAGTCCAGGCCGGTGATGAAGCCCAGCACTACCTGGTTGTTTTCCATGTGGTACAGGAAGGCGCCGCCATAGGTCTCGGAGTCCATGGGCCAGCCGGCGGTATGCATCACGAAGCCGGGCTGGTGGCGTTTGGGATCGATCTCCCAGAGCTCCTTGACGCCCAGGCCGTAAGTCTGCGGGTCCTTGCCCTCGTCGAGCTTGAAGCGGCTGATCAGCTGCTTGCCCAGGTGGCCGCGCGAGCCTTCGGCGAAGACCGTGTACTTGGCGTGCAGCTCCATGCCGAGCTGGAAGTTCTCGGTGGGCTCGCCGTCCTTGCCGACCCCCATGTTGCCGGTGGCCACGCCCTTGACCGAGCCGTTATCGTTGTAGAGGATTTCCGCGGCGGGAAAGCCGGGGAAGATTTCGACGCCCAGGCCCTCGGCCTGCTGCGCCAGCCAGCGGGTCACGTTGCCCAGGCTGACGATGTAGTTGCCATGGTTCTGGAAGCACTCGGGCAGGATGAAGTTGGGCGTGCGAACCGCGGAGTTCTTGCCGAGGAAGATCATCGCGTCTTCGGTCACCGGCTGGTTCAGCGGTGCGCCCAGCTCCTTCCAGTTCGGAAACAGCTCGTAAAGTGCGCGCGGATCCATGATCGCGCCCGACAGGATGTGGGCGCCCGGCTCAGAGCCCTTCTCGAGCACCACGACAGAAATTTCCTTGCCGTGCTCAACTGCCAGCTGCTTGAGGCGGATCGCCGTGGACAGCCCCGCCGGACCACCGCCGACGACCACCACGTCGTATTCCATGGCCTCGCGCGGCCCGTGCTGCGCCAGTATTTCTTCGTGGGTCATTGCTCTCTCGCTGATAATGGTTTTTGACAAGACGGCGTGCGGCGGACCGGCTCGCAGGTGGAACTAATTCTATTCGGCGCACGCGCCAAGTCGAGCGACTGCTCTTACTTTTTGACGCCTATTTTAGGCAGGAGACTCTTGTGAGTTACACCATCGATTTGTCCGGCCGGGTCGCCTTTGTGACGGGCGCATCCAGCGGCCTGGGTGCGCAGTTCGCGCGTGCGCTTTCCCGTGCCGGCGCCGCCGTGGTCCTGGCCAGCCGCCGGGTGGAAAAGCTCAAGGACCTGCGCGCCCAGATCGAAGCCGAGGGCGGCGACGCCCATGTGCTGCAGCTGGACGTCACCGACATGGACAGCATCAAGTCAGCGGTGGCCCACGCGGAAACCGAAGTGGGCTCCATCGACATCCTGGTCAACAACTCGGGCGTGAGCACCACGCAGCGCATCCAGGACGTCGGCGAGGAGGAGTACGACTTCATCTTCGACACCAACGTCAAGGGCGCCTTTTTCGTGGCCCAGGAAGTAGGCAAGCGGATGCTGGCGCGGGCGCGCGGCGCGGCACCCGGCACGTATACCGGCGGGCGCATCATCAATATCGCCTCCATGGCCGGGCTCAAGGTGTTGCCGCAGATAGGCGTGTACTGCATGAGCAAGGCGGCCGTCGTCCAGATGACCAAGGCCATGGCACTGGAGTGGGGCCGCTTCGAGATCAACGTCAACGCCATCTGTCCCGGCTACATCGATACCGAGATCAACCACCACCACTGGAACACCGAGCAGGGCCAGAAGCTGATGCAGATGCTGCCGCGCAAGCGCGTCGGCCAGCCCGAAGACCTGGACGCACTCATCGTGCTGCTGGCCAGCAGCCAGAGCCACTTCATCAACGGCGCCGTGATCGCGGCCGACGACGGCTTCGCGGTTTAGGCTGAACAATGAGGATCGAGATCCCGGAGAACAAGAAGCTGGTCTATGAGATGCGCGTCTCCATCCGTTGGGGCGATATGGATGCGATGAATCACGTCAACAACACGACGTATTTCCGCTATCTCGAAACCATCCGCATCGACTGGTTGCGCTCCATCGGCGCCCAGCCCGATCCGCAGGGCGAGGGGCCGGTCATCGTCAACGCCTTCTGCAACTTCTACAAGCAGCTCGAATACCCGGGCGATGTGCTGATGAAGATGTACGTGAGCGACCCGGGTCGCAGTAGCTTCGAGAGCTGGGGAACGATGGAGCGGGCCGAGGACCCCGGCGTCATTTACGCGGCCGGCGGCGCCACCACGATCTGGGTCAATTTCCCCGCGCAGAAATCGGCGCCGATGCCGGACTGGCTGCGCGTCCGGCTGCAGTGAGTTCCCGCTACTTCTGCTTGGGCACACGGCCCATCAAGTAGAACTCGGGGTTCGGCATCATGTTCGAAAAGCTTGCGAGCCGGTTCGACAAGCCGAAGAAGGCCGTGATGGCGGCGATGTCCCAGATGTCTTCGTCGGAAAAGCCGTGCGCGTGCAGGGGGGCGAAATCCTCCTCGGCGACCTCATCCGAACGGAGGCAGACTTTCATGGCGAAGTCCAGCATGGCCCGCTGGCGCGGCGTGATGTCGGCCTTGCGGTAGTTCACCGCCACCTGGTCGGCGACCAGCGGCTTTTTCTCGTAGATGCGCAAGAGCGCGCCATGGGCCACCACGCAGTACAGGCAGCTGTTGGCGGCGCTGGTGGTGGTGACGATCATCTCGCGGTCACCCTTGGTGAGCGAGCCTTCCTCCTTGAGCATGAGGGCATCGTGATACGCGAAAAACGCCCGCCACTCGGCAGGCCGGCGCGCCAGGGCCAGGAACACGTTCGGCACGAAGCCGGCCTTGTCCTGCACTTCGAGTATCCGGGCCCTGATGTCTTCGGGCACATCGCTGAGTTCGGGGGCGGGGTAGCGGTTCACATCGGTCTCCTGGTGGCGGGCTGATTATGCTTCGCCATTGCAGGCGGCGCGCGCCGACACGAAACTTGATCTTTCGCAAGTTCTGGTGGTGATCGACTGGCAACAATAAGGGACATGCCGTCGTTCATCCCTGGCCTTCAGCGGCTCGCCCGCTACGCGATCGTGTTGCCGGTCTGGCTGGTGTTGCTCGTGCCGGCCTGGGGCGCTGCCGGGGGGCAGGCGCTTGGGGCTGCCGCCCTGCGCGACAAGCACATCGCGCTGGCCACCCAGCTGGCCAGCAATCACTTCCAGGGGCCGCTGTATCTCGAATCGCGTGAAAGCGCGCGGCAGCTCGAGGGCGACGTCTACGCCTTGGTCGAGCATTCGTTCGCAACCGTGAGCGCAGCGCTCGCCGAGGCCGAGCATTGGTGCGACGTGCTGATCCTCCACTTGAACACCAAATACTGCCGAACCGCGAAGGAAGGGGGCGCCAACCAACTCGAACTGCGCATCGGCCGCAAGCATGACCAGCCTTTGGCCGAAGCGTCTCCTGTCGTATTTTCGTATCAGAGGGTGGCCGTGGACCCCGAGTACCTGCGCATCGAACTCGATGCCGCCGACGGTCCACTGGGAACACGCGACTACCGGATCGTGCTCGAGGCGATTCCGGTCGCGGAAGGCCGCAGCTTCATCCACATGCGTTATGCCTTCGCCTACGGGCGCGCGGGTCGCATCGCCATGCAGCTCTACCTGGCGACCGTCGGCCGCGGCAAGGTCGGCTTTACCCCCACTGCGGCAGCGCATGCCGGCGAGCCGCCTGTTCTTATCGGTGGCGTGCGCGGCGTGGTCGAGAGAAACACGATGCGCTACTACCTGGCCATCGAAGCCTATCTCGATGCGCTGTCGGTGGAGCCGGCGCGGCAGCCGGAACAAAGGCTGGAGGGCTGGTTCGCCAGAACGCAGAAGTATCCGCGCCAGCTGTACGAGATCGACCGCGACACCTACCTGGAGATGAAGCGCAGGGAACTGCAGCGGCAGCAAGCGCGGCCTTAGAGCGGGGCCGTGAGAGAGCGCCGGCGAGTTGACGAATATCAACGCGCGCGCGAGAGGCACGTGAAATACTGGTACTTACCTTCCCTCAACCATCAACTGGAGTACCTATGAAGCAGCTTCTTATTCCCCTGAGCCTGGCGGTTGCGCAGGCTTTCGCCGTCAGCGCCTTCGCCCAGACGAAGGGTGAAGTGGACCCGGCGCAATCGAAGGGCCCGGCCGTGTCCAAGGTCACGCCCGAGGAAAAGGCCTCTGCCAAGGCCGCGCGCAAGGCAGAGGGCAAGGTCATCGCCAAGGCAAAGACCACCGAGGCTGATGCGGACCCGGCACCTGCGGGCGTGGCCAGGAAGTTGACCAAGGACGAGCGGGTCGCCGCCGCTGCCAAGCGCAAGGCGGCCGCCGCCGAGGCCGTCAAGAAAGGCCAGATCGCCTCCGGCGAAAAATAAGCCGAGCGCGAGTGCAGGACCTGAAGCGCCCCCGCGTGGGGCGTTTTGCGTTGGGACGCCCCCTTCAGGCGCCCGCCATCAGCTTGTGCACCAGGTCGGCCGTGGTGTTGGCCTTGTACTTGCGCATGAGGCGGGCGCGATAGATCTCCACCGTGCGGTGGCTGATCGTGAGGGCCTTGCCGATTTCCTTGGAGGTCATGCCATCGAGCAGGCGGGCGGCCACTTCGCGCTCGCGCGCGGTGAGCTCGGCCTTCACCGGCCGCTGCGAGCTCAGGTCCTCGAAAGCCCAGATGCCCGACTCATGCGGGGTTTCGCGGTTGAGCGCACGCCCCGTGACGTGGCACCAGAAGACTTCTCCGTTGGCGCGCTTCATGATGCGATCGTCGGCGTAATGCCCCCGCGCATTGAGGATGGGCGCCATGCGCGCACCGAGCCGCTCGTACTCATCCGCGCTGGGATAGAGCATCTGGAACGACTGGCCGATCAGCAATTCCCGGGACGAACCGAACATCTCGCACAGCTGCTGGTTGCAGTCCACAATGGCGCGATTGCGCGATAGGCACAGGCCCACGGGTGCGAGGTTGAAGGCAAGGCGATAGTCGACGTCCATCGGGCTAATCTCTACGGAGAACTACGTAACTCATTAGGTAGTATCGTAACGGCATTCCGGCGCGTGCGACCCCGGGTTTCTAGCAGGAGACTTTTAGTGAATAAGCTCTTTCCTTCCGCCGCCGCCGCCCTCCAGGGCGTGGTGAAGGATGGCCAATTGCTGGCTGTCGGCGGTTTCGGCCTATGCGGCATTCCCGAGGCGCTGATCGACGCGTTGCGCGATAGCGGCTCGAAGAATCTGACCGTGATTTCCAACAACGCGGGCGTCGATGGCTTCGGCCTGGGCAAGCTGCTGGAAACGCGTCAGATCAAGAAGATGATTTCCAGCTATGTCGGCGAGAACAAAGAGTTCGAGCGCCAGTACCTGGCCGGTGAGCTCGAGCTTGAATTCACGCCGCAGGGCACGCTGGCCGAGAAGCTGCGTGCCGGGGGCGCCGGCATCCCGGCCTTCTTCACCAAGACCGGCGTCGGCACCATGGTGGCCGAAGGCAAGGAGCAGCGCGAGTTCGACGGCGAAACCTATGTGATGGAGCGTTCCCTGGTGCCCGACGTGGCCCTGGTCAAAGCGCACGTGGCAGACAAGTCGGGCAACCTTCGCTTCAACCTGACGGCGCGCAATTTCAACCCGGCTGCGGCGATGGCCGGCAAGGTTTGCATCGTCGAAGTCGAGAAGATCGTCGAGGTCGGCGAGCTCGCGCCCGACGACATCCATCTGCCGGGCATCTACGTGCACCGCATCGTGCTCAATGCGACCCCGGAAAAGCGCATCGAAAAGCGGACGATCACCAACTAGATAACTTTGCGGGACAGATCTTTAGCTCTGTCCCCAACTGACTGGAGAGCATGACATGCCTTGGACCCAAGACCAGATGGCCGCGCGCGCGGCGCAGGAACTCGAAGACGGCTTCTACGTCAATCTCGGCATCGGCATCCCGACACTGGTGGCCAACTTCACGGGCACCAAGGAAGTGTGGCTGCAGTCCGAGAACGGCATGCTGGGCATCGGCCCGTTCCCAACCGAGGACCAGGTCGATGCCGACCTGATCAACGCGGGCAAGCAGACCGTTACCACCATCAAGGGCTCGTCGATCTTCGGCAGCCACGACAGCTTCGCCATGATCCGCGGCGGCAAGATCAATCTCTCCATCCTCGGCGCGATGCAAGTGAGCGAGAAGGGCGACCTGGCCAACTGGATGATCCCGGGCAAGATGGTCAAGGGCATGGGCGGCGCGATGGATCTCGTGGCCGGCGTCAAGCGCGTGATCGTGCTGATGGAGCATGTCGCGCGCAAGAAGGACGGCACCGAGGATCTCAAGATCCTGGAGAAGTGCACGTTGCCGCTCACCGGCGTCGGCGTGGTCGATCGCATCATCACCGACCTGGCCGTGATGGACGTGACCCCTCAGGGCCTGAAGGTCGTCGAAATGGCGCCCGGCGTGACCATGGAAGCGCTGCAGGCGAAGACGGGCGTCAAGCTGCATTGAGGTGAAGCCCGACCCGCGCGAAGCCCTGGCGGGGCTGTGGCAGCTCGGCGGGTTGCCCGCGCAGGCCCTGGGCTTCGCGACCCTGGCCGGAGCCGATCCGGTCCTCCCATCTTCCTTCGCGGTCGGTACGGCCGCGCAGGCCACGATAGCTGCCGCCGCACTGGCGGCTTGCGAGGTGGGACACGTTCGTGGCGCAGCGCGGCAGGCGGTCGGTGTGGACATGGTCCACGCGGCGCTGGAGTGCACCGGCTGGTTCAGCATCGATGGCCGCGTACCCGAGTTGTGGGACAAATTCTCGGGCCTGTACGCCTGCGCGGACGGCTGGGTGCGAGTCCACGCCAATTTTGCTCACCACCGCGAAGGCGCGCTGAAACTGCTGGGACTGGATCCGGCGACGGCGGGACGCGCCGACGCCGAGCGGGCCCTGCTTTCCTGGCGGGCGATCGAGTTCGAGACCGCGGCCGCCGATGCGAGGCTGGTGGCAACGGCCCTGCGCAGCTTCGATGAATGGGACGCGAGTGAGCCGGGCCGGGCCGTGGCCGGCCAACCGCTCATGCGCATCGAGCGCATCGGCGACGCGCCGCCGCTACCGCTGCCACCGCTGCCACCGCTGGGGGCCGATCAGCGCCCCCTGGAAGGCGTGAAGGTCCTCGATCTCACCCGCATCCTCGCCGGGCCGGTGGGCGGCCGCGCACTGGCAGCCTATGGGGCGGACGTCATGCTGGTGAATGCGCCGCACCTGCCCAATATCGAGGCCATCGCCGATACCAGCCGGGGCAAGCGCTCCGCGCACCTGGACTTGCGCGCGCCCGCAGACCGCGCCGCGATGGGCAGTCTGCTGGAGCAGGCCCACGTATTCATCCAGGGCTATCGCCCCGGCGGCCTGGCAACCCTGGGCCATGGCCCGCGGGAGATCGCTTCGCAGCGTCCCGGCATCGTCTATGCCTCGCTCTCGGCCTATGGCAGCCAGGGGCCTTGGGCGGCGCGCCGCGGCTTCGATTCACTGGTGCAAACAGCCATGGGCTTCAATCATGCTGAAGGCGAAGCGGCGGGCGACGGCAGGCCGCACGCCTTGCCCATGCAGATCCTCGACGAGGCGACCGGCTACCTGATCGCCATGGGCGTGGCAGCGGCAGTGCACCGCCAGCAGCTCGAAGGCGGCAGCTGGCACGTGCAGGTCTCGCTCGCGCAAACGGGTCACTGGTTGCGCTCTTTGGGCCGGCTGCCGGATGGGTTGCATGCAGCACGGCCGGACCGCGATCCCTATCTGGAAACGGTCGAGTCGGGTTTTGGCAACTTGAGGGCGTTCCGCCACAGTGCTCATCTGGCGCGAACACCGGCCCGTTGGGCGCGGCCGTCTGTACCGCCAGGCACCCACCGGCCAAGCTGGGACTTAGTTCAAGCTTGAGCTTGCAGGCCGCCGCTTACGAGCTATCGAAACTCGCTGACAAACAGAGGGTGCCCCGGCCTGCACTGGCTGTGCAGTATCGCGCTCAGGATGCCCCTCAATGCACGCGAATCCGCGCGTAAACCGGGAGGCCTTGATGAAACACTGGAAATGCCTGTTGCTGTGCTCCCTGCTGGGATCGGCCTCGATGCAGGCCGCCGCTGCCTGCTACACCGTTTACGACCGGGCGGACCGCGTGGCCTATCACGCATCCACTCCTCCGGTGGACATGAGCCTGCCCATTCACGAGACACTGCCCGAGCGATTCCCCGGCGGCCACATGATCTTCGACGCGGCTGCCAACTGCCCGGACATCATCGTGCCCTCTCGCGCCCCTGCCGTTAGCACCTCGTCATCGCCGCTGCTGACCGATCAGCGGACGGCCCTGGCGATGCAGGTGCCCCACACCATGCTGGCCGGCGGCGTCGCCTTGGTTCAGCCGCGCGATGCGGCGATGGCGCCGGGAATCTCGATTGTGCCTTCGGTGGCCGTGGCTGCCGCAAGGCAGAACCGCCAGATCGTGATCACGGAAATGCGCAACCCGCCGGTCACTATCGTGGAGTCCGTTGAACAAGGAACGAGGGCGATGGGCGCGGGCCCCAGCCGCTAGGGGCTGTTCAGCTCAGGGCGCCAGGCAGGCTGGTTGTATCCCAGCCGGAAGTGATCTCGGCGATGGCTTGGCGCGCCTTCTGTTCGGCGGCCGCCACGGCCTCCAGTTCAGTCTTGCAGCCGCTGGCGCTGGTCAGCTTTTCCACCGAGTTCGCGGTCCACACGCTCTCGGGTTCCTGCACACAAACCTTGGCGTAGCCGACGAAGTTCGGGCCGGCTTCCACGGTGTACGCTGCAATGAAATAGCCCTTGTATGGGCCACTGATTCGCTCCATCGGCTAAATCCTACGCTCGACTTGTGTTGCCTGAGCATTCCGCTGCACTCGGACACAACATATACATTCCGCGGCGGATTGCGACAGCCTGCATTGCGCAGTCGCAAGGCCTAACACTAGCCACCAGCTTCGTAGCGTAATTGGCGCACTTTACGGCTCATCCGTATCGACATAAGGCGGTTGCGTGCGAGCATCCACAACCATTGCATGATGGATGATTTCTTCAACTGCTCGGCGAATTGATGGGGATCGTCATACACCCCGAGATACTCCGCAGGGAGCGCGCCCACGGAACGGTCGGGCGCGATCATCACCAGCGCATCGTCCACGCCGTTCCACGCCGATTGGCCGTCGAGGTGAATGCCATAACCCGAGCGCCAGCCCTTGCGTTCCAGCGCCTCGCGCGCGGCGGCCAGGTAGCGCGGGTCGTACACGTAGTTGTCCGTGGCAACCCAGCGGCCGCCGGTCCAGACCTCGACCATGGGGAGGACGAACGTCCGGCGAGTGGTGGCGAGGCCGCGGAACATGTGGTTGTCGACGCGGATCATCCTGACCCGGGCGGGAAAGCCGGCGGTGCGCAGCATGGCCTGGAACAGGGCGGCCTTGCTGTACCAGCCGACCGCCTCGCGCCGGGCGAGGGTCCTGCGGCTGTGCTTGGGGGACGCAAAAGCCGGTACGTGGAAGGGAATAGAGGCGACGTAGGCGCAGATGCTCCTGAGCTTCTCGGGGTCGGTCCTGCTGAATTGCAGGACGGTCTGCACGCGCAGGCGCAGTTTGTCATCCTGCAGATTGAGCATGGGCGTGTCGCCCAGCCAACTGCGGGGATCGTTTTCATCGCGCGGACGAGAGAGGAATGGGGCGGGGGCAGGCACTTTTTTAGATGCTAGTTGGAAAAGGCCGGCTCAGAAAGCGTGACCCTGCGAGGCCGAAGCGCCAGTGCACCTCCATCGCTTTGGAGATGCCGATGCGCGGCCCGCGGGCGACCGCCACCGGCTCGGCTGCGGCCAGCACCTGGAACGGCGCCTGGTCCAGCCGGAGTCCGTCGAGTTGGCGCGTAATCCCCAGGGCCTGGCCGACGCGGCCGGGTCCCGAACACAGCAGGCGCGGGTCATCGAGCCCCCTGCGCGCCCGCATCAGGTCGATGCCGTAGAGGGGCTCGATCGCGCGGATCAACACCCCGGCGCCGTGGCCCTTTTCGCGGCAGACGAAATTCAGGCACCAGTGGATTCCGTAGGAACGGTACACATAGGCTCTTCCCGGGGGGCCGAACATGGCCTCGTTGCGCGGCGTGGGGCCGGAGAAGCTGTGCGAGGCCGGATCCAGGCGGTCATAGGCCTCCGTTTCTACGATCCTGCCGCCCACTCCTTCGACGAGCAGGACTGCGCCGACCAGCGCGTGGGCAACGTCGTGCGAATCCCCGGCGAAATCGCGCGGCCTGAGCTGCCTGGTCATCCGGCAGTTTTAAACGTAAATCGCCTTTTGGGGCGCTGTAAGTCGGAAGAAGACTTCCGGGGGCAAGGCAAACACTGTATAAAGAAACAGTACTTCAGCTTTTGCCGTGTCCCAGTTTTCCCGCCTGCGCCTTGTCGATCCTGCCCTGCTGCCAGATGTCTGGCGGGTGGACGAGCTTGCGGCACAGGAAACAGTATTGCCCAGCGGCCATCCTCTGCTGGACCGCTATTTGCCCGGTGGCGGCTGGCCGGTGGGCAGCATGGTGGAGGTATTGCAGCAACGCGCCGGACAGCATGTCTGGCAGTTGGTGCTGCCGGCGCTGGCGCAGGCGATCACCCGGCAAGCGGGGCCGGTGGTTCTGGTGGGCGCCCCTTATGAGCCCTTTGGGCCCAGCCTGCGGGTGCAGGGCCTGCCTCCCGAGCGGCTGCTGTGCGTGCGGGCCGAAAAGCCCGCGGCCCGGCTGTGGGCGGCCGAGCAGGCGCTGCGCTGTTCCGAGGTGGCCGCCGTTCTGGCCTGGCTGCCCCAGGCCAAGAGCGCCGAACTGCGGCGACTGCATATGGCCGCCCAGCAGCAGGGGCGGCTGCTGTTCGTTTTCCGCGGCTTGAATGCGCGCCATGAGGCTTCGCCGGCCCGTTTGCGGCTGCTGGTGGAAGGGGTGGACACGCTCGAGGTTCACATCCTCAAACGCCGCGGCCCGCCGATCGAAACGCCGCTGTCATTGCCCGCTTATTCCGCCCGGCTGGCTGAGCTGCTGGAGGCCCGAAAAACACGTCTGCCGCCGGCCGCGCCGCCGGTGGGTCCATTGCCCCGGAGATCGCATGTACTGGATCGCACTGCTGCCCTCACATGAAGACGAGCGCACCGCCTGGGGCTGGCGGGCATTGCAGTTCACCCCGCGCGTGGCCCAGGTGGACGAAGCCCTGCTGGTCGAAGCTTCGGCTTCGCTGCGGCTGTGGGGTGGGCGCAAGGGATTGCTCAGGCGCCTGCTGCAGGAAACGCAGCCCCTGGCCCCCGTGCAATGGGCGCAGGCGCGCACCGCCTTGTCGGCCCTGGGCCTGCTGCGCCTGCAACTGCGCGGCGAGTCGCCGCCGGCGCATTTGCCGCAGGATCTTCCGCTTCATGTGCTGACCGAAGCTCGGGAGCATGTGCCCACGCTGGAGCGAATCGGCTGCCGCAGCTGGGGTGATCTCCGGGCCTTGCCGCGGGCGGGGGTGGCGCGGCGTTTCGGCGCACCCCTGCTGGACGCTCTGGATGTCGCCTATGGCGAGCGGCCCGAGCGCTATCCCTGGCTGCAGTTGCCCGAGGAGTTCGACCTGAAGGTCGAACTCGCCGCGCTCGCGACCACCGCACCCGAATTGATGTGGGCCGCCCAGCGCCTGCTCACCCAGTTGCAGGTCTGGCTGCAGGCGCGCCATCGCGGCGTGCTGGCGCTGGAACTCGAATGGACGCTGGACCTGCGGCGCCTGAACGGCGTGCGCCTGCCGCCGCACGAGCAACTCACCGTCCGCACCGCCCAGCCCACGCAGGACATCGCGCATTTGCGGCGCCTGGTCGCGGAGCACCTGTCCCGAGCCACACTGTCGGCGCCTGCCAATCACCTGCGGCTGCGCTCTCTCGAGACCACGCCCTGGGGCGGCGCCAGCAAAAGCCTGCTGCCCGAAGACAACGTCAAGGGCGAGCGCCTGCATCAGCTGGTGGAGCGGCTCAGCGTGCGGCTGGGGGAGGGCAATGTGGTGGTGCCGCAGGCACAGGCCGATCATCGGCCGGAGCGTATGCAGCGATGGGCGCCGGCAAGAGAAGGGGCACCCAGGCAAGGCAAGGATCCGTTGCCCTGCGATGCGATCTATCCGCCCTGGCTCCTGCCGCAGCCCTTGCGCCTGGAAGTGCGGGGCGAAAAGCCGCACTACCACGGGCCGCTGCGCCTCTTGGCCGGCCCCCAGCGGCTGGAGACCGGCTGGTGGGACGACGGTGTGCAAGGCCCGGCGCTGCGCGACTACTTCATTGCCCGCAGCGATGAGGCCGGGCTGTTGTGGGTGTACCGCGAGCGGCTGCAACCCAACGCCGTGCGCTGGTACCTGCAAGGGATTTACGCATGAGCACGCAGTTGCCATCCCTGCTGCCGGCCTACGCCGAGCTGCACTGCCTGTCGAATTTCAGCTTCCAGCGCGGCGCCTCACATCCCGGCGAACTGGTGGAGCGCGCCTACGAACTCGGTTATGCGGCGCTGGCGATCACCGACGAATGCTCGGTGGCCGGCGTGGTGCGGGCCTATGCCGCCTGGAAGGATTTGAAGCTGGCCCCGGGTGACCCGTTCCGGCTGATCCTGGGCAGCGAATTCGGGTTCGACGGTTTCCGCCTGGTGGCGCTGCCGCACAATGTGACCGGCTGGGGCAATCTGTGCGAGTTCATCACCGCGGCGCGGCGCGAAGCGAAAAAGGGCGAGTACACCGTCAGCCGCGGCAACAGTGACTTCAAGCTGCTGGACGAGTGCGAAATCCTGGTGGTCCCCTCGCGCACGGATGCGGATGCGATGGAGATCGCCGCGTGGGCCAAGAGCTGGTTCGGCTCGCGCGCCTGGCTGGCGGTGGAGTTGCTGCTGGGCCTGGACGATGCGCTATGGCTGGACACCTTGCAGCGCGCGAGCGCGGCGACCGGCGTGCCGCTGGTGGCGGCGGGCGACGTGCACATGCACGTGCGCTCGCGCAAGGCGCTGCAGGACGTCATCACCGCGGTGCGCGAAGGCAAGGCCGTGGACGAATGCGGCCTGGCCTTGCAGGCAAGCGCCGAGCGGCACCTGCGCCCGCGCGTGCGGCTGGGCGGCATCTATCCCCCGGAGCTGCTGGCCAACACGCTGGTGGTGGCCGCGCGCTGCAATTTCAGCCTCGAATCCATCAAGTACCAGTACCCGATGGAAACCGTGCCCCAGGGCATGACGCCCGCGCAGGCGCTGCGGCAGTTCACCATCGAGGGGGCGGCCAGGCGCTATCCGGCGGGCGTGCCCTGGAAGGTGCGCCGGCAACTGGTGCACGAGTTGCGGTTGATCGCCGATTGCCGCTACGAGATGTTCTTCCTCACGGTGCACGACATCGTCCGCTTCGCGCGCAGCCAGAAAATCCTTTGCCAGGGCCGGGGCTCGGCCGCCAATTCGGCCGTGTGCTACTGCCTGCACGTGACCGAGGTGGACCCCAGCCGCGCCCAGCTGCTGTTCGAGCGCTTCATCAGCAAGGAGCGTAAGGAGCCGCCCGACATCGACGTGGACTTCGAGCACGAGCGGCGCGAGGAGGTCATCCAGTACATCTACCAAAAATACGGGCGCGACCGCGCCGCCATCGCGGCGGTGGTCGCCAGCTACCGTTCCCGCAGCGCCATCCGCGACGTGGGCAAGGCCCTGGGCATTCCGCCCGCCCTGGTCGATGCGTTCGCCAAGGAGCATTACTGGTTCGACGAGGAGGGCCTGCAGGTGGAGCGCCTGTGCGAGCGGGCGGCCGAAGCGGGCGTGGACGTCGGCGAGTTGCGGATGCGCCAATGGCTGGAGCTGACCGAAGCCCTGCGCGGATTTCCCAGGCACCTGAGCCAGCACGTGGGCGGCTTCGTGCTGACCCAGGACAAGCTCACGCGGCTGGTGCCGGTGGAAAACGCGGCCATGCCCGACCGATCCATCATCCAGTGGGACAAGGACGACCTGGAGGACATGGGCCTGCTCAAGGTCGACGTGCTGGCCCTGGGCATGCTCACGGCGCTGCGCCGCTGCCTCGATTTCGTGAGCCAGCGGCGCGGCTATCCGTTCGCGCTGCAGGACATCCAGGACAAGGACGAGGAAACCTACGACATGATCTGCCGCGCCGATACCGTGGGCGTGTTCCAGATCGAGAGCCGGGCGCAGATGTCGATGCTGCCGCGCCTGCAGCCGCGCCGCTTCTACGACTTGGTGATCGAGGTGGCCATCGTGCGCCCCGGGCCCATCCAGGGCGGCATGGTCCATCCCTACCTCAAGAGCCGCGAGCGGCTGCGCAAGGGGCTGGAAATCAAATACGAGAGCGAGGCACTCAAGCCGGCACTCGAGCGCACGCTGGGCGTGCCGATTTTCCAGGAGCAGGTGATGCAGATCGCGATGATCGCCGCCGACTTCAGCGCGGACGAGGCAGACCGGCTGCGCCGCTCCATGGCCGCCTGGAAAAGGCGCGGCGGGGTGCACCAGTTCCAGGACCGGTTGATCGACGGCATGCTGAAGAAAGGCTACCGCCGCGAGTTCGCCGAAAACATCTTCAAGCAGATCCTGGGCTTTGGCGAATACGGCTTTCCCGAAAGCCATGCCGCCAGCTTCGCGCTGCTGGCCTACGACAGCAGCTGGCTCAAGTGCCACGAGCCCGAATGCTTCCTCGCCGCCATGCTCAACTCCCAGCCCATGGGCTTTTATTCCCCGTCGCAACTGGTGCAGGACGCCAAGCGCCATGGCGTGCAGGTGCTGCCCCCCGACGTGTCGTACAGCGACTGGGACTGCACTCTTGAATCGGGGTCAGATTCCAATTCTTCCCGGCCCCATGTGCGTTTGGGCCTGCGGATGGTGGGCGGCTTGAGCGAGAAGGGGGCCCAGCGGGTGGTGGCGGCACGCGTCCAGGCTGCATTCACCAGCACCGAAGACATGGCCCTGCGTGCCGAACTCGATGTGAAAGACCTCAATGCCCTGGCGGCGGGCGATGCCTTGCTTTCGCTTTCCGGCCACCGGCGCCAGCAGGTCTGGGATGCCGCAGCCCAGCGTGGCGTGCCGCAGCTGCTGCAGGACGCGCCGGTCCATGAAGAAGCCTTGTCGCTTCCCGCTGCGCCGGAAGGCGAGGAGATCGTCTTCGATTACGCCTCGCTGGGCCTGACGCTGCGCCGCCATCCGCTGGCCCTGCTGCGTCCGCGCCTGGCAAGGATGAAGCTGCTCAGCGCCGCGCAATTGCATGACCTGCCCAACGGAAAGCGGGTCCGCGCCTGCGGCATCGTCACCGTGCGCCAGCAGCCCCAGACGGCCAACGGCACCATCTTCGTCACCCTGGAGGACGAGACCGGGCCGGTCAATGTGATCGTGTGGAAATCGCTGCGCGAACAGCAGCGCGAGGAACTGCTCAAGTCGCGCCTGCTGGCGGTGGATGGCGTGTGGCAGCGGGACGTGGAGAGCGGCGGGCAGGTCTGCCATCTGGTGGCCCACCGCCTGAAGGACCTGACGGCCTTGCTGGGCCGGCTTGGGCAGCAATCGAGCCAGAGCCGCGATTTTCATTAGCTTGCCACCGATGAGTAGGACCTGCCCTACGTAGTACGCAGCCCCAATTGGCCGTTTTCGCCTACACAGGCTCAGGCATTCGACCTTTAGGCTTGCCCCTCAATCAATTGGAACATTCATGCAATATTCGAAAACGGCTTTGGCCATGGCACTCGTGGCGATCTCCCTGGTGGCTTGCCAACGCGAGACTGTCGTCACGCCGGCTCCCGCCGTGGTGACCGTTCCCGGCCCGGCCGGCGCAACTGGCGCTACCGGTGCTACCGGCGACACGGGCTCCACCGGCAACACGGGTAATACCGGCAGCACGGGCACCGCGGGCAGCACCGGCTCCACTGGCGCAATGGGCAGCACCGGCGCAACCGGCAGCACGGGTGACACCGGCGCAACCGGTGACACCGGTCAGCGCGGCAAGACTGGCGACACCATCGTCGTGGTCCCGGCGCCGACTCCGCAGCGCTGACCAAACCCAGCAACCTTGGCAGCCCGTTGCACCAGGGCTGCCATGGCAATGCCTTGCAGCGTCCGGGAGCGCTGCTGGACGCTGTTCTACGCTTCGGCGCTCCCATCGGGGTCGCCCAGGCACTAAAAAAGCGGAAAGAAATGTCGCTGCGGCGCTTAGAAGTGCAGAGCCAGTCGCGTCGGGGGAGACTTTCGGCCGGCGCAGATTGGCAGGTGGGGTGACTTCACTTACAGAGATACGGCACCCTGACGAGATTACTCTGCGCGGTACTCGCGTCGCAGTATCCGCGCGGCGTGGACCATGCTCTCGAGCTTGCCCTGCGCCACCTCGCGCGGCAGGTACTTCATCCCGCAGTCCGGCGCCAGCACCACCTGTTCGGGCTTCACGTGCTTCAGCGCGCGCCGCACGCGGTCGGCAATGACCTCGGGCGTTTCCACGTTCATGTCGGACAAGTCGATGCAGCCGACCAGGATCTGCTTGCCATCAAGTTGCGCGAGCACGCTGGTGTCCAGGTGCGACTGCGCCGTTTCGATGGAGACCTGCCGGCACCGGCAGCCCGCCAGTTCCGGCAGGAACGAATAGCCGCTGGGCCGCTCGTGGATGATGGCCGCATAGCCGAAGCAGATGTGCACGCAGGTCGTCCCCTGCACGCCGTCCAGTGCCCGGTTCAGCGCGGCCAGGCCGTATTGGCGCGCCTTCTCCGGCCGCGCCTGCATGTAGGGCTCGTCGATCTGCACCACATCCGCGCCGGCCGCGAACAGGTCCTTGATCTCCGCGTTCACCGCATCCGCGTAGTCGCCGGCGGCTTCCTCCTCGCTCTTGTAATAGTCGTTCTGAGCCTGCTGCAGCATCGTGAACGGCCCCGGGACGGTGATCTTCGTCATCCGTTGGGTGTGGCGTTTGAGGAACTTGAGATCCTCCACCTCCACGGCGTGCTTGCGGCGGATCTTGCCGACGATGCGGGGTACGGGGTTGGGATGCCCTGATCGGTCGAGTGCCGAGCCCGGGTTGTCCAGGTCGACACCTTCCAGGGCGGTGGCGAAACGGTTCGAGTAGCTCTCGCGGCGGATTTCGCCATCGCTCACTATATCCAGCCCCGCCTGCTCCTGGAAGCGAATGGCGAGCAGGGTGGCGTCGTCTTGGGCCTGCGCGAGGTAAGGCTCGGGCAGCCGCCAGAGCTCGAGCGCGCGGACGCGTGGGGGAAACCGGCCAGCGAGCTTGGCGCGGTCGATCAGCCATTCCGGCTGCGGGTAACTGCCGACGATCGTGGTGGGGAACAGCATGAACGTGTACTCCTATACTTTGCCCAGATAAGCCTGCCGGATTTCGGGTTGCTTCATCAAGTCATCCGGTGCGCCTTCGGCGATGATGCGCCCCAGCTCCAGGACGCAGGCGCGGTGCGAGATGCACAACGCCATCGAAACGTTCTGCTCGACCAGCACGATGGTGATGCCGCTCGCGCTGATCTTGCGGATGGCGTTGAACACGTCACCCACTACCAGCGGCGAAAGACCGAGCGACGGCTCGTCCAGCAGCAGCAGGCGCGGGCGTGCCATCAGCGCACGCCCGATCGCCACCATCTGTTGCTGCCCGCCCGACAACTCGCCGGCCGGCGCGGGTAGCTTGGCCCGCAGCGCCGGAAATAGCGCCAGCACTTCCTCCAGCGTCTCCCGCCGCCGCGCCTTCGCAGAGGGCAGGAAACTGCCGATGTCCAGGTTCTCGGCCACCGTCATCCCGCTGAACAGGCGGCGGCCTTCCGGTACCACGGCGATCCCCGCTTCGCAAAACTTGTGTGGCGGCAGGCCCGTGACGTCATGCCCGTCCATCGAGATGCGGCCGGCCATCGGCTTCAGGATGCCGGCCACGGTGTTCACCAGCGTCGTCTTGCCGGCGCCGTTCGGCCCCACTACGCAGAGCAGCTCGCCCCGGGCAACCTGCAGGGAAACGTCCCAGATGGCGCGCGCCTCGCCATACGCAACCGTAAGCTGTTTCAGCTCAAGCATGCGACACCCCCAGGTACGCGCTCATCACCGCGGGGCTTTGCATCACTTCGCGCGGCGCGCCTTCGGCCAGCATCGCGCCCTGGTCGAACACGACGAGCCGGTCGGTGAGGGCCATCACCGCGTCCATCACGTGCTCGACGAAGACGATGGTGGTGCCCTGGTCGCGGATGCGGCGGATCTGTTCCACCGCCGCCTGGATCTCGGTCGGCGTGAGTCCGCACAGCACTTCGTCCAGCAGCACCAGCTTGGGCCGCGATGCCAGCGCCCGCGCCAGTTCCAGGAACTTGCGCTGGTGCAGGTTCAGCTCGCCCGGCAGGCTATGCGCCTTGCCTGCCAGGTGCGTGAACTCCAGCCATTGCATCGACTCGCGCCGCCCGGCTTCCAGGGAGGGGCGACCGTGACCGGCGTACATGGCGGCGATCGCGACGTTGTCCAGCACGCTCAGCTGTGAGAACGGCCGCGGGATCTGGTAGGTCCGCGCGATGCCGGCGCGGGCGATCTCGTGGGCGGGCAGGCCGGCGATGTCGCGGCCATCCAGCCGCACCTCGCCGCCGTCGGGCAGGTAATGGCCACTCACGACGTTGATGAACGTCGACTTGCCCGACCCGTTCGGCCCCAGCAAGCCGAGGATCTCGCCCTTGCGCACCTGCAGCGAGACGTTGGAAAGGGCTTTGAGGCCACGAAAAGACTTGCCGAGGCCGCGCACCTCCAGCAGGACCTCGCTTGCCCGCGGGGCGGCGCTGGATGAGGCAGGCAGCACCGGGGCCGTCACTGCGATCTGCACCGCGGTGTCGGCGGCCGCAGGCAGCGGCGGGGCCGCGCGCTTGCGCCGCAGCTTGCCCATCACGCCTTCGGGCATGAACAGAATTCCGATCACCAGGATGAGGCCGATCACTCCTTTGCCCAGCACCGCGTACTCGCCACCGGTGAACGCGAAGAGCAGACAGGTGATCGCAACCGCGCCGAGGGCGGGCCCGGCCCAGTGCCGCGTGCCGCCTAGGATACTCATGAGTACTACCGTCAGCGGCACGGTAAGGTTGAACGTCTCCGCCGTCGTCACATACGAAACGAACAGCGCATGAATTCCGCCCGCCCAGCCGGCGAGGGCGCACGACACCGCCAGTGCCGCCAGCTTCCAGCGGAAAGTCGGCACGCCCATGACCTCTGCCGCATCCTCGTCGTCGTGAATGGCAAACAGGCCCGCACCGAAGCGCGAATGGCGGATCGCCCATGAGATCAGCAGCGTGGCCACCGCCGCCGCCAGCATCATCAGGTACAGACTGGAAGTGGGCGTCGGCCCGATCGCGGCCACCGGCACCTCATTCAGGTACAGGCCCGGTCCGCCGTCGATCGGCGTGTTGCCGATGATGGTAGCCAGCACAAAGGTCACTGCCAAAGTGAGCAGCGCGAACACTTCGCCGCGAACGCCGCGAACACGGAACGCGACAGCGCCGACACCCACACCGATGAGCGCCGCGACCAACGCGGCCGCGGGCAGCGTCCAAAGGAAGGGCCAGTTGAACTTTACGGCGAGGGTGGCGGACGTGTAGACCCCGGCACCGAAAAACGCGCCGTGCCCGAAAGAGAAGTAGCCTGCGTAGCCCGAGAGGATATTCCAGGACGTGGCCAGGACAATCCAGAACAGCGCCAGGTAGAGGAACGACTCGTAGAAGGCCGGCAGCTTGAGGAAGGGCAGGGAGCACATCAGCAAGCCAGCTGCCAAGATGCCGGCGGGCGCGCGCGGCCACTTCATCGCACCCGCCCCGGCCGCGCAAGCAGGATCAGGATCAGCAGCGTGAACGACACCAGCGGCGCCCACGAGGGCGAGGTGACCGCCATGGTCACTGCCTCGCTCACGCCGATCACGATGCCGGCCAACAGGGGCCCCAGTGCGCTGCCCAGCCCGCCCAGCATGACGGCGGCGAACACCACGCCTACCCAGGCATACATCTGCGACGGGCTGATGCTGCTCGACAGCGCAATGCAGACACCGGCAATGCCTGCTATGGCCGAGCAGGTGCCGGCCAGCAGAAAGCCGTTGCGGCGCTGGTTGATACCGAAGGCTGCCGCCACCGGCGCGTCTTCAGCGGATGCGCGCAAGGCCTTGCCCAGGTCGGTGTAGCGCAACACCGCCCACACGGCGACCGAGATCGCGACCGCCGCCAGCAGCGTCATCACCTCCGGCACGGGCAGGTACAACGGGCCGAGGCGGAACTTCATCTCGGCATAGTGCGATTCCAGCTTGCGCGGGTCGGCCGTCCACACAGTCTGCATCAGCGATTCGACAATACCCATGGCGCCGAACGTGAGCAGCAACGAGCTGAACGGCGTGAGTCGAAAGCGGTCGGTCAGCCAGTGCAGCCCCGAGCCCAAAGCGAACATCAGGGGCACGATGCCGGCCAGCGTCAGCAGCGGGTCCACCTTGCCGACGGCCGAAAGTTGGTAGCAGATGTAGGCTGAGAGGAACGCAAACGCAAAGTGCGTGAGGTTGATGGTGCGCAGCAGTCCCCAGCTCAGCCCGAGCCCAAGCCCCAATAGGCCATACAAGGCGCCGGCGAACACGCCCGATAGCACCGACTGCGCGAAGAGGGTCCAGCTGGGGAAGCTCATCGGGCAGCGTTCAGCGCGCGATCATCTTCACGCCGGGAGCGGCCATTTCCGGCGGGTACACGACCATCCACTTGCCGTTTTGAACCTGCTTGATGCGCATCAGGTCATCGCCGTAGTTGAACGGCCCGTCGAAGCGCAGCGACCCCTGGATGGTCTCAACGCGGTTCTTCTTCAGCCAATCGGCCATCGCCTTGTCGTCCAGGCTCTTGGTGGCGGTGACTGCTGCCTCCAGGATCTGCCACGCCGTGAACGACGCCGCGGCCTGCACTTCAACCGAAGTGTCCGGGAAATTAGCCTTGGCCGCGCGCTCATGGTAGGTCTTGATGAACTCGGCGGCGCGAGGCCGCGTGCTGAAGGGCGCATGTTCTTCGAAGATAGTGACCGACAGCGCGCCATTGGCTTCCGGCAGCGTTACCAGCGGCCCGGGCGCCGGGTACAGGTAGAAGTGTTGCGGCGGCGCATAGTCGATCTTCTTCATGGCGTCGAGCAGCAGGTTGCCGTCCAGGCCGATGGCACCCACCCACACGAAGTCGGGCCTGGCGTCCTTGATGCGGCTGGCGATCGGCCCGAAGTCACGGTTGCCGAACTCCCACTCGAGGAACAGTACTTCCTGCAATCCGCGCTTCTTGATGGTCTCGCGCGCGCCCATCGACATGAAGTGGATGGAAGGGAACTTGCTGGTGACCACGGCCACCGTCTTTGGCGGCTTGGGTCCCTTGGCCAATGCTTCGAACACGGTGTTGGTGGTGGTGACACCAGGGTCCGATCCCAGCGACCAGGCCGGGAACTGCATCTCGTATTTGGCGAGCGAGGGCACGCCCAGCGTGTGGTGCACCAGCACCTTGCTGTAGCGCTGCGCCACACCCATCGCGGAGAGGATGGCGCCGGTCGCGTACGGCCCCATGAGCAGCTCCACCTTGTCGGAGGTGATTAGCTGTTCGTACAGCGTGCGGGCCAGGTCGGCCTTGGACTGGTCGTCCTTCAGCACCCACTCCACGCGTCGCCCCAGCAGGCCGCCGCGCCGGTTGAGGTCTTCCACGTAGATCTCGCCCACCAGCTTGTGCACCTGCGCGGTGGCCGATAGCGGTCCAGTGAGCGCGAGCGTGCTGCCGATGCGGATGGGCGGCTGCTGCGCCCAGGCGGCTAACGGCGACGCGGCGAGGGCCGCGGAAACGGCGGCACCGAGCACGGTGCGGCGATGGATCGAGGGGGTCTTCATGGCTGTCTCCTTCTTGGTTGGTGTAGCGCTTCAGCGCGGCACGAAGCGCGTGATCCAGGTCTCGAAACTGGTGAGCACGCCCCGCAGGAATTCCTGCGTGTCGGAAACCATCGGCCCATCGCCGTCGAATAGTGTCGCTATGCGGCCCAGGTAGACCTCCGGGTGCGGCATGGTGGCGACGTTCACCGCGGCCAGTGCCTGCTTCAGTGCGTAGGAGCCCGCCAGCCCGCCCAACGGGCCGGCGCTTTGGCTGACCACCAACGCCGGCTTGCCACTCCAGCAGTTCTGGGCCGTTGGCTTCGATCCGACATCGATGGCGTTCTTCACGCCGCCGGGGATGGAGCGGTTGTACTCGGGGACGACGAACAGCAGCGCGTCGCTGGCCACGACTTCGGCTCGAAAGCGCTGCCATGGCTGGGGAAGCTGCGGCTCCAAGTCGCCGTTGTAGAGCGCGAGGTCGGCAAACGCGAGTTCGTTAAAAACCATGCCAGGGGGTGCCAGCTCACCCAGCGCCTGCGCGATGCGGCGGCTGTACGAAGCCTGGCGCAGGCTGCCGATGATGAGGCCGATCCGCAGCGTCATGCTGGACTCTCCATTGCGCGCAGCATGGCGTCTATCTCAGAGTTGTGTTCGCCCAGCGTCGGAGGCGGCCGCACTGACAACGTCCGCTCGCCGTCGAAGGAAACCGGCGGGCGAACGGTGCGGAACTCTCCCATCGTGGCGTGACGCGCCGAGACCAGCAACTGCAAGTGTTGGGCCTGCGGGTCTTGTAGCGCCTCGCTGGTGTCGTACATAGGCGCGTGCGGCACGTCCTCGGCCAGCAGCCGGTTGCACCAGTCGGTTCGGGTGCGCGTCGCGAAGCGCTCGGACAAGACCTGGATCATCGCTTCCTGGTTTTGGATGCGAGCCTCGCGCGTCGCGAACCGCGGGTCCTGGAAGATGCCGGGCCGTTCGATCGCATTGGCCAGGCCCTGCCAGAACTTTTCCGGCGATGACATGTGAAGCGCGACCCACTTTCCGTCCTTGCACTCCATCACGTACGATTGCGAAACGCGCGGGCGGCTGAACGGCCCCATCACCTCGCCGGCGGAGTAGTAGTGCGTGAAGGCGTCCAGGTTCCAGTGCGTCATCGCCTCCAGCATCGAGACTTCGACCTTGCGGCCGCGGCCGGTGCGGGAGCGTTCGTACAGTGCGCCGAGCACGCCGTAGGCCGCGTAGAAGCCTGTGACGGCATCGGCGATGGCGGGCCCGACGACGCGAGGGTTCGCCGGGTTCACCAGCAGCTTCAGGTAGCCGCTGGCAGCCTGCGCCACCGTGTCGTAGCTCGGGCGCGAGGCCGAGGGGCCGGTCGCGCCGAAGCCGCTGATCGAGCAGTAGACCAGGCGCGGGTTCAGTTCCCGCAGCTGCTGCTCGCCCACGCCCAACTGCTCCGCGACGCCCGGGCGAAAGTTCTGGATGTACACGTCAGCCGTCTTCACCAACGCGTACAACCGCTCGCGATCGGCTTGCTCCTTGGTGTTGAGCGTGATGCTGCGCTTGTTGCGGTTGTAGGTCTGGAAGTGGGGGCTGTAGAGGCCGCCCTTGAAGGCACGGAACGGATCGCCCGTGCCCGGCTGTTCGACCTTGATGACGTCGGCGCCCAGGTCGCCGAGCAGCATGCTGCAGGCCGGGCCGGTGATGAACGTGCCCTGTTCGAGCACGCGCACGTCTTTAAGGACTTCGATCACTCGCGGCCTCCGCGCACCGGCACCGGCTTGCCTTCGTAGACCAGTTCGCGCGTGGCCTGGTAGGAGAGCGCGAAGCCGCTCGGGTTGACGGCTTCCTCGCACAGATGCGCGATCAGGCCCGCGGTGCGCGCAAGGATCGGCACGCCGCGGAGCCCGCGCAACGGGAAGTTGGTTCCCAGCAGCACGGCGGGGATCGCCGCCGATACGTTCAGCCGCAGGTCCTTGCCGACCACCCCGGGGATGACCTGCTCCACGGCTTCGGCAATCTCCACGAAACGCAGGCTGGTGCCTGCTTCCTTCGCCACCGCGAAAAGCCGCGCCACGCGCGGGTCGCGCTCCTTGTGCAGCGGGTGACCATAGCCCGGAATGGCGAGGCCGGCGGCGTGCCAGCGGCCGACCACGTCGCGGGCCGCCTTGGGAACGTCGCCGCTCTTGGCCTGTTCATTCACCTCGGTGAACAGCCTGCCCGCCGTCTCCGAGGCGCCGAGGATCACGCTACCGCAGCCTAGAATGCCGGCCGCTACCGCCCCTTGGAGCGCGTCCGGTGCGGCCGCGTAGGTCATGCGGCTGGCTTGCACGCTGGGAACGAGCCCGTGCTCGGCGATCGCGACCAGCGTGGCATCGAGCACCGCCGCATCGGCGGGCGTGGGCCGCTGGCCGGTGACCAGCAGGCTGAAGTAGTCGGTGAAGGAGATGCGACCGATCAAGTCACGGCACAGGTCCTCGCCGCGCACGGTGATGCTGTGCTCGTCATGGGTACTGATGGCGGTGCGGGGCACCGTGGACTTGCCAATCTTGTTGATCGAACTCATTCGGAAACCTCCGCACTGCGTGCTGCGGTATTCGCCTTGGGAGCGGCCCGGCGGCTCATGCCGCGCCTTGGGGAATCAGCCGGAAGTCGTAGTGCGCCACGTGATACGGCTTGTCCATCTTGCGGCCGTCCATCGCCGTGCCGGGCTCGTGCTTCTCGAACTCCACGATCAGGCTGTCGCGCACGCCGAATACCGCGTCGGAGTCCAGGTACGGGCTGTCCTTGACGAACAGGTGCGTGGTCACCTCTTTGTGGCCGGGCGCCGAAACCTTCATATGGATGTGCCCGGGGCGGTTGGGATGCCGGCCCATCTTGCGCAGCATGTCGCCCACCGGGCCGTCGTCAGGCACGGGGTAGAAAGTCGGCCGGATCGACCAGAACCAGTAGCGGCCTTGATCGTCGGTGCGGATGCGGGCCCGTGCGCGCATTCCGCCGTCTGCGCGCTGCATGTCATAGACGCCTTCGCCGTCGCCGGACCACACGTCAAGCAGAGCGCTTTGCAACGGCCTGCCCTCGAGGTCTGTCACGCGGCCGCTGTACAAGGCGGGCTCGCCCGGCACGCCTTCGGCGATGTCGCTGCCCAGCGGCAACTCGGGGGCGCCCTCCCAGTAGAACGGTCCCTGCACGGTGGCGTCGGTCGGCGGCGTCGCGCCGGTGCGGCCTTTCAAGGCGCGGGCGTGCTCTAGCGCCACGACCTGCATCGACAGGCCCAGTGTGTCCGACAGCAGGATGAACTCCTGCCGCTTGTCGTCGCAGGCCTTGCCGCAGGCGGTGAGGAACTCGATGGCCTTGAACCATTCGTCGCCCTTCAAGTCGACCTCGCGCGCGAAGCCGTGCAGGTGGCGGATGAGCGAGGTCATCACCTGCTTGAAGCGCGGGTCCTGGCATTCGACCAGTCGCGCGATGACGGCGTCGGTGATGCTTTCGGTGTCGTACTCCAGCTGCGCCATGCATGTCTCCGGTATTCGCTCTTCGGGACTCTATTGATTGACAGCAGCAATAAGAAGTGAAGAATTTCAATGATTCGAATCGACGTCATCGATCAATCGACCGGGTAAACCCTATGGAACTGCGTCACCTGCGCTATTTCGTCGCTCTGGCGGAGTGCCTGTCTTTCACCCGCGCCGCCGAGCGCGTGCACGTCACGCAATCGACGCTGTCCCATCAGATCCGCCAACTGGAGGATGAGCTTGGCCAGCCACTGTTCGATCGCATCGGCAAGCGCGTGATACTCACCGAAGCGGGCGAGACTTATCTCGGCTATGCGTCCCGGGCGCTGCGCGAGGTGGACCATGGCTTGTCCGACTTGATGCGCGCCGGTGACCAGCTCTCGGGCGAGGTACGGATCGGCGCCACGGGCACCTTCAACATTGGCTTCGTACCCGAATGCCTGTCGATCTTCCTCAAGCGCAATCCGACAGTGAAAGTAACGGTGGACGAACTTGCTGCCGACGCGATCGCGCAGCGGCTGATCGATTCTTCGATGGATGTGGGCATCGCTTACCAGCCGAGCGACCCGACGCGCTTATGGTTCGAACCGCTCTACACCGAGGAGATGGTGCTGGTGGTGTCGCCACGGCACCCGCTGGCACAACGCAAGCGCGTGCGCATGGTGGAGCTGCACCGCAGGAGCCTGGTGCTGCTGCCGCGCGCCTTCACCACCCGCACCATGCTGGACGAATGCTTTCGCTCCTGCGGCGCGGAACCGGTGATCGCCGCGGAGATGAACACCATCGCGCCCATGATCGGGCTGGTGGCCCGCACCCAACTCGCGGCCATCGTCTCCAGCCATGCGGTGCAACCGCGCGATGACGTGCGCGTGATCCCGCTCGAAAGTCCCACTCCGGTTCGCACGCCGGGCATGCTGTGGAAAAGGGATGCGAAGCAGTCGCCCGCGGTTCGCTCGTTTGCATCGTGCATCCGGAAGCTGGCGCTTGGGCGTAGCCTGCGGCTAGGGGCCTGAACGGACGCTGCAGCGAAAAGGCGCGTTGCTAGGGCTAGCCAAAACGTAGCCAGATCTGGCCATGCATCTACGAAGATGCACGTGATTTCTTCCTTAGCGGACGAGCACTTAGAGAGAAGTGGAGCGGGCGATGGGAATCGAACCCACGTCTTGAGCTTGGGAAGCTCAGGTCCTGCCATTGAACGACGCCCGCGGAACTGGCGAGATTATGTCATCTGCCAATGCCCCGCAGGCGGCGGCTCAATCAGTGCTCAAGACGCGGCGGCCGCGTGTTGGGTCGGAGCTTCGACAGGCGGCGTGCCCTGCTTGATGGCGGAGGTGATCTGTTTGCGGAACTCGGGCGTGTCCGTGTGCCCGTGGACGGCAACTGCGTGCTGGACAGCGGCATCGACCAGCTCGCGTTCGCTGTCGGCGGCGATCGCGACCGTGCACTTCGTATCACTGGGGATTTCGCGGCAATCGATGTATTGGCGTGGCATGGCAACTCCTTTCATTGCTTGAGGACGGGCTTCGGGGGCAACTCAGTTTGATTTATCAATGCCTGGTGTTGTTCCTTTGCGGCTCGATCGAGTGCCGATATTTCATCACTAAGTACTCATCCATGCGCGCAAGCCGTGGGTACGGTTGCGTTTGTCCGTTATGTGTTACAGAATGTCCATTAAGCCCTTGGGCGTCGTATTGCGCGCGAGCTTGGGCAGGAGGGGAGTGGAGGGGAGTCGAGTCTGTTGTCGGCCTTTTGCCGGTCTCGGAGAGCCCAGGATGTTCAACTTCTTCAAGAGTCTAGTCGGCCTCACGGCCAAGCCACCGGCACGGCCGGTCAGGCGCAGGTCCAGGAAACGAAGCACGGCTTCCGAGCCGGTAGTGGCCGGATCGATACCCGCCCCGGAAGTGGTCGAGGGCAACGACCACACCGACTGGGATCTTTGGGAAGATTCCGTGAACGCCCTGGACAGCCAGATGCAATCCCTGAGCCACTCGGCAAGGATTTACGGCAACAAGCCGGCCAACAGCCAGTTCGACGCCAGCCAGTTCGACGAACTCGATGTCTTTTCGAGGGTCGGCAAGAACAGGGACGCGTAGCGCCCCTCTTCAGTTCACTTCAGGATATCGCCCAGGCACAGGTACTTCATCTCCACGTACTCGTCCATCCCGTGGCGCGAACCTTCGCGGCCCAGCCCCGACTGCTTGACTCCGCCAAAGGGCACGTGCTCGGTGGCGATGATCCCCACGTTGATGCCCACCATGCCGTACTCCAGCGCTTCGCCGACGCGGAAGATGCGCCCGACGTCGCGGCTGTAGAAATAGCTGGCCAGGCCGAACTCGGTGTTGTTGGCAGCGTCTATGGCTTCCTGCTCGGTCTTGAAGCGGAACACCGGGGCCAGCGGGCCGAAGGTCTCTTCCCGCGCACACAGCATGTCGCCCGTGGCTTCGGCGATGACCGTGGGCTGGAAGAACTGGCCCTGCAGCTTCTTGCCGCCGACCATCACCTTGCCGCCCTTGGCCACGGCGTCCTCGACGTGGCGCTGCACTTTCTCGACCGCCGCGTCCTCGATCAGTGGCCCTTGCACCACGCCTTCCTCGAAACCATTGCCGACTTTCAAGGCCTTGACCTTGGCCGAGAATTTCTCCACGAACTGGTCGTACACGGCTTCCTGCACATAGATGCGGTTGGCGCAGACGCAGGTCTGGCCCGCGTTGCGGTACTTGCTGGCCATGGCGCCCTCAACAGCCGAATCGATGTCGGCGTCGTCGAAGACGATGAAGGGCGCGTTGCCGCCCAGTTCCAGCGACAGCTTCTTCACCGTGGGCGCGCTCTGCGCCATCAGGATGCGGCCGACCTCGGTGGATCCGGTGAAGCTGATGTGGCGCACGATGTCGCTGGCGCAGATCACCTTGCCCACGGCGATGCTGTTGGCGCCGTCGGCGGTGAGCAGGTTCAGGACGCCGGCGGGAATGCCGGCGCGGATCGCCAGCTCCGCGGCGGCCAGGGCGGTGAGGGGCGTCAATTCAGCCGGCTTGATGACCACCGGGCAGCCGGCGGCCAGCGCCGGCGCGACCTTGCGGGTGATCATCGCCAATGGGAAGTTCCACGGCGTGATGGCGGCGCAGACGCCGATCGGCTGGCGGATCACCATCAGGCGGCGGTTGTTGTCGAAGGGCGGCAGGGTTTCGCCGTTGACGCGCTTGGCTTCCTCGGCGTACCACTCGACGAAGCTGGCGCCGTAAGCCACTTCGCCCTTGGCCTCGGGGAAAGGCTTGCCCTGTTCGGCGGTCATGATGCGGCCCAGGTCCTCCTGGTTGGCCATCAGCAGGTCGAACCATTTGCGCAGGATGATGCTGCGCTCCTTGCCGGTCTTGCTGCGCCAGGCAGGCCAGGCCGCATTGGCCGCGGCGATGGCGGCCTCCGCATCGGCAGGGCCCAGGTTGGCCACATCGACCAGTTTGTTGCCGTTGCTGGGGTCGTGCACGTCGAAACGGGCCGTGCCCTTGAGCCATTGGCCGTTGATGAGCGCGTCGGTCTTGAGCAGGCTGGGGTCCTTGAGCAGGGCCAGCGGCGAGGTTTTCATGTCCACGAAAGCATCTCCTGGGGGATTTAGTTAAGCTGTTAAGCAATTTTCAAGCACGCAGCATAGCGCCCGTCCAAGACACTGGCGATGCCGTGGTGAAGCCCCGATTGTCGCCCCCGGTAAAATCGAGGGCTATGACCCCCAACGCCACCGTCGCCGACATTCGCAAGACCTTCCTGGACTTCTTCGCCTCCAAGGGCCACACCGTGGTGCCGTCCAGCCCGCTGGTGCCGGGCAACGACCCGACGCTGATGTTCACCAACTCGGGCATGGTGCAGTTCAAGGACGTGTTCCTGGGCACCGACAAGCGCCCCTACGTGCGCGCGGCCTCGGTGCAGGCCTGCCTGCGCGCCGGCGGCAAGCACAACGACCTGGAGAACGTGGGGTACACGGCGCGCCACCACACCTTCTTCGAGATGCTGGGCAACTGGAGCTTCGGCGACTACTTCAAGAGCGACGCGCTGAAGTGGGCGTGGGAGCTGTTGACGCAGGTGTACAAGCTGCCGGCCGACAAGCTCTGGGCCACGGTGTACATCGACGACGACGAGGCCTACGACATCTGGACCAAGGAGATCGGCCTGCCCGCCGAGCGCGTGGTGCGCATCGGCGACAACAAGGGCGCCAAATACGCCTCCGACAACTTCTGGATGATGGCCGACACCGGCCCCTGCGGCCCCTGTTCGGAAATCTTCTACGACCACGGTCCTGAAGTCGCCGGCGGCCCGCCCGGCAGCCCCGACGCCGACGGCGACCGCTACATAGAGATCTGGAACAACGTGTTCATGCAGTTCGACATGCAGCCCGACGGCAGCGTGAAGAACCTGCCGGCGCCCTGCGTCGATACCGGCATGGGCCTGGAGCGCCTGGCCGCCATCCTGCAGCACGTGCACAGCAACTACGAGATCGACCTGTTCGAGCAGTTGATCCAGGCCGCGTCGCGCGAGACGGGCGAGAAGGACCTGGCGAACAACTCGCTGCGCGTGATCGCCGACCATATCCGCGCCACCTCGTTCCTGGTCAGCGACGGCGTGATCCCCTCCAACGAGGGCCGCGGCTACGTGCAGCGCCGCATCGTGCGCCGCGCCATCCGCCATGGCTACAAGCTGGGCAAGAAGACGCCGTTCTTCCACAAGCTGGTGCCCGACCTGGTGCGCCTGATGGGCGAGGCCTACCCCAAGCTGCGCACCGACGAGAAGAAGATCATCGACACGCTGAAAGCGGAAGAGGAACGCTTTTTCGAGACACTGGAAAACGGCATGGAAATCCTGGACGCTGCATTGGCGGGCGACCAGAAGGTCTTGCCGGGCGACGTCGCCTTCAAGCTGCACGACACCTACGGCTTTCCGCTGGACCTGTCGGCCGACGTCTGCCGCGAGCGCGGCGTGTCGGTGGACGAGGCGGGCTTCCACGCCGCCATGGACAAGCAGAAGGCCCAGGGTCGTGCAGCAGGCAAGTTCAAGATGGACCGCGCGCTGGAATACGCCGGGATCAGCAACGTCTTCACGGGCTACGAGAAACTCGAAGAGCCGGCCAAGGTCGTCGCACTGTACGCCGAAGGCCTGGCTGCCAATGAACTCAAGGCCGGACAGACCGGCGTCGTGGTGCTGGACACCACGCCGTTCTATGCCGAGTCGGGCGGCCAGGTCGGCGACGAAGGCGTGATCGAAGGCCAGGGCGGCAGCTTCAAGGTCGACGATACTCAGAAGATCAAGTCAGACGTCTTCGGCCACCACGGCACGCTGGCATCCGGCTCGCTCAAGGTCGGCGACGCCGTGACGGCCAAGGTCGATATGGATAAGCGCCAGGCCACCATGCGCAACCACAGCGTTACGCACCTGATGCACAAGGCGCTGCGCGAAGTGCTGGGCGACCACGTGCAGCAGAAGGGTTCGCTGGTCGATGCCGACAAGACGCGCTTCGACTTCACCCACAACAATCCCGTCACCGACGAGCAGATCCGCGAGATCGAGAAGCGCGTCAACGCCGAGATCCTGGCCAACCAGCAAACGATGGCCCGCGTGATGGAGATCGAGGCGGCCAAGCAGACCGGCGCCGTGATGCTGTTCGGCGAGAAGTACGGCGACACGGTGCGCGTGCTCGACATCGGCACCAGCCGCGAACTGTGCGGCGGCACCCATGTGCAGCGCACCGGCGACATCGGCTTGTTCAAGGTGGTGGGCGAGGGCGGCGTCGCGGCGGGCATTCGCCGTATCGAGGCCGTCTCCGGCGCCAATGCGCTGGCCTATCTGCAGCAGCTGGAAGCCACGGTGAACCGGGTGGCGGGCACCTTGAAGGCGGCCCCCACCGAGCTCCAGGGCCGCGTCACGCAGGTGCTGGATCAGGTCCGCGCGCTCGAGAAGGAAGTGGCGCAGCTCAAGGGCAAGCTGGCGTCCTCGCAAGGCGACGAGCTCGTCTCGCAGGCCGTCGACGTCAAGGGCATCAAGGTGCTGGCCGCGCGGCTGGACGGCGCCGATGCCAAGACCTTGCGCGACACCATGGACAAGCTCAAGGACAAGCTCAAGACCGCGGCCATCGTGCTGGCTGCCGTCGAGGGCGGCAAGGTGCAGATCGCGGCCGGCGTCACGGCCGACAGCATGGGCAAGGTGAAAGCGGGCGATCTGGCCAACTTCGTCGCCCAGCAGGTCGGCGGCAAGGGCGGCGGCAAGGCCGACATGGCGATGGCCGGCGGCACCGACCCCGGCAAACTCACCGGCGCGCTGCAATCCGTGCAAGGCTGGGTGGCCGAACGGATGTGATTGATTTCCGGTAGAAGTTCCATCCGGCGACAGCCGATGTCTATCCGGCGGTAGCACGCGAGTGCCTCGCCTCGAACAATGGTCTCCACCACACAAAGGAGACCACCATGTCCGAGCCCGCGATCCCCAGCCGCCGCGATTTCCTGTCCCTGGCCCTGATCGGCGCCGCCTCCGGTGCGAGCGTCACGCTCACCGCGTGCGGCGGCTCCGCCATGGCGGCCGGCGCCGATACCTGGGCCGGCGCCGGCAACCCGGCCGTGAGTGCGAGCGCTCCCAATGGCGCCGCCATCAACGGGTTCTGCGCGCCGGCATTCCGACCGGTGTTCGATGCCTTCGTCGCCAACTTCCGTGAGCGCGGCGAGATCGGCGCGTCGATCGCGATCACGTTGCAGGGCACGCCGGTTCTGGAAGCCTGGGGTGGCAATGCCGACGCGCTGTCACCCACGCCCTCGGCGCCGTGGAACCGCGATACCGTGTCCCTGGTGTTCTCCTGCACCAAGGGCGCGACGGCGCTGTGCGCCCACGTCCTCATCGCGCAGGGCCGGCTCGATCTCGACAAGCCGGTCGCGTTCTACTGGCCGGAATTCGCGGCCAACGGCAAGCAAGGCATCACGGTGCGCATGCTGATGCAGCACGCGGCGGGGTTGGCGGCGATTCCCTTTTCCTCGCCGGTGCCGCCCGGCGGTTGGGCGGACTGGAACCTGATGACCTCGCTGCTGGCAGCGCAGGCGCCATGGTGGGAGCCGGGCACCGCGCATGGCTACCACGCGCTTACCTACGGCTGGCTGGTCGGCGAACTGGTGCGGCGCGTGAGCAGCCAGTCGCTCGGCACGTTCTTCCAGGCCCAGGTAGCGCAGCCGCTGGGCATGGACTTCTGGATCGGCATGCCGACCGCGCAACTGCCCCGCGTGGCGCCGATGCTCGGCACGGCCGAGGTGCTGCCGGTCGATCCGTTCATGGCCAAACTGGTCGATCCCGCTTCGCTGCAGGCGGCCGCGTTCTTCAACCTCGGGGGCTGGCTCGGCATGCCGCCCGCCACGCCGCCGGCGTACAACACGACGCAATCGCTGCAGACGGAAATCCCTGCCGCGGGCGGCGTCACGAACGCGCGCGGGCTGGCCACGATGTACGCGATGCTGGCCAATGGCGGCGCGCTCGGCGCGACCCGGCTGCTGCCCGCCGACTACGCCGCGCAGATCGGCCTGATCCGCAGCGCCAACCCGATCGACCGCACGGTGCTGGTGTCCACCCGCTTCGGGCAGGGCTTCCATGGCTCCATCGACAACCGCGCGACCGGCCCGGGCCTGTCCGTGCTGATGGGCGCGAACGCATTCGGCCACGCGGGTTTCGGCGGCAGCGTGGGGTTTGCCGATCCGCAGCCGAAGCTGTCGTTCGGCTACACGATGAACCGCATGGGTCCGGGCACGGGGGTGAACGAGCGCGGCCAGTCGCTCATCGATGCGACGTACCGGGCGCTCGGCTACAGCGGCAACCGCTACGGCGCTTGGGTCTAACCCGGTTGACCGCGGTGCGGGCGCGCGCTAGCGTGCGGTGATGGCCCCCAGCGCCCCTGCCGCACCGGACGCCACGGCCGTCGCCGTGCCGGCGCTGCGGTGGCGGGCGCAGTTCAACACCGACCGGGCCGACGAAGCCGTGGAACTGGTGGAGCGGCTGTATGGCCCGCATTCGCTCGCGCTGCGCACGCGCGGCCGCCTGGACATGCGGCTCGCGGGCTTCGACGTGGGACGCCTGAACGTCTCCAGCATCGAATACGGCTGCGCCGCCACGGCGCGCAGCGTGCCGCCGCACAGCTACTGGATGTTCTCGTTCGCAGCGCGCGGCGAGATCCTCGTAGGCAATGAAATGGCACGGGCCGGCAACGCCGGCGTGCGGCCGCCCGAGGTGACGGCCGACGTGCCCATGTCGGCGGACCTGCGGCTTCTCAACCTCAAGGTCGAGCACGAGGACCTGATGGACGCGGCACACACATTGTTCGGCGACGCTGCGGGCGAAGCGCTACGCTGCCGCGAACTCGTGCCGGCCGGCAGCGCACCCGCCCTGCACCTGGCGGGCCTGATGCAGCGGCTGAACCAGTTGCCCGTGTGCGAGTCACCGCACGCGCCGCTGCTGGAACGGCGCTGGCAGGAGGCTGCCTTGCTGGAGTTGCTGATGGCGTGGCCGCACTCGCTGTCCCCTCGGCTCGGCGCTCAGGCCGCGCCGCGTAACGCGGTAGATCGCGCACTCGAATTCATGCACGCGGACCCGGGCGCGGCGGTAACGCTGGCCGATCTGGCGCGCGCCGCCGGTGTGGGCATGCGGGCGCTCACACGGGGTTTCGAAAAGCGCCTGCGGACGTCGCCGATGCGCTATCTGCAGCAGTGCCGGCTGGAGCGTGCGCGCAGCGAATTGCTGGACGGGCGGGGCAGCGTCACGGACATCGCCTACCGCTGGGGCTTCGGCAACCTCGGCGACTTTGCGGCCTGCTACCGTGAGCGCTACGGCGAGCGGCCGAGCGAGACGCTGCGGCGCAGCGGGTTCAGCGAACGATCTTGCCGTCCGGTGTGATCGTCACCAGGTCGATGGCGCGCACCGAATCGCGAATGCCCGCGCGCAGGTTGATGCGGAAACCGCCGACGTCGTAATCCGTCATCGAGGCCATGGTTTTCTGCAGACCGGCCGTGTCCCAACCTTTGCCAGCGCGGCGCACGGCCTCGACTAGCGTCTTGGCCGCGATGTAGCCTTCCAGGCTTTCGTAGGAAGGCGACTGGTCCGAGTTGTCGATGGCGGCCAGGTATTCCTTGACGATGGGCGTGGCCGAGCTGCGCGGCGAAGGCACGACCTGCGACACCACCACGCCGCCGATTTCCTTGCCCAGCGCGGTGAAGAGGGGATCGATGCCCACAACAGAGAAATTGAGGAACGCGCCTGCATAGCCGGATTTGCGCATCTTGCGGATGAATGCCGCGGTGGAATTGAACAGTGAGACCTGGATGATCGCCTGCGGCTGTCCCTTGGCGAGCGCGGCCACGGCGGCGTCGACCTTGTCGCTGTTGACGGGCACGAAGGCGGAGGCGACCAGCGGAGAGAGCTTCTGCTCGCTCAGCGCCTGCGTGACGGCCGCCAGACCGGCGCGGCCCATGGCGTCGTCTTCGGCCAATACGGCAATGCGCGTCTGCCCCAGCGTCGCACAGTGGCGCACCATCTTGAAGGCTTCGTCGGCCAGGCTGGGACGCACATGGAAGACGTTGGTGTTGGATGCGTCGCGCAGCGTGTCGGAAGCCGCGAACGGTGCGAAGAAGATCGCGCCATCCTGCTTGGCCACTGCGGCGCCGGCGTCGCTGCTGGCGGTGCCGACAAAGCCGAAGAGCACATCCGCGCCGTCGGCCAGCAGTTTCTTGGCGTTGGCGCCGGCCTTGGCCGGGTCGTAGCCGTCATCCATCTGGCGCAGCTCGAAGCTCCAGCCGGGGTTGCTCTTGCGGCCGTTGAAGGAATCGACGTAAAGCTTGGCGCCGGCGGCGAATGCCAGCCCGATCTCGCTGGCCGCGCCGGTGAGCGGCACGGACTGGCCCAGCACGATCTTGCGTGCGGCGCCTTTCGCCTGGCCCCAGGCGTTACCGCCTAGGCCCAATCCTGCCAGCCCTGTCAAACCTGCGGCGAGCGCCGTGCCCAATAATGTTCTGCGCTTCGTAGTCATGCCCTGCTCCTCGGTGCCTGGAAACCATAACCCAGGGTCCCCACCCCCCACAATAAGGATATGCCTGCAAAGCCCATGCAAGATGGGCATATGTCTCGTTGCTGTTCGCTATATCACGGCGCGCGAACTGGCGCCGAGAGGGCGGAGGCGAGGTAGCGAAACCACGGCAGTTCCATCTGTTCCGCGCGCACCACCGCTCCGGCTTGATCGAGCAGGTGCTTTGCGTCCGCGTGCTCGCCGAGCGCGAAGCGCGCGCCGATAGCGGCCAGTACCTGGTATTCGAGCTGGCGCTGGCTGCCCGGTGAAAGTGCCAGCAGCTGGTCGGCGCGCTCGCGCGTGGCGCGAGCGTCGCGGCTGCCCACGGCGCGGAACAGTTCGAGCCACAGCGTTTGCTCAGGGGTGAACTGGCGTGCACAGCGCCCGTTCAGAGCCTCGGTCCACAAGGCCGCGGCCTGCTGGGGACTGAGGCCCGGATTGACCTCGCTGGCGACAGTGATCGCCGCGTCCCATCTGGTCTGGTGGCTCATCGGCTGGCATCCCCATAGCCACGCGCGCACGATCTCGTAGTCCTGTTCGTGCTGCCCCAGGTACGTGCGCTGCGCGGGCGTCAGGGATTCTCCGCGCAGCAGGCGGCTGCCGTGCCACGCGCCCGCCAGGTCGTTCAGCTTGCGCGGCATGGTCGGCAGGGCGCTGTCGATCGTCCCCAGATAGGCGGGCACCGGCTTGCCGAACTCCAGGAACGGGATGGGCGACACATGCATCTGGAACATCGCGTCGGCGCGCGCCGACATGAAGCGGTCACGGGCGGCCCGGTTGTCCACGTAGGGGGAGAAGTCCGAATTCGCGGGCGCACCGTAGCCGCCCGAAAGCAGCTGGATGGTGGTGTGGTGCCCAGCCTCGTGCGCGGCCAGCCGCTCGACGCTGTCGATGCCGATGCGCCGCAAATGGCCGGCCATGCCGGCAGACGAAAACAGGTCCGGCGAAAGCTGGACCTTGCCGCCGTCGGCCCGCGCGACCAGGACCAGATCGGCAATGTTGGGCGCATAGACCTTGTAGTCGGGGAAGGTCTTCGACAACGCCTTGATCACCGAGCCGACCATTTCGGGGCTGGCCTCGTACACATGAAACCACTGGACAAAATGACCTTGCGGCGCCAATTGCCGGGCGACGCCTTCATAGAACTGGGTGGTGAACAGCCCCGAGACGCCGCTGACCCAGGGATTGGACGGCTCCGAAACAATCAGGTCGTACTTCAACCGGGCGCGCGCCAGGTGGGCCCGCGCGTCGTCGATGACAATGCGGCTGCGCGGGTCGTCGAACACCGCGGCGTTGCGCGGCCGGAAATGCTGGGCCGCCGCGATGACCATCGGCTCGATCTCTATGGTGTCGACCGATTCGATGCGCCCCGACTCGAGCAGGACGGCCGAGGTGATCCCGGTGCCCAGGCCCACGACGGCGGCGCGCCTGGCCTGCGGATGGTGGGCGGGGCCCAGCGCGCCCAGCATGACGGTCGTGTGGTCGTCCGACGTCAGTCGGGCTCCGGCCGGGTGTGTGGCGCCATCAGACTTGCCGTTGGTCAGCAGGGTGCGCACGCCATCGCGGCGTTCCAGCACCGTGATGGACGCGGTGCGGCCGTCGCGCGAGAAGATCGCCTTGCTGTGGCCACTGAGGCGGGGCTCGCCGCTGCGGAAGACGCCGGAGGCGGTCTTTTCCACCGGAAGCGCCACCAGCAGCGGGATCCCCAGGACCAGCGCGAGCGAGACGCCAGCCGAGGCCAATGCCCAGGGCCGGCCGGACCATTTGGAGCGGAAGTGCCACAGGATGGCGGCGCCCAGCAGGATGTCGATGGCCGCGGCGGCGGCCAGCGTCCATTTGAGGCCGGCCGCGGGCATCAGCCAGAAGACGGTGGCCAGTACCCCCAGGATCGCCCCGAGGGTGTTGGCGCCGTAGGCACGGCCGATTTCCCGCTCACCGCCGCCGCGCTGGAGCAGCATGCTGGTGAGCAAGGGGAGTGTCATGCCCGCGCAGAACGTCGCCGGGAGCATCACGGCCATCGTCATCACCGCGCTCGCGCCCATGAAGAAGGCATAGGCTTCCCCGCTGCGTGAGAGGCCCTTCAAGGTGAGGGCCATCGCTTCGAAGCACCAGCTGTAAAGCGGCAAGGTCGCCACCGCCAGGACGCCCATGGCAATCTGCACGCCGGCCAGCATGCGCTCGGGCCGGGCGAGAGTGTCGATGCGTTTGCGTATCCACCAGGCACCCAGCGCCAGGCCGAGGATGAAGCTCGCCAGCATCAGCTCGAAGGAGTGGGTAGCGGCCCCCAGCACCTGGGTCAACATCCGGATCCAGACCACCTCGTAGACGAAGGACGACAGCCCGGTGACGGCGGCGACCAGCAGCAACCAGCGGCCCGTGTTGCCTGCGGGGCTGGAGGTCGCTCCGTGCACCGGTGCCACAGGTTCAGGGCCGGGCAGCCGCGTTACCAGGAAGGCCGCCAGCGCGGCCAACAGGTTCAATGCGCCCGAAACGAGCAGCGTGCCGGGCAGGCCGAGCGATGGAATCAGCAGGAAGCCCGACGCCAGAACGCCGAGCGCCGCACCCCCGCTGTTGAGAAAGTACAGGGTCGAAAGCCCGCGGCCGGGTTGAACGCCCATGCGCAGGATCCCGGCGCTCATTAACGGAAAGGTCGAACCGAGTAGTACGGCGCCGGGCAGGATGAGGACCGCGGCCAGGAGCCAGCCGGCCCAGCAGAGTCCATCGCCCTGACAGGCCGCCGGCAGCAGCCAGTCCATGGCCCAGCCGGAGGCCTTGACGAAGACAAAGTGGAAGCCGAATGCCATGACGGCCACCGCCGCCTCCACGATGGCATACACCAGGATGGGATTGCGGATGCGTTCCGATCGCAGGCTCGTCAACCAGGCGCCTAGCGCCATACCGCCGACGAAGATGATGAGAACTACCGCCTGCGCATAGGCCGCATGCCCCAGGATCAATTTCAGGTAGTGGGACCAGATGGACTCGTAGATCAGCCCACAGAACCCGGACAGCAGAAACACCAGGTAGAGAGCGCAGACGCGGGCGCGGGTGTTGTTCACCGTTGATCCTCTTTTCGGCGAAACACCAGGTCCCAGACTCCGTGGCCCAGTTTGAGGCCGCGGTTCTCGAATTTGGTGAGTGGGCGGTAGTGCGGGCGCGGCGCATAGTCGGGCGCCGTGTTCGCCAGTTGCGGCTCCGCGGACAGCACTTCCAGCATCTGCTGCGCGTAAGGTTGCCAGTCGGTTGCGCAATGGATGTAGCCACCTGGCTGCAGGCGCGAGACCAACCGTGCGATCAGCGCCGGCTGCACCAGGCGGCGCTTGTTGTGGCGCAGCTTGTGCCAGGGATCGGGAAAGAAGATGTGGACGCCCGCCAGGCTGGCTTCAGGCAGCATGTGCTCCATCACCTCCACGGCGTCGTGCTGCACGATGCGGATGTTGGCGAGGCCGTGCTCGCCGATGCGCTTGAGCAACGCGCCCACGCCGGGCTCGTGGACCTCGCAGCAAAGAAAATTATTCTCGGGCATGAGCGCCGCGATATGCGCCGTGGCCTCGCCCATGCCGAAGCCGATCTCCAGGATGGTGGGCGCGTCACGGCCGAAGGCCGCCTGGAAATCGAGCGGCTGCGGCTGGTAGGGCAGCAGGAAGCGCGGCCCGAGCTGCTCGAAGGCCTTGGCCTGGCCCGTCGTGGTGCGGCCCGCACGGCGCACGAAGCTGCGTATGGTTCTGGGATGGGCCACGCCATCGGGCGCAGCGGGTGGGGGAGGGGTCTTGCCGGGTTCAGTCACCCGGCAGATTGTAGGAGTCGCGCCATTGCGCCTGCCACGAGGCCAGCGCCTGCGCGGTCGAAAGCCGTTGCTCGGGCAGGCCGAGCACCTGGGCGGCGGCGTTGAGCGCCAGGAGTGGCCGGCTGGTATCCAGTGGCCGGGCGCCGTTCTGCTTGGAGAGCTTTTCGCCGTTGGGCCCCAATACCAGCGCGGTGTGCAGGTAGCCGGGCGTGGGCAGCCGCAGGGCTTGCTGCAGCACGATCTGGCGCGCCGTGTTGTCCGCGAGATCTTCGCCGCGCACGATCTGGGTGATTCCCTGTTGCGCATCGTCGACCACCACGGCGAGTTGGTAGGCCCACAGGCCATCGGCGCGCTTGAGCACGAAGTCGCCGACTTCGCGGGCCAGATCCTGCTGCTGCGCACCCAGCCTCCGGTCATGCCACTCGATGAGCCCCGGCTCGGTCTTGAAGCGCCAGGCACGGGCCGGGCGCCCGCCGAGGCCCAGGCGGCAGGTGCCGGGGTAGACCAGCTCGGCGTGCCGTGCGCGGGGATGGCCCTGGGCTGCCAGGGCCTCCTCGATGTCCTTGCGCGAGCAGGCGCAAGGGTAGGCCCGGCTCTCGCTCACGAGCTGGTCGAGCGCCGCCTGGTAGAGGGCGCCGCGCCGGGATTGCCATACCGGCTCCTCGTCGGGGACCAAGCCACAGGCGGTCAGCTGCTGAAGGATCGTTTCGGCCGCGCCGGGCGCGCACCGGGGGATGTCCACATCCTCGATACGCACCAGCCAGCGCCCGCCGTGGGCGCGTGCGTCCAGCCAGCTGGCCAGGGCCGCTACCAGCGACCCCGCATGCAGAGGCCCGGTCGGCGAGGGCGCAAACCGGCCGATGTATGTCGCCCCCACTCTAGTCATTGTGCCCCCACGCTTGTCACTTCGTGTACTGCGCTGCCCCCCGAGGGGGGCCTTCGCGTCTTGGGGCGGCCCGGCGACGCTCATGCTCCGCTCTTAACGGTCCGCGTGCACCTTCAGCGCGAGTTCGAGGCCGGAGACGAAAGCGTCTTCGACGCGATGGCCCAGGCACCAGTCGCCGCACAAACCCACACCGGCCTTGCCGTCCCACAGATGCGATTGCCCCAGCGGGGCCAGCGTCTTGGCCCAGCGCCAGCGGTGAACCTCGGCATAGCCTGGCTCCGCACGGATGCCCGTGACCTCGGCGAACGCCTTGAGCAGTTTGGCCTGCACCCGGGGCGCGTCGTCCTCGAGGTGCTCCTGCGACCACGCGGGGCTGGCTTGCACGGTCCAGCGTTCCACCGGGGCGCGCCTGGGCTTGGACGATTCGCGGGCAAGCCAGGCGATGCGATGGTGGGTGCTGAGGGCCGCGTTCCATTGGGGCCCCAGGTGCGTCAGCGAGGGTTGCACCGCCTGCGGAAACGCCAGCATCAGCGTCCAGCAGGGCGCCACCTCGACCTTTTCGATCTGTTGCGCCAGCCGCGGCGCCAGGTCCGATTGGCGCAGCAGGCCGCCGGCCAGCGCGCTGGGCACGGCGAGCAGCACGGAGTCGAACCCCGAGAACACATGCACCGAATCCTCGGGGCCGCTGGTTTGCAGCTGCCAGCGCTGGGGATCGAGCGCGTCGCGTTCGATGCGGGTAACCCGCGTCCGCAGTTCCAGATGGCCGGCGTCCAGCAGGGGCTGGGCCCAGTGACGGGCGATCGAATCCATGGCCTGCACGCCGACCCAGTGCGGCTCGCGCGAGGGCAGGGCCGCCTCGGCCACCCGGCCATGCGGGTCGAGCACGCGCACGGCGTTGGCGCTCCAGGGCTTGCGCAAGCCCGGCGAGACCGACAAGACCTTCTCGAAGCGCGCATCGCGCACCGTGAAGTACTGCGCCCCGTGGTCGAAGCTGCCGTAGGGCGTTTCGCAGCTGGACGTGCGCCCACCGGGGGCGTCGCCCTTTTCAAGCACCGTCACCCGGTGGCCGGCCTGGGCCAGCGTCCGGGCGCAAGCGAGGCCCGCGATGCCCGCGCCGATCACGGCGATGTTTCTTAGTTGTTTAGCCATTGCGGTTCATTGTCGCATCACGCCCTGGTATGCCGCCCAAGCAGGGCACGCCGGGTCGCCGGGCTTTCGAGCTGTCCCAGCCACCATTGCAGCGCGCGGCCCGGCACCGCATTGCTGCGCCACGCGTAGCTCACGCGCGTCACGCGTGACGCGCGCTCGACTTCCTTGACGACCAGGCGGCCGCTCTCCACATAGGGGCGCGCCATCGGCTCGGGCACGAAACCGCCGCCCAGCCCCCGCAATTGCGCATCGAGCTTGGCCTCCATGGTGGGCACGGTAAGCACATCCTGGCCGGCCAGAAGGCCCAGCGTGAGCGCGGTGCCCCGCTGCACTGAATCGGCCACGGCGATCGCCCGGTGCTTTTGCAGCAGGTCGTCCTTCAGCGGGCCCTTGGCTGCTGCAAGCGGATGGTGCGGCGCCACGGCGTACACGAAGGCGAGCTCTCCCAGCATGGCGCTCTGGATGCCCGCGGCATTCCCCAGATCCAGGGAGACACCCAGGGCGAGGTCGGCATGCCCGGCCGTGAGCGCCTCCAGCGTTCCGGAAAGCGCCTCGTCGCGCAGGCGCAGGCGGGTCGTCGGCGCCAGGACGAAGAAGGCCTCGGCCAACTCCATGACCGTGGAGGAGGAGATCACCGTATCCATAGCGATGGTGAGCTGCGATTCCCAGCCCGTGGCGACCCGCTTGACGCGGTTCGCCACCGCATCGATTTCCGCCAGCAGCCGCCCGCCCTCGCGCAGGAGCTCGGCGCCGGCGTCGGTCAGGCGGGCCTGGCGCGAGCTGCGATCGAACAGCAGCACGTCCAGGGCGTCCTCGATCTGCCGTATGCGGTAGGTGACGGCGCTGGGCACCAGACCGAGTTCGCGGGCCGCGGCGGCGAAGCTGCCCGCCTGAGCCACTGCCTGCAGCAGGGCCAGGGCGTCGGGAGTCAAGACTTCACGCGGGGTTTGCATGGATGGGCAGGGTGGGAGCTAGCGTTCAGATTTTTTGAATGATGCCATCAAATCCGGGTGATGCGCTGACAGCGCGTTCGCCCCTACATTGACGACATCGAACGGTTTTTTGAAAGGGCCAGAACCATGTTGACCTTGCGCAAATCCCAGGAACGCGGCTACGCCGACCACGGCTGGCTCAAGTCCTTTCACAGCTTTTCATTCGCCAACTACTACGACCCCGAGTACATGGGTTTCGGCAACCTGCGCGTGATCAACGAGGACCGCATCGCCCCCGGCACCGGCTTTGGCACCCATGGCCACCGCGACATGGAGATCATCAGCTACGTGCTGGAGGGCAACCTGGCCCACAAGGACACGCTGGGCAACATTAAGGGCATTCCGCCCGGCGACGTGCAGCGCATGAGCGCCGGCACCGGCGTGCAGCACAGCGAGTTCAACCACGCCAAGGACCAGACCACGCATTTCCTGCAGATCTGGATCGAACCCAACGTGACCGGCATTCCGGCCAGCTACGAGCAGAAGACCTTCGCCGAGAGCGAGAAGCGGGGCCGCCTGCGCCTGGTGGCTTCGCCGGATGGCGCCGAAGGTTCCGTCCTGATCCACGCCGACGCCCGCGTCTATGCCGGGCTCTTCGATGCCGGCGAGAGTTTCAGCCAGAGGCTCGATCCGGCGCGCAAGGGCTATGTGCACGTGGTGCGCGGCGAGCTCGAAGTGAACGGCAAGCGGGTGGTGGCGGGTGACGCGGCCATGCTCGAGAACGAGGCCGAAGTCACGTTCACCGGCGGCAAGCAGGCCGAAGTGCTGGTGTTCGACCTGGCTGACTGATTTTTCTTCAACCACAATAAAGGAGTCCCGATGACCCCCTCCACATCCACATCCGCACAAGACACGCTGGCCCTGATCGGCCGCGCGCTCGTTGCATGGCTCTTCATACCGGCCGGCTACGGCAAGATCGCCGGATTCGCCGGCGTAGCCGGGTACATCGCGGCCAAGGGCCTGCCGTTGCCCGAGGTCGGTGCGGCGATCGCCATCGTCGCCGAGCTGGGCCTGGGGCTGCTGGTCCTGTTCGGCTTGAAGACACGCTGGGCGGCGCTGGGGCTGGCCATCTTCCTGGCCGTCATCACGCCGATCTTCCACAACTATTGGGCCGTTGAAGCTGCGCAGCAAATGATGCAGAAGCAGGCCTTCGACAAGAACATCGGCGTGCTGGGCGGGTTGCTGGTGCTCGCCGCTTTCGGCGCCGGGCGCTGGAGCCTCGACGGCAAGCGCGGCAGGGCCTGAAGCCATGGCACGCATCGCGGTCGTCTATCACTCCGGCTACGGCCACACCCAGCGCATGGCGCAAGCCGTGGCCGAAGGGGCCAACGGCGAACTCGTCCCCATCGATGCCGAGGGCAACTTGGCCGCCGGTGGGTGGGAGCAGCTCAAGGCGGCCGATGGCATCATCTTCGGCACGCCCACCTACATGGGCAGTGTGAGCTGGCAGTTCAAGAAATTCGCCGATGCCTCCTCCAAGCCCTGGTACGCCCAGGAATGGAAGGACAAGGTGGCGGCCGGTTTCACCAACAGCGCCGGCATGAGCGGCGACAAGCAGGGCACGCTGACGACGCTGTTCACGCTGGCGATGCAGCACGGGATGATCTGGGTCAGCCAGGGCCTGATGCCCGCCAACACCAAATCGGCCAAGCGCGACGACGTCAACTACCTGGTTTCTTACAGCGGAGCCATCGCGCAGTCGCCGTCGGACGGCGGAACGGGGGACATGTCGGCCGGCGATCTGGCAACGGCGCGGCTGTTCGGAAAGCGCGTGGCGGACATCGCCACGCGGTTGAAAGGCTAAGAAAGGAGAGGCGTCATGGCGATACAGCTGCAGCTCACGGGGAATGAGAAAGACCTGGGGGGCGGATTCAAGGTCCGCCGGTTGCTGCCGGCGGCGCGGCAGCGAAGCGTCGGCCCCTTCATCTTCTTCGACCACTTCGGGCCGGTGACCGAGTTGCCGGGCGCGAACCACGACGTGCGCCCGCATCCGCACATCGGCCTGGCCACGGTGACCTACCTGTTCGACGGCGCCATGATGCACCGCGACAGCCTGGGTACCGAGCAGCTCATAGAGCCGGGCGCCATCAACTGGATGACGTCGGGCCGGGGCATCGTGCATTCGGAGCGCAGGCCGGACGCGCTGCGGGGCAAGAGCTACGTCAACCACGGCCTGCAGCTGTGGACTGCCCTGCCTCTTGATCACGAGGAAGACGAGCCCTCGTTCTCGCACACGCCGGCTTCGGCCATCCCCGAGGTAGCGCTCGGCGACGCCAAGGTGAGGGTGCTGATCGGCCAGGCCTTCGGGGCTTCGTCTCCCGTGGCCGTGTTCTCGCAGACCCTGTACCTTGACGTGACACTGCCCGCAGGCGGGTCCATCGAGCTACCTGCGCTGGCGCCCGAGTTGGCGCTCTTTCCCGTGCTGGGGGAGGTGTCGGTGGATGGCGAACTGCTCGCTCCGCAGGCGATGGCGGTGCTGCAGCCGGGGGCGTCCACGGTGGTCACAGCCGGCGGGCCGGCACGCTTCGTCGTGATCGGCGGTGAGCCGCTGGATGCCCCGCGCCACATGTGGTGGAACTTCGTTTCCAGCCGCAAGGAACGCATCATCGAAGCCAGCGCCGACTGGGAAGCCCAGCGCATGGGCCAGGTGCCGGGCGAGCACGAGTTCATCCCGTTGCCGCCGACGCGCTTCACTCCGCCGGAACCGCTGTCTTAGAGGTCTGTTCGCCGGCGCTCATTCTTTCGCTCGATGCGACCCGCAATCCAGCTGTTGCGCGCCAACACCTCGCGGCAAGGCTGTGCGCCGGTTGGCTGCGGCGCGCCAGCCAAGTCCGAGCGAAGCCGCGTGTGGACGGGCTGGGGCGCGCAATCAGGGCTGCCCGAGGCGTCGGGGAATGGACTTGCGGGCGTTGCGCGTGATCAGCGCGCGGGCCTCTCCGGAGTGCGAGGACAGTCCACGATGAGTCCGAAGCCCGCAAGTCCGTTCCCCGGCGCCGCTTTCGCGCCTTGAAAAGGCGCGGAACGGGCTGACCGCGCGTCACAGCCCGCCCACACGTGGCTTCGCCGCCCGCCCGCAGGCCGGCAACAGCAGCGAACCGCCGCGACCATGGGTCCCGGGGCAAGCTCACATCCACGAGCAATTGCCAGCGCTCTGAAATCTCGGACAGTAGCGGGTCAAGCCCGCAATGACAATCTATGATGCGCCCATGCAAGTCCTCACCCTGCTGCCCTGGTACGACTGGCTGGCCGTAGTCTGGCTCTTTTCGGCCTGGGCAGGCTACGCGTGGTTCGCGCGGCACTGGGGCGTGCGCCGGGCGTCGCTGCTGGCCACGACCAACCGTTACCGCCGCTACTGGATGCTGCAGGCGACGGGGCGGGACCCGCGAGTGCTGGACGGGATCATCATCCAGAGCCTGTCCAGCAGTCCCTCGTTCTTTGCCTCGGCGACGATCATCATCATGGGCGGCCTGCTGGCGCTGCTTGGCACCACGGACAAGGCGGCGGAGTTCGTGCGCGAGATTCCCTTCGCGACCCGCACCACGATGGTGGTGTTCGAGCTGAAGGTGCTGGTGCTGCTGGGCATCTTCGTCAATGCCTTCTTTCGCTTCACCTGGTCGATGCGCCAGTACACCTTCGGGGCGTTGGTGCTGGGCTCCATGCCCCCGCCGGAAGACTTTGCCCAAAACAAGTTCGAGCGCGAGCATTTCGCCGACCGGGCCGGCAAGCTGCTGGGCATGGCCGCCGAGACATTCAACGACGGCATTCGCGCCTACTATTTCTCGTTCGCCGCAATTGCCTGGTTCTTCTCGCCACTGATCTTTGCCGTGGCCACGGCGCTGGTCGTGGGCGTGCTCTACACGCGAGAGTTCCACTCCGAGGTGCTGCACGCCCTGCGCGACTGATCAGCTTTCCCTTGCTGGGTCGAGCTCAGGGTCCAGGGCTTCGCGCTCGTCGAAGACGAAGCAGTTGCCCTTGAAGTGGGCCCCACCGGTTTCTTCGAAGTATTTGAGGATGCCGCCATCCAGCTGCCACACGTGGTCCAGCCCGGCTTCGCGCATGTAGATCGCCGCCTTCTCGCAGCGGATGCCGCCGGTGCAAAAACTCACCACGGTCTTGCCTTCGAGCTGCGCCTTGTGGGCGTCGAAGGCCGCGGGGAAATCGCTGAATTTCTTCAGGCCCCAATCGACAGCGCCTTCGAAAGTGCCGTGATCCACCTCGAACGCGTTGCGGGTATCCAACGTGACGACGGGGCGTCCTTCGTCGTCGTGCCCCTGGTCGAGCCAGCGCTTGGCGGTGGGCCCGTCGATGGCGGGCGCGCGGCCCTGGGCCGGCTGGATGGCGGGGTGGTTCATGCGGATGATCTCGGGCTTGACCTTGACCAGCAGCTTGCGAAACGGCTGCCGGTCCGACCAGCTCTCCTTGGCCTGCAGGTCGGCAAAGCATTCATCTGCTTGCAGTTGACCGAGAAATTCGTGCACCGCATCAGGGTCGCCTGCCAGGAACAGGTTGATACCTTCTTGCGCCAGCAGGATCGTGCCCAAAAGGCCCAGCGAGGAGGCGCGGCTCGACAGCGTCTCCCGAAGCACCTGGGGGTCTTCAATCGTTACGAAACGATAGGCGGAAATATTGAGGACGGAATTCACGGTCGCTCATTTTAGGAAACTGTCAAGGGCCGCGCCCTTTCTACAATGCGTGCATGTTCGTCCATTTGCGCCTGCACACCGAGTTTTCCATCGTCGACGGCACCAACCGCATCGACGAAACCATCAAGGCGGCGGCGGGCGATCACCAGCCCGCCCTCGCCATCACCGACCTGAACAACCTGTTCGGCGCCATCAAGTTCTACAAAGCCGCGCGTAGCGCCGGTGTCAAGCCGATCATCGGCGCCGAAATCCTGCTGCAGGGCCTGGCCAAGGACGCGACCATGCTGTCGCGCATGGTGGTTCTGGTGCAGAGCAAGCAGGGTTACCTGAATCTGTGCGAGCTGCTGGCACGCGCCTGGACGCAGAACGTCGTGAAGGCGCAGGCCGTCTGCAAGCTCGAATGGCTGCGCGAGTACGGCCAGGGCCTGATCGTGCTCTCCGGCGCCCAGGCCGGCCCGGTGGGCCAGGCCCTGGTGCAAGGCGATCCCCAGCGCGCCGGTGACATGGCGCTCGAGCTGGCATCGATCTTTCCGCATCGCTTCTACATCGAGCTGCAGCGCGCCGGCCGTCCCGACGACGAGGCCCATGTGGCCGCTGCCGTGCAGCTGGCCGCGCGACTCAACCTGCCGGTGGTCGCCACGCATCCGGTGCAGTTCACCACCGACGAAGACTACGAGGCCCACGAGGCGCGCGTTTGCATCTCCGAGGGCGAGATCCTGGGCAACCAGCGGCGGGTGCGCAAGTTCACGCGCGAGCAGTATTTCAAGCCGCAGGCCCAGATGGAACAGTTGTTCGCGGATGTGCCCGCGGCCGTGGCCAACACGCTGGAGATCGCCAAACGCTGCAACCTGGTGCTGGAACTGGGCAAGCCCCGGCTGCCGGATTACCCCACGCCGAACGGCATGCCGATCGACGAGTACTTCCGCTTCGCCTCGCACGAGGGCCTGAAGGAGCGGATGCAGCACCTGTACCGGGATGCGGCGCAGCGCGACAAGGAGATGCCGCGCTACGTGCAGCGGCTGGAGTTCGAGATCAACACCATCCTGAAGATGGGGTTCCCCGGCTACTTCCTGATCGTGGGCGATTTCATCAACTGGGCCAAGAGCCATGGCTGCCCGGTAGGGCCGGGACGGGGTTCGGGCGCCGGCTCGCTGGTCGCCTATTCGCTGAAGATCACCGACCTCGATCCGCTGCAATACAACCTGCTGTTCGAGCGTTTCCTCAACCCGGAGCGGGTGTCGATGCCCGACTTCGACATCGATTTTTGCCAGTCCAACCGCGACCGTGTCATCGACTACGTCAAGGACAAGTACGGCAAGGAGGCCGTGAGCCAGATCGCGACCTTCGGCACCATGGCGGCGCGCGCCGCCATCCGCGACGTGGGCCGGGTGCTGGACATGAGCTACACCTTCTGCGACGGCATCAGCAAGCTGATCCCCAACAAGCCGGGCCAGCACATCACGATCGCCGATGCCATCAAGGCCGAGCCTATCCTCGCGGAACGGCTGCAGCGCGAAGACGAGGTCAAGACCTTGCTGGCGCTGGCTCAGAAACTGGAAGGCCTGACCCGCAACGTCGGCATGCACGCCGGCGGCGTGCTGATCGCGCCGGGCAAGCTGACCGACTTCACCCCGCTGTACCAGCAGCCGGGCAGCGACTCGGCCGTGAGCCAGTACGACAAGGACGACGTGGAGGCCGCCGGCCTGGTGAAGTTCGACTTCCTGGGACTGGCCACCCTCACGATCCTGGAGATCGCCAAGGACTTCATCCGCGCGCGCCACAAGGGCCAGGAAGAGTTCGCGTTCGAGAACATCGCGCTGGACGACGCGCATACCTACAAGCTGTTCGCCGACGGCAAGACCGAGGCGGTGTTCCAGTTTGAAAGCCGCGGCATGCAGGGCATGCTGCGCGATGCCAAGCCCACCCGGCTGGAAGACCTGATCGCGCTCAACGCCCTGTACCGCCCGGGTCCGATGGACCTGATCCCCACCTTCGTGGCCCGCAAGAACGGCCGCGAGCAGGTGGAGTATCCGCACCCGCTGGTGGCCGAAATGCTGTCGGAGACCTACGGCATCATGGTCTACCAGGAGCAGGTGATGCAGACCGCGCAGATCCTGGGCGGCTACTCGCTCGGCGGCGCCGACCTGCTGCGCCGCGCCATGGGCAAGAAGAAGGCCGAGGAGATGGCCGAGCACCGTCAGATCTTCCGCGATGGCGCGGCCAGGAACGGCATCGTCGAGGAAAAGGCCGACGAGATCTTCGACTTGATGGAGAAGTTCGCGGGCTACGGCTTCAACAAGTCGCACGCCGCCGCCTACTCGCTGCTGGCGTATCACACCGGCTGGCTCAAGGTCCACTACACGGCCGAGTTCTTCTGCGCCAACATGACGGTGGAAATGGACGACACCGACAAGCTCAAGGTGTTGTTCGAGGATGCGCAGAAGAATTTCGGGCTCACCTTCGAGCCGCCCGACGTCAACCGCGGGGTTTACCGGTTCGAGCCGGTTTCGGACAAGGTCATCCGCTACGGCCTGGGCGCCGTCAAGGGAACCGGCCAGCAGGCGATCGACGCGATCGTCAGGGCGCGCGAAGAGGGTGGACCCTTCACCAGCCTTTATGACTTCTGCGTCCGGGTGGACCGCACGCGGATCAACAAGCGCACGGTCGAAGCATTGATCAAGGCCGGCGCTTTCGACGCACTGCAGCTGAATCGCGCATCCATGGTGGCCTCGATCGATCGCGCTTTCGACTTCGCCAACGCCACTGAAGCCAACGCCAACCAGGGCGGGCTGTTCGACATGGGCGATTCGCACGCGGCCAGCACGCAGGAGCCGCCGCTGGTGGAGGCCATGCCCTGGGGCGTGAAGGAGCGGTTGACCCTGGAGAAGACGGCTGTCGGCTTCTATCTGTCGGGGCACCTGTTCGACGAAGTGACGCTCGAAGTGCGGCGTTTCGTGAAGCGCCAGATCGACGATTTGATCGACACGCGCGAGCCCCAGCTGCTGGCCGGCATCGTGAACGATTTCCGCGTGATCAACGGCCAGCGCGGCAAGCTGGCGCTGTTCAAGCTCGACGACAAGTCCGGGATGATCGAGGCCACGGCGGACGAGGGCGTGATCAACGCCAATCGCCACCTGCTCAAGGACGATGAACTGATCATCGTGATGGCCAAGATGCAGCCTGATCGCTTCTCCGGCGGCTTTCGCCTGAGCATCACCCAGGTGTGGGACCTGGCCACGGCGCGTTGCCGCTTCGGCAAGTTCCTGCGCGTCGCCGTCAACGGCAAGGCGCCGGACATCAAGCGCCTGGTGCGGGAGTTTCCGCCCAAGCGGGAAATCTCCGAGCAGGGTGAGCTGGTGCGCGGCCTGGGCGTGCGGCTTTGGCTGAAACGCGATGCAGCGGTCGCCGAACTGCAGCTGGGCGAGGAAGCGAAATTCTTTCCCAGCGATGCGGCGCTGGCGAGCTGGATGGCCCAAGCCGACCAGGGCCGTGCCCAGATCGTCTACGAGTAGAGCAGGGCCCTCAGCCCTTGGGCCGGAACTCGATGATCAACGGCGAGTGGACACGGCCGTCCACGTCGCGAGGCAAGATCTCGGTCTTGTCTAGTGCGCGCAGCACGGCTTCGTCCCAGGACTTGGCGCCACTGGACTTGACGACGCGTTTCCCGGTGATGGTGCCGTCGGGTGCCAGGCGCACCTCGACTTCGGCTGTCGGATTGCCCGCTATGTCGTCCGTGAACACGATGTTCGGTTTGACGCGCGCGCGAATCCGGCCGGCATAACTGTCGGAAGGGCCGGATGAACGCGCGGCAGTGCCCGTTGCCGAAGGCGGCCCGGTGCCCGCAGCACCCTTCATCATCCGCTCCATGTTTTCCTTGCGCAGCGCGGCCATCTTGGCTTCGTCCTGCTTGGCCTTGGCCGCCTCCTGCTTCTCCTTGGCCTTCGCCAGCTCTTCGGCCTTCTTCTTTTTCTTCTCTTCCTCGGCTTTCTGCTCCGCGATTTCTTCCTGGCGCTTGAGTTCTTCCTGCTTCTTGCGCGCTTCGAGCTTCTTCTGGCGTTCCAGTTCTTCCTGCCGGCGTTCGGCCAGTTCTCGGCGCTTCTTCTCGCGCTCCAGCGCGATGTCCGGTGCCTTGCTCACAGGTGGCGCCGGCGGGGGCTCGACCTTGGGCTCGGGCTTCGGCTCGGGCTTAGGAGGGGGCGGCGTCGGCAGCGGAGGCGCCGTGACGACCTTGGGCGCGGCCTGCTGCGGCACGCTGGACCAGAGTTCGGCCTCGGCGGCGACGTTTTCGGCGTCGCGGTTCCAGTTGATGCCCCAGGTCAGGGCAATCATCAGCAGCACGTGGGCCAGGATGGCCAGCACGAAAGCCCGAATGGCGGCCGGTTCCGGCGGCGGCGCGAAATCGAGGCGATCGGCGCTGTCGTGCATGCTGTGCTTATTTGGCCAGTTGCACCGACAGGCCGACGCGCTGCACGCCCGCCTTCTGCAGGCTGTCCATGACCTTCACCACGCTGTCGTACTTGACGTTGCGGTCGGCGCTGATCACGACGGCGCTGCTGCCGGGCGTGGTTCCGGCCTGGGCCTCGGTCACCGCCGCGGTCACGCCTTGCAGGGTCAGGCGCACGGTCCTGTCGTTGATCTTCAGGTCCAGCGTCTCGTCCTTGCCGATGATCACCTGCATGACCTGGTCGGGTTGCTTGGGGGCTTTGCCCACGCTGGGCAGGTCGATCATGCTTGGAGCGATGAGCGGCGCCGTCACCATGAAGATGATCAGCAGCACCAGCATGACGTCGATGAACGGGACCATGTTGATCTCGTTGATGGTGCGGCGGCCGCGGCCCCGGCTGACAGTAGCTGGCATGTGGTGCTCCGGTGTCAGTGCCCGGACGCCGAGTGCGCGCCCAGGTTGCGCTGCAGGATGTTGGAGAACTCTTCGATGAAGGTCTCCAGCTTGATCGCGACGCGGTCGATGTCGCGGGCAAAGCGGTTATACGCCACGACGGCCGGGATCGCGGCGAACAGGCCGATGGCGGTGGCGACCAGGGCTTCGGCGATGCCGGGGGCCACGGTGGCCAGCGTCACGGACTGCAGGCTGGCCAGGCCGATAAAGGCATGCATGATGCCCCACACGGTGCCGAACAGGCCCACGTAAGGCGAGACGGAGCCGACCGACGCCAGGAACGAGAGGTGGGTCTCCACGGCATCCAGCTCGCGCTGGTAGCTGGCGCGCATGGCGCGGCGCGCGCCGTCGAGCAGGGTGCCGGCGTCGGAGATGCGGCGTTCGCGCAGCTTGCTGTATTCCCGCATGCCGCTGGCGAAGATGCGTTCCATCGGGCCGGCCGTCTTGGCGTTCTGCGCCGCCGCCGAGAACAGGTCGTTCAGGCTGGTGCCGGACCAGAAGTCGCGCTCGAAGTCGTCGTTGAGGGTGTTGACCCGTTTCAGGGCGAACAGCTTGCGGAAGATGGCGGCCCAGCTGGAGATGGATACCCCTATCAGCAGCAGCATGACGAGTTGCACCACCCAGCTGGCATTGAGCACCAGTTGCAGGATCGACAGGTCTTGGTTCATGGTTTCAGTGCTTCCAGGATAGTGGGCGGGATTCTCGCAGGCTTCAGTGTGTCGGCCTCGACCCACCCGATGCGGATCGTTCCTTCGCAAAGCAGGGTGTGGCTGCCGCGCAGGAACGCCTGCTGGGCAATTATCAAAGACGCACGGCCCGATTCTTTGACGCGGGCCGTAACAAGAAGTTCGTCATCGAGGCGCGCCGGCTGCCGATAACGCACCGAGGTTTCCCCGACAACGAAGATTCCGCCCGAGCTTTCGCGCAGGCTGCGTTGCTCGATCCCCAGGGAGCGCAGCCATTCGGTGCGCGCCCGTTCGAAGAATTTCAGGTAATTGGCATAGAAGACGATGCCGCCGGCGTCGGTGTCTTCCCAGTAGACGCGAATGGGGAATTCGAAGGACATCGTCAGGCGAGCAGGGCGCGCAGCCGCGCCACCGATTCCTGCAGCTGCGCCATCGAGTTGGCCGTGGAAAAGCGCACGAAGTTGGGGGTTTGCGCGGTGCCGAAATCGCGGCCCGGGGTCACGGCCACATGGGCGCGCTTCATCACCTCGAAGGCGAATTCCCAGCTGTCCCGGATGCCGAGTTTCTGGCAAGCCTTGGAGCAATCGGCCCAGGCGTAGAAAGCGCCGTCGGGCACGACCGGAACCGACAGGCCCATGGCGTCGAGCTGCGGGATGAAGTAGTCGCGGCGCGCCTTGAACTGCGTCCGCCGCTGCTCGTATTCGGCTAGGCTCTCGGCTTCGAAGCAGGCCAGGGCCGCATGCTGCGCCACCGCGCTGGGGCAGATGAACAGGTTCTGCGCCAGCCGCTCGACCACGGGCACCAGCGCCTCGGGCACGACGATCCAGCCCAGGCGCCAGCCCGTCATGTTGAAGTATTTGGAGAAGCTGTTGATGCTGATGACCTGGTCGTCCAGGCCCAGGCCGGTGTGGCCGAAAGTCTCTTCGTAGCTCAAGCCCAGGTAGATCTCGTCGAGCAGGGTGATGCCGCCCTTGCCGCTCACGAAGCTGTGGATGCGGCGCAGTTCGTCCGGGTGGATCGACGTGCCGGTGGGATTGGAAGGCGACGCCAGCAGCACGCCGCGGGTCTTGTCGCCCCAATGCTCCTGCACCTTGGCGGCGCTCAACTGAAAGCGCTCGGCTGCGGTCGTGGGCACCAGCACCGCTTGGCCGTCGGCGGCGCTCACGAAATGCCGGTTGCAGGGGTAGCTGGGGTCCGGCATCAGGATCTCGTCGCCGGCCTCGACCAGCGCCAGGCAGGCCAGCTGCAAGGCCGCCGATGCGCCTGCGGTGACGATGATGCGTCGCGCCGGAACCTGCACGCCGAACCGGTCGGCATACCAGCCGCTGATGCGCTCGCGCAGCGTCTCCAGACCGGTGGCCTGGGTGTACTGGGTCACGCCGTCGCGGATGGCCTTGGCCGCGGCCTCCTGGACCAGCGGCGGGGCCGTGAAATCCGGCTCGCCGATGTTCAGGAAGATCATCGGCCGGTCGGTGTGCGCCACTTCGCGGGCGAGTTGCGAAGCCGCCTTCGCGACCTCCATCACGTAGAACGGCTCGATCTTCTCGGCGCGCGCGGAGATTCTCATCCCTTGGCCCTTCCGGAAGCCTTGTCCGCTTCCACTTCGGGCGTGCGCAGCGTGGCGGCCAGGCCGTTGAGCACCGCGTTCACGTACTTGTGGCCGTCGGTGCCGCCGAATTCCTTGGCCAGCTCGATGCACTCGTTGAGGACCACCCGCCACGGGACTTCCGGGCAGTGCAGGAACTCGTAGGCGCCGATCCACATCACGCTGTGCTCGATAGGCGAGATTTCTTCCATCTTGCGATCCAGCAGCGGCAGGATCAGGGCGTCGAGTTCCGCGGCTTCCCCGATACAGCCGTGGAGCAGGGCGTCGTAGTGCACCGAATCCGCCTTGTGGAAGCCCGCCAGGTCGCGGGTGAAGACGTCGATGGACTGCGCATCGTTGTGGCCGACCAGGTGCTGGTAGAGAGCCTGCAGGGCGAACTCGCGGGCACGGCTGCGCGCGGACTTGGCCGAGGCCTTGCGGGCGCCGGTGCTGGTGAGCCCGGTGCGGCTTTGGCGCGGGGCGGGGCCCGTGGCCGGCTTGTTGTCGTCGCTCATCAAAGGTCGTCCAGCACGTGGCACATCTCGACCACGACACGGGCCGCATCGCGGCCTTTCTCGGTCTGCCGGGCCACGGCTTGTTCCAGGTTCTCGGTAGTGAGGATCACGTTGGCGATCGGCAGCTGGTAGTCCAGCGAAATGCGCGTCACGCCGGCGGCCGATTCGTTGGCCACCAGTTCGAAATGGTAGGTCTCGCCGCGGATGATGCAGCCCAGGGCGACCAGGGCGTCATAGCCGCCTTTTTCGGCCATGGCCTGCAGCGCCACCGGGACTTCCAGCGCCCCGGGCACGTGCACCAGGTCGATGTGGTCTTCGGCGACACCCAATGCCGCAAGCTCCGCCTTGCAGGCTTGCGCCAGCGCGTTGGTGATGCTTTCGTTGAAGCGGGCCTGGACGATGCCGATATACAGCCCCTTGCCGTCCAGTTTGCCGGCCTTGCCTTTTTCTGCGCCAAACATTGTTGTTCTTTCGTGTTCTATTGAGGTCCGTGGGGGGCGATATGGCTTGCGATCTCGAGGCCATAGCCTGCCATGCTGGGCATGCGGCGCGGGTTGCCCATGAGGTTCATGCGGTGCACGCCGCATTCGCGCAGTATCTGCGCGCCCACGCCGTAGGTACGCAGGTCCATGCGGCCGCGCTCGGGGGCGTGCGAGGCCTTGGCCGTGCCTTGGAACTGCGCCAGCAGCTGCTGTGCGTCTTCGCCGCAGTTCAGGAATACAGCCACACCCTTGCCGTGCCCGGCGATGTACTCGAGGCTGGCGTCCAGGTTCCACGAGTGCATGGAGCGGTTGATTTCGAGCGCGTCGAACACCGACAGCGGCTCATGCACCCGGACCGGAACCGTTTCGTCGGGCGACCACTGGCCCTTGACCAGCGCCAGGTGCAGGCCCTGGCTGGGCCTGTCCTTCCAGGCGTGGGCGATGAATTCGCCATGCGCGGTCTGCAGCGGCCGCGTGCCGACCTTCTCGATCAGCGACTCGTTGCGGCTGCGGTGTTCGATCAGGTCGGCGATGGTGCCGATCTTCAGGCCATGTTCGGCTGCGAACAGCTGCAGGTCGGGCAGGCGCGCCATGGTGCCGTCGTCTTTCATGATCTCGCAGATCACGGAGGCGGGCGTCAATCCCGCCATGGCGGCCAGGTCGCAGCCGGCTTCGGTATGGCCGGCGCGCATCAGCACACCGCCATCCACGGCCTGCAGGGGGAAGATGTGCCCGGGCTGGACCAGGTTCTCGGCCTTCGCGTCCCTGGCAACCGCGGCTTGTACCGTGCGGGCGCGGTCTGCGGCGGATATGCCTGTGGTCACTCCCTCGGCGGCCTCGATCGACACCGTGAAGGCCGTGCTCATCTTGGTGCCGTTGCGCGCCACCATCGGCGGCAGGCGCAAACGCTCGCAGCGTTCGCGGGTGAGGGTGAGGCAGATCAGGCCGCGGCCGAAGCGCGCCATGAAGTTGATGGCTTCAGGCGTGACATGGTCGGCGGCCAGCACCAGGTCGCCCTCGTTTTCGCGGTCTTCCTCGTCGACCAGGATGACGATGCGCCCGGCGCGCATATCCGCGACTATGTCTTCGACGGGGGAGATGGAAACAGAGGCGCTCATGCGGATGCTTTCAGGATTTGGGGCTCGGCGGTGAGCATGCGTTCGACGTAGCGGGCGATCAGGTCGATCTCGAGGTTGATGCGGCTGCCCGCCTTGAGCTGGCCCAGCGCCGTGTTTTGCACGGTGTGGGGGATGAGGTTGATGCTGACCTCGGTGCCTTCGGGCACGTCGGCGATGCTGTTCACCGTGAGGCTGGCGCCGTTCACCGTGATGGAGCCCTTGTAGGCGAGGTATTTGCCCAGCGCCCGGGGCGCCATCAAGCGCAGCTCCCAGCTCTCGCCGATCTGGGCGAAGCGCGTCACGGTGCCTATTCCATCGACATGGCCCGCCACGATGTGGCCGCCCAGCCGGTCGTGGGCGCGCAAGGCTTTTTCCAGGTTGATGGGGCCGGGCTCCGTGAGGCCGGCGGTCTTGTCCAGCGACTCGGCGGAGATATCGATCGTGAATTGGCCTTTGGCCAGGTCAACGGCCGTTACCGTCATGCAGGCGCCGTTGAGCGCAATGCTGTCACCCAGGCCCACGTCGTCGAGGTAGCCGGCGGGCGTTTCTATGGTGAGACGCTTGCCATGCTGTAAAGAGCTTCCCAGGTCGTGGACGGCGGCGATGCGCCCCACGCCGGTAATGATTCCGGTGAACATGCCCGTATTTTCCCCTAGAACGCGTCGCGACCGGGAATGCGGGCTATCAGGCGCAGATCGGGCCCTGTCATCCGGCTCGAGAGGAACTCGAACGCCACCACCTGGGCCAGGTCGGCCAAGGGGCCGAAATGCGCCATTTCCCGGCCCTGGCCGACGAGCTTGGGAGCCAGGTAGACCAGCATTTCGTCCACCAGGCCCTCCCGGATCAGCGATCCATTGAGCTTGTGGCCCGCCTCCACATGCAGTTCGTTGACCTCGCGCTGCGCCAGGTCGCGCAGCATGGCCGCCAAATCGACCTTGCCACCCGGCCCCGGCATGGCGATGACCGTGGCGCCACGGGCCTCGAGCGCCGCTTGGCGCTGGGCATCGCCTACCGCGCTGTAGATATAAAGGCGGCGCCCGGGCTGGAAGATATTGGCATCCGGCGGTGTCTCCAGGCGGCTGTCCACCACCACGGCGTCGGGCTGGCGGGCCGTCGGCGCATGGCGCACGTCGAGCCGGGGGTTGTCCTCGAGCAAGGTGCCGATTCCGGTCAGCACCGCGCCGGCCCGGGCCCGCCAGGCGTGGCCGTCGGCGCGCGCCTGCTCGGAGGTGATCCACTGGCTGGCGCCGTTGTCCAGGGCGGTCTTTCCATCCAGGGAGGCCGCCACCTTCATGCGCAGCCAGGGCGTGCCGCGCACCATCCGGCTGAAAAACCCGATATTGAGCTCGCGCGACTCGGCAGCCCCGGGGCCGACCACGACGTCTATGCCCGCTGCCCTCAGCCGCGCGAAGCCCTGGCCTCCCACCAGCGGGTTGGGGTCGGGCAGGGCCGCCACCACCTTGCCGATCCCGGCGGCGGCCAGGGCGTCGCAGCAGGGGCCGGTGCGACCTTGGTGCGAGCAGGGCTCCAGCGTCACATAGGCAGTGGCTCCGGCGACCGCATGGCCCTTGGCCTGGGCATCGCGCAGGGCCATGATCTCCGCGTGGGCCTCGCCGGCCCTCTGGGTGTGGCCCTCGCCCAGCACGCGCTGCCCGTCGGAGGAAACGATGACGCATCCCACGCGCGGATTGGGCTCGGACAAGCCCACGGCCAGGCGGGCCAGGGCCAGGGCTTGCTGCATGAACGGGTCCATCGATTCCATCACGGCCTATTCTCGGGCAAACCACTCGCCCGGGGAAAGCGACCGGTTGTCGGGCGGGCGGTTAGGCTGTCACGGGCTTCAGTTATGGTTCAGCCTCGGTCTATGGCAACAAAAAGAGGAGAAGGCATGCGCAAGGTCAAGCAGGAGGGATTCACGCTGATCGAATTGATGGTCACCGTGGCGATCGTGGCCATCCTGGCTGCCATCGCATATCCGTCCTACAACAACGCGGTGATGAAGAATCGCCGGTCAACTGCCCAAGCGTATCTGTCCGACGTGGCCCAGAAGCAGCAGCAGTACCTGATGGACAACAGGTCCTACGCGGCGAACGCCACCGATCTCAAGGTCGCCCAGCCGCCGGACGTCACCGGTTATTACACGCTGAGCATCACGGTCGGAACCAGCACGGTACCCACGTTCACCGCGACGGCTGCGCCTATTGCAGGCAAGTCCCAGGTGCCGGACGGGTCGTTGAGCATCACCCACAACGGAACCAAGTTGCCAGTGGGCAAGTGGTAAGCCAATCATGCGAGCAGCTCACGTCAAAGGCTTCACCTTGATCGAGTTGATGGTCGTGCTTTCCATTCTGGCCATCCTGGCCGGCCTGGCGGCGCCTTCCATGAGCAAGCTGGTGGCCACGCAGCGCCTGCGGTCGGCGGCGGGCGATCTGCACCTCACGCTTGTCAAGGCGCGATCCGAGGCGGTCAAGCGCAATAAAGACGTCACCATCAGCCCCGAGGCCGGGAGCTGGGCGAACGGCTGGTCCATTCTCGATCCCGATGGCGGGGTGGCGCTCGATGTCCGTGGGCCGACATCCAGCGTGACCGTGACCACCAGCGCCACCAGCGTCATCTTCCGCTCGACGGGCCGGGCCTCGGCCGCCGTCCCGCAATTTGTCTTCAGCTCATCGCGCACGGATGTGGTGCGGTGCATTTCGGCGGACCCGAGCGGCCGGCCTTATGTCAAGGAGGGTTCATCATGCTGAGTGGGCGATCCACCTTGCCGATCAGGCGCCAGCGTGGCGCCGCGCTGATGGAAGTCCTGGTTTCCATCCTGATCACCTCATTCGGCCTGCTGGCCTTGGCGGGGCTGCAGACCAAGATGAATGCGGCGTTGCTGGAGTCGTACCAGCGCGCGCAGGCCCTGACCCTGGTGCAGGACATGACCCAGCGGCTGCAAGCCAACCGGGACCAGAACGCCAGCTATATCACCGCGTCAGCGGTGGGCACCGGTGACGCGGCGCCAGTATCGTGCGCTGCGGCAGGAACGCGGGCGCAGATCGACCTGTGCGAATGGAGCAACGCTCTCAAGGGAGCCGCGGAGAAGACCGCCACCGATGCCAATATCGGCGCCATGGTAGGTGCGCGCGGCTGTGTGGAACAGCTGCAAGCGCCCAATCCCGCTATCGGCATTTGCCAGCCTGGCAAGTACCGGCTGAGCGTCGTCTGGCAGGGAATGAACTCCACGGTTGCTCCCGCCGTGACCTGCGGCCAGAACCAATACGGCGACGAAACCTTGCGCAAGGCCGTGTCTACCCAGGTGGTGATCCCACTGCCCACTTGCTCATGAACACTCAGCCCCGCATCATCCCCAGCGCCGCGCGGCACGCGCGCGGAATGTCCCTCGTCGAGCTATTGGTGGCGATCGGCATCGGCATGGTGATCGTCACTGCCATGGCCATCCTGTTCGCCAATAACAGCCGCAGCCGCAACGAAACCGAGCGTGCCAACCAGAAGATCGAGAACGGCCGCTACGCGCTGGAGGTCATGGGCAGCGACTTGCACCATGCTGGCTACTTCTCCGTGTTCGACCCGCGGCAGCTCGCGGCGCCGGCTGCGAAGCCCGACGCGTGCGACACCGATGTGGCCGGTGCGGCGTTCCAGTCGGCCATGGCCCTCTATGTGCAGGGCTACGACAACGCGGCGGCTACCACGCTGGCGGCATGCCTCACTGGCTTGAAGGCCAACACCGATATCGTGGTGACACGCCGCGCCAGCGGGTGCGTGGCGGGCGTGGGCACCTGTCCCGCCGTTTCGGCGGGAGCGCCGGCGTTCCAGGCGTCGTCCTGCAACGATGCCGTCAACCCGGAGCTGGCCACCGGCGTGGTGGACAACTACTACAAGCTCAGCACCAGCACCGCCACGTTCACGCTGACCAAGCGCGATTGCACCACCCAGGCAGAAATCCGGCGCTTCCTGGTGAGGATCTATTACGTGGCCTCCAACGACAAGGATGGGGACGGCATCCCGACCCTCAAGCGGGCCGAACTCGGGCCGACCGGCTTCACCACCACTTCGCTGGTCCAAGGGGTGGAGAACCTCCAGTTGGAATACGGCATGGATACCAATGGCGACGGCAACGCCGATGTGTACAGCGCCTCGCCCGACCTGTACCTGAACTGCACGAATGCCACCACGCCGACTTGCGTTGGGCACTGGACATCGGTGGTGTCGGCGAAGGTGTTCGTCCTCAGCCGCGGCGTGGACCCGTCGCCGGGCCATATCGACTCCAAGACCTACGTGCTGGGGCAACTCGCGCATGCCACGACGGGCAGCGCCGGCACCAATTCGGTGGGTCCGTTCAACGATGCATACAAGCGCAGCGTGTTCCAGGAAGTAGTGCGTTTCCAGAATGCGAGCGGCAGGAGGTTTTCGCCATCATGAGACACAAGCAAAAGGGCGTGACCCTGATCCTGTCGCTGATCATGCTGGTGCTGCTCACCATCATGGCGCTGTCCTCCTTCACCATCGGCAAAAGCAGCCTGCAGGTCGTGGACAACGCGCAGCAGCAGGCGCAGGCTGAGAACGCAGCTCAGGCCATGCTGGACCAAGTCGTGAGCACACCGACATTCGCGGAGGCGCCTGGCAACGTGCTGGACAATTCGAATTGTCCGGCCGGCACGGCGCCTCCGCCCAATAGCCGCTGCGTCGACCTTTACGGCGACGGCAAGACGGTGATCGTGGTGGCGATGTCGCCGCAGCCGTTTTGTACGCAGGTCAAGTCGATCCCTGCCGCCAGCCTGGACCTGACCAAGGAGCAGGATCAGGCCTGCATCGTGGAAGAAAAGCAGCAGTTCGGCATCGAGGGCGTCGTCTCCGGCGCCTCCCTTTGCTCGGACAGCATGTGGGAGCTCAACGCCCAAGCGACCGAGCGGGTTTCCCAGGCCAAGGCCGTGGTGACACAGGGTATCGAGATGCGGGTGTCCAACGACGCCGTCAGCACCGCCTGCCCGTGACAGCCCCAAGAACAAGCATCGATTGAAAGATCCCGAAAGGAAGCCCGCCATGTACCAAAAGCTGTACGCCCGACTCCGGACCACGGCCCGCGCCGTCGGCTGCTGCGCCGGGGCGTTCGCGGCCCTGGCGTGGATGTCACCCGCCCAGGCGGACGACATCGACATCTTCATGGCGGGAACCACCGGGGGCGGCAAACCCAACATCATGATCATGGTGGACAACTCGTCCAACTGGGCACGTTCCGCGCAAGATTGGCCGGACAACGGCGGCAAGCAGGGTGCGGCCGAACTCCAGGCGCTGATCAACGTATTGAATGCCAAGGCCTGGGACGCCAACATGGGCTTCGCGGGCTTCACCGGCAGCGGCAGCTCGGCGGGTGGCTATATCCGGTTCGGCCTGCGCGACATGCTCACCGCGGCCAACAAGACCGCCCTGACGAACATCCTCAACCACATCAAGGCCGACATCAACAGCCCGGCCGAGAAGGTCAACGACAACGCCGAGGCCGCCGCGCTGTATGAGGTGTACAAGTATTTCAAGGCCCAGTCGCCCTTCCGCGGCGGGTACGTCAGCGGGAATGACCCGGCGTCGAACGTCGACAAGGACAATAACCTCGGCAACCCCTCGAGCGGAACCAACAAGCCGACTGCGTTCGCGCAGGGCTTGAACAGCGAGTTCGCGCTCAAGTCGAACGGCAACTACCTCGGCCCGGTCGCGAACTCGTGCGGCAACAACCACGTCATCTTCGTCGTCAACAATGCCCAGGGCCTTATCCCGACGGGCAGCCAGAGCTATGAGTCGGTGAGCGCGGGGGATCCGCTTCCGCTGCTGGCAGGCGTATCCGACGTCAGCTGGACGGACGAGTGGGCGCGCATGCTCTATCAGAACGGCATCACCGTTCATATCCTGGATGCGTACAACAAGCAGCACAACGTCTCCCATTCCGCGGTCCTGCAGCGCGCGGCGATCTCGGCGGGGGGTATGTATTTCGCGGTGAAGAACCAGGCGGATATCGAGATTGGGTTCGACAAGATCCTGGCCCAGATCAATGCCGTGAACTCCAACTTCGCGGCGGCCAGCCTTCCGATCAGCGCCACCAACCGCTCGCAGAGCCTGAACCAGGTGTTCATCGGTATGTTCAGGCCGAACACGACGGCCGAGCCGCGCTGGCTGGGCAACCTCAAGCAGTACCAGCTGATCAAGACTGCCAGCGGCGCCATCGATCTGGGCGATGTCCTCGGCACCGGCGTCGTGAACCTTCAGACCGGTTTCGTGACGGGCTGCGCCATCAGCCACTGGACCAGCGATTCCGGCAGCTTCTGGACAGATACCCGGGACAACGCGCTGTCGCGCAGCGGCTGTACGGTCTATCCCACATTGAATGGCGTGACAGGCAGTCAATGGTCCGACATGCCCGATGGCCCGGTGGTGGAGAAGGGCGGCGTGGCCGAGGTCATTCGCAAGGGCAACAACCCCTCCGTGACCAATGCTTCGCCCACCTGGACCGTCAGCCGCTCGATCCAGACTTACTCGACCTCCACAACCTCCAAGCTGGAGCCGATCACCACCACGAACACGGGGTGGTCGACAACCATGCTCAATTGGGTCAAGGGCTACGACGACGGCACGTCGACGGTGGTGGACGGTGTCACTACGTATCCGTACTCTGAGTTCATCACCCCCTCGGCGACTGCGCGAACCCGTCCGTCCCTCCACGGAGATGTGATCCACTCGCGGCCTTTGCCGGTGAACTACGGCACCGCGACGTACGGCGTGACCGTTTACTACGGCTCCAACGACGGCATGTTCCGGGCCGTGGATGCCGCGACGGGCCAGGAGCGCTGGGCTTTTGTGGCGCCGGAGCATTACACCAAGTTCCAGCGGCTGCACGACAACTCGCCCTTCCTGAACTTTCCGAACGTTCCCGCCGCCTTGACCCCCAAGTCGAAGGACTACTTCTTCGATGGTTCTGTGGGCATCTACCAGACCGCGGATAACTCGAAAGTCTGGATTTTCCCGAGCCAGCGCCGGGGTGGACGGATGTTGTACGCGTTCGACGTGACCAACCCCACGGCGCCCACGCTCAAGTGGCGTGTCGGCTGTCCCAACCTCACCGACAACACCGGATGCACGACTGGTTTCGAGAACATGGGCCAAACCTGGTCCATTCCCAGCGTGGCCTTCCTCAAAGGCCATTCCACCACGACCCCGGTCGTGGTCGTGGGCGGCGGCTACGACAGCTGCGAGGACACCGACGACGCCTCGCCGACCTGCGCTAGCCGCAAGGGCACCGGGGTCTACATCATCAATGCGGATACCGGGGCCCTGATCAAGCACCTCGATACCCCCGGCGGCAGCGTAGTCGCGGACATCGCCATGTCCGATGCCAATGGCGACCGTTCCGTCGATTACGCCTACGCGGTCACGACCACCGGCGACATCTGGCGCATCGACTTTTCGAATGCGACCCTGGTGCCCCAGGCCGATGCCGCGTGGAGCATCCGTAAAGTGGCCTACACCACCGGTGGCGGACGCAAGTTCCTCTATCCGCCGGCGCTGCTGCGGACCAGCACCAAGATGTATGTCGCGGTGGGCTCGGGCGACCGGGAGCATCCCCTGTCCAGCCAGTACCCGTACGACGACCAGATCACCAACCGCTTCTACGTGTACCTGGACGACCTGACCGTCCCGGCCTCATCGACCACCGCTACGGCAGTCAACATGGACACCGACACCGGCATGAAGAACTTCACGGATGCCACGGCCTCCACCTGCGCCACGCCCGGCGTCACGCCGAGCTCGGGCTTGAAGGGCTGGTACATGGGGTTGCCCGGCCGGGGCGAGCAAAGCGTCACGTCGGCCCTGATTGCGGCCGGCATGGTCACCTTCAACACCAACCGCGCCACCCCGGGCGGCACCAACGCCTGTACCAACCCGTTGGGTGAGGCGCGCGGTTACTGGGTCAACCTGTTCAACGCCAGCGGATCGATCGGCGTCAGCAGCGCCACCTGTGGCGGCTCCCGTTCCTCGGTCTTTGCGGGCGGCGGTCTGACACCTTCCCCGACGCTCGCCACCGTGCGCGTGGGCGACAAGGACGAAACGGTAGCCATCGGCGCAGCGCAGCGCAGCGGCGGTGCCAGCGCCGGTATCGCCCCGCAGGAGGTCAAGCCCCCGATCAGCTCCAAGCGCAAGACGATCTTCTGGAAGTCCAACACGGCCGATTGATACTGGGCGATGTGAACTTGTCACCAAAATAAGGTCTTTTTTCTCATAAGTCTAAATAGCTCATCCTGGGTATCGTGCGGTCATGACCACACCGCCCACCCATCTTCCCCGCCGCGTACGCGGCTTTACCCTGATCGAGATGCTGATCGTCCTTACGATTGCGGGCATCCTTTCGGGCGTCGCCTTTCCCTCCCTGGCTGCGGTCGTGGACTCGATCCGCATGCGCTCGATCGCCAACGAGTTCCTTTCGTCCATGCACCTGGCGCGCGCCGAAGCGATCAAGCGCAATGGTCGCGTGGCCCTGTGCAAGTCGATGGATGGGAACGTTTGCGCCGCCACGGGCGATTGGGGGCAGGGCTGGATCGTTTTCCACGACGCCGACAATGACGGCGCCGCCGAAATTGGGGAACAGGTGATCCAGCGCGTCCAGGCCTTGCCGGCCGGGTTCCGGCTTTCCGGCAACCACCTGCTGAGCCGCTATATCTCGTTTTCGCCCACAGGCACGACGCGCACCGTAGGCGGCGCGTTCCAGGCCGGGACAGTCACGCTCTGCAAAGCCTCCGCCAGCAGCAGCGAGGGGCGGGAAGTCGTTCTCAACAATGTGGGGCGCATGCGCGTCAACAAGATCAAAGTTGCCGACTGCGCCTGAGCGGGCGCCTCAGCGCCTGACTTCGTCCACCAGCGTCTTGAATTCGTCGATGTCCTCGAAGCTGCGATAGACGCTGGCAAAGCGCACGTAGGCCACCTTGTCCAGCTTCTTCAGCTCGCGCATCACCAGTTCGCCGATGCGCGCCGAAGGAATTTCGCGCACGCCCAGGTTCAGCAGCTTTTCCTCGATGCGCTCCACGGCGCTGTCGATCTGCTCGGTGCTCACCGGGCGCTTGCGCAGCGCCAGGTTCATCGAAGCTTGCAGCTTGGCGCGCTCGTAGTCGATGCGCCGGCCGTCTTTCTTGACGATCGCCGGAAAGGTCACGTCGGGGCGCTCGTAGGTCGTGAAGCGCTTCTCGCACTTCAGGCACTGGCGGCGCCTGCGGATGAAGTCGCCGTCTTCCGCCACACGCGTTTCGACCACCTGGGTCTCATCGTTGCTGCAGAAGGGGCACTTCATGGCGCTACCTGTAAACCGGGAAGCGGCGGGTGAGGGCGTTGACCCTCTCGCGCACCGCCGCGATGTTGTTCGCGTCGCGCGGGTTGTCGAGCACGTCGGCAACCATGTTGGCCGTCATGCGCGCTTCTTCTTCCTTGAAGCCGCGGGTGGTCATGGCCGGGGTGCCGATGCGCACGCCGCTGGTGACCATCGGCTTTTCCGGGTCGTTGGGGATGGCGTTCTTGTTGATCGTCATGTGGGCATCGCCCAGCACGGCCTCGGCTTCCTTGCCGGTAATGCCCTTGGCCCGCAGGTCCACCAGCATCACGTGGCTTTCGGTGCGGCCGCTTACGATGCGCAGGCCCCGCTGCACCAAGGTTTCGGCGACCACCTGGGCGTTCTTCGCTACCTGCTGCTGGTAGACCTTGAACTCCGGGGCCAGGGCCTCCTTGAAGGCCACGGCCTTGGCGGCGATCACATGCATCAGCGGGCCGCCCTGCAGTCCCGGGAAGATGGCGCTGTTGATGGCCTTTTCGTGTTCGGGCTTCATCAGGATGAAGCCGCCGCGCGGGCCGCGCATGCTCTTGTGGGTGGTGGAGGTCACCACGTCGGCATGCGGCACCGGGTTGGGGTACACGCCGGCGGCGATAAGGCCGGCGTAGTGGGCCATGTCGACCATGAAGATGGCGCCGACATCTTTGGCCACCTTGGCGAAGCGCTCGAAGTCGATGCGCAGGGCATAGGCCGAGGCGCCGGCGATGATCAGCTTGGGCCTGGACTCATGGGCTTTGCGCTCCATGGCGTCGTAGTCGATTTCTTCCTTCTCGTTCAGGCCGTAGGAAACGACGTTGAACCACTTGCCGCTCATGTTCAGGGCCATACCGTGGGTCAGGTGGCCGCCTTCGGCCAGGCTCATGCCCATGATGGTGTCGCCGGGCTTGAGGAAGGCCAGGAAAACGGCTTCGTTGGCCTGGGCGCCGGAATGGGGCTGCACGTTGGCGGCCTGCGCGCCGAAGATTTCCTTGATGCGCGACAGCGCCAGCTGTTCGGCGATGTCCACGAATTCGCAGCCGCCGTAGTAGCGCTTGCCGGGATAGCCCTCGGCATACTTATTAGTGAGCTGCGTGCCCTGGGCGGCCATGACGGCCGGGGAGGCGTAGTTCTCGCTGGCGATCAGCTCGATGTGCTCTTCCTGGCGTTTGTTTTCCGACTGGATGGCGGCCCAGAGTTCGGGATCGGTTTGTTCGACGAGGATGTTGCGGTTGTACATGCGGCAGTCCTTAAGACGGTGGTCCCTGTTATATGAAACAAGGGCTGCCCAGGCGAACGGCTGAACGCCGGCCCATTGCTGATACGGCGGTACGCTTCCCAGTGGTTAGATCCCACGTCAGCGCCGGTCGCCCCAGGGGGCGCCGCGCCTATCGCCAGTCGCGTACAGCCTAAGTGTAGCGGACCACCGGCCCGCCGGCTTAGGAGACGGAAATGAGGGCGACCTTGTCCTCGGCCGGCGCCCGCGGCGCCTCGATCGGGGTACTCGTGCGCAGCACCGGAGGCTGGAGCAGGGGGACCGACCTGCCGGAGGCCACTTGCTTCAGGCGGGCATGCTCAGCCAGGACCTTGTCGGCGTAGCCGCCGTCGCCTTCCAGGTTGGCCGCACCCACGTAGAACTTCAGCCCGGCGTGCAGGGATCCGGCGCGCTGTATGCATTCCTGCAGCACCTTCACGCCCACGCGCAGGTTGGTGACGGGATCGAAAGCGGCCAGCTGGCCGCCGAAGTTCTCGTACTTGTCCTTGTGGACGCCGGTCATCACCTGCATCAGCCCCTGGGCTCCGACCGGGCTCTGGGCGAACGGGTTGAAGCCCGATTCGATGGCCATGATGGCCAGGATCAGCGTCGGGTCCAGCTTGGCGCGTTCGCCGATTTCGTAAGCCTCGGCTACCAGGGCGCTCAGCGGCTCGGGCGCCACTCGGTACTTCTTGCTGAGCCAATAGGCCACAGCCGCCTGCTGTTTGGGCAGGTCCTGGGGATGGGAAGCCGTGGCGCGGTCGATCGCTCCCAGCTCTACGGGCATGCCGATGGTCGCCTCATGGCGAGCCTGCAGCCAGCCCATCAGTCTCGATTCGCCGGCTTGACGCAGGTCAGGCCGGGCAGTCAGGGTGATCACGGCAAATACTGTGGCCAGGCCGACGAGGGCGAAGCTGTTGTGCGTGATCTCAAAAAAGCCTTGGGCGATGTCGGACGCAAAGGTCCGCAGGCCGTCGGCCAATTTTCCTAACGCTGTCATAGCACTTCCTTTCTACGCGCGGGCCTGGTTCGCGATGCGGCGTCGGCAGCATCACACCTCAGGCTCTCGTTTGGATTGGTACGCCATCAAATTGCCGGGAGCCTTTTTCTGGGGCTCGCCGCAGCGATTCAACTTAGCCGGGGTCGGCAGCGGGTTCGGGGTCCCCGGTACTTTTGCTGGGGACGGGCGGATTCTAGGTGCCGACTTAATATCGAGTCAAGAATATCAAGTTACCTTTTCATTCTCCATTAACATAATGAAGAGATACTTTACGCCTGCTGAGCCACTGTTTCGTGTCGGCTGCGCGGCCGTTTTCGTGTCGGACGGGCCCCACATCCTGCCGATCCGATGCTGGATTGCTGCAAATTAGATAGCATAAAGCCCTTATGACTAAAGGCATTATGGGGCGGATTGGCTGAGAACCGCTCGACCACAATGGGCCTCTCAATATTTCGTATTACGAAAAACGCCTGTCAAGCCACCGCTCGTCGGATGGCCCGTTGGTAACAGGGTTTGGCTGAGTACCCTAAATACTGCCGAGCTACGGGTTTCACCCTAGAGCAGCCGTTCTTGTCAAGCCAATATCCGCAATCGCGGGCGTCCTCGTCATTGAAAAGGCGTTCTTGAAAAGGGGTCCCTCCTCATCTACTTTCATAGGGTCTGAGCGATCAGGCAAATAGCCGGTAGGGCCACTTCGGTGGTAGCCCCGGCCCCACTTGGAGGCAATCCGTTGCTTCCGACGCGACCGAGGACATCAAAACTCCTTGTTCGCGAACCCCGGCGGCGAAGGACTTTACGTCAGCCGTCAAGCCCGGCAGGCGGTTTCGCTGTCTGTCCGGGCTTTCTCGTTTGCTCTTCCCCATCTATTCCTCTTTATGTATGTGAGCCGTAGTTACCGGCTTCTGCGCCCGGCTATGTTTCGCGGCGAGAATAGCGGTTTGCCCTGATCGTGGGCGTTCACCCTTAGCTTCAAGAAATCGCAGTGACCCAAGCCACCCTGAAACCCAACGACACCCGCTCACTCGATACGCTCACCGGCGGCGCTTTCTCTGCCCCCACGTCGGGCGAACGCGCCGCGCGCGTGCGCGAGTGGCTGGCCGCCAATCCCAGCCTGGAGCAGATGCAAGAGGTGTTTCGCGAGCTCAGTGGGCGCGACAAGGGCGCGGCCAAGCTGCTTCGCGAGAAGCTCGACGAAATCAAGCGCAGCAGGGGCCAGGAGGTGCTCGCCGCCGAATGGTCGGAGAAAGCCACGGCGCTGCTCGCTCTGGGCAAGCTCAATATCGCCGATGCCATGGCCTGGCAGCGCGATGCCGCCAAGGCAGGCGCTCCCCTGAGCCGCGAACCGCTGGCTTCGCTGAAGGCCCAACTCGCCGATCGCATCAAGGGCATTGAAGATCTGCAGCACCACGTCCAGGTGCAGCGTGAGGCCGCGGTCCTGCTGGCCCAGCGCATCGAGGTGCTTTCCACCAAATCGTGGCGGGACGCACAGGCGGCCGCCGGCGCCCTGGCCACGGACATCCCGGATTGGCAAGCCCAGGCCCAGGCCCTGCTGGAAGACCCGAACTGGGCCAGCGTCGACACCCGCTTTCCGCCGTTGCTGGATGCTTCGCGCACCCAGCTTCAGGCCGTGTGGGATGCGTTCCAGAGCGCACTGGCCCAGGCGGTGAAGGCCGCCGAGGATGCGGCCGCGCCGCTGCCGCCGGTCCCGGTGTGGGCCGACGAGCTGCGCGTGGCGCGCGGCGTGCCCGTGGAAGCGCCGGCAAAACCTTCTAAACCCAAGGTCGATCCCGAGCTGCGTGCGCAAGCCTCGCAGGCGGTGCGCGATGTGCTCTCCAAGCTGGAGCAGGAAATCGCCCAAGGCCATGGCAAGGCCAGCGCCGGCGCTGCCGCTGCTTTGCGCAATGCGCTGAAGGAGCACGGCAAGCTGATCGACGACAAGCTGGAGAACCAGGCCCACGCGGCGCTGGCTGCCGCCGGCGAGATGGAAGGCTGGCAGCGCTGGCGCGCCGACCAGCTGCGCCAGGAACTCGTGGCCAAGGCCGAGGCCCTGTTCGAACACCCCGCCCCGGTGGAAGGCCAGGAGCCGCAGCCGCCGAAGCCGCGCTACGGCGGGCGCAAGATGCAGGAGCAGCTTCGCGCGTTGCGTGAGCAGTGGAAGCAGACCGACCAGGGTGGGGTGCCCAACCACGGCTTGTGGAAACGCTTCGACGACGCCTGCAACGAGGCTCACAAGGTCGTGGAAGCCTGGCTCGACAAGGTCAAGACCGAGGCCGCGGAACACAAGGCCCAGCGCCTGGCACTGATCGAGGAAGTGAAAGCCTGGGGCGCGGAAAACCGCACCGCCAAGGATGACGACTGGAAGGGCTTCAGCCGCATCCTGCATCAATTTGAAGGACGCTGGCGCGACGCCGGCCACCTGAGCGAGAAGGCGTTTGCCGAACTGCAGCCGGTGTGGAAGGAAGCCATCCAGGGGGCCGCCGCCCCGCTGGAAGCCATCCAGAAGCAAAGCCTGGAGCGCCGCCACGCCATGATCGACGAGGCCAAGGTGCTCGGCGCCGCGCCGCAACTGCGGGTGGATGCCGTGAAAGCCCTGCAGCAGCGCTGGCAGGCCGAAGCCCAGACGATCCCGCTGGACCGCAAGCACGAGCAAAAACTGTGGGACGCGTTCCGCAAGCCGATCGACGAAGCCTTCAACCGTAAGAGTGAAGAGCGCGAGAAGGCCGCATCGGCGTTGAGCGATCGCGATCGCACGGTGCTGGAGGCATCCAAGGCATTGGAAGCGGCCAACGCCACCGGCGATGCGCAGAAGATCAAGGCTGCGATGGCGGCGCTGGAAGCAGCGCTGCGCGGTCAGGCCCAGGCGGCTGCGGCGGTCGAAGCTGCCGGGCCGGCCGTGGTTGCGCCGGTCGCCGAGGGACCGGCTCCCGAAGCGGCCGAAGCTGCGGCCGAGCCGAGCGGCGAGGCCGACTCAACCGAGACGCAGGGCGAAGAGCAACCTGCGGCGGAGCCCGTCGCACCGAAGAAGCCCGCACCCAAGCCCGTGGTCGCTATGCGCGGCGACGACCGGCCCGGGATGAAGAAGGCCGAGCCCATGCCTATGGGCAGGGGCGGCAAGTTCGGTGACCGCAAGGGCGGACCCGGCGGCAAGTTCGGCGATGCACGCAGCGATGGGCGCTTCGGTGGTGGCCGCTTCGGCGACAGGCCGGAAGAGGACCGTGGTCCGCGCCTGGGCGACGTGGCCTTCCGCGCGCAGCGCGAAGCCCTGGAGCATGCGCAACTGGCCCTCAAGAAGCTGGCGGCACAGGCGCATGGCGAGGCGCTCACCCAGCTCATGACGGCGTGGGAGCAACGCACCGCCGAGCAGGTGCCCAGCCAGCAGGAACTGGGCAAGGCCGTGACACCGGCCGTGCGCGGCGCCTGGGTGAAGGCGCTTGGATCAGCGCCCAACGGCGATGCGTCCGAATCCCTGCTGCGGCTGGAGATCGCGGCCGAAGCGCCGACGCCGGCCGAGCACCTGGATGCAAGGCGCGCCTTGCAACTGAAGCTGCTCACGCGGCGCAACGATCCGTCGCCCGCGCAGACCTGGGGTGAAGATACGGCGCGGGTGCTGGCCTCGGGCTACGACGCGGGCACGGCGCGCCGTCTGCAATCGGTTCTCAAGAACCTGCTGCGGCGCTAGAAGACAAGCCAAAAAAGCCGTCCAGCAAGGGCAGCAGGGCCGGGAACTCGGTCTCGAAGCGATGGCGGTTGACGAAATAGGCTTCGCAGGCCACTGCGAAGAATTCGTCGATCCCCGTCGCACCGTAGGCGTCCAGCCAGGGCTCTTCGCCGCCGAAGCGCTCGGCGATGATCACCTTCTCGCGGAAGGCATCGTATTCGGCCTGCATCACGGCCAGCCAGGCCTGGCGCGCGGCCTTCGATCGCAGGGGCGGACAGCCGTCGGGCGCGCCGTCGCGCATGTCGATCTTGTGGATGAACTCGTGGATCACCACGTTGTAGCCGCGTTCGGCGCTCGCGCCTGCGCTGTCCACATCGGACCAGCTCAGCATCACAGGGCCGCCGTCCATCGCTTCACCGGCCAGCACTTCGTCGTAGTGATGCACCACGCCGTCATGGTCGGTCACGGTCCGGCGCGCCAGCACTTCATCCGGATGCACCACGATGCCCACGAAGTCGTCGTACCAGCCCAGTCCCAGGTTCAGAACCGGCAGCACCGCCTGGGCTGCGATGGCAAGCGCCACCGCATCGGTGATCACGAAGCCGTTGGCGCCATGAAACTCCTTGGTGGCCAGGAACTGGGCGGCCAGCTCCCTCAACCGCTGAAGCTCGGCTTGCGGACGTTGCGCCAGGAACGGGTGGCGGGCCAGCACGGCCTGCCACATCTCGTCGGGAATGGGACGTGCCGCCCGGCGCTTGCGAAGCCAGCCGAACATCAGTCGAATGCGATGCGCTGCAGGCCCGCGGCCGTGAGGCGCAGCACTTCCTGGCGGGCGGGCTCGGCGCGCGCGTCCCAATCGCTCAGCACCGTGCGTTGGCGCGCCGCCGCCAGTGCATGGTCGGCGGGCCGGTGCGTGTGGCCGTGGATCAATACCTGCGCGTCGGCGGCTTCCAGCCACGCCTGCGTGGCGGCGCCGTCGACGTCGGCGTATTCGACGCCCGAACGCTTGCGCGCCTCGCTTTGTTCGCGCAGTTCCCTGGCGATGGCCTGGCGTTCCGCCAGTGGCCGCGACAGGAACTCGCGCTGCCACGCCGGGTTGCGCACCTGCTCGCGGAACTTCATGTAATCGGTGTCGGCCAGGCACAGCGCGTCGCCGTGCGTGAGCAGCCAGCGCTGGCCCGCGAAGCCCAGCACCGTCGGGTCGGGCAGCGGCGTGGTCCGGCAGGCACGCAGGAATCCATCGCTGACCAGGAAGTCGCGGTTGCCATGCATGAAGAAGAGGGAGGCGCGGTCGGCGGTGGCCTGCAGCACAGCCGCGCAATCCGCCGCGAAGCCCGGCTCCTGCGCCGGCTCATCGCCGACCCAGACTTCGAACAGGTCGCCGAGGATGAACACCGCATCGGCCGGCGTCTCGCTCATGTAGCGGCGCCAGGCGTCGAAGGTTTCGGGTTCCGCCGCCTGCAGGTGCAGGTCGGAAATGAAATCGATGGTGCGCCACGTCCCCGGAGCCAGCAGCTCCTCGAACCGGGGAAGGGCCGTGGCGGTCACGCGCGCTAGACCGCGACCGCTTTCTCGATCACGACGTCCTCGTTCGGCACGTCGTCGTGGAAGCCCTTGCGGCCGGTCTTCACCGCCTTGATGCGATCGACCACATCGGCGCCGCCCACGACCTTGCCGAACACCGCGTAGCCCCAGCCTTGCGCGCTGGGCGCCGTGTGGTTGAGGAACTCGTTGTCGGCGATGTTGATGAAGAACTGCGCCGTGGCCGAGTGGGGATCTTGCGTGCGCGCCATCGCCACCGTGTAGTTCTTGTTCTTCAGGCCGTTGTTGGCTTCGTTCTCCACCGGCGCGTCCGTCGGCTTCTGCTTCATGCCCGGCTCGAAGCCGCCGCCCTGGACCATGAAGCCCGGGATGATGCGATGGAAGATCGTGTTGTTGTAGTGGCCCTTGTTGACGTAGTTCAGGAAGTTGGCCGCCGACTTGGGCGCCTTCTCCTGGTCCAGCTCGAGGGTGATGACGCCGTACTTGGCGATATGAAGTTCGACTTTAGGGTTGCTCATGGGCTGCCTGCCTTATTGGATGATCGTTGCGGAATTGATGACGATGGGCGTCTTGGGCACATCGCTGGGGAAGGGGCCGGCACCGGCGGTGGGCGTGGCCTTGATCTTGTTGACCACGTCCATGCCGCTCACGACTTTGCCGAACACGGTGTAGCCGTAAAGCTGTGGCGATTTCGTCAACTGCGAGCGCGCCACGTTTTCATAGACGCGGCCTTGGAACTCGAAGCGCGGCACCGGGTCGCCCGGCGGGATGACGACCGGGTCGAGGAATGCGTTGTCCCGCACGTTGATGAAGAACTGCGAGCTGGCCGAATTCGGGTCGCTGGTGCGCGCCATCGCCAGCGTGCCCACCACGTTGCGCGGCCCGCCCTTGGCCAGCGCCTCCTGGCCTTCGTGCGCGACCGGCGGCCGCGTGGGCTTCTCGACGTACTTGGCGTCGTAACCGCCGCCCTGGATCATGAAATTTTCGATCACGCGGTGAAAGATGGTGCCGTCGTAGTGCTTGTCCTTCACGTACTGAAGGAAGTTCTCCACGGTCTTGGGCGCCTTGTCCGGATAGACCTCCACGACGAAGTCGCCGGCAGTCGTGGCGAACTTGACCTTGGGGGCCTCTTGGGCCCAGGCCGCTCCCGCCAGCATGAGGGACAGCGTAAAGGCCGCGGCGCGGCGAGTCATGACAGTCATCAAACGGAACACTCCTGAAAACACCGAAAGTAGCATGGTAGCGGCGCCGCGGACCCGGTGGGGGTTGCAGAGCTACGCCGGCAGTTACCTGGCCTTGGCAACCGGGGGAAACAGTTGTCGAATCAGCGCCAGCTTGGGCTGCACGCTGGCGTTGGCCGCGTCGAGTTGCTGGGCCTTGCTGTAGGCGATGCCGGCCAACTTGGCGTACACGTCGCCAAGGTTTTCGTGCGCGATGGCGTAGCTCGGGTTGGCGCGAACGGCCGATTCCAGCGCCGCACGTGCCTTGTCGAACTGGCTTTGCCCGGCATAGAGCACGGCCAGGTTGTTGTAGGGCTCCGGCAGTTCGGGGTAGTCTTCGTTGAGCTTGGTGAAGGTGGCGATGGCATCGTCGGTGCGGCCGGCTTCGGTCTGGATCACGCCCTTGAGGAAGCGCATCTGCGGATCCTTGGGCTTGGCCGCCAGGTATTGGTCGGCCTTGGCCAAGGCCTCGGCCGGCTTGCCGGACCGCATCAACTGGTTGACATCGGCATAGTCATCGGCAAAGGCAGGCGCCACCGACAGCGCCGCTGCAAGGGCCAGCAGGCGAAAGGTTGCGTGCAGGAAGGAGCCGGCGTGCGTCATAATCCGCTGGATTGTAGCGAGAGACAATCTGAACCCGCGCCACCCGATCACCACTTCGCGACACGGCGCCTACCCACATCCATGAGCCTGCGCATCTACAACACGCTGTCGCGTGCCCTGGAAGATTTTTCCCCGCTCGAGCCGGGCCATGTTCGCATGTATGTATGCGGCATGACGGTTTACGACCTGTGCCACGTGGGCCATGCCCGCGCCAACGTGGCCTTCGACGTCGTCCAGCGCTGGCTCAAGGCCAGTGGCTACAAGCTGACCTTCGTTCGCAATATCACCGACATCGACGACAAGATCATCCGCCGCGCCGTGGAAAACGGCGAACCGGTGCGAGCACTCACCAGCCGCATGATCACCGAGATGTACCGCGACTTCGATGCGCTGGGCATAGAGCGTCCCACGCACGATCCGCGTGCCACCGACTACGTGCCGCAGATGCTGGACATCGTCAAGCTGCTCGAAGGCAAGGGCCTGGCCTATCGGGCCGAGGGCGGCGACGTGAACTACGCCGTGCGGCGCTTCCCCGGCTACGGCAAACTCTCGGGCAAGTCGCTGGATGAATTGCATGCCGGTGAACGCGTCGCCGTGCTCGAAGGCAAGGAAGACCCGCTGGACTTCGTGCTGTGGAAATCGGCCAAGCCGACCGAGCCCGCCGATGCCCAATGGGACAGCGCCTACGGTAAGGGCCGGCCGGGCTGGCACATCGAATGCTCGGCGATGGCTTGCGCCTTGCTGGGCGAAACCTTCGACATCCACGGCGGCGGCGCCGACCTGCAGTTCCCGCACCACGAGAACGAGATCGCCCAAAGCGAAGGCGCGTTCGGCAAGCCGCTGGCCGGCTACTGGATGCACAACGGCTTCGTGAACATCGACAACGAGAAAATGTCGAAGTCGCTGGGCAACTTCTTCACCATCCGCGAGGTGCTGAAGCAGTTCGACGCCGAAACCCTGCGCTTCTTCCTGGTCCGCGCGCATTACCGCAGCGCGCTCAATTACAGCGACGTGCACCTCGACGATGCGCGCGCTGCGCTCAAGCGCCTGTACACGGCGCTGGAGCTGGTGGCGCCGGCCCAGGTGGATATCGACTGGGCCGATCCGTATGCCATCCGTTTCAAGACCGCGATGGACAACGACTTCGCCACGCCCGAGGCGGTGGCCGTGCTGTTCGAACTGGCGGCCGAGGTCAACCGCGGCAAGTCGCCGCAAGTCGCGGGCCTGCTCAAGGCCCTGGGTGGCTGCCTGGGCATCCTGCAGGGCGATCCCAAGGGTTTCCTACAAAACACAGGGCTCTTATCCGGTCGCATCGCGATGACTACCAGCGTTACTGGTACCTTGACGGTCGAAACGCTCGGTGCGATGGTCGAGCGAAAAATCGCAGAACGCGCCGCCGCCAAGAAGGCCCGCAACTTTGCCGAGGCCGACCGGATTCGCAAGGAGCTGCTGGACCAGGGTGTGGTGCTGAAAGACTCGCCGACAGGCACCACCTGGGAGGCCGGTTCTTGAGCCCCAACCCCCCGATCATCCTGACCACGCCCGAATACTGGGACGAGGCTTGCCGCCACCTGTCGAAGAAAGATCGGGTGATGAAGCGCCTGATTCCCCAGTTCGGCGATGCTTGCCTGCAGTCGCGCGGCGACGCCTTCACCACGCTGGCGCGCAGCATCGTGGGCCAGCAGATCTCCGTCAAGGCGGCGCAGACCGTGTGGGACCGCTTCGCCAAGCTGCCCCGGCGGATGAGCCCGGCCAATGTGCTCAGGCTCAAGGTGGACGACATGCAGGCCGCGGGACTGTCGGCGCGCAAGATCGAATACCTGGTGGATCTGGCGCTGCACTTCGACTCCCACGCGATCCATGTCGAGTCCTGGAAGGAAATGGCCGACGAGGAAATCATCGCCGAACTGGTGGGTATCCGCGGCATCGGCCGCTGGACGGCGGAAATGTTCCTCATCTTTCACCTGATGCGGCCGAACGTGCTGCCGCTGGACGATATCGGGCTCATCAACGGTATCAGCCGCAATTATTTCTCGGGCGATCCGGTCAGCCGCAGCGACGCCCGGGAAGTGGCCGCCGCCTGGGCTCCATATTGCAGTGTTGCAACTTGGTATATTTGGCGCTCGTTGGACCCGCAGCCAGTCGCGTACTGACGACCGGCCGCAGAAAAAACAAGGAGTGACCTTGGCAAAGAAGACCTTCCTCGATTTCGAGCAGCCGATTTCGGAACTCGAGAACAAGATAGAAGAGCTGCGCTATGTGCAGACGGAGTCCGCTGTCGATATCTCCGAAGAGATCGACCAGCTGAGCAAGAAGAGCCAACAGCTCACCAAGGACATCTACAGCGACCTCACCCCGTGGCAGGTCACCAAGATCGCGCGCCACCCGGAGCGTCCCTACACGCTGGACTACATCAACGAGCTCTTCACCGACTTCATCGAACTGCACGGCGACCGCCACTTCTCGGACGACCTGTCCATCGTCGGCGGCCTGGCCCGCTTCAACGGCAATGCCTGCATGGTGCTGGGCCAGCAGAAGGGCCGCGACACCAAGGAACGGGCCCTGCGCAACTTCGGCATGAGCCGGCCCGAGGGTTATCGCAAGGCGCTGCGCCTGATGAAGACCGCGGAGAAGTTCAAGCTGCCGGTGTTCACCTTCGTCGACACGCCCGGCGCCTATCCCGGCATCGATGCGGAAGAGCGCGGCCAGTCCGAGGCGATCGGCCGCAACATCTTCGAGATGGCCCAACTCGAAGTGCCCATCATCACCACGGTGATCGGCGAGGGCGGCTCCGGCGGCGCACTGGCCATCTCGGTGGCCGACACGGTGCTGATGCTGCAGTACTCGGTCTATTCCGTCATCAGCCCCGAAGGCTGCGCCTCCATTCTCTGGAAGACCGCCGAGAAGGCGCAGGACGCGGCCGAGGCGATGGGCATCACCGCGCACCGGCTCAAAGCCCTGGGCCTGATCGACAAGATCGTCAACGAGCCCGTGGGCGGTGCGCACCGCGACCACAAGCAGATGGCCGCCTTTCTCAAGCGCGCCCTGAACGACGCCTGGCGCCAGCTGAGCGACTTGAAGGTGCGCGAGCTGCTCGATCGGCGCTACGAGCGGCTGCAAAGCTATGGCCGCTTCACCGACACCAAAGCCGACGCGCGCTAGCCGGGGCCGGGCCGCCCCAACCCGGCGCAGCCCCGCAAGGGGCTTGGCTGAACTCTCGGACAACCCGGCCCTTGCACCGCTGCAAGGGCCTTCTCCCGCATTGCCCGTGGCCGTCGCCTTCAGCGGCGGCGCGGACTCCACGGCGCTGCTGCTGGCGGCTGCCGCCACCTGGCCCGGCCAGCTTCACGCCATCCACGTTCATCACGGCCTGCAGGCCGCCGCCGATGATTTCGCGCGGCACTGCGAGACGGTGTGCGCCGGGTTGAACGTGCCGCTGCATCAGGTGAATGTCGATGCCCGCAACGAGCCCGGCGAAAGCCCGGAGGACGCCGCCCGCAAAGCCCGGTACGCCGCCCTGGCCGAGGCTGCGACAACGCTCGGCATGAAGTCGGTATTGCTGGCCCAGCATGCCGACGACCAGGTGGAAACCATGCTGCTGGCCCTGAGCCGTGGCGCGGGCCTGCCGGGGCTGGCGGCCATGCCGCAGCGCTTCCTGCGCAACGGCGTGCATTTCGAGCGCCCGCTGCTGGGCGTCAGCGGCGTGGCCATCCGCGCCTGGCTGGCGGGGCAGGGCGTTTCCTTCATCGACGACCCGACCAACGCCGACACCGCCTTCACCCGCAACCGCATCCGCCACGAACTGCTGCCGGCGCTGGAGAAGGCCTTCCCGCAGTTCCGCGACACCTTCGCCCGCTCGGCGCGCCATGCGGCGCAGGCCCAGGAACTGCTGGCGGCCTTGGCGGCGGACGACCTTGCCATCGTCGGCAACCCGCCGGCCATCCGGGAACTGCGCAAGCTCTCCCGGCCGCGCCAGGCCAATGCCTTGCGCCACTGGCTGCGCACGGCGCACCAGTGCGCGGCCAGCGCGGCGCAAATGGAAGAACTGCTGGACCAGGTCGACGCCTGCGCCACCCGCGGCCACGACATCCGCATCAAGGTCGGAACGGGCTTCGTGCAGCGCGACGGCGACAGTCTGCGCTTTTTGCCTGTCATGCCGGACTAGATCCGGCATCCAGTCCCCCTAACTCACTAGGTATAATCCCCAGGTTTTGCGCGGCGCGGCCGCCTCATCTACTCATTCCCTTCCGATGGCATTGATCGTTCACAAATACGGCGGCACGTCCATGGGCTCGACCGAGCGCATCCGCAACGTTGCCAAGCGCGTGGCCAAGTGGCACAAGGCCGGCCACCAGATGGTCGTGGTGCCCAGCGCCATGAGCGGCGAAACCAACCGCCTGCTGGGCCTGGCCAAGGAACTGTCGCCGGCCAAACATAGCGACGCGTTCCACCGCGAACTCGACATGCTGGGCGCGACCGGCGAGCAGGCCTCGTCCGCGCTGCTGGCGATCGCCCTGCAGGCCGAAGGCCTGGACGCCGTGAGCTATGCCGGCTGGCAGGTGGCGATCAAGACCAACAGCGCCTACACCAAGGCCCGCATCGAATCGATCGACGACAAGAAGGTGCGCGCCGACCTGGCCGCCGGCCGGGTGGTCATCATCACCGGCTTCCAGGGCGTGGACGGCCAGGGCAACATCACCACGCTGGGCCGCGGCGGCAGCGATACGTCGGCCGTGGCAGTGGCTGCCGCGCTGAAGGCGCACGAATGCCTGATCTACACCGACGTGGACGGCGTGTACACCACCGACCCGCGTGTCGTGCCCGAGGCGCGGCGCCTGCACACGGTGAGCTTCGAGGAGATGCTGGAAATGGCATCGCTGGGCTCCAAGGTGCTGCAGATCCGCTCGGTGGAATTCGCCGGCAAATACCAGGTGCCGCTGCGCGTGCTGTCCAGCTTCACGCCCTGGGACATAGACATCGACGAGGAGGCCAAGTCCGGCACCTTGATCACTTTTGAGGAAGACGTACAAATGGAACAAGCCGTCGTATCCGGCATCGCCTTCAACCGCGACGAAGCCAAGATCTCGATCCTGGGCGTGCCCGACAAGCCCGGCATCGCCTACAACATCCTGGGCGCCGTCGCCGATGCCAACATCGAAGTCGACATGATCATCCAGAACATCTCCAAGGACGGCAAGACCGACTTCAGCTTCACCGTGCACCGCAACGACTACGCGCGCGCCGTGGACCTGCTCAAGACCAAGGTGCTGCCGGCGCTGGGCACGGACCAGCTGGAAGGCGACACCCGGATCTGCAAGGTCAGCATCGTGGGCATCGGCATGCGCAGCCACGTGGGCATCGCCGCCAAGATGTTCCGCTCGCTGAGCGAAGAAGGTATCAATATCCAGATGATTTCCACCAGCGAGATCAAGACCTCCGTGGTGATCGACGAGAAGTACATGGAGCTGGCCGTCCGGGCCCTGCACCGGGCTTTCGACCTGGACCAGCCGGCCTCCTGAAGAGCTGCCGATGGGGCATAATCTCCCCTACAGGAAACGTGACCGAGTGGCCGAAGGTGCTCCCCTGCTAAGGGAGTATGGGGTGTAGAGCCTCATCGAGGGTTCGAATCCCTCCGTTTCCGCCAGGACCCTTCAGACTCGCCCAACTTTACGGCAAGTCAAAGCAGAAAAATTGCTAGTGAATTCAAGGCTTTACTTCTGAGCCCTAAAGCCCTTTGAATTCCCAGATTTTCCCCGCATGTCGCAGCCCTCATCCGTAGGCGTGGAGATTTCAAGCATCTTTCTAAGGATTAGTCCATGCACCCCGCCTTGAACTTGGATGAAGCGACAGTCGCGCGGTTCTGCGAATCTCACCATATCCGCCGTCTGGCGCTGTTCGGTTCGCAGCTCAAAGGCACGGCACGCCCCGACAGCGACATCGATCTGCTCGTGGAGTTCGATCCGGCCCATATGCCCGGACTATTTGGCATCGCCGCGATGGAGATCGAGCTGTCAGATTTGCTTGGTGGTCGCAAGGTAGATTTGCGCACACCCGGTGATCTGTCGCGTTACTTTCGAGAAGAAGTGGTGAAGACGGCGGAGGTTCAGTATGCGAGCTGAAGATGCAGTACGCATTCGCCACATGATCGATGCTGCGAAGTTGGCTCAGGGATTTGTCGCAGGTCGTGCGCGGGCTGATTTGGACCAGGATGAGATGCTTCGGTTTGCGCTGGTCCCGTTCACGCATACTTCGATATCGAGACAGATTTGTTGTGGGGCACGGTGCAGAAGGACTTGGCCGGCCTGCTCGCCGAGCTTAATGCGATCGACTTGCCGGACTGAAGAAATGGGTCGCTGACAAACGCGAGACTGCGCGTCACATTTGACGGTGAAGTGAAGCTGCAGTAGCCGCGCGAATCGGTCAGTCGCCCAGCCCGCGTTCGATGAAGCGGCGGTAGGTCTTCAGGATGGCCAGCGGGATGTCCCGTCCCGGCGCATGGCTCGTCAGGTGGCTGCGGTACATGTAGTCGCGCGCCGCCACCAGGAACTGGGCCACGGTGGGCAACTCTGCAACGCCGTAAGCGCGCAGTCCGCCGCCCGCCTTTACGCGCTTGAGGAAGCGGATATAGCGGCTCGTCACCTCCTCGTGATGGCGTGCCCAGGCCGTGGGCGCCTCGACCTCGGCCTCGTTCAGCACGCGCCAGAACCAGGGGTTGTCCGACAGGTATTCGAACACCGCCTTCAGGCCGGCGACTTCCATCTCAAGAAATTCGTGCTCCTCGGCCATGCGGGCGCGCACCTGCTCCAGCATTTGCAAGCCGAAGTGCGGCAGCAGCTCGTCGAACAACGCCTGCCGCGAGGGAAAGTAGAGGTAGAAGGTGCCCTGCGCCAGCCCGGCCGCGGTGGTGATCCTCTGCACCGAGGCATCGCGATAGCCGCTTTCCCCCACGACGAGCGCGGCCGACAACAGCAGGTCGTCGCGGGTTTGCGCCGCGCGCTGGGCCCGGGCCTGCACCGCCGCGTCGGAGAGCTTGCGCGGCTGGCGCTCGCGCAGGGCGGGCGATTCGGGCGCGGCCGCAACCCGCCCCGGCTGGGCGCGCTCACGGGAACTGTCGCTTCTCATCCATGCCATCCTTTCACACTCGAGCTTGCAGTCTAGCCCGCACCTGCTCCGCGTTTTCCCTAGCTATGGGAGACTGGCTGTGCGTCAATAATGAGTTATGAACCACCGTTCATTTTACAAGACCCCCCGATGGATGCGCTGACACCGCCGGCGAATGCGGGTGCCGGCGGCGACCCGGAAGGCATGCTGTTCCGCGCCGAGGTGCGCCACTGGTGCGAGCGCGAACTGCCGGCCCGTGTGCGCGCGAAAGTGCAGGCCAACCTCTTCCTCGAGAAGGAGGATTATCTCGCCTTCCTGCACGCCCTGGTGCCCAAAGGCTGGGTGGCCGGCCATTGGCCGCGTGAGCACGGCGGCCGCGGCTGGACGCCTCTGCAGCGGTTCATTTTCGAGGAAGAATCGGCCGCGTGCGGCGCGCCGTGGCTGATCCCGTTCGGCATCAGCTACGTCGGCCCGGTCATTCATACCTTCGGCTCGCGGTGGCAAAAGGAACGCTTCCTGCCGCCCATCCTGGCTAGCGCCGAATGGTGGGCGCAGGGCTACTCGGAACCCGGTGCGGGCTCCGACCTCGCCGCCCTCACGACGCGGGCGGTGCGCGAGGGCGACGAGTACGTCGTCACCGGCCAGAAGATCTGGACCAGTTACGCGCAGTGGGCTGACTGGATGTTCTGCCTGGTGCGCACCAGCGACGAGGGCCGCCGGCAGGCGGGTATCTCCTTCCTCCTGATCGACATGAAGACGCCCGGCATCACGGTGCGGCCGATCCGGACGATGGATGGCTGCCACCACGTCAACGAGGTTTTCCTCGACGAGGTGCGGGTCCCGGCCTGCAACCTGGTCGGCGAGGAGGGCAGCGGTTGGGGCTATGCGAAATTCCTGCTGTCGAACGAGCGGGTCATCGCCGCCGAGACGGGCCGCTCGATGCGCCAGCTCGCGCACCTGAGGAGCCTGGTCGCGGCCGATCCCCAGCGCGCGGACCGGGACGATTTCCAGCGCCGCCTGGCGGAGCTCGAGTTGCGCCTACATGCGCTGCGCGCCTTCTGCCTGCAGACGGCTCAGGCGATGGACCCGCAAGCCGCGCCCGGGGCCGAGGCGTCCATCATGAAGATCCGGGGTTCCGAGCTGCAGCAGGCGATCGCCGAAACCACGATGGAATGGCTGGGAGCGCACGGCACGGTGTACGACCCGGCCCTGGTGCACCTGGACCGGCCGGCCAGTGCCACCGGGCCCGAACTGGGACCGGGCCTCGTGCGCGACTACCTGCATGGGCGGGCGGCCACCATCTATGGCGGCGCCAACGAGATCCAGCGCAACGTGATTGCCAAGATGGAGCTGGGGCTGTGAAAGCGCTCGCCGCCATGGACGAGATCGACCAGGCCCTGGCCGACGCCGCCGAGCGCTTCGGCCGCGAGCGCTACGCGCCGGCGGACCGGCATCGCCTGAGCGCGCAGCAAGCACGCTTCGATGCATCCCGCTGGCGCGACATGGCCGGCCTGGGATGGCTGGCCGTTGCCACGGCCGAAGAAGATGACGGCCTGGGTCTGCGTATCGGGGGCGTCGCTGTTCTCGCACGCGTCGCCGGCGCCTGTGGCATCAACGAGCCTCTGGTCTCGACGGGTTGCATTGCAGCCGACGTGATCCGGCTTCATGCCGGCGCCGCGCAGCGCGCCCGATGGATTCCGGAGCTGCTGGCAGGGCGCCTGCGCATCGCCTGTGCTTTCGCCGATGGCGCTTGGCCGGTCCGGGTCGATGGCGCCGGCTTGGTCGGCGGGCGCGACGTCGTGCTCGATGCCGACCTGGCCGACCTGCTACTGGTGGAAGTGCTGGACGGCGGCCGCAGGCAGTGGTTCGCCGTCCGCCCCGAGGCGGCGGGCGTCAAGCTCAAGCCCTATCCCCTGATGGACGGACGCGCCGCCGCGACTTTGGAATTCGAGGGTTGCGAGGCGGAGCCGCTGCCGGTCGAGGGCGGCACGCACAGCGCGTTGCTGGCGGCCCTGGCCGCGTCGGCCGATGCCGTGGGGGCGATGGAGACCGCCTTCGCGCTGACGCTGGAACACGTGAAGACGCGCCAGCAGTTCGGCGTGCCGCTGGGCAGCCACCAGGTCGTGGTGCACCGCACGGTGGACATGTACATACGCCTGCAGGAATCGCGCGCGGTGCTGGCCCAGGCAGTGCGCGCGCTGCAGGGCGACCCGCAGGGCCGCGCCGGCGAGGTCCACGCGGCCAAGGCCTTCATCGGGCCGCAGGCCCGGCTGCTGGCCCAGGAGGCGGTGCAGCTGCACGGCGGCATCGGCATCACCGAGGAGTGCGGTGCCAGCCACTGCCTGCGGCGGGCCGTGGTCGATGAACAACTCTACGGCAGCCCGCGCGAGCACTTGCGGCGGTTCGTGGACAGCCCGGTGGGGAGGTGACGCAGATGGATTTCGATAGCTACCAATGCCTGAGGTTCAGCCGTGACGGACGCGTGCTGACCATCGCCTTGCACCGCCCGGAACAGCGCAATGCGGTGAACGGCCGCCTGCACACCGAGCTCTCGCGCGTCTTCACCGACGCGCAGCGCGACCCGGACTCCGATGTCGTCGTGCTGACCGGCAGCGGCGCGGCGTTTTGCGCCGGCGGCGACATCGACTGGATGCAGTCGCATGTGGACGACCCCGACGAGTTCGACCGGATGGCGCGCGAAGGCAAGGACATCGTCTTCACCCAGCTCGACCTGGAAAAGCCGCTGATCTGCAAGATGAACGGGCATGCCACCGGCCTGGGCGCCACGCTGGCGCTGCTGAGCGACATCGTCGTCGCCTCCGACGAAGCGAAGATCGGCGATCCGCATGTGAGCGTGGGCTTGGTGGCCGGCGACGGCGGCGCGCTGATCTGGCCGCAGCTCGTCGGCTACGCCAAGGCGCGCAAGTACCTGTTCACCGGCGAGCTGCTGACGGCCGCCGAGGCGGAGCGCATCGGTCTCATCACCGACGTGGTGCCGCTTGCGCAGCTCGACGAGCAGGTGCAGGCGCTGGCGCAGCGCATCGCCGGCGGCGCCACCAAGGCGATCCGCTGGACCAAGATCACCAGCAACCTGCCGCTGCGCGCGCTCTTCCACGCGCACTTCGACGCGGGCCTCGCCTACGAGTGCCTGTCCAACCGCAGTGCCGACCACGCGGAGGCCGTGAAGGCCTTCCGTGAGCGGCGCAAGCCCCAGTTCACCGGCCGCTGAAACCCACCCATCGACACCCAGGAGAGCTCCATGCGTCAACATCCCACCCGCAGGCACGTGCTTCAATTCGGCGCCGCCGCCGCTTCCAGCCTCGCGCTGCCGAACCTCGCGCGGGCCCAGGGCGGGCCGCTGCGCATCGGCCTGATCACCCCCTTGTCGGGGCCGCAGGAATTCATCGGCACCTACGTCAAGAACGGCGCCGAGGTGGCCATGAGCCAGATCAACAAGGCCGGCGGCATCCTGGGCCGCCAGGTAGCGCTCGAAATCCGCGACGACAAGGCCAACCCGGCGGCCGCGCTGGCCGCCGCCCGCGAGCTGCTGGGCGCCGGCGTCAACCTGCATCTCGGCGGCATCTCCAGCGCCGTGGTGCTGGCCCTCGCCCCCGTGATGCAGCAGGAGAAGGGCGTGCATCTCACCTGCGGCGCCGGAACCGAGAAGTTGAACCACGAGGCGTACTCGGAGAACATGTTCCGGCCGGGCGACAGCCCCGATGCGCGCGGCCGGGCGCAAGCCAAGCTGATGGCGGAGAAGTACCCGAACGTGACGCGCTGGACCGGGCTGGTTCCGGACCACGAGTACGGCCGCACCGTGTGGAGCATCTTCGTCGACGGGCTGCTCGAGTTCTACCCGGCCATCGCCAAGAAAAAGCCGGAAATCATCGATCCGGTGCTGATGCCCTACGGCGTGTCGGACTACCGCAACGGCATCACCGCCGCCCTGCGCGTGCAGGCCGACGGCTGTTTCAATGCCACCTATGGCGGCGACGCGATCACGATGTTCCAGCAGGCGCGCGGCTTCGGGCTGATGCAGCGCTACAAGGTGGTGTGCGACTCGGCCAACGAGTTCCTGGTGGCGCGCGGCATGAAGCAGCAGTTGCCGCCGCAGTGGACCGGCATGCATTACTACTCGACGGCCAACAAGGGCAACGCCATGAGCGACCGCTTCGTCGCCGACTACCTGGCCATGTTCAAGGACCCCGAGCCGCTCGGCTGGGCGGCCGAGGCGCATTCGGCGCTGTACGCGCTGGCCCGCTCCATCGAGAAAGGCAAGTCGGTGGAAACGCCGTCGGTGATCGCCAACCTCAAGGGCCTGACCTGGGACACGGTGACCGGGCCGCGCCATATGCGCCGCGAGGACAACCAGGCCGTGAAGGACGTCGAACTGGTCTACATCGAGCCGGCCAACACCGAAAAAGGCTACGCCGTGGCGCAATACATCAAGGTCGATGGCCGCACCTCGATCCTGCCGCCGGCGCCCGGCCAGAAGCTGAAGCTGCGAACCGCCTGACCGCCGCGCAATGGGTCCCGCCGACATCCTGACATTGCTGGTCAACAGCCTGACCTGGGCCATGGCCACGTTCCTGGTGGCCGCGGGCCTGACGTTGCTGTTCGGCACCCTGCACATCCTCAACTTCTCGCATGGCGGGTTCTTCATGATCGGGGCGTATGCGGCCTACTCGCTGGCGCAGGCTTTGGGCAGCAGCGGTTCGATGGCGGTGTACCTGTTCGGTTCGCTCGTCGCGGGCCTCGCCGTCGCGTTGCTGGGGCTGGTGGTCGATCGGCTGGTGCTGCGCCGGCTGGCGGGGGTCGAGGATGCCTACGTGCTGATCGCCACCTATGCGCTGCTGCTGGTCTGCGAGGGCGCCACCAAGCTGGTGTGGGGCCTGAAGTACCACAGCGTCACGCCGCCGCAATCGTTGGACGGCGCCTGGATGCTGGGGCAGGCGGTGGTGCCGCGCCTCTCGCTCTTCATCATCGCCGCGGGCTTCGTTACTTACATCGCGCTCGAGTTGTTCCTGAACCGCACCAAGGGCGGCCGGCTCGTCAAGGCGATCGCGGCGGACCCGTGGATGGCCCGGCTGCTGGGCGTCAACGTGCGCCTGGTGTACACGCTGACCGTGGCGCTGGGCTTTGGCCTGGCCGGGCTGGCGGGCGGGCTGCTGCTGGCGAACCAGGCGCTGTCGCCCTCGCTCGCCAGCGGCTTCGTCATCTATGCCTTCGGCGTGATCATCGTCGGCGGCATGGGCAGCATCAGCGGCGCCTTCATCGGCTCCATTCTGCTGGGCCTCATCGACGCCGCCGGCCAATGGGTGTTGCCCGGCTTGCCCGGTTTGCCGTTCTTCGCGGCGCTGACGCTGATCCTGCTGCTGCGGCCGCAGGGCCTGATGGGGAGACGCCAGTGAGAATCACGGCATTCGCCGGTGCCGGGCTGCGGCGCGACCTGCTCGTGCTGCTCGCGCTGGCGCTGCTCGGGCTGTTGCTGCCGGCGGCCCTGAACCGCGGGCTGATCTTCATTGCCGGCATGGTCTGGATCAACGCTGTGTTCGGCCTGAGCTTCAACCTGCTGTTCGGCCTGTCGGGTGTGCTCAGTTTCGGCCAGGCGATGTTCTTCGCGGCCGGCGCCTATGGCGCGGCCGTGCTGACGCAGCAATGGAATCTGCCGCTGCTGGTGGCGCTGCCGCTCGCCGGCCTGGCCGGCGCGGCCATCGCCGCGATCGTCGGCGCCGTCGCCCTGCGCCGCAGCGAAGGCGTGTACTTCGCCATCCTCACCTTGTCGTTCGCCGAACTGCTGCATCTGCTGATCTCGAACACCGGGTGGCTGGGCCGCAACGACGGGCTGAGCGGCCTGCCGCGGCCGGCGCTCGCGCTCGGCCCAATGCGCATCGACCTGGCGGCCGGGGATAACTTCTACTACTTCATCGTCGCCGTCTGCGTGCTCCTGATCGCGCTGATCCGCTGGGTGATCGCGACGCCGTTCGGCCGGGCGCTGCAAGGTCTGAAGCAGGACCCCGAGCGCGCCGAGTTCCTGGGGATCCCGGTACGGCTGCACCGGTGGACGGTCTTCGTCTTCGCCGGATTCACCACCGCCATGGCCGGCGCCCTGGTCGCGCCCTGGGCGCAGATCGTCACGCCCGAGCTGGCCCACTGGTCCAACTCCACCAACCCGATCCTGTTCACGCTGCTGGGCGGCAGCGCCTACTTCTGGGGGCCCGTGCTCGGCGCGGTCATGCTGTCCGCGGTGTTCTATGCCACCCGCACCCTGGTGGGCATCTCCGACCTGGTCACCGGCCTGCTGCTCTTGGGCGTGGTCCTGGCGCTGCCCGGCGGCGTGCTGGAGCTGGTCTCGCGCCTCTGGCGCCGCCGCCCGGCACCTTCCGCGCTCGCGGAGTCCAAGCCATGAGCGCGAACGCGACGCTGCTGTCCGGCACGGGGCTGTTCAAGGCCTACGGAAAGATCGACGTGCTGCGGGGGGTGGACGTTACTGTGGGGCCCGATGAGGCCCATGTGGTGATCGGCCCCAACGGCGCCGGCAAAACCACGCTGTTCAAGGTGCTCACGGGGGAAGTGTCGACCAGCCGCGGCCGCATCGAATTCCAGGGCGAGGACGTCACGCGGCTGCCCGCGCACCAGCGGGTCCACCGCGGCTTTGGCCGGACCTTCCAGGTTGCCCGCGTGTTTGCCAAGCTCACCGTGCGGGACAACCTGCAGCTCGCCTGCGAGGCGAGATCGCGGCGCCGCAACCCGGTGGCCGGCTTGTCCGCCCAGAGCGCCGGTGCCATCGAGGACGAAATCACCGCGCTGCTGGCCGAGGCCGGCCTGCAACGGCAGGCGGACGCGATCGCGGGCACGCTCGCCTATGGCGACCGCAAGCGGCTGGAGCTCGCGATGGTGCTGGCCTTGCAGCCGGCGCTGCTGTTCCTGGACGAACCGACGGCCGGCATGTCGTCCGCCGAGCGCCGGTCGACCGTCGAGTTGTTGCGCGCCGTCCGGCAACGGCGGCGCCTGGCCATGCTGCTGACCGAGCACGACATGGACGTCGTGTTCGGCCTGGCCGATCGAATCTCGGTCTTGCATTACGGCGAGCTGATCGCATCGGGAACGCCCGAGCAGATTCGCGCCGACCCGCGCGTGCGCGAGGTCTATCTGGGCGACGAGGACAGCCATGCTTGAAGTGCGCGATCTGCATGCCCGCTATGGCGACAGCCACGCCCTGTTCGGCGTGAACCTGCGCGTGCGCGAGGGCGGCGGCGTGGCCCTGCTCGGGCGCAACGGCGCCGGCAAGTCCACCTTGATGAAGGCTGTGCTCGACGCGGGTCCTTTGTGCAAGGGGCAAATCACGCTGCGGGGGCGCGATCTGCAGGGGCTTGCCACCGAGGCCCGGGCGCGGCTGGGCCTGGCGCTGGTGCCGGAAGACCGGCGCATCTTCGTCAACCTCACGGTGCGGCAGAACCTGGAACTGGCGCAGCACGGCCAGGCCAGCGACCGGCCGGCTACTTCGGTCGAGGCAATGGGGCGGCTGTTTCCGCTGTTGCCGCCCTTGCTCGGGCGGCTCGGCTACCAGCTCTCCGGCGGCCAGCAGCAGCTGGTGGCGGTCGTGCGCGGCCTCATGGCGTCGCCCAGCGTGCTGCTGCTGGACGAACCGGCGGAGGGTCTGGCCCCCAAGCTCGCCATGGACCTGGCCGACGAAGTGCGCCGCGCGCGCCAGGAACTCGGGCTCACCGTGCTGCTGGCCGAACAGAACATCGCCTATGCCCGCCGCTGCACAGAGCATGTGTACCTGCTGGACAGCGGCAATCTCGTGTTCGAGGGCGACTGGGCCGCGTTCGATGCCCAGCCCGACCTCAAGACCCGCTATCTCGCCGTATGACCAGCACGCTGCGCCAGGACATCAGCGGCTATCCGGTGCGCTGGAACGAGGAGGATGCGCAGTGCTGGAAGCAAGGCGGCGAATGGGAAGACCGCACCGTGGCGCAACGCGCGTGCTCGCTCGCGGCGGCCACGCCCCAGGCGGTGACGCATGTCTGCGCCGGTGAACAGCTCACCGCCCGCCAGGCCTGGCAACGCTCCGGTCACCTCGCCGGGGCCCTCGCGGCACGCGGGTTTCAGGCGGGTGACGTGCTGGCGTTCCAGACCCCCAACTGGCTGGAAGCCGTACTCATCGATCTCGCGGCTTGCCGGCTGGGCCTCGTGCTGTGCCCCATCGTGCCGATCTACCGCGGCCGCGAAGTCGAACTGATCCTCTCCGACAGCCGCGCCAAGGGCATCTTCGTGGCCCGGCAATTCCGCGGCTTCGACTATCTGGAAATGCTGCGCGGCCTGCTGCCGGCGCTGCCGCATCTCAAGCACGTATGGACCGTGCAGGGCGAGGCCGGCTCACCCGGCGACCTGTCCGGGCTGCTGGCCGAGCGCGCGCCGGCGCCCGATGTGCAGGTGTCCCCGGATGCCGTCAAGCTCATCCTGTACACCTCCGGCACCACCGGCTATCCCAAGGCCGTGCTGCACAGTCACAACACGCTGGCCCGGTCGATGCGGCGCGCCAGCAGGCATTGGGGCATCCGCGCGGGCGACACCACGCTGATGCCTTCGCCCGTGACCCACGTCACCGGTTTCACCTTCGGCCTGGAGCTGCCGTTTCACGACGGCGTGCGCACCGTGCTGATGGACAAGTGGGATGCCGCGCAGGCCGCCGATCTCATCGAGCGCGAGGCCATCTCCCTCACGCTGTGCGCCACGCCCTTCCTGCAGGAACTGCTGGACCTGGCGCAGTCGCAGCGGCGCGGACTGCCCAGCCTGCGGGCGTTTCCCTGCGGCGGCGCGGCCGTGCCGCCCGAGTTGATCCGGCGCGTCCCGCGGGTGCTCGAGCGATGCCGCGCTTTCCGGGTGTACGGCTCGAGCGAGGCGCCCGTGATCACGCTGGGCTACCCGGGGGAGGGCGACGAGAAACTCGCGGCCGAGACCGACGGCGAGGTGGTCGACTACGAAGTCAAGCTGGTCACCGCCGCGGGCCAGCCGGCCGGCCCCCTGGAGGAAGGCGAGATCTGCGCGCGCGGCCCGGCGCTGTTCCTGGGCTACGCGCGCGAGTCCGACACGCGCGAGGCGTTCGACGAGGACGGCTTCTTTCATACCGGCGACGTCGGCTACCGCACGCCAGAAGGCGCGATCGTGTTCACCGGACGCATCAAGGACCTGATCAATCGCGGCGGCGAAAAGATCAGCGCCAAGGAAGTGGAAGACCTGTTGCACCAGCACCCGGGCGTGCTGCAGGCTGCCGTGGTCGCGATGCCGCACCCGCGGCTGGGCGAAACTGTGTGTGCCTACCTCGTCGTGCAGCCCGGCGCCGCCGTGACGCTCGAAGGCGTGTGCCAGACGCTGGCCGCGGCGCGGGTCGCGCGGCAAAAGCACCCGGAGCAGGTCATCGTCGTTCCCGAGTTTCCCAAGACTGCTTCGGGCAAGGTCAAGAAAGACCTGCTGCGGCAGGACGCCACGGCACGCTATGCCGCGTCGCTGGCCACAACAACAACGAGTGCCTGAACCCAGGAGGGCGTCCCAGGACATTTCAGGACGTTTGTCCCTTTTCAGTTCGTCGGTCGCCAACTACCGTGTTTGGTCTATGTCCGCGACGTCCCACGAACCGTTTCTCCTGCCCCATTTGAACCGGCAGGCCATTGTGCGAGCCTACGAGGCCGCCGCGGGCCAGGAAATCCAGTCCGGAAAGATGTCCAGCCCGGAATCCTCGTCGGCGCTGGTCGCCAATGCCTTTGGCTATTTTGTGGAGCCCGCCCGGACGCTGCCGCCGCTTCCCGGTCTTGAGGATCTCCCGTGGAAGGTGCAGAAAGTTTGCCTGGAGCACCAGGTCCGCTTTCCATGGGCGGGTGGGCGGCACCCTTGGCTGGACGTGTTCGCCGAAACTGAATCTCACCTGATCGGGATTGAGTCGAAGCGGTTCGAGCCGTTCCGCGGGCCGCATCTGCCGACGTTCTCCAAGGCATATTGGCGCGACGTCTGGGATGTTGGGATGGCGCCGTACCTCGCTCTGCGCGACGAACTCAAGGTGGCGGGCAAGAGCTACGCCGCCATCGATGCTGCGCAGCTCGTGAAGCATGCCTTGGCACTTTCGGCCGAGGCAAAGCGGCAGGGCAAGCCGGCCGTGCTCGTCTATCTCTATGCCGAGCCCTCGAACTGGCCCGATGGAGGCGCGATTGCTGCGACTGCGCTTCGTGCGCATTCGGAGGCTGTGGGTCGACTCGCGGGAGACCTCACGGGGGCTACTGTGAGGTTTCATGCCCTGACGTACGGGTCTCTTCTCAGGAGCTGGACTGCGGCACACGATCAGGAGCTGCGTTACCACGCGGCCGAAGTTGCTCGACTGTTCGGAATTCCGCTCGAGCGGCAATGAGGGCTCACAGCGTGAGCCCCAACCCTCGTCTTCGGGAGCGTAAACCACTGACTGAAAGATCAGTCCAGTGGGCTCAGTCCGTGAGCTTCGCCAGGCACACGATCTCGAAAAGAATTCGATGGCCTCTATGAATTTCTCATCCCCCTGATCATCGCGATCATGAAGGCGAAGTGATCCACATGTTTCAGTCGCATCCCAGCCAAATGCTCAAGGAGTTGTTTTCCGTTCGACCATTCCAAGGGGTCGAGCCAGAAAGAGCCGAGTTTCTTTTCGTCGGCTTGGATGCCAATTACTCGGCAGGCATTGAACGCTCTGAAGTGTTCCGAAGCGTCGTTGAGTATCACGAAAACGGTGCCGCCTTCTGGCGAACGAACGGTGTGCATCACCCGTTCCTGCTGCAGCAGTACAAAGGCGATGGCAAGAAATACCATCGCAACTTTGCTCGGATCGGCTTTACTCCTGCGCATGCGGACAGCGTAGGGTTCGTGGAGTTGCTGCGTGTCCCGACCGTCGGCAGAAGTCGGCTTACTCCGCAAGATTTGGATCCATCGCACCTTCAGAGAATCGACAAGGCAATACGCAGCGGTAGGGCTAAGTACACGTTTCTCTCTGCGGGCGTGGCCAAGCTCATGCAGCGAAGCGGAGCGTTTCCCTGGCTCGACACGAAGAACAAGCGCGGGGGCATTCTTCCCGTTCTCTACGCTAGTCATGGTCGATCCGTTCACTTGCACCTTCACTTCTCAAACTTTGGCAAGTTTCAAGCGCGGATGGACGCCGAGGCGAGAGCCATCGCTTCGTTGCTTCGCTGATGGTGGGTCAATCGGAGAAAGCTATGGATTGGTACAACGGCTATAGCCCGCAGGAACGCAATGCCATGGGGCGTGCCGCCTCGCCGGCCACTGCGAGAGAACCTCCGTGCGCAATGTGCGGTGACCCGAGTCCGCCGAAGATGCAGACTCACGCCGAAGACTATTCGGTGCCGTACCGCTGGCATGCGCCTGCTGCATACCCGGTGTGCACGCGGTGTCATAGCCGGCTGCACGCGAGGTTTGGTTCGCCGGCTCGCTGGCAATCTTTTCTCCAGTTCTTGAGGCGCGGGTGGTACGCCCGCGAAGTTCCTAGCGAGGAACTGAACCGCCACATTCTGTTGGGGGAAGCGTACCCGTGGCCAGATCTTTCTCATGGGCCTCCGTGCCGGAATGGTGAGCACGCGTGGTGGTGGGAGTCCTTAACAATGGACAAGGAGAGTCTTCGTTCACCGCAGGCTCGTGCAAAGCGGTAGCCGCCTGCTGATCTGAGGCAGTTCGTAGGATTAGCTTGAGTCACCAAGCGCGCAATCAAGGAGTGCTATGAGCGGAATTCTTTCGTACAGAAAGCTAGAAGACTTGGGCCGGGTCAGACTTTCCACGAATTTCTTTGTTCGGGACTTCCTGCACTCCGAAATCGCAGCGTGGAACGGGATGCAGAACGTACCAGACAATCCAGACGCGATGGTGGAGGTCGGCCGTAAGCTGTCCGCGGAATTGCTCGAGCCACTGCAAGCCTGTTTTGGGCGAATCCATATCAGGTCAGCATATCGTTCTCCGACTGTCAATGAGTTCGGCAACAAGAATGGCCTGAACTGTACAGCCAACGAAGCAAACAACGCGGCACATATCTGGGACTATCCCGACAAAGACGGAAAGCGCGGTGCGACCGCATGCATTGTCATTCCTTGGCTAGTTGATCGAATCGAACAGGGCGGCCGTTGGACCGAGATGGCGTGGTGGATCCACGATCACCTGCCCTACAGCTCGCTCTACTTCTTCCCGACACTCTTTGCGTTCAACATCAGTTGGCATGAGCAACCGAAACGCCGCATCGACAGCTATGCGGCTCCGAAGGGCTGCCTGACTCGGCTAGGCATGCCCAATCACACGGGATCGCACCAACAAGAGTACCTTGGATATCCAGAGTTGCCCGTGGCCTTGAGCTCTGCTCTTCTGCCGGCGGTACCCTCGTCACAATCGCCCATGAACCTGAGAGGTAGGACCAGCATCCAGGGCCGCAACGCAAGCGCGGCAACGAGCGACTAGGACCTCATATGCAGCGCGAGAACGGCCGAGTTCTGATCTCCGCCACGGACGTGGTCTCCTTCCTCGAGTGCGAATACCTCACGCGGCTTGATTGGCTGCATGCCCGCGGCGAGCTTGGCGGCGCCATGAGGATGGAGCAGGACGAATCCGCCGCATTGATTTCCCGGAAGGGCATCGAGCACGAGGTGGACTTCTTGCGCCAGCTCAGGTCGCAGGCTCTCAGTGTCGCCGAGATCCCGACCCTCGGGCGCACGAACGACCAGCGGGTCGACGATACGCGCGCGGCCATGGCGTCAGGCCCCGACGTCATTTACCAGGCGACCTTGCGACGGGGCCAGCTGTACGGCCATGCGGATTTTCTGTTCCGTGTCGACGGGCGCTCCTCCGAGCTCGGGGCGTGGCACTACGAGGTCGCGGACACCAAACTCGCGCGGTCCACCAAGGCGAAGTTTCTCGTGCAGCTGGCGTTCTACAGCGACTTGCTTGCCGCCGGGCAGGGTGCCCAGCCAAAGCGAATGCATGTGATCCTGGGCGACCGGACCCAGCGTTCCTTCATGTGCGCCGACTACATGCACTATTTCCGCGCGCTGCTCGCAAGGTACGAGGACCGCCTGCAGCTGCTGGAGCGCGCGGAGGCGCCCGAGGGCTATCCGATCCCTTGCAACCATTGCGACTTGTGCGGCTGGCGCGCGAAGTGCGACCAGAAGCGCCTCGACGACGATCACCTGTGCCAGGTGGCAGGCATCCGGCAAACTCAATGGAACAAGCTGCAGCTGGCGGGCGTCGCCACGATGGCCAAGCTGGCCGCCCTTCCTGAGGGCGCCATCGTGCCCAAGCTCAATCCCGAGACACTCGCCAAGTTGCGTTCCCAGGCGGCGCTGCAGGATGACGCCCGCCGCACGGGCGAGCGCCGGTTCCTCGTGCTTCCGCTGGATCCGGATGGACGTCGCGGTTTCTTCCGCATGCCGGTGCCCGACCCTGGCGACATGTTCTTTGACATGGAAGGGGATCCCTTGGAGCCGGGCGGGCTCGAATACCTGTTCGGGGTCGGGTACTTCGATGGCGGATGGCAGTTCCGCGCTTTCTGGGGGCATTCGCGCGCCGAAGAGCGGGTGGCTTTCGAACAGTTCATGGATTTCGTGGTCCGCCGGCGGCGCGAACATCCTGGAGGTCACATCTATCACTATGCGAGCTACGAGGAAACGGCGCTGAAGCGGCTGGCCAGCCTGCACGCCACTCGCGAAGTGGAAGTCGACAACCTGCTGCGAGAGGGGGCGCTCGTCGACCTCTACAAGGTGGTGAGGGAAGCCATCCGCATTTCCGAGCCCAGCTACTCCATTAAGTACGTTGAGCATTTCTACCGCCCGGCGCGCGAAGGCGACGTGCAGAACGCGGGCGCGAGCATTGTCTTCTACGAGAGGTGGCGGGAGACGTCGGATCCGCGGTTGCTGGCCGACATTGAGGCCTACAACCGCGACGACGTCGAATCCACCCGGCAGCTGCGGGAATGGCTGCTGACGCATCGGCCAGCTGGAGTCGCCTGGAAGCCTCGCGTCGCGGTGGACGTCGGAGATGCATCTCCCGAAGGCAAGACGTCCAAGGCCGGGGAAGCCGAAGAGCGGCTCATTCCTTACCGGCAACAGCTGCTGGACGAGTTGCCTGCAGACGACTCGGCGCGGACCGTGGCGGATCGAGCATCGGAGCTCACGTACCAGCTCCTCGACTTCCATCGCCGCGCGGACAAGCCCGCGTGGTGGGCCTTGTACGCGCGCAGGGACATGACCGAAGACGAACTCCTGGAAGACCCGGAGTGTCTTGGCGGCCTGACGCTCCTTCGGCCACCCGAACAGGAAAACAGGTCGCTGGTGTACACGTACTTGGCGCCAGATCAAGAAACCAAGCTAGCGACAGGCGACGGATGTACGCGGGCAGACACCGGGCAAGGCTTGGGGACGCTTACTTTCGATGAATCCTCGAGGCAGGTGAGATTGAAGATCGGGCCCCGACATGATCCGCTTCCAGATCGGCTCAGCATCGGCCCCGCCCCGCCGATCCCGTGCGACCCGCTCGTGAACGCCCTTTACCGCTTCGCGGACAGCCAGCTTGCGGGCGACGGAAAGTATCTCGCGCTGAAGCGTTATCTCTTGCGCGAGGCGCCGCGGCTGTCGGGACGGCCTAAGGGGCAACTAATCATCGCGGACGGCGCCGATTTGCTTGAGAGGAGTTTGGCCGCCGTCCAGGCGATGGACCATACGTGTCTCTACGTCCAAGGGCCTCCCGGCTCCGGGAAGACCTACACCGGCTCCCGCATGATCGCGCACCTGTTGGCGCGAGGTTGGCGAGTCGGCGTCATGTCAAACAGCCACAAGGCGATCAATCACCTCTTGGCCGGCGTCATGAAAGTCCTGGCCGAGAACGGACAGAACGTGCCGGCCGTCAAGAAGGCATCGGCGACCAATCCGGATTCGGAGTTCGTTGATCCGGTCGGCGGCGTGGCGAACGTTCAGTCGAACAAGGACGTGTGGGCTTCGGGTGCCCGGCTGGTGGCAGGCACGGCATGGCTGTTCGCGGATGCGGCCGCAGACCAGAAGTTCGACGCGCTTTTCGTCGATGAAGCCGGCCAAGTGGCCTTGGCAAACTTGATCGCCGCCGGAACATGCGCGCGGAACATCGTGCTGCTCGGCGATCAAATGCAGCTCAGCCAACCCGTGCAAGGCGTACACCCGGGGCGCTCCGGCGACTCCGCGCTGGACTATCTGCTCGACGGTGAGGCCACTATCGCGCCGGATCGCGGCATCTTTCTCAAGACAAGCTGGCGAATGCATCCTCTGGTGTGTCGCTTCATCTCGGACGCGGTCTACGACGGCCGTTTGGAGGCGGAAAGCCGGAACGCGCGAAGGATGCTCCTGCTGCACGAGCGCGCCCACCCCGACCTTCGACCGGCCGGCATCGTGCACGTGCCTGTGAAGCACGAGGGCTGCTCCCAAGGATGTGAGGCCGAGGCTGCGGTGGTTGCGGCCATCTACACAAGCGCACTGGAGCAGCGCTACACCGACGAAGACGGCGTCGAACACGCGATGACGCCCGACAACATCCTCGTCATGGCGCCGTACAACGTGCAGGTGAATCTTCTGAAAAGGACATTGCCACCGGGCGCCCGCGTGGGCACCGTCGACAAGTTTCAGGGGCAGGAGGCGGAACTCGTCATCGTGTCGATGACAACCTCGAGCGAGCAGGACTTGCCGCGGAACATCGAGTTCCTGTACAGCAGGAACCGCTTGAACGTCGCCATTTCGCGCGCCAAGTGCCAGGCGATCGTCCTCGCCAACCCGGCGCTCATGGCTATCAAATGCAAGACGCCGGAGCAGATGGCGCTGGTGAACCTGCTGTGTTGGGTGGCTGCGGTCGGATCGTGATCGATTCGCACCACGCAAGACGTCAACAGAGATGTCGGAGCAAGAGATGAGAAGCGCAATCATGGACAAGTGGTAGGTGCTACCCGATGTCCAAATGCCTTTGCGGGGGCGTTGATTCAATTGCACTCACGGGCAGACAATGGCTGTCATCTCAAGTCTTTCTTCAGTACAGGAGAACTTTTATGCAGCCGACAGATAAGCAGATCCTCGATCGAGCGTTGCGGGCGTTGCCGCGAGATGAGTTTCTCGCCTTTGCCAACAGCATTTTCGCAATAATCGGTGCGCAGATCTCCAGCGGCAAGAAGCTCAAGCCGGGGGAACTTGAAATTTTCAATAGACTTTACGAGTTGCTCCGTCGTCAAAGAGATCGGGATGCCCAGCCCGATTGACGCGCTGGCAGGCTGGCGTCTTCCAAACTTGGAATAGGGCGCTATGGGCATCCGCTGGGGTCTGAGGCGCCAAGCAACAGCAACCGCGGTAACACGGGCTACGGCGCGCGCGAGGAACGCTTGGCGCTTCCCGTCGCGGTCATCAGCGGTCACCTGCTCTATCTCCAGCTCCAATTCCTCGCGCTCATTGGCGGCTTCCCACAAGTGCCCCATGAGCATGTTTACATCGGCCAGGAAGCCACCCACGTGCCTTCGCTCCTGAAGCTAGTGCGCCGCCGGGACAAAACAGGGACGTTTCGACTATGGCAGGCTGGTGTACTTGGTGCCGAATGGTCTCCCAAACGTCAGGGGGCTGGATACACACTCTTCGCCACCGCTATCCAAAACAAAGCAACGCAACACATCAGAGGTCGACATGAAAGTCATCAGCGCCCTGCCAAAGAAGTCCGCAATGACCGATCTAGTCGGAGGCTCTCCCGCCCAAAAGGCATTGCGAACTGCAAAGTGGGCCAGAACCATGACCAAGTGGTTGATAAGCCACTCGAGCAAGGGGGGCGTGAAGTGGCAGGTTGTGAACTTCAACGGCAAGGCGGGACAAGAGTCGCGAGGAATCGTGGACATGATCGCCATCCGAAAGAATCACGCGGAATCAGCCGCCAATCGGTATCGAGGCGACCTTTTCGAGATCGTCCTCATTCAAGTCAAAGGTGGGGGGGCTAGGTTCCCTTCTCCGGAAGACATTGACAGGCTGGTCTGCGTCAAGGAACACCACCACGCTGACAAGGTTGTGTTGGCTGAGTGGAAGCGCGGCGAGAAGCTGTGCTGCTACCTGCTGCCCGACACGACGAACGCGGTTGCCGCGTCGGAGATCTTCGGCATGCCACCAAGCACCACGCGGCTCAAGGCGAAGGCGGCAGATGCGACAACAGCCGGCTAACCCCTGCTGAGTGTGCTGCCGCATCTCCCCGTGTGCAGGCATCAGCCTGTCCAGACGAGTCGATCGGGGGACAAAGGAGCACCATCATCCCATCGATAGGCCACTAGCGGGCCCCCCCTGGCTGCGCTGTAGTCCACGCAGACTGCCGAGGGGCTTTGCAGCGCCGGTTGGCCAGTCATCCAGTAGTGCCCGAAGAACACCGGCTTGACGTTGTCGTATGGTGAGCGCACATCCGCGGCGATCGGCGTATCGGGTAGTTGTTCTCGCAACTCCTCAGGCATCAGAGCCAGGGCCCGGTAGCTTGTGGCTTCGGTATCCCACCACCGGATCCGCACGTTGCTTCGAAGGTGACCGTCCTTGTCATGGAACCGTTGGCCATTGGGCAAGGCAACCTCCAACCCTTTGGTAAGACCTTCGACAGTGCGAAACTCCATCCGTCCTTCCCGGCTGGCGGCGATCATGAGCTGGCGAGTAAGTCCCAGGCCTAGCGTCAAGTGCGGCTTGAGTTCGCCCATATATCCGTCATGCCAGCAGGCGTGCACTACACGAAAGCCGGGCAAATCCAGCCACAGGGGCAGGGTAAGGAACCAGTCGACTATTTCCTCGTGCAAGTCCCCTCGGTCCTCGACTTCGGCCAAGAAGGCGGCGTGTTGCTCCCTATTCTTCCGACCCAAGGCTCCGCTACGTGGGCGCAGGAACTCGCCGTCACGATCAGGATCGCGCGTGTGCCAAGCAATGGCATTGAACTCATGATTGCCCATGACTGCCAGCGCACTACCGGTATCTGTCATGCGACGAACGGTCATCACACTGTCGAGCTGGCGGGGTCCCCGATCTATGAAATCTCCTACAAAGATGGCGGTGCGGTCCCTATGGCGATATGCCCCTTCGCGCTCGCGGTACCCGAGATGGTCCAGCAGGGCATGAAGCTTGTCTGCTTGACCGTGGATGTCGCCGATGATGTCGTAATCCATGTCGATTGCACTCGTCCATTTCTCACTGCAAAGCAATTATGGCAACGAAGCGGTCTTAGATCGCGGTTTCGAATTGGCCAGAGGTAACCCCGGCTCACGCAGTGAGCCCCTACCGGGTCAAACTCCGGACTTTTCCCTTTGATCAGGAGCCATATGGAAACCGTCTGCCGTCCTGGCGACCTCGCGGTCATCATTTACGCTCAAAACACCTCCAACCTTGGACTGATCGTCCGTGTGCGTCGCCGCGACAGCGGTCGCGGCAAACTCGCTTTGAAGGACGCAGGTCCCCTCTGGACTTGCGAATGCGCGCAGCCGATGATGTGGACAATGGATGACAAGGTCTTTCTTCGCAAGCGCGGCCCCGTGCCGGACAGCTATATGCGGCCGATCCGCGGCGATCGGCCACCCCTGCCGACGATCGTCGCTCGCGTGGCGCTCGAGACAGCATGACTGCTCGCACCAGCACTACGGATCCCCTGCGCATCGTCGAAATTGCCTGTGAACCGTGGGCGTCCGGCATCGTCGGGATCACCTTTTGTCCGGGGAAGCGCGGCGACAGCGTCTTCGGCTCGCCATGGCAGCGCGACCTCGACATCGACCTGGATGCGGTAACAGCCTGGGGTGCCGACGTGGCGCTAACGCTCGTAGAGCAGCACGAACTGCGCCTCCTCCAGGTTCCGACGCTAGGCGAAGGTTTTCGCAAGCGCGGCATTGACTGGTATCACCTGCCCATCGTCGACTTGAGCACGCCTGACCAAGCTTTTCATCGCCTGTGGCTATCGGCAGGGGCAGTGGCGGTGCGCTCATTGCGCAAGGGTAAGAAGGTCCTCGTGCATTGTCGGGGCGGCCGCGGGCGTGCCGGCACAGTGGCTGTGGCTTTGCTGATCGAGTTGGGGGAAAACCCGCAACGCGCGCTCCAGAAGGTTCGCGCTGCGCGGCCGGGCGCGGTGGAGACGGAAGGGCAGGAACGTTATCTGGCCACGTACACGCGATTGTTGGAGCCAAAGGAGGGCGGCTGATGGATTGGTTCAAGCGCATCACTGGCTTTGCCGAACTGCCGTATGAGGAGACCCAGCGAAAACTTTCGGTCGCGAAAGGCCGGCTGCTCTCGCAACATACAGACAGGACCTGGGCTGTAGGCCAACTGGAGACCCCGAGCCTCGCCGAACTGCGGCAGCGTGTGGATCAACTTCCCGTCCGCGCCGGGGGTAAGCTCCGGGTGAATTGTGTGCAGGCCGACGTTCGCCGCTTGCACGCGGACTCATCATCTCGCGGCGCCTTGTTTCAGGTCGCCTCGCAGTTCAACCTGCTGGAGATGGTCGGACCGAACGTCACGCCCGAGCACGGAGTGACTGGCTATGCAGGTGACCCCACCCAAGGCCCGGCCTGCGCAATCGCGGCCGGCGCCGGGACGATTTTTCGCAATTATCTGGCGGAAGTCGACGGCCAAGTCGGTCAGCGCGCCGGCCGGCAGATCGATTGCCTGAAGGATGTGGGTCGCGCCCTCGGGAACACCGACGGGTCGCTCTGGCAAATGAAGAATGGCTACGCCCTCTGCACGAAATCAGGGCTGGCGACTATCGACGCGAATTTGCGCGACATGACGCCCGGACAGCTTGACGAGCTGCGGGGGCTGCTGCGCGTTGGGCTGCACTGGAATGTGGAAGTGACGGATAAGGATGATCCGACGCAGCTCATCTCGCAGGTGTTCTGTTCGGCACTACCGGTCAACTACACGTCGGTGCCGCGGCCAAGGTGGCAGGGCTTCGCCACGCTGGTCCTTGAGGCGACCTACGAGGCCACGGTGCTCGCCGCTTTGCTCAATGCGCAGCAAGGCGGCTGCAGAACGGTCTACCTCACGCGCGTCGGGGGCGGCGTTTTCGGTAACGATCATCTGTGGATCAACGATGCGATCGAGCGATCAGTTCGCCTGGTCCGACACTTCGACCTCGACATCCGCCTCGTCAGCCATGGCGCCATCCCCCCGGACCTGCGAGCGCTGGCGGCAAAGCTCAGCGGCTAAGGGCTCCCCGGCGCGCGGATGAGAAGAGGCTCATGGCGTGAGCCTCGGTAGCGTCCGACAGTCGCGCTAAAAACTGAATGAACGATCAGTGCCGCAGGCTCGGGGCGTGAGCCTCTCGATGCCCACCATGAGGTCTTCGCAGCCAAGGAGACACTTATGAACGCCCTTCGCCTCACTAGCCATGCAGCCATTCGGATGCAACAACGCGGCATACCCGCCTGGTACTTGCGCCTGCTCGTCGAGCACGGGGAGACGCGACATGACGGGCACGGCGCTGTGATCAAGAGCGTCTCCAAGTCCACGCGCCAGCACCTGCGCGGCGTATTGAGCCAGCACGAGTACGCCAAGGCAGAGCGCTACTTCGGCGTCTACGCGGTTGTGTCGCCAGATGACGCCGTGATCACGGCAGCCCATCGCACCCATCGCCGCTTTCACTGACACGCAACTTCTCGAGGAACAAAGCAAATGGAACACGCTCCACATCCCACACTGATTCTCACGCCCGGCCGTCAAGCTGTACCCGCTAACGGTGGAACGCTCGAAGTTTTGCTGCGGCTGCAGGCGCCCGACAGGCCTGCGTCCGACCAAGCAGCCGCGCGCGGGCCGTTGCGGCTGGCCGTCGTCATCGACCGGTCGGGCAGTATGTCTGGTGAACCCTTGCATGAGGCGCTGAAGTGCGCGGAATACATTGCGGCCGGCCTCCAGCCGGTCGACGAACTGGCGGTCGTCCTTTACGACAACCAGGTGCATGTGCCTTTTCCGCTCCAGCGGGGCGGCGACGTTGCAGCTCTTCGCCGGGCCCTGGAGGGCGTCGAGAGCGGCGGCAACACGGCGCTCTTCGACGGATGGGAGGCAGGAGCGACGATCCTCGGGCAAGGCACTGAGCGCTCGATGTCGCGTGTGCTGCTGTTGTCGGACGGCCAGGCGAATGAGGGCCTGTGCGAGCCCGTTGCCATCGAGAAGCATTGCGCTCAGTGGGCTGCGCGCGGCGTCTCGACCACGACAGTCGGACTCGGACGCAATTTCAACGAAGACCTGATGACCGGCATGGCGCGCGCGGGAGGCGGCCAGCACTACTACGGCCAGACCGCGAAAGATCTGCAGGACAGTTTCGACGAGGAGCTTGCCCTACTGCAGTCGCTCTTCCTGCGGCAGGTGCGCGTCAGGCTCGCTCCAGCGGCGGGCGTGATCGTCGAGCCATTGGGTATCGTGCAACAGCTGGCCGACGGGCGGTATGCACTCAAAGATCTTGCATGGGCCTCCGAGGCCTGGATGCTCGTTCGCCTGCATGTTGCCGCGAACCCTGGCGCGGACCCGCGGCAGCCGCAGGCACTCCTCGCCGTTGCGGTGGAAGGGGAGCTGGAAGGCGGCAAGCCGGTAGTCGGGCTTCGCGCCATGTTGTCGCTGCCAGTGGTCAGCGACAAGGATTGCGAGGGATTGCCGCTTGACGAACTGGTGGCACGCCGATTAAAGGAAGTGGAGTTCGGACAAAGCACCGCCACCCTTCGCGACCTGGTCATGGAAGGAAACATCACTGCCGCTGAAAAGCTCCTGACCGAGCTGGAGCGGCAGGTGGCCGATCACCCTTGGCTCGCAGAGAAGGTTGCCGCCTTGAAGCAGCTGGTGGCGCGCGATGCGCCTATGGCGGTGAAAGAAATGCATTACGCCATGCTTCGCACGTCGCAGCGCCTTGCGTCCAAGTCGGAGGGCCAATACCGCGTGTCGGAAACCGACAACTCGGAAATGCCCAAGTTCCTTCGGCGCAAATCGAGCGAAGGTCAAGGCCAAGGCCAAGGCCGCAAGGGCAAGAAGTGACGACAAGACTGGCAAAGCGGCAGGCAAGCCTGACTAGTGCCGTATGGGAGGAATCTCCCGCCTCGGACGGGACGTTTTGCCGATGCGCTCGTTCGTGTACCAGCGCTGAATGCTGATTGAACGACACCAACTCACTCGGAACAAGGTATGTGTACCTCTTTGTTGCTAGTCACTCCTCCCCTTGTGCATAGAACGGCTACTAGCCGCCATCCTCGTTCTGTGAAACACTTTGTTGCGAGGAGGGGAGGCAAGGCTCAATGAGCGAAGTTGTTCGTCTATATCAGTACAAAAGTTTCCTGAGCGGTCGTCGCGCGATGTCCGCGGAAGACCTCATGGAGAAGCTGGAGATTTCGAAGGCGACGCTGAAGCGAGACATCGCCAAGCTCCGCGACCAGCTTCATGTACCGATCAAGTTTGATCGCGATCGCGGCGGCTATGTCATCGAGCAGGGACCGGGGCATACGGATACCGAGCTTCCCGGCATGTGGTTCAGCCCGGAAGAAGTGCTTGCGCTCGTCACGATCCAGCAGCTGCTGGATCAACTAGCCCCGGGCATACTGGGCGCGAGACTCCGGCCGCTGCAGGAGCGTCTCACCGAGTTGATGGCCAAGAACGGCCTCGACGCGGCGGATGTGGGCAAGCGCATCCGGCTCGTGCACGCTGGAAAGCGAAAGCTGAAACCGCAAAACTTTGAGGCCACCGCCGCCGCCACGATCGGCCGCAAGCGCCTGAGCGTCAAGCACTTCAATCGGCAGAACGGCGAGACGACCGACCGTGAGATTTCGCCGCAACGCCTCGTCCACTACCGCGACAACTGGTACGTGGACGCCTGGTGCCACATGCGCAATGACCTGAGAAGTTTCGCCATCGACGCCCTGGCGCAAGTGCACGTACTTGACACGGTTGCGGAAGAGATCCCCGATGCACGGCTGGATTCGACATTGGGCGGGGGCTATGGCATTTTCGGCGGTGTACCCAAGGGTCGCGCAGTGCTGAAATTCGGGCCTGAACGCGCCCGCTGGGTACGCCGCGAGGAGTGGCATCCAGAGCAGGAGGTCAGCGAGGCAGAAGACGGCAGCTTCGTATTGTCGGTCCCGTTCTCAGACACGCGCGAACTCGTCGGCGATATCTTGAAGTTCGGCGACGGGGTGGAGGTGGTTTCTCCGGCAGCATTGCGACGGCAGGTGCAGAAGATGTTGCTAGCGGCAGCGGGGAATTATGTGGGGCGATGAGATGAGATCTTATGCGGGACGGACAATCCAACCCGGATGCCTGGACTGGATGGGTGGCTGCATGAGCAGACCGACGGATTGGCAGTCCCCTTGTTCTCGTCCGAAAGGTGACAAGTGAGATCAAGTATCGCCTGGGTTCGGCGAGCTCAACGCGTGATTGTCATGGTCAGCGAGTTGCATCGAATGGGTTATCAGCACCTGCGCATCATGCCGTACGCGTATCCGCTGGCATGGAGGCTCGCCATCGCTCCACGCAGCTGCTTCTCTGAGGCGCACGGCGCGATCCTGATGGAGGGAACGCATGGATCCACCGCCACCTATTCCGCAGCTGGAGGCGGAAACCACTACTTTGACTGGCGTGATGCGGAGCGGCTCAACGCCCGCTCACTGGCTGAATTGTTCGTTCAGCGTTTCCCTGCTATTGCGGCGAGGGGCCGAGGAAGCGACTGGGCGTACGCTGGCTGGCTGTGCGACCTGATCTCAGTAATCGAGAGATGCGACTATTTGCCGTTGGTGTTATGGGAGGACATTGAGGAAGAGCCCGAATCCCTGCAATATTTGCCACTTTGGTCGATGGGAGAGGATGGTCCCCAAGACACCGCGGGTGGTCAGTTCGCATTGCCGCCCTTACGTGACACAACGGATTTGTAGTCCGGCGGTTATTTCAGGCGTTCTTGATGACTCGAGAATCAAATGGAGAGGAGCTTCAATAAATTAGTTTCGTCCAGGGATCTGCTTGCGAAGACCGCTGCCAATAGTTCGGCGGGGAGGCAAGCAGCGAATTTCAATTCACTGGCTTCCGCCAAATCTTTAGCAAATGCCAGCCTGGCACCTGGCTCAATCGGCCGAGCCGTCAACGCTGGTACGGATATACCAGGACCCGTCTCAACCCAAAGATCATCAACTCGCGTGCTTCCAATTGAACCGAGTCGTAGAGCTACGGCGTTGTTGACTGCGCCACCGGCAAATGTCCACCAGCGAAGTCGCCCCGAAGGTAAATGTTCGAGCAGGAGCGATCCCTGGCGGTCCGGTGCAGTGATCAGGTTGCGAACTTCCTCGAGCTGCTGCGTACCTCGTTTTGAAAGCCCCAGACCAGCATCGCCTTCGTTGAGTAATACGCGTCGCATCGCCTGACAGACTTCGAAGCCCAGCCACCTCGATGTTCCCAGCCAGCGGGATTTGCCTTTGTCCGCCACGGGTTCCACCGATACCGTGCGCTTTGGCCAATCAACAGAAATCACTTTCCAGCTTCGACCGCCGAGTAGCAGGACGGTTGGACTATCCTTTTGCTGCTGAACAGCCATAGGATCAACGTATCCCAGTTCCGTGGCTCCGTGTCGGGCCACGAGAACCATAGGGCTCGCGAATGCCGACAACAAGTCGAGGAAATGGCTCCGTCCGAATAGCTTCTCGCCCATCGGTCCCATCGAAGCGAGCCCGCTGCTAGTGAACAAGATCTCCTTAGCGACCATGAAATCAAATGTGGCCGCCACTGTCTCAGATTTAAGCTCCGGAAACTGCGATTGAGTCGTGCTCACGAGCTCGTGCGACGGAACCCCAGGGCGCTCCAGTATTAGTGCCATCATCTGTTGCGCCACCATGTGCCAAGGCAAAGGCGGGGGTGCAATGTGTTCAACATACTTCTCGCGCCATAGCGTCGTGATCGCGCAGGCCAACAAGAAGGCTTCATCGTTCGTTGTCAAAAACAGGAAACTGCGACGGCTGCCTGTGCGTCGCCCAGTCCGGCCCATGCGTTGTAGGAATGACGACACTGTGCTGGGAGAGTCGATCTGAATCACGTAATCCAAGTCGCCCACGTCAATTCCGAGTTCCAGCGTGCTGGTGGCGACGATCACGCAGTCCCGCTCCTCTGAAAAAGCCGTCTCGGCAAGTTTTCGTTCAGACGCGCTTAGTGATGAATGCGAGACAAAAGTCCGGGTGTTGAGGGTGCGCAATGAGACCGCCAATTCCTCGACCTTAGAGCGGCTGTCACAGAAAACTAGGCGCTTCGAGCCTCGATGTAGCCGGGAGATGACGGTCGCAGCATTCGCAAGGGATCCAACGTGGTCGATAGTTACATCGGCATCCGTGGTCACCAAGGAAGATCCAACGACCTGCCGTTCTCCTGGGCCCGCGAACCAGTCCAAAAGTCCATCCGGGTTGCCCACCGTCGCTGACAAACCAATCCTTTGAATTGGCTGCCTTGCATAGGCCTCGATACGCTTAACGACAGCTCGCAAATGCCAACCTCGGTCATCACCCGCGAACGCATGCAACTCGTCTACGATCACCACGCGAACATTGCCGAACCACACTGCACGATCTACCTTCGTAGAAATGAGCATTCCTTCCAACGACTCCGGGGTAGTCAACAGGATGTCTGGTGCCGTGCGTTTGGCGCGGGCCTTGGTCGCTTGTCCTATGTCACCGTGCCAGACTTGTACTGTTCTACCGACGAAACCAGCGTATCGAGACAGGCGCGATTCAAGGTTGTTCAGTAGCGCCTTGATTGGGCACACGTACAGCACGCTAGGTCCTACCCACTCCTCGGTCGCCATGCGCGACAAGATGGGGATCGCTGCCGCTTCAGTCTTGCCGCCGGCCGTCGGCGCGAGGATCAAGCAATGCTTGCCTTCCAAAATCGGTACTACAGCGTCGGCCTGCGTCGAGCGCAAGCCGGTCCAGCCCATCGAGTTGACTATGTGGTACTGCAGGGCGCCGTGCAGGCGTTCGAAGGCCTCCACGCTCATGGGCAGTCACCAAGGTTGTCGACAAGTTCAAAGCTCAATGTCATCGACCGAGCCCACGCCAACCGCGGCGCGCTCCTGCGCAGTCATCTCACTCTCGGCGATGGTCAGTGCGTAATGCTTGCGAGGATCGAAGTCCTCGAACTGATCGACGCGATCCATCACGTCTGCCACTAGCTTCTTCAGGAACAACCTTGGCGAGACGCCGACCTTTCCGCCCAAGTTCCCCGTGACAGCCTTGGCCAGCGACTCGACATATGTGTCGTCAACCAGGGTACGAAACCTGTGACCTACCGCTGCTCCCTCGGCATAGATGTCGCGCACTTTGCGACCGACTTCAAGCAGTGACTCATGACCGAACGCTGGCAGCCGCACCTGCACCGCCCGCGGGTTATCAAACCGCGAGTCCGTGCCGAAGTCAACGTGCAGCCGTTGGGCCAGCGGCGCGAGCCGCTGAACGCCCTGTGCCCCTTCGTAGAAGGCCTGGGTGCCAGTGATCAAGAGGTACAGGCCGGGGAAGCGGCCGGCGTCGATCTCGTCGATCCATTGCCGTAGTGCATTCAGGCCCCGCTCGCGCGTGTCGGCGCGCATGCGTTGTAGCGTTTCAACCTCGTCCAACACCAGTAGCAGTCCGCCGTAACCCGAGTCGCGCAGCATGGTCAGCAGGCCGGACAGAAAGTTGGTGGCGCCAAAGTGGTCGATGTCCCCCTTCACGCCAGCCGCGCGTCGGATCGACGCTGCCACGTTGGGCTGGCCGCTGAGCCAGGCCATCAGCCCATCGGCCGTGGCGTTGTCACCGGCCTGCAACGCGCGGCGGTACGCCCGAAGGGTGGCCGAAAACGCCGGTGCTACCTTTGTGACGCTAGCAAGCCGCGCCTCCATCAACGCTTCGGTCTTCGACAGCAGCGTTGCCTCATCCGTAGGGTCCAGGCTGGTGTCCTCCAGCACGTCACGCTCCAAGGCGTAGAACCAGCCGTCAACGATGCCGCGAAATGCGCCTTCGCCGCTGTCGGCCGTTGCAATGCGCTCCACCAAACGCCGGTAAACCGTTTCCAGGCGATGCAAGGGCGTCTCGGTCTCCGAAATCTGTACCTCGCTAGTGGCCAGTCCCCGTGCCCTGGCCCGCTCCTGCAGCCAACGGCCGAAGAAGGTCTTGCCTGACCCATACTCGCCCCGAATGGCTTTGAAGGCTCCACGGCCGGCCGCAACGGCATTCAACTCTTCATCCAGCGTTCCCTGAAGGCGGCCGTATCCCACGGCCAGAGCATCGAGGCCTGCCTTGGGCACCGTGCCGCGCCTGAGGGCTTCGATCACCTCGGCTCTTCGTTGTGGGCTGATCATTTCGTAGCTCTCATCGTACCGTCACCCGAAACTGACGAGCGAGCAGTTCCATGTTTAGTTCCACGCTACCGGCGGTCTCGTCGAGAACGAGCACAGCGGCCTGGTCAACGTTGAGCACGCGCTTGGCTGCATTCACGAAGCCGCTGATGCGCATGGCGGGCATACCCAAACGCTGCGCGAGCGCCGCTTTGGATAGCTTCCCGCCTCGAGCCGCCAATGCATCCAGCAGTGCCCGAACGTCAGCATCGGCGGGTGCCACGCGCGCCGCAAGTGCCTTCTGCGCAACGTAGACTGATGACGCCTGAAGCGCTTCGATCCAGTGCACGCCAGGCGCCGGTGATGCCGCGGGCGCTGCCCCTCCGAACAGGTCAGGGTGCGGCGTGGCCACAGGTTTCGGCTTCAGTGGCTTACGAAACAACGCCGGGGCTTCAGGGACCAATGGCGGCGCAGACTCGAATGGTGCCCACCAGTCCGGCTGCGGCGCTGCGGCCACCTGCCAACCCTTGAGGGGCATGTTGCGCGGCGTGAACACGCTCAAGGGGACCACCACTTCCTGCGCCGAGACGCCACCGTGATAGCCGTTTTTCTTGGCTCCGTGTCGAACGCTTTCCGACCAGGCACAAACCACCGCGTTGCCTGCAGCGGTCTTCACTCGGCCGCCGTCGAACTGAAACTCACTCTCGTCCAGGGGGCCTGAAGGCAGGCGCCAGCGATCACCATCGCCTTGGCCACGCTGCACGGTGCCATCGTCGATGACGTGTCCATGGTCGGCAGTGATGATCACCACACGTCGTGCCCGGCGAGCTTCGCTTAGCAGGGGGCCCAGCAACCTCAGATCATCGATCGTCCATCGCACATGGATCTGGTTCGAGCCACTCAGGTGGTCGTCCACAGCGTTGTAGACCACGGCCACCACCTGCTGCTGCGCCGAGGCGATGGCGTCTCGAACCACGGATGACAACCCCTCGGAGTCAGCCAGATCCCCCTTGTGGAACACGATCGGCGCTGTACCTGCGCGTGACGCCGCCACGAGCGCTGCATGGGTCGAGAACGCCGACTTTTCCTGCGGAGCTGCACCCGCAACGAGGCGGCCCGACAACAGGCTAGTCCGGCTCACTTCGGTAATTGTCGGCAGTGCCGCTATGCCAACCGAAAGCGTCGGCGGGGGGCCAGCGACATGCTCGTCCCAGCCCAAGGCCTCCAAGTCCTCGCAAAGCTCGCGGAAAATGCTGTAGCTCAGGCCATCCGCCACCAACAAGAGCACCGGCGCCTGCTGCGCCAGCGGGGCAACAAGCCGCTCGTTGATCGCTTCGACCGGCATACATGCAGCCTCGGCCCGCGGCTCACGGTTCCAAACCTGCAGCGCTTGCGCGAAGGCCTGATTGAACACCTCAGCCTTCTTGCGTGCCGCGTCGCGCAGCGCAACGAACGCGGAAGAAAGACCAGGCAAGTCGTCACCGCCAATCAGCTTGAATCGCGCCCAGTCAACGAATGCGCCTTCGCGGGCATACATCTGCGCGAGCTCTGCGAGCCCCGGTGTGGCTCCGTTCCCGCGGCCCTTGTTCTCAGGCCGTTCTGCCATCATCCATCGGCACAAGCGAACCGCCATCTTCACCCGCAACATCCGGGTGCTTGCCGCGTCGGCATGGGCGTGGGTCGCGGCCGAATCAGCAGCGCGCTCGGTGGCCTGAAGAAGGGCAGTCGATGGATCGGCGATAAAGGACTTCAGCGCATCTGCCAGCAACCCGAGCCGCTGCTCCAAACCCAGTGGAAGCGCGTCGCTCAGGTGCGCGTAGGCATCCACATGCAACTCGCGCAGCAGGGCCTCGGCACGTTCGTTCACGGCGTGGCGCAAGGCCGGAGTCAAGGGGGTCAACGCGCTGACGCTGAGAAGCTTCGCCGCGTCAGCGGCCCAAAGGCGCCCATCGGCAATGCCGATTCGCTTGTCGCCCATGAACCGTTCGAGACGAATCGCAGCTGCCGCCAGTTCGTGAACACCTTCGCCATGAGGCGACAACACAACGCCGCAGACCAAGCCGAGCGGCACTGCATCCTGGGTGTTGCCTGCCGTGACGCAGCGGATGACGAGCGTGCCCACAGCTCCGCCTGATTCGCCCAGCCAAGCGGCGATCTGCGTCTTGGCGGCATCTGGCAAATCGGCAAACATCCCGGCCGAATCTGCGCCCAGCGACCAGTTCAACAACATCGCCGCGTCTGGCCGCGAGGCTTCCAAAGCGAGGCACCGGCCCAGGATGTGGCGCCAAGCCGTATCCATGTCCAGAAAGCCGTTCGGCACGGGCGGATAGGCGCCCATGCTGGCGCGCTCCACCAGCAATTGGGCCATCCACCGGAACCGGCTCAGCCGCGCGTCGATCTCGCGTGCCTTGAAGAGCTGTTGGACCATGCCCCAGGCGTCGGGCTGAAATACCTGGGTGCGCGCCAGCTGTGCTACGACATCGGCGCCCAACTCGCGCGAGGCCACCGGGGTCAGCAAAATGAGCCCCGTGGCCGCTTGCCCATCCGCCACGTCATCCAGCGCACAAAGTGCTTCTCGGGCCATCAATGGGCTTTCGCACCAGCGGAGCTGGAAGGCCCTGCCCGACAGCGTAATGGCTTCGGGCCACTGTGCCTTGGCCGTGGCCTGGATGGCGATGACCCTGGCATCACTCGCGCGGTCAAGGACCGCGCGCGCTTGCGCCTCAATTTGAGGGAGCGACAAGGGCCCGGCAGCCACGGTCACTTGCTGCTCCCCAGCTTCTCGAGCCGCCATGAGATTGATAGCCGCAGTTCGGTGTCGCTGTCCAATTTCGCATGCAGGTCGTCCAGCAGGGCTAGCGCCTGGGTGCTTTCGAGGTCCATCGCAGCGGATTCCTGCACGATCACCGGCGGTTTGGGTGCAATCCCGCCCGGTGGCGCTGGCGCCGGCCCGGTCGGCGGCAGCGGTGGCGTCACCGGACCTGTCGGCGCGGGCCCAGAAGTGGGCGGTGCAGGTGGTGCCGGCGCCGCGGTCAGCAGCCGCACGGCCTTGCCGCGTTGGTCATCCAGGGTTGCCTTCAGTCCAATCGCATGCTCGTCGGCAGCCAAGGCCTCGCCAACCTTCGCCACGATCGCCCGCGCCGCCGCTTGTCGGTCGTCGGTGAGCGCCTTCATCGCCTCGAAGATTTCCCAAGCCGCGGTGCGCGCCGCTTCGTCCAGCTCGCGAGCCTTGGCCAGAGTCTGGCGCATGGCAACTTCAGAGGTTTCTATCGACGCCTGAGCGAGGGTTGTGACGACGGCGGCGCCTTCGGCACTCAGCAGGCTGGCCACCAAAGCCAGTGCAGAACGCGCCGTCTGCAGGCGATGGTTGTCGCCCGAAGTCGGGAACAGGGCTGACTTCTCGTTCAGCGTCTTGACGAGGCTGACCATCGGCTCCCGCGCCTCACGCGCCTTGGCCTGCACGTCTTCAACCAGCTTGGCCACGTTGCTCGCGTTGCGCGAGGTGGGGATGGTCAAACCGAACAGCGCCGCAGCACGCTTGCAGGCGTCCTCCCAGTCAGCGTGCTCGGGTAGCGTCTGCTCGCGCAGTTCCAGGTCGTCCGGCATCTGGTCGATGCCGGGTGTGTAGGGCACGTTGCCCTTCACGAAGCGGCGGTTGGTCTGCCCTGCGAACGTCAGGATGATCAGGTTCTGAGCCTCCGCCGGCAGCCCCATCGCCTGCGGTTGGTCCATCCAGCGGCGCAGATTCGCAACCGTGAACGTGGCAGCTTCTTTGGCTTGCTCACGCAGAAAGTGCGAGCGCCAATGGTCGCCCAGCACAAAGTGCGTCTCGCCCGTCTTGCCGAGCTGCACCGGATCGGCGATCGATCGAATCAGCTGCCGCACCACGCGGTCGCTGACCAACGCGCGCCCGTCACTGGCCGCGACGGCACGTTCAAGTTCGGGCCAAACCTTCTTCACAGCCGCCAGCTTCACCTCGGCGTCGAAGACCGGGTGCGCCGGGTACTGATGCCTGAACAGTTGATCCAGCAGCGCCTCGAAAGCCGACTTCAGGTTCGCACCCACTGGCGGCAGAGGCGTCAGGGTCTGGTCCAGCGATCGAAACTGGTCTTCTGGTGCCAACGGATTGACCACCGCGTCGCGCGAGTCGCCTGCGATGCCGTAGGCCACCTCCAGGTACTGCCGAACGCGCTGCTGCAACTGGTCGCGTTGATTGCGCAGCAGCGCCTGCGCTGGTCCGCGGTCGACCAGCGCCAGGTGGGCCGCCAAATCGTTGAAACGCTCGCCCGTCAAGATGTAGTCCAGCACCACCAGCCGGCCCAGATCATGCTGGGCCTTGGCACTGAAGAACGAGGGCATCCATACCAGCGTTTGCGTTTCTTCACCGCGGTACGCCGCCAAGCGCGCCAGGTCATCAGCGGGTGTGTACTTCTGGTCGTCGAACGGAAAGTCGATTACCACCGTCCACGTGCCGGGGCGCCCACGCAGCTTTTCGTCCGACATCTCGCGCACGTTCTCGTACAGCACCTCCACCTCGCGGCGCGTGCCGCGCCACAGCACTGGGTACGTCGCGAACATGTCGTTGGTATCGGTCACGCCGAGCTGCTCGAACAGCATCTCGCGCACGCGTCGCCGGCGGTTACCCGGGTTGTCGCTGGAGGCTGCCGGGCCGCGCACGATGGGTTCGATGTCCACGCCGGTGACCTGGATTGAGATCAGATTGTTGGAGTCGTCGGTGACCTTTATCTCACCAATGTCAGCGGCCCACTCCTTGCACTTGCGCAGTACGTCCTGGGTCTCGCGGCCAGGGATGGGCGACTTGATCGTTCCGTGATTCAGGGCCGCCAGGCGCTGAGCCGTCAAGGCCTTGAGCGACTCAACCTCGGGCACCAACGCGCTCAACAGCAGTGTCTTGATCAGCCGAGCGTCGTTGCGCAGCATGCGGGCTTTTGCCGGATCGGCATCACCAATGCGGATGTTCTCCCACGTCACGCCGTGCTGCCGCTCCAGATGCGGCAACAGCTTTTGCTTGTAGAGCCGCTTCGCGTTGTCGAAGTGGATGCGCATCGCCTCGGAAAATGGCTCATCGCCGTCGGCAATCACATCGAATAGATCGCCCACAGGGATGATGTGCCCCAGCTCCAGATCGTCACGCCGATCCACCAGCAGTTGCAGCATCAGCTTCAACGCGGTGCGTTCGCGCTGTAGCGCAGCCGACACGGCAATCAAGGTCTGAACCAACGCCGGGCTGAAGGGGTAGACCTTGCGGAACATCTCTTTGTCCGCGGTCTCGGTGAGCAGCGTGTTCCAGACCTCGGGTCTGACCCGCTGAAACTCATCGAAGGCGTTGCCGAGGGTCTGTCGAGCCGCCTCAGACACCGGCTTCAGCAGCTTGATGGGTGATTGTCACTGAGCACCCGCAACGCGTACCAGCGCGAGCAGGGCTCGAAAAGCCGCATCGGGCTTGTCGCTTTTCCAACGATTGGCAAATCTCGCGACGATCTGCAGATTCCCCGACTCGTAGTGTCCGTCTGAGTCGATGCGGTCAAGGGAGTGCGCCAGCTCAGGGTCACCTTCCTTCAGTTCGACACGGGTGAGGGCACACCGGCCCTTGCTTGCTGCCAAGAGCAGGCGAACGTGCTCTAGGAAATCCTGTTCGGAGAGAAAGCGGAATTCCTTGGTCTTAGCCACCGTCACCGCTGGCAAACCGGATTGAGCCACGGTCTGCTTTACGGTTTCTAGCAACGCGCGCGCGATATCCGGCGGGGCGTGCCATCGCTGGGGCGAGTGTTCAGCAAGTCGCTCAACGAAGCGCTCCGCGAACCATCGCGTCTGGTCGAAGCTGAAGCCCAGCCTGATAGCGTCCGCCGGCTGGGCCGCGTGGATCCCAGACTCTCTTGCCCCCATTTCGCGCCCTACATGCACCAGCCAAGCTCGCACAGCCGCCACCTCTGCCGGATCCCACGAGATTCCACGTGGGTCGATCGCGAGCTCTAGTTCGTTCTCTTTACGTTTGACGTTTCTATAGATCGACAGCACCCACTTGGCTGTGCTGCGGTTCTCGAAATAGAGGCCGTCCGCCAGCCGATTGCTTTCGTTTAGGCGTAGGCCGGTCCTGCGATGTTTGATGAGGGTTGCGAGGGTACGAAAATCTTCGTCGGTAACGGCCATGACCACCAGCTTATCGCACCTTCTGATTAACGTCATCTGTTTCGAAACGGATCGGTCCTTGTCCGCTCGTATTCGTCCAGGCTCGGCTTGGAGGACTCAGAACCTCACCGAAGAACTTGCGTTTGGGCCAAAACGATGGTTTGACCGGTGGATTGAGGGTCCGTCGTAGCGTCTAGTGCTTAGTCCCCCGCGCACGACCACGATCTCGTTCGCTGCGCACGGCGGCCTGTGGGCGACATAGATGGTCGCCGAATCGCGCATCCCTGCATGTCGGGACCGCATTTTGAGCGATATTCACCCGCAAGGTTCGGCGCAGCGCTGCCGACGCACTGAAGCTAACGAAGCTCGGCTGTATTCAGATAGACTCACGAAAACCTCTCAAGTGAGCAGTGTCTACACCGATCTCCTATTGGTTTCTCGCCAAGCCAACACTACCGCCGTTTTCGGTACATGGCGGTGTCACCCCCAAAGAGTACATCGAAACACACTTTTCCAAAGACACAAGTCATCGTCTCTACGGTGCGGGAACGCTTCCACATTCAACTGTTATCACGCGAGCTGACCTGGTGGCGGCTGGTCTGTCCGCTGGCTATGGAAAAGAACTGTCATGGAGCCGAACCTACACCGCACCGGTAAGCAGTAGAGCGCCGTTGTACGACTATCTCCGCCGAAAGCTCGAAGCGGTGCTGGCCTGCGTCGAGATCAGCTCAGGCAAGATCCGGCCTCGAGAATTCTGGGGAAATGTCGAGCCGACAGAGAAAGCTGGCGTGTCATTTAATCTTGGTTCATTGGGCGCTGCTTTGGCCGCTGACCGGTGGATGCACGGTGCAGGGCATACCGTTACTCGGTTCCTACACACGCGGCTCTTCATAGATGCTGCTATTGTCAAGAAACCGATTGCGCTCTCCGCTATAGGCGATAAGTTTCCAGACTACCTAGTTCAGGATAGCGGAGGAGGGTGGCATGTGTTCGAAGCAAAAGGTGGGGATGCTGGTAGTCGGTGGAGGCAGCTCGCGCAGGGGCTTCAACAAGTTGCCCAAGTCACTAGCGTGGGCGAAGTCGGGAAAGCCGCGTCGCCTTGCAGTGCGGTCTGTGTTCAGACGCTTGTAAAGAGAGCAGGGGATGTGGAGTTCACATTAATTGATCCTCCACCCCAAGAAGAAGATGGCGAACCGCCAAAGACAGAGCCTCCGGTGGAGATTCACCTTGTGCCAGAGCTGGCAGATCTGCTCCTGACACTTGAGGCCATCGATTGGTTCGCCTGTTTTAGCGATCCGGTTCAGCTCCGGACCGCAGATTCTGAGATGGTGACCTCGACTTTGCTTGGCTTCAGAGTCGCAGAAAGCGTGGCCTTCGGGGGTGTGCAGCTAGCGATACCTGAAGAATTTTTCACCCTCGCTCCGAAAGCGAGAGCCGCTTTGCATGTTATCGAGCGTTTCCGGGCCGCTGCTCGCGTGGCATTTGAGACGAGTGATCACAGCCCAACTCCGGCGGAACTCACTCGATCTGCGCGCGCTATTGTGCGGCAGCAAAAGGTATCTCCTGGCTTGGAAGCGGACCTTCGGGTTGTTGAACTCGGAAATGAGGCGCTTCTAGCAGCGATAGATGACTCTGAATTTGAGGAGGACTTCGACCTTTGGCAGTCTCGGGTCCTAAAGCGAGTAGCCGCAGCTGCAGACTTGGGTGGTCTGTCCGCACGCCTCACCGAGGCTAAAACAAAGGCTTTGCAGCGCTTGGATTCGATTCGGAAGGCGAATAGTGCGCCCGGGAGCAACGAGGCCGCGGTAAGTGCAGGCGGTCTGCTCGTCCTGTTTCCCGCAATCGCTCAAACATGACGCACGCGTGCCGATACGATGGTGCTATCAGTGGGCAGGTGCCGGTGCCGCAGCTACGAACACCAGCGGACTCTTAGTCCGGCGGCCGATTGAGGCTAGCTGCCGCTTCGCTGCCTAAAGGGGAAAGTCGATGGTTGCGTGAGCGGGCAGCCTGAATAGGCGGATCTTCCGGCGGTCAGGTCTTCGCGCCCTTGGCGACATAAGCTCGCTCTTGACCTACCTGGTCAGTGGGCGCGAGAATGCGCGGCCAAGGCTGAGTTGTCGTGGTCTTTTTTGCCGGTAAATGCCACCGCGGATTCCCGGCCGAATCGCATTGCTTCCCGCGATTTAGTTGGCAATCTAATGAGGCTGCACAAGTTTCACGAGTACAAGGTCTCTCAACTGCGCCGCTTGCTTGACGACGGTCAGTTTGCGGTTCCTCGGCTCCAGCGCGTCTTTGTCTGGAATGGGCAGAAGGCCGCGAAACTGCTTGACAGTGTTTATCGAGGAATGCCGATCGGAGCCCTCACCGTCTGGGATACTTCCAAGAAGAACCGCGACCTGCTGCGCAAAGACAGTAAGGTTCTCCCTGAATTCCGTGAGCACAACGAAAGAGTCTGGTTTCTCTTGGACGGCCAGCAGCGGCTATCGGTCCTTTATCGTGTTCAGTTCGGGGGGAAAGTTGAGAACGCACGTCACCAACAGGTCGACTTCGAGCACCTGGTGTTTCGCGTCACGGATGGGGAAGGGGACGAGAATCGCTTCGCATATCGCCGGCCCGTCGAGCGGGAATGGGTTGCATTGAGCGATGTACTTGCGGGCAACTGGCGCATACGTCTGCGTACCTTATCCCAGGGGCAGTTAAATCGCGCAGCTCGTTGCAGGGAGAGCTTACTTTCATACCGTGTCCCCTTGCTTCGCGTAGAAACGGAGAGCCTCGACGACGCACGGGAACTGTTCGTCCGGATAAATTCGGCAGGAACACCGATTTCAGCGGCCGACAGAGCTTTCGCGCGTGCCGCTAAATTCGACCTACGCGAACACGCTGAACATCTGTGGTCTATGCTTCGTGCTGATTTTCGCGGGCTTACTCATGAGGCACTTCTTCAAACGCTCGCCTTATTGGAGGGATTAGACGATGTCGGTGCTAGCGCAATGGAGCGGGTCGCAGCTCGCTGGGAGGAGCGCATCGATCAGCGCGGGCAGGACGAGATCGTGCGATTCACGAAGGTCTGGCGCGGCCAGGAGCAAGCCACCCTTCGTGCCATAGATCTGCTGAAAAGCAAGTTCTCCGTACTGGATGATGGCCTACTGCCGTCCCAATATATGGTTTCGACACTGTCCGTCTTCTTCGTGCATCGGCCAAAACAACCCACCCCGGAGCAGTTAGCGGAGATTCGAAAGTGGTTTTGGGCAACAGCTTTGGGACAGCGCTACTCCGGGACTGGATACCGGCATAACATCGTCGATGATGCTCAGTTCTTTGCCGAGCTTGCTCAAGGGACGCGCAGGCGGTTTCAAATGGGAGAGCTGATCGAGGCCAGCGACCTCAGGCGCGCGACTTACGGGCGCCGCTCATCCATAGCCGATGCTTTCTATTGCTTACTGATCTCGCGGCGACCGCAGCACCTCGCCAATGGCACGGATATGCAGGTCTCGGAGTTCGCAAGTATTGCGAACAGGCGGCACAAACATCACGTATTCCCACGGCAGTTCCTGATCCGCGAGAAGGGCGTCAGTAAGCGCGCGATGAACAGCATCCTGAATCTTTGCCTCATACCAGCCGATGAAAATTCTGCGTTTGGGTCAAAACCTCCGCGGAAGTATCTGGAGGCTTACCAGAAAACACGACATTTTTCCCGAGTGATGGGGCGGCATCTGCTGCCGCATGAGAAAACTTCAGGCCTGTGGGATCTGAACTCGTCGAAAGGATATGTGCGTTTCTTGAAGGAGCGAGAGACTCTGGTATGCGACGCATTTGAGCACGCGGCGGGAGTGCCGTTGTTTCGGCACACCGTAGGTTAAGACGGGCGGATTGCGAGTCCGTGGACATCTTTCATGGGGTCCTGCGTCGCTCCATCGACGTGCGTCAATGGAGCGACGCAGGACAGCGGAAAGCACCGTTCCGCTACCATGGCGTTAAGACGGATGTTGGCTTGGAGAACTTTTCATGCAGACGAAGGACAAGATCCATGTGCTTCTCCACGTGTGCTGTGACGAACTCTTGGCGTACATAAGGGAGCGCGAGCCCTTGCACAAAGACCGCTGGGTCCCCGCTGCAGAGATCAAGACGAATTTGGATCTCAACTTGCCTGCGGTTCCGAGAAGTGGAACACAGCATGGCGCCCAGGGCTGGCTCTTTGCGACTCTGGCCAGAATGCTCGAGGACGATGGTCGTCTCGAGTGCAAGTTGGAAGGCAATCGCGCCTTCTGCCGAGCGGTCGAGAAGGGACCTTCAACTCCACTTGTCGCTTAGCCCCGCATTCACGCAGTTCAACGATAAACAGGACCTGCGGATCGATACTCCGCTGGCTATGGCTGCTTCCGACCCAAGAGCGGAAGAGCGCAAGTGCGGCTCGTACGGGCCCCGATTTGCTTGATTGCAACCAGGGACTCCAAAAGAGTTGTGGTGCTTTCAAGCTCATCCGCAAGGGGTGTGATGAAGAGCGGTCGAACGGGGTACCCCCCAGGAGGAATACGGGATAGAGATCCCATAGACGCCCGCCGCCGCCACAAGGAATACTGCCATAGCCACTCTTGGAGAACGACATGGTCAAACGCGCGCTTGCCGGTACTGTCGCGCTGGTCCTTCTCGCCGGGTGTGCTACGAGCACCGCGCCAGGCGCCGTAGGTGTCAGCCGAACTCAGCTCCTCATGATGCCATCTGCGCAAATCGAACAACAGGCAGCGTTGGGTTATCGGCAGATCTCCTCGGCGGCAATGAAGGCCGGCACGCTGAACCAGGATTCGACGGTAACTGAACGGGTCCGCGTGATTGCCAAGCGGCTGATCAAGGAGGTGACTATCTACCGGCCAGAGGCCAAATCGTGGCAGTGGGAGATTAACGTTTTCACGTCGCCCAAGATCAACGCTACCTGTATGCCGGGCGGAAAAATAGCGATATTCACCGGGCTCATCGACAAGCTGCAGGCTACGGACAACGAGCTTGCGGCCGTCATAGGCCATGAGATTGCGCATGCGCTAAGGGAGCACACCCGCGAGAAGGTGTCCAACGCATTCATGGCGGACAGCATGGTGAAGGGAATTGCGCAGTCGGGCTCCAGGAACGCAGGCTTAGCGGGTGGACTCGCGGGAATCGGCGCCACCCTGTTTTTTCAGCTTCCGTTTTCGCGCGAGATGGAAAGCGAAGCAGACATTATGGGATTGGAGCTCATGGCGCGAGCAGGTTACGACCCCGAGGCCGCGCTGACCTTCTGGCAAAAAATGCAAACCGTCGAAAAGGATACAGGCAAGACGGATTTCTTCCATACGCACCCCAGTAGCGACAACCGGATAAGCAGCATCAAAGCCGCGATGCCCAAGGTCCTTCCCCTATATACCGCCAAGCTGTACTCAAATGGCAAATCGGACTTGACCACCGGAATACCTGCCAACCAGCCAACAGCATCGCAAGCTGCCTCGTTCCAGTCGCCGACGTTCGCAACACCAGCGGCGCCGACACCGCGGGCATTTCGTCCAGCGTCCTGCGACTTGCCCAACGTTAAACAAGGGGTGGGAGCCTGCTGAATTCCTTCTGATATCTTGGAGCGGGCAGCCGGGGTTCAGATGGTCTGCTATGGGGTCGGAAGCGGACTCCGCGACCGGCGGATTGATAGTCCGGCCGTTACGCGCACTAGGTCCAATCAGAAAGCTGTACAAGGCTGACGACATGGCCACAAATCAAGTATCCTGCAGCGCCTGCATTCGACCCTTTGCGGCCGTACGCACCCTCAAATTCGACGCCCGAAAGCCGACCATCGCCGACGCGCTTTAGGGGTAGCAGGTCGACTTCGGCTCGGCGATGCCTGCGACCCGCATGCATGCCCGCACGAACTCCGGCGTGCCGACCGGCATGCACACGCCGGCGTCTAGCTCACCGGCGTGGCAGTCGACGGCGGCGGCCGGTGCGCGCAGCAGATCTGTGATGCCTTCATGCGTTCACACGTCAGCCCATCCACCGGAACGCCTCGCGGCGCTGGCTTGGGCTATGTTATGGCCATGGGTATGTTGGATTTCTGCTATTTCTTTCCCAATGACTTGAGCGGCCGAATGGAAGCGCACACGGTTTATGACATCGTGTCGAACAACCCAGCATTCCAATTCGCCTCGTGCGAGGATTGGGGAAACTCAATTTGCTTAACCGTTAGAAGTGACGAAAAGGATGCGATATTGCGGCTGTTGATCATGGGGAGATCCCCAGACGAACAATGGCCACCTTAGTTTATCCATTCGTGACAGTATGAAGTTGCTCACCGGTTCGGGATCTTCCAACTGGCCGCCATCTGGCAACCTCGGGTGTCAGCGACGGACAGCAGCGCCGTATCCATGGCATGCCGCGTCAGCGACACCCCGGCTTGTGTTGTCGTGTTCACGAGGAAGGTGGCGATGGCGTTGTGGCTCGCCGATGGTGCCCGAGTTACGATAAGTGAATCACGTCCTGCCGCCGGTCTTGCGAATCGCTCGTACATTCGAAGTTCATTGATGACTGAAGAAAATCCCAATGCGATGATCCGAGTGCCTTCTGTCGCGATCGAGAAGGTCAAATCGGGGCCTAATCGGATCTTGTACAGCATGGTCTCCGATGCGCTGGATGTGGCGCGGTCGCATGACGGGTCATTGGCTCGCGCGCGTTTCCGAATCGGAGACCATGAATTTCGTGAGCCGGACTATCGCCAGATCTTGTTGTGGTCGAAGGCGCTCGAACTGGATCCCGCGGTCATCGTCCAGCGACTTGAAAACACCTATTCGGACGTAACTAGGTGCCCAGCGTTCTTGGCGCGCGACGGTGCCATCGAGGCCTTGGGGTGGGATTTCTCGCTCTTGCCGATCCAGGAATTTGAGTGGGTGGACGGGCTGGTGATTCGATGGATTGACTTCAAGGGCGTGCCCACCGCGAGCCTCTTGCTTCGGTTGCCCCTGTTGGATCATCTTTATTGCTCGGGGATCGGGCTCACCGAACTCGACTTGTCGAACGTCCCTCTACTTTCGAGCCTCCATTGTGGCGACAACCAGCTTAGCGAACTCGACTTGTCGAGCGTCCCTCTGCTTGATGAACTCGAAGTCGACAAAAACAAGGTAACCGAACTCGATTTGTCGAACGTCCCTCTACTTTCGAGCCTCCATTGTGGCGACAACCAGCTTAGCGAACTCGATTTGTCGAATGTCCCAAAGCTTCGGCACCTCTCGTGTGGCGGCAACCAGCTTACCGAACTCGATTTGTCGAATGTCCCAAAGCTTCGGCACCTCTTTTGTGACGGCAATCAGCTATCCGAACTCACCCTGTCGCATGTGCCTCTTCTAGATTTCCTCGTGTGTCGGGACAACCAACTTACCAAGCTCGACTTGTCGAATGTCCCAGCGCTCCGAATATTTGATTGCGGTGGAAATCAGCTAGTTGAACTCGACGTTCGGGCGCAACCAGGGCTGCGAGCTTTGCGACTTGATCCGTCGGTCAAGCTAAGGAAACGTGCAACTCAGAAATTTTAAGATGAATGAGCAGCATTGGGTTCTGATTGATACCGAGACGACCGGGATGGTCGCGCCGATTTATGTGGTCGAGCTGGGCGCGCAAAAAATGCAAGGGTGGGAGCCAGTGGGCCCGGCATTTCGTCGACTGCTGAATCAGAATCAGGACATACCGTCCGAGGCATCGCGTGTCCACGGCTACACGCGCGAAATTCTCGAACGCGACGGGGAGCCGGCTACTGTCGTATATCGTGAATTCGCTGCCTACGCGGGCGGTCTTCCCATCGTTGCATTCAATCTGGAATATGACCTCGACGAAGTGCTGACACCGGAGTGGAAGCGACTGGGCATCAAACCAATTGGCCCACCTGGCTTTTGCGCGCTCCGACTCGCGCAGCGCTTGCTTGATCCCGTCCCCGCTGGTAATTGTAAATTGCAGACACTTCGCCAGTACTACCGGCTGCCCGAACGCGGGGCCCACACGGCGCTTGGCGATGTTGAAACCGTAGCCGACCTGCTGGCCAACGTGTTGCGCCCAATTGCTGAAAGTCGCCAGCTTCAATCCTGGGCTGACATCTGCACTTATGCGGAAGCAAAGTGGTTTCCCTCTCGCATTGCATTCGGAAGATTCAGAGGCAGGCATTTCCTGGACGCGCGCAACGATCAGACCTTGCATGGTTGGCTGCGTTGGCTGGCAGCTTCAAAGAGCGATCGCAGTGCCCAAATGGGGCGATGGTATTTGGAGCGGCTCGAACTCGACGACGCTCGGCACGAAGCAACTGAACCCGTCACGGCGATCACTGGTATTGGCGCGCAAGAATCCAACGGGTCGGCATTGGCCCATATGAGCGTCGTGATCTTTGTCGATCCGCATATTGAGCAATTGCGCCAACTGGTTGCGGCAGCACGGTTACGGCTGGCCGAGATTGAAGCGGGCTACATGAAAGACCGGCACGCCGTTGATATGACCCAAGCGGCAGTCTTCAAGCTGATGCGCGTTCACTATCAGACGCGGGATCGGCTGCGCCTGGTCATCGACTATCGAAGCAAGTACCTAAAAACTCTGCTGCGCGGTGGTGAGGGCGAGGCTGAGCAAGTCGCCCAGGAGTACGGCAGCGCCAAGACCCAGGCCGACTCGAACTATGCTGAAGTAGATGCTTCTGTCGGCAAGCGGAAACGACTGAGCCATGACGAAAAAAACGAACTCAAGACGCTTTGGAAAAGGCTGGTCCGCCTCTACCATCCTGACCGCTTCGCCCACCAGCCTGACAAGATCGAGACCTACAACAAACTTACCCGCGCGATCAATCAGGCGCGGGAAGATGGCGACATTGCGCGCTTGCGCGAGATCGCCAACGATCCCCACGGTTTCATTCTTCGCAAGGGCTGGGCCAGCCTCGATTTCGACGATGGTGCCGAAATCCAATCCATGCGGCGCTTACTCGATACGTTGCAAATCGAAATCCTGACCGCAATGGATTCGCTCAACGACCTCCACGAAAGCCCAGAGTTTGAGCTGCACCAGCTCTGTGCGCGCAAACCGAGTTTGTTGGATGAGATTGCTGCGGAACAAGCCAAGGCGATCGCCGCAGAAATAGCCCAACTTGAATCGCAGGCAGCCCAATTGCAATCGGAGATTTCCGATCTGGTAGGCCACAGTGAGGGGCGAATCGCGTAGGAAGTTGAAGTCGGCGTTTGGATTGCTGCGCGTCAGATGCCGACCTTCGGTTGAGCCAACCGGATTGCCCGCAAGGCGCGTCGTATCAGGAATTTCGACCTCGCCCGGTGGCGCACAGGAGCGGCGGCAGAGTGGCTTAATTCTGGGGCGGCTCCAACAACTGAGTGGTCAGTTTGACGTTTGATTATGATGCGGAATTTTTCGCTGCTCGAGGAGCCGACGATCATGAATACCCGCTTGTGGCCGGGGTGCCACCCACGGTGTGGAGTACCTTTGCAACCATGTGGATCTGCGGGTTCGCCAAGGTCGATGCGTCGCATTGACGGGTTGCGAAAATGGCGGCGCAAGCCGCGCCGCCTTCTTCAGTGGAAGGAGCCCATCGTGGAAACCATCAACACAACCAAGCACCGCGAGCCCTGGAACAAGGGCAAGCTGGTAGGACAGAAAGCGCCGCTGCGTCCCAAGGACATCTGGGCGATCCGAGTTCGATTGCAATTGCAGCAACGTGTGCGAGAACTGGCGCTGTTCAACTTGGGCCTGGACAGCAAACTGAGGGGCTGCGATTTGGTTGCCCTTCGGGTGCGCGACATCAGCCACGGTGAGCGCGTAGCCTCACGGGCCATCGTGATGCAACGAAAGACGCAGCGGCCTGTTCAATTCGAGATCACGCAGGCAACTCGCGATTCAGTGGAGGCTTGGATTCGAGCTGCCAACCTCCGCCCAGAGGATTTCCTGTTCCCGAGCCGCATTCACCACTCGCCGCATATTGGAACTAGGCAATATGCTCGTGTCCTGCACGGATGGATCCAGGAGATCGGGCTCGACCCTATCGGATTCGGAACGCATTCCATCCGGCGGACCAAGGCCTCACTGATCTACAGGCGCACCAAGAACTTGCGGCAGTGCAGCTGCTGCTAGGGCATTCGAAGCTTGAGAGCACCGTGCGATACCTTGGCATCGACGTCGACGATGCGATTGAACTCGCCGAGCAGACTGAAATCTGACTCGTGATGAGCCAAAGCGCTTGCCTTGCCGACGAGCGCTGCCGACCCTCAGCAGCCGGCCGACTGGAGAAGGTCGCCGGCGCAAACCGCTCCATCGGAGCGGCTGCGAATTGGTCGACCGGCGCGTAAACGTGAAAGTAACCAGCGCATAAGGACAGGTGGCCGCGCAGCGGCCAGACGGCCCAGCGCGTCCGTGCTGATTGACATTTTCGACAGACTTCCGCGGAGGTAGCACTCCGAACGCAAGAAACCTTGTGGCCTCGAAGCAAGGCACCGCGTGGAGTTTCGCAATCAAATCGCATGAGCTCTTCAGCAATGCATTCCGGGCAGCGTCCGAGGTTTCCTTAGAGCGACCAATCGGCGTGTGAATTGTCGGTGCGTGAAAGGACAGATTGAACCGGACTTCACCGACCGACTTCCTCAGCTCATGCAACGGCTCGATGAAGAACTTCGAAAGCAACTGCCTGTTCTTGAGAAGCAAGGAAGTGGCACGGAAATAATCGCCTCGGTGTTGATCAGCGCCCGCCGGCATGCGGGGAGGCAAGTCAAGTAACTAGCCTTGACACCTACCCGTTGCGATCTATTCTTGCTGCGACAATGTCCGTCGGATGCTGCCGCGCTCACCTACGCGACCGTGAATGGAGCAAGTCATGAAAACGCTGTTGCTGGTAGCACTGTCTGTATCGCTGGGCGCGTTTGCTCAGCCAATCCCATCGGTAAATGGATCGTTAGCCTACGAAGCCGTGTTGGTCGCCGACTTGGCAGCCGACTTGCAAGAATCGACCAAACAGCTGATCAGGAACCAAATCGCCGCTCCAGGGAGGGTCGATGGCGCGGAGCCCGTAAACATGCCACCGGCGCAAACCTCTTTACCCACGGCTGCTGCAAGCGCGCCAGTATCGCAGGCTGACTGCGGTAAGGCCAGGGCAAGCAGTAAGAAGATGAGTAAGGAGATCGCCGTGCGTTGTGGAGCAACCGGCAGAGGTAAGGGCACCGGCTACGGCGGTGGCTGGAAAAATAGGTAAGGGCACCGCCTACGACGGCGGCGTCTCATTCCTAGATATCGGGGCAAGTCAATATGGCCTGCAAACGCGCATCGTCCTTTTGGCGTGTGGTGACGCTCACATCGGCGATGCTGTTGTCGGCATGCGGCGGAGGCGACAAGTCCGTGACTTCGGCGCTCGTCATAAATGGAATCGCTGTGCCGCCGGAGCCGGATAAAGCCTTGAATCAGGCGACCGTCGCTGGTGTCGATTCGAATGGCAATGGCGTACGCGACGATGTTGAACGGCTCATCGCTACGCAGTTTGGGACTAGCGCGCCAATCTATGCCCAGGCGATGACCCATGCAAAGACGCTCGGTGAAGCCCTCGCGTCGCCATCCCAGGAGGCCTCTCAGCGGCACATCGACGTCTTGCGCTGCATCACGGAAAGCAAGCGACTCTCAGATCTCAAATCTGTGACGCTTGCCACATTGGACACGGCTACGCGTCGTACCGCATATGCGCTCGCGTTTGCCGGAGCGGTTATCACTGATGAGGGGTGCTCAAGATGATTCGCGCAGCTTTGGCATACCTCGCTGCTGCTTTAATGGTGTTGACGTGGCACGGCAGTGTTCTGGCCCAGACCAACGTCGTGTATGTCAATGGAATTCAGAATACGCTGGAGGATGCAGCTGAGACGACGCGAATAATCGGCACCATTCTGACCACATCTGTTAACCACAATCCAAAGAAGACATTCAGCGTTACCGCGATCTGGAACCCTATTGGTTGGTACGGAGTAAAGGATGGCCTTGACCTTCAACAAGACTTGATGGAACTATTCCTGCTCAAGACCGCCGAGGAGAAATATGCGCGTGATTTCCTGAAAATCATGGGCTCCGGAAGTATTGACCAAGACGCAGCGGCGCTAGTCCACGGGTTTCTCGATGACATGACCCCCGGTAATAACTCTCTGGAGAGCGATGGGAAGATAAGTGATACAGAAATGGCGGTGACCAAGGAGGCCGCAAACCAACTGCTCAAACGTATTAAAAGGCTTGGGGTAGCTGTTGTCGTCGCTCATTCACAGGGAAATCTGTTGGCAAATTTGGCGTACGCTGGTCTTGCAGCTGAGTTTGGCGACGATGTCAATAGAAAACTCCGGATAGTGAACGTGGCCAACACGTCGGTATTTTCTGTCCACAACCTGAACTTTACCCACGCAGGAGATGCGGCACTTTTTTCCGCAGCGACTTCTCCTCTCGCGATCGCCGCCGCGGTCGCGGCGGGCGCCAACGCCGGCGCTGCAGATCAAAGCCTCGAAACCTTGCCGGGTAGATTTCGTGACTGGACCAGAACCACCCCGTTTTGTCCAGGAGATCTGGCTTGCAATTTTTCCATGTCTCCTGCCACCTTCAGTAAGCCAACATCACCGCTCGACGTGGGTGTCGTGGATCAATTCCTGCATCACAGCATTGTCGAGACATATCTATCGACTGCTACGGTGGACGTATTGAGAGACCAGGGTGTCACATTCACTCCGGGGGCGAACAGGTTTCAGGACCGGTTCGAGGATTTTCTGTATGCAGCCGCTGATTCGCTCGCTGTGCGGATCGCATCGATACAATGCTCACCGACAAACGTCGGACAGTCAATGGCGTGTACCGCAGCCGGCCAGAACTTGCCGAATGGCCTCGTTTTCAGCGCGCCAGGATGCGTGAACATTGCAGAGTCATCGGGCGGCACCTCGAACACTCGTGCGTTCACCTGCACCCCAGCTGTGGCGGGTGCCATTAGTGTGGTCATCGCGACGGATGGTGGCCGGATCCTCCTCACCCGCGAGGTTAGCGTGACGGGCTTGGCATGCCCTGCACCACAGGTGCTTCAAAACGGGGTGTGTACGCCAGGACCTGATCTGGTGGTGCAAAACCTCACCTTCGGACCCGCCAGTGTGGCGCCGGGCGGAGCCGTTCAGATAATGTTTGCAGTCACCAACGCGGGGACGACGAGCGCTAGCGCTTCGAACGCAGTGGTACGCATCAATCAGTCGACGCTCACGCCTGCCGGCACCAATTTGGCGACGATAAGTGTGCCTGCATTGGGTGCAGGTGCAAGCGTCGTTCTACCAGCTGCGTTCGTCACTGCGCCGGCAGTGCCTGGCAGCTACCGGGTGTGGGTCATTGCCGATAACAACGGCTCCAGTGGTCAGGGTGACGCCGCCATTGCGAATGACATCGTTTTGGCGGCCGGCACATTGACCGTGGCGCAGCCGGTCTCCAACTCCCCTGACCTCGTCGTCCAAAACCTCACCTTCGCACCCGGGAGCCAGGCGCCCGGAGGAGACGTTCAGATATTGTTCGCAGTCACAAACGCGGGGACTGCGAGCGCTGCCGCCTCGAACGCAGTGGTACGCATCAATCAGTCAACGACATCAGCTGCGGGTGCCAATCTTGCGACAGTAAGCGTGCCCGCGCTGGCCGCCGGCGCAAGTGTCGGCTTGCCGGCCGCGTCTGCGCCCGCGCCCACAACACCCGGCCTTTACAGGGTCTGGGTCATCGTGGACAACAACAGCACTTCAGGGCAGAGCGCCACAGCCGCAGCCAATGACGTTGTGCTGGCGAGTGGGACGTTGACCGTGACCGCCCCCGGTACAGTTTCTCCGGACTTGGTGGTGCAGACCATCAGTTTCACGCCGGGCACTGTGGTGCCCGGAGGCAGCGTGCAGGTGAACTGGACACTCACCAATCAGGGCAATGCGACGGCGGCGGCGTCAAATACTGTCGTTCGAATCAATCAGTCGGCAACCTCTGCGGCAGGAGGCAACTTGGCCACGGTGAGCGTTCCTTCGCTGGGCGCCGGGGCAAGCATCCTTGCCAATGCTGCGGTCATCGCACCGACCACGGCGGGAGCGTACCAGGTATGGGTGCTCGCAGACAGCAGTGGCACCTCCGGCCAAACTGCAGCGGGTGCGAGCAATGATGCTTTGCTCGCAAGCGGGACATTGACCGTGAGCAGCGCACCAGGTGCAGGCGCCCCAGGCGGCTTGTATGTCGGGTACTACGCCGAAGACCCGGTCACGAATCCGGAGGATCCAACGCCTGGAGCGCTCTACCTTCAATTGCCAGCCGGAAGTACCGCATTTGCTGGCGCGATGTACTTCACTTTCGCTGGCTGTCAGAGCGCCAATGTCGGCGCAATCAGTGGCACGAAGACAGATACTGCGCTGGATGGAACCTGGAGCGGTACCGTCGACGGCAGTGGGCAGTCCGGCGCGTATTCCGGGAGCTTCAATGCCAATGGTGGCTTCTTCGCTGGCACCTACACCGTCGCCGGGGGCAAGCAATTCCAGGACATTCCAGGTTGTATCCAATACTTCATTGCACCCGGCGGCACTTGGGAGATTGCGCCGGTTGGTACTAGCGTGCCGTCCACTTTCACACTTAATGGGGCAGGCACCCGGGTCAACTGGACAAGCCCTGCCGGAGCCGCCTTGACTCTGCTCAGCGTCATCGACGAAGCCGTGGCAGTTACCGGCTCACCGAATGCTGCCGTGTATCAAACCCTCATAGGGGCAGGAGCCCAGCTGTTTGACCTTTCCAGCGTGGGAGGACTCGTAATTGGACGAACCTACGTGGTGACGGTGACAGCCATGGGCGGTGGAGGGCAGCGAGTGGGCGTTGCAAGTATTCGGATGACTCGATAGTGGATGAGCGCCCAACACCACACGTCAGTGCCGGGATCCTTGTACGACTCAGACTGACTTTCCTTTCCCCGCAGGGCCACGCCTATCAAGCAAGGTGCCACCGTCGAGCCGCACCGTCTGCGCCGCCGCACCTGTCCCACTGACGAATTGCAGTGAATTGCAGTAGGCTGCCCAATGACATACACCCCAACTGCGCCCACAGCACCCCAGACGATCTTCGCAGCGTCACTCATTGCCGGGAGTTGGTCTGCTGCCATCTAGCGTTAAAAATCAACGCCCGCGCGGATTTTTGCGCAGGTCCGGTGGAATGATGGGTAGGCGTCATTGATGCTGACCTCCGATGCGGCCCCTCTGCGCTGTGCGTCGGTTCTACTGCGAGCGAGATGGTGAGCGAATCCATAGACGATCAGAAGTTTCTAGCCATTCAACGAACTTTCGTACCTCCAAGATGGCCCCATGCAGATGTTCGGCCGTGACGTTGATCTGAGGTGGCAAGAGCCATGCCGAATCGCGCGCTGCCGGCGCCGACAGAAGTTCAAGCTCCCGCTCCCCCACGAAGAACGGGCTTTGGAGCTTGCGCAAGTCCTCCTGTGAGTAGTGCGAATGATGGGTCGTTATCGTTTCAGGGTGCTGAACACGGTTGCGCGCTAGGACGATCTCTTCCAGCAGCGCGAGATTGCAGCCGCTCTCCTCAAAGCGAATGCCCAAGTAGTGCGAGAAGTACGATTTGTAACCTGCAAACCAACCTCGCTTGGAGAATGTAGGCTTCAAAACAGGCGTTACAGGCTTCCTCAACTGCTTCTCCCAAGTCTTGAAATAGACATGGAAGGAGGCTGCCAACATGGAGACGCACGATCGGCCTAGAACTTGAAGGGAGTCGTTGGCCTCAATCCACTCGGCTAAGAAAGGGGGCTCCGGGTCCTCAGAGTACTTCGGAATGAACGGCTCTTCCTCAGCCTCAATCTTGCGGATTCGCTCCAAAAACGGCGATGCGGCGTTCTCGTACAGCTGCTCTATGAATGTCAGCCGCCGCTCGAGGAAGTAGCGTACGTCCACGGATCTCCTCGACCAGTTAGGTCACTCGCACCACACTTCGCACTTTTCTCGCGTTCGAAGATTGAGCAGTGTTGCACTCGCACATGCACCATAGGGACTCCCATCCAGGAAAATGACCTCGTCATCCTCTTCCATGTTGAAGCAATATGTCTTTGCCTCGAACTTCTCACCATTGATGATGAATAGTTCATCGTTGTGGGACGTTTCGATTAGATATGTGCCGGATCTCCGGCCGGAACTCAGGCTCGGAGTTGCACGTTGAGCGGGCAACACTCGGGGTGCGGGCCTTGCTGGTGCAGTTGGCCCGGCCGAACCAGCAGCCACGGCGCGTGATTCCCGCTCAACGCAGGCCCGGAAAAGGTTCGGGCCAAGGCTCTGGGGACATGACCGCAATACCCATGAGCGTTTGTCCTGAGACAATGAATCGAGTGTAGGCATACCCGCACGGACCGCGGCAAGTTCCCGGGTGAGGCATGAGAGGGTTAGGTTCGGTCCAAGGCTCGAGGGACAGCTCCGCAAAATCCAAGCGCGGTCAGATTCCTTCAGGCCGGAAAGATCCGGAAGGCCGCGCTTCAATGCGCGTATCTCACGTTGCACACATGACGACCAAAGGGCGGGGCCTAGGCTCCTGGGACAAGATCTGTTGACCCAAGCTTGTTGCTCCTGGGGAAGTGCAGCAAGGGCACCGTCAGGCATTTGGCCATAGGTTACATATGGCGCGAAGACCAAGGACGCAAGCAGTACAAGGCGCTTGAGTGGCATCTCAGAGACCTAACGATGTCGGCGACGAAATATCCTGGCGATTCCAGGATATTTGACCGAATATCGTCGTTGGCGGCCTGCCGCTCGGACGGCACACGCCAGCGGAGAATACGCTCTGGCGAACCAAAACGTCTGTGGAATATGTCGCGCGATAAGCTGGCGCGCAGCGCTGGGCTGGCATCTCCCTCTCCTAAGTCCGCGTCACTGCGAAACTCGTCGCGATCCTACCGCTTCGTAGCAGATAAGTACACAGTGAACGAGCGCCAGGCGAGAATTGAGCTTGCCCTAAGCGGGCCTTCGTGTGGGGCCGTTCATGGCCCGCAAGCGGGCATCGAAAGTTCCGGCCCGTTGGCTGAGGAAGGGCCGTAGACGCGATGGCTCAGAGCCGTGAAACCCACGGATCGACACTCCGGCGTAAGCACGCGGTGATCCCGTCTTGACGACGGCCGCGGTATCAGATTGCCGCCGAAGCCGGCTGCCATCTGTGCGGCAGCAGTTCGTCGATGCGGCTGGCCGGTTGGGTGGGCAACCGTTCAAGGACGTCGCGCAGGTAGGCGTAGGGGTCGTGTCCATTGAGCCGCGCCGAGTGCACCAGGCTCATGATCGCCGCGGCGCGCTGGCCCGCGCGAAGCGATCCGGCGAACAGCCAGTTCTTCCTGCCTGTGGCGATGGGCCGGATCTGGTTCTCCACCCAGTTGTTGTCGGCGGGCA
>NZ_JABJVV010000007.1 GCF_013155545.1 Caenimonas soli | reverse complement strand
GGACAACGGCAGCGCCTACCGCTCCAGGCTGTTTGCCAAGACCTGCCAGGCCCTGGGCATCAAGCACACCTTCACCAGGCCGTATAGACCGCAGACCAACGGCAAGGCCGAACGGTTCATCCAGACCTGCCTTCGTGAATGGGCCTACGGGCGCACCTGGAGCAACAGCGCTGAACGCACTGGCTGGTTGCCCGCGTTCCTGGCCTACTACAACGCCCGCAGGCCCCACTCGGCCCTGGGCTATAAGCCTCCAGCTTCCCGTCTCGGCGGGAACAACCTATTGCAACTCAACAACTAGCCGGCGCCGGACGCGGCGTCACAGCTTGCCGAATTTCTTCTTGGCGTCGGCGACGCAGGTGTCCTTGGCCGCGCCCGTCATGGTGTCGCAGCGCTCTTTCGCGGCCGCATACTGGGCATCGGCCTTGTCGTCGCGAGCGTCCTTGGCCTTGGCTGCGGCCTTTTCAGAGCCGGCGCCCTTTTCGCTCACCGCCTTGCTGACCTTTGCGTCACCCTTGGCGCTTTCGAAAGCCGCCTTGGCGTCCTTCTTGCACACGTCCTTGGCGTTGCCAGTCAGGTCGTCGCATTTTTCCTTGGCCACATCGTAGGTGGCATCGGCCTTGGCCATCTTTACTTTCTCGTCCGCACGCGGACTGGGCTTGCTGGAAGCCTCGAGTTCCGCCTTGGCGACCTTCTGCTTGCCCTTGGCTTCGGCCTTGCAGATGTCCTGCGCGTTGGCCTTCAAGGCCTTGCAGGTGTCGCTGGCTGCCTTGTAATCAGCCTCGATCTTGTCCTTCTGGGACTTGTATTCGTCCTTGGTGAGGGCGGCACCGGCGCTGCCAGCGAAGGCCAGGCAGGTGGTAACAGCGAGTGCTATGAGCGTTCGACGCATGCGTTACTCCTTGTCAAACCGGTACTCCGGGTTGCGCTTTTCGAAAGTCTCGATCTGGCGCTCGGCCTCGTCCTTGGCGATACCGTGCCGTTCCTGGATGCGTCCCAACAATTGATCGCGCTTGCCGGCAATCACATCCAGGTCGTCGTCGGTTAGCTTGCCCCACTGCTCCTTGATCTTGCCCTTGACTTGCTTCCAGTTTCCCTTGAGACGGTCCTCATTCATGGTGCTCTCCAGTTGGTTGATTGGCTACAAAAACTTTAGGATTCGCGCAATTCCAGCTGGGTAGGACGGCCGGGGTAACAACAGTAGGGACATGCCTACACCTTTTTGGGGCGCGGCGATTCGTTATGCTCGGCAGCACAGGAGACAAGAACGATGAAACTGATACGTTGGGCCCTGGCTTCGGCTCTGCCGCTCGCCTGGCCACAGCTGGCTGCTGCAGCCGAACTGGACGGCAAGCAACTCTCGGCCCTGTGGGGCCTGCCGTTCGCAGGCATCCTGCTGTCGATTGCCGTGTTGCCGCTGCTGGCTCCGCGGTTCTGGCATCACCATTTCGGCAAGGTGTCCGCTGCCTGGGCGTTGGCGTTCCTCATCCCGTTTGGGCTGATGTTCGGCCTGCCCACAGCCGGCATCAGCTTCGCGCATGCCCTCGTGGCTGAGTACATTCCTTTCGTCATCCTGCTGACGGCGCTGTTTGCGGTATCCGGCGGCATCTACATCCGGGGCAATCTGCATGGCAGCCCCGGGCTCAACACGGCGATCCTGGCGATCGGGGCGGTGCTGGCCAGCCTGATGGGGACCACCGGCGCGTCCATGTTGCTGATCCGGCCGTTGATCCGCGCCAACGACAACCGCCGGCACAAGGCGCACGTGGTCGTGTTTTTCATCTTCATCGTTTCCAACGCCGGCGGCTCGCTGACGCCGCTGGGCGATCCGCCACTGTTCCTGGGCTTCCTGAAGGGCGTGGACTTCTTCTGGACCGTGAAGCAGATCTTTCCAGAAACGCTTTTCCTGGTCGGCGTATTGCTGGCAATCTTCTACGCCCTGGACTCGTGGTTCTATCACCGCCGGGAAGAGTTGTTGCCCGTTGATCCCACGCCCGATTCGCGCGCGATCGGCTTCGACGGCGCGCGCAATTTCTGGCTCTTGGCAGTCATCATGGGACTGGTGTTGCTCAGCGGTGTCTGGAAGTCGCCTGTGGCTTTCAACATCGCCGGCACCGAGGTCGGCCTGCCGGGCCTGGTCCGCGACCTGGGGCTGATCGTCGTGGCGTGGCTGTCGATCCGGATCACGCCGGCCGCAGTGCACGAGGACAACCAGTTTTCGTGGGGTCCCATGCTGGAAGTGGCCAAGCTGTTCGCGGGTATCTTCCTGACCATCATTCCTGTCATCGCCATGTTGCGCGCGGGCGTGGATGGACCATTTGGGGCGGTGGTTTCGGCCGTGACCCGGCCGGACGGATCACCCGACCCGGCCATGTATTTCTGGGCGACGGGAGCGCTGAGCTCTTTTCTGGACAACGCGCCCACTTACCTGGTGTTCTTCAATACCGCGGGGGGTGACCCCCAGGCGCTCATGACAACCTTTGCGCCTACCCTGGCCGCCATCTCGGCCGGTGCCGTGTTCATGGGTGCCAACACTTACATCGGCAACGCCCCCAACCTCATGGTCAAGGCCATCGCCGAGGAGCGCGGTGTCAAAATGCCCAGCTTCTTCGGCTACATGGCGTGGTCGGGCGCGGTGCTGATCCCGCTGTTCATCGCCATCACTTTTATCTGGTTCCGCTAGCATGACCAAACCCCGCATTCTCATGGCCCGCGCAGTTTTCCCCGAGCTGATCACCCGGCTCGAGCAGCACTTCGAGGTGGAGCACAACCAGGCCGACGAGGCGTGGACCACGCAGCAACTGGCCGCGAAGTTGCACGACAAGGTGGGGCTCTTCACGACCGGCAGCGAACGGATCGACGAGCAGGTGCTCGCAGCCGCGCCCAAGCTGAAGATCTGCGCCAACATGGCTGTGGGCTACAACAACTTCGACCTGCCGGCAATGACGGCACGCAAAGTCCTGGCCACCAACTCGCCCGATGTCCTGACCGAAACCACGGCCGACTTCGGCTTCGCCCTGCTGATGGCCACGGCTCGCCGCGTGACCGAGAGCGAGCATTACCTGCGCGCCGGCAAGTGGCAGCGCTGGAGCTACGACATGTTTTCCGGCTCGGACGTCCACGGCAGCACGCTCGGCATCCTGGGCATGGGCCGCATCGGGCAGGGCATTGCCCGGCGCGGGGCGCACGGCTTCGGCATGGACGTGATCTACCACAACCGCTCGCGCCTGGCGCCCGAGCTCGAAGCGGAATGCAAGGCGCGCTATGTCGGCAAGGAGGAATTGCTCCGCACGGCGGATCACCTCGTCCTGGTGTTGCCGTACTCACCCTCGTCGCATCATGCGATCGGCGCGGCGGAGCTGGCGCTGATGAAGCCTACGGCGAACCTGATCAACATCGCCCGCGGCGGTATCGTGGACGATGCGGCGCTGGCTGCGGCCCTGCGGGACAAGCGGATCGCGGCGGCGGGTCTGGATGTGTTCGAGGGGGAACCCAAAATCCACCCCGACCTCCTGACGGTGCCCAATGTGGTGCTGACCCCGCATATCGCCAGCGCCACGGTTCCCACGCGCAAGGCGATGGCCAATCTTGCGGCTGACAACCTGATCGGTTTCCTGGTACACGGCAAGCCGCTGACGCCCCTGAATCCCGAAGTACTGAAGTAAGGCACGCGTGGAAATCTGGACTCTGGTTGCGTTGGCGATCGCCAACCTGGTGCTGCTCTTGATGCTGTTGCTGCGCAAGCCGCCGGCCAATGATGCGGCTCGCATGGAATTGCTGGCCGCGAACGAGCGCATGGAGCGTGAGCTGCGCCGCGAAATCAGCGAGTCGTCGCGCGGGGCGCGCACCGAACTGACGCACACGCTCGGCACCTTCCAGGACGCCATCGTCCGGCAGGGCGCCGAAACCACCCGCACCCAGAACATCCAGATCGACGCCTTCGCCCAGCAGCTCACGCTGCTGCAAAAGACGCTATCGGACACGCTGTCGCTGCAATTGCAGAACCTGGGCGAATCGAACGCCAGGCGCATGAACGAAGTGCGCGCCACTCTCGATTCGCAGCTCACCCAGCTGCAGCAGACCAACGCCGCGAAGCTCGACGAGATGCGCAAGACGGTGGACGAGAAGTTGCAGACCACGCTGGAGACACGCCTGGGCGAAAGCTTCAAGCAGGTGGCCGACCGGCTGGAGCAGGTCCACAAGGGCCTGGGCGAGATGCAGACGCTGGCTCAGGGCGTGGGCGATCTGCAGCGCGTGCTGACCAACGTCAAGACCCGCGGCATGTTCGGCGAGGTGCAGCTGGAAGCATTGCTCGAACAGGTGCTGACGCACGAGCAGTACGCCAAGCAGGTGGAAACCAAGCCGCGCAGCAACCAGCGGGTGGACTTCGCCATCCGCTTTCCCGGCCGCAGCGCCGACGGCACGCCGGTTTGGTTGCCGATCGACGCCAAGTTCCCGCGCGACGACTACGAGAGATTGCTCGACGCGCAGGATCGGGCCGACCCGGCAGCGGCCGACATCGCCGCGCGCGCCCTGGAAGCGCGCATCCGCACCGAAGCCAAGTCCATCAGCGAAAGCTATTTGTGCCCGCCGCAGACCACGGATTTTGCCATCCTGTTCCTGCCCATCGAGAGCCTCTATGCCGAGGTGCTGCGCCGGCCAGGCCTGATGGACAGCTTGCAGCGCGACTACCGGGTGACCTTGGCCGGGCCGACGACGCTGCTGGCGATGCTCAACAGCCTGCACATGGGCTTCCGGACGCTGGCGCTGGAGCAGCAAGCGTCCGAGGTCTGGAAGGTTTTGGGCGCGGTCAAGACCGAGTTCGAGCGCTACGGCGAATGGGTAGCCCGCATCAAGGAGCAGGTGCAAAAAGCCTCCGACACCTTGGACAAGGCGGACAGCCGAACGAAGATGATGCGGCGAGCTCTCAAGGTGGTGGAGGCCTTGCCTGAAGCGCAGGCCCAGGCGCTGCTGCCCCAGGTGGCGGAAGGGGACGACGCAGCCGAATGACCGGTGGTGGCCTCAGCCCCGCGCTTGCCCGACTCATCGCCGGCCATATCTTCCTGCATGCGTGCATGGCCGGCACCCGCATGGCCGCGCCGCTGCTGGCACTGCGGCAGGGCCACAGCGAGGCCGCCGTCGGCGTGCTACTGGCGTTGTTCGCGCTGACCCAGGTTTTCCTTGCGCTACCGGCCGGGCGTTACGCCGACCGGCACGGCCTCAGGCGGCCCATGGGGTTGAGCGTGGTGGCTGCGACCGTTGGGGCTGGCCTGGCCGTGGCCTTTCCGGTGTTTCCGGTGCTTTGCCTGAGCGCCTTGCTGACCGGAGGCGCGACCGGCGCGGCGTCGATTGCGCTGCAGCGCCATGTCGGCCGGGCGGCGGAGAACCCGACGCAACTCAAGCAGGTGTTCTCATGGCTGGCCATCGGCCCGGCCATCTCGAATTTCCTGGGGCCGTTCAGTGCCGGCCTGATGATCGACCACGCAGGCTTTCGGCCGGCCTTCCTGCTGATGGCTGCGTTGCCACTGGTGTCCTGGTTCTGGGTGAAGTCGGTGCAGGACTTGCCGCCCGTCATCCCGTCCGACAAGCACCGCGGGGGCAAGGCCTGGGACCTGGTGCGCGAGCCCATGTTTCGCAGGCTGCTGCTGGTCAACTGGTTCCTGTCTTCGTGCTGGGACGTTCACACCTTCGTGGTTCCGGTGCTGGGCCACGAGCGCGGCCTGTCGGCGTCGGTGATCGGCTCCATCCTGGGGGCGTTTGCCATCGCCGCGGCGCTGGTGCGCGTGGTGCTGCCGCTCATCGCCGCGCACCTGCGTGAGTGGACGGTGATCGCGGGTGCGATGATCGCAACGGCGCTGCTGTTCGGCATCTACCCCTTGGTGCATGCCCCCCTGGCCATGGGCATGTGTTCCATCCTGCTGGGGCTGGCCTTGGGTACGGTGCAGCCCATGATCATGAGCATGCTGCACCAGATAACGCCCGAGCACCGTCATGGCGAAGCGGTGGCCCTGCGGATGATGGCAATCAATGCCTCCAGCGTCACCATGCCCATGCTGTTCGGCCTGGCGGGCACCGCCATCGGAATTTCCGGCGTTTTCTGGATCACGGGCGCCATCGTCGCCGGGGGCTCCCGACTGGCCTTCAAGCTCGGCGAGGCCCGCGCGCCCTAGAGGCGATAGAACCCCTTGATGATGTCCCAGGCGGTCTCGGGGTCGTCGGCATACTGGAACAGGTCGAGATCGGCTGCGGAGATCACGCCTTCTTCGATGAGCACGTCGAAATTGATCAGCCGCTTCCAGTAGTCGGTTCCGAACAACACGATCGGCACCTGCTTGGCCTTGCGTGTCTGCACCAGGGTGATCACTTCGAACAGCTCGTCCAGCGTGCCGAAGCCGCCCGGAAACGCCACCAGAGCCTTGGCGCGCATCATGAAATGCATCTTGCGCAAGGCGAAGTAGTGGAACTTGAATGACAGTGCCGGCGTGACGTACGGATTGGCGCTTTCTTCCATCGGCAAGGCAATGGACAGGCCCACGCTGATGCCGTCGCCCTCATACGCGCCGCGATTCGCGCCCTGCATGATCCCGGGGCCGCCGCCAGTGCAGATGAAGAGCATGTCCTCGGGGTTCTTGCCGGCGCTGTAGTGCGCCACCAGCTTGCCGAAGGCGCGCGCCTTCTCGTAATAGTGGGCGTTGCGTGCGAGGGCCCGGGCGCGCCTGATCTGCACTTCGTCGCCCGAGCTTTCGGCTGCGACGACCAGCGCGGCCGATTCCTCGTCGCTGCGGAAGCGGGCGCTGCCGAACACGACGATGGTGTTCTCTATGCCGTGGGCCTGCTGCTCCAGGTCGGGCTTGAGCAGCTCGAGCTGGAAGCGGATGCCGCGCGTTTCGCGGCGCAGCAAAAACTCGGGATCGGCGAAGGCCAGCCGGCTGGCGTCGGGGTCCAGCGGCAGGCCCTCGCTGGAGTGGGCTTGGAGCGTGGCCCAGGCGTCGGCCAGGCGGCGGTCATGGATATTGCGGGTAGAAGGCATGGCGCCATTCTGCGGCAATCCGGGCCATTTCTCCGCTATCCTTGCGTCCAAAGAATCTGAGGGGACAGAGTTGGACCAGACGATCTATCACGTCCTGCTCGAGGGACGAACGGTGGGGCCCTACGATCGCAGAACCATCGTTGGCATGCGCATCAAGAAAGCGCTGACCAGCGATCACGTGCTCATCGGCACCGACGGTGGCCAACTGACGGTAGCGGACCTCATCCACCAACCCCGGCCGGCTTCCTTCAATCCCGAACGCAGCGGCAGCTTCTCCGTGGTGCAAGCCAGGTTTTCCGCAAGTGTGCTACAGGTCGAGGGGCGAGGACTGGACATCCCCCGGTTCAAGGGAGAGATCGAGGTACGGGTTCAAAACAACGTGCTGCGGCTGGCGGGCAGGTTCCGCCAGGGGTTGGGCTTGAAGGAAGGCCGCGTGAAGATTCCCATCAAGGACGTGGTCCACGCACGCGTTACGGGCTCGCAGGTCGAATTGGGGCTGCGTTGCGACCCGGCGAAGAAATTACAACGTGTCGCGCTCGAACTGTTCACGCCGGAGTCGGCGATGGAACTGGCGCAATGGCTGCCTGCCGCCACCCCGTTCACCGAACCCGCGCCGCTGGGGCCCGATCTGGTTGCGCCACGCGGTCCGTCGGCGCACTCTCTGTATATCGCGCTGGCCGGTGTGGCGCTGGTCATCGGCCTGATGCTGCTGCTGTACCGGCGCGTGTACTGAGCATCAGGCACGGGGTCCCAGCCAGCGCAGCAAGCGATCGCGCGCCTCGCCCAAATTCTTGTAGTCGAGAACCGCTTGCGACATCGAAGCCAGCGAATCGCGCAGGCGCGCCGCCGCGCCGGGGGCTTGCACGGCTTGCGCCAGGGGCTGGATCATCACTCGGATGGCGAAGACCGCCTGCCGCGTGCCCTGGCCCACGGGGAAGAACACCTGGCGCTCGGCGCGCAGCCAGCACTGGCCGGCAAAGACTTCCGGGTCCGTGGTGGCCGGCCAAGGCGTGCGCGCATGGCGGCGCGGATGCTGGTCATGGCGTGCAGAGGGACTGATGGTCCAGACAAAGCGTTCCCAGCAATCGCCCGAAGTGGCCAGTGCCACCAGTTGCTGCGAGGCCGCCACGAGCGCGGCGTTGTCGGCCACCGGACCATGCACGGCGGCAAAGTCCAGGCCCAGCTTGTCCTCGGGCACCCAATGCGAAGGCACGCAAACGCACAGCCAGGGCAGGGTGCCGGTCGCGCCATCGAGCACGGCGAAATCTTCCTCGAACGCCAGCTCCGGCGGCAGTTGGGCATGAGCAGGTCCTGCGGCCCGCGCCGCGATGGCTCGCAGAGCCGGGGCCGGATCGAAGCCCGGCAAGGCGTGCCGTGACTGCCCAGCCTCCAGCACAGCCCGCTTTTCCGCATACAGGGCGCTTCCAGTATCCAGGGGGGTCAGGCGGACCTCATCCCCAGCCACCCGCCGCAGGCCCGGCTGCATGCGGAAGGGCACGGCGATCTGGCTGAAGTCGAAGTTCATGGGCTGAAAAAACAAAGGCCCCTTGCGGAGCCTTGTCGTGGGTGTTGGTGTGGCGGCCGGCGCGGCGGGTTACACACGCCTTCTGTATTCGCCGGTGCGGGTGTCGATTTCGACCTTGTCGCCCTGGGCCACGAAGATCGGCACGCCGATCTCGAAACCGGTCGCGATCTTGGCGGGCTTGAGCACCTTGCCCGACGTGTCGCCCTTGACGGCCGGCTCGGTCCAGGTGATCTCGCGCTCCACGCTGGTGGGCAGCTCCACGGACAGGGCCTTGCCTTCGTAGAACACCACTTCGGCGGGCATGCCGTCTTCGAGGTAGTTCAGGGCGTCGCCCATGTTTTCGGCCTCGACTTCATACTGGTTGTAGTCGGCGTCCATGAACACGTACATCGGGTCGGCGAAGTAGGAGTAGGTGCAATCCTTCTTGTCCAGCACGATCTGGTCCATCTTGTCGTCGGCCTTCAGGACCACTTCGGTGTTGAAGTTGGCGATCAGGCTCTTGAGCTTCATGCGCACCGTCGCGGAATTGCGCCCGCCGCGGCTGTATTCGGTCTTCAGGACCACCATGGGGTCTTTGCCGTGCATGATCACGTTGCCGGCGCGGATTTCTTGAGCGATTTTCATAGCGATGTATTCAGGGTTGGGCCGGGCTGCTCTTTGCAAAGCCCCGGAGATAAGCATTGCGCTTGGGTTGTGCACCCGCAGAACTGCGCAAAGCCTTGGATTTTAACGGTTTTTCCGTACCCCTCAAAGAGGCATGGCCTGCGGGCCGCGTGCGGTGAAGCCCATGAGCTGTGTAACCAGGTCGTCCTGGCCCTGCAGCCGCGTGCGGCTCTGCTGTACGCAGGTAGCCCATGCCGGTGCATCAACAGGAGGCAGTAGCTCGCCGATACCGTTCCAGGCCCCGTAAAACGCCCGCAAGTCCGCGGGCGCGCCCAGCCAGTCCAGGAAGGCTGCGAGCTTGGCGTGGTGCGCCTCGTCGTGCTGCGGGTAGATCTGCCAGACCATGGGCTTGCCGGCCCACAAGGCGCGTATCAGCGAATCCTCGCCGCGCACGAAATTGAGGTCGCAGGCCCACAGCAGGTGGTCGAAATCGGGCTGGCTGAGCAGTGGCAGCCAGGTGATCGACAGCAGCGACGCGCTGTTCCAGGAAAGATCGGCGTGCTGCTTTTTTTCTACCGCGGCGCGCACCGCCGCCGTGGCGCGCCCCGCAGTCACCAGCACATGGGTAGGAGCGGGGCCCGCGGCCCATTGCGTGAGCATCTGGTCGAGCGCCGGGGGCTCGTAACAGAACAGGCTGACCAGTTGGGCCTCGCCGCGATGGGCGATGCGGTGTTCATGCAGCCACGCCGCCCGATCGAATGCCGCCTGGCGCTGCTCGAGGTCGGGCTCCCGCAGCAAGCCGCCGGTGCGCGGTGTGAAACCCGGGTAGAAGAAATGCTTGGTCAGGCCCGCCGCCGGGCCTGACAGCACGGGCGAGGGCAGGCCATGGCTGCGCTCGGCAAAGGTTTCGGCCGTCAGGTACTCCAGGTTGATCCATGCCGGCTGCCGGCCCCGGACCTGGGCTTTTGCGGCAATGGCGGCCTGGAAGCGCAGCGTGAGGTCGCAGCCGAAGGCCTCGATCACGACCTCGCCGGGCTCGATGGTGGCCGAACCCTCCCAGCCCGACACCTGCACCCGCGGATGGCCTTGCGGGGCCATCCAGGCCAGCGCCGAAGCATCATCCACCCACAGGCGCACCGACTCGCCCCGCTCGGCGAGCTGAACCGACAGGCGCCAGCACACGCCGATATCGCCGTGGTTGTCGATGACCTTGCAGAAGATGTCCCAGAGCATGAGGTGGCGATGGCCTTTTACGGATTGTCCACAATAGCGGTTGTATGTCCGAGGTCCATTCCGATCAATTGCTGGCGCAAGTCGCCGCGCTGCCCCCGTTGCCGGGCGTCTATCGCTATTTCGACGCCGACGATGGCGTGCTCTACGTGGGCAAGGCGCGCAACCTGAAAAAGCGAGTCTCCAGCTATTTCCAGAAGAACCACGGCGGCACGCGCATCGGCCACATGATCGGCAAGATCGCGCGGCTGGAAACCACGGTGGTGCGCTCCGAGGCCGAGGCCCTGCTGCTCGAAAACAACCTGATCAAGACGCTCAACCCGCGCTACAACATCCTGTTTCGCGACGACAAGAGCTATCCATACCTGAAGATCGCCGGTTCGGACAAGGTCGGAACCAGCGAAGTTGCGCCGCTCACGGCCTCGACCTTCCCGCGCGTCGCCTACTACCGTGGCTCGGTCGATCGCAAGCACCGCTATTTCGGCCCGTACCCCAGCGCCTGGGCCGTGAAGGAATCGATCCAGCTGCTGCAGAAGGTGTTCCGGCTGCGCACCTGCGAAGACACGGTGTTCGCCAACCGCACCCGGCCCTGCCTGCTCTACCAGATCAAGCGCTGCTCGGGACCCTGCGTGAACTTCATATCGCCGCAGGACTACGCGCAGGACGTGCACAACGCAGAGGCTTTTTTGCGCGGCGAAACCCAGGCCGTACTGGCAGCGCTGGAGGCGCGGATGATGCAGCACGCCGACAAGCTGGAGTTCGAGCAGGCCGCCGAACTGCGCAACCAGATGAGTGCGCTGTCGAAGGTGCTGCACCAGCAGTCGGTGGAGACCATTTCGGACAAGGACGTGGACATCCTGGCGGTAAAGGTACAGGGCGGCAAGGCTTGCGTGAATCTGGCCATGGTGCGCGGCGGCCGCCACCTGGGCGATCGGGCCTACTTCCCCACCCATGTGGAAGATGCAGCCGCCGTGCAGGACTTCGACAACATCGCGGACGAAGGCGCCGCCGCCGCCCCGCCGCAGCCGGTCGAGGTGCACGTGCTGGAGGCCTTCATCGCGCAGCATTACATCGGCGTGCCGGTCCCGCCCGCACTCATCACCAGCCACGCAGTGAGCCGCGAGCTGATCGATGCATTGTGCGAACAGAGCGGCATCAAGATCAGTGCCGTGCACAACCCTCGGGAACAGCGCCGCCTGTGGCTGGAGATGGCGCAGAAAAACGCAGACATCCAGCTCGCTCGGTTGCTGGCCGAGGAAGGCTCGCAGCAGGCCCGCACCCGGGCCCTGGTGGACGCGCTCGACCTGGCGCCGGACAACCTGGACACCTTCCGCATCGAGTGCTTCGACATCTCGCACACGGCCGGCGAGGCCACCCAGGCGTCCTGCGTGGTGTTCCACCATCACAAGATGCAGAACTCGGAATATCGCCGCTACAACATCGACGGCATCACCCCGGGCGACGACTACGCCGCCATGCGGCAGGTCCTGATGCGCCGTTACAGCAAGCTGGCGGAGGCGGGCCGCGATCCGCCGGACGCCACGCCCGCGCGCGCAAGCGGTGGCGGCGCCGGCCGGCTGCCGGACCTGGTACTGGTGGACGGCGGCAAGGGGCAGGTGAGCATGGCGCGCGAGGTGTTCGCCGAGCTGGGGCTGGACCTGGCTGTCATCGTAGGGGTGGAAAAAGGCGAGGGCCGCAAAGTCGGCCTGGAAGAACTGGTGTTTGCCGACGGACGCGACAAGGTGTACCTGGGCAAGGATTCGGCCGCGCTCATGCTGGTGGCCCAGATCCGCGACGAGGCGCACCGCTTCGCCATCACGGGCATGCGGGCGCGCCGCGCCAAAGTCCGGGTGGGCGGCAGCAGCCTCGAGGAGATTCCGGGCATAGGCGCCAAGAAGCGCGCGCGCCTGTTGCAGCGCTTCGGCGGCGTGCGGGGCGTGGCGGCCGCCGGCGTGGACGACATCGCCAGCGTGGAAGGCATTTCGCGCGAACTGGCAGAAGAGATTTATCGGGCGCTGCATTAGAAGCTTGGGCCATGCCAGAATCGGGGCAATGTTCTTCACCATCCCCACGATATTGACCTGGACACGCATCGTCGCGATTCCGCTGATCGTGGGCGTGTTCTACCTGGGGTTGGCGCATCCGGTGCAGAACCTGATCGCCACGGCGATGTTCATCACGTTCGCCCTTACGGACTGGCTGGACGGCTACCTGGCCCGCAAGCTCAATCAAACGTCGTCATTCGGGGCCTTCCTGGACCCGGTGGCGGACAAGTTCCTGGTCTGCGCTTCCTTGCTGGTGCTGGTGCACCTGCAGCGCGCGGATGTCTTCGTGGCGTTGATCATCATTGGCCGGGAGATCGCGATTTCGGCGTTGCGCGAATGGATGGCGCAGATCGGTGCGTCCAAGAGCGTGGCGGTGCACATGCTGGGCAAGGTCAAGACCACGGTCCAGATGATCGCCATCCCTTTCCTGCTGTTCGACGGCAGCATCCTCGGCCTGATAGACACCGGCTTGTGGGGCACTTGGCTGATCTGGCTGTCGGCCATCCTCACGGTCTGGTCCATGGTGTACTACCTGCAAAAGGCCCTGCCGGAAATCAGAAAACGAGTGAAGTAGGGCAGGAATGACCTCAGTCTCGCGGCAGGACCGCCTGGTGGCGGCGATGCCCGTCGTCTTCGTGTTGATCTGGAGCACCGGCTTCATCGTGGCACGCTACGGCATGCCGCATGCACCGCCGATGAAGTTCCTGGCGGTGCGCTACCTTCTTTCCGTCGCCTGCTTCGCCGTGTGGGCATTCGCCGCGCGGGCCCCGATGCCGGCCAACCGCACCCAGGTCAAGCACCTGGCGGTCACCGGAATCCTGATGCACGCCGGGTACCTCGGTGGGGTGTGGGCCGCGGTCAAATTGGGCATGGGCGCCGGCCTGGTGGCGTTGCTGGTGGGCCTGCAGCCTGTACTCACCGCCGTCTGGGTGTCTTCGCGCGGCGGGGCGGTATCGCCCCGGCAATGGGCCGGTTTGGCGCTTGGCTTTGGCGGGCTGGCCCTGGTGGTGTGGCAGAAGCTGGGGATAGGCGAGATTCATGGCCTGAACTTCCTGCTGGCGCTGGGGGCCTTGCTCAGCATCACTGCCGGCACCCTCTATCAGAAGCGCTTCCTCGCGCCTTGCGATGTGCGCACCGCGAGCCTGGCGCAGTTGTGCGCTGCCTTCGTCGTGACCTTGCCGCTGGCCCTGCTGGAACCCGAAGCGATGAACTGGAACGGGCAGTTGGCAGGCTCGATGGCCTGGTCGGTGCTGGCGCTGACCTTGGGCGGCAGCTCGCTCTTGTATCTGTTGATCCAGCGCGGAGCGGCCACGGCCGTGACCAGCCTGCTGTACCTGGTGCCGCCCTGTACCGCGGTGATGGCCTGGCTGCTGTTCGGCGAAGCGATCACCGCTTTCACTGTCGCGGGCATGGCCCTCACGGCGGTCGGCGTGAGCCTCGTGGTGCGATCGCCTCCGGCGCCGCGTCCTTGAGCTTCCAGGGTTCGCCGCGAAAGCGTTCCGCCAGGAAGTCGATCAGCAGCCGCACCCGCTTGGGCGTTTGCGCGCGATGCGGTGCGAGCCAATGGATGTCGGCGTCGGGCATGGCGTAGCCCGGTAGCACCCGAACCAGCTCGCCAGAGGCCAGCCGGGGCGCGACGTCCCATAAACTGCGCAGCATGATGCCGTGGCCCCCCAGGCACCAGTCGCGCGCCAGTTCTCCGGAGTTGCCGGACAGCGGTCCCTTCACCCTGACCCGAATCTCGGCTTTCTGGCGCTCCTTGCGCAGCGCCCATGTGTCGAAGCGCTGTTCGTGTTCGCGCACCACCAGGCAGGCGTGCTGCGCCAGGTCCTCGGGCCTTTGCGGCGTACCGTGCCGCCGCAGGTACTCGGGGGCGGCCACCAGCACGCGCTGGTTGCGGGCAAGCCGCCGGCTCACCCATTCCGAGGCGCGGCGGCCCTGCACCGACCACAGCCATACCGCCCCGTCATAGCCTTCGACGGCGAGGTTGGGCAACTGCTCGGTCAGCTGTAGCTCGACCTGCAGCAGCGGATGTCGCGCCTGGAATTCCGCCAGCGCCGGACCCAGCCACAGGCGCCCGAAACCGAAGGTGGCGGCGATGCGGATCAGGCCGGACGGTTCGCTGCGGCGTTCCTGCAGATCGGCTTCGAGCTGCGCGAAAGCCTGCAGCAGTTCGCCGGCGCGGCCGCAAAGGGCTTCGCCTTCGGCGGTGGCAATGATGCGCCGGGTGGTGCGCTGGAACAGCTTGAAGCCGAGCCGTGCTTCCAGGGCCGCCAGCTTCTTGGTGATGACGGAGGGGACCACGCCCGCCTCGGCGGCGGTGGCCGCAAGGCTGGGGTGGGCGCGCACCGCCAGCAGCAGTTCCAGATCGGCACGGTCGAGCAGCTTGTCCAATTGTTGCCAGTACGGAAATAAAAGATTGCCGGATTATTGCTTGCTGCGCCGGGGGCGGCAATGCCAGAATGAGCGCCATGTTGGAGTCGTTCGAAACGTTCGTGGTCGTGCGCAACGGCGTGCGCCTGTACGGGCGGCGCGCCGGTCGGGGCCGTCCGTTGCTGCTGCTGCACGGGCACCCGCAGACGCATGCGATGTGGCATCGCGTGGCGCCTGCCCTGGCCGAGGAGTTTTCCGTCGTGATGATGGACTTGCGCGGCTACGGCGACTCCGCAAGGCCCGAGCCCGGCGAGGGCAGCTGCGCGTACAGCAAGCGCGAGATGGCGCTCGACGCATTGGCGGTGATGGAGGAACAGGGCTTCCAGCGCTTTGGCGTGCTGGCCCATGACCGAGGCGCGCGAGTGGCCCATCGGCTTGCCGCGGACCACGCCCACGCCGTCGATCGGCTGATGCTGCTGGACATCGCGCCGACGCTCGCCATGTACGAACAGACATCGCTGGCGTTCGCGCAGGCCTACTGGCACTGGTTCTTCCTGATCCAGCCGCCGCCGCTGCCCGAGGCGCTGATCGAGTCCGACCCGGTCCGCTACGTTCGCAGCGTCATGGGCAAGCGCCATGCCGGGCTGGCGGCCTTCGCGCCCGAAGCCCTGGCCGAGTACGAGCGCTGCGCCGGCGTGCCCGGCACCGCGCAAGGCATTTGCGCGGACTATCGCGCCAGCGCGGGAGTCGACTTGGAGCATGACCGCGCGGACATCGCCGGCGGACGCCGCCTCGAGATGCCGCTGCACGTGCTGTGGGGAGAGCACGGCGTGGTGGGGCAATGCTTCGACGTGCTGTCGCTCTGGCGCGAGCGCGCAAACCAGGTCACCGGCCGCAGCGTGCCTTGCGGCCACTACATCGCGGAAGAGGCGCCGCCTCTTCTGCTTCACGAAGCCTTTGAATTTTTGAGGAAACAACCATGAGCACCCAGAGAATCGCAGTGATCGCCGGCGACGGCATCGGCAAGGAAGTCATGCCCGAGGGCATCCGCGTGATGGAAGCGGCGGCCACGAAGTTCGGCATCGACCTGGCATTCGACCATTTCGATTTTTCCAGCTGGGACTACTGCGAGAAGCACGGCAAGATGCTGCCCGACGACTGGAAGGACCAGATCGGGGGCCACGATGCCATCTATTTCGGCGCCGTGGGCTGGCCCGACAAGATTCCGGATCACGTTTCGCTCTGGGGCTCGCTGCTGTTGTTCAGGCGCGAGTTCGACCAGTACGTGAACCTGCGGCCCGCGCGCCTGATGCCGGGCATCATCGCCCCGGTGGTGCGGCGCGACGGCAGCGCCCGCCAGCCCGGCGAGATCGACATGTACATCGTGCGCGAGAACACCGAAGGCGAGTACTCCAGCATCGGCGGGCGCATGTATCCGGGCACCGAGCGCGAGATTGTCATGCAGGAGACGGTGATGTCGCGCATCGGTGTGGACCGTGTATTGAAGTTCGCATTCGAACTCGCCCAGTCGCGGCCGAAGAAGCACCTGACCAGCGCAACCAAGTCCAACGGCATCGCGATCACCATGCCTTACTGGGATGAGCGGGTCGCCGAAATGGCGAAGGCCTACCCCGCCATCAAGCAGGACAAGTTCCATATCGACATCCTCACCGCGCATTTCGTGCAGCGCCCGGACTTCTTCGACGTGGTGGTCGCGAGCAACCTGTTCGGCGACATCCTCAGCGACCTGGGGCCGGCCTGCACCGGCACGATCGGCATCGCGCCGAGCGCCAACCTCAATCCGGATCGGAAGTTTCCGTCGCTGTTCGAGCCGGTGCACGGCTCCGCGCCGGACATTGCCGGGCGCAGCATCGCCAACCCGATCGGGCAGGTATGGTGCGGCGCAATGATGCTGGAGTTCCTGGGTCACAAGCAGGCGCACGATGCCGTGCTGGCCGCGATAGAAAAAGTGCTGCATCCGCAAAGCGGCGCGCCCCGCACCCCCGACATCGGCGGCACTGCGAGCACCGCCGACCTGGGCCGCGCGATCGCTTCCGCGCTTTGATGCGTGCGCACGATCGAGTGTCTGAAAATTGCGCAGTGCCGCATGGAAACCGGCCCGCAACCCGCATGGAACCTAGTCAAAACAGACTAGAATCCGCCTCCGCGCTGTTGTAAAGCCGCCCGTCGTATTGACACCGTGTTGCCGCGTGGCTTTAATCGGCCGGTGGCTTGAAGCCGCGAAAGAAGTGACCCGCATCTCGCTTCAACCCATCGCTCGGTGGCTGCAGGATGGGGGAACATAAATTCAATGACGAGACACTCCTGTCAACTCTTTCTCTCTACGAGGGGCCCTTGTGAACAAGACCGAACTGATTGAGCACATCGCAAAGCATGCCGATATTTCCAAGGCCGCGGCCACCCGCGCATTGGAATCGATGATCGGCGCCGTGAAGACAACCCTTAAAAAAGGCGGCGCGGTTTCGCTGGTGGGCTTCGGCACGTTCGCGGTAGGCAAAAGGGCTGCTCGCAGCGGCCGCAACCCCCGCACCGGCGCAGCGATTAAAATCAAGGCAGCCAAGGTTCCCAAGTTCCGTCCCGGCAAGGCGCTCAAGGATGCGCTGAACTGAGCGGCCAGTTATCGGTGGGGTGCTTAGCTCAGCTGGTAGAGCGGCGCCCTTACAAGGCGTAGGTCGGCGGTTCGATCCCGTCAGCACCCACCAACCCAAGCGAAGGCGAACAGTTGTTCGCCTTTCGTGTTTTTTGTCTATCGAGTTTGAGCATGTTTGATTTCGTTCGCAAGCACACCCGGGTCATGCAGTTCCTGCTGTTCCTGCTGATCTTCCCGTCGTTCGTCCTGTTCGGCCTGGAAGGCTACAACCGGTACAACGAAAAGGGCGAAGCGGTAGCCAAGGTCGACGGGGTCGAAATCATGCAGGGCGAGTGGGACGCCACGCACAAGCAGGAGGTGGAGCGCATTCGCCAGCAGATGCCCACGCTCGATGTCAAGCTGCTCGATTCGCCGGCCGCTCGCTACGGCACGCTGGAGCGGATGATTCGCGACCGCGTGGTTGCCGCCGCCGCTGCCAAGGCCAAGTTGATGACCAGCGACCAGCGTCTGGCTCGCGAGCTGCAGCAAAACGAAACGATCGCCTCCTTGCGCGGACCCGACGGCAAGCTGGACATGGCGCGCTATCGCCAGCTCGTGGCCGCACAGGGCATGACGCCCGAAATGTTCGAAGCCGGTGTCCGGGCCGACGTGTCCGCGCGCCAGGTACTGGCGGGCCTGGGCGGCACGACCTTCGCCACGCCCGCGCAGGCCGCGCTTGCGCTGAACGCCTACTTCGAGACCCGCGAGGTGCAGGTTGCGCGTTTTGCACCCGCAGCCCACGCAGGCAACGTCAATCCGACCGATGCCGAGATCGAGGCCTTCTACAAGAGCAACGCGGCGCTGTTCCAGGCGCCCGAACAGGCCAACATCGAATACACGGTGCTCGACCTCGACAGCGTCAAGAAGAGCATCACCGTCAATGAGCAGGACCTCAAGACCTACTTCGAGCAGAACGCCGCGCGCATCAGCGGAAAAGAGGAACGCCGGGCCAGCCATATCCTGATCACCGCAGCCAAGGACGCATCGGCGGCTGACCGCGCCAAGGCCAAAGCCAAGGCAGAGGAACTGCTCGCGGCGGTGAAAAAGGCGCCCGACACCTTCGCCGAGGTGGCGAAGAAGAACTCGCAGGACCCGGGGTCCGCGGCCAACGGGGGCGACCTCGATTTCTTCGCGCGCGGTGCGATGACCAAGGCATTCGAAGACGCGGCCTTCGCACTGGGCAAAGGCGAAATCAGCGGCGTGGTGGAGACGGAGTTCGGCTATCACATCATCAAGGTCACGGATGTGAAAGCCCCGAAGCAGCGCAGCTTCGAGGAAATGAAGCCCGAGCTCGAAGCCGAACTCAAGAAACAGCAGGCGCAGCGCAAGTTCGCCGAAAGCGCCGACGCGTTCAGCAACGGCGTTTACGAGCAGGCAGACAGCCTCAAGCCGGTCGCGGACCGCCTGAAGCTGGAAATCAAGACGGCGAGCAACGTGCGCCGCGCGCCCGCGCCGGGTGTCACCGGCCCGCTGGCCAATTCGAAGTTCCTCAACGCCCTGTTCTCGCCCGACAGCGTCGAGAAAAAGCGCAACACCGAAGCCGTGGAGATTGCGCCCAACACCCTAGCCGCCGGGCGCGTGGTGCAGTACGCACCGGCGCGCACCCTTCCGCTCAACGAAGTGAAAGACCGCGCGCGCGAGAGGCTGGTCGCAGCCCGCTCCGCCGAACTGGCCAAGAAAGAGGGCACGGAGAAGCTGGCTGCCTGGAAGGCCAATCCGGCGAGCGCCAGCCTGCCGCCGGCCGTCCCGGTGTCGCGGCAGGAGACGCAGAAGCTACCGGCGGCAGTGGTCGAGACGGCGCTGCGTGCCGACCCGGCGGCATTGCCGGCGTTGGTGGGCGTGGACCTCGGCGACCAAGGCTATGCCGTGGTGAAGGTCAACAAGGTGCTGCCGCGCGAGACGCAGCCACCGGAGGTAGCCAAGCAGGAGATCCAGCAATACGGCCAGTGGTGGGCCTCCGCGGAAAACCTGGCTTATTACGAGCTGCTGAAGGAGCGATTCAAAGTGCAGGTCAAGGTCCCCAAGCCGACCGGGACCGAGGCATCGCAGACTCAATAGTCGCTGGGCCGACAAAGCGCAGGCCCCATGCGCTTTGTCCTACAGGCTATCAACCTTGTCCTACAGACATCGGTGGTGTGGGCCCCTAAGGTGCGTGCCAAGCCGCATGTCCGGCAATCGACAAAGCCAGTCACGAGAGTTTGCGCCAGTGAAGAACCCACAAACCATCAGCAAGAAATCCGCAGGTTCGCCTGAAGATATCAACGAAGCCGAGGAAGGGACCGCAGAAGGGTCCGGCAGCGAAGGGCGTTCCGGTCAAGGATCAGAAAGCGCGCTGGCCCACCTGCGCGACTTCGAGAAGCGGCGCATAGATAAGCCCGAAAAGGCCACTAGCGCCGGCGATTCAGATGGGGAAAGAAAGAGTGGGGTGGCTGATGGGACTCGAACCCACGACGACAGGAATCACAATCCTGGACTCTACCAACTGAGCTACAGCCACCGTAGAGACTGCGATTATAGCGGGCGCGAACGCACCGTTAGGTGACCATCACCAGTTTTCCCTTGACGCCGCGTGAACCCATGTGGGCATAGGCTGCCTTGAGCTCGGCCATGGGCATGGTGCGGTCGATCACGGGTTTGATCTTGCCCTCGCCGTACCAACGGGCCAACTCCATCATCATTGCGGCGTTGGCCTTGGGCTCGCGCTTGGCGAAGTCGCCCCAGAACACGCCCACCAGCGAAGCGCCCTTGAGCAGCGGCAGGTTCAGCGGCAGCGCCGGGATAGGTCCGGAGGCAAAGCCGACGACGAGGTAGCGGCCGCGCCAGGCGATGGAGCGGAAGGCCGGCTCGGCGAAGTCGCCACCTACCGGGTCATAGATCACGTCAGGGCCCTTGCCGCCCGTGGCCGCCTTGATGGCATCGCGCAGGTTCTCGCGCGTGTAGTTGATGGTGGCGTCGGCGCCGATCGACTTGCACAGTTCGCATTTCTCGTCGGTGGAAGCCGCGGCGATGACACGCGCACCCATCGTCTTGGCGATCTGGATGGCCGAAGTGCCCACGCCGCCGGCTGCGCCCAGCACCAACACGGTTTCGCCCGCCTTGAGCTGGGCCCGGTCCACCAGCGCGTGGTGGGACGTGGCATAGATCATGATGAATGCGGCGGCATCCACATGCGGAAAGCCCGGAGGCAGCGGCATGCACAGCGCAGCGGGCGCGATCGTATGGGTGCCGAATCCGCCGGTGCCCGACAGGCAGGCGACGCTCTGGCCGACCTTGAGCTGCGTCACGCCTTCGCCGACGGCCTGGATCACGCCGGCGTACTCGGAGCCCGGCACGAAGGGCAGGGGAGGCTTGATCTGGTACTTGTTCTGCACGATCAGCAGATCGGGGAAGTTCAGGCTGGCCGCCTTGATCTCGATCAGCACTTCGCCGGCCTTGGGCTGGGGCGTGGGCATTTCCTTCCACTGCAGCGCCTCGACGCCCACAGGGTTCTCGCAAAGCCAGGCTTGCATGGGTGTTCCTTCAGTAAAAACTGACGCAATGATAGGCGGATGAAATAGGCACAAATGTCTCTGGGGTGACCCCTTGCCGCCCTACAATCTTTTGAATCCCTACGCCGATGAAAATACTGCTCTCCAACGACGACGGCTACCAGGCGCCCGGCATCGTCGCCCTCTACGAAGCGATCAAGGACCTCGGCGACGTCGAGGTCGTTGCGCCCGAACACAACAACAGCGCCAAGTCCAATGCGCTCACTTTGCACTCGCCGCTCTACGTGCACCAGGCGGGCAACGGCTTTCGCTATGTCAACGGCACGCCCGCCGATTGCGTCCACGTGGCCTTGACGGGGCTGCTCGGCTATCGGCCCGACCTCGTCGTGAGCGGCATCAACAACGGCGCCAACATGGGCGACGACACCATCTACTCGGGCACTGTCGGCGCGGCGATGGAAGGCTATCTGTTCGGCATTCCGGCCATCGCTTTCTCGCAGACGCAAAAGGGCTGGGCCCACCTGGACGATGCAGCACGCATGGCGCGCGAGCTGGTGCAGCGGATGCTCGCGAAGGCTGCGGCAGACAAGCCCTGGTTGCTCAACGTGAACATCCCGAACCTGCCCTACGGGGAGCTCAAGCCCTTCAAGGTCTGCCGCCTCGGCCGCCGCCATGCCGCCGAGAAAGTGATTTCGCAGACCAGTCCGCACGGCGAGACCATGTACTGGATCGGCGGCGCGGGGCCGGCCAAGGACGATGCCGACGGAACCGATTTCCACGCCACGGCCCAGGGCCATGTGTCGATCACGCCGCTGAAGGTCGACCTGACCGACCACGACGAGTTGGCCTCCTGGGCCGCGGCCATCCAGGCGGGGCGCTAATGTCGCGCCGTCCCAGTTTCCCGGCACGGCTGGGCCCCCCACCCGTGGCCAAGAAGCCGGTGAGTTTTTCGCCGGTCATGCCCGGCGGCATCGGCCTGGACTCCCAGGCGGTGCGCGCGCGCATGGTGCAAAAACTCGCCGCCCAAGGCATAGCCGACGCACAGGTGCTCGCCGCGATGGGGTCCGTGGAGCGGCATCGCTTCGTCGACAGCGCACTGGTGAACCAGGCCTACGAGGACACCAGCCTGCCGATCGGCCTGGGCCAGACGATCTCCAAGCCCAACGTGGTGGCCCGCATGATCGAATTGCTGCTGGGGGGCAAGCGCGATGCTTCCGGCAAGCTGGGCCGCGTGCTGGAGATCGGCACAGGCTGCGGCTACCAGGCCGCCGTGCTCGGCTTGGTGGCTTCCGAGGTGTACAGCATCGAACGGCTGCGTGGCCTGCACGACAAGGCCCGTGAGAACCTGCGGCCGTTCCGCCTTGCCAACGTCCACCTGCTTTTCGGCGACGGCATGGTCGGTTATGCCAAAGGTGCTCCTTATGCCGGAATCATCGCGGCCGCCGGTGGCGATGCGGTGCCGGCCGCCTGGATCGAGCAGTTGGCAGTGGGCGGACGCATCGTGGCGCCCACGGTCATGCCCACCGGACAGCAAGCATTGGTAGTTATGGAAAGAACCGCCCGCGAAATGAAACAAACTGTGCTTGAGGCTGTCCACTTTGTCCCCCTAAAATCGGGAATAGCTTGAAGGAAATTAACAAGATGCTCGAGTTGCGCGGTCAGGGGTGGAAGTGGGCGGGGTTGGTGCTGGCAGCGGCTTTGCTCGTCGGGTGTGCCTCGGGCTCACGCGCGCCGGCGCCGGTGGAGGACCGCGGCGCCGGGGCGCGTTCGCAGCCCGCGGTCGTAGCCGATCCCACCAAGATACTGCCCGGCGCTGAAAACGCCGGCAAGCCGGGTTACTACACCGTGCGTCAAGGCGATACGCTGATTCGCATTTCGCTGGACAGCGGCCAGAACTGGCGCGACATCGCGCGCTGGAACAATATCGACAATCCCAATGTCATCGAAGTCGGCCAGGTGCTGCGTGTGATTCCGCCGGTCGGCTCGGTCCCCGAGGTTGCCGGTGCCCGGCCGGTGACCCCCAGCGCCTCGGCACCCGTCGCCGGCACGCCGACCGCAGCTGCCAGCGCGCCCCGTGGCACGGCTTTGGCGCCTGTCGCCGTCGCGCCGCCCGCGAACAATGTGCCTGCCGTGTCGGCCGGGGAAGACGACCTCCCCTGGGGCTGGCCGACTTCGGGCGCTGCCATAGTGCTGGCCGGTTTCGACGAGCAACGCAATAAGGGTCTTGACCTGGCGGGCAAGCCGGGTGATCCTGTGCTCGCATCTGCCGACGGGCGCGTTGTATATGCAGGCGCCGGCCTTCGCGGCTATGGCAACCTGATCATCCTGAAACACAACAACACATTCCTTTCGGCATACGCTCATAACCAGGCCCTGTTGGTCAAGGAAGATCAGACCGTGCGCAAAGGACAGAAGATTGCCGAGATGGGAAGCAGCGACGCCGATCGCGTCAAGCTTCATTTCGAGATCAGGCGGCAGGGCAAGCCCGTCGATCCCGCCAAATATTTACCCTCGAGGTAGCATGAAAAAGCGCAACGGATACAGCAAGCCTGCCGTTCCGAGTGCGCCTCTGGACGACGGCGCGCCTGCGCCGGGCGCCATGGCCGAAGGCGGATCGAATGCCGCCCAGGATGTGCCGGAGATCAACCCCCGCGACATCCCGGCCGAGATCGCAGGCGAATCCAGCGACACGCTGACGCTCTACCTGCGCGACGTGCGCCGCACCCAGCTTTTCACGGCGCAGGAAGAGTTCGAGACCGCCACCCGCGCTCGCGGCGGCGACTTCGCCGCCCGGCAGTCCATGATCGAGCACAACCTGCGCCTGGTGGTGAGCATCGCCAAGGGCTACCTGGGACGAGGCGTGCCGCTGTCGGATTTGATCGAGGAAGGCAACCTCGGCCTGATGCATGCGATCGACAAGTTCGAGCCCGAGCGCGGCTTCCGCTTCTCGACCTATGCCACCTGGTGGATCCGCCAAGCGGTCGAGCGCGCGGTGATGAACCAGGGCCGCGTGATCCGGCTCCCGGTGCATGTGGTGCGCGAGCTGCAGCAGGTGCTGCGTGCCCGCCGTACGCTCGAGAACGATCCCGCCTTTGCCGCGACGCGCAACGGCTTCGAGGGTGAAGGCGTTCGTGTGGAGGACGTGGCAGCTTTGCTGGGCCGCGACGTCCAGGAAGTAGCGGAGTTGCTGGCCATGGCCGAGGCCCCGCGGTCCCTGGACGCAGCGATGGACCGCATGGACGACGAACACACCCTGGGCGATTCCATGGCCGACGAGCTGGCGATCGACCCCACAGGGGTCACGCAGAACCACGAGGTCGAGCGGCTCCTGAACAACTGGATCGAGGCGCTGTCCAACCGCGAAAAGGAAGTGCTCGAGGGCCGGTTCGGCCTGCATGACCGCGAGCCGGAAACGCTGGAAGTGCTCAGCGACCGGCTGGGACTCACGCGCGAACGCGTGCGCCAGATCCAGAACGAGGCCCTGCTCAAACTCAAGCGCCACATGGTGCGCAACGGCATCAGCAAGGAAGCGCTCTTCTAGCTGATAAAGTCGGGCGCATGAGCTGGCCTGTACTTGTTTTCGACATCGAATCGATCCCCGATGTGGCGGGCTTGCGCCTGCTGCGCAACGCTGTTCCCGAGACCTCCGACGAGCAGGTCTATGCGGGCTGGTGCCAGGAGCGCAAGGACAAGGGCCAGAACGACTTCATGCCGCTGCACCTGCAGCGCGTGCTCGTGATCAGCTGCGTGTTCCGCAACGCCGAGGGCCTTCGCGTGCATTCCTTCGTGGACCGCGACAATGCGAGCGAAGGCAAGGTCATCCAGACGTTCTTCAACACGCTGGAGAAACATGTGCCCCAGCTGGTCAGCTGGAACGGTGGCGGATTCGACCTCCCCGTTCTGCACTACCGGGGTTTGCGCCACGGCGTCGTCGCCGACAAGTACTGGTGCATGGGCGAGGAGGGCGGCTCGGATGCGCGCGAGTTCAAGTACAACAACTACATCAGCCGCTACCACACGCGCCATCTGGACCTGATGGATCTGCTCGCGATGTACCAGCCCAAGAACAACGCGCCGCTGGATGCCATGGCCAAACTTTGCGGCTTCCCCGGCAAGCTGGGCATGGATGGTTCGCAGGTCTATTCCGCGTTCCTCGAAGGCAAGCTCGAGGACATCCGCCGCTACTGCGAAACGGACGTCATGAACACCTACCTCCTGTACTGCCGCTTCCAGAAGATGCGCGGCGGCCTCACGGAGGCGGAATACGACCAGGAAATAGCGATGGTCAAGGCAACTCTGGGAAATCTCGCGCCCCAGGAGCAGCACTGGCAGGAATACCTAGCCGCCTGGGGACAGTAACTCGTCGTACCCGCGACCCCTGAACTCCAGCAGATCCAGGCCGTGGCCAAACGGATCGGCCAGGTTGGCCATCCGGCCCCATTTCCTCTCCTGGATCGGGCGCTCCAGCGTGGCGCCCTGGCTCACCAGCTTCTGCACGACGCCATCCAGTTCGGTCACTACGAAATCAAGATGGATCGGCGTCCAATGGCGCGCGTAATCGCGGCGTTGGGGATGGCTTTCTCCCAGGGGCGCCGTATCCGCGGCGTTGGCCAGCAGGTCGATGGTGCTGCCTGCGCCTAGCAGTTCGACCCAGTCATTGCCCAGCCGCCTGCCCATGCGCAGGCCCAGGCCCTGCGTGTAGAAGGCGATGCCGCGTTCCAGGTCGTCGACGTCGATGCAGATGCGGATCTCCATGCGTTTTCCCCTTCGGTTCGGGCAGAAAGTATGCACCTGAGAGAATCGGGGGATGACAGTAGAGATCGAGAAAAAGGCCGCCTTGCCCGAAGGCTGGTTACTAGTGGACGCGCTCGACATCGACGCGCAGGGCGTGGCACGTCGAGCGGACGGCAAGGTGGTGTTCATCGACGGCGCCCTGCCGTCCGAACTGGTGTCCGCCAACGTCAACCGCAAGAAGAACAACTGGGAGCAGGCGAGCCTGACGGCGATCCACCACGAGTCGTCCCAGAGGGTGCGCCCGCGCTGCCCGCACTTCGGATTGCACGAGGGCGCCTGCGGCGGCTGCAAGATGCAGCATCTGCACGTGGGTGCCCAGGTCGCGATCAAGCAACGGGTGCTCGAGGACAACCTCTGGCACCTGGGCAAGGTGAAGGCAGAAACCATCTTGCGGCCCATCGAAGGGCCGGCCTGGGGTTACCGCTGGCGGGCGCGGTTCTCGGTTCGCCACGTGCGCAAGAAGGGCACGGTGCTGGTCGGCTTTCATGAACGCAAGAGCCGGTACGTGGCGGACATCCGCGAATGCCACGTCGTGCCACCGCATGTGAGCGATCTGCTGCTGCCGTTGCGCGTGCTGATTGGCTCGCTGGAGGCCATCGAAACCTGCCCGCAGATCGAGTTGGCTTGCGGCGACGAGGTGACGGCACTGGTGCTGCGTCACCTGGAGCCCCTCAGCGACGGCGATCTGTCGAAACTGCGGGCATTCGCGGCAGATCACCCCGGCGTCCAGTGGTGGCTGCAGCCCAAAGGGCCGGACACCGTGAAGCTGCTGGACGAGGGCGGGCCCGCACTCAGCTACTCGCTGCCCGAATTCGGCATCACCATGCCTTTCAAGCCCACGGATTTCACCCAGGTCAACCCGTACATCAACCAGGTGCTGGTTTCGCGCGCCTTGCGGCTGCTCGACGCGCAGCAGGGTGAGCGTGTCATCGACTGGTTTTGCGGGCTCGGCAATTTCACGCTGCCCATTGCCACCCGGGTGCGCGAGGTACTGGGGATCGAGGGCAGTGAAACGCTGGTGGCGCGCTCCCGCGAAAACTATGAGCGCAACAAGTCGATGGTGCGGAAAGGGCCACCGCTGGGAACTGCCCTGTTCGCGGCACGCAACCTGTTCGAGATGACGCCGCAGCAGCTCGTCGCCGACGGGGTGGCGGAGCGCTGGCTGGTGGATCCGCCGCGGGAGGGCGCCTTCGCGCTGGCCAAGGCAATGGCGGACCTGCACCAGCAACCCGAACTGGGAGTCGGCTGGACGCCGCCTGCCCGCATCGTCTATGTCAGCTGCAACCCGGCGACCCTGGCGCGCGACGCCGGTCTGTTGGTGCACCAGGCGGGTTACCGCTGCACGGCGGCGGGCGTCGTCAACATGTTCCCGCACACGGCGCATGTTGAAAGCATGGCGGTTTTCGAGCGGGTATGAAAAAAGGGCCCGCAGGCCCTTTTTCCGTTTGGTGGCGTGACGCTTACTCGCGTTCGCCGCCGGCAAGCCCCAGCAGCGCCAGCAGGCTCTGGAACACGTTGAAGATGTCCAGGTACAGGGCCAGGGTGGCGCTGATGTAGTTGGTTTCGCCGCCGTCGATGATCTGCTTGAGGTCATACAGCATGTAGGCGCTGAAGATGCCGATTGCCATCACGCTGATCACCATCATGCCGACGGTGGAACCGACGAACACGTTGATGATGGCGCCGATCATGATCGCCAAGGCGCCCACGAACAGGAACTTGCCCATTCCCGACAGGTCGCGCTTGATCACCGTGGACAGGCTGGCCATCACGAAAAACACGCCAGCCGTACCGCCGAAGGCCGTCATGATGAGGCTGGGACCGTTCTTGAATCCCAGCATCACCGCGATAAGGCGCGAAAGCATCAGGCCCATGAAGAAGGTGAACGCCAGCAGGACCGGAACGCCGGCCGCGGAGTTCTTGGTCTTCTCGATGGCGAACATGAAGGCGAAGGCGCCGCCCAGGAAGACCATCAGGCCAATGCCGCCCGTCAAGCCCCGGGTGACGCCGGTGGCCACGCCGACCCAGGCGCCCAGCACCGTGGGCAGGAGGCTGAGTGCGAGTAGCCAGTAGGTATTGCGCAGGACTCTGTTGCGCTGCTCCGCCGGGAGGGCGTAGCCGTAATCTACGGTGCGAACTTGCTCATTCATATCCAACTCTCCTATAAGCCTGACGGCAGTTAGATGGGCGCATTCTAGGTTGGTTCAAGCCCAAGGCGCCAGGGGGAGTTCTTTTTTCTCAAGGCGGGGCAGCCGTTATGCTCGCAGTTTCCCTTTCGCAACCGACGCTCATGAAAAACAAAGCCACCCTCGAACTCGCCGATATAAAGGCCATCGCTGCCGCTGCCGAAGCTGAGGCGACCAAGAATCAATGGGCCGTGTCGATCGCCATCGTGGACGACGGCGGCCACCTCCTGTGGCTGCAGCGCCTGGACGGCGCGGCGCCCATTTCCGCGCATATCGCCCCCGCCAAGGCCAACACCGCCGCGCTGGGCCGGCGCGAAAGCCGGGTCTACGAAGAAATGGTCAATGGCGGCCGGGTATCTTTCCTGAGTGCGCCGGACCTGAAGGGCCTGCTCGAGGGCGGCGTGCCCATCATCAAGGACGGCCAATGCCTGGGCGCCGTGGGCGTGAGTGGCGTGAAGTCCACCGAAGATGCCCAGATCGCCCGCGCCGGAATTGCCGCCCTGGGCCTCTCTTAGTCAGTTTATTTGGTCAGGATGAGTTTGCCCAGCCGGGTGGCCTGGAGACGGTAGACCGCGCCGTTGTGGCTGATTTCGACGCTCTTGGCGCCGCGCAGGAGCTTGGAACTGTCCAGGGGCCCGCCCTGTGCCGGCTGCGGAGCCTGTGAAGATTGGGCCTGAGCCTGACCGACGACGCCGTTTGTTTCGCTCTGGGTCACGGCAGGCCTAGTTCGCTTTGGGCTCGGTGATGAACCCGATCTTGCGCAGGCCCGATTGCTGCGCGGCCGCCATTGCCTGGGCGACGCGCTCATAGCGCACTTCCTTGTCGCCGCGGATGTGCAGTTCGGGTTGGGGGTCCTTGGCCGCCTCCACTTTGAGCAGGCGCGGCAGGTCCTTGTCGTCGATGCGCGCTTCATTCAGGAAGTAGGCGCCCTGGGCATCCACGGACAGGCGCAGAGTTTGCGGCTTCGGGTCCTGCGGCTGGCTGCTGGCTTGCGGCAGATCCACGTTGACCGAGTGCTTCATCACCGGCACCGTGATGATGAAGATGATCAGCAGCACCAGCATGACGTCGACCAGGGGCGTCATGTTGATCTCGTTCATGACGTCGTCTGTTTCGTCTTGGGTTCCGAAGGCCATGTCAGCTCCGGTTCTTCATCGGGACGACCTTCGTGTCGCCGTTGGAAGACACCCGCGCGCCGGTCAAGAAGTAGGCATGCAGGTCGTGCGAGAAGCGATTCAGCTTGTTCAGGATGGCCTTGTTGCCGCGCACCAGGGCGTTGTAGCCGAGTACGGCGGGAATTGCTACCGCCAGGCCCAGTGCCGTCATGATCAGCGCCTCGCCAATCGGCCCGGCTACCTTGTCGATGGTGGCTTGCCCGGCCGCGCTGATGGACATCAGCGCATGGTAGATGCCCCACACGGTGCCGAACAGGCCGATGAATGGCGCGGTGGAACCCACCGAAGCCAGCACCGCCAGGCCGGCTTGCAGTCGAGCGGTGGACTCGTCGATGGAATTGCGCAGCGAGCGGCTGAGCCATTCACTGACGTCCAGCGAATCATGCAGCTGCTGCTGGGCATGGTGGTGTGCCGTGGCCTCGCGGCCCTCCACGGCCAGCGCGCGAAAGGGATTGGCCGGATCGGCGCCCAGCTTGTTCAGGCCGTCGGCAAAGTCGGCGGCGTGCCAGAAGCTTTCCGTGGCCCGGGCCTGGGCGGCGATCTTGCGCAGGTCCAGCGCCTTGATGATGATCACCATCCAGGTTGCAAGCGACATGGCCAGGAGCAGCAGGGCGACGCCCTTGGTGATGAGGTCGCCCTGGGTCCACAGGTTGATCAGGCCGAATTGAGTGTTCATGTTGTTGTTACTCGCAAGACTATTCAAGAACGAAATTGACCGGGGCTTCGTGCCACATGGCCTGCGGCACCCCTGCCACCTTGCCTGGCACGTAGCGGCATTTCATGACGTATTCGAGGGCCGCGCGGTCCAGGCGATCAAACCCGCTGGAGCGCTTGAGCTCCGCCTTCTGCGGCGTGCCATCCGCGCCGATAAGAACGCGCACCAGGACCTTGCCCTGCTCGCCCAGGCGCTTGCTCATGGGCGGGTAGCTGGGCGCCGGGTTGCGCAAGTAGTCGGCGTCGCTCGAGGGCAGTTCCACCTTGGCGGGGGCAGGGCTGGGCGCGGGTGACGCCGCGGTGACCGCGGGGGCGGCAGGAGCAACTGGGGCCTGTGTTTCCACGCCAGTAGGCGCCTGGGGCGCCGGGGCGGGGCTGGGGACGGCCACGGGCTGTGGAGTGGGCGGCTGGGCGCGTTCTACCTTGCGGACCACCGGCTTGACGGGCTCAGGCGGCTTGGGCACTGGCGGCTGCGGCACCGGCTCGGCTTTGGGCATGGGCGGCGTGACGATATCGCTCAGGATCGCGACCGGCACCACGATTTCCACGGCGCGGCGCAGCAGGCCGCTTTGCAAGGCCCACAGCGCGGCGACGTGGAACAGAACCACACTGCCGCCAATGACGATGTTGCGGTTGAGTTGTCGCACCGGCAGGTAGGAGGAAACGGGCAATGCCATAGTGTAGGAGGGCACAGGCTGCGCGCTAGCCGCGCAGAACCCACCGTGCAGCAATCACTACCAGGATCAGACTGGCCCCAAGGCCTGCTGCGAAGTCCATGCTCTGCCTTCCGTGATGGAGGAAGCGAGCTGGATGGCGGCCACCGGTGCGGCGGCGCTGCACTGGGCCACCACGTCGCGGGCGCAGCTTTCGCATTGGCCGCACTGCGTGGCCACGCCCAGCTCGAACTGGATGTCGTCGAAATCCATCCCGGCTCGAACATGGCGGGCAATTTCGCGGTCGGAAACGCGGTGGCAAACGCAGACGATCATGGCGGGAAAGGCTCTGGCTGGGCTAATTGATGAAGTGGGTAGAGTATAAATGCGAATCGATCGCATTTGCAATAACCCTGCTTGGGTTGCGGCCGCTCGGGCTCAGGTTTCGGCCCACATCCGCAGCAGGTTGTGATAGGTGCCGGTGAGAGCGACGGTGGTGTCGCTCTCGCCGTCCCGCCCCCTCAGGTCCGTCAACGCCAGATCGAACTCGTGCAGCAGGCGGCGCTGCGCATCGCTGCGCACCATGCTTTCGATCCAGAAAAAGGCGGCCAGGCGCTCACCTCGGGTGACCGGCGTGACCTCGTGGACATGCGTTCCCGAGTACAGCACCGCGTGGCCCGCCGGCAGCTTGATCTGGCGCGTGGTGCCGGCCTCGTAGACCGTGAGCTCCCCGCCGTCGTAGTCGTCCGGATCGGAGAGAAACACGGTACAGGAGATATCGGTACGCACCCGGACACCGCCCTCGGTGAAGCGGATGGCGCTGTCGACGTGCCGGCCGTAGTAGTTGGCGCCGCCGCTGTACCGATTGATGCGCGGCGGGAAGACCTTGCGGGGCAGGGCGGCCGCCAGGAATTGCGGCGAACGGTCGAGCGCGCCCAACACCAGCGCGCCCACCGCTCGCGCGGCATCGCAGCCGGCGGGCAGTTGCTCGTTGTTCTTCACCTGGGCGGCCTGCGGCCCGGCGCTGACGCGGCCGTCGGCCCAGGGAGCGGTGGCCAGGACGGCGCGGGCTTGCGCCAGTTCGCTGTCGCTGAGGAGTTGGGGAAGGATAAGAAGCATGGCGGCGGCTTTGCTGTGGATGGTTAGAACCTGGCGGTCAGGGCTACTTGCAGCAGCCGCCCCGCGCCCGGCACGTAATGGCCTCGGTAGAGCGATTCGGCATAGAGTTTGTCGGCCACGTTGCTGAGGTTGGCTTTGACGCTGAACTGCTGGTTGATCAAGTACTCGGCCATCAAATCGGCCGTCACGAAACCGGGTGCCTCCCAAGCCGGGGCGGTCACATCGGCGGGCGCCTGTTTGCCACGGAAGGTCAGGCCGCCGCCGACTCGCCATTGCGGCGTGAGCTGGTAGGTCGTCCACACCGTGCCGCTGTGCTTGGGGCTGAGGCCCGGGCGGTCGCCGACACGGTTGCCCGCGGTGGTAACGGTCGAAGCGGCCACATCGACGCGTGCGATTGGCATCCACGTGTACGAGCCGAAGACTTCCCATTGGGGCGTCAGCCGGCCGACGACATCGACCTCGAAGCCCGCGGTATGGCGCTTGCCGGAAAGCAGCAGGCGCGTGGCGGCGGTGTCGGGGTCGGTGTTGCGTTCGTTCTTCTTGGTTGCGCGGAAGATGGCGAAGCGGGTGGAGAAGCGCTTGTCGGCCGAATCTATCTTGGCGCCCAGCTCGATGTTCTCGCTTTGCTCCGGTGGCGTGTTGGCGCTCAGGGCGTTGTACGAATACGTGTCGCCCGATGTGTTGAACGACGTGCCGTAGGAGAGATGGAACGAATGCCGGTCGGAGGGCTGGAAAAGCAGGCCCAGGCGCTTGCTGACCTTGGAGATCTTCTGGCTGTAGCTCGTGGCCGTCACCGGGCCGGGCGCGGCCGTCGGGATGGCGAGCGAATCGTATTGGCCGTCGAGGTTGTCGTAGCGCAGACCGCCCAGCACTTTCCAGTGCGGCGCGACCTGCACCAGGTCCTGCGCGTAGACGCCCCAGCTCTTGGCCACGAACTGGTTGCCCACCCGCAGCACGCGTGTGGCCTCGTCGATCGCGGCGCCGTCATCCGGTGTTCCTGCCCGCGTGTCGGGCTTGACCAGGTTCACGCCCCCTTGGGCCGCCGTGCGCGCCAGGTGAACGGTCTTTTCTTCGCGGGCGAAGTCCACCCCGGTCTGCAAGTCGTGGTTCACGCCGAGGACCTGGAAGCGGGTGCTGAGATCGCTCTGTGCGTGGAGCGTATCCACGTCCTGGATCTTCAGCGGCGTGCCGCGGCGAAACGCCGTGTTTGGTCCAAAGTTCGTCAGATCGGTGGCCGCCGATGCGAAGCGAATGGTGCTGGCGCGCTGATCGCGTTCGAAGCGTCCCTTGCGCACCTGCGTTTTCAGCTCGCTGGCGAGCCCGAAGCGGTGCACGTGGCTGAAGGTCGCCATCGTCGCGCTGCCGGCGTTGTAATCGCTGGCCATGCCGTAGTAGGCCGTGGGATCCAGGCTGCCGATGATGGTGTTGGCTGCGCTGGTGTCGCTTGCGCGCGGCTTGATCCAGGGCAGGCCGTAGTTGATGCCGTTGTCGTTGTTCAGGTAGTAGAGGCTCGCCATGAACTCGTCGGCCGTTCCAATGCCGAAGCGGTACGCGGCGGCCAGGCCATTCTTGTCGATGCTGCTGCCGGCCCCGTTGTTGTCGGCCTTGGTGGCCATGGCATTCAGGCGCAGTGCCGCGTTTTCGCCGGTCTTGATGTTGAAGTCGCCCGTGACCCGGCGATACGAATGGCTGCCTAGCGTGGTCGTGACCTCGTGTTCCGTGATGAGGCGCGGCACCTTGCTCACCTGGTTCACGGCGCCGCCCGTGGAGCCGCGCCCGAACAGCATGGAGGCCGAACCGCGCAGCACCTCGATGCGGTCGTTGTTGAAGGTGTCGCGGTCGTAGAAGGCCGGGTCGCGCATGCCGTCGACGAAGATGTCGCCGGTGCCGGCCAGCGAGAAGCCGCGCAGGCGGATGTCCTCCTCGCCACCTTCGGCCGCCTGGAAGGTGATCCCCGCCGTGTTGCGCAGCACGTCCTTCATCGTGTCCAGGTTGCGGTCGTCGATCAGTTTCTCGGTGACGATGGTGATCGACTGCGGGATATTGCGCAGTTCCTGGTTGCCCTTGCCGATGGTCGTGGTGGTGGCGCGTAAGGCTTCCTTGCCCTCGGGCGCCTCGGCCTTTTCCCTGACGGTAACGGCCGGCAGCGTCCGGGCGTCGGAGGGAGTGGTCTGGGCCCAGCTGCTGACCGATGCGGCCAGCATGAGCGCGCCCAGGGGGAGGAGCGAAGAATCGGAAACGGAACGAGCAGGACTGTGCGCCAAGATGGCCTCCAAACGAAAGCCCGCGCGATGCGGGCTGGGTTCAACAAGAGGCTGGCTGGCGCACGAACCGTGCGAAATACTTGGCTGGCCGGGTCAGGCCGGATTCTACATTAAATGCGAATCAATCTTATTTGCATCCGAGTAGATCGAGCTGCGACGGGGAGTCGTGATCGTCGGGCGCGGGCCCGCTGGCGCTGCCCAATTGAGCTTCCAGCGACTCGATGAGGCCGTGCAACGGCAGCTCGAGTTCGACCAGCCGCATCTGCAAGGCCTCCAGCGGTTCGCCGCCGCGAATGGCCTCCTCCAGCACTGCGGCCTGCTGCTGGACATGCACGGCGCCGATATTGGCCGACAAGCCGTTGAGCGCGTGCGCGAGCTTGTGCGCGGTGGCGCGATTGCCCCTGCCGAGGGCGCGCCGCATCTGCGAGCCGATTTCGCGTTGGCCGTCGACATAGCGCCGAAGAATGGCCATGTACAAGCCCGTCTTGCCCGCCATGTTCGCCAAGCCCAGAGCCGTGTCCAGGCCGGCTATGTCCTCCGGCAGGTCGACACGCGGATACTGGGCGGCGGGCGAGGGGGCGGTCCGGCATGGGGGTATCTGCCGCCGCAGGTAGACGTCAAGGTCCTGCGTGCCGGGATGCCGGGCCGCACCCATGGCGCTCATGGTCGCGTCGAACAGCAGCGAGGGGCTGACCGGCTTGGTCAGGACGCTCGTAATCCCGTCCTGTGCCGCCTTCTCCAGCGTTTCCTCGCCGTAGGCAGGAACCATCAGCAGCAAGGGCGGCAACTTCAGGCCCAGGGCGCGGATTTGCCGCGCCGCCTCGATGCCGTCCATTCCGGGCATGCGCCAATCCATGTACACGATGTCGTAAGGCCGGCCTTCACCGGCGGCACGACGCACCGCGTCGACCGCCGCCGCCCCGTCGGCGCTTTCCGCGGTGGTGAACGTCATGGCTTGCAGCATCGCCGCGATAGACGCGCGCGCGTGTTCGTTGTCGTCCACCACCAGGGCACGCCGGCCGCGCAAGTCGGGGCTGGGAAGCAGCTCGCGCCCGGCAGCCTGGCCGATGCCCAGCCGCGCCGAAAACCAGAAAGTGCTGCCACTGCCATAGCCGCTTTCGACGCCCACTTCGCCTCCCATCAGGGCGGCCAGACGCTTGCAAATGGCCAGACCCAGCCCGGTGCCGCCGAACTTGCGGTTGGCGGACGCGTCGCCCTCGGTAAAGCTCTGGAACAGCCGCCCCTGCTGTTCGCCCGTGAGTCCGATCCCGGTGTCGCGCACTCGGAAGTGCAGCAGCACATCGCGCTCGGTGCGCTCGCTGGCACGCACCGAGACGAGAACTTCTCCCTTGCGCGTGAACTTGACGGCGTTGTTGGCGTAGTTCAGCAGAATCTGTCCCAGCCGCAGCGAATCGCCAACCAGGCGGCCCGGAACGTCCGGGGCGACGTCGAACACCAGTTCCAGTCCCTTGGCATGGCATTTTTCGCTGACCAAGCTAGCGGTGTGGCCCAGCAGCTGTTCCAGCTGGAAGTCCTCGTTCGCCAGGTCCAGTTTGCCCGCCTCGACCTTCGAGAAGTCCAGGATGTCGTCGACGATGCCGAGGAGGTACTGACCGGAAGCCCGCACCTTCTGGATGTAGTCGCGCTGGCGCGGGGCCAGCCCGGTCTTCAGGACAAGGTCTGACAGCCCGATGATCGCGTTCATAGGGCTGCGGATCTCATGGCTCATGTTGGCCAGGAGCTCCGACTTCATGCGCGTGGCTTCCTCCGCCATATCCCGGGCCCGGCGAATCTCCTGTTCATGGCGCCTTTGCTCGGTGATGTCGCGGAAGGTGACTACGCTTCCCACGCAACGACCAGCTATACGCTGCGGCAGGACATGACACTCCAACGCCCGGCTGTCCTTCAGCTCGACCACGCAGCGGTGTTCCTCGTCCGGGTTGTCGAGGCAATGCTGTGCACGCTGGAGCCAGCCCTGCGGGTCCTTCACCCGGGTCAGTTGGAAGTCCGCCAGCGCCTGCACGTCCATGTCGCTGAGCTTGTCCTCGGGGATGCCCCACAGCTCGACGAACCGGATGTTGTAGAAGAAGGCGTTGTCCGAATACTGGAGCGTGAGGATGCCGTTGCTGGCGGCATCCAGCGTGGACAGCAGCAGCGCTTGCGACTGACGCAGCGCCGCGAGCGCTTCATGCGCCCGGGCGAGTTCACCCTCGATCGCCGCCGTGTACGGCGAACTATCCGCAGCATGAGCCATGGCACCCTCCTTCCGGGGAAGGCAATGACACCACTATCGGCTCAGCTCGGCATTAGGCAGATTCCCTAGGTTAGCTGAAAGTGTTAACTCGCGCCGCCCATCTGCGACTGCAGGTAGTTCTGCAGTCCGACCTTGGCGAGCAGGTCGATCTGCGTTTCCAGGAAGTCGATGTGCTCCTCGGTGTCCTGCAGGATGTCCTCGAGGATTTCGCGAGAAACATAATCGCGCACGCTTTCGCAGTGGGCGATACCTTCCTTGACCGCCGCCTGGGCGCCGCGCTCGCTGCGCAGGTCGCAGTCGAGGATTTCCGGCACGTCCTCGCCGATCAGGAGTTTGCCCAGGTCCTGCAGATTGGGCAGGCCGTCCAGCATCAGGATGCGCTCCATCAGGCGGTCGGCGTGCTTCATCTCGCCGATGGATTCCTCGTACTCCTTCTTCGCCAGCTTTTCGAGCCCCCAGTGCTTGAGGATTCGATAGTGGAGGAAGTACTGGTTGGTCACCGTCAGCTCATTCCTGAGCTGGGCTTGAAGGTGCTGGATGACTTGAGGATCGCCTTGCATGGGAACTCCCGCGAATTATTCTCGCGGGAGATTGTGACCCATTCAGCTGCGCATGAGGTGATCGAATGCGCCCAGCGCCGCCTTGGCACCATCGCCCGCGGCGATGATGATCTGCTTGAACGGCACCGTGGTTGCGTCGCCCGCGGCGAACACACCCGGCAGCGAGGTCTGGCCCCTGGCATCCACGATGATCTCGCCGTGGCGCGAAAGCTCGACGGCGCCCTTGAGCCATTCGGTGTTGGGCACGAGCCCGATCTGCACGAAGACGCCCTCGAGTTCCACCCGCTTCGATTCGCCGGACGCACGGTCCTTGTAGACCAGGCCGTTGACCTTCTGGCCGTCGCCGGTGACTTCCGTGGTCTGCGCATTCAGGATGACCGTGACGTTGGGCAAGGTGGCCAGCTTGCGCTGCAGCACGGCGTCCGCGCGCAGCTGCGTGTCGAATTCGACCAGCGTCACATGCGCCACGAGGCCCGCCAGGTCGATGGCGGCTTCCACTCCGGAGTTACCGCCGCCAATCACCGCGACGCGTTTGCCCTTGAACAAGGGGCCGTCGCAGTGCGGGCAGTAGGCGACGCCCTTGTTGCGGTACTCCTTTTCGCCCGGCACGTTGATGTTGCGCCAGCGTGCGCCGGTGGTGATGATCACCGTGCGCGATTTGAGGGAAGCGCCGCTTTCCAGCTGCACCTCGATCAGGCCGGAAGCCGGCACCAGCGCCTTGGCGCGCTGCAGGTTCATGATGTCCACGTCGTAGTGGCGCACGTGTTCTTCCAGGGCGTGGGCGAACTTGGGCCCTTCGGTTTCCTTCACCGAGACGAAGTTCTCTATGCCCAGCGTGTCCAGCACCTGGCCGCCGAAGCGTTCCGAAGCGACGCCGGTGCGGATGCCTTTGCGCGCCGCATACACCGCGGCCGCTGCGCCGGCGGGACCGCCGCCGACGATCAGCACGTCGAAGGGTTCCTTGGCGGCGATCTTCTCCGCTTCACGGGCGGCTCCGCCGGTGTCGATCTTCGCCAGGATTTCCTCCAGGCTCATGCGACCCTGGCCGAAGTGCGTGCCGTTCAGGAACACGGTGGGGACCGCCATCACCTGGCGTTCCTTCACCTCGTCCTGGAACAGCGCGCCGTCGATCATTGTCGTCTTGATGCGCGGGTTCTGGATCGCCATCAGGTTCAGCGCCTGCACGACGTCCGGGCAGTTGTGGCAGGTGAGGGAGATGTAGATCTCGAACTCGAAGTCGCCCTCGAGCTCGCGTATCTGTTTCAGTATGGCTTCATCGACCTTCGGCGGATAACCGCCCACTTGCAGCAGTGCCAGTACCAGCGAGGTGAATTCGTGGCCCATGGGCAGGCCCGCGAAGCGCAGGCCGCCGGCCTCGCCCGGCCGGTTGACCGAGAACGAGGGCGTACGGTGCGGTCCACCGCGCGTTTCCACCACCTGGATCAGGGGCGACGCCTCGGCGATGTCCTTGATCAGATCGCGAAGCTTGGCCGATGCTTCCGTGTCGTCGAGGGAAGCGACGATCTCCACCGGATTTTCGATCCGCTGAAGGTAGGCGCCCAGTTGCGCTTTCAGGTTGGCGTCGAGCATGATGGACCGCTCCTTCTTTCTTCGGTTAGATCTTCCCGACCAGGTCCAGCGAGGGCGTCAGCGTCTCGGCGCCTTCGCTCCACTTGGCGGGGCACACTTCGCCGGGGTGGGCGGCGATGTACTGGGCTGCCTTCACGCGGCGCAGCGTTTCGGTGGCGTCGCGGCCGATGCCGTTGTCATGAACTTCAATGGTCTTGATGCGGCCCTTGGGGTCGATCACGAACGTGCCGCGCAGCGCCAGGCCGGCGTCTTCACCTTCGGTGATCAGGACCTGGAAGAAGCTCGCCAGTTGGTGGTTGGGGTCGCCGACCAGCGGGTAGTTGACCTTGCGGATGGTGTCGGAGGTGTCGTGCCAGGCCTTGTGGGTGAAGTGGGTGTCCGTGGACACGCCGTAGATTTCCACGCCCAGGCGCTTGAATTCGTCGTAGTGGTCGGCCAGGTCGCCCAGCTCGGTCGGGCAGACGAACGTGAAGTCAGCGGGGTAGAACACCACAACCGACCACTTGCCCTTGAAGTTCTCCTCGCTGACGGGGACGAACTTGCCGTTGTGATAGGCGGTCGCCTGGAAGGGAGTGATTTGGGTGTTGATCAGTGACATTAGTTTTCCTCTGTTGATTTAGATGAATTGATTGCAAACGCCTATGGATAGTACGGATGCTCCCCGCATCAGGCCAATTTATTGACCGAATGACGGGATTAGGAAATGCCTATGGGGCTCAGTACTCCAGCCGCTCGGGCCGGATTTCCTGCAGGATCGTGGTGGCGATCTCTTCGATGGACTTGGTGGTGGTGCTGAGCCAGCGGATGCCGGCCCGGCGCATCATAGCCTCCGCTTCGCCGACTTCCATGCGGCAGTTCTCCAGGGCCGCGTAGCGCGAGTTGGGGCGCCGCTCGTTGCGGATCTCGGCCAGGCGCTCGGGCTGGATGGTCAGGCCGAAGATCTTCTTGCGGTGCGGCACCAGCGCCGTAGGCAGCTGCTGGCGCTCGAAGTCCTCGGGAATGAGGGGGTAGTTGGCGGCCTTCAGGCCATATTGCATCGCCAGGTACAGCGAAGTGGGGGTCTTGCCGCTGCGGCTCACGCCCACCAGGATCACGTCGGCCTGCTCCAGGTCGCGATTGGACTGCCCGTCGTCGTGGGCCAGGCTGAAGTTGATGGCTTCGATACGGTCGTGATATTCCTTGCTCTTGCTCACGTCCGAGAATCGCCCGATGCGGTGGTTGGACTTGATCGCCAGCTCGATTTCCAGCGGCCGCACGAAGGTTCCGAACATGTCCAGCAGCATTCCCTTGCAGCCGTTTTCGATAACCTGCAGGATTTCCGCATTCACCAGCGTGGTGAAGACGATGGGTTTGCGGCCCTCGATCTCCGCGGTGTGGTTGACCTGCCGCACCACCTGGTGCGCCTTGTCCACGCTGTCGATGAAAGGCAGGCGAACGTGGCGGGGCTTGAACTCGAACTGCGCCAGGATGGCGTTTCCGAAGGTTTCTGCGGTGATGCCGGTGCCGTCGGAGATGTAGAAAACGGTGCGGGTGTGCATGTAATTCTTTCAGATTGCTGCAAGCCGCAAGATGGGCGGCGGCGCCTACAATGACGCCAATTATCCAATTCCTTCGCGCATGACCCGTCCCGGCCCATTCCAACAAGACCAAAGCCGTCCGCTTCGTCATGCCGCGCCGCTCCGCTGGAGCGCAGACCCCGTTTTTACTTTTGGAGTTTTCCCATGTCTGCACTTTTCAGCGCGACCGCCCTGGTCGTTCCGTTTGAAAACCTGAGAATGAGCGATGTCGAGGCGGTCGGCGGCAAGAACGCCAGCCTCGGCGAGATGATCTCCCAGCTACCCCAGGGCGTGCGCGTCCCAACGGGTTTTGCCACGACCGCGCACGCCTTCCGCCAGTTCCTCGCCCACGCCGGGCTGGCGCAACGAATCAGCGCGCGGCTGAGTACGCTCGACACCGAGGACGTTCGGGCCCTGGCCGTCGCTGGCGCGGAGATTCGCTCCTGGATCGAGGCCCAGCCGTTTCCGGCGGACCTGGAAAAAGCGATCCGCGAGGCGTTCGTCACATTGTCGGGCGAGAACAAGCAGGCGAGCTTCGCCGTCCGTTCATCGGCCACGGCGGAAGACCTTCCCGATGCCTCGTTCGCCGGCCAGCAGGAGACCTTCCTGAACGTGGTGGGCATCGAAGAAGTGCTGCACAAGATGAAGGAGGTGTTCGCCTCCCTGTACAACGACCGCGCCATCAGCTACCGCGTCCACAAGGGCTTCGCGCATTCCGACGTGGCCTTGTCGGCGGGCGTGCAGCGCATGGTGCGCAGCGACCTGGGCGCCGCGGGCGTGATGTTCACCATCGACACCGAATCGGGTTTCCAGGAAGTCGTGTTCATCACCTCCAGCTATGGCCTGGGCGAAACGGTGGTGCAGGGCGCGGTGAACCCCGACGAGTTCTATGTGCACAAGCCCATGCTGGCCGCGGGCAAGCGCGCAGTGATCCGCCGTAACCTGGGGTCCAAGCTGATCCAGATGGTGTTCGCCGGCGCCGACGAACGGGCCGCCACCGGCAAGCTCGTGAAGACCACCGACGTTCCGCTGGAGCAGCGCAACCGCTATTCGCTGACCGATACCGAGGTGGAAGAGCTGGCCCGCTACGCCTTGGTTATCGAGCGCCATTACGGCCGTCCTATGGACATCGAGTGGGGCAAGGACGGCACCGATGGCCACATCTACATCCTGCAGGCCCGTCCCGAAACGGTGAAGAGCCAGCAGCAGGGCAAGGCCGAGATGCGCTACAAGCTCAAGGGCCGCGGTAACGTACTGGCCGAAGGGCGGGCCATCGGCCAGAAGATCGGCACCGGCCCGGTGCGCCTGGTGCACAACATTTCGGAGATGGACAAGGTCCAGGCCGGTGATGTGCTGGTGACCGACATGACCGATCCCAATTGGGAGCCGGTGATGAAGCGCGCCAGCGCCATCGTCACCAACCGAGGCGGCCGCACCTGCCACGCCGCCATCATCGCCCGCGAGCTGGGCATCCCGGCGGTGGTCGGCTGCGGCGATGCGACCGAATTGCTGCGCGAGGGCACGCTGGTGACGGTGAGCTGCGCCGAGGGCGATACCGGCTTCATCTACGACGGCCTGCTGGAGACCGAGGTCAGCGAGGTGCAGCGCGGCGAGATGCCCAGCATCAAGACCAAGATCATGATGAACGTGGGCAATCCCCAGCTGGCCTTCGACTTCGCTCAGCTGCCCAACGAAGGCGTGGGCCTGGCGCGGCTGGAATTCATCATCAACAACAACATCGGGGTGCACCCCAAGGCCATCCTCGACTATCCCAACGTCGATGCCGACCTCAAGAAGGCGGTTGAATCCGTGGCCCGCGGCCACGCATCGCCCCGGGCCTTCTACGTGGACAAGGTGGCCGAAGGCGTGGCGACCATCGCCGCCGCCTTCTGGCCCAAGCCGGTGATCGTGCGCCTCTCGGACTTCAAGTCCAACGAGTACCGCAAGCTCATTGGCGGCTCGCGCTACGAGCCCGAGGAAGAGAATCCGATGCTCGGCTTCCGTGGCGCGGCGCGCTACATCAGCGGCGAATTCAAGGAGGCGTTCGCGATGGAATGCGAGGCGCTGCGCCGCGTGCGCAACGACATGGGCCTGACCAACGTGCAGGTCATGGTGCCGTTCGTGCGTACGTTGGGGCAGGCCGACAAGGTCACGCAACTGCTGGCCCAGCATGGCCTGAAGCGCGGCGAGGCCGACTTGAAGGTCATCATGATGTGCGAAGTGCCCAGCAACGCCATCCTGGCCGACGAGTTCCTGAAGTACTTCGACGGTTTCTCCATCGGCTCCAACGACCTGACCCAGCTCACGCTGGGCCTGGACCGCGACTCGGGGCTGGAACTGCTCGCTGCGGATTTCGACGAGCGCGATCCCGCCGTGAAGGCGCTGCTCACTCGCGCCATCTCGGCGTGCAAGGCCCAGGGCAAGTACGTCGGGATCTGTGGGCAGGGCCCCAGCGACCACCCGGACTTCGCGCAGTGGCTGGCGGATGAGGGTATTTCCTCGATCTCCCTCAATCCGGACAGCGTGATCACGACCTGGCAGCAACTCGCCGGCCGCTAGCGCATACCCTGTTGGCCGGCGGCGGCCTCGGTGCGATGATGCGCGCACCGAGGAGCTTCCACAGAATAATGGGCGATAACCGCGACTACGCCGCGTACAAGCAGCGGCTTGCACGCATTCTCACGCTGTACGTCGTGGGCCTGTGCGTTGTTCTGGGCCTCATGGCCTGGGCCGAGCGCAACGGACTTTCGCGCCACTGGTTGGGACCGATCTTCCTGTTTTCCACGGTGATGATCTACGCCGCCATCGGCATCTACGGCCGCACGACCGATCCCGAGGAGTACTACGTGGCCGGCCGGCGCATCCCGCCCATGTACAACGGCATGGCGGCGGCCGCCGACTGGATGAGTGCGGCCTCCTTCATCAGCCTCGCCGGCGGGCTCTACCTCCAGGGCTTCTCGGGCTCGGCAACGCATCCCGGTGGGCTGGCTTATGTGCTGGGCTGGACCGGCGGCTTCTGCCTGGTCGCGCTGCTGGTGGCGCCTTACCTGCGCCAGCTCGGCCTGTACACGGTGCCCGACTATTTCGCGGCCAGGTATGGCGGGCGCTGGCCCCGGCTGATCGCCGCTTTCTCCGCGATGTTGTGCTCGTTCACCTACGTCGTGGCCCAGATCTACGGCATCGGACTGATCGCTTCGCGCCTGACCGGCGTGCAGTTCGAGATCGGCATCCTGCTTGGTCTGGGCGGCGTGCTCCTTTGCTCCTTCCTCGGCGGCATGCGCGCCATCACCTGGACCCAGGTCGCCCAATACGTGATATTGCTGCTGGCGTTCCTGATCCCGGTGTCGTGGCTGGCCTACAAGCAGTTGGGCAACCCCCTGGCGCCGCTGGTCTATGGCAAGCAACTGCAGAAGATCACCGAGATCGAGAAGACCTTGATGGATTCTCCGGCCGAGAAGCAGGTGCAGGCGGAGTACAAGCGAAGGGCGGCCGAATACCAGGCGCGCCTGTCGGACATCGAAGGCTCGCTTCAACGCGAGCGCGCGGCCGCCCAGCAACGGATCCGCCAGCTCAAGGCGCAGAACGCCGACTCGGCCCACATCGTTGCGGCCAACCGCGAACTGGCTGCGCTGCCGCGCACGGAAACGGGAGCGCGCGAACTCTGGACCCGAGCCATGCACGAAAGCCATGAGCGGGCCAAGCCCCTGGGCGGGCTGCTGCCGCACGGACAGGCCTTTGCCGGTGACCCCGACGGCACTCCCGAGCAGCAGGAGCTTTTCGATCTGTCGCGCCGCAACTACCTGGCGTTGATTTTCTGCCTGATGGTCGGGACGGCGGGCCTGCCCCACCTGTTGACGCGCTTCTATACCACCCCCACCGTGGCCGAGGCCCGGTCCTCGGTCGGCTGGGCCCTGTTCTTCATCGCCTTGCTGTACCTGAGCGTGCCCGCCCTAGCCGTGCTGGTGAAGTACGAAGTGATGCAAAGCCTGGTGGGCAGCAGCTTCGATGCGCTGCCGTCCTGGATCCTTCAATGGGGCAAGGTGGATGCTTCCCTCATCTCGGTGAGCGACGTCAATGGCGACGGGATCGTCCAGTTCGGCGAAATCCGGCTGGGCGCCGACATCATCATGCTGGCGACACCCGAGATCGGCGGCATGCCTTACGTGGTGTCCGGCCTCGTGGCGGCGGGAGGGCTGGCGGCGGCCCTGTCCACGGCGGACGGCTTGCTGCTCACCATCAGCAATGCGATGGTCCGTGACGTGTATTCCCAGGAAATCAGCCACCACGTCACGCCCGAACAGCGGGTGATCCTGTCCAAGTTTGCCCTGCTGGCGGTGGCGTTGGTGGCCGCGATGGTGGCCTCGCTCAAGCCCGCCGACATCCTGCCGCTGGTTTCCGCTTCATTCTCGTTGGCAGCCTCGGCCTTCGTGCCCGCCATGGTGCTGGGCATTTTCTGGAAGGGCGCCACACGCGCCGGAGCGGTTGCCGGCATGCTGTCCGGGCTGGGGATCACGATCTACTACATGCTGGTCAACTCGCCGACGATCAGGGCTTTTCTCAAGCTGTCGCCGGATCCCCAGCTATGGTTTGGCATCGTGCCGCTGTCGGCGGGCGTTTTCGGCGTCGCAGCGGGCTTCGCGGTCGCCTTCATCGTGAGCTTGCTGACCTTGCGCGCCGACTAGGAGGCCGCGGGCATGTGGGCCTGGATGTCGGCCATGAACTGCGCCGCGGTGTGCGAATTGACGAATTGGCGCAATGTGCCTTCAGCCCTTGCCACGGCCACCTGCAAATCATGGACGTTACGCGCCGCCTCTATTCGCAGGCAAAGCTCCTCGGCGTTCGGTCCCATGACGTCCGTCAGCCGGCGCACCGCGAAGCGCTGAGCTTCCGTCAGGCTGGTCGCGCGCTGCCCGGTGGCGGCCGCAAGCGGGGCGGGGGCGGACGAGACGGGAGCAATGGGCACCGCGGCTGCCCCAGGTTCGATGAAGCCCTGATCAAGCAAGTGGCCCAACAACTGCTCGGTGTCGTTCAGCTGGGAAAGTTTGGCCAGATCCTCTAAGCTCCGCTTGCCGTCGACCAGTATCAGCATCGAGCGCAGTTTGGGAGTCAACCCGTGCTGGCGCGTCGAGATGGCTTCCGTGCCTTTGGCCGACTTGTGATAGACGAGGTTCTTCTGCATCACGTTGCCCCCGAATGTTTTGTCAGTTCAGTGTAAGTAGATGACCTGCAGCCGTCGAGTGGGAGTCTCACCTCAGTCATAGGCTGCAGTGCAAACGCGCAACGATCCCTCGCCCGCCGCAGACGGGTAATCCCTGAGGGGGTTTACGTCCGAGCCGGCTCCGTTGTAAGGAATGAGTAAGCCATGATTTGAACCATGCATGAACGCAAAAAAGTGGAGACAGGTTGCTAACGCTGGTCAGCATCGTCAAGCTCTTGGCCGAAATCGCGCTTCTGGCCATGGCTGGTCAGTGGCTGCTTGGCCTGCTCGCCGGGGCCAAGAAAGAGCAGAATCTGTTCTACCAGCTGCTTCAAGTGCTAACCCGCCCGTTCGTGACGGCGACGCGCCTGGTCACTCCCAAGATCGTCATCGACCGCCACGTGCCTCTCGTGGCGTTCCTGCTCATGTCCTTCGTCTGGATCGCAGCTACGGTGGCGAAGATCAACATCTGCGTCCGGATCGGGGTGGAGCTGTGCAAATAATGCAAAGCCTGCGCCGTCGCGGCGTGAAGTGGACCGCCCTGGCGTTGCTGGTGGCCGGCCGGCGTGAATCCGCGCTTGCCCTGTTCGAGTCCGCGCTGGCTGAATTCCCGAGCGATCCCTATTTTCTGGCGAGTAAGGGGCATCTCCAGGCGCAGCTCGGAAAACGGCGCGCCGCGGCCCAGACCCTAAAGCAGCTCCTCGAGATCGAGCCGACCGACGGCAAGCATTGGTTCAACTACGGTTTCGTCCTCGAGGAACTGGGCGACTACGAACAGTCCGAAGCCGCTTTGCGGCGCGCTACAGAACTGGCCCCCGAACTGGACCGCGCCTGGTATGGGCTGGGCCTGGCCTTGATCAGGCTGGAGCGCTTCGATGAAGCCGTCGTGGCCCTCAAGAAGAACACCCAATTGCAACCCATGAGCCCGTACGGCTGGTATCAGCTTGCCCGGGTCCATGTGGACCGGCACGAACCCGATGAGGCCCGGAAAATCATCCGGCACCTCAAGAAGTTCGAGCCCAAAGTGGCCGCCCAGCTGGAACGCGAGACGGGTATTTTTGTCTCGCCCGCCAGCTGAGAGGGTACTTTGCGAGGTGTGACCCGTTGCAGGCCACTGCATTCGTGGTGGAGGGTCGCTGAGTGGCAGCTAACCAGGACCGCTAAAGGGTTCAAAGGAGACAATGGCATGCAACTAACTGAAAGGCACCGCCTGTACTGGCGGAAAAACCTGACCATCACGGCCATCCTGATGGCTATATGGTTCGTGGTGACCTATGTGGTGGGCTACATGGCCCGCGACCTGAACTTCCGCTTTTTCGGTTGGCCCTTCAGCTTCTGGATGGGCGCTCAGGGTGCACTGATCATCTATGTACTGATCATCTGGTACTACGCTCGCTACATGAACAAGCTGGACCAGGAATTCGGCGTCGCCGAGGAGGAATAACCATGGCCATGCTCTCACCTTCCACCAATGCCACCGGCACCGCCGCCAATGCGGCGTTTCGCAAACAACTCAACAAGGTCTACGCGTTCTACACGGGCGGATTCATCGCCTTCGTGATCGTGCTGGCCATCCTGGAGCAATTCGGGCTGAAACGCGAGTGGATCGGTTTCATCTTCCTGCTTGCCACCATCGGCTTGTATGCCGGCATCGGCATCATGAGCCGGACCACGGACGCCGCCGAATACTACGTCGCCGGTCGCCGCGTCCCTGCCGTCTACAACGGCATGGCCACGGGGGCGGACTGGATGTCGGCCGCGTCGTTCATCGGCATGGCGGGCACTTTGTACCTCACTGGCTACAGCGGCCTGGCCTTCATCATGGGCTGGACCGGCGGCTACTGCCTGGTCGCGCTTTTCCTCGCGCCCTACCTGCGCAAATTCGGGCAGTTCACCATCCCCGACTTCTTGGGCGAGCGCTACGGCGGCAACCTGCCGCGCTTCATAGGCATCGTGGCGGCCATCCTGTGTTCCTTCACCTATGTGGTGGCGCAGATCTACGGCGTGGGCATCATCACCACCCGGCTGACGGGCGTGGCCTTCGAGATCGGGATTTTCCTGGGCCTCGGCGGCATCTTGGTGTGTTCGTTCCTCGGCGGGATGCGCGCTGTAACCTGGACTCAGGTTGCGCAATACATCATCCTGATCATTGCTTACATGATCCCGGTGATCTGGTTGGGCATGAAGCAAAGCAACGTCCCGGTTCCGCAAGTGGTTTACGGGTACAAGCTAGAGCAGGTCACCGCGCGAGAAGCCGTGCTGATGAAGGATCCGAAGGAGCTGGAAGTCATCAAGGTCTATTCGGATCGCGCTGCGGCGCTGGGTGAAAAGCTGAAGGACCCGAAGACGGCCCTCGCTGCCGACCGGGCTGCCGCAGAGAAGAAGGTTGCCGACCTCAAGGCCAACAACGCCTTGGCGTCGCAGCTGACGGCGGCCGAGAAGGAACTTGCGGCGGTGCCGAAGGACGAGGCCGCGGCAAGGAAGACCTGGACCGCGGCCAAGACCGCCGCAGAAAACCGGGCCAAGCCGTTGGGCGGCATGCCGCGCCACGCGCAGCAGTTCGCCGGCGACCCGAACGGCGACCCCAAGGCCAAGGACGCCTTCGACACCTCCCGGCGAAACTTCCTGGCCCTGATCTTCTGCCTGATGGTGGGCACCGCGGCGTTGCCGCACATCCTGATGCGGTACTACACGACCCCCAGCGTGAAAGAAGCGCGGGACTCGGTGACCTGGTCGCTGTTTTTCATCTTCCTGCTGTATTTCACGGCCCCGACCCTGGCCGTGCTGGTGAAGTACGAGGTGTTCAACGTCCTGGTGGGAACACCATTCGACAAGCTACCGGCGTGGATCGCCAGCTGGCAGCGCGTAGACCCGACCCTGCTGAACGTGGTGGACCTCAACAAGGACGGCATCCTGCAGATCGGCGAAATCACCATCGGCGGCGACATCGTCGTGCTGGCCACCCCGGAAATCGGTGGGCTGCCCTATGTGATCTCCGGCCTGGTGGCCGCCGGCGGCCTGGCAGCCGCGCTGTCAACTGCCGACGGCCTGCTGCTGACCATCGCCAACGCCCTCAGCCACGATCTGTACTACAAGATGATCGACCCGAATGCCTCCACGGCACGGCGGGTGACGCTGTCCAAGATGCTGCTGCTGGTAGTGGCCCTCGCGGCTGCGGCGGTTGCGGCGCAAAAACCGGCGGACATCTTGTTCCTGGTGTCGGCGGCGTTCTCCTTCGCGGCGGCGTCGTTCTTCCCGGCACTGGTCCTGGGTATCTTCTGGAAACGAGCCACGGGCATCGCCGCGTCGCTGGGCATGATGGCCGGCCTAGGAGTCACGCTCTACTACATGGTGATGACGCAGCCCTGGCTGCGCGGGGTGTTCGGCGTGACTTCGCCCATCGAACTCTGGTGGGGCATCCAGCCCATCTCGGCAGGGGTGTTCGGCGTGCCGCTAGGCTTCGCGGTCATCATCCTGGTCAGCCTGGTGACGCCCGCCCCCAACGCCCGGATCCAGGACTTGGTGGAGCACGTGCGCTATCCCAGCCTGAAAGGCACCGCCAAGAGCAAGATCCACGGCTTGGCCACGTAAGATAGCAAAAGGCGCCGTTCCGACGAGCTGAAACAGCCTTCTTCCAGCTTCCAGCCGCCTCGGCCTTCGGCCCAGGCGGCTTTTTCACGTCGCGGTTCAGTCGATGACGCTGATCGTCCACCGATGGGAACACTTGCGGCAGCGAACTTCGGTTTCGGCACGGCTTCTGTCTTCCCCTACGACCGTGAAGCGCCCATACTCGCCACAGGCTGAGCAATTGGCCTGGTTCGCCACTTCTTCAGCACGCATTAGAAGGAAAAGATAACGGCGCAATGACCAGGCGCCCACCACGGCGCAAACGACGATGGACACGACATTCGTGACCTTGTCGTAGTTGGAACCCAAGCCGAAAGCTTCCATGCTACCGATCAGGCCGATCACGCTCAGAAAGGCCAGCACCAGATAAGCGTGACTGGACAGCAGTTCCCGCTCATACCACTTCCGGAAACCGACCCGTCCCACGCCCTCGGCCATCCTGGAATTCATCGGATTCGGGCGAAGGAGGCTCATGCGACATCATCGCAAAAGCCACCATGGGACGCCAGCGAGCCAGCGGACCTTGGCCCGGCCGTCTCGGCGCCCTCTGCTATAATCGCGGGCTTTCCTTGCCACACCACGTCCGACGCCGTGGGTGGCTGCAATTCCACCCTCAAGGAGCCATATGCGTCATTACGAAATCATCTTGCTGATCCACCCGGACCAGAGCGAACAGGTTCCGGCCATGCTGGAGCGCTACAAGGGCATGATCACCGCCGGCGGCGGTAAAGTGCACCGTGTCGAAGACTGGGGGCGCCGCCAGCTGGCCTACCAGATCAACAAGCTCGCCAAGGCCCACTACCTGTGCGTGAACATCGAGGCCGACCAGCCCGTGATGGCCGAACTGGAGCATGCATTCCGCTTCAACGACGCCGTGCTGCGCCACCTGACGGTCGTCAGGAAGAAGGCCGACACCGGCCCGTCTTCTATGATGAAGACCGTCGAACGCGAAGAGGCCCGCAAGGCCCAGCAGGCGGAGTACGCCAACAGCTGATGGTGACCGCCGGCAAGCAGTGAACCAGCTTGTCTTGAGCGCCTGTATCGCGCAGGCCAGCGCCTTGCGATACACACCTGCCGGACTTCCGGCCCTGGATTTCAGTCTCGAACACGAGTCCGAGATCACCGAAGCAGGGCAGGTGAGGCAAGTCAAGGCGGCGATCAAGGCAGTGGCCTTTGGCAGCGTGGCCGAAACCCTCGGCAAGCAGGCCCTAGGCAGCAGCTGGAAGTTCACCGGATTCCTGGCGACACCCCGCAACGGCAAGCACCCCGTGCTCCATATCCAGTCATTCGTTCAGATCAGTTAATCGAAAGAGGTCCCACATGGCCACGTTCAAGAAATTCAACAAGGACAAGCGTCCGAAGCGCAACACCCAGTCGCTGCTGTTCAAGCGCAAGCGCTTCTGCCGCTTCACCGTCGCCGGCGTCGAGGAAATCGACTACAAGGACGTCGACACCCTGCGCGATTTCATCGCTGAAAACGGCAAGATCATCCCGGCCCGCCTCACCGGCACCCGCGCGATCTACCAGCGCCAGCTCAACACCGCCATCAAGCGCGCGCGCTTCCTGGCCCTGGTCCCGTACAGCGACCAGCACCGCATCTAAGGGGCGAACAACATGCAAGTCATTCTGCTCGACAAGGTCGTCAACCTCGGTAACCTCGGCGAAATCGTCAAGGTCAAGGACGGCTACGCCCGCAACTTCCTGATCCCGCAAGGCCGCGCTCGCCGCGCCACGGAAGCCAACAAGGCCGAATTCGAAGCCAAGCGCGTCGAACTCGAAAAGGCTGCCGCCGCCAAGCTTGCAGAAATGCAGAAGCAGGGCGAAAAGCTCGCCGGCACCACCGTCAAGCTGACCCAGAAGGCCGGCGTGGACGGCCGCCTGTTCGGCTCGGTCACCAACTTCGATATTTCCGAAGAGCTTAACAAGCAAGGCTACAAGGTCGCCAAGGCCCAGGTGCGCATGCCCAATGGCCCGATCAAGACCGTTGGCGACAGCAGCGTCAGCGTTGCACTGCATACGGACGTCGTTGTTGAAATCAACGTCACCGTGCTCGGCGAAACGACGTAAAGCTACGCCAGCCAGCAGAGGCCGCCTCCGGGCGGCTTTTCTTTTTGACCACAGGCTTCCGGGGCTCTCCCACCGGAAACCCACGTCTTATCCACAGGTTTATCCAATGACGCCCGGCCGAGCTCGGCGTAGCATCCGTGGCTATCCCCAAGGAATCAATGTCCGCAGTTCTCACTTCCGTCGGCGACGATTTTTCTCGCGACCATCAGATCGCGCAGCTGCGCGTCCCGCCACACTCGATCGAAGCCGAATCCAGCGTGCTGGGCGGCCTGCTGCTGGACAACGGCGCCTGGGACCGCGTCGGCGACCTGCTCACCGACAGCGATTTCTACCGCTACGAGCACCGGCTGATCTATGCGTCGATCGGCGGGCTCATCAACGCTACCAAACCGGCCGACGTCATCACCGTCTATGAGCAGCTGCAGGGTCTCGGCAAGGCGGAAGAGATCGGGGGGCTGGCTTACCTCAATTCGCTGGCGCAGTACGTGCCCAGTGCGAGCAATATTCGCCGATACGCGGAGATCGTGCGTGAGCGCTCGATCCTGCGCAAGCTGGTGAGTGCGAGCGACGAGATCGCTACCGCCGCCTTCAACACGCAAGGCAAGCCGGTCGACAAGATCCTCGACGAAGCCGAACAGAAGATCTTCAACATCGGCGAGGAAGGCTCGCGCATGAAGCAGGGCTTCCAGGGGATGGACAGCCTGGTCGTGCAGCTGCTGGACCGCGTGCAGGAGATGGCGGACAACCCGAACGACATCACGGGTGTGCCCACCGGCTTCTACGACCTGGATCGCATGACCTCGGGCATGCAGGCCGGCGACATGATCATCCTGGCGGCGCGCCCATCCATGGGCAAGACCGCGCTGGCGATCAACATCGCCGAGCACGTGGCGCTGAACGAAGGCCTGCCGGTGGCCGTGTTCTCCATGGAAATGGGCGCCAGCCAGCTGGCCGTGCGTATCGTCGGCTCGATTGGCCGCATCGACCAGGGCCACCTGCGCACCGGCAAGCTCACCGACGCCGAGTGGCCGCGCCTGACGGAGGCGATCGAGAAGCTGCGCAATATCTCGCTGCACATCGACGAGACCCCGGGCCTGACCACCAGCGAGCTGCGCGCCAACGCGCGCCGACTGTCACGCCAGTGCGGCAAGCTGGGCCTGATCGTGGTGGACTACCTGCAGCTCATGAGCGTGTCCAGCAGCATGAACGATGAGAACCGCGCGACCGCGGTCGGTGAAATCTCGCGCGGCCTCAAGATGCTGGCCAAGGAACTGCAGTGCCCGGTGATTGCGCTGTCGCAGCTCAGCCGAGGCGTGGAGTCGCGCACCGACAAACGGCCCATGATGAGCGATCTGCGCGAATCGGGCGCGATCGAGCAGGATGCCGACGTCATCATGTTCATCTACCGTGACGACTATTACAACAAGGACTCCAAGGAACCCGGCGTCACCGAGATCATCATCAGCAAGCAGCGTAACGGGCCAACCGGTACCGTGAAGCTGGCGTTCCTGAAGGAAATGACGCGCTTCGAAAGCCTGGCGTCCGGCGGGGGTGACTTCTAGACTTCTAGGGTTTAGCCTGCTGAACCGCTGCCCCCGGAAAGCGCGCCGTTATGTTAGATTTTGCGCATGGTCCGGGTGAATCAATCTCTGGTTTTGCTGATCATGGCGGGCGCCATCGCAGCCGGCTTGACGCTGTGGCGCCTGGGGCTGCTCCCGGGGCCGGGAACGGAAACGCCCAGCGCGTGGGTGCCTGAGCCCGCCGCGGTTACCGACAATGAAGCCGCGCCCCCTCAGCCATCGGTCAGGCATCCGGTCGACACTCCCTGGACGGCGCGGCTGAGCGCCAACGAAGTCGGGCGGGCCTTGACCGATCTGCTCGGCGCGAAGGCCGTTCATACGTTCGTGCAGATCGATGAATTCCCGCGCCGCTTGGTCACGACGGTGGACAACCTGGCGAGATCGCATGCACCCGCCGCGCTCTGGCCCGTCCATCCCACACCCGATCGCTTCATGGTCGCCCAACTTGACGGTGCCACGGTCATTAGCGCAGACAACGGCAACCGATACACGCCGCTCGTGCTGCTGATCGAGGAGGTCGACTCGGTCCGCATGGTCGGTCTCTACATTCGCATGTACCCCTTGTTGCAGCGAGCGTACGAGGAGTTGGGCTTTCCCAATCGCTACTTCAACGACCGGCTGGTCGACGTGATCGACCTGCTGCTTGCTACGCCGGAGGTCGAGTACCCGGTGAAGCTTCAGTTGACCGAGGTGAAGGGGCCCATCACACCGCTGCGGCCGTGGGTGCGCTATGAGTTCGCCGACCCCGAGCTCGAATCCCTTTCCGCCGGGCAAAAAATCCTCGTGCGGGTAGGGCCGGTGAACCAGCGGAGGCTCAAGGGAAAACTGGCGGAAATCCGGCAGGAGCTTATCAAGCGCGCCCCGATGCGTTGAGCCTGGATGTCGTCAGGGCGCGCGGTCAGCGGCCCGCACCACCAGGACCGGAATGGGCGCCTGCCGGATGATCTGCTCGGCGCCGCTTCCCATCAGCAAGCGCCCGATGCCACGCCGTCCGTGCGTGCCGACCACGATGAGATCGGCGGGCCAGTGCTTGGCGGCGCTTGCGACGGATTCCCCGAGGCGCTGGCCCAATTGGTCGAAAAGCATCGTGTCCACCGCAACACCCGCGGCCTGGACCGCAGTCATACCTTCCTGCAGGATCTTCTCGCCGCTTTCGCGCATGATCCTGATCAGATCACCCGCGTAGCCGCCAAACGGGTCATAGCCCGCCAGGTAGGCTGTTTCCTCCATGATATGGATCAGCCGCAGGCGAGCGCCGAATGCCTGGGCCATCTGGATGGCGGCAGCCAGGGCCTTGTCGGAGGTGGGGCTGCCGTCGATCGGTACGAGAATCCGCTGGTACACGGCGTTTCTCCTTCAGGCGTGGGGACGCCTATGCAGTGGTCACGATCTTGCCGCATTCCTCGGCGCAGCGCCGGCAGGCTTCGGCACATTGCTGGCAATGGTCCATGTCGTGCTTCGCGCATTCATCGCCGCAGGCCCGGCAGACTTCCTCGCACAACCTGCACGCGGCCGCGACATGTTCGCTGCCGCCCGCCATGAAGGCGATCGCCAACTGGCATGCCTGGGCGCAGTCCGTGTCGAGCCCGATGCAGCGGACCATTTGTTTGACGTCCGCTTCCTGCAGGCAGCAGGCCGCGCAATGGTTGCACGCCACCACGCACGCATGGCACGCGGCGATGCAGTCCTGGTATTCCTCGTATTTCTCGTGCGACATGCTCACCAGTTTAGGAACTGGAAAGGAGCTTGAGGCCGCGCGGCGCAGTCTTTTACACTGGGCGCGATTGTTTACGGGCGCTTGATGAGCAAGCTGTTCCTTTGCGGCGACGTCATGACTGGCCGGGGCATCGATCAGGTGCTTCCGCATGCGGGCAAGCCCGACCTGTTCGAATCGTACATCCGCTCGGCCGTTGGATATGTCCAGCTGGCCGAACGTGCCTCCGGCTCGATCGGGCGCGGGCTCGACTTTGCCTACCCCTGGGGCGAGGCGCTCGCGGTATTGGCGGAGCGCAGGCCCGACGCTCGCATCATCAATCTCGAAACCGCGGTCACGGCCAGCGACGACGCCCAGCCCGGCAAAGGGATTCACTACCGCATGCACCCCGACAATTTGCCATGCATCACGAGCGCACGCATCGATTGCTGTGCTCTCGCCAACAACCATGTCCTGGACTGGGGCCGCGCGGGGCTTGCCGAGACGCTCATGCTCTTGTATGCGGCGGGCTTGCGCACCGCCGGCGCTGGACGCGATGCGCAGGAAGCAGAGGCGCCCGCGGTAGTGGAACTGCCCGCCGCTGGGGCCAGGGTCCTCGTTTTTGCATACGCCACGCCGACCAGTGGTACTCCGGCCGACTGGGCCGCAACGAGGCAGCGCGGCGGGGTCAACTTCCTCGGCGAGTTGTCCGGCCGTAGCGCGGAGCGTGCGGCCGAGACGATGCTCCAGCACCGGCGGGCCGGCGACATCGTCGTCGCGTCGGTGCATTGGGGCGATAACTGGGGCTTCGACATCCCACGCGAGGAGCGGACGTTTGCGCATGGTCTCATCGATGCCGGCGGAGCCGATGTCGTCTACGGCCATTCCTCGCACCACGTCAAGGGCATCGAGGTCCACCGGGGCAAGCTCGTTCTCTATGGCTGCGGCGATTTCCTGAACGACTACGAAGGCATTTCAGGGCATGAGGAATACCGGCCCGATCTTTCGCTCATGTACTTTCCCGCACTCGATGCAGCCACCGGCGAGTTGCGTGCTCTGGACGCGGTGCCGATGCGCATCCGCCGTTTCCGGCTGGAACGTGCGGCTGCGGACGATGTGTCGTGGTTGCGCGGCACCCTCGAGAGGGAAGGCCGCGCATTGGGTACGCGCGTGACGGCGGACGCGCAGGGCGCGCTGTCACTGGCATGGTGACGGACGCCGGATCTAAAGCACTTCGCTCGCGAAATCGGCCAGCCGCGAGCGCTCGCCGCGCGCCAGCGTGATGTGCCCGCTGTGCGGCCAGCCCTTGAACTTGTCCACCGCGAAGGTGAGGCCCGACGAGCCCTCGGTGAGGTAGGGCGTATCGATCTGCGCGAGGTTGCCCATGCAGATGATCTTCGTGCCCGGCCCCGCGCGGGTGATGAGGGTCTTCATCTGCTTGGGCGTGAGGTTCTGTGCCTCGTCGATGATCACGTACTTGTTCAGGAAGGTGCGGCCGCGCATGAAGTTCATGCTCTTGATCTTGATGCGGCTGCGTATCAGCTCGTTGGTGGCGGCGCGGCCCCATTCGCCGGCAGCCGTTTCCGTCTTGGCCAGCACTTCCAGGTTGTCGTCGAGGGCGCCCATCCACGGGCCCATCTTTTCTTCCTCGGTGCCGGGGAGGAAACCGATGTCCTCGCCCACGCTAACCGTGGCGCGGGTCATGATGATCTCGGTATAGCGGCGATCGTCCAGCACCTGGGTGAGGCCGGAGGCCAACGCCATCAGTGTCTTGCCGGTGCCGGCGGTGCCGGTGAGCGTGACGAAGTCCACTTCCGGGTCCATCAGCAGGTTCATCGCGAAGTTCTGCTCGCGATTGCGTGTGGTCACGCCCCAGATCGAATTCTTCAGGTGGCCGTAATCCTTCAGCGTCTTGAGCACCGCGGTCTTGGCGCGGATCTCGGTCACGCGTGCGTACAGGCTGGGCTCGCCGGGCGACTCGAAGTAGACAAACTGGTTGATCAGCAGGCTGGGGACGACGGGGCCGGTGATGCGATAGAAGGTGTGCTGGCCGCTTTGCCAGCTCTCGATGGTCTTGCCGTGCTTGGCCCAGAAGTCGGACGGCAGCGCGAGGGCGCCGGCATACAGCAGTTCCAGGTCGTCCAGCACCTTGTCGTTCTGGTAGTCGTCGGTGGCTAGGCCCAGCGCCCGGGCCTTGACTCGCATGTTGATGTCCTTGGACACCAGCACCACTTCGCGCGGCGCGTGCTGCTCGCGCAGAGACTGCACCACGCCCAGGATCTGGTTGTCGGCCTTCCCTTGCGGCAGGCTGGCCGGCAGGTTGTTGGCCAGTGCCTGGGTCTGGAAGAACAGGCAGCCGCCGGCCTCGGGATGGCCCGTGGTACTGAGCTTCAGGCCGCTGGCGATGTCCGCGCCCTGGGCGCCCGCCAGGGCGTCGAGCGTTCGGCTGGCCTGGCGCGCATTGCGGGCGACTTCCGTCATGCCCTTCTTGTGGCCATCCAGTTCTTCCAGCACGATCATCGGCAGGAAGATGTCGTGTTCCTCGAAGCGGAACAGGCTCATCGGGTCGTGCATGAGCACGTTGGTGTCCAGCACGAACAGCTTGGCCGGTCCGGTGGGCTTGGCTTTACGGGCCGGGCGCGGCGCGGGCTCGACGGCCACACGCTTCTTGTAGGCCGCAGGCTCAGGCAGCTCCACGTGGATGCCCGCGTCGTCGCGGTACGCTTCCGGATGAAGTTCGCCGCCGCCCCTGGGGTCGAAATCCAGGGCCTGGGGCTTTTCAGCCAGCGGGCTATCGGATTGAACCGCCTCCGATTTTCGCGAAGCCTTGTGCGAGGAACGGGCCGGAGCATCGTAGGCTTCCGGCGGTAGCAGGGCGGCGCGCTTGGTGGGGGCGGGGGGCAATGGCATAGGGCGTCAGGTTCCCGGTAGAGATCAAGAAGTGAAAAAGCCGCCTGGCGAGCCGGGCGGCTTTGACTGGTTTAGCGGTGATGACGCGTGGCGTCGGGATCAACTGCATGAATTCATTATGCACAACTCGGATGGCACTACAACGGCGCCATGCCGCTTGTTGCTACAAAACGTCAAGCAGCTTTCTTCAACAGCTTGACGGCCTTGAGCACTTCGTCCACGTGGCCGGGAACCTTCAGGCCGCGCCATTCCTGCTTGAGGACGCCGTCGGCGCCGATGAGGAAGGTGCTGCGCTCGATGCCCTTGACCTTCTTGCCGTACATGATCTTGTTCTTGACCACGCCGAACATATGGCACATCTTCTCTTCGGTGTCGGCGATTAGCTCGAATGGCAGCTCGAGCTTGGCCTTGAAGTCGTCGTGCGACTTCATGTTGTCGCGCGAAACGCCGAACACGGTCGCGCCGGCCTTCACGAAGTCCTTGTACTTATCGCGGAACTGCATCGCCTCGGTCGTGCAGCCGGGGGTGTTGTCCTTCGGGTAGAAGTACAACACCAGGACATGGCCGTTGTGGGAGGTATTGGTGACTTTGAGCCCGCCCGTGGCGACAGCTTCAAATTCGGGGATAGGTTTGTTGACAACGATCGCCATGAATTTGTTTCTCGTGTGACAGGATTGCTCGTTGCTACTTCTGGGGATAGTTGGGATATCCCGTTGCAACCTGCAATTTTACCCTGAATCGGCCCTGCCGGGCCCGAGGCGGTCAGGCCGCCTGCTCAAGCAGAAGGGCTACTGCCACGCTGCGCCCTTCCTGGGCGAGGATGTTGTACGTCCGGCAGGCGGCTGCCGTGTCCATGGTCTCGATCCCGATGCGCCGGGCCATGAGGGGCGTGAGCCAGGCGGCTTGGGGGAAGCGGATGCGGGAACCGCTGCCGAAAATGACGACTTCCGCCTCCACCTCGGCCAACTGGGCGAAATGCTCGGGCCCCAGGTCCTCGAAACGTTGGGAGGGCCAGGCGATGCGCTCCCCCCGGGAGCTCAATATGACGCTATGCGTGATCTTCTCGCCGTCAACGCCCACCCATCCCGGGCCATACCCGCTGATGGATTGCACGTCGGATTTGTCGGGTTGCAGCTTCATGGGGCGAGGGGCATTGGTACGCTGCACTAAAAGTATGCAGAACTATGGTCAAATTATAGGTTTTCACCTTAGAAAACGGTCCGGAGGGGCTTTTTTGAAAACCGTCCAGAAGTCAGCCAAACTCGCCAATGTGCTCTACGACATCCGCGGCCCCATCATGGATGCGGCCCGGCAGATGGAAGAAGAGGGCCACAAGATCATCAAGCTCAACATTGGCAACCTTGCCGTGTTCGGCTTCGATGCGCCGGAGGAAATCCAGCAGGATATGGCGCGCAATCTGCCCAACTCGGCGGGCTACTCGGACAGCAAGGGCATATTCGCGGCGCGCAAGGCCGTGATGCATGAAACCCAGAAGCAGGGTATCCAGGGCGTGACCCTGGATGACATCTACCTCGGCAATGGGGCGAGTGAGCTGATTGCCATGTCCACCAATGCCCTGCTGGACGATGGCGACGAACTGCTGCTGCCCGCCCCGGACTACCCGCTCTGGACCGCCGCCGCGAGCCTGTCCGGTGGTACACCCGTGCACTACCTGTGCGAGGAAGCCAACGGCTGGATGCCGGACCTGGCGGACATCCGCGGCAAGATCACGCCGAGGACCAAGGGCATCGTGGTCATCAACCCCAACAACCCGACTGGAGCGCTCTATTCCGATGAGCTGCTCAAGGGAATCGTGGAAATCGCCCGCGCGAACAACCTGGTGATCTTCGCGGACGAGGTCTACGACAAGGTGCTCTACGACGGGGCGAAGCACACCGCCATCGCCAGCCTCTCTGACGACGTTCTGACGCTGACCTTCAATTCGCTGTCCAAGAGCTACCGTTCCTGCGGCTATCGCGCCGGCTGGCTGGTGGTGTCGGGGGACAAGAAGCCCGCGGCCGACTACATCGAGGGCCTGAACATGCTCTCGAACATGCGGCTGTGCGCCAACGTTCCGGGGCAGTACGCCATCCAGACCGCGCTGGGCGGCTACCAGAGCATCAATGAGCTGGTGGGCGAGGGCGGGCGCCTGCGCCGCCAGCGCGACATGGCTTACGACCTTATCACCGCCATCCCCGGCGTCAGCTGCGTCAAGCCTTCGGCCGCGCTCTACATGTTCCCCCGGCTCGACCCCAAGGTCTACCCGATCGCCGATGATCGCCAGTTCTTCCTGGAACTGCTGCAGGAAACCCGCGTGATGCTGGTGCAGGGCACGGGCTTCAACTGGGCGACGCCGGATCACTTCCGCATTGTCTTCCTGCCACACGAAGACGACCTGCGCGAAGCCGTCGGCCGTATCGCGAAATTCCTCGAACACTACAGAAAACGTCATTCGTCATGAAAGCCATCCAAGTAGGCCTGCTGGGCATAGGTACCGTCGGCAGCGGCGTCTTCAATGTGTTGAAGCGCAACCAGGAAGAGATCAAGCGCCGCGCGGGCCGCGGCATCGAAATCACGATGGTCGCCGACCTCGACACGGCGCGGGCCCAGAAGATCGTGGGCGACACGGTCAAGGTCGTGAACGACGCACGCACGATCATCGCCAATCCAGAGATCGACATCGTCGTCGAGTTGATCGGCGGCTACGGGATCGCCAAGGCCCTGGTCATGGAGGCCATCGAGGCGGGCAAGCACGTGGTCACGGCGAACAAGGCGCTGCTCGCCGTGCACGGCACGGAAATCTTCGCCGCGGCCCATCGCCGGGGCGTGATGGTGGCGTTCGAGGCCGCGGTCGCGGGCGGCATTCCCATCATCAAGGCGCTGCGCGAGGGTCTCACAGCCAACCGCATCGAGTGGATCGCCGGCATCATCAACGGCACCACCAATTTCATCCTGTCCGAGATGCGCGACAAGGGGCTGGACTTCGACGTCGCCCTCAAGGAGGCTCAGCGCCTGGGCTATGCCGAGGCCGACCCCACCTTCGACATCGAGGGGGTGGACGCCGCGCACAAGGCCACCATCATGTCGGCGATCGCCTTCGGCATCCCGGTGCAGTTCGACAAGGCTTATGTCGAGGGCATCACCAAGCTGGGCGCCCAGGACATCCGCTACGCCGAGCAGCTGGGCTACCGCATCAAGCTTCTGGGCATCACCAAGCGCACGGCCAAGGGCATCGAGTTGCGGGTACACCCGGCCCTGGTTCCGGCCAAGCGGTTGATCGCCAATGTCGAAGGCGCCATGAACGCGGTGATGGTGCAGGCCGACGCCGTCGGCACCACGCTCTACTACGGCAAGGGCGCGGGCAGCGAGCCCACTGCCAGCGCCGTGATCGCCGACCTGGTGGACATCACCCGACTGCACACCGCCGATGCCGCGCATCGCGTGCCGCACCTGGCCTTCCAGCCCGATTCGATGAGCGATGCGACGGTGCTGCCGATGAGCGAGGTCGTGACCAGCTACTACCTGCGCCTGCGCGTCGCCGACCAGGCGGGCGTGCTGGCCAAGGTCACCGGGCAGCTCGCGGAAGCGGGCATCAGCATCGACGCCATGTTGCAACGCGAGGCCGGCGAAGGCGAGAAGCAGACCGACCTGATCATCCTGACCCATAGCGTGCGCGAAGGCACGATGAACGAAGTGATCGCGCAGATGCAGGGCCTGCCCACCGTGCTGGCGCCGATCACGCGGATCCGCAAGGAAGAACTGGCCTGATGCAGTACCTATCCACCCGCGGCCACGCGGACCGCAAGCATTTCTGCGAAATCCTGCTCGAGGGCCTGGCGCCGGACGGCGGCCTGTACCTGCCGGAACGGTACCCGCAGGTCGACGCCGCAACCCTCGCCAAGTGGCGCGGGTTGCCGTACCCAGAGCTGGCGTTCGAAATCCTGTCGCTGTATATCGACGACATTCCGGCCGCGGACCTGAAGGCCATCTGCCGCAAGACCTACACCGAAGAGGTGTTCGGCACACAGGCCATCGTTCCGCTGAAGAAGCTGGAGGATGGCTTGTACCTCGAGGCCCTCTCCAACGGCCCGACCCTGGCCTTCAAGGACATGGCCATGCAGTTGCTGGGCAACCTGTTCGAGTACGAACTGGCCCGCCGCGGCGAAGAGCTGAACATCCTGGGGGCGACTTCGGGCGATACGGGCAGTGCGGCCGAGTACGCGATGCGCGGCAAGAAGGGCGTGCGTGTCTTCATGACTTCGCCCCATGGCAGGATGAGCCCCTTCCAGCAGGCGCAGATGTTCAGCCTGCAGGACGCGAACATCCACAACCTGGCGATCGAGGGCGTCTTCGACGACTGCCAGGACATCGTCAAGGCCGTGTCGAACGACCTGGAATTCAAGCGCAGGTACAAGATCGGCACCGTCAACTCGATCAACTGGGCGCGCCTGGTGGCGCAGGTGGTTTACTACTTCGCGGGCTATTTCCAGGCAACGAAGAGCAATGCCCAGAAGGTGAGCTTCACCGTCCCTTCGGGCAACTTCGGCAACATCTGCGCCGGCCACGTCGCGCGCATGATGGGCCTGCCGATCGAGCGCCTGGTGGCGGCGACCAACGAGAACGACGTGCTCGACGAATTCTTCCGCACGGGTGTGTACCGCGTGCGTTCGAGCGCCGACACCCACGAAACGTCCAGCCCTTCGATGGACATCAGCAAGGCGAGCAACTTCGAGCGCTTCGTTTTCGATCTGCTGGGGCGCGACGGCGCCAAAGTCAAGCAGTTGTTCGGCGCCGAGCTGTCCGCCAAGGGCCAGTTCGACCTGAGCGCCGAGCCGGCTTTCAAGCAGGCTGCGCAGCGCTACGGCTTCGTCAGCGGCAAGAGCACGCATGCCGACCGCCTCGCCACCATCCGCGACACCTACGAACGCTTCAAGCTCGTGATCGATACGCACACCGCCGACGGCCTGAAGGTGGCGCGCCAATACCCGCAGCCCGGCGTGCCGATGATCGTGCTGGAAACCGCGCTGCCGATCAAGTTCGCGGCGACCATCGTCGAAGCGCTGGGCCGCGAACCGGACCGTCCTGCCAAGTTCCAAGGGATCGAGGCGCTGCCCAAGCGCGTCACGCTCCTGCGCTCGGACGCGCAGGCGGTCAAGGAGTTCATCGCGGGCCATTGCGCCTGAAGCCGGGATGAAAGTCGTCGGCTTCGCCGGTTTCTCGGGGTCGGGCAAGACCACGCTGGTCGAGCGCCTGATTCCCGCCCTCAAGCTGCGGGGCTTGCGTGTTTCGGTGGTGAAGCACGCGCACCACAAGTTCGATATCGATCACCCCGGCAAGGACACCTACCGGCATCGCGAAGCCGGCGCCTTCGAAGTGGTCGTGGCATCCGACCAGCGGCTGGCCCTCATCCGCGAATTCGAGCGGCCCGCGCAGCTTACGGTGCACCACCTGATCGCGGAACTCTACGAGGGCGTCGATTGGGTCCTGGTCGAGGGCTTCAAGGAAAGCAACCTGCAGAAGGTCGAGGTGTGGCGCGGCGCCTCGGGCAAGCCGGCGCTCTATCCCGATGACGATTTCATCGTGGCGATCGCCACGGATTCGCCGGACCAGCTGCCCCAGGCCACCCTGCGCCCCGTGCTGGATTTGAACGATCCGGAGGCGCTGGCCCAGTGGCTGACGGACAATCAGGACCGCTTCGACTACAAATCGGAGATGTTTGCATGAACGCTCCCCGTCCCGCGCTGCGGCCGCTCGACGAAGCACTGGCCGAGTTGCTGGGCCATGCGCGGCCGCTGGAGGGCACCGAGTCGGTGTCGACCTTCGACGCGGACGGGCGCGTGATGGCCCAGGACCTGGTGTCGGCGCTGCAGGTTCCGCCGCAGGACAACAGCTCCATGGACGGCTACGCGGTCCGCAGCCGCGAGATCGCCGACGAGGGCGTGTCGCTGCCCGTCAGCCAACGCATTCCCGCCGGCAGCGCCGCCGAGCCCCTGGTGCCGGGCAGCGCAGCCCGCATCTTCACGGGTGCGTCCATCCCCGATGGCGCCGATGCGGTCGTGATGCAGGAAGAGACCGAACCCGCCGGCGAGCAGATCGTGCGCATCCTGCGCGTGCCCAAGCCCGGCCAGTGGATCCGCAAGAGTGGCGAGGACATCCAGCGTGGCGCCACGGTGCTGGCCAAGGGCGAGCGCCTGTCGCCCGCCGGCCTCGGCCTGGCGGCCAGCATCGGCATGGACCAGCTGGTAGTGGCACGCCGTCCCCGGGTGGCGCTTTTTTCCACCGGCGACGAACTGGTGATGCCGGGCCAGGTGGCGCCCGAGAACATGAAGCCCGGCGCCATCTACAACTCGAACCGCTTCTTTTTGAGGGCGCTGCTGAAGCGCCTGGGGTGCGACGTCACCGACTACGGAGTCGTGCCGGATAGGCTGGACGCGACCCAGCAGGCTTTGCGCGTGGCGGCCGAGGCGCACGACCTCATCCTCACGAGCGGTGGGGTGTCGGTGGGCGAAGAAGACCACATCAAGCCCGCCGTCCAGTCCCTGGGCTCCCTCGATCTCTGGCAGATCGCCATCAAGCCCGGCAAGCCCTTCGCGTATGGCAAGGTCGGCGCCGCGCATTTCATCGGCCTGCCCGGCAATCCGGTTTCCAGTTTCGTCACTTTCCTCTTGCTGGTGCGCCCCTTCCTGCTGAGGCTGCAAGGCGCCACCCAGGTCGCGCCCAAGGCCGTACCCTTGCCTGCGCATTTCACCTGGCCACGCGCCGACAAGCGCCGCGAGTTCCTGCGTGCGCGCCGCAACGCCGAGGGTGGCCTGGACCTGTTCCCCAACCAGAGCTCCGGCGTGCTGACTTCGGTTGCCTGGGGCGACGGACTGGTGGATAACCCGCCGGGGCAGTCCATTGCGCGCGGTGACCCGGTGTCTTTCGTTTCTTTCGCGGAACTGCTGTCATGAGACTCACCGTCAAGTACTTCGCGTCGATCCGCGAGGCGCTGGGGCAGGGCAGCGAAGCCGTGGACACATCGGCCGCCGACCTGCAGGCGCTGCGCGATGAGCTGGTCGCGCGCGGCGGCGCCTATGCCCAGGCCCTGGCACGCGGTAAATCCGTGCGCATGGCGCTGAACCAGGTGATGAGCGACGAGGCTGCCGCGTTGAGCGAGGGCTGCGAGGTCGCTTTCTTTCCCCCGGTGACCGGAGGCTGAAATGCCGGCCCGCGTTTCCATCCAGACCGAGGACTTCAACCTCGCCGACGAAATAGCGGCCCTGCGCCGGCAGGACGCGCGAGTGGGTGCGGTGTGCAGTTTTGTCGGGACCGTGCGCGATGGTCACGAGGGCAACAAAGGGCCTCCGGTGCTCAGCATGGAGCTCGAGCACTATCCGGGCATGACGGAGAAGGCCATAGAGGGCATGATCGACGAGGCGCAGCGCCGCTTCGACATCTACGCGGCCCGGGTGATCCATCGCGTCGGCCTGTTGCAGCCGCTGGACCAGATCGTGATGGTGGCCGTCACTTCCGCGCACAGGGGCGAAAGCTTCAAGGCCTGCGAGTTCCTGATGGACTACCTCAAGACCCAGGCGCCTTTCTGGAAGAAGGAACAAACGCCGCAGGGTGCGCAATGGGTCGATGCCCGCGCCAGCGATGACGCGGCATTGGCCAAATGGGGCATCGACGCGGACAACGCCTGAGCGTCAGCGCTGTCCAGGCGGCACGAACGCGGCCCTGGCGTCGTCTTCGAGTTCGCCGGTCAGCAGTTGGAGCAACTCGACCAACTGGGCTTGCTGATTCTTGTCGAGCGGGGCCAGCAGACGTTTGTAGGCCCGCTCCGCCGGCCTTTGCGCCTGCGACAACACCGCGATGCCCTCGGCCGTGAGAGCCACCGAGACGTTGCGTTTGTTGTCCGCAGCGGGCGCCCGGGCGACATAGCCGCGCGTTTCGAGCCCGCGCAGCACCCGCAGCACCGTGACCTTGTCGAAACCCAGCGCCCGCGCCAGGCTGGACTGGCCGAGGCCCGGGTGCGACCTGAGCACCGTGAGCACCCCGAACTGTGCCGGCGTCAGCGCCAGCTCGCGGCACTCGTCCTCGAATACGGCAGCCGATATCTGGTGCGCGCGCCGCAGCAGGAAGCCCGGGCGCGCATAGAGGCGGGATAAGCTGACGGGCGTTTTGGCGTTTAAGGACACGAATTGGCTGGTGTTTAGGGAATCCATGGATTGTGCCTTGGCGGCGCGCCGCCAATAATAGTTAGCATACACACTTAGGGGGAAAACATGGTCTCCTTCTGGCGGCAACCCGCCGTGCTGGCGCTGGGTGCACTGGCTGTTTTTAGCGCTGCCGCCCAGGCCCCCGCAACCCCTCCACAGGCCCCAGCCCAAGCACCGCTGCGCCTGATCGTTCCTTTCACACCCGGCACGGGCATCGACCTCATTGCCCGCACCGTCGGCCCGAAGCTGGGCGAACGGCTGGGCCGCCCGGTGGTGGTGGACAACCGTGCCGGCGCCTCGGGCAATATCGGCACCGAGGCGGTGGTGCGCGCGGCGCCCAATGGCTCGACGCTGCTGGTCAGTGTCAACACATTGGTGATGAACCGCAGCCTCTATCCCAAGCTGTCCTTCGATCCGGTGAAGGATCTCGTGCCCGTCTCGCTGACCAGCTGGGGCCAATTGCTGTTGATCGCCAGTCCAAAGGCGGGCTACAAGTCAGCCGGCGAGCTCATCGCCGCCGCCAAGAGCCGCCCCGGCTCGATCAACTACGCCAGCCCGGGTGTGGGCACGCCGCACCACCTGTCGATGGAACTGTTCAAGTCCACCGCGGGCATCTTCCTCACCCACATCCCCTATCGCGGCACGGCGCCGGCGGTCACGGATTTGCTGGGTGGCCAGGTCGAGGTGGGGTTCCTGCCCATCCACGTAGCGCTACCGCATGTGAAGGCGGGCAAGCTGGTGGCGCTGGGCATCGGCAGCGACAAGCGCCATCCGCTGCTGCCGGACGTGCCGACGCTGGCCGAAGCGAGGGCCGGGGATGTCAACGTGGCGATGTGGTACGGCATCTTTGCGCCCCCGGGTACGTCGCCGGAGTTCGTGAGCCGCCTCAACCGGGAGCTCAAGGACATCTTGGCGACATCGGAAGTTCGCTCCGCCTTCGAAACGCAGGGCATGGACCCGGCCACGAGCAGCCCCGAGGAGTTCCGTCGCCTGGTGGAGCAGGATGCCCAGCGGTGGGCCGAGCTGATCAAGGCCCGGAACATCACGGCCGAGTAGCGCACCGCAGACCATGAAGATCGCAATCGTCGGCGCCGGCATCGGGGGCCTCAGCTTGGCGCTGGCCTTGCACGAAAGGGGCCTCGCCTGCGATCTGTACGAAACCATTCCCGAGGTGCGCGAGATCGGCGTAGGCATCACCTTGCTGCCGCACGCGATGCGCGAACTGGCTGAGCTGGGCCTGCAGCTCCAACTCGAGGCCGCGGGCATCGAGAACCTGGAGAGCGTGTTCTTCAATCGCTTCGGGCAGTTCATCTACCGCGAGCCGCGGGGTCGCCACGCCGGCTACGAGTTGCCGGAAATCGGCATCCACCGCGGCAAACTGCATCGCGTGCTCTACGAAGCCGTGCTGCAACGCCTGGGTGCCCAGCATGTTCACCTCGACCATCGCTGTGTTGGGGTGGAGCAGGCGGCGGGCAGCGCGACCATCCATTTCCGCAGCAGCAGCGATGCCCCGCTTGCGCCGGTCCACGCCGACGTGGTGGTGGCCTGCGATGGCGTCAACTCCGCCGTGCGCCGCCAGTTCTATCCTCATGAAAAGCTCGCCTTTGGCGGCATCAACACCTGGCGCGGCGTCACAGTCCACCGGCCTATCCTCAGCGGCAAGAGCTACTTGCGTGTCGGCTCGATAGAGACCGGCAAGATGGTGATCTATCCCATCGCCGACAACGTGGACGGACAGGGCAACCAGCTGGTGAACTGGGTTGCCGAGATTCGCCGCGAAGGCGCGCCCATGAACGACTGGAACAAGCCCGGCCGCCCGCAGGACTTCGCCGAGATCTTCAAGGACTGGCGTTTTGACTGGCTCGACGTTCCGGCCCTGATCGAGGGGGCCGGGAACATCTTCGAGTACCCGATGGTGGACAGGGACCCCGTGCCGCAGTGGACCTTCGGCCGCGTCACGCTGCTGGGCGATGCCGCTCATCCCATGTACCCGCGCGGATCCAACGGGTCCGCCCAAGCCATCATCGACGCCCGCACGCTGGCGCAGCAACTGGCCACTGCGGCTGACGGGCCCGGCGCGCTGTCGGCCTATGAGGCCTTGCGCCTGGGGCCGACCTCGAAGATCGTCGAAACCAATCGCACCATGCCGCCGGATTTCATCAACATCAAGGTGGACGAACTCAGTGGCGGCAAACCGTTCAGGCACATCGACGACCTGATCAGCCAGGAAGAATTGCGCCGCATGTCGGAGGAATACAAGCGCATCGCCGGTTTTTCGTTGGACCCGTCCGGCAAATAGCTGTCAGTTCAGGTAACGAGGCTTGCGGATCGAAGAATCTTCCTCGACGGAACCGTCTTCCACCGCCACAGGGCCGGCGCCAAAGGCTTCCGGCCATTGCGAGCGGGTCAGCGCCTGCTCCAGCAGGTGCATCAGGCCCTGCATCAGTTTGGGTTCCATCTCCATCTGGAAGCTGCGGGGCTTCTCCACGCCCGGCGGGCGCTCGTTGAAGCTCAGCCGCAACCGGCCATTGGGCAGCGGCGATGCGTCCACGTCTGTCACCAGCAGGGGTTCCTCGCCCAAGGGAAGCTGCGCCTGATTCTCCTGGTAAGGGGTGTCGAAGTCCGCGTGCTTGAGAAACTCTTCCTTGCGAAATTCGGCCAGCATCTTCTTCAAGTCCTCGTCGGCGGATTCGAGAGAACTCCCGGCGGCTTCCAGCTTGAGCAGGTGCTTGGTCAGCAATTTGCTCAGCAGGGGCCACAGGCCCAGCATCAGGCGGCGGGTCAGCCACAGGCGCATCTCCTCGGCGGCCGCGGTATTGACCCGCATCAGGATGCGATCCTGCTCCGCAAGGTAGGTCACTGAAAGCTGGTGAATCTTCATGAGATGGATTCTAGTCACAGGCACCCGGGCGCCAGAAGCGTACATTGACCCTTGAAAAGCCGGGGTGAAGCCTAAGCTTCAGGCGAACGGAGTAATTGCCATGCGACTTGACAAACTGACGACCAAATTCCAGGAAGCGCTGGCCGAGGCGCAGACGCTTGCCCTCGGCAACGACCACGCCTACATCGAACCTGAGCACCTGCTCGTGGCCATGCTGCGCCAGGAAGATGGCCCACGGGCCTTGCTGCAGCGCGCCGGCGTCAATGTGCAGGGCCTGCTGGCTGCGGCCGAGGCGGCCATGCACAAGCGTCCAGCTGTCCAGGGCCAGGAGCAGGTCCAGGTCGGCCGCGACCTGGTGTCGCTGATGCAGGCGGCCGAGAAAGAGGCCCTCAAACGGGGCGACCAGTTCATCGCCAGCGAACTGTTCCTGCTGGCCCTGGCCGACACCAAGCAGGACATCGGCCGGATCGCCCGCGAGAACGGCCTGACCCGCAAATCGCTGGAAACGGCGGTGGAAACCGTGCGCGGCGGGGCGGGAGTCAATAGCGCCGAGTCCGAAGGCCAGCGCGAAGCTCTCAAGAAGTACTGCCTGGACCTGACCGAGCGGGCCCGCCAAGGCAAGCTCGACCCGGTGATCGGCCGCGACGACGAGATCCGCCGCGCCATCCAGGTGCTGCAGCGCCGTACCAAGAACAATCCTGTGCTGATAGGCGAGCCTGGCGTCGGCAAGACCGCCATCGTGGAAGGCCTGGCCCAGCGCATCATCGCTGGTGAAGTGCCTGAGTCGCTCAAGGGCAAACGGGTCCTGTCGCTCGACATGGCATCGCTGCTGGCGGGTGCCAAATACCGCGGTGAATTCGAGGAACGCCTGAAGAGCGTGCTGAACGAGTTGGCCAAGGACGAGGGCCAGACCATCGTCTTCATCGACGAGTTGCACACCATGGTGGGGGCTGGCAAGGCCGAAGGCGCGATCGACGCCGGCAACATGCTCAAGCCGGCCCTGGCGCGCGGCGAGCTGCACTGCGTCGGCGCAACCACGCTGGACGAATACCGCAAGTACATCGAGAAAGACGCCGCGCTCGAGCGCCGTTTCCAGAAGATCCTGGTGGACGAACCCAGCGTCGAAGCGACCATCGCGATCCTGCGCGGCCTGCAGGAAAAGTACGAGGTGCACCACGGGGTGGAGATCACCGACCCGGCCATCGTCGCCGCGGCCGAGCTTTCCCATCGCTACATCACCGACCGCTTCCTGCCCGACAAGGCCATCGACCTGATCGACGAGGCAGCCTCCAAGATCAAGATCGAGCTCGACTCCAAGCCCGAGGTGATGGACAAGCTCGACCGCCGCCTGATCCAGCTGCAGATCGAGCGCGAAGCCATCAAGCGCGAGAAGGACGAAGCGTCGAAGAAGCGCGCCGCGCTGATCGAGGAAGAGATCACCAGGCTGCAAAAGGAAATCGCCGACCTCGACGAGATCTGGAAAGCCGAGAAGGCGCAGGCCCAGGGCTCGGCCCAGGTGAAAGAGGAGATCGACAAGCTGCGCCGCGAGATCGAGGAATACACGCGCAAGGCCGACTTCAACAAGGTGGCCGAGCTGCAGTACGGCCGGCTGCCCGAGCTGGAAAAGCGCCTGAAAGAAGCGCAGGCCACCGAATCCGGCAAGGCCAAGACGGCCAAGGACGGCGGCCGCCCGCAATTGCTGCGCACGATGGTCGGCGCCGAAGAGATCGCCGAAGTGGTGGCGCGCGCGACCGGCATCCCTGTGTCCAAGCTGATGCAGGGCGAGCGCGAGAAACTGCTGCTGATGGAAGAGCGGCTGCACCAGCGCGTGATCGGCCAGGACGAGGCCATCAGCGCCGTGTCCAACGCCATCCGCCGTTCGCGGTCGGGCCTGTCCGACCCCAACCGGCCGACCGGGTCATTCCTGTTCCTTGGCCCCACGGGCGTCGGCAAGACGGAGCTGTGCAAGGCGCTGGCGAATTTCCTGTTCGACAGCGAAGAGCACTTGATCCGCGTCGACATGAGCGAGTTCATGGAGAAGCATTCGGTGGCCCGCCTGATCGGCGCGCCGCCGGGCTACGTCGGCTACGAGGAGGGAGGCTACCTCACGGAAGCCGTGCGCCGCAAACCCTATAGCGTGATCCTGCTCGACGAGATCGAGAAGGCGCACCACGACGTGTTCAACGTGCTGCTGCAGGTACTGGACGATGGCCGCCTGACCGACGGGCATGGCCGCACCGTGGACTTCAAGAACACGGTGATCGTGATGACCAGCAACATCGGTTCGCACCGGATACAGGCCATGGTGGGCCGGCCGTACGACGACGTGAAGGACGCGGTGTGGGACGAACTGAAGAACCACTTCAGGCCTGAGTTCCTGAACCGTATCGACGAGACGGTGGTGTTCCACGGCCTGGATGCCCAGCACATCGCCAAGATCGCCGAGATCCAGCTCAAGGTGCTTACGCTGCGCCTGGCCAAGATGGACCTCGCGCTGCAGGTGTCGCCCGCTGCGCTGGAGGAACTCGCCAAGGTCGGATTCGACCCGGTGTTCGGCGCCCGGCCGCTCAAGCGTGCCATACAGCAGCGCATCGAGAATCCGCTGTCCAAGCTGATCCTGGAAGGGCGCTTCCCGCCGAAGAGCGTGATCCCGGTGGACGTGGACCCGGTGCGCGAGCCGGGCGTGTTCCACTTCGGTGGGGCGCAGCCGGTGGCGGAAGAAGCCACCGCGTAAGGGGGTCCGCTCCCTCATCGTCACCTAATAGCCTGGGGTCATACTCGCGAGCATGCCTACATTCATGACTTTTTTTGTCCGGCTCTTCCTGCTGGCCGCCGGTCTTGTGTTCGCTGCCAGCTTGAGCGTGGCCGCCGCGTTGATGCTCGCAGTGTGGGGTGTCCGCGCCGCGTGGGCCAGGCTGACCGGCAAGTCCACCTTGCCCTTCGTCGTCCGCCCGCGAAGAGCAAATATCGTAAGGCCCGGGCGGGCCGCAGCCGATATCAGCGACGTCGAGCCGAAGACGCCGAAAGCCTGAGCGCTGCCAAGCCTCGCAACGGCGAAATTACTTTGTCACTCCGGCTGAGCGCAGGTGACGCTATTCTTTCGCTCCGCCCGGTCTTGCGGCCGCTAGCCGCCGCACATACGCAAGCGCGCACCAACCAACGTTTGGGTCGCGCACTCTCCACCCAGATGCTCTCAACCGGAACCAACCCATGGCCAAGGACCTCGACATACCTAATTCGTTCAATCCCGTGATGCTCTGGACCGACCTCGGCATGCGCACGCTGGAGATGACACTGTCGTCATCCCAAAACATCAGTGACGGCCTGGACCGGCTGGCCCGCGCAGGCGCCAGCCCGGAAGCAAGCGAGGTCGCCGTAGCTCCCAGCATTGCGGTCAGCCAGGCCCCCGTGGCCGCAACTCCCGGCCTGGGCCTGAACCTCGCCGCGCAAATGCAGCGCACCACTTTCGACCTGATGACCCAGGGGTGGCTGCAATGGATGGACACGGTGGGCGCGCTGGTTTCGCTGGGAGCCGGCCGCAGCTTTGGTGAGACGGCCCGTCAGAACCCCCTGCTGCACGCCATGCAGGAGGTCCTTCAATCGGGAAGTGCCGACGAGACAGCTGTCACGCGGGTGCGGCCGAACGGTCCCTCTCGAGCCAAGAAGGCTCGATCGCGCAACAGCTGAGTCGGCACGCGGGTCTTACTGCGCGTTGACGGGATGGCCGGCCAGGATCGGGCCGCTGCGGGTGCGTTGCGCAGAGGCCTGGGCCAGGTAGGCAGAGCCACTGTCTTCGCCGTTGATAGCCGCCACTTCGTTGCGGGCGCCCAGGTATTCAGCCACCACTTGCTGGCGGCTGGCGGTGCTCTTGAAGCCCGCCAACTGGTTGTACGACGTGGACCAGGGGTTCACGCCGGCCTGCTTGTAGGCGAACAGTTCGGCCTGCACCTCGGCGCGGCTCTTGGTAGAGACGAAAGGCTCCTTGACCACGGTGGGGGTCTCGGCGAAGGCGGTGCCGGCAACGGCGGCGACGAGGAGGGCGGAAGCGATCTTGAATTTCATGGTAATTTTCCTTTCAGGGCAAACAGAACTTGGGCTTCGGCCGGTACGCAGACCTTGCGCGTCAGCCGTGCAGTGACTGTAGATGGCGGCCTTTAGCTGGCACTTAGCGGCTTCTTAGCTGGGGATTACGCGGAGAGTGAAACATCATGTGTCGCAACATCAAGACCCTGTTCAATTTCGAGCCGCCGGCCACCGAGCTGGAGATACGGGATGCATCGCTGCAATTCGTTCGCAAACTGAGCGGGTTCAATGTGCCGTCCAAGGCCAACGAGGAAGCCTTCGATCGCGCCGTCGAAGAGATAGCCGCGGTGGCCCGCGACCTGATCGCGTCACTGGTCACCACGTCCGAGCCCAAGAATCGCGAGATCGAGGCCGCTAAGGCCAGGGCCCGGTTCGCCACGAGACTGGAACGCTAAGTGGCGCTAGGAACGCTAAGTGGGGTCAGATTCCAATTTCAGTTCGCTCGGCGAAGCGACGGCGTAGATGACCAGGTCTGCCGTGCGGCCGCGCACGGAAATCGTGTGTCGCGCCAGCCGCGATGCGTCCACCTTGGCACCCTGCAACACTTGCTGCGAAATCACCAGCCGTGCGCCATAGCCCTTGCACAGCTCCTGCAGGCGGGCGGCGGTGTTGACGGTCGGCGCTTGAAAGTTCCTGCCGAGCCATCAGCGTAATCCCCAGCATCGGGCCCGTTCATCCGCGCGTTGAACGGGCGTAGGGATTCGAAAGGTCTTCACATGCTGGTTCACCGTGCAGACATTTCCGCCACCGAGCGGCAAGACTTCGAGCAGGCCATCCGCGCCAGCGGCAGGGATCCGCTGGCATTCAAGGCCGAGCTGTTCGAGGCGACACTGGCTGGCTTGGGACGCACGCTGCGCCGTGTTCACGTGGCTACGCGCAGCGCCGCGGCGCAGTACGAGGCCAGCGCCGGGCGGTCATGGACCGAGAGTTTCGCGCGGCATCTGGCCAAGGGAGTTTTCGGCTGAGCTGAGTGCAGGACGGCCCCACGCAGGGCCCCGCTGGGTCATACTGCGGCCCACACAACAGGGAGATCCAGCATGAACCTCATTCCGCATATCGGTCCCGTCGCAGCACTCGTGGCCGGCATCCTGATCCTCCTCATGCCGCGGCTGCTCAACTACATCGTGGCGGTCTACCTGATCATCGTCGGTGCCGTCGGCCTGTTCGGGAAGTAAGGCGCTTGCTCAGGCGCCCTTGGCCGAGTGCATGGCATACAGCTTCTGCATGCCGCCGATCCAGCGGTCGTAGTCCTGGGCCTTGTTGAGGAAGTACTTGGCCACCGACGGATGGGGCAGGGCCAGGAATTTCTCGTCGCGCATCGTCGCCACGACTTCCTCGGCGACCTGCTCGGGCGTCAGGATGCCGTCATGGCCGGCCGAGCCGCCGTCGCCGGTGACCATATCGGTCTGCACCGACTGCGGGCAAAGGCACGACACCCGAACGCCACGGCGGCCGTAGGCAATTCGCAACCATTCGGCGAAGGCCAGCGCCGCGTGCTTAGTTACCCCATAGGGGGCGCTTTCCACGATGTTGAGCAGCCCCGCTGCCGAGGCCGTGACCACGAAGTAGCCTTCTCCCCGCGCCACCATTTCCGGCACCACGGCCCGTGCGGCCCACACATGGGCCATGCCGTGGATCTGCCACATCTTGTCCCACAGCGCATCCTCCAGCTCGATGCCGCCCTCCCGGCCCAGGATGCCGGCGTTGGACATGAAGATGTCCACCTGGCCGAAGCGCTCGCGTGTCGTCGCCACCAGGGCCTGGATGTCGGCCTCGCGGCTGACGTCGCACCGCACGGCGACCGCGCCGATCTCGCGGGCCACGCCCTCGGCGCGTTCCAGGTTGACGTCGGCAACGACGACGCCGCGCGCGCCCTCGGCCACGAATCGCTTTGCCAGCCCGGCACCGATGCCGCTTGCGCCACCGGTCACGATGGCGACTTTTCCACGAATGTCCATGAGTTTCTCCGGTTGCCCGGGAGTATCCGCGCAGGGGCGCGGCACGCCAGCCACGAAGGCGACAGCCCCTAGTTTTTGGCCGGTTTTGCCGGGGCTGGCGACTGGACGGCCGGCATGGCGACCGCGACGGCAACGCCGGGCACGAGCGTCTTGTAGAGCACCGTGCCGAAAGTGGCCAAGGCGAACGCCATCGTGGCAAACAGCAGGTACCACGGCCACGCGGCGGTCGGCACGTCGACAGGGGCCATGGCGCCGCGCTTCGCCCGGCTGGCATAGGCCTGCGCTTGCTGGATCCGCCGGTCGTAGCTGGCTCGCTGGCGCGGGTCGGACAGGACGGCGTACGCCTCGTTGAGCATGGCCATCACCCGGACGGCATCGGCATTGTTGGGCAATTTGTCCGGGTGGTATTTCTGCGCCAGCCGGCGATAGGCCGAGCGCACGCCGTCCGGATCGGCACCGCGGCCGACCCGAAGGATGTCGTAATACGTGGCAAGGCTCCGGCCCATTTGTCTGTCTCTTGGTGACGCTATTGAAAGTATAGCGGCTGGGCGGCCGGGCCCGGAATGCGGGATTTTCCCGGGTCCCAATATGCCTTTCTTCCGACACGCCTGCAGGCGTGCCGTCCTACGCGGCAGTGCCCGGGCGTGGCCGAGGATGGCCTCACAAATCTTCACGAGGAGACTGCCATGGCATCCACAGAGCACAGCTTCGACGATCAGGACACCATCGACCCGGCGGCCGCGGTCAGCCGGGTCAATGCGCAGGAAGAGGACGCCTACTGGCGCCGGTCCTTCTGGCGCGAGCGCTATTACAGCGCCGGGTTCGACTACGAAGACTATGCGCCTGCGTATTGCGTTGGCTACATTGGCTATGCCCAGTACGGCGGCGGCTACGACGATGCCGAGCGCTCGCTCTGGGCCAACTGGGAGCGCATCAAGGGGGACTCCCGGCTTTCCATGGATGAGGCCCGGCTGGCCATGCGAGCCGCTTGGGACAGGATGGCGGACCGCCGGACTCTGCACGTCGCCAAGCACGCGTTCGGCATCAGGCAACTCCAGCAACGCATGCGGATGCCGTCCTTCAAGCTCAGGCCGGCGCGTCTCTAGCAGCGACTGCCAGGCGCTCGAGCAGGGCGCATTGGGCCGGATTGATCTTGCGTTTCGCCGCGTCGAGCGCGAACCACTCGACGCGGTCTATCTCGGGAAAACTTTGCCTGCGCCCCGATCGCGGGGGCCATTCGACTTCGAAGGTATTGCTGCGCAACTGCGCGGGATCGCAGTCGCCGGCGAATGCCCACGCGAGGATCCGCTTGCCGCTTTTCTGCACGATCTCCCCCAGCGGCCGGAACGGCGGCGACACGGCAAAGCCGGTTTCCTCGCCGAACTCGCGTAGGGCTGCCGCCAGCGGGTCTTCAGGCTCGTCGTATTCCCCTTTGGGGATGGTCCAGGCGCCTTCGTCCTTGCCGCGCCAGAACGGCCCGCCCGGATGGGCGAGCAGAACCTCGACTTCCCCCGCGCCGGTGCGCCGGTACATCAGCAAGCCGGCGCTCTTCTTCATGCTTGCAGCGTGGCTTCCCCCGGCTCGAGCAGGCCCGCCGCCCGCTGTACCTCGATGCGGATTTCCTGGGTGAGCCGGGCCTTGAGATCCATGAACACCGGTGTCGTCTTCACCGAATAGTGCCGGGGGTGCTCCAGCGGTACCGGCAGGTCGCACTTGATGCGGCCGGGCCGGGCGCTCATGACCACCACGCGGTTGCCCATGAAGATGGCCTCGTCGATGTCGTGCGTGACGAACAGCACCGTCTTGCGCTCGGCTTCCCAGATGGCTTGCAGCAGCTCCTGCATCAGCTCGCGGGTCTGGTGATCGAGCGCGCCGAAGGGCTCGTCCATCAGGAGGATGCGCGGGTTGTTCGCCAAAGCGCGCGCCAGCGCGGTGCGCTGCTGCATGCCGCCGGAGAGCTGCTTGGGAAAGTGGTTCTCGAACCCCTTCAGCCCCACCTTGGCGATGAACTGCCAGGCCAGCGCATGCTGTTCAGACTGTGGCATGCCTTTTTCGCGCAAGCCGAAGCACACGTTCTGCAGTACGGTGAGCCAGGGAAAGAGCGTGTAGCTCTGGAACACCATGCCGCGGTCGGCGCCCGGGCCGATCACGGGCCGGCCATCCAGCTCGATGCTCCCGGTGGTGGGGGTATCCAGCCCGGCCACCATGCGCAGCAAGGTGCTCTTGCCGCAACCCGAAGGGCCGAGGATGGTGATGAAGTCGTTCTCTTCGACCTGCAGGTCGGTGGCCTGCAGCGCCAGCGTGCCGCCGTCGGCGCCGGGGAAGGTCTTGGAGACGCGGGTGATTTGGAGAATGCTCATCGGCCGATCTGTGCCCAGGGGAAGAGGTGGCAGTTAAAGGCCTTGAAAGCGAAATCGCTGGCCAGGCCGATCAGCCCGATCACGATGATGCCGAAGATGATCTGGTCGGTCGCCAGCAGCGCCTGGCTGTCGGTGATCATGTGGCCGATGCCGCTTGAGGCGCCGATCAGCTCCGCCACGATCACGTAGGTCCAGGCCCAGCCCAGCACCATGCGCAGCGTTTCGGCGATCTCGGGCGCGCTGCTGGGCAGGAGCACGCGGCTGACGACGCCGCGGTCGCCCGCGCCCAGCGTGTAGGCCGCCTCGACCAGGTCGCGCCGCGTATTGCCCACACTCACCGCGATCATCAGCACCAGCTGGAAGAACGAGCCGATGAAGATCACGGCCAGCTTCTGCGCCTCGCCGATGCCGGCCCACAGGATCAGGAGCGGGATGAAGGCGGAAGCGGGTAGGTAGCGCGCGAAGCTCACGAAGGGCTCGAAGAAGGCTTCCACGGGCTTGTAGGCACCCATCGCCACGCCCAAGGGCACGGCCAGCACGGCGGCGATGACGAAGCCGCCCAGCACCCGCCAGACGGTCATGCCGATGTCCTTGATGAAGCCCTGGTTCGCCAGCAGGTCGTAACCCGACCTCACCATGGTGATGGGATCGGCCAGGAAGGTCTTGGAAACGAAGCCCCCCAGCGTGGCCGCGGCCCAGACCAGGAAGAAAAGGACGAAAAAGGAGATGCCCAGCGCGACTCGCGCGCTGGGGTTCACGGCTTGTAGTGGGCGCACCGGAAGCGATCTACTTGAGGAAACGCGTGTCGGCCAGCTTGCTCATGTCCGGCAGCTGCTTGATGATGCCGGCTTCCATCAGCAACTCGGCCGCTTCCTTGCTGAAGGCGGCGTGTTCGGCCGAGAAGAACTTGACGTTGGCATCGCGATCCTGCCAGCGCAGGTAGGCCGCCGATTTCTCGAAGGCCTCGCCGCTTTGCTTGACGTCCGCGCCCATGATCTCGAAGCTCTTTTTCGGCTCGCGCTTGATCATGTCCACTGCTTCGAAGTAGCTGTCGGCCAGGGCCTTCGCTGCCTTCGGGTTCTCGGAGAGGAACTTGGGCGTGCAGCCGAAGGTGTCCATCACCATCGGGTAGTCCAGCGTGGTGGCGATGATCTTGCCGGCCTCCGGCTTGGCGCGCACGGCGCTGAGATACGGCTCGTAGGTCATGGCGGCATCAATGTCGCCGGTGCCCGCGATCATGGCGTTGGCGGCGGCCTGGGGCTCCAGGTTGACGACCTTCACGTCCTTGGTGGTGAGCCCGTTCTTCTTGAGCATCCAGGCCAGGGTGAAGTAGGGCGCGGTACCCGGTGCACTGGCGGCGACGGTCTTACCCTTCAAATCGCTGATCTTGGTGATGTTGGGTTTGACGACCATGCCGTCGGCGCCGTAGCTCTTGTCGAGCTGGAAGATCTGGGTGGTGGCGACGCCGTTGGCGTTCCAGACGATCCAGGTTTCAACGGTCGTTGCCGCGCACTGCACATCGCCCGAAGCGATGGCCAGGTGGCGATCCTTTTGCGGGATCTTCTTGATGCTGACGTCGAGGCCGTTCTTCTTGAAGATGCCGGCTTCCTTGGCGAGCGTCAGCGGCGCAAAGCCGGTCCAGCCCGAGATGCCGACCGCGACCTTGGTTTCCTGGGCCTGGGCCATGCCGCAGACCAGCAGCGCGAGTGAAAGGGCAAGCAGCTTTTTCATGATGGCGTCCTTCGTGGGTTGATGTGGGAAGAAACAAAAAAAGGGTTCATGCCAGTCGCAATGCTTGCAACTCGGGGATCTCGGCCTCGATCGCGCGGCCGATGTCACCGGCTGCCACCAGGTGGTGCACGGCCTCGATATCGCGCGCCAGGCTTCGGTCCTGCATCATCGCAGGCGACACGCTGCGCACCAGGCGCAGCGCGCCCTCCAGTGCGGGCGCGCTCTTCAAAGGCCTGAGAAACTCGATGCCTTGAGCGGCGGCGAGCAGCTCGATCGCCACGATGTGCGCCGTGTTCTTCAGCATCGCGCCCAGGCGCCGCGCCGCGAAGGTGGCCATGCTGACGTGGTCTTCCTGGTTGGCCGACGTGGGCAGGCTGTCGACGCTGGCCGGGTGGGCGAGCGACTTGTTCTCGGAGGCGAGTGCCGCGGCCGTGACATGCACGATCATGAAGCCCGAGTTCAGGCCCGGTTCCGGCGTGAGGAAGGGCGGCAGGCGCGAGACCGCCGTGTCCACCAGCATGGCGATGCGACGCTCGGTGATCGCGCCGATTTCCGCGATTGCCACCGCCAGCGCATCGGCGGCCAGGGCCACCGGCTCGGCGTGAAAATTCCCGCCAGACACCATATGGCCATCGGCGGCGAAGACCAAGGGGTTGTCGGTGACGGCGTTGGCCTCGCGCACCAGCACCTGCGTCGTATAACGCATCTGGTCGAGGCAGGCGCCCATGACCTGGGGCTGGCAGCGCAGGCTGTACGGGTCCTGCACGCGGTCATCGTTCTCCAGGTGGGAGCGGCGGATCTCGCTGCCGACCATCAATGCGCGATAAGCCGCAGCGCAAGCGATTTGCCCGGGCTGGCCGCGCACCGCATGGATGCGGGGATCGAAAGGCCCGTCGCTGCCGCGGGCTGCGTCCAGCGTGAGGGCGCCCGAAACCACCGTGGCTTCGAACAACCGGTCGGTCGCCAGCAGCGCGTCCAAAGCCAGGGCCGTGGACACCTGCGTACCGTTGATCAGCGCCAGGCCCTCCTTGGCTGAAAGCTGGATCGGGTGGATGCCGGCGCGTTCCAGTGCATGGGCCGCCGGCATGCGCTGGCCCTGATAGAAAACCTCCCCCTCGCCAACCAGCGGCAGGCACAGGTGCGCCAGCGGCGCCAGATCGCCCGAGGCGCCGACCGAACCCTGGCAGGGGATCACCGGCGTCACGCCCTTGTTGTGAAGGGCCAGGAGCGTGTCGATGACGTCCTCGCGCACGCCCGAAAAGCCACGCGCCAGGCTGGCGGCCTTGAGCAGCAGGATCAGCCGCACGACCGTTTCCGCCATAGGCTCTCCGACGCCGACGGCGTGCGATCGCAGCAGCTTGAGCTGCAGGACGGCCAGGTCATCGCGGGCGATGCGGGTGGTGGCCAGCTTGCCAAAGCCGGTATTGACGCCGTAGACCGGCGCATCGCCCTCGGTCGCTTTGCGTACCAGATCCGCACTCGCGCGCACGACAGCGCGGCAGGCCGGATCGAGCTCAACGATGACGCGCTCGGTGCCGCACAGGCGCTGCAACTGCGCGAGCGTCAGCCGGCCGGGGACGATGATTTCTTTTTCGGTCACGCTCATCCCAACATCGGTAGTTTGAGTTTGTTCTCGCGCGCTGATGCGACGGCGATGTCGTAACCTGCATCGGCGTGACGCATCACGCCGGTCGCCGGATCGTTGAACAGCACCCGTTCGATCTTGCCTGCGGCCTCCGCCGTGCCGTCGCAAACGATCACCACGCCGGCATGCTGCGAGTAACCCATGCCGACACCACCGCCGTGATGAATGCTGACCCAGGTCGCGCCACTGGCCGTATTGAGCAGGGCGTTGAGCAGCGGCCAGTCGCTCACCGCGTCGCTGCCGTCCTTCATGCTCTCGGTCTCGCGGTTGGGCGAAGCCACCGAGCCGCTGTCCAGGTGGTCGCGCCCGATCACGATGGGCGCCTTGAGCTCACCGCTCTTGACCATCTCGTTGAAGGCCAGGCCCGCCAGGTGCCGCTCGCCCAGGCCGATCCAGCAGATGCGCGCAGGCAGGCCCTGGTAGCTGATGCGCTGCTCGGCCATGTCCAGCCACCGGTGCAGGTGCTTGTTCTGCGGGAACAGCTCCTTCATTTTCGCGTCGGTCTTGCGGATGTCCTCGGGATCGCCGGACAGCGCGACCCAACGGAACGGGCCGACGCCGCGGCAGAACAGCGGACGGATGTAGGCCGGTACGAAACCCGGGTAGTCGAAAGCATCGGCCACGCCGAAATCCTTGGCGACCTGGCGCAGGTTGTTGCCGTAATCCACGGTGGGCACGCCCATTTCATGAAACTCGAGCATCGCCTGGACGTGCGTGGCGCAGGACTCACCCGCTGCCTGCGTGAGCCGGGCATGCTGGGACGGGTCCTTTTGCGCGGCCTGCCATTGGGTCACCGTCCAGCCGATGGGCAAGTAACCGTTGATGATGTCGTGGGCCGAAGTCTGGTCGGTGACGATGTCGGGCCGGATGCCGCCGGCCTTGGCGCGACGCGCCAGCTCCGGCACGATTTCAGCGGCGTTGCCGCAAAGGCCAATCGAGATGGCCTCTTTGCGTGCGGTGTGATGCCGGATCATCTCCAGCGCCTCGTCGAGGGTTTTGGCCTGCTTGTCGAGGTACTTGGTACGCAGCCGGAAATCGATGCGGGTCTGCTGGCATTCGATGTTCAGCGAACAGGCACCGGCGAAGGAGGCAGCCAGCGGTTGTGCGCCCCCCATGCCGCCCAGGCCGGCGGTGAGGACCCAGCGGCCCGACAGGTCGCCGTTGTAGTGCTGGCGCCCGGCTTCGACAAAGGTCTCGTACGTGCCCTGGACGATGCCTTGCGTGCCGATGTAGATCCAGCTGCCGGCCGTCATCTGGCCGAACATCATCAGGCCCGCCCGGTCCAGTTCGTTGAAGTGTTCCCAGGTGGCCCATTTGGGCACCAGGTTGGAGTTGGCGATCAACACGCGCGGCGCGCCGGCGTGGGTGCGAAACACGCCCACCGGTTTGCCGGATTGGACGAGGAGGGTTTCGTCGGGCTGGAGCTTGCGCAACGAGTCGAGGATGGCGTCGAAGCAAGGCCAATTGCGTGCCGCCTTGCCGATGCCGCCATAGACCACCAGTTCGTCGGGGTTTTCTGCCACGGCCGGATCCAGGTTGTTCTGGATCATGCGGTAGGCGGCTTCTATCTGCCAGTTGGCGCAGGACAGCTGCGAGCCAATGGGCGCCCGCACGGGCCGGGCTTTGCTGTCCAGGAAAGGCGTTTGCGAGAGGTCGGACATGAACTGCTCCTTCAATCCGGCGGATCGTAGTTGTCTATACAACTTGTGTCAACTGGGGTAAGCTCCCGCCATGGCAAAAAGCGATCTCCCTGCCTACGAGCAGGTGAAGGCCTTCATCAAGCAGCACATTGGCAGCGGCGAGTGGCGCCCGGGCGACCCGGTGCCCAGCGAGTCCGCGCTCATGCAGCAGTTCGGGATCAGCCGCATGACCGTCAATCGGGCGCTGCGCGAGCTGGCGGGCGAAGGCCTGGTGACGCGCGTGCAGGGCTCGGGTACAAAGGTGGCCCAGCTGCACCGCATCTCGTCCAAGCTCACCATTCGCGACATCCACGAGGAGGTGGCCGAGCGCGGCCATCTGCACACGTCGCGTGTCCTGCTCTCGGCCAAGGAGAAGGCGCGAGCCGAGCTCGCCGCATCGCTGGGCCTGCGCGCCGGGGGTGCGGTATTTCACACGGTGCTTTTGCATATGGAGAACGGAGTGCCCATCCAGTACGAGGATCGCTACGTCAACCCGGCAGCGGCGCCCAAGTACCTGGAGACCGACTTCACCCAGACTTCGCCGACCTTGCACCTGTTGCGGCATGCGCCACTGACCGAGGCCAGCTACTCCATAGAAGCCTGCCTGCCGACGGCCGAGGAGGCGAAGGAACTGGCCATCAAGCGCAGCGAGCCTTGCCTGATCATGATGCGGCGCACCGTCAGCGGCGCCCATGTCGCCAGCGTGGCGCGCCTGGTCTATCCAGGGACCCGCTACAGTTTTGCCGGGCAGTTCCAGGCATGAGCTGGGCTTTGATCACGTTGGATGAAGTGGCCGCGATGCCCTGGCGCAACGGCGGCGGCGTCACGCGGGAATTGTTGGCTTGGCCAAGCGCCAGCGATTGGGCCCTCCGCATTTCGGTGGCCGAGGTGGCGCGCGATGGCCCGTTTTCGCAGTTTCCCGGCGTTCAACGCTGGTTCGCCGTCCTGTCGGGAAGCGGGGTACGGTTGACGGTGGCTGGACAGGTTCGCGAACTGACGGCCGGGTCTCCACCTTTCATCTTCGATGGCGGCGCCGACACGGTCTGCCAACTGTTGGCAGGGCCTACGCGGGACTTCAACCTGATGCTGCAGCGAGGCACGGCCCGGATGCATCGGTTGAGCGGCTCGCATCGCGCTTCGTGCAAGGCCGGAGCCTTGGTGGCGGCGTACTCGCAACAGGGCAATACCGTCCTACGCTGCGGGGCGGAGCTGATAGAAATTCCGCCAAATACCTTGGCTTGGCGCATACTGGATTCGCAAGGACAGCTTGAGCTCTCAGGCGAGGACGCGCTCTGGATGGAGATAGCCCCATGACCGTGCAGCTGTGGACCCACTGCCGCGCAGCGACCATGCAAGCCGGTGCCGCGCAACCCTACGGGCTGGTCGAGGATGCGGCTATCGCCGTGGAAGGGGATCGCTTGGCCTGGGTAGGCCCCATGAGCGAGCTGCCCGAGACCTGGCGCGACCGCAGCGATGCGCTATATGACTGCGCGGGTGCGCTCATCACCCCGGGCCTGATCGATTGCCATACCCATCTTCTCTATGGCGGTGACCGCGCCAACGAGTTCGAGCTGCGCCTGGGGGGCGCCAGCTACGAGGACATCGCGCGCGCCGGCGGGGGCATCGCGTCCACCGTGCGCGCCACACGTGCCGCGACTGAATCCGAGTTGCTGGCGCAAGCCCTGCCGCGGTTGCTGGCCCTCATGAGCGAGGGCGTCACGACCATCGAGATCAAATCCGGCTACGGCCTGTCGCTGGAGCATGAGCGCAAGACCTTGCGGGCCGCCCGTGCATTCGGCACGCGCGAACCGGTGGACGTGCGAACCACCTTCCTGGGGGCCCATGCCCTGCCGCCGGAATTCAGCGGGCGGCCGGACGACTACATCGAAGAAGTGCTGCGCATGCTGCCGCTGTTGCACGAGCAAGGGCTGATCGATGCCGTGGATGCATTCTGCGAGCGCATCGCCTTCAGCCCGGCCCAGACCGAGCGGGTGTTCGAGGCCGCGCATCGGCTCGGCCTGCCGGTGAAGCTCCATGCCGAGCAACTCAGCGACAGTGGTGGCGCCGCGCTGGCGGCACGCTATGGCGCGCTCAGCTGCGACCATCTCGAGTGGCTGGGCGAGGAGGGCGCGGCTGCGATGGGCCGCGCAGGCTCCGTGGCGGTACTTCTGCCGGGCGCCTTCTACTTCCTGCGCGAAACCCGTCTGCCGCCCGTGGCGCTGCTGCGCGCACATGGCGTGCCGATGGCGGTGTCCACCGACTGCAATCCGGGCAGTTCGCCCTGCACTTCACTGCTCCTCATGCTCAATATGGCTTGCACCTTGTTCAGGCTCACACCGGAAGAGGCCCTTCTGGGCGTGACACGCCATGCGGCACAGGCGCTGGGCCTGCGGGACCGCGGCGCCCTGGCTGCCGGCCTGCGCGCGGACTTCGTGGTCTGGGACGTCGAGCGACCGGCCCAGCTCGCGTACGCAATCGGATTCAATCCCCATCGGCAGACCGTTTTTTGCGGACGCGTTCTATGACCTTCACTCTCAATCACGGTGCGGCACCGCTGCTGGTAAGCATGCCGCACATTGGCTCCGACATCCCGCAGGAACTGCGCGACGATTACATGCCGCGCGCCCTCGCCGCGGAAGACACGGACTGGCACCTGGATCGACTCTACAACTGCCTGCCGGCGCTGGGTGCCAACGTATTGCGACCGCGCTACTCGCGCTATGTGATCGACCTGAACCGCCCGCCGGACGACGCACCGATGTACCCCGGCGCCTCTAACACCGAGCTGTGCCCGACCCGTTTCTTCAGCGGCGACCCGCTTTACCGGCCGGGGCGGGAACCCTCGCCCGAGGAGCGGGCGCGTCGCCGGGCCACGTATTGGGAGCCTTATCACGAGGCCCTGAGGCAGGAAATCGACCGTATCAGGGCCGAGCATGGCTACGTGCTGCTATGGGATGCACACAGCATCCGCTCCGAGATCCCGTGGCTGTTCGAAGGCACGCTGCCCGACCTGAACATCGGCACTGCGGATGGGGCCAGCGCCGACCCGGCGATCGCGCAGGCTGTGGCCGGCGCGGCGGCCCGCTATGCCGATGTGAGCCATGTCGTCAACGGCCGGTTCAAGGGCGGCTACATCACGCGCAACTATGGCGATCCCAAGCAGCATGTGCATGCGGTGCAGCTGGAGATGTGCCAGAGCCTGTACATGGGCGAGTCGCCGCCATACGCCTACGACCAGGCGCTGGCCCAGGGCATACAGCCGGTCCTCAAGGACATGCTGGCCGCGGCGCTTTCCGCTTGCGAGGCTCTCCATGCCCGCTGACAAGCAGCGCTTTCTAGCGCCCGCAGCCTGGGTAGGCGGCGCCTGGGCCCATGACGTTCTGCTCACGGTGGCGCCCGACGGTCGCTGGAGCGAGATCACGCCCGATGCGCCGTCCGAAATGCGGCAGGGAGCGGTAACGCTCGCCGGCCCGGTGTTGCCCGGATTGGTCGACGGCCACAGCCATGCATTCCAGCGGGCCATCGCCGGCCTGACCGAACGCAGCCAGGACGGCGAAGAAGACTTCTGGAGCTGGCGCGACCGCATGTACAGCGCCGCGCATCGCGTGACGCCCGGGCAGCTGGAAGCTATCGCCGCCTTCCTGTACGCGGAGCTGCTGCAGGCCGGCTACACGCAAGTCTGCGAATTTCACTACCTGCACAACGACCCGCAAGGCCGGCCCTATGCCGAGCCGGGGGAAATGGCATTGGCGCTGGTCCGTGCCGCGCAGCGAGTGGGGATCGGCCTGACGCTTCTGCCGACCTTGTACATGCGATCGGGTTTCGGTGCGTCCGGCCTGCGCGAAGATCAGCGGCGGTTCGGGTCCACGCCCGATTCGGTGCTGCGCATCGCCAAGGAGACCATGCGGCAGGCCGGCGAGGGCAGTGGGATCACGGCCGGCATCGCGCTGCACTCGCTGCGCGCCGTCGACAAGGGCGCCCTGCGCGAAGCGGCGGCCGCCGCCGGCGCGGAGATGCCGATCCATATCCACATCGCCGAGCAGCGGCGCGAAGTGGAAGACTGCATCGCGCTGCATGGCCGCGGACCGGTCGAGTGGTTGTGCGAGCACGTCGATGTGGATGCCCGCTGGAACATGGTGCACGCCACCCATTGCACACCGGCCGAGCTGGAGGAACTGCGTAACCGGCGCGCCTCGATCGTGCTGTGTCCCAGCACCGAGGCCAACCTGGGCGACGGCATCTTCGATCTTCCGGCCTGGCTGGGCCAGAGCGGCAACTGGTCGATCGGCTCGGACAGCCATGTCACGCGCAGCTGGCAGGAAGAACTGCGGCTGCTCGAATACTCGCAGCGCCTGGGCCTGCGCCAGCGCAACGTCGCGGCGCGCGCCGCCTTGTGCGAGAGCACGGCCACGGCACTGTTCCAGGGTGCGCTGGAAGGGGGAACGGCGGCCGCAGGACTGCCGCTCGGCGGCTTGGCGCAGGGGCAGCGCGCCGACTTTCTGGTGGTCGATACCGAGTCGCCCTCGCTGCTGGCAGTCCCTGCCGACCATCTGCTCGATGCGCTGGTGTTTTCCAGTCCCGACGCGCGCTTCGCCCAGGTGTTCGTCGCGGGGCGTCGGGTTCTGGCGGAGGGGGCGCAGACTGGCCTGGCGCAGGGCATGCGGGAGGCGATGCAGGCCTTGTGGCGCTGACCGCGCGGCAAAGGCGTGTCCGGGCAGGCCGCGTCGCATCGACAAGGCGGTCGGTGCCTTCGCACCGACTTCCCTGGGTTTGCTCGATTTCGCGGCCCGTCGCAGAACTCGCTACGCGCCCTGGGGCCGCTACGCTCAAACAGCTGCGACAAGTCAGAGCACGAAGCGCTGCGCGCGGCCACGAAATCGAGCAAACCCAGGCGCCTCGCAACGATGCGCCACGGCCTGCCCGGACACGCCTTTGCAGGGAGGTGGTTGGTGTTCGTCGCACGCACGCCCACCACGTTGGCTCGCGGCAGGCGGTACCCGGCGGGGGCGATTTCTGTGGCGGCTGCGAGGCTCGGCCTGGGGGCGGGCGCGCAGCGCTTCGTGACTGACTCGTCGCGGCTGTTTGAACGCAGCGGCCTCAGGGCGCGTAGTGAGTTTCGCGACGCCGACCCCAGGCCGAGCCTCGCAGCGGAGTCGGCGCAGAAAGCGCCGACCGCCACAGTATGAGCCCCCGACGGGTACCGCCTGCCGCGACGTGAGGATGCGCGAGCGAGTCAGTCAGTTCCTGCCATGGAACTGGCTGGGTGGCTGTCCCATCGCTCCCTTGAACATCGCGGTAAAGGCGCTGTCGCTGGCATAGCCGCTGGAGGCGGCTACGTGGCTCACGGGAACGCCCCGGGCCAGCATCGGCAGGGCATGCGCGAGGATCGCCTGCTGGCGCCACTGCTGGTAACTCGTGCCCAATTCCTCGCGAAACAGTCTCGCCATCGTGCGTTCGCTGGCGCCGAATTCGGCCGCCCATTCCGCCAGGGTACTGCGCTGCGAGGGCGCGCGCAGCACCGCTTCGCACAGCGCGCGCAGCCGCTTGTCGCCCGCCTGGGCGTGGGGCAGCGGCACGCCGAGCGCCTGGATGTCGGCGTGAGTGATCTCGTCCAGCACCAGTTCGCTGAGCAGCGCTTCTCGCGCCTTCGGCAGCGGTGCTCCCGGCTGCGCATCGAGCGCCTGGACCAACTCGCGCAGCAGCGATGAAACCACGATCACGCGGCAGCCGCTCCAGCCGGGCGGCGTGACGGAGGCATCGATATAGAGCGTGCGGAACTGCGCGTCTTCCAGCACGTGTATGGCGTGCCGGGCACCCGGCGCGATCCACACCGCGCGCGAAGGCGGAATGATGTAGGTGACTTCGTCTCTCGCCGGCGCGCCTTGCTCGGCTCTCACTTGCACGATGCCGCTCGCGCAATAGGCCAGTTGCGACCAGGCGTGGCTGTGCGGTTCGAAATGGGTGTCGGCGGGCATGGCCCGGGCCCGCACCCGCACCGGGCGTTGGCGGCTGGGCTGAAACGGATCGGTATCGCCGAGCGGCGTGGTTCGCAAGGTGGCGCGGCGGGGCATTGGCCGATTTTCGCAGAAAGCTGTCTTTCTGTCGCATTTCAGAAGGTGGCGGCGCCACTACGATCAGGCCTATGAGCACCGTGACCGCGAACGCACTGCCAAGCCTGCGCCAGGACGCCGGCGTGATCGGCCTTGTCGGCTTGGCCCACATGATCAGCCACTACAGCCAGCTGTTGCTCGCTCCGCTCTTCCCCTGGCTGAAGGATGCCCTCAACGCCAGTTATACCGAGCTCGGCTTCCTGATGACGCTGTTCTTCGTCGTCTCCTGCGCGGTGCAGGCCGCCTCGGGGTTCCTGGTGGATCGCTACGGCCCGCGCCCCATCCTGTTTGCAGGCTTGGTGTTGCTGGGGATTGCCGCATTTGGTTTCGCATTCAGCCCCAGCTATTGGGTCATGGCGCTGTTTTCGCTGGTGGCGGGTGCGGGCAACGGCGTCTTCCACCCCGTGGACTACACATTGCTCAATCGCAAGGTCAGCTCGCCAAGGCTGGGCCATGCGTACAGCTTCCACGGCATCACCGGCAGCCTGGGCTGGGCGTTGGCACCGGCGATGCTCGTGCCTCTGGCAATCGCTTTCTCATGGCGCGTGGCCTTGATGGGTGCGGGCGCACTGGCTTTCGGGGTCCTGGCCGTGCTGTGGCTCCATCGAGAGCGCCTGGCATTGCCGACGCCGCCCGCCGCGCCGGTTTCCGCGTCCCACGCGGTGCAGGCCGAAGGCAGCTTCGATTTCCTGCGCATCCCCGCTGTGTGGATGTGCTTCGGCTTCTTTTTCTTCTACGCCGTCGTGCTCAGCGTGATTCAGGCGTTTGCGCCGGAAGCAGCTCGGCTTCTCCATGGGGTGCCGGTCGCGCTCGCGGCAATGTGCCTCACCTTTTACATGGTGTGCAGCGCCGGTGGCATGGTGTTGGGCGGGTTTCTGGCGTCGGACCCGGCGCGGTGCGAGCGGATCGTAGGCATCGGCTTCGGCATCGCAGCGCTGATCGCGCTTGTCGTTGCGCTGGGTTCTGTCCCAGCCTTGGCTGTGCCCGCTCTGTTCGGCGCCATGGGCTTCGCCAGCGGCATTGCCGGGCCATCGCGCGACCTGCTGGTGAAGAAGTCGACGCCGGACAATGCCACCGGCCGCGTCTACGGCGTCGTGTACTCGGGCTTGGACATCGGCCAGGCCGTGGCCCCGCTTTTCTTCGGCGCGCTGATGGACCACCAGCAGTACCAGGGGGTGTGGCTCGGCCTGGTTTGCATGCAGGCCGTGCTCATCACCAGCGCCTTCCAGGTGCGCCGGGTCCGCCGCACCGGGCTGGCTGCCGCCTGAGCTGCCGACAGCGCCGGCGCGCGAGGGGTCAGGGCCAGGGGTTATCCTAGTGGCATGTATGTCGCCTATTTCGGCCTGAAGCACGAGCCGTTCTCCATCGCGCCCGATCCGCGCTACCTCTTCATGAGCGAGCGGCATCGCGAGGCATTGGCGCACCTCGTGTACGGCGTGGGCGGGGGCGGGGGCTTCGTGCTGCTGTCCGGCGAGATCGGCACCGGCAAGACGACGGTATGCCGCCTGTTCCTGGAGCAGATTCCGGCCAACTGCAACGTCGCCTATATCTTCAACCCCAAGCTCACGGTGACCGAGCTGCTGCAATCGGTCTGCGAAGAGTTCCACGTCGCCGTTGCGCAAAAGGACTTGCTGCCGCCGACGGTCAAGGACTACCTGGACCCGCTCAACGAGTTCCTGCTCCAGGCCCACGCGGCCGGACGCAACAACGTGCTGATCATCGATGAGGCGCAGAATCTCTCGGCCGAGGTCCTGGAACAGCTGCGCCTGCTGACCAACCTGGAAACTTCCGAGCGCAAGCTGCTGCAGATCATCCTCATCGGGCAGCCCGAATTGCGCACCATGCTGGCCAAGCCCGAACTCGAGCAGCTGGCACAGCGCGTCATCGCGCGTTTTCACCTGGACGCCTTGACGCCGGAGGAAACAGACGACTACATCGCCCATCGCCTGGAGATCGCGGGGCTGGAGCGGCCCTCACCGTTCGAGCGCAAGGCATTGCAGCGGATTCACCAGCTGTCGCGCGGAGTGCCGCGCCGCATCAACCTGCTGTGCGACCGCGCGCTGTTGGGCGCTTTCGCCAATTCACAGGCCTCGGTCAATCGTGGCACGGTGGAAAAGGCTGCGGTGGAGGTGTTCGGCTCGCCGGTGGCCGTTCCGCCGGCGCGGCGCCGAACCGCCGCGGTGCTGGGTTTGGGCCTGGCGGCAGGGGCGGGCCTGTTTGCTGCGGTCAATCACGTGGTGCAACTGGACGCTGTGCCTGCGCTCGGCGCCAAGCCGGCAACGGTGGCCGTGGACAGGCGAGAAGCGCCGCCCCCGGTGGCAGCCCCGCCCGCGCCCGCGCAGAGCGTTACTGCTGCGCCAACCCTGCTGCGCGACCCCGAAAAAGCGTGGCGCGAATTGGCACAAAGCTGGCAGGCCGAGCCTGGCGAAGGCGAGGCGGCTTGCAAGGCCTTGCCGAAACAGCAGTTGCACTGCTTCAGCAAGAATCTCAGCCTGGCCTTGATCCGGGAACTGGGCCGCCCCGGGATCGTCACGCTCGACGCCGATACCGGGTCCCCGAGTTACGCAATTTTGACGGGGCTGACGCGCGACAGCGCCACCCTGCGTGCTGCCGGCACCGAGCAGACCGTGACGCTGGCGGCACTGGCGGCGCGCTGGCAGGGCGATTTCGCAACGCTCTGGCGGGCGCCGCCGGGCTATTCCGGCCGCATTGCCGATGGGCGCAATGAAACCGTGGGCTGGATCGCAACCCGCCTGGCCGCGGCGAATGGCTCGGTGGCCGCCGAAGGCCCGAGGGCCCTGGATGCGCCGTTGCGCTCGCAGCTGCGGACTTTCCAGCTGTCGCAGGGCCTGCCCGCCGACGGCATGCCGGGGCCCTTGACCTTCATGCAACTCAATCGTGCAGCCGGCGTCGATGAGCCGCGGCTGCGCACCGAACCTTGAACCCCCATGTCCTATATCCTCGACGCCCTCAGAAAAGCCGACGCGCAGCGCGAACGTGACCCTGCGCGCGGCATCCACGCACAGCCTTTGCACATGGCCGGCGAGCGCCACCGGCCCGGTGGATATGCCCCCTGGGTCTGGGGCGCCAGCGTGTTGGGTGCCGCCGCCGTGGCCGTGGCCGGGTGGCTCGTCTTCCAGGACAAGCCAGCGGTCGCCGTAGCGCCGGCTCGAGTCGAAGTGGCCGTGCAGAACCGCCCCGTGACATTGGCCGCCGCCCCAACGCCCGCTCCCGTGGTGGGGACAACGGTGCAGCCACCTCCGCCGGCGCCTGCAGCGGTGCCGGTGCCGCCGCGAGATCTGCGGATGACATCCCAGCCGACCATGCGGGGCACTCCCCAGTCGGGTCCCCCAGGTCCGCCGGCTGCTCCAGCGCCGGCCTTTCCGTCCGCGCTCGGGCCGCCACCGCCAGCCCCGCCCGCTTCGGCCGCCGTGCCCGCCCCGGGCGCGGAGCCGACCGCAGCAGCCTCGGCTGCGCAGCCCGCAACCCCAATGGGACCGATGGGGTCGATATCGCCAACCGCGCGCCCCCCCGCGCCGCCTGGGATAAGCGCATCGGCCGCCGCGGCGGCGCTGCCGCCCGCTCCTCCGGTCGCCGGGTTGCCGCCGGACGCGCCCAAGTTGTCGATCAGCGGCGGCGTTTACTCCACCAATCCGGCGCAGCGCATGCTCATCGTCAACGGGCAGGTGTTCAATGAGGGCAGCGAGATCGGCCCGGGCGTGGTGCTGGAGCAGATCAAGCCCAAGGGCGCGGTGCTCAAATTCCGCAATTCTCGCTATACGGTTTCCTATTGAACCAGCCATGCGACTCCGTTCGCTACTGCCCTTGTTGCTGCTGCTGGCAGCTCCGATCCAGGTGCGCGCCGACGAGGCTCTGTGGCGCGTACTCAAGGAGGGCGGCCAGGTCGTCCTGATGCGCCATGCGGTAACGACGCCAGGCGTGGGCGATCCGGAAGGCATGACGCTGGACGATTGCCGCACCCAGCGCAACCTCAGTGACGAAGGGCGCGCCCATGCCAGGCAGGTTGGCGAAGCGTTTCGGGCGCGCGGCGTGCCCGTCGCGCAAGTTCTTTCCAGCCCGTGGTGCCGCTGCCTGGAGACGGCGCGGCTGGCTTTCGGCGTGGATGGGGAAGTCTCGACGGCCTTGAACAATCTCTTCGGCCGCAGCGACCCGCAGGGCCAGCAAGTGGGCCGCCTGAGAGTGCTGGTGTCGCGCAAGCCGGGCGCAGGCAATGCGGTGATGGTCTCCCACGGCTCCACCATCATGGCGCTGACGGGCGTGTCGCCGGCGCCGACGGAAATGGTGATCGTCACGCCCCAGGGCGGTGGCAAATTCTCCGTCGCGGGCCGAATGGAAGTCCCGGCGCGCTAGAACGCCATCAAAAGGCCTGAGGTGGCTGGAATACCGACCATTGCCCATCCTTGAAGAGGTAGAGCGCAGACGACAGGGGCGCGCCGGGGCCGCCCGCATACAGCGCCGCAGCGCTGAAACGCAAGCTGCTGACCGCCGCCTCGTCCGAGATGGGTGCGTAGACCAGCCCACCGCGCCGCGGCACCGCCACGACCAAGCCCTCCGGATGGCGGCCTTGCAAGCCCTGCCAGAAGTCGCGGTCCAGGAAGTAACTGCTGGTGAGGTCGGCGGAGGCGGCCTGCACCTGCATCAGCCCGCCACTCCAGGGAACGACGGCAGGCTGTCCGTAAACGCGCCTCAGGTTGCGGATCGCCAGGTTCAGCGCCTCTTCCGGGCTCAGCCGCAGCCGCGTCAGGTCTTCAGGCGCCGCGCTTTGCATGCTTTGCGGCCCGTCGAAGACCAGGCGGATATGCATGTCGCCCAGGTAGCGGTACCAGCTGGTGTCGAACTCGATGTTGCTGCCGTCGGGCATCCGGGCACGCACCTTTCCGAAAGGCTCCAGCGACTCGTCCTGCTTGTTCTCGCCGCGCGATTCGCGCAGGACCACCAGCAGATTGCGCGCACTGATGTCGAATGACTCCGCCTCTTGCGCCGCGGCAGGCAGTGCGCCGAGCAGCCCACAGGTGAGCGCCAGGCAAAGTTTCAGAACGTGGATGCGGCTGCTGGCCATGATTTCCCCTCGTTATGGGTTCCATGGTGGCGGCCGGAACGGAGCATGGCAACGGCTCTTTACGCCCAAGCGAGAAATAAGTCGCACTCGCAGAAAGTTCCCGTCGGTAAGCGGCAACGTATTTGGTTACCGAACTTGCTCAACAGGATGAACTTGTAATGCATGTCATCCGTAGCATCGGCAGCTCTTTCAACGCCAACTCAGAGGAAGCAAATCATGGCCCTGCAATCCCCTTTCTTCAACAAGCGCGAACCCGACGCTTACAACCAGCGCACTACCAGCCCGAACGCTGCCGCTGCTTCCGGCGCACCCGTTGCTACCACCACCGCTGCTGCGCCCACGACGCCGGCCGCCAATGCGCCGGCCAAGGAAGGCGAGAGCAAGCTGACCGTTGGACCGAATATCAAGCTGAAGGGCGTTGAGATCACCGATTGCGATACGCTGGTGGTCGAGGGCTCCGTGGAAGCCACGATGGATTCCCGCGTGATCCAGATCTCCGAGCGCGGCTCTTTCAAGGGCTCGGCCGAGATCGACATCGCGGAAATCCGCGGCCAGTTCGAAGGCAACCTCACGGTGCGCCAGAAGCTGGTGATCTACGCAACCGGCAAAGTGACCGGCAAAGTGCGTTACGGCAAGGTGGTGATCGAGGAGGGTGGCCAGCTGTCCGGTGAAGTCGAGTCCGGCACCTCTGCCACCAGCCGCCCGGCCGTTGCCGCCGTGCGCTCCGTCGCCGGCTGATAGGCGTTCAGACCGCGCTGCGGTGCCGCTGGATGCAGATATCCAGCACCTCGGCGCAGTCCCGCTGCCACCAGTTGCCGGTCGAGAAGATCTCGACCTCGCTGTAGCCCGCGAAGCCGCATACCTCCATCCAACCGCGGATCTGGGGTATGTCGATCACGCCGTCGCCCATCATTCCTCTGTCGTTGAGCATGTCGACGGTGGGCGTGAGCCAGTCGCAGACATGGAGCGCCAGCAGGCGCTTCCTGCCTGCGCGCTCGATCTGGGCTTTCAGCTTCGGGTCCCACCACACGTGATACACGTCGACCGCTACCCCGAGCGCGCCTGAGCGCGCGGGATCGAGTTCGTCACAAATATCCAGCGCCTGCTCCATCGTGTTGATGCAGGCGCGGTCGGCTGCGTACATCGGGTGCAGCGGTTCGATCGCCAGCGGCATGTTGGCCGACCGCGCGTACTCGAGCAATTCCCCGATACCATCCCGCACCTGGCCGCGCGCCAGGGCGATGTCCTTGTGCGCCGGCTTGCCCGCCAGAGCGCCCGGCAGTCCCCCTACCACCAGCACCAGGCAGGCGGCGTTGAGTTCGCGGGCCTCGTCGACGGCACGTCGGTTGTCGTTGCGCGCGGCGCGCAGGCCCTGTGTGTCGGCGGCCGGAAACATGCCGCCTCTGCAGTAACCCGAGAGTTCCAGGCCGTGTGCCTTCACCAGCCTGGAAATTGTTTCTAATCCTGCGGCCGCGACTTGGTCGCGCCAAGGGGAAATAGCGCGGATATCCCGGCGTGCACAGGCTTCGATGATCTCGGGCAACGGCAATTCCGCACCACGCGACTTGCGAACGGTTGCAGTGTTGATGGAGAGCCAGCGATGGTCGGCGGAGAAATCGCGCATTTCAGTTCTCGACGCCGTACATCGCCAGCAGGCTCTTCATGCGGCGCACCGCCAGGTCGGGCTCCTCCAGCAGGTTGGCCGCGTCGGCCAGGCGGAAGAGTTCTGACAGGTGCGGCAGCGAGCGCGTGCTCTGCTGGCCGCCCACCATGGTGAAGTGGCTCTGGTGGCCGTTGAGCCAGGCCATGAACACGACCCCGGTCTTGTAGAAACGGGTGGGCGCGGCAAAGATATGGCGCGACAGCGGCACCGTGGGGCCCAGGATCGCGTGGAACCGCTCCGGGTTGCCCTGCGCCAGCTCGCCCAGGGCCGCGCTGGCGGCGGGCGCGATCGCGTCGAAGATGCCCAGCAGCGCATCGCTCTTGCCGTGTGTCGGCTCGCTACCGTAGCCGTCGCCGGCGATCAGCTCCGCATAGTTGAAATCATCGCCCGTGTACATGCGCACGCCCGGCGGCAGGCGGCGGCGCATGGCGATCTCCTTGTCCTTGTCCAGCAACGAGATCTTGATGCCGTCCACCTTGCTTGCGTGGGCGGCGATGATGCCCAGCGCCGTGTCCATCGCGGCGTCCACGTCCTGGCTTCCCCAATAGCCTGCCAGCGCCGGATCGAACATCTCGCCGAGCCAGTGAAGAACGACCGGCTGCTTCGCCTGGCGCAGGATGCGGTCGTAGACACGTTCATAGTCGGCCGGGCTCGTCGCCACGCGGGCGAGGGCCCGGCTGGCCATGACGATCAGCTTGCCCCCCAGCTTCTCGATGGCGGCCATCTGCTCTTCGTAGCCGGCGATGACCTGGTCGACCGTCTTGACGCTCTCGAGCACCAGATGGTCGGTGCCGCAGCCGGAGGCCACCAGCGCACCCGGCGCGTCCTTGGCCGCGTCCAGCGAGCGCCTTATCAGCTCCAGCGAGGTCGGCCAGTCCAGTCCCATGCCGCGTTGCGCCGTGTCCATGGCCTCGGCCACGCCCAGGCCGAGCGACCAGAGGTGGCGGCGGTAAGCGATAGTTGCGTCCCAGTCGACCGCGCACTGCAGCCAGGGATCGATGGCCGCAAGCGGATCCGCCACCACGTGTGCGGCGGAATAGGCGATGCGGTTGAACCTGACGCCCTTGGCCGGCTTCACCGGCATCGTGCCGCGCAATTTGTAAGTACTGAGCTTGCCGTCCATCGACGGCAGTTGCAATGACAGGGCCATGGTCCGCCTCAGATTTGCAGTGCCGGCACGTCGATCCAGCGCCGCTCTTTCCAGCTTTGCAGCGCGGCTTCGACGAGCTGCACGCCCTTGGCGCCCTCGGGCAGCGTCCAGCGATAGGGCTCGTTCTCCACCACGTGGCGAATGAAATGCTCCCACTGGATCTTGAAGCCGTTGTCGTACACCTGCGTGTCCGGCACTTCCTGCCACTGGTCGAAGAAATTCATCATCTGCTTCTCGTCCGGGTTCCACACCGGGCGCGGCGTGGTGACGCGGCTCTGTGCCCGGCACGAGGAGAGCCCCGCCACGGCGGAGCCATGGGTGCCGTCGACGTGGAAGGTGACCAGGTCGTCGCGCCGCACCCGGGTAGCCCACGACATGTTCATCTGAGCGACCACCGGCTCGCCGTTGTGGCCGACCAGTTCGGCCGTTGCGTAGGCCGCGTCGTCCGCCGTCGCGGTGTAGGGCTTGCCGGCTTCGTCCCAGCGCTGGGGGATGTGGGTGGCGCCTATGCAGGACACGGATTTGACTTCGCCGAACAGGTTGTCCAGCACATAGCGCCAGTGGCACATCATGTCCAGGATCATTCCGCCGCCGTCTTCCTTGCGGTAGTTCCAGCTGGGACGCTGGATCGGCTGCAGGTCGCCTTCGAACACCCAGTAGCCGAACTCCAGCCGCACGGACAGCATGCGCCCGAAGAAGTCGGCGCGCCGCAGCATGTCGAGCTTGCGCAGGCCGGGCAGGAACAGCTTGTCCTGCACGGCGCCGTGCTTCAGGCCCGATTTCTCCGCCAGGCGGGCAATCTCCACTGCCTCGTTGAGGTTGGTGGCGATCGGCTTTTCGCAATACACATGCTTGCCGGCGCGAATCGCCTTGGCCAGCAGGGTGGGGCGCATCTGCGTGGTGCCCGCATCGAAGAAGATCGTGTCGTCCTTGTTGGCCAGTGCCTTGTCCAGGTCGGTGCCCCAGCGCTCGATCTTCCAGGTCTTGGCCAGCGCTTCCATCTTCTCGGCGTTGCGGCCGATGAGGATGGGGTCGGGCATGACCTTGTCGCCATTGCTGAGGGTGACGCCGCCCTGGTTGCGGATCGCAACGATGGAGCGGATCAGGTGCTGGTTCATGCCCATGCGTCCGGTGACGCCGTGCATGATGATTCCGAGTCTTTGGGTTGGCATGGCCTGGCCTTACTGCTTTTGAACTTCGAGGCCGGCGGCTTTCACCAGCACGGCGTTGGATTTGATTTCGTCCTTGATGTAGGCGTCGAACTGATCGGGCGGGAGCGTCCATGCGTCGGCCCCCAGCGCGGCGAAACGTTCCTTCACCTCGGGCGTGTTGAGCGCCTTCACAACTTCATCGTGCAGGCGATTGACGATCTCGCGCGGTGTCTTGGCCGGCACCATCATGCCGATCCAGAAGTTGAATTCCGAACCCGGCACGCCGGCTTCCGCCGTGGTGGGCACCTGCGGCAAGGCGCTGGCCCGCTTGGGGGACCCGACGGCAAGCGGCACGAGCTGGCCATTCTTGATCTGCCCGATCACGGGAGCGATGGGCGAGAAGTAATAGTCGACACGGCCGGCCATCACTTCGGTCACTGCTTCGGCCGAGCCCTTGAACGGGATGTTGGTGGCTTCTATCTTCGCGGCGAGCTTGAATTTCTCGGCGTTGAGGTGGGTGGCGCTGCCCTGGCCCGCGGACGCGAAGTTCATGCTGCCGGGTTTGGCGCGCGCCGATGCCAGCAACTCCTGCAAGGTCTTGATGTTCTTGGCCGGCGAGATCACCAGCACATTGGGCGTGCTCGAGATCGGCGTCACGCCCGCGAAATCAGCGACGGTGTCGAAGGGCAGCTTGGCGAAAGTCGAAGGGCTGACCGTGTGGGACGACGAGTGGATCATGATCGTGTAGCCATCCGGCGCGGACTGCGCCACGGCCGCCTGGCCGATGGTGCCGCTGGCGCCGCCGCGGTTGTCGATCACCAGCTGCTGGCCCATGCTTTGGCTCATCTTGTCGGCGATGGCGCGGGCAATGATGTCCGTCGTGCTTCCGGCGGCGAAGGGCACGATCACCCGGATCGGCTTGTTCGGATAGCCAGCCTGGGCGAGGCTGGGCAAGGGGGAAAGGAAGGCAAGGCTGGCAATCGAGGCGGCAAGGACGCGGCGGTTGAGTTTCATGTTGTCTCCAGAAAAATCCGACGATTTAATTAACTAAACGGTGAATTATAGAAAAGAGCTGGGGAAGTGCAAGCCCCGGAGGCGGAAAGGGATTTCAGTTCCTCAGCACATAGCCGAGGATCACGTCGCACATGTGGGTCAGGCGCTCGTTCTTGGCCTTGGCGGACAGCAGGTCGCGGCCAAAGATCGCCGAAAGCGTGTGGCTGTTGGACAGGTAGAAGTACGACAGGCCGGCAATGGACACATACAGCTGCAGCGGATCCACGCCACCCCGGAAGCTGCCGTCCTTGCGGCCGCGCTCCAGAATCTCGGCAAGCATCTCGATGAGCGGCGAATTCATTTCGCGCGCCCGCTTCGACTCCTGCAGATGGCGGGCCCGGTGCAGATTGGCGCTGTTGAGCAGGGTGAGGAACTCGGGGTGGGCGAGGTAGTAGTTCCAGGTGAATTCGACCAATCGCCGCAGGGCGTCGGCGGGCTTGAGATCCAGCAGGCGCAGCTTGTGTTCCTCTTCGCGGATGTCCCGGTAGGCTTGCTCCAGGACGGCCTGGAACAGCTTCTCCTTGTCCTCGAAGTAGTAGTAGATCAGCCGCTTGTTCAGGCCGGCCCGCTCGGCGATGCGGTCCATGCGCGCGCCGCCCAGGCCATGCTCGGCAAATTCGTCGCGTGCCGCCGCTAAGATGGTGCCTTGGGAGCGGTCAGCGTCCCGCTGGCGCTCTTCCGTGGCAGGGGCCGTGTCTCTTGTCATGCCGCAATAATTCACCGATTGGTTAATAAAGTCAAGCCCTATGCCGAATGCCAACTCCCAGATCGCGGGTCACCTGCTGGTCGAATGCCTGCTCGCCCAGGGCGTCACCCACGCCTTCGGGGTGCCGGGCGAAAGCTACTTGGCCGTGCTCGACGGGTTTCATGCCCATGAAGGCAAGATCCGTTTCATCATCAACCGGCAGGAGGGCGGGGCGGCCTACATGGCTGAGGCGCATGGAAAGCTCACGGGGCGGCCCGGCGTGTGCTTCGTCACTCGCGGACCGGGAGCCACCAATGCCTCCATTGGAGTGCACACGGCGTTCCAGGATTCCGCGCCTATGGTGCTCTTCGTCGGCGACGTGGCCAGCGACCAGCGCGACCGCGAAGCCTTCCAGGAAGTCGAGTACACCAGCTTCTTCGGCCCCAGCACCAAGGGCATGGCCAAGCGTGTCGAGCGTATCGACGAGCCCGACCGCATCCCCGAATACGTGGCGCGTGCCTTTGCTACCGCGATGAACGGCCGGCCCGGGCCGGTCGTGCTGGTCTTGCCGGAGGACATGCTGACGCGCTTGACCGGCGCCCGGCCCTTGCCGCGGGTGGAACCGGTGCAGGCCTGGAGCGACCCCGGGTCGCTGCGTGAGCTGCGCGAACTGCTGCTGCAATCGAAAAAGCCTTTCGTCATCGCCGGCGGCGGCGGCTGGACGCAGCAAGCGGCGCAGGCGCTGCAGCGCTTTGCCGAGAACTGGAAGCTGCCGGTGGGCAACGCCTTCCGCTTCCAGGACACTTTCGACAACCACCATCCGCTCTATGCGGGCGACGTGGGCATTGGCCTGAACCCCAAGCTGGCCGCGCGCATCAAGGACAGCGACCTGATCATCGCCATCGGCCCGCGTCTGGGCGAGATGACCACCGGGGGTTACACCTTGCTGCAGGCGCCCAAGCCCAAGCAGAAGCTGGTGCATATCCATTCGAGCGCCGAAGAGCTGAACCGGGTTTACCAGGCCGACCTGGCGATCAACGCGACGATGAACGCGGCCGCCCGTTCGCTGGAAGTGCTCACCGCGCCGCCCGAGGTGCCGTGGAGCGAGTGGACGGAAGCGGCCCACGCGGACTACGAGGCGAACCTGGTGCCGCAAGCCTTGCCCGGAGACATCGACATGCCGGCCATCGTCGGCCTGCTGAAGAAGCACCTGCCCGACGACGCCGTGCTCACCAACGGCGCCGGCAACTTCGCGAGCTGGGTGCATCGCTTCTTCAAGCACCATGGCCTCGTGAAGGGCCACAAGACGCAGCTGGCGCCCACGGTGGGCTCCATGGGCTACGGGGTGCCCGCCGGCATCGCGGCCAACATCGTGACCGGCCGGACGGTGCTGACGATGGCGGGCGACGGCGACTTTCTGATGAACGGCCAGGAGCTGGCGACGGCTGCGCAATACGGCGCCAAGACCATCATCGTGCTGCTGAACAACGGCATGTTCGGAACCATCCGCATGCACCAGGAGCGCGACTATCCGCGGCACGTGAGCGGCACGCAACTGGTCAACCCGGATTTCGTGGCACTCGCGAAGGCTTACGGCTATGCGGGGGCGCGCATCACACGCACGTCTGAGTTCGAGCCGGAGTTGCTGGCTGCGCTGGAGCGCAAGCAGGGCACCCTCATCGAAGTCATGCTCGACCCTGAGGTGATCACCACCCGCGGCACGCTCAGCGCGATCACCGAGAGCGCACTGAAGAAGAAGTGACTGTCATCCCGGACTCGATCCGGGATCCATGACTGCCGGGCTCCTGGATGCGACCCGCAATCCACCTGTTGCGCGCCAACACCTCGCGGCAAGGCTGTGCGCCGGTCGGCTGCGGCGCGCGGACCAGCCGTTCGGCGCTGGGAGCGTCGAAACGATGCGGAGGTCGAGTTTGCGGCCTTCGGACTAATCGTGGTCTGTCCCCGCGCTCCGGAGACGTCCTGCGCACAGCCTTGCACAAGCGTGGTTGGAGTGCGGAAGCCCTCGGCGCGCCAACCAAGTCCGAGCGAGGCCGTGTGTGGGCGGGCTGGGGCGCGCAGTCAGGGCTGCCCGAGGCGTCGGGGAATGGACTTGCGGGCGTTGCTCGCGATCAGCGCGCGGGCCTCTCCGGGGTGCGAGGACAGTCCACGATGAGTCCGAAGCCCGCAAGTCCGTTCCCCGGCGCCGCTTGCGCGCCTTGAAAAGGCGCGGAACGGGCTGACCGCGCGTCACAGCCCGCCCGCACGCGGCTTCGCCGCCCACACCCAGGCCTGCAACAACAGCGAACGGCTCGCGACCATGGATCATGCCCGCAATGACGGGCCCAATAAGAAAGGGCCGCACGAGGCGGCCCTTGCAGATCAGGCGAAGCCGATTACTTGACGTGCTTGCCGATCAGGCCGGCCATCTCGAACATGGAGACCTGGGCCTTGCCGAAGATGTCCTTCAGCTTGGCATCGGCGTTGACCATGCGCTTGTTGACGGCGTCTTGCAGCTTGTTCTTCTTGATGTAAGCCCACAGCTTGCTGACCACCTCGGTGCGGGGCAGCGGAGCCGAACCGACCACGGCCGCGAGTTGCGGGCTGGGGGTCAGGGCCTTCATGAACGCGGCGTTGGGCGTGCGCTTCTTGGCCGGAGCCTTTTTCGCAGCTGCCTTCTTCGCCGGTGCTGCCTTCTTCGCAGCAACAGCCTTCTTGGCCGGAGCGGCCTTCTTCGCGGGGGCCTTCTTTGCTACGGCCTTCTTCGCGGGTGCTGCCTTCTTTGCAGCAGCTTTCTTTGCGGGTGCTTTTTTCGCCGCAGCTTTTTTCGCAGTTGCCATGATTATTTCCTTCTAGAAGTTGATTAATCACCACTGGGAAATCTGCATTCCCCTCTGGCACTGCGGATGCTACTGGAGAAAAAACGCGTTTCCAAGCGAAAAATGGGATTTTTCACTCTGGCGTGTCATTTTTTCACTCGTGTTTTGGCTGTGTTTTCCCTCTGAAGATCAGAAAAACGCCCGCAAGGACGACGCCGCAGGCGATCCATTCGCCGCTGGTGACCGCCTCTCCGGCGAACGCAACGCCCAAAAACAGCGCGATCAAGGGGTTCACGAAGGCGTAGCTGGTGGCCGTTGCGGGGGACGCATTGGCCAGCAGATAGAGGTAGGCGCTGAAGGCGATCAGCGAGCCGAACACCACCAGGTAGAGCCAGGCGGCGAGGGCCAGCGGCTGCGCCGGCCAGGCGGGCTGCTCACCCAGTGCAAGAGAAACCAGCATCAACACCGCGCCGCCACACAACATTTCACTGGCGAATCCCATCGGTCCCTGGGCCAGCGGCAGCCTGGTGGTGGAGAGGACGGAGCCGAGCGACCAGGCCAGCGTCGCAGCGGCGATGCAGGCTATGCCCACGGGCGAGGCCGAGAAACTGGCGCCGCGCACCAGCAGGAACACGCCCGCGACGCCGACGGCCATCCCCACGAACTCGAGCCGGCTGGGACGCTGGCCGAACAGGAAACCCCAACCGCAGACCAGCATCGGCACCACCGCGATGAAGGCGGCGATCAGCCCCGAGCCGATGTGTTGCTCGGCGCTGGCGGTCAGGCCCATGCCGCCGCCCAGCATCAGGGTGCCGACGACGAGGGCGTTGCGCCACTGCTCCCGATTGGGCACCGGCCAGCGTCCCGGAGCGTTCGCGCCGCGCCACAGCAGCCAGCCCATGAGCAGCACGCCCGCCGCCAGAAATCGGGTTCCCATCTGGAAGAACGGAGGAAAGCTGACCAATGCGAAGCGGATCGCCAGGTAGGTCGAGCCCCAGATCAGGTAGCAGGCCAGCAGGGCGGGAATGAGGAGCGCGGCCTTCCTCGCGAGGCCTTTTGAAGAGAGTACGGCGGTGTTCATTGGCTGATCGTAGATTGGCGCGGACGTGTTTTCCATGGATGATTAACGGTCTTCAGCGTGCTGCACCTTGATTTTGAAAGTGAAAAGCGATGGCCACCGAAGTTTCCGATCTCGATGTCTACGACGGCCGAATCCTGGCCGAACTGCAGCGCGACGCGCGCATCACCATGGCCGAACTCGGCCGCCGCGTGCACCTGAGCCAGCCGGCCGTGACGGAGCGGGTGCGCAAGCTGGAACTCAATGGGGTGATCAAGGGCTACCGCGCCGTGGTGGACTACCAGCGCCTGGGTTACGGCATCCGCGCCGTCGTCCGCGTCGGCCGGGCGGAATACGCGCGTGTGGTCAAGCTGATCGAGCAGACCCCCGAGGTGGTCAATGCCTGGAACGTCACCGGCGAGGACAGCTGGATCCTGGAGATCGCGGTGATCGACGTGGAACACCTGGACGCCGTGGTCACCAAGTTTTGTATCCTTACCGAAACGTCCACCTCGATCGTGCTCAACGTCGCGCGCGAACATGCAGAGGTGCTGCCCGCGCGGCGGGAGAACATCAAGCCCGCCATCAAGAAAGTCACCGGAAGATGATCAGCGCAATGCCCTGGTCTTGACGGGAAGGGTGGCCAGCACCACGCCGGCCAGGGCCAGCACGAAGGCCAGCAGCTGCACCGTAGCTAGATGCTCGCCCAGTGCAAACACGCCGACAAGGGCGGCGGAGACGGGAAGCATGACCGTGAAGACACCGCCTTGCGCCGCCGGAACTCCCTTCAGGCCCGTCATCCAGAGCCACACGGTCCAGACGCTGGCGGCGAGCGAGTAGAAAACCAGCAGCACCCAGATGCCTGGCTGCACGCTGCCGAAGTCGAAATCCCGGGCCATGTAGAGGCCGAAAGGGGAGACCAGGGCAAAGCCCCAGAGGTTGATCAGCGACGTGATGCGCTTGGGGCCGAGGGCCCCCGTGAGCTTCTTGCCGATCACCGCATAAGAAGCTTCGCACAGCACGGCGCCGAACACCAGCAGGTTGCCCAGCCAGCTGGAGGCGGCGTTGGAGGCTTCGCCTTCGGGCTTGGCCAGGCCCAAGAGCGCGATACCCAATGCGGCGCAGGCGACGGCGCCCCAGATGCGCAAACCGATGCGCTCACGCAGGAAGGCCCAGCTCATGAGGGCCACCACGGCCGGGATCGAGGCCATGATCACCCCCGCGGACACCGCGCTGGTCATGCTCACGCCGAACAGCATGCAAACCGAGAACAGGAAGTTGCCAAGGAAGGACTCGAGGAACAGCAGCTTCTTGGTCTGCGGCGTCATGGGGAGCTCGCCGTGGGGCTTGCGCAGCCAATGCACCATGGCCAGCCCGCCGATGCCAAAGCGCAACCAGGCAAGCAGAAATACGGGAATGGCGGCAGCCAGCGGTTTGGACAGCGCGACGTAGCTGCCGACGAGCGACATGCTCAAGGCCAGGCAGGCATAGGCGAACAGGCGATGCGTGCCCGGGCTCATTCGTTATGGATTTTTTTCAAACGGGGGATCATGCATCAACCCGGCTGCGGCCTGGCAACCGAGCTCGTTTCATCCAACGTGGGTCTGTTACCGCATTGTGAAATGACGTCATGTTGCGGCGCGCAAAAATTTCTCAATACAAGAAATTATTTTCCACATTGAGAAATTTAAATGGCAAGTCGTTGATTTTGAACGATATAAAAATATGTCTTGTATAAGACATAAGAGCTTCACAAAGTCTTCTACAAGACTTAAAGTTCAGCCATCGACCTTTCTCTTTTCAACTCGGAGCGACGACATGACATCCTGGACCCACCTGACCCGCGAGCAGCAGATTGCACAACTCGAAAAAGACTGGGCTGAAAATCCCCGCTGGAAGGGTATCAAGCGCGGCTACAGCGCCGCCGACGTGGTCAAGCTGCGCGGTTCGCTCCAGGTCGAGCACACGCTGGCCAAGCGCGGCGCCGAAAAGCTTTGGAACCTGATCAACACCGAGCCCTTCGTCAACTCGCTGGGCGCGCTGACGGGCAACCAGGCCATGCAGCAGGTCAAGGCCGGCCTCAAGGCCATCTACCTGTCCGGCTGGCAAGTAGCCGGCGACGCCAACAGCAACGGCGAGATGTACCCCGACCAGTCGTTGTACTCGGTGGACTCGGTGCCGAAGGTCGTCAAGCGGATCAACGCCACCTTCACCCGCGCCGACCAGATCCAGTGGAGCGAAGGCAAGGGCCCCGGCGACGCCGGCTATGTCGACTACTTCGCTCCCATCGTTGCCGATGCGGAAGCCGGCTTCGGCGGCGTGCTGAACGCGTTCGAACTGATGAAGTCCATGATCGAAGCGGGCGCCGCCGGCGTGCACTTCGAAGACCAGCTGGCCGCCGCCAAGAAGTGCGGCCACATGGGCGGCAAGGTCCTGGTGCCTACCCGTGAAGCCGTTTCCAAGCTCATCGCCGCCCGCCTGGCTGCCGACGTGATGGGCACGCCCACCATCCTCCTGGCTCGCACCGACGCCGAGGCCGCCGATCTGGTGACCACTGACGTGGACGAGAACGACAAGCCGTTCTTCACGGGCGAGCGCACCGTGGAAGGCTTCTACCGCAGCAAGAACGGCGTCGAGCAAGCCATCAGCCGCGGCCTGGCCTATGCCGAATACGCCGACCTGATCTGGTGCGAAACCGGCACGCCCGACCTGGCCTTCGCCAAGCAATTCGCCGACGCGATCCATGCCAAGTTCCCGGGCAAGCTGCTGGCCTACAACTGCTCGCCGTCCTTCAACTGGAAGAAGAACCTGGACGATGCCACCATCGCCAAGTTCCAGAAGGAACTGGGCGCGATGGGCTACAAGTTCCAGTTCATCACGCTGGCCGGCTTCCACAGCCTGAACTACTCCATGTTCGAGCTCGCCTACGGCTACGCCCGCAGCAACATGAGCGCGTTCGTCGAACTGCAGCAGAAGGAGTTCGCCGCCGCCGACCGTGGCTTCACGGCTGTCAAGCACCAGCGCGAAGTGGGCACGGGTTACTTCGACTCCGTCACCACGACGATCGAAGCCAATGCCTCCACGGCCGCGCTCAAGGGCTCGACCGAAGACGAACAGTTCTTCGACGAGAAGAAAGCCGCCTGACGGGCTGGTCCCTGGACCCCGTTCCGGTTTCTATCGGGGCGGGGTTTGTCGTTTCAGCCTTTCGTCGTAGAGTACGGGCCTGTAACGACAAGACAGGACGGGGGCCATGGGTACATCCGAAGAAAAGACCGGCGTCTTCGACGCCAGCCAGCTCAACCAGGCCAAGTGCCCGGACTGCAGCGGCACCGGTGAGCTACGTATCGACAGCGAAAACATCAACGAGCACTTCGAGGTCGAGAAGCAGACCGTCATCACGCCTTGCCCGCGCTGCAGCGGAGCGGGGTTTGTTCCCGCCGGTTAGAATCGAGGCTACATTGGCAAAAAAGAGCGAGAAAGGCACCCTGGTTATGACACCGCGAACTACACCGGAAGGGTTTACGGCCTCCTGAGGCCGAGTAGTCGCGTGCGTTGAGTCCTTTCAGCATCCACAAAAGCGCGGCTACCGGTCGCGCTTTTTTGTTTTTCAGACGCTCCAAATGATCCAGATCACGCTTCCCGACGGTTCCAAACGCGAATATCCCGGCCCGGTGACGGTGGCCGACGTGGCCGCTTCGATCGGCCCCGGCCTGGCCAAGGCGGCGCTCGCCGGCAAGGTGGACGGCAAGGTCGTCGACACCAGCTACACGATCGACAAGGACAGCCCGCTTTCCATCATCACCGCCAAGGACCCGGACGGCCTGGAGGTCATCCGCCATTCGACGGCGCATTTGCTGGCGTACGCGGTCAAAGAGCTGTTCCCCGAGGCACAGGTAACGATCGGCCCGGTGATCGAGAACGGCTTTTATTACGACTTCGCCTACAAGCGCCCGTTCACGCCAGAGGATCTGGTGGCCATCGAAAAGCGCATGTCGGAGCTGGCGGCCAAGGACGAGCCGGTGACCCGACGGGTGCTCCCCCGCGACGAGGCCGTCGCGCATTTCAACGGCATCGGCGAGCATTACAAGGCGGAGATCATCGCCAGCATCCCCGCCAACGAGGACGTGTCGCTCTATCGCGAAGGCAAGTTCGAGGACCTGTGCCGCGGCCCGCACGTGCCGAGCACCGGCAAGCTGAAGTTCTTCAAGCTCATGAAGGTGGCAGGCGCCTACTGGCGCGGCGACCACCGCAACGAGATGCTGCAACGCATCTACGGCACGGCTTGGGCGACCAAGGACGAACTGCAGCAGTACCTGACGATGCTCGAGGAGGCCGAAAAGCGCGATCACCGCAAGCTGGGCCGCGAACTCGACCTGTTCCACATCGACGAGCACGCGCCCGGCGTCGTGTTCTGGCATCCCAAGGGCTGGACGATCTGGCAGGGCGTGGAGCAGTACATGCGGCAGGTCTACCGCGACAACGGCTACCTGGAGGTCAAGGGGCCGCAGCTGCTGGACAAGACGCTCTGGGAGAAGACCGGCCACTGGGACAAGTACCGCGAAAACATGTTCACGACGGAATCGGAGAAGCGCGACTACGCGCTCAAGCCGATGAACTGCCCCGGCCACATCCTGATCTACAAGCAGGGCGTGAAAAGTTATCGCGACCTGCCGCTGCGTTACGGCGAGTTCGGCCAGTGCCACCGCAACGAGCCCACGGGTGGCCTGCACGGCATCATGCGGGTGCGCGGCTTCACCCAGGACGACGGACATATCTTCTGCACCGAGGACCATATCCTGGGCGAATGCACGGCCTATACGACGCTGCTGCAGAAGGTCTACAAGGATTTCGGCTTCGACCACATCATCTACAAGATCGCGACGCGGCCTGACAAGCGCATCGGCTCCGAGGAAAGCTGGGACAAGGCCGAGCATGCGCTGATGGCAAGCCTGCGTGCATCGGGCTGCGAGTTCGAGGTCGCCCCCGGCGAGGGCGCCTTCTACGGCCCCAAGATCGAGTACACGCTGAAGGATGCGATCGGCCGCCAGTGGCAGTGCGGCACCATGCAGGTCGATTTTTCGATGCCCGAGCGGCTGGACGCCGAGTACGTCGGCGAGGATGGGGCGCGCCACCGCCCGGTGATGCTGCACCGGGCGATCGTCGGCAGCCTGGAGCGTTTCATCGGAATCCTGATCGAACAGCACGCCGGAGCCCTGCCGGCCTGGCTGGCTCCGGTGCAAGCGGTTGTGCTCAATATCACGGATTCGCAGGGTGATTACGCTCGTCGAGTAGCCAAAACGCTGCAAAATCAAGGGCTTAGGGTAGAGCTCGATCTGCGCAACGAGAAAATAACGTATAAAATACGCGAGCATTCGATGCAGAAGCTGCCGTACATCCTTGTCGTGGGCGACAAGGAGATGGCTGCTGGTGCTGCCTCCGTGCGCGCCCGGGGCAACCAGGACCTCGGCGCGATGACCCTCGAAGCGTTCTCTCAAAGGATCGCCCAGGACATCGCCAACAAGCTCTGATCCTCAAAGGAAAACAGTCGCTTGACCGCGCGGATGGAGGCAGTTTCGCTATCATATTGGTAGCAACGTTTTAGAAGGATTTGGACCATCGCTACTGAATTTCGCGACCGCCGCCAACGCGAGGAACGCAAGCACCGCCTGAACCGGGAAATCATGGCCCCGGAAGTACGCCTCTCGGGGCCCGAAAACGAGCCGTTGGGGATTGTCAGTCTCAGCGAAGCACTGCGGATGGCGGGCGAGCTGGATGTCGATCTGGTCGAAATCGCCGCCACGGCGAACCCGCCGGTGTGCCGCTTGATGGACTACGGCAAATTCAAGTACCAGGAACAGAAGAAGGCGGCGGAAGCGAAAGCCAAGCAGACGGTCATCGAGATCAAGGAAGTCAAATTCCGGCCGGGCACCGACGACGGTGACTACAACATCAAGATGCGCAATATCAGGCGCTTCCTGGCTGAAGGCGACAAGTGCAAGATCACGCTGCGCTTCAGGGGCCGCGAGATCACGCACCAGGAAATTGGCATGGCGCTGTTGAACCGGATTCGCGACGAGCTGGCGGACATCATCATCGTCGAGCAGTTTCCCAAGCTGGAAGGCCGCCAGATGATCATGATGATCGCGCCCGGCAAGAAGAAAGTGGCTGTAAAGCCCGCAGCTGAAGCCCCGCAAGCGGCTTCGGCGTAAAGATCAGAGCCTCCTTGGAGGCGATGACCGGCGAGTTCTTTTGAAACTCGCCAACAAGTGGTGAGTTCGAAACTCGCCAACAAGTGGCTCGGGGCCTACAAGACGCGGAAAGTTTCCGCGGCGCCTCACGAGCACAAGTAATAGGAGCATTCACATGCCCAAGATGAAGACCAAGAGCGGCGCGAAAAAGCGTTTCCGCGTTCGTCCCGGTGGTACCGTCAAGCGCGGCCAAGCCTTCAAGCGTCACATCCTGACCAAGAAGACCACCAAGAACAAGCGCCACCTTCGCGGTGCGGTGACGGTTCACGAAACCAACATGGTTTCGATGGCCGCCATGCTGCCCGGCCGTGGCATCTAACACCGACGAACAAGGAGTAATCACATGCCTCGCGTCAAACGTGGTGTAACGGCTCGCGCCCGCCACAAGAAAGTTCTCGCCCTCGCCAAGGGTTTCCGCGGCCGCCGCGGCAATGTATTCCGCGTCGCCAAAGAAGCGGTGATGAAGGCGGGGCAATACGCCTACCGCGATCGCCGTGCCAAGAAGCGCGTGTTCCGCCAACTCTGGATTGCCCGTATCAACGCGGCCGCCCGTGAACTGGGCATGACCTACAGCCAGTTCGCCAACGGCATCCGCAAGGCCGGCATCGAGATCGACCGCAAGGTCCTGGCGGACATCGCCGTGCACGACAAGGCCGCTTTTGCAGGTATCGTGGAGCAAGTCAAGGCCAAGCTGGCTGCTTGAGTTCACGGTTGGCACCGCGTGAGCGGTGCCTGGTGCAACCTACAAGGACAGGGCTAGGGCCGAAGGCTCTAGCCCTGTTTTCATCTGTGACTATGACGATTGAACTTGAATCCATTGTCGACTCGGCGCGCACCGCTTTCGCGGACGCGGCAACGCCCGCCGACCTGGAAAATGCCAAGGCGCAATTCATCGGCAAGGCCGGCCGCATCACCGAGCTGATGAAGGGCATGGCCGCGCTGAGCGTCGAAGAGAAGAAGACCCGTGGCGCCGCGATCAACACGGCCAAGCAGGCCATCGAGGCTGCACTCAATGCCCGCCGGCAGGCGCTGGCGGACGCGGAACTCGATATCCAGCTCAAGGCCGAGGCGCTGGACGTTTCGCTGCCCGGACGCCTGCGCGAGCCTGGCAGCCTGCACCCGGTGAGCCTGACGATGGAGCGCATCGAGCAGATTTTCGCCAGCATGGGCTTCGACGTGGCCGACGGGCCCGAGATCGAGAGCGACTGGCACAGCTTCACCTCGCTGAACAATCCGCCCAACCACCCGGCGCGCTCGATGCAGGACACGTTCTACGTCGACATCAACGGCGACGATGGCATCCCCTACAACCTGCGTCCGCACACCAGCCCGATGCAGGTGCGCTATGCGCACGCCCACATCAAGAAGTACGCGGGCCGCGAGATGCCCGAGATCCGCGTCATCGCCCCCGGCCGCACCTACCGAGTGGACAGCGACGCCACCCATTCGCCGATGTTTCACCAGTGCGAAGGCTTGTGGCTGGGCGAGAACGTGAGCTTCAAGGACCTGAAGGTCGTGTTCACGGATTTCTGCCGCACCTTCTTCGAGAGCGAAGACCTGGCGCTGCGCTTTCGCCCCAGCTTCTTCCCGTTCACCGAGCCCAGCGCCGAGATCGACATCCAGTTCCAGAGCGGCCCGCTGGCCGGCCGCTGGCTCGAAGTCGCCGGGTCCGGCCAGGTGCACCCGGCCGTGGTCCGCAACATGGGCCTGGATCCCGAGAAGTACATCGGCTTCGCCTTCGGCATGGGGCCGGACCGCCTGACGATGCTGCGCTACGGCGTCAACGACCTGCGCCTGTTCTTCGACGGCGACATCAGGTTCCTCCGCCAATTCCGCTAACCGCCTTCGCGACTAGAACAACATGCAATTCCCCGAGTCCTGGCTGCGCGAATTCTGCAATCCGCCGTTGACCACCCAACAGGTCGCCGACACGCTCACCATGGGTGGGCTGGAGGTGGAAGAACTGCGCCCCGCCGCGCCGCCATTCACCAAGATCGTGGTTGGTGAAATCAAGGAAGCCGTCCAGCACCCCGACGCCGACCGCCTGCGCGTGTGCCAGGTCGACGTGGGGCAGGGCAGCCTGCTCAACATCGTTTGCGGCGCACCGAACGCACGCGTCGGCATCAAGGTGCCTTGCGCCCTGGTCGGCGCGGAGTTGCCTCCCGGCGAGGACGGCAAGCCGTTCCTGATCAAGCTGGGCAAGCTGCGCGGCGTCGAGAGCCAGGGCATGCTCTGCTCGGCGCGCGAGCTCAAGCTCAGCGAAGACCACGGCGGCCTGCTCGAACTGGCGGCCGACGCGCCGGTGGGCGCGGATGTGCGCGAAGTGCTGAAGCTGGACGACACGCTTTTCACGCTCAAGCTCACGCCCAATCTCGCCCACGCCTTGAGCGTCTTCGGCGTGGCGCGCGAGTTGTCGGCGCTCACCGGCGCTCCGCTCAAGCAGCCCGAATTTGCACCCGTGCAGCCGGCCCACGATGCCAGGCTGAAGGTCAAGGTTCTGGCGCCGGATCTGTGCGGGCGTTTCTCCGGGCGCATCGTGCGCAACGTCAATACCAAGGCCAAGACGCCGCAGTGGATGGTCGATCGCCTCGAGCGCTGCGGCCAGCGCAGCGTCACGGCGCTGGTCGATATCTCGAACTACGTGATGTTCGAGTTCGGCCGGCCTTCGCACATCTTCGACTACGACAAGATCCACGGTGCGCTCGAAGTTCGCTGGGGCAAGCCCGGCGAGCAGCTCAAGCTGCTGAACGGCAATACCGTGACTGTCGATGAGGCCGTGGGCGTCATCGCCGGCGACCGTGAGGTCGAGTCGCTGGCCGGCATCATGGGTGGCGACGCGACCGCGGTGTCCGACGACACCCGCAATGTGTACGTCGAGGCCGCTTTCTGGTGGCCGCTCGCCATCCAGGGGCGCTCGCGCCGATTCAACTTCTCGACCGATGCCGGCCACCGCTTCGAGCGCGGCGTGGACCCGAGCCAGACGGTTCAGCACATCGAGCACATCACTCGCCTGATCCAGGAGATCTGCGGCGGCGAAGCCGGTCCCATGGACGACCAGATCATCAAGCTGCCGGAGCAAAAGCCCGTCAGCCTGCGCGTGGCGCGCGCCGCCAAAGTCATCGGCATGCCGGTGACCGAGGAGCAGTGCACCAACGCCTTGTCGCGCCTGGGCCTGGTGGCGAGCGCAGCGAACGGCGTGCTGACCGTGAAGCCGCCCGCCTGGCGATTCGACCTCACGATCGAAGAGGACCTGATCGAGGAAGTCGTCCGCATCATTGGCTACAACCAGTTGCCGACCACGCCGCCGCTCGCGCCGATCATCGCCAAACTGCCGCCGGAGGCCAGGCGCAGCCGGTTCGCCATACGCAGGCTGCTCGCCGCCCTGGGCTACCAGGAAACCATCAACATGAGCTTCGTTGAGGAAAGCTGGGAGCGCGACCTGGCCGGCAATGCCGACCCGATCCGCCTGCTCAACCCGATCGCCAGCCAGATGAGTGTCATGCGCTCGTCGCTGCTGGGGTCCTTGCTGCACGCGCTCAAGTTCAATCTGGATCGCAAGGCGGAGCGGGTGCGGGTGTTCGAGCTGGGCCGCGTGTTCCTGCGCGATGCCGCTGTGACCACCACCGACACCACCGTGCGAGGCATCCACCAGCCTATGCGGGTGGCCGGCCTGGCCTACGGCGACGCCGATGGCCTGCAGTGGGCACGCAAGAGCACCGGCGCCGATTTCTATGACGTCAAAGGCGACGTCGAAGCCTTGCTGTCGCCGCTGAAGGCCCAGTTCAAGCCCGCCGATCATCCTGCGCTGCATCCTGGGCGCTGCGCCGGCATCTGGCTGGACGGCCGTCAGGTTGGCGTGGTCGGCGAACTGCACCCGCGTTGGCGCCAGGCCTGGGAACTGGCCCATGCGCCGCTGTTGTTCGAACTCGACCTGGACGCGGTCGTGAACCGCCAGGTCGCCGTCTTCGAGCCGGTGCCCAAGTTCCAGCCCGCCCAGCGCGACATCGCCGTGATCGTGGCCGATAACGTCACCCATGACGCAGTCCTTGCTGCGGTGCACGCGGCCGCCACGGGGGGCCTTCTGCGCGAGGCCTCGCTGTTCGATGTCTACAAGCCCAAGCAGTCCGTCCCCGGCCTGGCGGCCCACGAAAAAAGCCTGGCCGTGCGCTTGACGCTGGCCAGCGGCGAAGCCACACTGACCGACGAACAGATCGACGCGGCCGTGAGAGCCATCGTGGACAGCATTGCCGGCCAGCTCGGCGGGCGCCTGAGGGGATAGCCATTTGGACGCGCTCACAACAACAATGAAGCAAGAAGACATCATGGATTTCGCGGTTGAAAGCCTTGAAACGCCCGCACTGACCAAGGCCCAACTCGCAGAATTGCTGTTCGAGCAGATCGGCTTGAACAAGCGCGAGTCCAAGGACATGATCGACGCGTTCTTCGACCTGATCGCAGGCAGCCTGGTCGAAGGCAAGGACGTGAAGATCTCCGGCTTCGGCAATTTCCAGATCCGCACCAAGGCGCCCCGGCCCGGGCGCAATCCGCGCACCGGCGAGGCCATCCCGATCCAGGCGCGCCGGGTGGTGACGTTCCACGCCAGCCACAAGCTGAAAGAGCAGATTCAAGGCGAGGGCGCGCTGGAGGAGTGAGCCGAAACAACAATTCGCGGACCGCCCGCGAACGGGCTTTGCAAGCGCGCTGTCTTAGAGTAACCTAGCAGCTTTCTCGCGTACCACATTGATTTCAATGGAGAAAGCTCTCCCATCCATACCGGCCAAGCGCTACTTCACCATCGGTGAGGTCAGCGACCTATGCGGCGTCAAGCCTCACGTGCTACGGTATTGGGAGCAGGAATTCACGCAGCTGCGGCCCATGAAGCGGCGCGGCAACCGCCGCTACTACCAGCACCACGAGGTGCTCATGATCCGCCGCATCCGCGATCTGCTGTATGACCAGGGCTTCACGATCAGCGGTGCGCGCAACAAGCTGCAGGAACTGGTCCAGGTGGAGCGCGATAAGCGCCGGGCCGGCGAGGTCATGCTCGATGGGGTCGAGGTCATCGAAGTCGAGGATTCGACCTTCGCCGATTTCGAAGACAGCGCGCCGCCCGAGGAGCGCGATCTGTTCTCACAGAAGATGTCGCAGGTGCGCCGCGAACTGTTCGAGATCCGCGACCTGCTTTCATCCACACATTGATGTGCTCATGAGCCGAACCGGCGCGCGCGGCGGGTTATAATCCGTGGCTTCGGCGTGTAGCGCAGCCTGGTAGCGCACTTGCATGGGGTGCAAGGGGTCGCGAGTTCGAATCCCGCCACGCCGACCAATTGTCAAAATAAACGGGTTACTGCTCCAAGGCAGTAACCCGTTTTTCTTTCCGGGTCGCCCACCGTTGTGCTGGACACCCCGGCGCATAGAATCGCCGGGAATGGTCTTTATTCCCATAACAACCAACCCGGGACACTGACTCATCGTGGCTACAGTTGTCTTTGCGGATTTGGTCGGAAGCACCGGCATCTTCGAGCGACTGGGCGACGAGACCGCCGGCCGCTTCGTGACCCAACTCACGGCTGCGCTCAGCAAGACCTTCGAGGAACACAGCGGCCGGGTGGTCAAGCTGCTGGGTGACGGCCTCTTCGTGGTGTTTCCCCGCGAGAGCGAGGCCCTGGCCGCCTGCGTCGCGATCCAGAAGCGGTTGCAGGACAAGCCGGTGGTCGCGGGCGGAGTAGGCGCACCGATCCAGATGCAGATGGGCGTGGAGGCCGGCGAGGTGGTGGAGATCGACGGCGATTGCTACGGCGACGCGGTCAACAGCGCCGCCCGACTGGCCGACCTCGCGGGCGCCGAGCAGATCCTCACGACACAGCGGGTGCGCGATGCGCTCGGGCCGCTGCAGCAGGCGCAGCTGCGCAGCCTGGGCCCCATGTACTTGCGCGGCAAGTCCGAGGTGACAGAAATCTTCCGCGTCGACTGGCAGGTCGATCGCGACGCGGACGCCACCGTGATGGGCGTCTCCCTGTTCAGGGCGGCGAAGGATGGCCTGCTGGAAATCTCCGCCCTGGGCCGCACGCTGCGGCTGGGGCCCCGCGACGACAAGCTGACCCTGGGGCGCGCGACCACGGCGACGCTCTCCATCAACGACTCGCGGGTATCCCGGGTGCACGCCACCGTGGAGTGGCGTGGCGGCCACTTCATCCTGAGCGACGCGTCGAGCTTCGGCACCTGGGTCTACGTGGGCAACCAGAGTGAGCCCGTGGTGTTGCGACGCACCGAGTGCTACCTGGTGGGGCAGGGCGAGATCACCCTGGGTTGCGAGCGGGAGGCCGAAGGCGCCCCGGTGTTGCAGTTTTCGGTGACGGCCTGATTCGCCGCTATGGGGCGCAGGCTAGAATCGGCTCCTCCCCGCTACAAGACGCAGTTGTTGTGAGTCTAAAAAAGCTTGGCCGCTATGACCTGGTCCGCGTCCTCGGCAAGGGGGCGATGGGGATCGTGTATGAGGGCCGCGACCCCAACCTGGAGCGGCGGGTCGCGATCAAGACCGTCAAGGTGGAGAACCTCTCGGAAGAAGCCGCGGCCGAATACGAGTCTCGCTTCCGTACCGAGGCCAGGTCGGCGGCACGGCTGCAGCACCCCAACATCGTCAGCGTCTACGACTCCGACCGCGACGGCGACATGGCCTACCTGGTGATGGAGTACATCCAGGGCGACGACCTCAAGCACCATCTCGACAAAGGCCACCGCTACTCCCTCGAGCAGTCGCTCAAGATGATCCGCGACTTGCTGTCGGCCCTGGACTATGCGCACAAGCAGGGCGTTGTGCACCGCGACATCAAGCCCGCCAACCTGCTGATCGAGCCGGGTGGCCGCGTCAAGCTCACCGATTTCGGCGTGGCCCGCATGCAGGACTCCGGCGAGGCCACGCGCACGCAGGGCAGCATGGTCGGCACCCTCAAGTACATGTCGCCCGAGCAGGTGCAGGGCCAGAAGATCGACTCGCGGGCCGATCTCTTCTCCGTGGGCGTCGTGCTCTACCAGCTGCTCACGGACAAGCGGCCGTTCGACGGCGACAACGACTTTTCCATCATCCACCAGATCATCGGCCACACGCCGCCGCCGCCAAGCTCCTTCAATACGCGGCTGCCCTCGGCCATCGATGCAGTCGTGGCCCGCGCCCTGGCCAAGGACCGCGAGCAGCGGTTTGCGACGGCGCGCGATTTCGCTTCCGCCCTGCAATCGGCGATCCGGCGGGCGGAGGACGCCACCATTGTTCCGCCTGCCAATCCCTCCAGGAAGCCCGACTCGCCGGCCGCCGGAGAAAACTCCATGACGGGTGGCTCCACGGTGACACAGGAGCTGGAGCTGGTTTACTGGAAGGACATCAAGGATTCGACGGATCCCGAGGAACTGCTTGGCTTCCTGGACAAGTTTCCGGCGGGCATCTACGCCGACCTGGCTCGCCGGCGCATACGCAAGCTCGCCGGCGCCGGCAGCTCGCCGGACCAGACCGTCCTCAGCGGCCGCAGCATCCCCGCCGTTCCCGGCGGCCAGGACCTCGAGACCACCCGTGCCTACACCGCCACGACGCCGCTGGTGGCTGCGCAGCCGGCGCAGTCCGGCGAAGATTCGGCTCCCACGGTCACGGAGCCGACGGGGACGCCTACTCCGCCCGAGAATTCGGTGGCCTCAGCCGCGCCGACCGAGCCACCGCCATCGCCGCCCTCAGTGGAGCCAGCTGCGCCGACGCGCAGGAAGACGTCTCCCGCCGTGTTTGCGGCGCTGGGCGCGGTGGCGTTGGGCGGCATCGCGGCCCTGTTCCTGATGGGGAAACCCGGTCCTGGGCAAACCGCAGCCGGGCCCGCCAGTTCCGCTTCGTCCCCACGCAATGCAGCGGTGGTGGCGCCGGTCGTCGTGGCTGCGGCTCCTGGTGTTATGGACGCAGCCCAGACACCCACCGCCATTCCGGCGCCCGCCGGCGCCGCCCGCCGGCCGGCCAGCGCGGCCAAGGCCAAGGGAGTCGCGTCCGCGCCTGCGCCGGAAACCTCACGCCCCGTCGTCCTGTCAGAGCCTGCGCCCCAGCGGAACGAGCCGCGGCCTGTGTCCACACACCTCGCAGCCGCTGCGCACAGCGCAGTGGAGGCCTGCAAGGACAAGCTCTTCCTGTCCAAGGAATTCTGCCTGTCCGAGCAGTGCGAGAAAGCGGGCACGCGAAATCACCCGCTGTGCGCCAAGCGGCGCGAGGAAGCCAGGCTGCGCGAAGACAGCAGACTCCGTAACTAGGCGATGTCGATGTTGTGCACTTCGTACCGGCCGCGCCGCCGGTCCTCGAAGTAGCAAAGCAGCGTTTCCTTCACCGTCTTGAACGCGATCTCCTCCCAGGGGATTTCCTGCTCCGAGAACAGGCGCGCTTCGAGCGTTTCATGGCCCGGGTCGAAGCGATCGCTCAGCAGGCGGGCGCGGTAGAACATGTGGACCTGGTTGACGCGCGGCACGCTGAGCACGCTGAACAAGCCTTCCATCTCGATCTGCGCACCGGCCTCCTCGTCGGTCTCGCGCGCCGCGCCCTGCGCCGTGGTTTCTCCCAGCTCCATGAAGCCGGCAGGCAGGGTCCACTTGCCCCAGCGAGGCTCGATGTTGCGCTTGCATAAAAGCACCTGCTCGCCCCAGTAGGGCACGGTGCCGACCACGTTCAGGGGGTTCTCGTAGTGGATGGTGTCGCAGGAAGGGCAGACGGCGCGCTGGCGGGTGTCCCCGTCGTCGGGCACCCGGTACACCACTGCCGTGCCGCAGTTCCTGCAATGTTTGATGGGGGTGCGAAGCATCCCCCAAGTGTAGTGGTGGCGCGGTCAGGCCTTCTTGGCCGGCGCCGCACCCTTTCCGTGCTTGTCGATCAAGGCGCGGGCGGTTTCCAGCAGCTTCTTGCCGTCGAAGCCGCGCTTGTTCATGTCTTCCACCCATTCCACCTCGACCAGGCGCGCCTTGCGCTTGAATTCCTGCGCGTCGGCAGGGGTGATCCTGTAGATCGTGTTCTTGCGATCTTCGGCCGCCTTGCGCCCGATCGGGTCGTTGCCCTGTTGCACCTGGCCCAGCCAGCCGGAGGTGGCCATGCCCGAGTTGTTGTCGATGACCTTTTTCAGGTCGGGCGCGAGCGAGTTGTATTTGGCCTTGTTCATTCCCATCACGAAGGTGGTGGTGTAGAGCGCGCCGCCGGAGTTGTCGAACTCGCTGTGGAACTTGGTGAGCTCGTGGACCTTGACCGAGGGCACGACCTCCCAGGGGATCACGCAGCCGTCGATCGTGCCCTTCGACAGCGCATCCGGAATGGCCGGCAGCGGCATGCCTACGGGCGTGGCGCCGACAAAGCCCAGCATCTTGGTGATCTGGCGGGTGGGTCCGCGGACCTTCATGCCTTTCAGGTCGTCAACCGTCTTGATGAGTTTGTCCTTGGTGTGGAACATGCCCGGGCCGTGCACATGCAAGGCCAGCACCTGCACGTCCTTGAATTCGTCGGGTGCGACGGTCTGCACGTATTCCCAATAAGCCTTGGAGGTGGCCTCGGCGTTGTTCATCATGAACGGGAGCTCGAACACCTCGATGCGCGGGAAACGGCCCGCCGTGTTGCCGGGGAGGGTCCAGACGATGTCGACCACTCCGTCCTTGGCCTGGTCATAGAGCTGCACCGGCGTGCCGCCCAGCTGCATGGCGGGGTAGCCCTCGAACTTGATCCGGCCGCCCGACTCCTTCTCGACCTTTTCCATCCAGGGCTTGTGCATGGTCAGCCAGACGTTGGACTGCGGCGCCATGAAGGTATGGAACTTGAGGGTGACGGCTTGTTGCGCCAGCCCGCTCAGGCCCGGCGTCCCCAGCGCGACGGCGGCCGTGGACTTCAGCAGTGTGCGACGTTGGATCATGTAGTTCTCCAGTGGTGGACGGTAAGTTAACGCACGGCCGGGCCGGCCGACTCGGGGGCTTTCCCTCAGCTGATGTACTTCACCAGCCAGAGCGAGATCGCGGGAAAGAACAGCAGCAGCAGGGTGCGCAGCGTGTCGCTGATGAGGAAGGGCATGACTCCGCGGTAACTCTCGCTGATGGGGACATCCCTGGCCATGCCGTTGACGATGTAGACATTCAGGCCTACAGGCGGCGCCAGCAATCCGAAGCCCACGGTCATCAGCACCATGATGCCGAACCAGATCGCCACGGACTCTTTCGGCATGCCGAAGTCCAGGCCCATGACCATCGGAAAGAAGATCGGGATGGTGAGCAGGATCATCGACAGCTCGTCCATGACCGCACCCAGCACCACGTAGAACAGCAGTATGGCGCCGACCACGGCGACCGGCGAGAGGCCCCAGCTGCCGACCACGGCGGCCAACTGGTTGGGCACCTGTGTCAGGGCCAGCGCGGAGTTCATCAGGTCCGCGCCGATGAAGATCAGGAAGATCATGGCCGAACTTTCGGCCGTGGCGTAGAAGCAATGCTTGAACTTCCGCCAGGTCATCTCGCGCCGCAGCAAGGCCGCGCCAAAGGTCGCGGCGGCCCCGACGGCGGCGCCCTCGGTGGGGGTGAACAGGCCGCCGTAGATCCCGCCGAACACGATCAGGAAGATGATCGCGATCGGCAGCACCCCCGCTAACGCGGCCAGGGTCAGCTTGGGCGCATCGTCCTCATGCTCCGGCGCATGTCCCGGGACGACCCGCACGTAAACGGCGATTGCGATCATGTAGCCCACCATGGCGATCAGGCCCGGGATCATCGCCGCGGCGAACAGCTTGGCGATGTTCTGCTCCGCCAGGATCGCATAGACGACGAGCGGAACGGAAGGAGGGATCAGGATGCCCAAAGTGCCGCCGGCGGCAAGCGCCCCGGTCGACAGGCGCCCCGAATAGCCGTGCCGTTTCATCTCCGGCAGGGCGACGGACGTGATCGTGGCGGCCGTGGCCACCGAGGAGCCGCAGATCGCGCCGAAGGCGGCGCAGGCCATCACCGCCGCCATGGCCAACCCGCCCTTGAAGCGGGACATGATGGAACTGGCCACCTCGAACAGCGCCTTGGAGATGCCGCCCTGGGTGGCGAAGTTTCCCATCAGGATGAACAGGGGTATGACCGACAGGTCGTAGCTGGCAAAGCGGGCGAATGCCTGGGTGTTAAGGAAGCTCGCCAGCGGCGCCCAGCCTGCCTGCAGCACATAGCCCACGCAGCCCGCCACGAACATCGAAATGGCGATGGGGACCCGTACGGCCATCAGCAGCAGCATGATGGCGAAGATCAGCAATGTGAGGGCAAGCGGGCTCATTCGGTCACCTCGACGTCGAAGCCACGCAGGGCCTGGGCCAGGCCGATCAGGGCCGTCAGCGCCAGCGGCGGCACCATGGCCGCGTAGACGATCCATTCCGGAAAACCGATCATCATGGTGCCGGAGTGCGTGTTGTAGGCGTTAAGGCCCCCCAAGGCGGCGCGCCAAGCGAGCAGGGCCATCGAGCCGCCCAGCAAGAGCGCGCCGAAACGGTCCAGCGCCGCGTTGGTCGCGTCGCTCGCCTTGGCGGTGAAGAAGTCGACGATGATGTTGCCCCGCCGTAGTTGGCACCAGGGCATGAAAAGCGCGACCGCGGCGCCGGCGGCGACGCCGGTCAGCTCGAAGTCTCCGACCAGCGTGATGCCGACTGTGTTGCGCCCGATCAGGCTGACGCAAGTCATCAGCGTGATCGTCGTCAGCAGGACGCCGGCAAGGATGGCGCAGAGTTTCGCCAGGTTTTCCAATAGGCGCAATCCGTTCTCCTCGTTATTCTTGGGATTGTCGAACCCGCGCCTTCCGGCGGACCGGCGGCGCGCGGGCGCTGCGCGATTATCGAACAACCCGTTCGATCAGCGCGCAAGCCCGCGCCCGGCCTCAGGCGATCTTGACCGACAAGGTACCGAGGCCGGCGACGCTGCCCACCAGGGTGTCGCCCGAAACCACCGCAGCCACGCCCTCGGGCGTCCCTGTGAAAATCAGGTCGCCCGGCTGCAATTCCCAGGCGGCCGACAGATGTTCGATGGTTTCACCGATGTTCCAGATCAGCTTGGACACATTGCTGCGCTGGCGGTCTTTGCCGTTCACCTGCACGTAGATCACGGCCTTGGTGACGTCGCCGGCCTTGTCGGCGGGCGTGATCGGGCCGATCGGTGCGGACTGGTCGAAGGCCTTGCCGATGCACCACGGCCGGCCTTGCTTCTTCATCTCGCCCTGCAGGTCGCGCCGCGTCATGTCCAGCCCGACCGCGTAACCGTAGATGTGCTTTTTCGCGTCGGCGGCCTTGATGTTCTTGCCGCCGGTGCCGATGGCCACCACCAGCTCGATCTCATGGTGGAGGTCCTTGGTGAGGCTGGGATAAGGGATAGTGCCGGTTTCGCCGGCGTTCACCGGAACCACGGCATCGGCGGGCTTGAGGAAGAAGAACGGCGGCTCGCGGCCGGTGAAGCCCATTTCCTTGGCGTGCTCTTCGTAGTTGCGGCCGACGCAGTAGATGCGGTGCACCGGGAAGCGCTCGGTGCGGCCCTGAACGGGTACCGAAGCTGGGGGCGCGGGAGTGAAAACGTAGCTCATGACAACCTTTCTTCCTGGTGAATTCCCAGTGCCTGGTGCACCGGGCGATCGGAGTAGCTGAACAGCACACAACCACGCTCCGACGAGAAGCGCGCAGTGTGCCATGACGGAACGACAAAATGATCGCGTGGCGAAAATGCGAAGCGCCAGCTCTGGCCGCCGCTTTCGATGACCGCTTCGCCGTTGCCTTCGACGACGCTGTACACCGCCCCGTCGGTCTGGCGCCAGGGCTTGCCGCTGAAACCAGCCGGCAGTTTCTGCATGAAGGTCGCCATGGTCGGCATCGGCGAGCCGCCGGTAAGCGGGTTGATGTAGCGCAGCTTGACCCCGTCCCAGGCATCGACCGGCGCGTCGCGCTCCAGCCGGTCCAGGGCCTCGCGGCTTCGCTCGTAGGGGTAGCTGAAGATCGGCGAGGCGAGGCCGAACGGTGCGTCGTGCCGGACCGGCGCCATGTTGTGGCCGTAGCGGGCGAAGCTGCTGCCTTCGGCGCGGGCAACGGCCTGCGACTTGCTGGAGGCGCTCTCGGCAAAACCGGCGTCGAAGAAACGGATCATGGGGATGTCCAGGCCATCCAGCCAGACGACGGGCCCGGTTTCGTCGTGCCCGTGGTCATGCCAGGTCCAGCTGGGCGTGATGATGAAGTCGCCCGGCCGCATGGTGGTGCGCTCGCCATCGACGGCCGTGTAGGCGCCCGATCCCTCGACGATGAAGCGCAGGGCGCTCTGCGTGTGCCGGTGGCTGGGCGCCACTTCACCGGGCAGGATCAGCTGCAAGCCCGCATAGAGGGACTGCGTGATCGCCGATTGCCCGCGCAAGGCCGGGTTCTCCAGGATCAGCACCCGGCGCACCGCTTCTTCCGCGGTGATGGCTTCGCCGGCCCGCATCAGGAAGGGCCGCACCTCTTCGTATTTCCACAGTGCGGGCACGCAGGGGGACGCAGGCTGCGGCGGGACCAGCGCATGCAGCACCTCCCACAGCGGGGTCAGGTTGAGCGGGTCCATGTCGCGATACAGCTGCTCGCGCAGCGGGGCGGTCGGATGGGGGGCGTTCATGAGGGAATTTCCTTCGGTGGGCCTACTAGCTTCGGCCCAGGTAGGCGCCATCGCGTTCAAGGCGGGCTTGCAGGGCGGCGATATCCACATCGGCAGCATGCGAGCCGGCGCCCAGTGCGAGATGTGCGGCAGTGCCGGCGGCCTGGCCCATCACGAAGCAGGCGCCGGTGACCCGGGCTGCCGATTGCGCCTCGTGGCTCATGGAAGCGCAGCGGCCGGCGACCCACAGGTTGTCCGTTTCCACGGGCACGGTCATGCGGTAGGGAAGGTGATTGAATCCGCGGCTCTCCGGGATCTTCGGCCAGCGGAATTCGACGTCGCCCTTCAGGTGCAGTTCCAGGGGCCAGCCGTTGACGCCCACGGTGTCCTCGAAGCTCGCGCATTCGAGCACGTCCGCTTCGGTCAAGAGGTAGCGCCCCTGCACGCGCCGCGTCTCGCGGATGCCGACCTGCGGCGCGATGTCGACGATGTACGAATTCTCGAACCCCGGCACTTCCTTCAGGAAGTTGGCGACGCTGGCGATCTGCCGCCGGCCCAGCATCTCGGCTTCGCTCAGTTCGTCCGCATCGGTGCCGTCCATCGCATTGCCCTCGGCATTGGCCAGCTGGGTGAGGTTGACGCGCCACTCGATGCCGCTTTTCTGCGGCCGCACGATGGGCGTCTTTCGCGGAAACTTGTAGCGGCCCGCCGCTTCCGCTTCCAGCATCAGCTGCGGAATGACCTCCCAGGCCTTGCCCGCACGATCAGGATCGATGCCGTTGAGGCGGAACATGGTCGAGGGGTAGAGGAAGTTGCCCGCGCCATCGCCGTTCTCGTACGGCACACCGGCCCAGGCGGCAAGGTCGCCGTCACCCGAGCAGTCGATGAAACAGCGGCCGAGCACGGCGCCGCGGCCGGACTTGGTCTCGATCAACAGCGCCTTGATGCGGCCGGCCGATTCCATGAGCACGCCCGCGGCCAGCGCATGAAACAGCACCTTCACCCGGGCGGAAAGCATCAGGTCGTCGGCGGCGATCTTGTAGGCGGCAGTGTCGTACGCCTGCGCCACCGTCTTGCCGAACAGGTTGTGCGGCGTGTTCAGCCCGCCAAGCCGATCGATGCGCGAGAGCAGGTCGTCGGCGACGCCGTGCACGACCTGGCGAATCTCGCCGTGCACATTCGCATGCAGCCCGCAGAAGTTCGTCACGCCCGCCGCCGTGCCCATGCCGCCGAGAAAGCCGTAGCGCTCGATGAGCAGCGTCGAGCGGCCGGCGCGGGCTGCGGCCACTGAAGCGGCTATCCCGGCGGGGCCGCCGCCGAGGACGACTACGTCGTATTCCCCCAGCACCGGTGTCTGGCGGCTGGGTTCTGTCAGTGTTATCTGCATGGGCCTCAACTGAAAAGGTTCTTGGGATCGATCCCGTCGTACATCCACTTCAGGCCGGCGAAGCCCGCGGACTCCTTGCCGCTCTGGAACATCTGGTTGCGCAGTTCTCGCTGGACGCCTGCCGCATGGTAGATGTCGCCGTAAAAGCGCGCTGTGAGCTGCACCCGCCCGGTGCGCAGGTAACGCGCCTGCTGGTACTTCTGGAACGCCTGCGCCACGTCGCCCCGGGTCAAGCGCAAGGCCTCGCCCAGCACGACCGCATCCTCGATGGCCTGCCCCGCGCCCTGTGCCAGGTACTGCAGCATAGGGTGGGCCGCGTCGCCCAGCAAGGTGACGCGGCGGTCGGTCCAGTTCTTCACCGGCTCGCGGTCGCACAACACCCACATCTTCCAGGTTTCTATCTTGTCCAGCAGTTCACGCACCTGCGGCACGGCATGGGCGAAGCGCTCGTTCAATTCCGCGGTGTCGCCGAAAGTGTTCCAGCCTTCGTCGTACTTGTTGCTGTGAAAGACGGCCACCAGGTTGAACAGCTCGCCCCGGCGCAGCGGGTAGTGCACGAGGTGGGTTTTTTCGCCGCCCCAGAGCAGCACGTCGTCGCTCCACAGGTGAGCCGGCACGTCTTCGCGCTTGAGTACGGCGCGATAGGCGATATGGCCGGAAACGCGGGGCTTGCCGTCGCCGACGACGGCTTCGCGGATGCGGCTCCACAAGCCGTCGGCGCCAAGGAGGGCATCTCCCGGCACGACTTCACCACCAGCTAGCTTCACGCGCACGCCCGAGGCGTCCTGCCCGAACGATTCGACCTTGCTGCCGGTGCGAAGCATGATATTGGGCAGGGCCTTGCAGGCTTCCAGGAAGACCTGGTGGAGGTCGGCTCGATAGATGACGCCGTACGGAAACCCGTAAGCGGCGCGGGCAGTGTCGCCCAATGGGACGCGCACGACCCTCTCGCCGGTGCGCACGTCGTTCATGCCCAGGCCCGGGGGGAAGAAAGCCACATGGTTGACGGCATCGGTCAGGCCCAGGTACTCGAACATCTTGAAGATGTTGGGGCCGAGCTGGATGCCCGCTCCGATTTCGCCGAACGCGGCGGACTGTTCCAGCACGGTGACCGCATGCCCGTCCCTGGCGAGCACGAACGCCGCAGCCAACCCGCCGATACCCCCGCCGGCAACGATCAATTGAAGAGGCCGCGTCATGAATGATCCCGATACGCTGGACAAATGATAAGCATACATATTAATAATCGACCTGGCAAGTGCAGGAGCCGCCCCGGCCGTGGCTACACTCGCCGCATGTCCAAGAGCTTCGATTTCCAGCACGCACCCGGGCACCTGATCCGCCGGGCGCACCAGCTCGCAGTGGCGATCTTCATGGAAGAGACGGGCGATTTCGACATCACGCCGGTGCAATTCGCCATCCTCAATGCCCTCATCGACGACCCGGGCGAAGACCAGGTGACGCTGGCCGCCAAGGTCGCGTTCGACGCCGCCACGTCCGGCTCGGTGATAGGCCGGCTGGAAGCCAAGGGTTGGGTGCGCAGGAAAGCCGACGCGCAGGATCGCCGGCGCAAGCTGTTGTGGGTGACGCCTGAAGGCCAGGAGGCGGCGCAGGCCATGAAGCGGGCCGTGGCCAAAGTGCAGACCCGGCTGCTGGAGCCGCTCGACACGGCGGAGCGCCGGCAGCTGACAACACTGCTGGGCAAACTCGTGAGCGGCCACGAAGAGGCTTGAACTCAACAGTCAGGTCCTTGTCCTACAGCGATGTGAGGCCATGGATGTGCACAATCCGGCCGGCGCCGCAGTCCAATGCGTGAGTGCTTTACTGTCGAAAGGAAACACATATGATTAACAAACAATTCAAGGGGCGGACCCTGTTCGTGGCCGTCAGTGCGGCCGCCATGCTCATGGCCGGCTGTGCCGACATGAACCTGGGCAACATGTCCCAGACCCAGAAGGGCACGGCCGTAGGCGCCGGTGTCGGCGCACTGGCCGGTGCCGCGATCGGGCGTGATGCCAAGGGTGCCGTGATCGGCGCCGGCGTGGGCGCGCTGGGCGGCTATGTCTGGTCCAAGCACATGCAGGACAAGAAGCTGGCCATGGAACGCGCCACCCAGGGCTCGGGCGTGCAGGTCACCCAGACGCCGGACAATCAGCTCAAGCTGAACATTCCCAGCGACATCTCCTTCGATTCCGGCCGCGCCGACATCAAGCCCAACCTGCGACCCATCCTGGATCAGTTCGCGAGCGGCCTGTCCTCGCAGCCCAACACCGAAGTGCGCATCATTGGCCACACCGACAGCCAGGGCTCGGATGCCGTGAACGACCCGTTGTCGCTGAACCGCGCCCAAGCGGCCAAGCAGTACCTGGCGGCACGCGGCGTGGACCCAAATCGCGTGGTGGTCGCCGGTCGTGGCGAACACGAGCCGGTCGCCGACAACTCCACCGATGCCGGCCGCGCGCGCAATCGCCGGGTCGAGATCTTCCTGGGCGAGCGTTCGAACGTCGCGACGCGATAAGCATCGCCGGCTAGGAGAAAAGGGCCCTTGCGGGCCCTTTTTCATTCCGGCGATTTCACCAGGAGATCGAAATGCTCCACCAGCGGCGGGGCGGCGAAGAAGGGCCCGACGATGGCGCGCCATTGCGCGAACAGCGGGCCTTCACGGAAGCCCACCGTATGGTCTTCCAGCGTGTCCCAGAAGATCTGCAGCACGTAGCGCTCGGGTGACTCGATGCATTTGTTGACCTTGTAGCCGCGCATGCCCTTGGCCTGCGCAATCACGGTGGCCAGGCCGCGCTGGATAGCCTCGTCGAACGCGGCCTGCCGGCCGGGGGCGATGCGGATGTCGGCGAGCTCGAGGATCATGGTGTGGCTTTCTAGTGTTGGCTTTCTGGCAAGTCTACCGTGAGGCCGTCCAGCACCTCGGTCAGCTCGATCTGGCATGACAGGCGGCTGTTGGGGTTCCTGGGCGATGCGGTGAACTCGAGCATGCCGAGTTCTTCGTCGCCGGGTGGCGGCAATTGGCTGGCATATGGCTCGCGCACGTAAACGTGGCAGGTGGCGCAGGTCATCAGCCCGCCGCAGTCGGCCTCGATGCCGTCCACGTTGGCCGCGACGGCTGCCTGCATCAGGCTTTGCCCGGTTTTGCATTGAACCTCAAGAGCGGCGTCGCCTGCCTCCACAAAATGGATGGTGATCATCAGAACCGGCTGAAATATTCGCGCCGCTGGAACTCGTCCCTGTCCTCGGCCTGCTCGAAGCGCAGCAGTTCCGCCTGCTTGATGCGCACGAAGTAATTGACGAAGGCCTGGCCGAAACCAGCGGTGAGCGCCGTGTCCATGCGCAGGGCGTGCAGTGCCTCGCCCAGGCTCGTCGGCAGTTTGGCGGCTGTCGATGCATAGGGCGCGTCGGTTGCGGCGGGAGCCTTCAGCTTGCGCGCGATGCCGTCGAGCCCCGCGTGGATCTGCGATGCCAGATAGAGATAGGGGTTGGCCGCCGGCTCGCCGATGCGGTTTTCGATGCGCGTCGCGCCGTCGCCGCACTCGCCGATCACACGCAGCATGGCGCCGCGGTTGTCACGCCCCCACAGCACCGATTGCGGCGCCAGTGCATTGGGCCGGAAGCGGCCGAAGCCGTTCGCCGTGGGCGTGCAGAACACGGCCATGGCGCGCGCGTGTTCCAGCAGCCCGGCCAGGTAATGCTCGCCCAGCTCAGACAGCGTGTACTGCGCGTCCGCGGGGGTCGACGCCGGTATCGGCGTCTCGCGGCGAAATGCGTTGCCTCCCTGCGCGTCCACCAGCGACTGGTGCAAATGCCAGCCACTGGACATGATGTTGGGGAAGGGCGGGCGGCACATGAAACTGGCGTGATAGCCGGCGCGCCGCAAGGCCTGCTTGACCGCGTTGCGGAACAACACCATGTTGTCGGCGGCCGTCAGGGCATCGGTGGCTTCGAACACGGCTTCCACCTGGCTGGGGCCCAGTTCGATTTCCAGCGACAGCAGCGGCAACCCCAAGGCCTGGGCTGTGTGCTGGACGATGCGCAGCGGCTCCTCGGCCATGTCGAACCAGGACTCCGTGAGCAGGTTATAGCCCGGATGGATCATGCTCACGGCGGGCGGCGGGCCGGGCCAAGCCGCCTGCTCGGGATCGAGCTGGGCGTGCGTGTCCTCGATGCGGTAGATGTGGAACTCGATCTCCAGCCCGCACTTCATGGCCAGCCCCACCTCGGCGAGGCGCGCCAGCGCGCGTTGCAGCACCCGGCGCGTGTCCAGCTCCACTGGCTGGCCGTTCTGGAACCAGGGCTGGCCGCGCACCCAGCCCGTGCCGGTGGTCCAGGGCAATTGCTTGAAGCTCGCCGGGTCGGCCAGCAGCAGCAGGTTGCTGGCGAATTCGAAGCCCGGGAGTTCGGCGGCGCCGCCGGGCTCGAACACCTTGAAGGCGGTGCGGTCAGAGCTGTCCTTGAGCATCAGCGTGCTGACCATTCCCACGCCTTCCTGCATGGCGTGGGCCGCAGCCGACGCGACCAGCGTCTTGCCCCGCGTCACGCCATGAAGGTCGCACCAAACAAAGCGTACCAGTTCCAGGCCTGCTGCGTCTATCAGCCGGGCGGTTTGCCGCAGCGCCAGTTCGCGCTGCGCGTCGTGGATACCGCAGCGCTGGGCGAAACTGCTCATTCGATGAGCTCAGGCCGGACGGCGCTGCCAGCGATCCACGGCGCGCCATCGCGCTTGGCTTGCACCTGTTGCTTCCACCAGGTCGGCCAGGTGCCCGCCGGGGCGATGCCGTCGACGGTGTCCGGACCTGCCATCGCCGGAGCCTGCGACGCATCGGCCACCCCGGGCGCGACGCCTCCAGCCTGCACGGTTTCGATCGCCTTGAGCAGCGTCCGGCGGTTGGCCATGATCACCTTGTCGCTGGTTCCCAGGTGCTCGCGGGTGCGGTCCTGGATGGGGCCCATGCTTTCGACGGCCCACTGGTCATGCACGTTGATATCGTCCTCGCCCATGCCCAGGTAGGTCTTCGTCAATTGCTCTTCGGGGTTGAAGCCCCAGCGGTTGTGGCGCCCGGACTTGGGGATGTAGTCGGGCAGGGAGATGTACTGCAGCCGCTGGTTGCGCATCGCCTCCTTGTCGACCGGCCCCGCGAAGCTGGTGAAGACCGAATACCAGTACGTGTGGGTGTCGTCCACGGGCAGATGCATCTGCGTGATGGTGAGCGTTTCCGATAGCGGGATGACAAACGTATGGGGGAAGATGGCATGTGTGATCCGCACATGGGTGAGTTCGTCCGTCATTGGCCGCAGGGCAGTCAGTTGCATACCCCAGGGCGTGGGCTCGAAGCTGATCTCGGGCTGGTGGAACTCGCGCATGATGCGCGTCATCGGCCAGCGCTCGCCGCCGAACTCTCCCGCGCTGGCGCTGCGAAACTGTTTACCTGCCGCGTTGTCGCCGACCCCTTCCAGCGCCTCGTCGTTCAGGAACCGGTGCAGGAACGAGGGATGGGCCGGATCGATGCCCACCTCGAACGCCTGCAGCCAGTTGGCGTTCCACAAACCCTTGAACGCGAAGGTATGGGAGGAGGGCGCGGCGAAGCAGTCGAAGTTGGGGAAGGGCGGCGGCGCGGCGCCTTCCTCGCCCAGCCACGCGAACAGGATGCCGCTCCTTTCCAGCACCGGGTAGCTGCGCTGGCGCACCCGTTCGCATAGCTTGCTGCCCGTGGGTTCGGCGGGCGTTTGCAGGCACTTGCCGTTGACATCGAACTTCCAGCCATGGAAGGGGCAGCGCAAACCGTCGCCTTCATTGCGGCCGAAGGACAAGTCGGCTCCGCGGTGCGGGCAATCGCGATCCAGCAATCCCCAGGCTCCCTGGGCATTCCTGAACAGCACGAGATCCTGTCCCAGCGCGCGCACCGCCTTGACCGGGCGCGAGGCCATGCGCGGGTCGAGCACCGGGTCGAATTCATCCACTAGCGCCACGGGCTGCCAGTACCTGCGCAGCAGCGCCCCGCAAGGCGTTCCTGGCCCCACGCGCGTGAGCAACTCGTTCTGGTCGGCTTTCATGGGGCTCCTAGACGGTATACCGAAATTGCAATTCAGTGTACAGTTGCCTTCATGAACTTGCAAGAAACCGTGCTGATACAGCTGCGCGATTTGATCCTGCGCGGCGAGTTCGAGCCCGGGCAGCGATTGGCCGAGCAGCAGCTGGCGGAGCGGCTGGGTGCATCGCGCACGCCGGTGCGCGCAGCGCTGGTCACGCTGGAACAGGAGGGCCTGGTCGAGGCCAACGACACCGGTAAGTACCTGGTGCGTCGGTTCACGCCGCGCGAGGTGGCCGACGCCATCGCCGTGCGGGGCCACCTGGAAGGCATGGCCGCCCGGCTGGTCGCGGAGCACGGCGTTTCGCGGCAATTGCAGCTGGACCTGCAGGCTTGCCTGGATGAAGGCGATCGGCTGCTGGCCGCAGATCCCCTCACCTATGAAAGCTATGCGACCTACGCCGTGATGAACGATCGTTTCCACGCCCTGGTCCTCGAGGCCAGCGGCAACCGCGCCTTGCAGCGCGCCGTAGCGCTGAACGACAAGCTGCCTTTCGCGCCGGCTTCGGCCATGTTGCCCATGCAATCCACGCTGCAGCAGGACCGCGAGTGGATGCAATACGCGCATCGCCAGCATCACATGCTGTTCGACGCGATGAAACGCGGCGAAGGCGCGCGCGCCCAGGCGCTGGCGGTCGAGCACACCGAAGTGGCGCAGATGAACATGCGGCTGGCGCTGGAGCGCCGGGCCGAGACCGAGCGCCTGATACCGGCCATGCGGCTGGTCGTGGGCCTTTGAGCTCGACAGCGCCGGCCGCCTTCAGCGCCGCCGGCGTGCGCCATGGCTTCATAGTCGGCCAGCCGCTGGCTCCCGGTGCTTTCGTCTACGGCATGGTGTTCGGCGTCCTGGCCAGCGAACGCGGCCTCGCCTGGTTCGAAGCACTGCTGATGAGCGTGTTCGTCTATTCCGGCAGCGCCCAGCTCGCGGTGCTGCAGGGCTGGAGCAACCCGCCAGTGATCGCATCCCTGGTCGCGACCGTCCTCGTGATCAATGCACGCTACCTGCTCTTCGGCGCCTCGATCCAGCCATGGCTTTCGGGCGCCACGCGGCCGCAGGCGCTGGGCACGTTGTTCGTGCTGGGCGACGGCAACTGGGCGCTGTCCATGCGTGAATATCACGCCGGGTATCGGGACGCCGGGTTCATCCTGGGCTCGGGCCTGGCGATGTTCACACCCTGGGTGGTCGGCACGCTCACGGGCCACTTGCTGGGCCGCAGCGTTCCCAATCCGGCGATCTTCGGGCTGGACTTCATGCTGGTCGCCTTCGCCGCGGCCATCGGCATCGGCGTGTGGCGCGGCAGGGCCGATCTGTGGCCGGGCATCGCAGCCGCCGCGGTGGCCTTGGCCCTGCATCGTTGGTTGCCCGGCGGCTGGTACATCGTCGGGGCGGGGCTTGCGGCAGGTTGCGTGGGGGCGGCTCGCCATGGGCGTTGAAACCAGCTTCCTGATGGCGCTCGCCGCGATGGCCTGCACCGCATATGCCTCTCGCGTGGCGGGCTTCCTGCTGATGGGCTATGTCCCCATCACGCCGCGCGTCGAAGCGGCCTTGAAGGCCATGCCGCTGGGCGTGATGATCGGCCTGGTGATGCCGGCGGTGTCGGCCGGCAAGCTGCCCGAACTCATCGCGCTGGCCGTGGTGGGCATCGTGATGAAGCTGGTGCGCAACGACCTCGTGGCGGCCCTCGCCGGCGCCGCCACCGTCGCACTGTGCCGATGGCTTCTGCCGGCGTGATAACGTTTATCCCATGAAGCTGTACAACTACTTCCGCTCTTCCTCGTCGTTTCGCGTCCGCATCGCGCTGCAACTCAAGGGCCTCGGCTACGACTATCTTCCCGTGCACTTGGTCAAAGGAGAGCACAGGAAGGATGCTTACGCTGCGGTATCGCCTTCGCTGCTGGTGCCCACCCTGGAACTTGACACCGGCGAGCGCCTGGGCCAATCGATGGCCATCATCGAATACCTGGACGAGACCCATCCCGAACCGCCACTGCTGCCGCGCGACGCCTTGGGCCGCGCACGCGTGCGCGCACTCGCCCAGTTGATCTCCTGCGAGATCCACCCCCTGAACAACCTGCGCGTCCTCAAGTACCTGGTGCACGAACTCAAGGTCGAAGACGAGGCCAAGAACAATTGGTACCGGCATTGGGTGCGCGAAGGCCTGGAGGCGTTCGAGCGCGAACTTGCGCAGCTGCCTCCCTCCACCTACTGCTACGGCGAGACGCCGACCCTCGCCGACTGTTGCCTGGTGCCGCAGATATTCAACGCCAAGCGCTTCAACACGAGCTTCGACGGCTTGTCCCGCACCATGGCGGCGTTCGATGCCTGCATGGCGCATCCGGCCTTCCAGAAGGCGCAGCCTTCGAGCTGCCCGGACAACGAGGCCTGAATGGACACCCCCGCCGGTTGGATCACGCCCGACTGGCCGGCGCCGACCAACGTGCGCGCGGTCTGCACCACGCGTGCGGGCGGCTCGTCTGCCGCGCCCTATGACACGCTGAACCTGGGCGACCACGTCGGCGACATGCCGCAAGCGGTGGCCACGAACCGGAAGATTCTCCATGAGGCGATCGCGGCGCGGCCGCTCTTCCTCAAGCAGGTGCACGGCCGCTACACGGTGACCTTGGACGCGGACACACCCGACGGCACCGAAGCCGACGGCTGTGTCACGACTGCGTCACACGTGGCCTGCACGATGATGGTGGCGGACTGCCTGCCGGTGTTGTTCGCCGCCGAAGACGGACTCGCCGTAGGCGCTGCCCATGCAGGCTGGCGCGGGCTCGCGGGCGAAGGGGGGCAGGGCATTCTCGAATCCACCGCCGAATGCCTGCGGCGCGAAGGTGCGCGCGAGACCGGGCTTCTTGCCTGGCTCGGGCCGTGCATCGGGCGCGAGGCCTTCGAGGTGGGCCCCGAAGTCAAGGCGGCCTTCCTGGCACATGACTCCGGTGCGCGGGATCTCTTCGAGCCGCATGGCAACGGCAAATGGCTGGCCGATCTTCAGGGATTGGCGCGCCGCCGGCTGCAAGCTCTCGGCATCACGCGGATCTACGGCAACGATGGCAGCCGGGAATGGTGCACCGTGAGCAACCCGTCAAGATTCTTTTCGCACCGGCGGGACCGCGTCAGCGGACGCTTCGCCGCCAGTGTCTGGCGCGTTTGACGCAGACGCGGCGCGCGCTGCCAGCTCAGCCGCTTCGCGCGCCTTGATCGCTCTTTTCCTGCCCGGCGTTCCCATCAGGTAAAGCACTAACGACACAGGCGCCGCGCCATAGAGTACAAAGGTGAAGAATGCACCCAGCACCGTTCCGGTGGTGCTGGTGGCTTCGGCGACGGCCATCATGAGTGCGACGTAGAGCCAACCGATAGCGACGAGATGCATCTGTAGCGTTGCGTTATTTGTTGCAGTGCAACATGATTAATGGGATACTTCGGGTTAACCCGATAAACAGGGTATCAGGAGACAAGAGATGAATTCTGAACCAGACTGGGCTGCGCAAGCCCAGCAGTTCCAGCAAAGCCTCAGCCAGAACTGGGCCAGCGCGTTGAGCTCTTTCCAGGGACTGGACGCAACTCCCGGCATGCCGGCATTGCCCCAGCTGAGCTTCTCGCCCGAGAAGCTGCAGGCCCTGCAGCAGGCGTACCTCACGGAAGCCGCCGAGCTGTGGAACCAGGGCCTGAAGGCCAATCCGGCCGCGGCGGACAAGCGCTTCGCCTCGGATGCCTGGACGGCCAACCCGTTCGCTGCCTACTCCGCCGCCCTTTATCTGCTCAACGCCCGCACGCTGCTGGGCCTGGCCGAAGCCGCCGACACCGATGCCAAGACCAAGGCCAGGCTGCGTTTTGCCGTCGAGCAGTTCATGGCGGCTTCGGCGCCCAGCAACTTCATGTGCCTCAACGCCGAGGCGCAGAAGAAAGCCATCGAAACCAACGGCGAAAGCATCGCCCGGGGCATGCAGAACCTGCTCAAGGACATCCAGCAGGGTCATGTGTCGATGACCGACGAGAGCGTGTTCGAAGTCGGCAAGAACGTCGCCACGACCGAAGGCGCCGTGGTGTTCGAGAACGAGCTGTTCCAGCTGATCGAATACAAGCCGCTCACGGCCAAGGTATACGAGCGGCCGTACCTCGTGGTGCCGCCTTGCATCAACAAGTTTTACATCCTCGACCTGCAGCCCGAGAACTCGCTGGTGCGCTATCTGTCGGAGCAAGGGCATCGCACCTTCGTCGTGAGCTGGCGCAATCCGGACGAGGAGCTCAAGGACAAGGGCTGGGACGACTACATCGGCGACGGCTGCATCAAGGCCATCGAAGTGGTGCAGGAGATCGCGGCAGCTAAACAGATCAATGCGCTGGGCTTCTGCGTCGGCGGAACGATCCTCGGCACGTCGCTTGCGGTCCTCGCCGCGCGCGGCGAAAAGCCGGTCGCCTCGGCCACGTTGTTGACCACGTTCCTGGATTTCTCCGATACCGGAGTGCTCGATCTCTTCATCGACGACGCCTTCGTCAAGTTCCGCGAGATGCAGCTGGGCCGCGGCGGCCTCCTCAAGGGCCAGGAACTCGCTTCCACATTCAGCTTCCTGCGCCCGAACGACCTGGTGTGGAACTACGTGGTGGGCAACTACCTCAAGGGCGAAACCCCGCCGCCGTTCGACCTGCTGTACTGGAACAGCGACTCCACCAACCTGCCGGGCCCCATGTACGCCTGGTACCTGCGCAACACCTACTTCGAGAACAACCTGGTCAAGCCGGGCAAGTGCACGGTCTGCGGCGAAAAGGTGGACCTGCGCAAGCTCGACATACCGGTCTACCTTTACGGCTCGCGCGAGGATCACATCGTCCCCATCGCGGGCGCCTATGCCTCCACGCAGCATCTGCCGGGCAAGAAGCGCTTCGTCATGGGCGCCTCCGGCCATATCGCCGGCGTGATCAACCCGCCGTCCAAGAACAAGCGGTCCTACTGGACCAACGACAAACTGCCCAAGACCCACGAAGAATGGTTGAAGGGATCCAAGGAGCATCCTGGCAGCTGGTGGACCGACTGGGCCGCCTGGCTGAAGCCTCACGCGGGCAAGCAGATCGCTGCGCCCAAGAGCTACGGCAAAGGCAAGTACAAGGTCATCGAGCCCGCGCCCGGCCGCTATGTCAAGGCCAAGGCGGCCTGATCCCGTTTTCATCCCGACGCATCATTGGAGACCCTCATGGAAGACATCGTCATCGTTTCGGCCGTCCGCACCGCTGTGGGCAAGTTCGGCGGCTCGCTCGCCAAGATTCCGGCGCCCGAACTCGGCGCCATCGTGATCAAGGAAGCGCTAGCCCGCGCGAAGGTCGATCCCTCGCAGGTCAGCGAAGTCATCATGGGCCAGGTGCTGACCGCCGGCTCCGGGCAGAACCCGGCGCGCCAGGCGCTGCTCAAGGCCGGCCTGCCCAAGGAAGTGCCGGGCCTGACCATCAACGCCGTGTGCGGCTCGGGCTTGAAGGCCGTGATGCTGGCGGCGCAGGCCATCGCCTGGGGCGATGCCGAAATCGTGGTGGCCGGCGGCCAGGAGAACATGAGCGCCGCGCCGCACGTGCTGCCCAATTCGCGCGATGGCCAGCGCATGGGCGAGTGGAAGCTGCAGGACACGATGATCGTGGACGGCCTGTGGGACGTCTACAACCAGTACCACATGGGCGTGACGGCGGAGAACGTCGCCAAGCAGCACGGCATCGACCGCGCCGCCCAGGATGCGCTGGCGCTGGGCAGCCAGCAAAAGGCCTCGGCCGCGCAGGAAGCCGGCAAATTCAAGGATGAAATCGTTGCGGTGACGATTCCCCAGAAAAAGGGTGACCCGGTGGTGTTCGCCACCGATGAATTCATCAACAAGAAAACCAATGCCGAAGCGCTGGCCGGCTTGCGCCCCGCCTTCGACAAGGCCGGTTCCGTTACGGCCGGGAACGCCTCCGGCCTCAACGACGGCGCCGCCGCCGTGGTGGTGATGAGCGCCAAGAAGGCCGCGCAGCTCGGTTTGAAGCCGCTGGCTCGCATCGTCGCCTTCGGCACAAGCGGGCTGGATCCTGCAACGATGGGCATGGGCCCGGTGCCGGCCACGCGCAAGGCCCTGGAGCGCGCCGGCTGGAAGGCCAGCGACGTCAATCTGTTCGAGCTCAATGAAGCTTTTGCCGCGCAGGCTTGCGCGGTCAACAAGGAACTGGGCATCGACGCGTCCAAGGTCAACGTCAACGGAGGTGCCATCGCCATCGGGCACCCTATCGGTGCATCCGGCTGCCGCATCCTGGTGACGCTGCTGCATGAAATGCAGCGCCGCGAAGCCAAGAAGGGCGTCGCCGCACTGTGCATCGGGGGCGGCATGGGGGTTTCCCTCGCCGTCGAACGCGCTTAAACGGTTAAAACGACAGCACTTCAAGGAGAGACAACCATGAGCCAGAAAATCGCTTACGTGACCGGTGGCATGGGCGGCATAGGTACCGCCATTTGCCAGCGCATGCACAAGGAGGGATTCAAGGTCATTGCCGGCTGCGGGCCGACACGCGACCACGCCAAATGGCTGGGTGAGCAAAAGGCGCTGGGCTACGACTTCTACGCCTCCGTCGGCAATGTCGGCGCCTGGGATTCCACCGTCGAGGCCTTCACCAAGGCCAAGTCCGAACACGGCACCATCGATGTGCTGGTGAACAACGCCGGCATCACGCGCGACCGCATGTTCCTGAAGATGACGCGCGAAGACTGGGACGCGGTGATCGAGACCAACCTCAACTCCATGTTCAACGTCACCAAACAGGTGGTGGGCGACATGGTCGAAAAGGGTTGGGGCCGCATCATCAACATCAGCTCGGTCAACGGCGAGAAGGGCCAGGCCGGGCAGACCAACTATTCGGCGGCAAAAGCCGGCATGCACGGCTTCACGATGGCGCTGGCCCAGGAACTCGCCAACAAGGGTGTGACCGTCAACACCGTGAGCCCTGGCTACATCGGCACCGACATGGTCAAGTCCATCCGCCCCGACGTGCTGGACAAGATCGTGGCGACCATCCCGGTCAAGCGCCTCGGCAAGCCCGAGGAGATCGCCTCCATCATTGCCTGGCTGGCTTCCGAAGAAGGCGGCTATTCCACCGGCGCGGACTTCTCCGTGAACGGTGGTCTGCATATGGGCTGACCGTCTGCTAGCCCGAAAAAAGCCCGCTCTGCGGGCTTTTTCTTTGGCTGCGTTCTTTGGTGCGCCACCTCATTCCACCAGGTCTTCGATGATCAGGTGCCGGTATTTCTGGCCGTAGGAAATAGGGGCATCCTTGAGCACATCCATGACGTGCTCGGTCTGCTTGCCTGAGGGCGCGTGGATCATCAGGGCGTGGTGCCCCTGGCTCGCGAGATCGACATAGCGGCGGACCGTGTCGGCCTCGGTGCCTGCGGAGGGCATTGGGATGTCCGCGCCGCCCACTGTCCGGGCGACCTTCTCATGGATGTCCCGAGGGGTGAGCAACGAGATGCATTCGCCGGGATAGCCGTCATCCTCGAGTGCAAGCTCTGCGTCCCGGGCTTCCTTTTCCGACGGAAACATGATGAACATGTACCCGGTGGGGTAGAACACGCCGCTCATTGTCAGCATATTGGATTTAAGTTCAAAAGGCTTCATGCGAAGGTTCCTTCCATTTGTGTTCTGGTTGTAATAATGCGCGAAATTTCTCGCTCCTCTGTCATCTGTCGTTTGCAGCCCGTGTAGGACACGCTGCCACGCCGAGAAAAGCGGCTCGGAAAGGCGCAACGGATGGGCTGATTGCGGCGCTCATCAGCTCAGAAAAAGACAAACGCACCGGAGGGACTTGAGTACCATTGAGGCTGCCATCCGGCTGACAACCAGTTCAATGATGCCCTCTGTAGCGGAGGTAAGTCCGTGCGGCTCGCAAGGATATCGTTCAGGTCGCTCGTGCTGTGCGTCGCCAGCCTGCTTTCGTCGTCGCTGGCCTGCGCGCAAGCTACCAGTGTGGTCGGCATCGTTGAAGGCGGCGCCACGCTGATCCGACAGACCACGCGGTACGCGCTCGCCGAGGGCGTGGCGTTGAACGATCAGGACATCATCGAGACAGCACCCGGTGCTTTCGCCCAGATCGAACTTCCCGGAGGCGTCCTTGTCGGTGTCGGTGAATCGACGAGGCTGATGTTGCGGCCTCGCGTCGGCAAGGGGCTGACGCCGCCGCCGCTGTATCTGCTCCAGGGCTGGCTCAAGACCAGCACCAGCGGGGCCTTCGGCTATGCAAGCCCCACCTTTGAGATCGCGACGCAAGCCGGCACCATCGTCGTCTACACCACAGGCGCGCAGTACGAGGTGTTTCTCGAAAGCGGCGCCGCCAGGCTGAAGCTGCGCGATGGCGCGCAGACCACCGCGCAACTGGCCAGCGGTGACTTCGCACAAAAGCGTGAAGGCGCCACGCTGACGGTCGCGCGGCGCGCCACGCCCGAGTTCCTGGCCAAGGTGCCGCGCCAGTTCCGCGACCGGCTGCCCGCGCGCGGCGAGCAGTTCGCCAAGCGCAACGTCGCACCTAAGGCGCTCGGCGAGGTTGCCTACACCGATGTGGCTGCCTGGCTGCGCACCGAGCCGGCGCTGCGTCTGCCGCTGCTGCCGTTATGGCGGTCGCGCGCAGCCGACCTGACCTTCCGCGCGGCGGCCAAGGCCGAGCTGGCGCAGCACCCCGAATGGGAACCCTACGCAGACCCGGAGGGTTATGCGCGCCGCATGGCCGAAGAGGCTGAGCGTCGGCGCGCGCGGGAGGCCGCACGCCAGGCCGCCCGCCAAGCCGCCCGCGCCGCCGCCCCGGCGTCGGGCACAGGCGCCGGCTGGGGTAAACCATAGTGAACCGCCGCGCGTCTTGCCGCAACTAAGCGACTGCTAACAGCCAAGACTGGAGAGCCTCTCATGCGACTTCTACTTAAGTTCAATCTGATCTTTCTGATTGTCTTCGTCGCCGGTGTGCTCGGCGCCGGCAAGGTTTCTTATGACCTGCTGCAGAGCAACGCCAAGCAGGAGGTGCTCGACCATGCGCGCCTGACAATGGAAAAGGCGGTGGCGATACGCAGCTACACCAACGAGCAGATCCGCCCGCTGCTTGAAACGCAGATGAAGTACACCTTCCTGCCCCAGACGGTACCGGCCTATTCCGCCACCGAAGTGCTGGCGACGCTGGCCAAGAGCTTCCCCGACTACACGTACAAGGAAGCGACCCTGAATCCGACCAACCCGCGCGATCGGGCGGTCGACTGGGAAGCCGACATCGTGAATCGTTTCCGCACCCAGACCGACCAGAAGGAGTTCGTCGGCGAGCGCGACTCGGGTACGGGGCGGGCGCTCTATATCGCGCGCCCGTTGCGCATCACCAGCGCAGCCTGCCTGCAATGCCACAGCACGGTCGCGGCGGCGCCGCGTACGTTGATCGACAAGTACGGTGAGGCCAACGGTTTCGGCTGGAAGATGAATGAAGTGATAGGCGCGCAGGTGGTGTCGGTCCCGATGTCGGTGCCGCTGGCGCGCGCCGGGCAGGCTTTCAAGGTCTTCATGGTTTCGCTCGTCGGCATTTTCGTGGCCATCGGCATCGCGCTGAACCTGATGCTCTACCTGCTCGTGATCCGGCCGGTGACGGCGCTGTCGGAGCTGGCCAACCGCGTCAGCCTGGGTGAGCTCGATGCACCGGAATTTGCGACGCATGGGCGTGACGAAATCGGGACGCTGGCGCAATCGTTTGCGCGCATGCGTCACAGCCTCGATCAGGCCATGAAGATGCTCGACACCTGAGCATCCGCATATGGGCGCAGCCACCCCGTCCAGCATTGGTCCTTACCAGGTCCGCGGCGTGATCGGCTCGGGCGCCATGGGCGTGGTGTACCTGGCGTACGACCCGGCCATCGACCGCCCGGTGGCGATCAAGACGATCCACCGGCGCCTGCTCGAATCGAGCGAGGACGAACCGAACTTGGCGGCGCGCTTTCGTGTGGAAGCCAAGGCGGCAGGGCGCCTCACGCACCGCAACATCGTCCCGGTCTACCAGTTCGGCGAAGAAAAGGACTGCGCCTACATCGTCATGGAGTACGTCGCGGGGCGAAACCTGCGCGACTACATCCAGGCGCCGCGCAAGCTCGAGGTGCCGCACGTGCTGTGCCTGATGCTGCAACTGCTCGACGGCTTGCATTACGCCCACGAGCGCGGCATCGTGCACCGCGATATCAAGCCGGCGAATCTGCTGATCGCCGATGACGGGCGCCTGAAGATCACCGATTTCGGCATCGCGCGAACCGAATCGTCGAACCTGACCCGCGGCAGTTCCGTCATCGGGTCGCCCGGCTACATCGCCCCGGAGCAGTACACCGACCGGGAGGTCGACCGGCGCGTCGACGTGTTCTCGTCGGGCGTGCTGCTCTATCAGATGCTGAGCGGGACGACGCCATTTGCCGGCACGGACGAGGCGATCATGTACAAGATCGTCTACGAGCCGCACAAGCCGCTTAGTAAAGTGATGAACGACAGCGCGCTCGAGCCCTTTGATGCGGTGCTCGACCGGGCGCTGGCCAAGGATCCGGCGCAGCGCTATCCGAGCGCCATGGCGATGCGCACGGCACTGGCGGCGCTTGCCACGCAGCCGCTGCCGGACCTGCTTCCGGCCGACATCGTGCTCGCTCCGCGGCACGAAGGCCTTGAAGCGAAACCGGCCGTCGCCAAGGAGCCTGACTCGCACGCTTCCACCCAAGCGGAATCGCCCCCCCCGACGCCTTCGAAGCCACGCCCCGTCACCGGCCCGCCTTCGGTCCCCGTGCCCACCGGATGGGACACCGCAGCGCTGGCGGAGGTCGAACGCGACCTGGCCCAGCACATAGGGCCGGTGGCGCGCGTGCTGGTCCGCCGCGCCGCCCGCGGCTTGACTTCGCTGGCGGCAGTACGCCAGGCCGTGGCCGCATCGATCACCGATTTCGAGGCGCGCGAGCGCTTCCTGGCCAAGGCCGGCGTGCCGCGCACCAATGGCGCTGTACCGCCCGCTGCCAGCCTTTTCGAAGTCACGCGGGCCGATGGCGAAGTGCCGAGCGGCGCGCCGATGCGCGAGGGTGACGTCGACAAGGCGGCCGCCGCCCTCCTGTCCTCGCTCGGGCCGATTGCCCGGGTCGTCGCGAAGCGCTGCGCCGCGACCTCGGATACGCGCGAACAGTTCGTCGCCCGCGTGCTTGACCAGCTCACGCCGGGCATCGATGCCCGCCGTGTGCAGGCCGACCTGTGGCGTGCGCTTGGCTGAAAGCGGACGCGTCGTGATCGCGCTGCGTGTCACACGCCGTCCCGGTGCCACCGAACCCGATGCCACCGCGTTGGTGTTGCCGGCCGAGGGCCTCATCATCGGCCGCTCCGACGATTGCGGCCTGGTGCTGGCGGACCCGCTGCGCCTGGTGTCGCGCCAGCATGCGCAAGTGCTGGTGAACGGGCAGAGCGCGCGCGTGCGCTGCGTGAGCAGCAAGCCTTTGTGGGTGAACGACGTGCAGCTCGACCCGGGTGGCGAACAGGCCCTGGTCGCGGGCGACCGCCTGCGCATCGGAAGGTTCGAGCTCGCCGTGGAGCCCGCCGAGGAACCCGCGGCGGCCACTGCCGCGCAGCGCCCGCGTCTGGATCGCTGGTTCGATCTGGACGGAGCGCCCGACCCGCTCGCGGCCGAATCGCCGCTGCCGGCCCTGGCTGCTTCGCCCGAGGCGCCGGCGACCAGCGCGGTGGTGTCCTGGCAGACGAGCGGCCATCTCGTGCGTGGCGGCGCGCCGATAGCCTCGAGCGCGGCCGCGATGCCGCCGGCGCCGCCGCCCCCGCAGGCGGCGCCGGTTCCGGCAGAGACTCCCCGGCCATCGCCCGCGTCGCGGCCAGCCCCCGCAGAGAACCCTCCGGCTCAGAGAGCCACGCGGCGATCGACAAAGGCGTCGCCGGAACTGACCGAGCTTGCGGCCGCTTTCGCTCGCGGCGCCGGCCTTGGCGCCGAGGCGGCGCCGCTCACGCCGGAGTGGATGGAACACCTCGGCGCCCTGCTGCGGGCGACGGCGGAAGGCACGCTGGCCCTGCTGCAAAGCCGCGCGGTCGCGAAACGCCACATGCGGGCCGAGGGCACGCACATCACGCCGCGCGAGAACAATCCACTGAAGTTCTCGCCGGACGCGAACGAGGCCCTGACTCGAATGCTGCAGCGTGACGCGAGCCCGGGCTTCCTCGACCCCGTGGCGGCGTTGCGCGACGCGCATCACGACCTGCTGGTGCACCAGGTGGCGATGGTGGCCGGCATGCGCGCGGCGGTGTTCGAGCTCTTCTCCCGGTTGGGCCCCGAGGCTGCCGAGAACGCGCAAGGCCCGGCGCAGGGCATGGCACGCCTGCCCCTGCTGCGCGCTGCGGCGCTCTGGAAGCGTCACTGCATGCAGCACGCCCAGTTGCTTGAGCACCTGGATGACGACTTCGAAACCATCTTCGGACGCGAATTCCTGCGCGCGTATGAAGCGCAGTCGCGCGCCGACGCCAAGGCGGACGCCGCCGCGGACCCCACACCGCCGGAGGCCCCATGGCCGGGCGCGCATTGACCGTTTCGCTCGCCTCGCTCTCGCAGACGGGGCGGCGCGAGTGCAACGAAGATGCCTTCGGGTATTGGGAGGGCGCGGGTTCCCTCGTCGCCGTTCTGTGCGACGGCGCCGGCGGGCATGGCGGCGGCCAGGCGGCATCGCGCGCCGCCGTGACGCACGTGCTCGAAGCCTTCGCGCAGCGTCCCGAGATCAGCACCGATGCGCTGCAGTGGCTGGTCCGGGGGGCCAACGACGCGGTCGTCGCAGCGCAGGTTGCCGGCACCCTGACCGCCGACATGCGCACCACCATCGTGGTGCTGCTGCTCGACCTTTTTAGCGGCGCGGCGCTCTGGGCCCATGCCGGGGACTCGCGCCTGTACCGCTGGCACGACGCCCGATTGCTCGGCCGCACGCGCGATCAAAGCCTCGAACAGCGTTTGCGCGACGCCGGCCTGGATGCGCGGGCCGCCACCGCCGGGCAGCTGACCTCGGCGCTTGGGTCACCCGAAGGCTTCGAACTCGAGGTGCTGGACACGCCGCAAATGCTCGCCTCCGGCGATGCGCTGCTGCTGTGCAGCGACGGCCTGTGGTCGGCCTTCGACGAAGTGGCGCTGGCGCGCAGCGTGGCCGGATGCGGCAGCGTGCAGACCTGGCTCGATCGCCTGGAAGCCGGTGTGCAGCGGGCCCGCCGCAGCGACCAGGACAACTATTCCGCGCTCGCGATTTGGTGCACGGCGGGTTGAATGTCGAGCAGTTCCAGCAGCAGCGCCGGCTCCGGTGGCCAGCTCGCGACAAGGGGCATGGCATCGTGCGCATCCGCGAGCGGCCACCAGAGGCTGGCCGGCTGCGGCGGCCAGGCCTGCGCCGGCTGCAAGTCCTGCTCGGCAGGCGGCGGCAAAGCGGCGATGGCCGCCTCGAGCGCTTCGGGTCCTTCTGCCGCCGCGCCCCGCAGCGACGCGAGCCGTGCAGCGATGTCATGCGGTGAGGCCGGTGCGGCAAGGCGTTCGGCCAGCGTCAGCGGAAAAGCGCGACCGACACGATCGTGCGAAGGCGCGATGATGCCGCACCAGGCCTCGCCGGGCCCAGGCAGCGCCAGATAGCGCCACGGCGCGAAGCTGCCCAGGCGTTCGCGCAGCGCGGCGCCGTCCAGCCTCGTGGCGGCAAGGGCCAGGCCACCCTGCAGCCACGCGTCCCAGTCGCGGCGCCAGCGGGGCGGCAGGCCGCGGCCAACGAAGTCGCCGCGCGCGGGCAGCTTGCCCCACCAGGACACGCGGCGGGAAGGCAACTTCACCATCGTGCCGGCGGGCAACGAAAACGTGCCAGCTCCCGGAGAGTCCAGATATCGGCGTCGGGGGCGCCGGATGCGCTCGCCTCGACCTCGAGGGTGCGTGTGTCCACGGCGAAGGCCAGCCGCGCTGTCGCGCCCCGCTCGCCCTGCCAGTCGCCGCGCAGCAGCACCCGAAGCCAGGCGAAGGGGCCTTCATGGACTTCGGCGCCGACCCCGGCGGGGCCGGGCGGCAGGATGCGCATCAGCACTTTCTGCGTCGCGGCCGGTCCGGGCCAGACCAGCTCCTTCGCACGCGGTGGGCCGTTTTCGAAGCGCAGCAGCTGGCCATCGACATCGATGCTGAACTGCAGCAACTGGGCATCCATGCGCTGGGGCTTGAGGCGCAGCCTGAGCTCGGGCATCGGTGCGCCGCCGGGGAAGAACAAGGCGCCGATCGCCGCCGCCTGCTCGAATGCCCCCGGCACGCCTGCATCCGCGGGCGCACTGCGCGCTTTCCAGGGATGGCTCGAGGTGTCCACGCGCTCGCTCAACTGGTTGCGCCGGAATTCGTCGAACATGCCGCCGGGTCCGAACAGGCGCGCGAAATCGGAGGGCGCCATGTCGCGCGACGTGGTGGTGCCGAACGGGAAGCGATCGCGCGTCAAGGCGCTGCAGGCCTGCGCGAGTTCGGTCAGCGCGGCATCGAAGCTCGGCTTGGCGCCGCCGCGCGAGCGAATCAATGTGCCGAGGTCGATGTAGACCTTGCGCAGCGCGGCCGGCGCGCGCGCGGCCTCGGCGCGCAAGCTCGCGTCGAGCTCGTTGTTGGCGGCCTCGCCGCGCTTGCCGGCGGCCAGGGCGTGAAGGCGGTCCAGCGCTTGCGGGCCGGGGCCGGCCGCGTAGTCGCCGAGGGTGCCGAACCGTGCGCGCAGCAGCCCATCGAAGGCGGCCTCGGCCGCGCTGCCGCCCTGGGAGGTCGCGCTGAACTCATCGGCCAGGCGCGTCAGCAGGCGGCGCAGCGGCGAATCCGGCGCCGTGAGTTCGCTTGCCAGACGGGCGGCGCTATTCGGATCGGCGCCGGGCGCCAACGCCAGCGCGTCGAGCTGGCGCGACCAGGCGGCGATCACGCGCTGGGCCTGGCGCTTGCCGACTTGAGCGCCGATCTCGTCGCGCCAGGCGCGGTCCTTCTGCAGACGCCGCACGTCGCCGGCCGTGTCGCCCAGCACCCAATCCGCCTCGTTCGCGAGCTCATCGAACGTCGCTTCGAGCGCGGGCACGAGTCTGCGCCGCCAGTCGCCGGCGCTTGAATGCGCCGGCATGGTCCCGGCGCCCGACGCCGCGAACAGAAGGGAGCCGGCCGGGCCCAGGCGCGTCGGCAGATCCCGGGGCGGCTCGGGGTCGTCCACACGCCGCAGCAGCCGCTCGTGCACGCGCTGGGCCAGGGGCAGCGCCGCAAGCGCGCTGCGCGCCGCGCGCACCCCTTCGTCGTCGGCGCGCATCGCTTCGGGCAGTCCGCTGCGCTCGAGCAGGGCCTCGACATGGCGCGCCCATTCGGCGCGTTCGCCGGCGCCGCTGGCCTGTCCCAGCGCCTGCTCGGCCCAGCGCCGCAGCTCGCCGCGCGCCAGCCGCGACGGGTTGGAAAGCATCAATGAAGCGCGCAGCGCCTCGTAACGCGTCGCGCTGTCGTCGGCCTCGCGCAGGTCGCGGCGCAGTCGCTTGATGAGCAGCGGCGCCAGACTGCGGTCGAGCATCTCACGCCAGGCCTGCTCCGCCGAGCGCGCCAGGCGCGGCCCCTGGAACAGCCCGAAGCCGAAGCCGGCCGGCGCCACGTTGGGATCGATGCCGTCGTTCGCGGCCAGGCGCTCGAGCAGTGAGTAAAGGGGCAACACCTGCTCCAGCCCTGCCGACTCCAGCGAGCCTATGCGGCCGGTCAATTGCTCGACGCGTGTGCGCACGGTGTCCACATAGTCGAGGTTGCGCCGCAAGCTCTGCCACCACAGGGCCGAGGCGGCGAGCAGCGCGGCGCCGGCAAGGCCGGCGCCGACCATGGCGGCCCGCCGGCGCAAACGCAGCCGGTGCAGCCGCTGGCCTGCCAGCGGTGCTTCGGCGATTACCAGGCTCTGCAGCAGCGATCTCAGGAAGAACGATTTGCCGCCGGCATCGGGTCGCGCCAGCGGCTTCAGCGCCAACCCGTGGCTGCGTGCGAGTTCGCCGATTACCCGGTCGATCGGATTGCCCTCCTGGGTCCCGCTCGTCAGCGCGATCGAACGCAGGCGTTGCGGCGGTTCGGCGGCAATGGCGTCGAAGGCGGCGCGCACGAACTCTTCGAGGGGCGCCAGCAGGGCTTTGAACTGTGCCGCGAAGGCGTAGATCGCAAGGCGGCGCTGCGGCGTGCGCTCGCGCTGCAGCGCATCGGGGCTGCGCCGCGCCAGGCGCTGCGCGAGGTCGGCCAGGCGCGGCCCCAGATCGGCCGGGATGCCGCCTGCATCGGCATCGAACACCAGGCCCCAGAGCTGCTCGCGTTGCGCGGTGTCGAGGTCGCCGAAGGTTTCGATGAAGCCGGCGAGCAGGTCGGCCTTGGTCACCAGCAGATAGATCGGAAACGCGAGATCGAGCTCGCGGCGAAGTTCGTCCAGACGTGCCGCGATCGCAGCCGATTGGCGCGCGAGTTCTGCGCCGCCGTGCAGCAGGTCGGGCACGCTGACGCTGACGATCACGCCATTGATCGGCTGCAATGGCCGGTGCCGGCGCAGCAGCGCGAGGAACTGCTGCCATTCCTGGGCGTCGGCCGCGGCGTCGCTGTCCTGTGTCGTATAGCGTCCCGCCGTGTCGATGAACACCGCGTCCTGGCTGAACCACCAGTCGCACTGGCGCGTGCCGCCGCACCCCGCGAGCGGGTCGCGCCCGAGACGTTCGGCGAGCGGAAAGCGCAGGCCCGAATGCAGCAGCGCCGTGGTCTTGCCGCCCCCGGGCGCGCCGATGATCAGGTACCAGGGCAACTGCTGCACCTGTTGCCGGCGCTGCCACCAGGAGCGGGCGCCCTGCGTCTCGATGCCCTGGCGCAGTATCGCGAGCGCCTGGCGGAAACGCTGGCTCAGTTCAGGGCCGCCATCGTCGGCTTCCAGGCTGTTCAGCAGGCGCTCGTTGCGCCGCCGGGCCAGCAGCAACTGCAGCCCCCGCAAGCCCAGCAGGAGGAGCGTGACCCCCGCCAGCAAGGCGAGGCGTGCGCGCGCATCGTCGAAAGGGTGCCAGGCGCCGACGGCGATCAGCGGCGCGGCGAACCACAGCAAGGCGCCTGCCGCGCCGACGTTGACGGCGCGTTGCGCGAAGCGGAGGGACGCCTTCATTGCGGAAACAGGATGATCTCGACACGGCGCTGCGCCTTTCCGGCCGTCGCGTCGACGCGGGCCTCGACCGCGAGCCGCGCATCGCCGATGTGGGGCCGCAAGACGTCGGCGGTGCCGTGCGCCCATTCCATCGCCTGATGCCAGGCCGAGGGCGTGCGCGCCGTCGGGGGATCGCTGCCATCGGTGTAGCCCACGACAAGGACCTTGCCCTGCTGCTTGGCCAGCGCCGAGCCCAGGCGTGCCAATGGCCCGCTGGCGCCTTGCAGCGCGTCGGCGCCGACCACGACCACGCTGCGCAGCGCCTCGTCGCGCACCGACAGGCGCCCGGCGGCGACGTCCTCCTGTAGCCGCGAGGCCAGCCGCGGCGGCGCTGTCGCCGCGCCCGTTGCGGCCGTGGCAGTGCGTGCCGGCATGAGCTGCTGCAACGACACCAGCACGCCGTCGACGCGCGCCGCCAGTTGAAGCTGGCTGGCACTGTAGACGCTCAGGGCCAGCACGCCGAGCAGCAGGACCGCCGGCAGCGCGACGCGTGGCGCCCGCGGCGGGCTGGCGGCCGCCGCCGCGCAGTGCCAGGGGGCCACCAGCGCCGGAGCTGGCGCCACCTGTTGCAGCAGCTGGTGCACGCGCGAGCGCAGGCTTTCATGGTCGCGGCTGCCCGGCTCGGTGCGCGCGCGCAGCCCGAGACTCAGGCAGGTGTGGAAGAGCTCGAGCAAGGCGCGGTGCTCGCGCGGCTTTTCGGCCAGCCGCGCCAGGAGGCGCAGCAGCTTGTCGCCGCCCTCGGCCTCGCCGTGAAAGTGCTGCAGCAGCCCCGCGCCTCCCGCACCCCAGGGCGCCGCGCCGAACTGCTCGTCGCCCCAGGCACACAGCAGGTAGCTCGCGGCCGCGATGCCGGACTCGGCGACGCCCGCGACGCGCGCGTCGGCTTCGAACCGGTTCACTGCCGCGGCCAGGCTGCGACGCAATGCGGCGGGGTCGGCGGGCGTCGCGTCCCGCAAGCGGGCTATCAGTGCAACCAGCGGGAGCGCCTGGGCGCGCAGCGCACGCGCGGCGGCCGGCTCGCCTTCGCCGTCCGGCTCTGCAAGAGCCTGCGGAGCGGACGCGGCGCCGGGCCGCTTCACTTGGCCCACCCCAATTGCAGTTGCCGCGCCTGGGCGTCGACGCGTGCGCGCGGCGCCAGCGTCCCGACCGGCAAGGGCAGGGTGGCGCGCCATTGCGAGTGCTCGATTTCCCGGAACGCACCGAAGACGGCGACGGCACGCGCGTCACCGCTGAGCTCCAGCGCCAGCTCGCGCGCTTCGCCCGGGCGCAAGTGCAGGTTCTCGCGCACCAGCACGTTCGAGCCGAGGGTTGCCTCGTCATCGTCGTAGAGGCTGTCGAAACTCGCCTTCTCGAATCCGCTCGCATCGCGCAGCACATAAACCCGCAGCGCCAACGAGGCCGACACGTTGCGTGCATCGGTGTTCAAGCTGCGCTGCGCTTGCACGAGCAACTGCAGGGTGCGTTTCGGCCCGGCCAGCACCGGCGCCGCGCCGGGGTTGAACATGAAATTCACGACCATCGAGGTGTTGACCCAGGGAATCTGGCGCTGTCCGGTATCGCGCAGCACTTTGATGCGCACGGCCTTCATCATTTCCTCGACCTCGATGCCGGCGGTACGCAACTCGGCGGCAAGGTGACGGGTGTAGATGCTGTTGCCGCCCACCGGGCCGTCCTCGGCCACCCCTCCGGGCGCCGCGGAGAAAGCGATGAGCGCACCCGGCGCCGCCATCTCGGCCAGGCCATTGACGTTGCGCGATGCCCTGCGCGCAGCGAAGGGGTCGTTGCGGCAGGCGTCGATGATGAAGATGCGGGCGCGTGGACGCACCCGGTCGACATGGGCGAGCAAGGCTTCCTGCATGTCGATGGCCTCGTCGCGCACTTCGGCCTCGTCGCGCAGCGCGATGTCGACCGGCAGCAAATAGTTGCGCCCCCCGATCTGTACGCCGTGCCCGGCGTAATAGAAGACCGAAGCGACCTGGTCGTCGTCCATGCGGCGTGCGAATTCACGCAGCACGCGCTTGAAGTCGCGGGCGTTGAGATTGAGGTGCTCGCCCACTTCGAAGTCGAGGCTGCGCAAGGTCCGCGCGACGAGGCGGGCGTCGTGCTCGGGATTGTTCAGCGGAATTTCAGGGTAGCGCGCGTTGCCGATCACGAGTGCGACGCGGCGTTGCCTGGAAGCCTGGACCTTGGCCTGCGGTTGAGCATGGCCCAGCTCGTTCCACAACAGCGGCGCGAGGGCAAGGCTGGCGATCAGTCGACGGCGACTCATCCGGGCCAGGACGGTACGGCGCAAGGATGGGATGCTGCGGACCGGCGAGGCGGATGATGCGGTGTACCACACAGTGTGAAGCCCTTCACTGGCGATTCGCACCCGATTGTCGGCGCTGTGCCACGGCGGCACAAGGGGCTCGCGGCCGCTGCAGCGCGGCATGGCACAGCTTGAGGATTGGCGAGCGCGTTCAGGCGCCGCGGAACTGCACGCGGCGGTTCACGCCGGCGTTCGGATCGGAGCCGTTGATCGGCCGGCTTTCGCCGTAGGCGACGGTCTTCAGCCGCGCGGCCGCTATGCCGTGACGCTGCACCAGGTAGTCGCGCACCGCGTGGGCGCGCACTCGCGACAGTTCGAGATTGTAAGCATCGCTGCCCTTGGCGTCGGTGTGGCCTTCGATCGTGACGATGCGTTGCGGCGCCAGCAGCTTGATGCCTTCGGCCAGGGCGTCGAGCTGGGACCGAGCGGACGGAACGATGTCGGCGGAATTGAAAGCGAAGCGTACCGGCAGGGACAGCGCGTCGGCGTGCGAGTCCGTGCTCGGCTTCGCACGGCCTGCGGGAGCATCGTCGAGCAGGCTGATCGACCGGGTCTTGCCCAGCACGGCCGCCACGTCCTGCGGGCTCACCACCTGGCCTTCGCGATAGACGACGACCTTCTCGGCCTTCAACCCGGGGGTGAACAGCGCGGCGGCGATGGCGATGGCCAGGGTGACGAAGTAGCGGGTCATTGGGGGCTCCAGGGGCGGTGGATTCTTCACTCCCATGGGTTGCGCGGGCCACCCCGGCCGGTTCAATCTTTTTCGACGCTCACGGCAGCCAGGTCTGGCGGAAGATCGTGCGCGAGAGCTCCAGCCGATTCCGGTTGAACAGGCTGATGTCTATTTGCTGCGGTCCGACGTCGACGATGCCGAAGTTCTGCCGCACGGCGCCGGCCACCACCGCATCCTTGATCGCGGCACCGGACGACGTGGCCTCGTGCAGCGGAAACCGGTTTGGCCCGTTCGTGAAGGCGTCGAGCGCATTGCGGTGGATGTCGCCGCTGAGCATCAGCACGCGCTGTTGCGACGCCAGCCCCATCAGCCACGCCACGTCCTTCATGTAGTGCTGGTAGCCGGCCATCGTCGAGCCGCTGGCCCACAGGTGCACGGCCTGTGGCGCATTGGCGAAAGCCTGGGCGAACGCGGTCTTTTGCGCGTCGCCGAAGATCGTCCGCTTGGACTCGGCCACGAGGAAAGTGCTCGTGCGGTGCGTGCGGCCGTCGCTCAGGTGCAGCCACAGGCCGGGCTCCAGCTGCAGGCTCGGCGTGTTCAGCGGCGGCTGGTTCATGTTCCAGAACGATGGATCGCCCGCGTCGGGCGGAAAGCTGCCTGCGGCGAGCTGCTGCTGCAGAGCCGTCCTGAAGGCTTCGAGACCTGCGGTCGCAAGACGCATCTTGCCGCCGTGCACGACGCGCATGTTCTGGTCGCCGCCGGTTGCGTCGTTCCAGAGGAAATCGTGGTCGTCCCAGATCGCGTCGACCGTGCCGGGCGGCATCGCCCCCACCAGACCAGCGAACTGCGGTTGAGCGATCAGCTCGGCATAGCGCTGGTGGATGTGCTGCGCAAAGGCCCAGTCGGGCATGTCGCGCGGGTGCGGTGCGCTGTCGATGTCGAAGTACGTCAAATCGCCGAGCAGCAACAGGCGGTCCGGCTGCTGCGCCGCGATCCAGTCCCATACCGGCTGCTGGGGATACAACGCGGTGAACACGCACGATGCAAATGCGATTCGCATGGGCATCTCAAGCCACGCGGCCTTGGGCACATTGCAGCGCACTCGGCACCGGCGCCCGAGCCGGCGCGATCTGGTCCCACTCGGCGAAAACCTTCTCCGCCACCCGCAGTGCGATGGCCGAGATCGTCAGCGCCGGGTTGACGCCGAGGGCCGTCGGCAGAATCGAGCCGTCCGCAATGTAGAGGCCGGGATGGAAGCCGCCGCCCGCGCCGGCTTGGCGGAACACGCGGCCCCATTCGTCGACGACACCGGTCTGCACCGACTCGCCCATCGGACAGCCGCCGAGCGGATGCGAAGTCAGCACCGTGCGACTGGTGAGCGGGATTTTCACATCCGACAGCGGGCTGAGAAACTTCGCCGTGCTCCCCGGCGGCCGCAGCTTTTCAGCGAGCCGGTCGAGCGTTGCCCTGATCTCGCCATAGATCGGGTCGTCGTGGTAGCGCTTGCCGTCGGCGCGTTCGAGCCGCAGACGGTCGTCTTCGAGGCGAAAGCGCCCATTCGCATCGTCCTTGCCCTGCGCCACGATGCACATGATGTGCGCCGTCAATTCGTCCTCGGCCTCACCGCGGTCGGTGCTCATGTCGCCGGCGCCGCTCTTCGGGTAGCTGCGCGTGGGCCGGCGCGCGAAGATCTTGCGGGCCGCCCCTAGCGCATCGCCGAGCGCTGCCAGGTAGCGATCGGTGCCGTCGCCGTCGGCGAGTTTCTGGATCACCGGCACGCCGTAGCCTGTCAGCGCCCCGAGCGCGCGGGGCACGCCCTGGTCCTCGATCTGGTGGAACCCGGCGGCCTTCGGCGCGTCGGCCTTGAACTGGCCATAGGACGTCGTCACCGGCCCGAACGTGAGGTTGATGCGCTCCTTCGTATCGGGCAGGAAGGCGATGTGGTCGCCGTTCGGCGAGAAGCCGTCGCCCACGCGGGCGCTGAGCCCGCGCAGGCCCCCGGCGCCGCCGGTCTCGGCGGCGAGCCGCATCGAGCGCAGCATCAGCTCCACGGTGCCCAGACTGCCGGCCGCAACAACCAGGCGATCGGCGGCGATCACGATCGAGTCGGCAGCTCCGGCCGGATCGCCCGGCCGGCGCTGGCGGTAGTGGACGAGGTAGCCGCCGCCCTCGCGCTCGGAGATGTGATCGACCTGCGTCAACGGCGCGAGCTGCAACGCGACCTGACGCACCTGGCAATCGCCGTTGGCCGGGAGCTTGCGATCGATGGTGCGCGTGTCGACAGCGCCGTAGATCGCCCGCATCAGCTGCTTGTTCAGCGTCTGGCTGGCGCCAGGCAGGCAGCCGATATTGCAGCGCCCGTGGCGTTCGCAGTAGTTGGTGCCGGGCAGGCGCAGCGCCTTCTGCCGCTCCGCGGTGCCCTGTTCCGCCCTGCTCAAGAGGCCGGGCGGAGGCGCGAAGTCCATGTCGTTGATCGCCAGATCGACCGTGCCGTAGGTCTGGGTCATCGTCGACATCGCGGTCTGGAAAATCCGCGCGCGGTCGATCAGCTCGCCTTCGCGATCCGTCAACCGGGTCTTTTCGGGTGCGATGCGGATCTGCCATATCGCCCGCCTCGGGTCCACGCGAGCCATTGTGACGGGGGCCACCCGGATCGAGGCCGGCGTGATGCCGGGGCTGCGCATGAGGATCTGGCTCGGCCCGGTGAGGCCTGTTGCGGCCTCGGGCTTGTTGACGAGCAGGTTCTCGATGCCCACGGTCACCCCGCGCAGTGCCTGCTCAAAGAGACGGTTGCGCAACGCGGCGCCGCCGGCTCCGCGCCAGGCGCCGGGCCAGCGCGGGTCGTCGAACAGCGTCTCGGGCGGGCGCAGCATGATCTTCGAATAGATCAGCGAGCCGCCGCCAACGCCGCTGGCGCGCAGCACGGAGACGCCGTCGTTCTGGAGATTGAAGAGACCTCGCTTGCCGATTGGCACGAAGTCGTAGAGGCCTTGAGGCCGTTGCTCGGTGTAGCGGCATCGCTCCAGCAGATCGGTCATGCCGCGGAAGTCGTTCATCGAACTCCACTCCTGCACCGGCTGGCCTTTGGCAATCAGGAAGTCGCGCGTCTTGACTTGCTTGTCCTGCACCGTCTCGGTGGGCGTGGTCCACCAGGTTCCGCGCTCGAGCATCAAGATTCGCAGCGGCGTGGCCGTCGACTTGTTGCCGCCGCGCTCATTCAACTTGTGGGTGACCCACAGTGCGGTCATCGCGCCGCCGAAGCCGCTGCCGATCACGACCATGTCGTAGCGCTCGGACGGCGGCGGTGGCGCCTTGGGCGCGGTGCTGCAGCCCGGCAGCAAGGGCGCCATCGCACCGGCGAGTCCGAAACGCCCCAGAGAGTCGATGAACGTTCGCCGCGTCTTCATGCTACCTCCCAGATGCATGCAAGGCATGCGGGGGATGATGTCGCCAAGCCCGCGCCGCGTCAACATCCGGCCGAGCACGCAGAGTGCGGCGATGCCGGCTACGGCTTCGACAGGGCGAAGTTGAAGTTCATTGCGTTCTGGTTCGCGTTGACGTTGATCACCGCGTTGGCGGCGTTGCTCTCGACGGCTATCGTCTGGAACTGAACGTTGATCTGGTCGGCAATGAAGTTGGTCTGGTAGAAGTTGACGATGGGCGCGATCCGGGCACTGTCGGGCAGGAAGGCGCGAAAGGCTCCGAAGACCCAGGGCGCGCCGCCTGCGCCCTTGATGGACGACATCGCCTTGAAATCCAGCGCGCGGCTCATGGGCAGGTCGGTGATGGTCATGGTGCTCATGGTGTCCCTTTCGAAATCCTGGGCCTGCGGTCGGGTGAGGGTCGCGGGCGACCCCCACCTTGCCGGGATTGCTCTTGGCGCAGGCTCAGCAGCCGCGGACCACGCCGAGGCGGCCGAGCAGCAGGAACGCGTCGACGTTCGTGGCCGTGTTGGTGTTGGACGCGGTCTGCGTGAAGGTGTTGTCCGACTGGATGGTCGCCGGGCCGGAAAACAGGGAGCCGTTGCCGATGTTGGCGACGGCGGCCATGCCCTGGACGTTCGATTGGCTCGTGCCGATGGCTTGGTCGTCGACGCCGCCGCGCACGGCCGTCATGGCCTTGCCGTCGAGTTCTTCTTTGATGGACAGGTCGCTGATGTGGAGGTGGGTCATGTCAGTTCTCGCTTGAAAAAAAGTTGGGGGTTGAGTGGGGAGGGATGGAAATCAGCCGCGGACCAGGCCCAGGCGGCCGAGCAGCAGGAACGCGTCGACGTTGGTCGCGGTGTTGCTGTTGGACGCGGTCTGCGTGAAGGTGTTGTCCGACTGGATGGTCGCCGGGCCGGCGAACAGGGAGCCGTTGCCGACGTTCGCGGCAGCGACCATGCCCTGGACGTTCGATTGGCTCGTGCCGATGGCCTGGTCGTCGACGCCGCCGCGCACGGCCGCCATGGCCTTGCCGTCGAGTTCTTTGTTGATGGACAGGTCGCTGATGTGGAGGGATTTCATGTCATTTCTCGCTTGAAAAAAAAGTTGAGGGGTTGAATCACTGTTTCCTTGGTAAAGGAGTCAATGAGTTGAGAAGAATGGGTTTTCGGTTCAAAACAATTGAGCGGGATTTCAGCCGCGGCCGAAGAGGGCCGCGAGCAGCAGGCTCTTGTTGGACGCGTGGTTGCTGTTGTCCGCGTCCTGGCTGAAGGTGTTGTCGGACTGGATGATCACCGGGGAATTCGCCCCGACGACCAGGCCGTTGCCGACGTTGGCCGCGGCCATCATGGCCTGCATATTGAGCTGGCTCGTGCCGATCGCCTGGTCGTCAACGCCGCCGCGCACGGCGGCCATCGCCTTGCGATCGAGTTCCAGGCTGGCCGGCAAGTCTTTGATCATCAGGGTGTGCATTTCAAAATCTCCTTAAGTCAATGAGTCGAATGGGTTGAGAGGGATCACGAAATGAGCAACTGCTCGGAGCTTTATTTGCACGGGCCGTGCCAGCTTTCATCCGCCACCGAGACAATTGCGCAAGTGCTTGCCAGGCAATGGAAAAGTGCTGGGTGGCGATGTGCGCGAGCACGGCAGCGAGCCGCTGAAATGATGGGTGCACGCCAACACGCAGGTTTCGACTGTTGGTGGCGATACGGCACTTCCGTTGATGGCCGCGCGAGACTATATTTGGGTTCAGGAGACTGCCATGGCACTCATCAACGTCAAGGACTTGCCGCAAAGCGTCGATCTCGATCGCAAGGCGATGCAAGCGATCGTGGGGGGCGCGCGCACTGGCGTGCGACCCGTCGATCTTTCAGGCACGAAGACCCGCAGCGGCCGTATCGTCGACTATCCGCCTGGGTTCGGCCGCGACAGGCCGACGGACAAGCGGACTACTTGAACTGAACCAGGAAGCTGGCTTCGGCGGGCTTGTCGGCGTCCACGCGCGAAAAGGCGCTTCGCAACTGATCGAGCGAGGTGAGCGGCAGTCTCGCGAAGTCGGTGCCGACCACCTCTGGCGGCAACTGATCCATGAGGTCGCGCTCGCTCGCGAAGCAGGCGATCGTCTCCGTTACGTTGCGCGTGTTCGCCAGGATCTCGAAGCGCATCGGGCCCGGGATCTCCAGCGGCGCCGCCGCAGTCACCAGGGCGCTCTTGCGGAAGCGGTTCGGATAGAAGCGCACGATGCGCTGTGTCTCGTCCTGCAGATAACAGTAAACGTGCGCATCGTGGCTTGCGATGACCTGCAGTCGAATGCGCTCGCCGGGCTTGAAGTGGCCGTCCGAGCCGAGAGGAACGATGGCCAAGGTGCGCGGTACCGCCGTTTCGGCCTGCGCCGGCGGCTGAGTCAGCTGCACGAGCGCCACGGGTTCGAGCGGGGCTGCCGCCTGCGTGGCTAACTGCTGCGGTGCGGCGGGCTGCGGCGGCGCGACGGGGGGCGCCGCGAGTTGCACGGTGCGCGGCATCAGGATGAGCGCGCCGGACGCCAGTGTGGAAAGCGCCAACGCGATCACCGCGGCGCGGCGATGGAGCCGCGGCAGCATGCGCCGCGCAGCCGCCGCAGGCACGGGCCGCACCGCGGTGGCCGCGAGCGCGGGATTCACGGCCGTTCTCGACATCGTTGGCGCGCCCAGCGGCGCGCGCGATGGCCGTGGCATCGCCGCCGTCGCGTCGGTTTCAGAGCTGCTGGCATCGAGCGCACGCGCAAAGTCGCCCACGGTCTGGAAGCGGGCGGACGGGTCCTTCTGCAGCGCCCGCATCACCGCGGCCTCCACCTCGGAGGGCACGTCTCCAGCGAGCGCACGCAGCGGTGGCGGTGCCTGTTCCAGCTGGGCCTTCATCAACGCGAGGTCGTTGTCGGCGTCGAACGGCGCGCGGCCGGCGAGCAAGGTGTACAGCACGATGCCCAGCGAATAGATGTCGGAACGGACGTCGGCCTCGCCACCGCGGATCTGCTCGGGCGACATGGCCTTGGCCGTGCCCGCGACCTGCCCGTGGCGCGTGAGGTGTTCCTGACTGTCCAGCGCGCGGGCGATGCCGAAGTCCATGACCTTCACCGCGCCGCTGTCGGCCACCATGATGTTCGCCGGCTTGATGTCCCGGTGCACGATGCCGTTGCGGTGCGCATGCTCGATGCCGTCAAGCGCCCGCCGGAAGATGCCGAGTGCCCGCCTGAGCGGCACCGGGCCGCCGGAGCGGACGAACTCGTCCAGCGATATCCCGGCCACGTATTCCATGACCATGAACTGATCGTCGCCTTCGTGCAGAAAGGCATGGACGGTGGCGATGTTGGGGTGGCTGAGCTTCGCGTGCAGCTGCGCTTCGCGGCTGAAGCGCTCGACGAAGAGCGGATCGGACGCGAACTCGGGGTGCAGCACCTTGATCGCGACCTCGCGCTTGAGCATCACATCGACGCCCTTGAACACCTGCCCGACGCCGCCCTCTCCGAGCCGCTTGCTGATGAGGTAGGCGCCCACGCGGCTGCCGACCAGCGAGCGCGATGCGGCGCGTTGTGCCGGCGGTTGCCCGTCGGGCTGCTTGTCGCTGTTCTGGGCATTTCCCACCCGAAACCGCGTCGTCCAGTTCGCCAGATTCATGATCGCTCCTGCTGCAAGAAAGAGCCATGCCGTGCATGGTCGTGTTCGCACCAGACAATGGGTTGCCGCGTTCGGCAAGCCGGTTCAATTTCTCTCGCGATCTGCTCAACGGGGAGACTTCGAGCAGCGGTTCAAAGCGCCTTGACAGTGCCTCACGTCCTGCCTAAGGTTTCCAATGGCCCCGAGAGTCGACGCTCACCGTTCGCGCCCACGATGGCACACAGTGACGGCGCCGAAAAAGTATGAACCGTTCCGGAACCCGTCGCAACTCAGGATGGCGACAAGCTCCGGCGATGCAAAGCTGCGACACCCGCTTCAGGAGCTCCCGTCTGCAAGTCCAACTCTTGAGCAAAGGGCGCAATGAAGCAAACCATTCTTCTCTCCGGCCTCTGTGCGGCACTGCTGTGCGGTTGCGCGGATGTCAAGATTTCCGAATACAAGCGGCCGGAGGCCCCCACGAAGTCCTCGTGGTCTCGGCCTTCCGATAGCGCCGTGTCCGCTTCCGGCACGATTTCAATGCAGTGGTGGACAGAGTTCCGGGACCCCTACCTGGACTCGCTCGTGGCCAAGGCGATTGCGGGCAACTTCGACCTGAAGATTCTGGCAGCGCGCATCGACGTGGCCAACCTGCAGATCGCCGAGGCCCGCGCGGGCGGGCAGCCGACGGTGGACATCGGCGCAGGCGCCAGCCTGGAGAAGAGCACCGGGCAACGCTTGAGCAAACAGTTCAGCGTGGGCAGCCAGGTGAACTGGGACATCGACGTCTGGGGCAAGGTCAGCAAGGGCGTGCAGGCGCAGACCGCCGAGTTCAAGGCGACCGAGGCGGACTGGCGCGCGGGCTACCTGACCCTGGTGTCCGGCGTCTCGATCACGTACTTCCAGATCCTTCAACTTGACGAGCAGGTCGACCACCAGCAACGCGCGCTGGCCAAGAACCAGCAGATCCTGGGCATCTTCGAGACGATGCGCAACAACGGCCTCGTGCCCGCCACGCAGGTGCTGCGCCAACGTGCGGAAACCGCCCGGCTGACCAAGGAGCTGCTGGAGCTGCGGCGCTTTCGCAACGTGTCCGAGAACGCGCTGGCCACCCTGCTCGGCGTGCCGGCCGGGGAGCTCAAGGTGCCTGCGAGCCGCCTCCAGGACCGGGTGCAGATTCCCGGCGTGCCCACCGGCTTGCCTTCGCAGTTGCTGGCGCGCCGGCCCGACGTCATCGCGGCCGAGTTCCGCGTGCTCGTGGCCCATGACCTGATGGGGCAGGCCAAGCTCGCACAGCTGCCGTCCATCAGCCTGACCGGCCGCGGCGGCTCGGCCAGCTTCGCACTCGGCGATCTGCTCAAGTCCTTCACGTTCGGGCTCCTGCCCAGCATCAATATTCCCGCACTCAATCCCGCCATCAAGGCGCGCGCCAAGACCAGCGAGGCCCAGGTGAAGGTCGCCGAGCAGGAATACCGCCGCACCGTGGTCGCCGCGTTCGAGGATGCCGAGAACGCGCTCGTGAACCTCGACGCTCACCGGCAGCAGCGAGAGCAGCTGCAGCTGCAGGTTAATGAGCTGCGGCAAGTGGCTGCCGGGAGCACAGCGCAGCTCGCGAACGGCCTCATTTCGCAGCTCGAGGTGTTCGAGAACGAGCGCTCGCTGCTCGCGGCCCAGCTGGCGCTGCTCGCGAGCCACCAGCAGGTCCTCGCCGACACGGTCACGCTCTACAAGGCGCTGGGCGGCGGCTGGGCCGCCGTGGAGGTCGCAAATGCCCGCGACTGAGTTTGCGGTGCGTGGAGAGGCGCCCCTGGGCGCCTCGCAGGCGGCGGCGGGGAGCGACCTCGACATCGTGCTCAAGCCGCTGTCCCGGCCCGAGCTGGGCGACATCCGCATCGACGGCATGCTCGCCGTGGGCCGCGCCGAGCAGCCTTTCGCGACTTACAAGGATGACATCGTCGTGATGCTGTCGCGCCGGCACGCCAGGATCTTCTGCGAGGCCGGCATCGTCTACGTGGTCGACCTGGGGAGCAGCAACGGCACGACGGTCAATCGCGCGGCGGTCGGGCAGTCGCCGAGCCCGCTGCGCGACGGCGACGATATCTGCTTCGGCGGCGTGCTGTCGTACCGGGTGGAGATCACGCAGCGCTCGAAGGCGCGGCCGGACGCGTTCACCCTGACCCTTTCACCTGCTTCCCAGGGCACGGGCCTGGAAACGCTCGTCATTACGCGCTTTCCTTTCCTCGTCAGCAAGACCGAAGGGGTGCTCGCCCGCCAGCGCGGCGAGCATGCCGCGCAGTTGAGCTACCTGTCGCGGCGGCACGCGCACATCTTCCTCAAGGGCGGCGGCGCGTACATCGAGGACCTGGGCAGCACCAACGGCACCTTCCTCGACGGGCTGCGCCTGCAGGAGTGCGCGGTGCCTCTGCAAGACGGAGCTCTGCTCGCGTTCGGCGGCGATCACTTCACCTACCGGGTCGGCATCACGCAGGGCGCCGAGCCCGACCTGCCCAAGCCGTGCGAGCCGGCCCGGCCAGCGGCCGAAGTGCGCCCCGCGGACAACCGCTCTGCCGCTGCCGGCAAGACCACGTTCGTGGCGGCTCCGACCTCGTTCCTCGAGATCTTCTGTGTCGAGAACGCGCTTCATGAGAATGCCGACGGCAGCGGCTCCACGGTGCCCGCCCTCGCCGAGCAGGCGCCCGCAGGGCGCCGCTCGCGCGGGCGCGCGGTGGCGCTGTGGTCCGAGCTCGCGTCGGTGTTCCAGGGCCACGATAGCGAGGGCGCGAAGCGCGGCGCCTGGCGCGCCGCGGCGGTGGTGGCCGTGCTGGCTCTGGCGGTCGTGGCCCTGTACTGGTGGGGCGCCTCCGATCGCAAGCTCAAGGAGCTGGTCGCCGAGGGCGACTACGCGCAGGCCGCCCTGCTGGCCGACCGGTCGCTGGAGCAGCGGCCGGACGATCTGGAGCTCAAGGGGCTTGCCACCGAAGCCGCGCTCAAGGCGAACGTTCCTGCATGGCTGGCCAAGGTGGCGGCGCGCGATTTCGACGGCGCCGACGCCGTGATCACCGGCATGTCGAAGCTCGCCCTGCGCAATCCCGAGCTGCGGCCGCTGGCGGCCGAGCTGGAATGGCTGGGCCAGCTCGAGCGGCTGGTCAGCCAGCGCGGCGGGCCCGACAAGCCGATACGCATCTACGCCGACGAGGACAGCATCGCCGGCGTGATCGACCGCTGGAACAACGACACGCGCGAGCACCAGCGCGCCCTGGCCCGCATCGCATCGTACGTGCCGCAGTTCGCCGCGCCCTACGCCGAAGCGCTCACGCACGTGCGCAAGCTGCAGAGCGAAGCCACCGTGCACCTGGCGGCCATCGAGCGCCTGAAGGCCACCATCGCCGCCGAGCTGAAGCGGGACCGGCCGGAAGCGCTGGACCCCGTGTTGAAGGAGGTTGCCGAGAAGTATCCGGCTCTGGGCGGGCTGGACAGAGTGCGCCAGGATCTGGACCGGTACACCGAAATCAGAGCCGAAGCGCGCGCGGCCAAGTCCGGACGGCCTTTCTCCCTGATGCTCAAGGCGCGCTTCGCGACGCCGCCGTTCCAGGAGAGCTTTCGGGCCCTGGCCGCGAGCGGGCAGCTGCCGCCGGCTGACCTGGTGCAGAAGTACGAAGCTGCCACCAAGACGTGGAAAGAGGGGCAGGGCGACGCGTCGCGGACGGCCCTGCAGCAGATGGCCACCGGTCCCTGGGCCGCAGCGGTATCGAGGGAGCTGGAGCGCCGGCAAGCCGTCATCACGCAGTTCGCGGCCCTTCAGCAATCGCGCGGCGCGAGCGCTTACGCGGAGCAGCTGCTGGCGTTTCGCCTCGCGCTCGATCCGGAGGAAGACGTTCACTTCGTGCGCGCCACCCAGGCCGACCTGGACCAGCAGAAGGACAAGGTGCTCGAGCGCGCGCAGGACGCCATGAACCGGGCGCGCGTTCTGTGGCAGGACTATCGCAACCGGGGCGCGATCGAAGCCGCGCAGCGCGGCGAGACCACGATATCGGACCTGTTCCGCGCCCGGGCCCGCTTGCTGTCGGAGGCGAGCAGCCACGCGCACCAGGCCATGCAGATATATGCGCAGGTGGGCGCCGCCGCGCCGGAGCAGTCGGCCGCCATTTACGGCGAGATCAAGGCCGAAACGCAGCAGCAACGCAGCGCCTTGCGCGAGTTGCGCAATGTGCTCGATGCGGAACTCCTGAAGAGCAAGCTTGCACTGCTTGGAGACACGAGCGATGACACACGCAAATCGCCTTAAGCCCCTGACCCAGGCGCTCGCGGACCACAGCAGCGAGGGCATCGCGATCCTGACCGCCGAGCCTTCGCGGTGGCTGCATGCAGTCGTCATGGCGATGATCGGTCTGGTGCTGTGCGCGCTGGCCTGGTCGTTCTTCGGAAAGGCCAATGTGATCGTCGCCGCGCAAGGCGTGGTGGTGCCCGACTCGGAGGTCCGGCGCATCTACGCCCCGGTCGATGGCGAGCTGGCCAATCTCTACATCGCCGCGGGCCAGCCGGTGTCCAAGGGCGACGTGCTGGCAAGGCTCAACGCGCGAGGCGCGATCGAGGTCGCGAGCAACGCGCTTCAGGCCCAGCTGAAGCTCGAGGAGGCGGAGCGGGAAGTCAAGCAGTTTCCCGAGAAGAAGGCCCTGCTCGAGCGCAAGGCCGCCACGCTGCGGCAGGCGATGGAGCTCGAGCAGCAGCAGCACGAGAAGCGCACCGCCCTTGGAACCTCGAAGGTGGAGGACGTGCAGAGGGCGCAGGTGAACGAGGCCCGCACGAATGTCGAGGAAGCCCGCAGGGCCCGCGACGCGGCCAAGTCCGAAGCGGAGAAGTTCGAGCGCGTGTTCGCGCAGACGGGCGGGGGCGGGGTGTCGCAGTTGCAGGTCGAGAGCAAGAAGAACGCATTGCTTGCGGCCGAAAACGCCTACCGCGTCGCCCAGTCGAGGGTGGGCGAAGTGAGCGCCCGGCACGGCCAGGAGATTGCGCAGGCCCGCGCCCAGGTCGAGGCCAGCGGCCAGGAGCTCAACAGGCTGCGGCTGCAGTACGAGGCGGCCACGAACGAGCTCACCAATGCCGAAGAAAAGCTGCGGCTGCAGCTGCAGACGGCGCGGCTCGTCGCCGACGCCGCGGCACGCGTGCGCTTCGAAAACATCGACAAGGACAACTTCCTTCTCATCGTCGCGCCGGTGTCCGGCGTTATCACCGAAGTGACGTCCACGCAGCCGGGGGACAAGGTCCAGGCCAACATGCCGCTGGGCGGCATCGCGCCGAGCAATGCGCGCGCCGTACTTCAGGTCGAGATCCCCGAGCAGGACCGCGCCTTCCTGCGCGAGGGCCTGCCGGTCAAGCTCAAGTTCAGCGCATTCCCGTACCAGCGCTACGGCCTCATCAACGGCACGCTGGAATCCATCTCGCCCGCCACGAAGCCGTCGCCGCAGACCAAGCAACTGGTCTACGAGGCGCGCGTGACGCTGGAGCGCGACCACTTCCTCGTCGCCGACAAGAAGTACCCGCTGCGCTACGGCATGACGGGCACGGCCGAAGTCGTCGTGCGCGAGCGGCGCCTGATCGATCTGGCGCTGGATCCGTTCCGGCAGATCGCCGGCTGAGATTTGCCAACTTCGAAGGAGCCATCAGATGACTACCATCCTGAAAATCGACGGCGAAGCGATCAGCGTCGCCGAGCTGTTGCAGACCTTGAAGCTGACGGGGCAGTTCGAGGGTCTGATCGAGCAGCTTGTCAGAGACCGCATCACGGTCAGTGGCGCCAAGAAGCAGGGCGTGCAGGTCTCCGACGAAGAGATTCAGGAGCGTGCCGACCAGTTCCGCCGCGTGCGCGGCCTGCACCGGGCGTCGGACACCAACAAGTACCTCGACGCGCTGGGGGTGGGCCTGGACGAGCTCGAGGCCTTCCTCACCGACGGCCTCTACCAGGAAAAGATGATGCAGCGCGTCTGCAGCGACGAGGCCGTGCGCGCGTTCTTCAAGCTGAACTCGCCGCGCTTCGACAGCATCGAGGTGAGCCACATCGTGCTCGACTCCGAAGGCAAGGCCAAGGAGATGATCTCCGTGCTGCGCGACGACCCGGACAGCTTCGGCGAGATGGCGCGCGAGCATTCGATCGCCGACACCCGCGAGCACGGCGGCCTGATCGGCAAGGTGCTGCGCGGCTCGCTGCGCGGCGACGTCGAGGCCAAGGTGTTCAACGCTGCCGCGGGCGAGCTGCTCGGGCCTTTTGCGTCCTCGGACCGCACGACGTTCGAGATCTTCCGGGTCAACGCCAAGCATCCGGCCCGGCTCGACGACGACACCGCCACCGAGGTGCGCCGGCTGCTGCGCGAGGATTGGCTGCGTGCCCGGGCTCAGGAACACGTCATCGAGGCCTGCTAGGCCGGGGACTCGCAACACCATGGACGCACGCGCCGCCGACCAGCCTCTCGCCGACTTCCTGGCGACGATCGACCTGTTTTCCACGTTCACGCGAGCCGACATCGATCGGATCGCCGAGAGCGCGCAGCCTCGCTTCTTCGCGTTCGGCGACACCGTGTGCACCGCCGGCGAGATGGCCGATGGCCTGTTCGTCGTCAAGTCGGGCTCGATACGCGTGTTTGCCGAGGAAGACGGCAAGGAGGTCAGCCTCGGGGTGCGCAAGGCCGGCGACGTGCTGGCCGAGATGGCCATGCTGCGCGATTACCGGCATGAGGTGTCGGCGCGCGCGTCGGCCAAGGCCGAGCTGCTGTTCATTCCGCGCAGCTGCGTCGGCCCCACCGTGGCGGCCAACCCCGCCGCGCGTGCGTTCGTCGCGAGCCGTGTCGCGATCAGTTCCGCAGGCGGGCTGATCAGCCAGTTGTTCGACCTGCGCGGCAAGGTCGACAAGAACGAGCTCGAAGAGCTGATCCGCAGCGTGGGCGTGAAGCAGATCGCCGCCGGCAAGGAGATCCTGAAGCAGGACTCGCGGGACGATCGCAGGCTGTACGTCGTGCGTCACGGCGAAGTGCGCCTCGTGCGCCACGAAGAAGGCACCGACTACGCGTTGGCCACGCTGGGGCAGGGCGACACCTTCGGCGAGAAGGCCTGCCTGATGCGCCAGGAGCAGTTCGCTGGGGTGGTGGCCGCCACAGACGTCGCCTTGCTCGTGATTCCGGAGAAGACGGTTCAGTTCCTGCTCGGGCGCAACCCGAAGCTGCGTGAGGCGCTGGAAGAGCGGGTGAAGCTCCTGGACCGGGAGCTGCAGCGGCAGAAGAAGCTGGCCGAGCGGCGCAAGCTTCCGGCCATGATCGACCTGGAGTCGAAGGCGGAGTTCGGCGAGAAGCTCATTCCGCGCTTTGCCTGCGTTCAGCAGGCCGAGGAGATGGATTGCGGGGCGGCCTGCCTCGCGATGATCTGCAAGCACTACGGCATCGGCATGACGCTGGGCAAGCTGCGCGAACTCGCGAACGTCACGACGCAGGGCGCCACGCTCGAAAGCCTGGCCCGCACCGGCGAATCGCTCGGCTTCACGACGCGGGGCGTGCAATGCAGCGTCGATACGCTGCGCGGCTTCGAGCTTCCGCTGGTCGCGCACTGGATGGGCTACCACTACGTGGTGGTGTACGGGGTCTCGAAGCGGCACGTGTGGGTGGCCGACCCCGCGACCGGCTTCAAGAAGATGACCATCGAGGAGTTCGAGCGCGGCTGGAGCGGCACCTGCCTGGTGTTCACGCCCGGCGAGGACATGGCGCAGGTGGCTGCGACCCGGTCGCCCTGGGTGCGGTTTGCGAGATACCTCGTCCCCCACAAGAAGATCCTGCTGCACCTGTTCCTGGCGACCTTCGTGATCCAGATCCTGGGGATCGTTCCGCCGGTGATCATCCAGAACATCCTGGACGGAGTGATCGTGCACCAGGACGTGAGCCTGCTGCACCTGCTGATCGTCGGCTTGATTGTCTCGCACGTGTTCACCCAGCTCATGGCGACGATCCGCGCGAGCCTGGCGAACTTCATGGTCCGGAAGCTCGACTTCGACATGATGTCGCAGTTCTTCAAGCACACGCTCTCGCTGCCGTACTCGTTCTTCGCCAAGCGCAAGACGGGCGACATCTTCGCGCGATTCCAGGAGAACCAGACGATACGGGCCTTCCTGACGGAGTCCACCGTCACCACGGTGCTCAACCTGCTGATGATCTTCATCTACTTCACGGTCATGTTTCTCTACAACGTGAAGCTGACGCTGCTGCTGATCGCGTTCGTCTTGCCCATCCTGGCGTTGACGGTGCTCGTGACGCCGAAGGTCAAGGCCTTTGCGCGCGAGTCGTTCTCGGCGGGCACGGACGCGAAGTCGTTCCTGATGGAAGCGCTCGGCGGGGTGGAAACCGTCAAGGGCATGGGCATCGAGCGGCCCGTGCGCCTCAAGTGGGAGAAGAAGTACGCCAAGGCGCTCGAGGTGGCGTACCGCTCGCAATCGTTTTCCATCGGCATCGGGCTGGCGGGGCAGCTGCTGAATGCCGCCACCACGGTGGCGATCCTGTGGGCCGGCGCCAACCTGGTGCTGGCGCGCGAGCTCACCATTGGCCAGCTGATTGCCTTCAACGCGCTGATGGGCAGCGTGCTCGCGCCCCTGATGGGTCTGGTGGGACTGTGGAGCATGCTGAACGACGCCGCGGTGGCGATGGAGCGCCTGGGCGACGTGCTCGACCTCGAGCCCGAACAGAAGCCCGAGGACATGGCGTCGCGCGTCGCGCTCCCCGAGCTTCAGGGTGACATCCGCCTGGACGGCGTCTACTTCCGCTACGGCGGCAACGAGACGGCATACGTGCTGGAGAACATCAGCCTGGACATCAAGCCCGGCGAGCTGATCGCCATCGTGGGCCGCAGCGGATCGGGCAAGACGACGCTGGCCAAGCTGCTCGTGGGCTTCTACCCGCCCACCGAGGGCAAGCTCACCGTGGACGGCTACGACATGAACGTGATCGACAAGGAGTACTACCGGGCGCAGGTCGGCTACGTGATGCAGACCAACCTGCTGTTCTCGGGAACCATCGCCGAGAACATCGCCAGCGGCGACGCCAGCCCCGACCGCCGCCGCATCGAGGAGGTCGCGAAGAAGGCCGATGCGCATGCCTTCATCAGCAAGATGCCGCTCGGCTACGAACAGGTGGTCGGCGAGCGCGGCATGGGCCTGTCCGGCGGGCAGATCCAGCGGCTGTGCATCGCCAGGGCGCTGTACCACGATCCGCGCCTGCTGGTGTTCGACGAGGCGACTTCGGCGCTGGACACGCAGTCAGAGAGCAACATCATCGCCGCCATGAGCGATATCCTGAAGGGCCGCACCGCGGTGATCATCGCGCACCGCCTGAGCACCATCATGCGGGCCGACAAGATCCTCGTTCTCTACGAGGGCGCCATCGTCGAGCAAGGCAAGCACGAAGAGCTGGTCGAACGCCGCGGTATGTACTACGAGCTCGTGCAGAAGCAGCTGAGCGCCGCCACATGAAGATCGTCGACCACGATCCGGACACGGGCACCACGCAATCGTATGCGGGGTTGATCGAGCGCATCGAGATCCTTCGCTCCACGCTGCACTGGGCGACCAGCCTGCAGAGGCCGGACATCGAAAAGCTGTTCCGGCAGGCCGGCGCCTTGCGCGACGAGGTGATGCAGCTGTCGCACAGGGAGCGGTTCGTGAAGGCGGCCGCTGCCGAGCCGACCCGTACCGAGCGGTCCCGGCGCGATCGTCGCCAGGGCCTGATCGAGCGCAGCTTCATCTTCGAGGGCACGTTCGGCGAGAACCCCAGGCTGCTCGAGTCGCTGGAGATCGCCGAGAAGGCGGCGCCCACTGGCCTGCCCGTGCTCATCGATGGCGAGAGCGGCACCGGCAAGGAACTGATGGCCAAGGTGATCCACGCCAACGGCGACCGCGCCGACCGGCCCTTCGTCTCCGTCAACTGCGGCGCCATTCCCGAGAACCTGCTGGAGTCCGAGCTCTTCGGCCATCGCAAGGGCTCGTTCACGGGCGCCTCGGGCGACCGCAAGGGCAAGTTCGAGGCCGCGCATACGGGGACCATCTTTCTTGACGAGATTGGCGAGCTGCCGCTTGCCGGGCAAGTGAAGCTGCTGCGCGTGCTGGAGGCGCACGAGATCCAGCGCGTCGGGTCCGACGAGCCGATCGCCGTGGACGCGCGCGTGGTGGCGGCCACCAACCGCGACCTGCGCAAGCTCAGCCAGGAAGGCAGGTTCCGCGAAGACCTGTTCTACCGGCTCAGCGTCATTCACGTCACGCTGCCGCCGCTGCGCGAGCGCAAGGACGAGATCCCGCTGCTGTTCGAATTCTTCTGCGACGAGGCGGCCGAAGCGCTGAAGCGGCGGCCGATCGAGATGAGCCCGCCGCTGCGCCGATTCCTGCTCGGCTACTCCTACCCGGGCAACATCCGGGAGCTGCGCAACATCATCTATCGTCTCTCGTGTCTGGCCGGGCGCATGGCCGATCTGGAGCACCTACCCGCGGACATCCGGCCCACGCCGCCGGTTCGCGACGCGATCGCCGCGCCGGCCGGCGAGGCCCACGCGGCGGGACCGGCAGCGCTCGGCGAGGCCAAACGCGCCGCCAGCGACCAGGCCGAACGCGAGTTCCTGGAGCGCGCCTTGCTCGAGGTCGGCGGCGTGGTGACCGAGCTGGCCAGACGCTACGACCTGAACCGGTCCCACGTGCAGACGCTGCTGAAGAAGCACGGCATCCGCTCCAAGGACTGCCGCAACGGAAACACGCCGCACCACTAGCGGCTGCCATGCGGGGCTCGAACTGGGCGAGCTCACAGCACGGGGTGGATCACGGTCCGGTCGGGGCTGTACAGGTCTTCGGCGCGGACCACCACGGCCGTGATGTTGTCGCGTCCGCCGTGTTCGAGCGCGAGCTCGAGCAGCTCTTGCGACGCCTGCCGGCAATTGCCGGGCAGCAGCGTGTGCTCGATGGCCGCATCGGCGACCTCGTTGCTCAAGCCGTCGCTGCAGAGCAGAAAGACGTCACCGTCGAGGACTTCGATCGTCTCGCAATCGATCGCTATCGTGTCCTCGGCGCCGAGCGCACGTGTGATCACATTCGAAGGCGGCAGGTGCAGCGTGTCGTCGGCCTTGCGAGCGCGCCGGGATCGAACTGCTTCGACCTCGCTGTGATCCCGCGTCAACTGCCGGAGCCGGCCGTTCCGGTAGAGGTAGATGCGGCTGTCGCCGGCCCACAGGCACGCGCATTCGCGCTGCGACACCAGCAGCGCCGCGATGGTGGTGCCGATGACCTGCACGTCGCGCCGCGCCGCCTCCTCGCGAAGCCGGCGGTTCGCACCCTGCAGCCGTTCTTGCGCCAGGGCGACGTAGTGCTTCAGGTTGTGCGGTGTCGGGAGATCGGCGAGGGAGCGGATCGCCAGCCGGCTCGCGAACTCGCCGAGCGAATGACCCCCCATGCCGTCGGCGACGGCCCAGAGTCCCTGCCCGGGTTGCTCGAGGCATGCGTCCTCATTGACCTCGCGCACCCGGCCCGCATGGGAACAGGCTGCCGATGTCCAGCGAAACGGATTGGATTCCATGCTCGCGCCCGGGTGGGGGTCGGTGCGACCCCCACCTTGCCGGGATTGCTCTTAGCGCAGGTGCGGCATGCCCAGGCCGACCAGCAGGGCGAAGTCGACGTTCGTCGCCGTGTTCGTGTTGCTGGCGTCCTGGTGGAACGTGTTGTCCGACTGGATGGTCGCGGGGCCGCAGAAGAGGGAGCCGTTGCCGACGTTCGCCGCGGCGACCATGCCTTGCAGGTTCGATTGGCTCGTGCCGATGGCTTGGTTGTCTTGGCCGCCGTGCACGGCGCTCATCGCCTTGCGGTCGAGTTCCTTGTCGATGGACAGGTCGCTGATGTGAAGGGATTTCATGTCAGTGCTCGCTTTAAAAAAATAGGTGGATCAGGATGGTTCGGTGGTGGGACTTCTCAGCGGCCGAACAGGGCCGCCAGCAGCAGGCTCTTGTTGGACGCGTGGTTGCTGTTGTCGGCGTCCTGGCTGAAGGTGTTGTCCGACTGGATGATCACCGGGGAGTTCGCCCCGACGACCAGGCCGTTGCCGACGTTCGCCGCGGCCAGCATGGACTGCATGTTGAGCTGGCTCGTGCCGATGGCTTGGTCGTCGGTGCCGCCGCGCACGGCCGTCATGGCCTTGCCGTCGAGTTCCTTGCTGGTGGACAGGTCGCTGATGTGGAGGTGGGTCATGTCAGTTCTCGCTTGAGAAAAAATTGAGGGTTGAGTGGGGAGGGATGGAAATCAGCCGCGGACCAGGCCCAGGCGGCCGAGCAGCAGGAACGCGTCGACGTTGGTCGCGGTGTTGCTGTTGGACGCGGTCTGCGTGAAGGTGTTGTCCGACTGGATGGTCGCCGGGCCGCCGAAGACGGAGCCGTTGCCGATGTTGGCGACGGCGGCCATGCCCTGGACGTTCGATTGGCTCGTGGCGATGGCCTGGTCGTCGACGCCGCCGCGCACGGCCGTCATGGCCTTGCCGTCGAGTTCTTTGTTGATGGACAGGTCGCTGATGTGGAGGGATTTCATGTCAGTTCTCGCTTGAAAAAAAGTTGAGGGGTTGAATCACTGTTTCCTTGGTAAAGGAGTCAATGAGTTGAGAAGAATGGGTTTTCGGTTCAAAACAATTGAGCGGATTTCAGCCACGGCCGAAGAGGACCATCAGCAAGCGCGCCACAGGCCGCCCAGGCGGGCGAGCAACAGGAACGCATCGACGTTGGTCGCGGTGTTGCTGTTGGACGCGGTCTGCGTGAAGGTGTTGTCCGACTGGATGATCGTCGGGCCGTTGAAGACCGAGCCGTTGCCGACGTTCGCGGCAGCGCTCATGTTCTGGCTGTTCGATTGGTTCGTGGCGATGGCTTGGTCGTCGGCGCCGCCGCGCACGGCGGCCATCGCCTTGCGATCGAGTTCCAGGCTGGCCGGCAGGTCTTTGATCATCAGGGTGTGCATTTCAGAATCTCCTTAAGTCAATGAGTCGAATGGGTTGAGAGGGATCACGAATCGAGCAACTGCTCGAAGCTTTCTTTGCACGGGCCGTGCCAGCTTTCATCCAACACCGAGACGATTGCGCAAGTGCTTGCCAGGCAATGGAAAATTGCTGTGTGGCGATGTGCGCGAGCACGGCAGCGAGCCCTTGAAATGACGGGTGCGCGCCAACACGCAGGTTTCGACTGTTGGTGGCGATACGGCACTTCCGATTTGCACGAGATTTGTCCTCGGGTGCATAGTGGAGGTTGTAGACGCCGCCATGCTCGACCGTGCTCCGCCCGATCCTTCTGCGCCGCCGCCACACTTGACGGGTTTGCGAGGCGCCTTGCGCGCGCTGCGCAATTTCGGATTTGTGGGCGTCGGTGCGCCCACCGCCGGCGACTACGACAGCTTCACGGCCAGCGATGGACAGGTGGTTCCCGTGTGCGTGCTCGGCGACGGCCCGCCGCTGGTGCTGGTGCATGGGGTCGGGTGCTCGCATCGCGACTGGCTGCCTGTGGCGCGGCGGTTGGCGCGGTGCCATTGCGTGCTCGCATGGGACGCGCGCGGCCATGGCAGGTGCCGGCCGGTGCGCGGGAGCATCACGCTGGCGCGGATGGCTTGCGACCTGGCCGAGATGCTCGACCACTTCGGGCTGGAGCGTCCGGTGCTGGTCGGGCACTCCATGGGCGCGCTGACACTGATGCAGTACTTGCACTCGTATGGCACGCAACGGGTCGGGGCGGTGGCGCTCATCGACCAATCGCCGCGCATCGTGACGGACGACAACTGGCGCCTCGGGCTCTTCGGCGGGTGCAGCGCGGCGATGCTGTCTGGGCTGATCGCGGGCGCGCGCCGGGATCTGGCCGAGACGCTGTTGAATGAGGTCGGCGCGCTGGGCGGCCCTTGGCTGAAGCGCCACCTGGTTGCCGACGCACCGCTTGGCAGAATGCTGCGACAGCGCCTGGGACGCGTCGATATCCGGCCGCTGCTCGATCTCGCCGAGTCGATGGCGCAGGCCGATTTCCGCGCTTCGCTGTTACGCATGGACGCTCCGCTGCTCGTCGTGCTCGGCGCGCGCAGCCCGCATTACGCCGGCGTGCCGCTCGATGCCTGGTACCGCGACACGGTGAAACACGCGCAGATCTCGATCTACCCGCATGCCGGCCATTCGCCGCATATCAGCGAGCCGCTGCGCTTCGCGCGCGAACTCGAGCGCTTCATCAGCGATCACGCGTGAGCGGGTCACTACCCGCAGCGACCCTTGTCGTCCGACTTGAAGCAGAAGTCGGCTGTGAGGCTGGACGATTCCCAGGGCACCTGCACGCGGTCCGTGTCCTGGGCTACACCGATGCGCACCCGCTTGAACAGCTGCTCAATCTGTAGCCCAGGCGTCGGCAGGTTGGCAAGCAGGTGGCGTGCATAGACGCTGTGCTCGCCTTTGGCGCCGTCCAGCGCCACGCCGTTCGGCGCGGTCGAGAAGGCCACCAGGGTCCCCACCGGCGCATCGAGTGTCGCCAGGCCCCCCGGCGTCGCGCCGCGGAACTTCAGGCGCCGTCCATCGGGACCGACGATGACGCCCCCGGCGAACGGGTTCACACGGCAGGCGTCGAGCACCACGATGTTGGCGCCGGTGCGAATGGCGCTGAGCCGGTCGATGAACTCGCCGACGTCCGCACTTTGACGCGGGATGTCTTCTTCGGACTTCGGGTCGGCGTCGATCGGCACCAGGTAGTTGCGTCCCTTCACCTGAACGCCGTGGCCGGCATAGAAGAGCATGCGCACCGATGCCTTCGGAGCGCGCAGCGAGAACTCGCGCAGCGACTCGATCAGCTCCCGCAGCCGCGTGTTCTGCCGCAGGGTCACGTCGTAGCCCAGTCCGCGCAGCGCCGCCGCGATGGCGTTGGCGTCGCCGGGCGGGTTCTTCAGCGGTGCTGAGCGGTACGCACCGTTGCCGATGACCAGGGCGATGCGCGACTGGGCGCTGTTGACGGTGGCGGGCGCGCTCATGGCGGGAGCGAAAGGCAGCAGCGCTGCGGCGCCCAAGGCGCGGCCGAGCAGCATCCGGCGGGTCAGTACCGTGGCCATGGCGGCTACTCCCGTGGCGGCACACCGGGTGCCAGCGCGGCGGCCTGAACGATGGGGGAAGCCTGCACGCTGGCGAGCGCCGCGGCCTCGCTGCCGGCCGGCACACGCAGGTAGTAGTCGCCGAGCTGGCCGGGGCCGCCGGCCAGCTCGCCGTGAACCTGGATCACCAGCATGCGTATGTCGGTCTCCTTGGCGTCGGGTGCGAAGCTGATCTTCAGCATGGGGCCCTCCTGGACGCGGACTGCTTGCAGTGCACGGATTTCGTCGGCGTTCTCGCGGACGTCACCGAGCAGGTTCAGGATCACGCCGCCCTGCACGGCGACGACCGCCAGCGCGGCCATGGCATAGCTCGGACGCATGCCAAAGTTGCCGAAGAAGGCGCCGATGCGCTCGGCGAAGGTCGGACGGTCGCCCTGGATCAGACGCATGGCGCGTGCCAGGCCGATGGTTGCCGGCACCGCCGGGGCGTTTTCCTGTACGCGCTGCTGCAGGGAGCGAAACCACTCCAGCTCGCTGCGGGCCTCGGGATGCTGTTCCAGGTAGGCATCGACGAAAGCCCGGTCTTCGGCGCCCAGCGAGCCGTTGACGTACCAGGGGAGCAGCTCTTCAAAGCGTTCGTTCATGATGCGTGTTCTCCCGTGGCAGCGGCCGCAGCCCTGTGGTTCGGCTGGAATGGCCTGTTGCTCGCGCGATGGCGGCGAGTGTGAAAGTGCATATCAAAAACCTTTTCTTGCGCCATGCCGTGAACCTCATCACCAGGGTCAAGGGCAGCGATGCGCGTATTGAACAGGACTGGAGTGGGCCTACCCGTGCGGGTTTGTTCCAAGGCTTGGCGCAGCAGCATGGCGACTCTCCTTTCGGGACATGCCCGTGTCGCCTCTGGGTTGCGCGAGGTTGGCTGAGGGTTCAATCTATTTGCGCGCATGGCGTCGGCGGCCTCAGGATGCGAGCGCGCCTTTGGCGTCCGGGGCACCGCCCTCTCTGCGCAGCAAGGACTCCAGGCACTTCTTGATCTTCTGGCGGGCGTGGAACAGGCGCGTTTTGACGGTGCCCTCGGGACAGTTCTGTACCTCAGCCACTTCCGCCAGGCCCATGCCCTCGAAGAACACCAAATGCAGGCATTCGCGGTGCTCATCCGACAGCTTGCCCATGCAGTGGGCAACACCTTCGCGCCGCTGCTTGCCCGCCAGCTCGGCAAAGCCGTCAGGCGTGTCGGAGGCAGTGGTCTCGGCAATGTCGTCGAGATCTCCATGCACCTCGTCAGGCCGGCGCGCACGATAGACCATCAGCGCCTTTCTGCGCGCGATCCCGATGAGCCACGTGGAAAACTTCGAATCGCCGCGAAAGCGCTGAGGGTGGCGCCAGACCTCGTAAAGCGTGTCCACCACGACCTCCTCGGCCCGCGCGTGGTCGTTCAGCATGTTGAGGACGTAGGCGAATACCTTGCGGCTGAACGCCTTGTACAGTTGGCGAAACGCTGCCTGGTCCTCGTGGCCGATGCGTACGAGCAGCTGGTTGACCTCGTCGTTGTCCATACGGTCGGAGGGGTGGCGATGCCGATCACGCAATATAACGTTTCTGTCGGATTTATACCGGGGTTCATGGCTGGGCACACCAAGGGTCCGAGGCATGCCTAGGCGACAATTGCCATATGGAAGTCAAGCGAAATCAACAACTTAGCATTCCATCCACTGGGTGGAGGATGAGCGTTGCCCCGATGATGGATTGGACGGACAGGCACTGCCGCTTTTTCCACCGACTGCTCAGCCGCCGCGCTCTGCTCTATTCCGAAATGGTGACGACCGGCGCGCTGATCCATGGCGACATCCCGCGGCACCTGGTTTTCAATCTGGAGGAGCAGCCCGTCGCGCTCCAAATCGGGGGCAGCGAGCCGGCCGAGTTGGCGCAATGTGCCCGGCTGGGTGAGGAGTGGGGTTATCGCGAGATCAACCTCAACTGCGGATGCCCCAGCGAGCGGGTGCAGCGCGGCTCCTTCGGCGCCTGCCTGATGGCCGAGCCACAGCTGGTGGCTGACTGCATCAAGGCCATGCGCGATGCCGTCGCGGTTCCGGTCACGGTGAAGCACCGGATCGGCATCGACAAGACGGAGAGCTACGAATTCGTGCGCGACTTCGTGGGCATGGTGAGCGAGGCCGGCTGCAAGGTTTTCCTGGTCCATGCGCGCAACGCCTGGCTCAAGGGCCTGTCGCCCAAGGAAAACCGCGAGGTGCCACCACTGCGCTATGAGTTCGTGCACCGGCTCAAGCGTGATTTCCCCGCGCTGACCTTTGCTGTGAACGGGGGCATCACCACGAGCGAGCAAACCGCCACGCAGCTCGAACACGTCGATGGCGTGATGGTTGGCCGCGAGGCCTATCACAACCCCTGGTGGCTCGCGCAGTGGGACGCTGACTTCTTCGGAGAACCGCCCAACGGCCTCAGCCGCGAATCGGTGGAAGAGCTGATGTGCGACTACATGGCGCGCGAAGCCACCGCGCACGGAACGCCCTGGAGCGCCATCGCCCGGCATATGCTGGGTTTGCGCAACGGCCTGCCTGGCGCCAGGCGCTGGCGCCAGGTGTGGAGCGACCACCGGCTGAAGGACCGCGCACCGCACGAGGTGATGGCGCTCGCGCATCGGGTAGTTGACACAAGAATATATGAAATGTAATGTATATCCTTGCCGCTGTACCGGCGGCCCGTGCCGCCGGCGGCACCACAAGGACTGCATTCATCATGAAGATCGCCATCCTGGGCGGCGGGCACGGCTGCTACGCCGCCGCCGCCGATTTGTCGGAACAGGGCCACGAGGTCCGGTTGTGGCGCCGCGACGCGCCGGCCCTGCAGCCGGTCATTGACCGCGGCAGCATCGTCCTGAAGGATGGTGACGGCACGCGCGAGGTGCCCATCGCCCGCGCCACCGGCGAGATCGGCGAGGCGCTGGCGGGCGCGCAGCTGATCCTGATCCCGTCGCCCGCCATCGCGCAGGCCGACATCGCGCGCCGGATGGCGCCGCACCTGGTGGAGGGCCAGGTCGTATTCCTGAGCCCCGGCACCTTCGGTAGCTACGTGATGGCCCGCGCGGTGCGCGAAGCGGGCAGCCGCGCCGATGTCGCCTGGGCCGAAACCGGCACCTTGCCTTATCTGGCCCGCAAACACGGCGACCGCGAAGTCAACGTGACGATCCGCGCGGTGCGGCTGCCCACGGGTGTCTACCCGGAGCGCCAGGCCGCGCACGCGCTGGCCGTGATCCGCCGGGCCTATCCCAGCGTGCACGGCTGCGGCGACGGGTTGTCGGGCGCGCTGATGAACGCCGGCCCCATCATCCATCCGCCCCTGATCGTGATGAATGCGGCGCCGTTGCAGCATTTCGACCGCTGGGACATCCACAACGAGGGCACGCAGCCCGCGGTGCGTGCGGTGACCGATCGGCTCGACGGCGAGCGCATTGCCGTGCGCGAGGCGCTGGGGTACGGCGCCCCTCACTATCCGCTGGCCGACCACTACAACAACGACCGCTGGATGTACGGTGACGCGCACAAGAAGCTGGTGAAGTCGGGCGACTGGCGCGAGCACATCGATCTCCACACGCATCGTTACGTCACGGAAGACAGCGAGCTCGGCCTGGCCTTCCTGGCCTCGGCGGCGCGCTACGCCGGCGTCGATGCGCCGCTGGCACATGGCCTGCTGGCCGTGGTGGGCGGCTTTCTCGGGCGCGACCTGCGGCAGGGCCCGCGCAGCTTCGAAGCGCTCGGGCTGGCAGGTCTGGACCGGCAAGCCTTGAAACAGCGCCTGCAGGACGGCGAGTAATCAGATGAAAAACTTCGTTGCTGTCGGCGCCGGCCGCATGGGACGCGGCATCGCGATCGCGTTCGCCTATGCGGGCCACCGCATCGCGCTGGTGGACCTCAGGCCGCGCACGCTGCAAGCCTGGCAGAAGCTGTGCGACGAGGCGCGCGCCGAGATCACCGGCAGTCTCCAGGGCCTGGCGCAGCTGGGCGTTCTGCGCGCCGACCAGGTCGACGCCATCGCCGCGCGCGTGGACTTGGTCGATGCCGCCAATGCTCCACAAGCCCTGGCCGCGGCGGACCTGGTGTTCGAGGGCGTCCCCGAGACCATGGGGGCCAAGCGCGAGGCCTTCGAGCAGCTCAACCGCCATTGCCGCGACGACGCCGTCCTCACGTCCACCACCAGCAGCATCCTGGTGACGCAGCTGGCCGGGCTGGTGCGCCGCCCGGAGCGTTTCTTCAACATGCATTGGCTCAACCCCGCCTACCTCATTCCCGTGGTCGAGCTGAGCACGCATCCGGCCACCGACCCGCAGGCGGTGGCGCGCACGCGCGAAGTGATGGAGGCCATCGGCAAGCTGCCGGTCGTGTGCGGTGTGGCGCCCGGGTATATCGTGCCGCGCCTGCAGGCCCTGATCATGAACGAGGCCGCGCGCATGGTGGAAGAGGGCGTGGCCAGCGCCGAGGAGATCGACAAGGCGACGCGCTATGGCCTGGGCCTGCGCTTCGCGGCGCTGGGCGTGGTGGAGTTCATCGATTTCGGCGGCGCCGACATCCTGCACCACGCCAGCCGCGAGATGTCGGGTTCCATCGACGCTGCCCGCTATACCGCGCCGGCGGTGATCGGCAAGATGGTCGCAGACAACCGGCTGGGACTGAAGACCGGCAGCGGCTTCTACGACTACAGCGGCCGCGACGTGGCCGCCTACCGGCGCGACGTGCTGGCGCGCACGCTCGGCATGCTCAAGCATGCGGGGCTGTGGCGGCCGCCCGGAGAGGTTCCGCACTTAACGGAGACCGTCGCATGACTACTGCTTCCCTTCCCGCGTTCGCGCGCGCCGCGGTCGCGGCCGCCGCCCTTTGCTGCGGCGCTGCCCAGTCGCAGCCTGTGCCCGCCAGCACGATCGAACCCGCCGTGGACCAGGCCATGGCGCGCTTTCTCGCCGCACCGCCGGTGCGGCGCACCCTGGACGCCGTCAAGGCGGACCACGAACGCACGCTGGCCGACCTGAAGCTGCTGACCGAAATTCCCGCGCCGCCCTTCAAGGAAAAGGCGCGCGCCGAGGCCTTCCTCGCCCGCGCCAGGGCGCTGGGCCTTCAGGCTTCCATCGACCGCGAGGGCAACGTCGTGGGCATCCGCAAGGGCACGGGCCAAGGCCCGAAGCTGGTGGTGTCGGCCCATCTCGACACCGTGTTCCCCGAAGGCACCGACGTCACCGTGAACATCCGCGACGGCAAGTGGTATGCCCCCGGCGTGGCGGACGACACGCGCGGCCTCACGGTGCTGCTTTCCTGGATCAAGGTGCTGAACGACCTGGACGTCAGGACCGTGGGCGACATCATGTTCGTGGCGAACGTGGGAGAGGAGGAACTGGGCGACCTGCGCGGCATGAAGGCGCTGTTTCGCGAACACACGGATATCGACGGCATGCTGGGCCTGGAGCCCGACCCGGGCGGCTCCATCACCACCAGCGGCGTGGGCAGCCATCGCCACGAGGTGGTGTTCAAGGGCCCGGGCGGCCACAGCTACCTGATGTTCGGCCTGGTGCCCAGTTCCATCCACGCCATGGGCCGCGCCGTGGCGAAGATCGGCGACGTCCGCACGCCCGCCAACCCCAAGACCACCTTCACCGTCGGCACGGTCGCAGGCGGCACGTCGGTCAATACCATCGCGCCCGAGGCGCGCATCGCCATCGACATCCGCTCCGTCGAGATGCCGACCATGCTGGAGGCCGAGCGCCAGATCATGGCGGCCATTGCCGAGGGTGTGGCCGAAGAGAACAAGCGCTGGAACACCAGCTCGATGGGCTTCACGACCCGGCTGATCGGCGACCGGCCCGCCGGCAGCACGCCGTCTGACGCGAGGATCGTGCAGGTGGCCGTGCGCGCCACCACGGCGCTCGGACGGCCGACGCCCCGGTTGATCCCCAACAGCAGCGACGCCAACGTGCCGATGTCGCTGGGCATCCCCGCGCTGATCATGACCAGCGGCGGCGAGGCGGGCGGCTGGCACACCCGCGGCGAATGGTGGAACCCCGACGGCGCGTGGCTGGACGCGCAGATCGGCCTGGCCACCGTCCTGTCGCTGGTGGGCGTGCAGGGCGTGAGCGAGCCCTTGCTGCCTAAGCGGGCGAAGTAGCCTCCAGCGCCGGCTGCGCGAGGCCGAATACGCGGCCACCGGGCGTGGGCATGGGGTTACTCCTCGTCCTCTTCCGCTTCCGCAAGATCCTTGTGGAGCTCGATCATTCGTTTCAGCGTGGCCTTGAGATCGGCCGCGCGCTGCAGGCCGAACGGCTCGAGCACCCGGTGCTCGTGCTCGCGCGCGAGCTTGATGAGTCCCGCCACCAGGCGGCTGCCGGCCGGCGTGATGCCGACGAGTGTGACCCGGCGGTCTTCGCCGTGCGGGATGCGCCTGACCTCGCCGCGCGCCTCCATGCGGTCGAGCACCCGGGTGAGCGTGGGCTGCTTGGTCACCGTGATCTGGGCAAGCGTGCCGATGCTCAGCGGTTCGCCGCCGGCCAGCGTCGCCAGCACGCGCCATTCGGAAACCGTGACGCCCTTGGACTTCACGACGCGATGGAACTCCCCCGAGATCAGCTGGGTGGCCTGCGCCAGCAGTGCGGGCAGGTAGTCGTCGACGAAATGGGCGGGCTCGGCCATGTTCTGCTTGGTCATGCGGCTATTTTGCATGGCACCGCTTGACAAGTCCTTTGCTCAGAAATATATTACTTTTCATAGGTTCTAGTTTAAAGCAATTGAAGGCGCGCGGGTTTGACCCTCGCTAGCTTTCGTCCCCCTTCTTTCTGGAGTGGTGAATGGCCGAGCGATCGTTCGTCGAGGAAGTCAAGAAGCTCAGGCTCGGCGCGGGTGAGGTATTCCGCGGCGAGGGCATCCTGGCGGTGACCAAGGCTTTGCTGGAGTCCGGCGTCGCCTACGTCGCCGGCTACCAGGGCGCGCCGATCTCCCATCTGATGGATGTGCTCGCCGACGCGCAGGACATCCTGGGCGAATACGGCATCCGCTTCGAGAACAGCGCCAGCGAGGCGACCGCGGCAGCCACGCTGGCCGCCTCCGTCAACTATCCGTTGCGCGGCGCGGTGACTTTCAAGTCGACCGTGGGCACCAACGTCGCGTCCGATGCGCTGGCCAACCTGGCCTCGGGCGGCGTCACCGGCGGAGCGCTGATCGTCGTCGGCGAAGACTACGGCGAGGGCTCCTCCATCATGCAGGAGCGCAGCCATGCCTTCGCGATGAAGTCCCAGATCTGGCTGCTCGACCCGCGGCCCAACCTGCCGAGCATCGTGGACGCGGTCAAGCACGGCTTCGCGCTGTCGGAGGCAAGCCATACGCCCGTGATGCTGCAGTTGCGCATTCGCGCCTGCCATGTGCACGGCGAGTTCGTGGCCGGCGACAACCGCGCTCCCGCCTTCACGCTGAAGGACGCGATGGAGAATCCGAAGCGCGACGTGAGCCGCATCGTCCTGCCGCCCGCGAGCTTCGTGCACGAGCAGGAAAAAGTGCGCGATCGCTGGCCCGCGGCGGTACGCTACATCGAAGAGCACGGCCTCAACGAGTTCTTCGGCGAAGGCACGAGCGACATCGGCATCATCGTCCAGGGCGGCAGCTACAACACGCTGGTGCGCGTACTGGAGCGGTTGGGTATGGCCGACGTGTACGGCAACAGCCGCGTCCCGCTGTATGTGATGAACGTGGCCTATCCCGTGGTGGATTCGGAAGTGCTGCGCTTCTGCGAGGGCAAGCGCGCCGTACTGATGGTGGAGGAGGGCCAGCCCAACTTCATTGAACAGAACATCGCGCTGCTGCTGCGCCAGGCGGGCCTGCCCGCTGCGTTGCACGGCAAGGACCTGCTGCCCATGGCCGGCGAGTACACGGCGGCCGAGCTGTTGAAGGGAGCGCGCGCCTTTCTCGAACGCTACGGCGAGCTGCAGCCCGTCACGCCGCCCCCCCTTGCGGTGCAGGCGCCCAAGGTGATCCCGCTGAAGGCGCTGAACGACAGCGTGCAGGGCCGCCCGCCGGGCTTTTGCACCGGCTGCCCCGAGCGGCCGATCTTCACCGCGATGAAGCTGGTGGAGCGGGAGCTCGGGCCACACCATGTCAGCGCCGACATCGGCTGCCACCTGTTCTCCATCTTGCCGCCGTTCAACCTCGGCAACACGACCATGGGCTACGGCCTGGGCGCCGCCGGTGCCGCCGCGTTCAATGTGCCGGCCCCGGCCGGCGACGGGCCGCTCCCTAGCAGGCCGGCGCCCCCTCGGGGGGCAGCGAGCGAAGCGAGCGTGGGGGCTGTCAGGTCCAAGCGGGCGATCAGTGTGATGGGCGACGGCGGTTTCTGGCACAACGGCCTGACCAGCGGCATCGCCAACGCGGTGTTCAACCGCAGCGACAACCTCACCATCGTGGTCGACAACAACTACACCTCGGCCACGGGCGGCCAGGACATCCTGTCATCCACCGCGAACAACCCGACGCGCAGCACCGGCCACGCCATCGAAGCCGCCGTGCGCGGCGTCGGTGTCAAGTGGGTGCGAACGATGCGCAACACCTACGACCTGGCCGGCATGCGCGATGCCTTGCGCGAAGCGCTGACGACCCAATCCAAGGGCCCCAAGGTCCTGATCGCGCAGTCCGAATGCATGCTGAACAAGCAGCGTCGCGAGAAGCCGTTGCAGCGCAAGGCCGTGGCGGAGGGCAAGCGCGTGGTGCGCGAGCGCTTCGGCATCGACTCCGATACCTGCACCGGCGACCATTCCTGCATCCGCCTGTCGGGCTGCCCGTCGTTGTCGATCAAGCCCAACCCCGACCCGCTGCGCACGGATCCGGTCGCCACCGTGCTCGACTCCTGCGTCGGTTGCGGCCTGTGCGGCGAGGTTGCGCACGCGGCCGTGCTGTGTCCCTCGTTCTACAGGGCGCAGATCGTCAGCAACCCCAGCCGCTGGGACCGGCTGCGCCAACGCCTGCGCAGCGCCGTGATCAGCCATTTGCAGCGGCGCGGAGCACGCGCACGTGAACGCTATGCATTCTGAAATACCGCGGCAAATGAGCGCCCAGCCGATCAAGATCGCGATCCTTGCCATGGGCGGCGAGGGTGGCGGTGTGCTGGCCGACTGGATCGTCGACCTGGGCGAGGTCAACGGATACATCGCCCAGACCACTTCGGTGCCTGGCGTGGCGCAACGCACCGGAGCGACCATCTACTACGTGGAGTTGTACCCGCGCGCGCAGGCCGAGCGCGACGGCGGCAAGCCGGTACTGGCGCTGATGCCGCTGCCAGGCGACGTCGATGTGGTGCTGGCTTCCGAGCTGATGGAGGCCGGCCGCGCGGTGCAGCGTGGTCTGGTGACGCCCGATCGCACGACGCTCATCGCATCGACCCATCGCGTGTACTCCATCTCCGAGAAGACGGCATTGGGCGATGGCCGCGCCGACAGTCGCAGCCTGCTGTCCCATGGCAAGGCGGCGGCCAAGCGCTTCGTCCGGTTCGACATGGCGCAGGTCGCGGAGGAGAGCGGCAGCGTGATCAGCGCGGTGCTGTTCGGCGCCCTGGCCGGCGCCGGCGTGCTGCCGTTCAGCCGGGCGCAATTCGAGGCAACGATTGAACGCGGCGGCGTCGGGGTGAAGGCGAGCCTGAGGGCTTTCGCAGCCGGCTTCAAGCGCACGACGATCGAGGAGCCGGTCCCGACCGTCTCGGCCCCGACGGCGGACGCGCCGCAGCCACCGCGCGACCCGCGGGTGCGCGCCCTGCTGGCCCGCATCCATGACGACTTCCCGCAAGCAGCGCGCACCGTCCTCATCGAGGGGTTGCGCCGCCTCATCGACTACCAGGACCTGGATTACGCCGCGCTCTACCTCGACCGGCTCGCGCGCCTGCATCAACGTTCCGCGGTAGACGATGTCCTGCTGACGGAGACAGCGCGCTATCTCGCGCTGTGGATGTCCTACGAGGACACGATTCGGGTGGCCGATTTGAAGACGCGCGCCAGCCGCTTCGATCGCGTGGTTGCGGAAGTGAAAGTCCAGGACGACCAGCTGCTGGCAATCAACGAATTCATGCACCCGCGGCTGGAGGAGATCTGCGACACGTTGCCGGCCGCGCTGGGCCGCTGGCTGGCAAACTCGGGCGCGCCCCGGCGCCTGGTCGAACGCTTCACGCGCAAGGGCCGCGTGGTCGCGACCAGTTCCCTCGGCGGCTTTCTGCTGTTGTACCTGCTGGCCGGTCTCAAGCGCTGGCGGCGCAGCACCTTGCGCTTTGCGGTGGAAGACGCGCGCATCGAGCAGTGGCTGGGACGCATCGAAGCCACTGCCAAGTTCAATCCGCAGCTCGCACTGGAAGTTGCGCAATGCCAGCGACTGGTCAAGGGCTATGGTGATACGCATGAGCGAGGCTGGGGCAATTTCGCAACCTTGATGGCGGCGGCCGACCAGGCCGGCGCGACGCTGGCGCCAGCCACATTGCGCGAGCTGCGCGAAGCGGCTCTGGCCGACGAGCATGGGGACAAGCTGCGCGCGCTGCTGGCGCGCCAGCCCGTGATGAAGGAGATGGCGTGATGGCTGCGGTGCCCCAACTGTTGACGCTGCGCGTAGCCGAGGCGCGCGCCCTGAACCCGTTGATCCGGCTGCTGCGGCTGGTGGCCGACGACGCTGGCGCACTGCCCGGCTTCACCGCCGGCGCTCATCTGCGCGTTCAGGTGACCCTGCCGGACGGAAAGACCGACTGGCGCCACTATTCCCTGATCGACTTCTCCACGCAACCCGGCGCAACCGAAGCACCACGCGAGTACGTGATTGCGGTGCGGCGAGAGGACGAAGGCCGCGGTGGCTCGCTTTTCATGCACGAGCGCGTGCAACCAGGCGACTTGCTCACCATCGAGGCGCCGAAAAACGAGTTCCCGCTGCGCGCGCTGGAGAGCTGTGCGGTGCTGATTGCCGGCGGCATCGGCATCACGCCGCTGACCAGCATGGCGGCGCAGCGCAAGGCCGAGGGCCGGGCGGTGCGGCTGCACTATGCCGGGCGCAGCCGCTCGCTGATGGCCTTCCTGCCGGAGTTGCAGCAACTGCTGGGCGACCAGCTCGAGCTGCACGCCGACGACGAAGCCGGCGCGCCGTTGGATGTCGAGGCATTGCTCGATAGCTGCTCCCCTGAGGACCAGCTCTATGTCTGCGGTCCCAAGGTGCTGCTGGACGCGGTGCTGGCGACGACGCAGGCGCGCGGCTGGACCCACGAGCGCGTGCACTTCGAGTTGTTCACCACGCCGGCCGTCGAAGCCGGTGACCGGGCGTTCGAGGTGGTGCTGGCGCAGAGCGGCAAGACCTTCAGCGTGCCGGCCGACCAGACGGTGCTGGACTGCCTGATCGAGCACGGTTGCGACCCGCTGTTCGACTGCAAGCGAGGCGAATGCGGCGTTTGTTCCACCGCCGTGATTGATGGCGAGATCGAGCACCGGGATTATTTCCTGAGCGACGCCGAGAAGGCCTCGGGCAAGGTGATGCAGATCTGCATCTCGCGCGCCCGCGGCGCCCGGCTGGTGCTAGACCTGTGAGCGAGGTGCAACGATGAATACCGCCTACCGCGGCAACCCCGAAGCAGTGCGTGCACTGGTCCAGCCGGACCGCGTGCACCGCGACCTGTACATCAACCCGGAAATCTTCGAGCTCGAACAGGAGCATTTCTTCGCCAACACCTGGAGCTATGTCGGCCACGACAGCCAGATCCCCAAGCCGGGCGACTACATCACGGTGGAGATCGCCGGCCGGCCGCTGATCGCCGTGCGCCATACCGATGGCAGCGTCAAGGTGCTGATGAACCGCTGCGCGCACAAAGGCTCGCGGCTGGCCAGCGAAGCCTGCGGCAACACCGGAAAGTTCTTCCGCTGTCCCTACCACGCCTGGACCTTCAAGACGGACGGCTCGCTGCTGTCCATTCCGCTGAAGAGCGGTTACGAAGGAACGCAGCTGCAGCAGTGCGAAAGCGCCAAGGGTGTGGCGACGGTGAAGAACGTCCGGCTGTACCGCGGCTTCATCTTCGCCCGGCTCAGCGAAACGGGACCCGATTTCGAGGCCTATTTCGGCGACTCCTTGAGCTCCATCGACAACATGGCCGACCGCTCGCCCGAGGGCGAACTCGAGGTCGCCGGCGGCTGCCTGCGCTACGTGCACCAGTGCAACTGGAAGATGTTCATCGAGAACCTGAACGACACCATGCACCCCATGGTCGCGCACGAGTCCTCGGCGGGCACTGCGAAGACCATGTGGTCCGGCCAACCGGCCGATTTGCCCAAGCCGATGGCGATCGAGCAGTTCGTTCCTTTCATGTCGGACTACAAGTTCTTCGAGGACATGGGCGTGCGGGTGTTCGACAACGGCCACAGCTTCACCGGCGTCAACTTCTCCATCCACAGCAAGTACGCGGCCATTCCGGCCTATGACGAGGCGATGAAGGCGGCCTACGGCGAGCAGCGGACGCAGGAGATCCTCGGCCTCGCGCGCCACAACACCGTGTATTACCCCACGCTCACGATCAAGGGTGCGATCCAGGCGATACGCGTCGTGCGGCCGATCGCCGTGGACAAGACGCTGGTGGAGAGCTGGACCTTCCGGCTCAAGGGCGCGCCGCCGGAGCTGCTGCAGCGCACCTGCATGTACACGCGGCTGATCAACTCGCCGTTCTCGGTGGTGGGCCATGACGACCTGCACGCCTACCGCGGCATCCAGGAGGGCTTGCGCGCCGGCGGCAATCCCTGGATCAGCCTGCACCGCGATTTCAACGAAGCCGAGATCGGCAAGCCCGACGTCACCACCAAGGGCACCAGCGAGATCTCGATGCGCAACCAGTACCGCGCCTGGGCGCGTTACATGACTCTGACGATGTGAGGCCGCCATGGTGAAACCCCAGGACCTGATCGATTTCGTCGTGCGCGAAGCGCGGCTGCTCGATGCGAAGCGCTTCGAGGAGTGGAACCAGCTTTTCACCGACGATGGCTACTACTGGATACCGCTGGCGCCCGGGCAGGAAGACGGCATCAACTACACCTCGCACATGTACGAGGACAAGCTCCTGCGCGAGCTGCGCATCGAGCGGCTCAAGAGCCCGCGCGCGTTCTCGCAGCAGCCGCCCAGCCGCTGCCACCACCTGCTGCAGACGCCGACGGTGGAGAGCTTCGATGAGGCGGCCAACCGCTTCGTGGTGTGCAGCGAGTTCCATTACACCGAGGCGCAGGGCGACGAGATGCAGTTCTACGTCGGCACCTGCTTCCATCACCTCACCGTGCAGGAGGGCGCGCTGAAAATGACGCTCAAGCGCGTGAACCTGCTCAACTGCGACGCTGCTCTGCCGGCCGTGCAGCTGTTCATTTGACGGCCATGATGAACACCGTCTATCAGCGCTTCATCGCGACGGCTACCCAGGCGCCGGGCGATGACTTCCTGTTCGTCGACGCGGTGACGGCCGATGCCTACGGTATCGCGGCGGGGCCGGTCAGCTGGGTGGCCGCCGCTGCCGAGGTCGAACGACTGCGTGCGGCCTATGCCCAGGCCGGCTATGGCCACGGCCAGCGCATCGGGCTGCTGCTGGAAAACCGGTCGGCCTTCCTGTTCCACTGGTTCGCGCTCAACGGTCTGGGCGTGAGCGTGGTGCCCATCAACGCCGAGATGCGCTCGGCCGAACTGGCATACCTGGTCGGGCATAGCGAGATCTGCCTGGCCGTCACCTTGCCGGGGCGCGAAGGTGATCTGCGTGCGGCGGCTGCCGCGGCCGGTGTGCGCTGTGAGGTGGCGACGCTCGATGCCCCCATCCCAGCCTTCCCCCGGAGGGGGAAGGAGCAGGAGGTTGGGGCACTCGCCGATGCCAAAACCGAATGCGCGCTGCTCTATACCTCCGGCACCACCGGCCGGCCCAAGGGCTGCAGTTTGTCCAATGAGTATTTCCTGCGCGCCGGCCAATGGTACGCAGATCTCGACGGTGTCTGTTCAGTGCGTCCAGGCCGCGAGCGGATCATCACGCCGCTGCCGCTGAACCACGTCAACGCCATGGCATTCTCCGCCATGGTCGTGCTAACGGCGGGGGGTTGCCTGGTGCAGCTCGACCGCTTCCATCCCAGGAGCTGGTGGCAGAGCGTGCGCGACAGCCGCGCAACCATCGTCCACTACCTCGGAGTCATGCCCGCAATGCTGCTCGCCGCACCCGCAGGCGGGGCGGATCGCGAACACGCTGTTCGCTGGGCGTTCGGCGCCGGCGTGGACCGCAAGAACCACGGAGCGTTCGAGGAGCGCTTCGGCTTTCCGCTGGTGGAGGCTTGGGCGATGACTGAAACCGGAGCCGCCGCCTGCGTGATGGCGAACCACGAGCCGCGCCACGTCGGCACCAGCTGCTTCGGCAAGCCCGAGGCTTTCGTGGAAGTGCGGCTGGTCGACGAACAAGGCGACGAAGTGCCGCCCGGCGTGCCGGGCGAGCTGCTGGTGCGTTCGGCCGGGGCCGATCCACGCCGCTATTTCTTCAGCGGCTACCTGAAGGACGAGGCGGCTACCGCCGAGGTATGGAAGGGCGGCTGGTTCCGCACCGGTGACATGGTGCGGCGTGACAGCGAAGGCCTGTTGTATTTCGTGGACCGCAAGAAGAACGTGATCCGCCGCAGCGGCGAAAACATCTCGGCGGTGGAGGTCGAGAGCGTGCTGAACCAGCATCCGGCGGTGAAGACTTCGGCCGTCGCCGCCACGCCGGACGAACTGCGTGGCGACGAGGTGCTGGCCTGCGTGATCGCTCGCGATCCGGTGCCGCCGGAACAACGTGCCGTGATTGCGCAGGGCATCGTCGAGCATGCGCTCGGCCAGCTTGCTTACTACAAGGCACCCGGCTATGTTGCGTTCGTGGACGAACTGCCGCTGACCACCTCGCAGAAGATCCAGCGCGGCGAGCTGCGCGAACTGGCACGCACGCTGCCGGGCCACGCAAATTGCATCGACCTGCGCGCGATGAAGAAGAGGCAAATATGAGCCGCCGCGCGTCTTACGAAGGCGTCGCCGTCGCCGTGCCGGTCACGGTGCCGTATGTGCGTTATTCGACGCACGGCGCGCATTGGTTCATCGGCCAGGCGCTGGAGGCGCTGGTGCGGGAATCGGGCATCCCCAAGGAGCAGATCGACGGTCTCACCGTGAGCAGCTTCTCGCTCGGGCCGGACACCGCTGTCGGCGTCACGCAGCACCTGGGGCTGTCGCCGCGCTGGCTGGATCACATCCCGAACGGCGGTGCTTCGGGCGTGATGGCGCTGCGCCGCGCCGCGCGGGCGGTGCAGGCGGGCGACGCCGACGTCATCGCCTGCGTTTCCGCCGACACCAACCATGTCGATTCCTTCCGGCTGATGCTGGGCGGCTTCAGCTACTTCGCGCGTGACGCCAGCTATCCCTACGGCTCGGGCGGCCCGAACTCGATCTTCGCCTTCATCACCGCCAACTACATGCGCACCTATGGCGCCACGCGCGAGGACTTCGGCCGCATCGCGGTGGCCCAGCGCGCGAACGCGCTGAAGAACCCGAACGCCATGTTCAAGAAGCCGTTGACGCTGGACGAGTACATGGCGGCCCGGCCGATTTCCGACCCCATCCACCTGTTCGACTGCGTGATGCCCTGCGCCGGCGGCGAAGCTTTCCTCGTCATGCGCGAGGAGCGCGCCCGCGAACTGGGCCTGCCGCATGCGCTGGTCCGCGGCGCGATCGAGCGCCACAACGCCTATTCCGACGATCCGGTGATGGTGCGGGGCGGCTGGCGCGTGGATCGCGACGACCTCTATGCGCAAGCCGGCTCCACGCCCGCCGACATCGACTTCGTCCAGACCTACGACGACTATCCCGTCATCGTGATGATGCAGTTCGAGGATCTCGGCTTTTGCGACAAGGGCGCCGGCCCGGCCTTCGTGCGCTCGCGAACGCTGACGCACGACGGCGACTTTCCCAACAACACCAGCGGCGGCCAGCTGTCGGCCGGCCAGGCCGGGGCGGCGGGCGGCTTCATCGGCATGACCGAGGCGATCCGGCAGCTGACCGGCACCGCCGGCGACAGAGGGGTGCCGGGCGCGAAACTCGGGCTGGTCACTGGTTTCGGCATGGTGACGTACGACCGCTGCCTGTGCACCGGCGCGGTGATCTTGGGGAAATCCTCATGACCATGCCTCTCATGAAGCCCAAGCGCAAGAACCCGGTCTTGCGCACGCGGCAGATGAACCTGCCGCCGTGGTCTCGCGGCCGGGTGGCGCTGGGGCTGACGGCCGCCGCGGCCGAGGGCCGCTTCGAGCTGCAGGTGTGCCAGCAATGCCACTCTGTGCAGTACCCGCCGCGCGAGGCCTGCCATCGCTGCCTTTCGCCACAGCTCAAGTGGCGCGCCCAGACTGGCGAGGGAACGCTGCTGGGCGAGACCCGCCTGCATCACAGCAACGACCTGTTCTTCCGCGAACGCCTGCCGTGGCGGCTGGGGCTGGTGCAGCTGGACGCAGGACCTACGGTGATCGTGCACCTGCACGGCGAGGTGCACACGGCGCCGATGCGGGTCAAGGTCGGTGCGCGGCTCGATCGCGCCGGCCAGGCGGTATTGATCGGATTTCCCAATGAGGGGAGTGAACACATGGCAGACGACAGCATGCTCAGAGAAATGACCAGTGATCCCAAGTTCCGCAAGGTGCTGGTGACCGACGGCAAGACCCCGGTGGGCCAGGCCGTCGTCAAGGCGATGGTGAAGGCGGGCGCCGACATCGTGTGGGTGGGCCACGCCGAGCCGTGGAAGAAGCTGCCGGGGCTGGACGACATCACCGCGCTGAAGCAGGTGACGCTGGTGCCGCTGGACCTCACTAACGAGCGCTCGGTCACCGAGCTGGCCGGCGAGATCGGCGGCAAGGTGGACATCGTCGTCAACACCGCCGAGCTGCATCGCGGTTTCGGCATCGCCGCGCGGCGGGGCACCGACGTGGCGCGCGCCGAGATGGACATCAACTACTTCGGGCTGTTGCGGCTGGCCCAGGGCTTCGGCCCTGCGCTCAAGGGCCGCTCGGCCGACGGCGTGGCGCACGCCGCGGCCTGGGTCAATCTGCTGTCGGTCTACGCGTTGTCCAACTATCCGCCGCACGGCACGTTCTCGGCATCGAAGGCGGCGGCGCTTTCGCTCTCGCAGTGCCTGCGCGCTGAGATGCGGCCGGCCGGCATCCGCGTGATCAACGTGTTCCCCGGCCCGATCGACGATGAGTGGAACCAGAACCTGCCGCCCCCGAAGCTGGCGCCACAGGCGCTCGCGAGTGCGATCGTCACCGCGCTGAAGGAAGGCATCGAGGACGTGTACCCGGGCGAGGTGGCGCAGGAATGGCTGGAGCGCTGGCGCGACAACCCCAAGGTGCTGGAACGCGAACTGGCGGGGGGCAACTGACATGCAAGACACATCCGTGCTGAATACGCTCGCGCTGGCCATGGCCACCGGTCGCATCCGCGTGGTCGATCTCACGCAGACGCTCACGCCCGACTTCCCACAGATCGCCCTGCCACCCGAAATGGGCCAGTGCTGGGGCTTCCGGATCGAGGAGATCTCGCAGTACGACGAGCGCGGTCCCGGCTGGTACTGGAACAATTTCTCCTGCGGCGAGCACACCGGCACGCACTTCGACGCGCCGATCCACTGGATTTCCGGGCGCGACCTGCCCAACAACTCGGTGGACACGATCCCGGTACAGAACTTCGTCGCGCCCGCCTGCGTGATCGACTGCTCGGAAAAGGTCAAGGCCGACCCCGACTATCTCTTGACGGTGGCCGACATCGAGCACTTCGAGACCCAGCATGGCCGGATCCCAGCCGGCGCCTGGGTGTTGATGCGCACGGACTGGTCCAAGCGCAGCGACCCCGAGGCCTACCAGAACTTCGACGAAACGGGCCAGCACACGCCCGGGCCCAGCAGCGAAGCCGTTCAATTCCTGGTCGAGCAGCGCGACGTGCTGGGTTTCGGTTCCGAATCGATCGGCACCGACGCCGGCCAGGGCTACCATCTCCGGCCGCCATATCCCTGCCACTACTTCATGCACGGCGCGGGACGCTATGGCCTGCAGTGCCTGGCCAACCTCGACCTGCTGCCGCCCACCGGCGCGGTGCTGATCTGCCCGCCGCTGAAGATCCAGAAGGGCAGCGGCAGCCCCTTGCGGGTGCTGGCGCTGGTGGAGGACAGGGCATGAGCAAAGTGGCCGTGGTCACCGGCGGCAGCGCCGGCATCGGCAGGGCGATCTGCGAACGCCTGTTGGCACAGGACTACGAAGTGGTTTCGCTCGCGCGCCGCCGCAGCGATATCGCGCATGCGAAGCTGCACAACATCGAAGTGGACCTCACCGATCGCCGTGCCACCGCCGAGGCTGTGCAGGACCTGGCGCGCCGCTTCGCCGTCACCACCGTCGTCCACAACGCCGGTGTGATCCGTCCCGCGCTGCTGCCCGATGCGAAGCTCGATGATCTGGACGCGCTGGTCGACCTGCACCTGGGCTGCGCTATCCAGCTGGTGCAGGCGGCGCTGCCCGCGATGAAGGAACACCGCTTCGGGCGCGTGGTATTGCTGTCCTCGCGAGCGGCGTTGGGCTTGCAGACGCGCACGGCCTATTCGGCGACCAAGGCCGGCATGCTGGGCATGGCGCGCACCTGGGCGCTGGAACTGGGCCCCGACGGCATCACCGTGAACGTGGTCGCGCCCGGCCCGATCCGCACCGACATGTTCTACGACGTGGTCGAGAAGGACAGCGAGCAGGAGCAGCGGCTCGCCGCGTCCATTCCCGTGCGCCGGCTCGGCCTGGCCGACGACGTGGCTCGCGCCGTGTCGTTCTTTGTGGATCCCGGCAATGGTTTCGTCACCGGCCAGGTTCTGTACGTCTGCGGCGGCACCAGTGTCGGCAGTCTCTCACTCTAGGAGTCATTAAATGAAAACAACGATCTGGCGCGTCGCCGCTGCTGTCCTCACCGCAGGCTTGAGCCTGGGCGCTACCGCCGCCGACCTGAAGGTGGGTGTCATCACCTCGCTGTCGGGCCCCGTGTCCGGGCTGGGCATTCCCTATCAGAAGGGCATCCAGGCGGCGCAGGCCTACAAGGGAACGATCGCCGGCCGCAAGGTCCAGGTGATCGTGCTCGATGACGCATCCGATCCCGCGGTCGCCGCACGCAATGCGCGCAAGCTGGTCATCGACGACAAGGTGGACGTGCTGATCGGCACATCCGGCGTGCCGGGCGCGCTGGCGATCGCCGCAGTAGCGCGCGAAACCAAGACGCCGCTGATCTCACCGACGCCGGTCACCGTGCCGGCCGACGACGGCGGCTGGACGGTCACGGTGTCGCAGCCGTTCCCGCTCATGGTGGCCGCGGTGGTCGACAAGATGAAGCAGAGCGGCGTCAAGACGGTGGCCTTCATCGGTTTCTCGGACGCGCTGGGCGATCTGGCCTATGACTCGCTGCTCAAGGCGGCGGCGCCGGCCGGCATCAACGTGATGGCCAACGAGCGTTATGCACGCGGCGATTCGTCGGTTGCGGGGCAAATCCTCAAGATCGTGGCGGCGCGTCCCGATGCGGTGTTCGCGGGCAACTCGGGCTCGCCGGGCGCCTTGCCGTATCTCGCGCTCGCCGACCGCGGCTACAAGGGCCAGATCTACGGCACGCATGGCCTGATCAATGCCGATTTCGTGCGCGTTGCCGGCGCATCGGTCGACGGCTTGATGGTGCCGAGCGGCCCGGTGATGGTTGCCGACCAACTGCCCGAAGGCAGCGCGGTGCGCAAGGTGGCACTCGATTTCCGCAAGGTCTACAGCCAAGTGCATGGCGCCGTGCCCACCGACGCGTTCTCCGCGTACACCTTCGATGCCTGGCTGTTGTTCGCCGATGCGGCGCAGCGCGCCTTCGCCACGAAGGCTGAGCCCGGAACGCCCGAGTTCCGCAAGGCGCTGCACGATGCCATAGGGACCACGCAGGAACTGGTGGGCACGCACGGCATATTCAGCTTCAAGCCCAATGAGCCGTACGGCCTCGACAAGCGTTCGGCTGTGGTCATCAAGCTGGACAAGGGCCAATGGAAGCTCGTTCCCTGATGGACGGGCATCGCGAAAGGTGAAGCCGTGAACAGCGCCGACATTGCCGCACTCGTCCAGGAAGACCGGGTCCACCGCGACCTGTACCTGAGCGAAGAGTTGTTCGCGTTGGAGCAGCGCCACTTCTTCGCGAACACATGGAACTATGCCGGCCATGCGAGCCAGGTGCCCCTTGTGGGCGACTACATGGCCGTCACCATCGCGGGCCAGCCGCTGCTGATGGTGCGCCAGGCCGACGGATCGATTCGTGTGCTGCACAACCGCTGCGCCCACAAGGGGACGCAGCTGGTTTCCGACGGCTGCGGCAACGCCGGCAAGTTCCTGCGCTGCCCGTATCACGCCTGGGCCTACAAGCTCGACGGCGCGCCGCTGGCCATTCCGATGAAGAGCGGGTACGAGGGCACGCGGCTGAAGGAATGCGAGTCGGGCCAGGGCATGGAGGCGGTGAAGAACACCGCCGTCTATCGCGACTTCGTGTTCGTGAAGCTGGGCGACGGCGGTCCCGATTTCGAGAGCTACTGTGGCGGCGCGCTGCGCGCCATCGACAACCTGGTCGAGCGCTCGCCCACGGGGCGGCTGCAAGTCGCGGGCGGCGTGCTGCGCAGCGTGGTGCGGTGCAACTGGAAGATGTACCTGGAGAACATCAACGACACCGTGCACCCGATGTCGACGCACGAATCCGCCACCAGCGCCGCCAATGCCGTGTGGAAGGGTCGCCCGGCCGATGCGCCGAAACCCATGGCCATGGAGCAGATCCTGCCTTTCGGTTCGGGCTACGACTTCTTCGACCGGATGGGCGGCCGCGTCTATCCCAACGGCCACAGCGTGCTGGGCATCAACTTCAGCATCCACTCGGCCTATGGGCAGCTGCCCGAGTACGAGGCTGCCATGCGCGAAGCCTACGGGTCCGAGCGCGCCGCTGAAATCCTGGAGCGTTCGCCGCAGAACGCGATCCTTTATCCCAGCCTGTCGGTGAAGAGCTCGCCGCAGGCCATCCGCGTGATCCGCCCGTTGGCGGCCGACCGCACCCTGGTCGAAGCCTGGAGCTTCCGGGTGGAAGGCGGGCCGGACGTGCTGCTGCAGCGCTCGCTGACGTACAACCGCCTCGTGTTCTCACCAATGTCCATGGTGGCGCACGACGACCTGCACCTGTTCGAGAGCATCCAGCGGGGCTTGGCCTCCGGGCGCAACGAGTGGGTCAGCCTGCATCGCAATTTCGACCGCGCCGAGCTCGAGCCGGGTCCGCGCGAGGTCAACGGCACCAGCGAACTGCTGATGCGCAACCAGTTCCGTGCCTGGGTCCACTTCATGACCCTCAACCTTTCCTCATGACTGGAGATACGCCCATGACTGCACTTGTTCGCGCCGCGATGGCTGCCGCTGTCGCGCTGAGTTTCACCACCGCCGCCCTGGCCGATCTCAAGGTTGGCCTCAGCGTGTCGCTGTCCGGAGCCAACGCCTCGCTGGGCGTGCCGTATGCCAAGGGCATGCAGGCCGCGGTAGCCTACAAGCCCGAGATCAACGGCCAGAAGGTGCAGTTGATCGTGCTGGACGACGGCTCCGACCCGACCAACGCCGGGCGCAACGCCCGCAAGCTGGTCGAGGAAGAGAAGGTCGACATCCTGCTGGGGTCGTCCGGCGTGCCGGCGACCATTGCCATCTCGCAGGTGGGCCGCGAAAGCAAGACGCCGATGATCGGCCTGTCGCCCATCTCGCTGCCGCCGGCAGAGAGCGACTGGACGGTGACCGTGGCGCAGCCGCCGCAGCTGATGATCGATGCGGTGGTCGAGCGCATGAAGCGCAACGGCGTGAAGACGGTGGGCTACATCGGCTTCTCCGACGCCTGGGGCGACCTGGTTTACAACGCTCTCCTGAAGGCCGCCGAGCCGGCCGGCATCAAGGTGGTCACCAACGAGCGTTATGCCCGCTCGGACCAGTCGGTAACGGGGCAGGTCCTGAAGATCGTCGCCGCCCGGCCCGACGCGGTGATGACCGGAGGCTCCGGCACGCCGGGCGCGCTGCCGTATCTCGCGCTGGCCGAACGCGGCTTCAAGGGCGGTGTGTATGGCCAGCACGGCCTCATCAACGCCGACTTCGTGCGCGTCGGCGGCGCCTCGACCAACGGCAGCTTCATGCCGACCGGGCCGGTGATCGTCGCCGAGCAGCTGCCGGCCGAGTACCCGACCAAGAAGATCGCGCTCGATTTCCGCAGTGTCTTCCAGAAGACCAATGGCGCACCGACCACCGATGCCTTCTCCGCCTATTCGTTCGACGGCTACCTGGTGTTCGCCGACGCCGCGGCCCGCGCCCTGGCAACCAAGGCGCAGCCCGGCACGCCGCAGTTTCGCGCGGCGCTGCGTGACGCGATCTTCAGCACCAAGGAAGTGGTGGGCACGCACGGCGTCTACAACTTCAAGCCGGGCAACCTGTACGGTGTGGACGAACGCGCTCGCGTGATCGTCAAGCTCGACAACGGCCAGTGGAAACTGGCGCCCTGAACGGGAGAACCGCATGACCTGGGACGTCGCCCTCATTCTCGGCATCGACGGCCTGGCCAACGGAGCGGTGTACCTGCTCGCCGGCCTGGGCCTGGTGCTGATCTTCTCCGTCACTCGAGTGGTATTCGTGCCGTTCGGCGACGTCGCAGCGTTCTCGGCCCTGAGCCTGGCCGCGTTCGAAACCGGCCGCCTGCCGCCAACGGTGGGCCTGGTGCTGACGCTCGCTGTGCTGGCCGTGGCCACGGAAGTTTGGAGCCTGGTGCGGCGCGGCGAAGCGTCGCGTATCCCGCGCGCCGTGCTGGGCTGGGGCGTGCTGCCCGCGCTGCCGTGCGTGCTGGCCTGGGCGGTGGCCGGCCAACAGGTGCCGCATGCGGTGTTTATCGTGGCGGCGATCCTGCTGGTCGTGCCGATCACGCCGCTGGTGGCGCGGCTGGCGTTGCAGCCCATCGCCGACGCCTCGGTGCTGGTGTTGCTGATCGCCTCGCTGGCCTTGCACTTCCTGCTGTCGGGCCTGGGGCTGCTGTTCTTCGGTCCCGAGGGCTTTCGCACCGCGCCACTGGCGAGCGGCGCGATCACCCTGCCGGGTGGCTTTCCCGTCAGCGGCCAGGTGATCCTGATGCTGGCCTCGGCCGTGGTGTTGAGCGGCCTGTTCTTCCTGGCGTTCGAACGCACGGTGGCCGGCAAGGCCCTGCGCGCCACCGCGGTCAATCGCATCGGTGCACGGCTGGTCGGTATCCGGCCGGCGCGCACCGCTCTGCTGGCCTATGGCTTCGCATCGCTGCTGGCCGGGCTGATCGGTGTGCTGATCGCGCCGGTGACCACCATGTACTACGACTCGGGCTTCCTGATCGGGTTGAAGGCGTTCGTGGCCGCCATCATCGGCGGGCTGGTGAGTTACCCGCTCACGGCCCTGGGCGCGCTGGCGGTCGGCGTCGTGGAAAGCTTCGGTTCCTTCTTCAGCGGCGCCCTCAAGGACGTGATCGTGTTCAGCCTGCTGATTCCCGTGTTGATGCTGCGCTCCGCGATGGCGAAGCACACCGAAGAAGAACAAGAGGAGATCGAGGCATGAAGCTGCGTTCCTTCGTCGTGCCGGCGGCAGTCGTTGCCATTGCGCTGGCACCGGTGGTCCTGGGCCGTTTCGGCGTCTCGCTGTTGAACGATATCGGCATTGGCGCATTGGTGGCGCTGGGCCTGGTAATGCTCACCGGCGTTGGCGGCACCACCTCGTTCGGCCAGGCCGCCTTCGTCGGCATCGCGGCCTATGCCACGGCGTGGCTGTGCACGGTGCACGGAGTCTCGCCGTGGATCGGGCTGTTGCTCGCGCTGCTGCTCACGGGCGGGGCGGCTTTCGCCATCGGCGCGCTCACGCTGCGCCTGGGTGGGCATTTTCTGTCGCTGTCCACCATCGCCTGGGGATTGTCGATCGCAATGCTGTTCGGCAATATCGAGGCGCTGGGCCGCCACACCGGCTTGTCGAACATTCCGGCGATCCGCATCGCCGGCTGGTCGCTGGCCGATCCGCGCGCCGTGTATTACCTGATCTGGGCGATGGTCGGCCTGGCCTGCCTGTTCTGCCGCAACGTGCTGCGTTCGCGGACCGGGCGTGCGATGCTCAGCCTGCGCGGCGGCGGCATCCTGCTGGCCAGCGTCGGCGCGGATGCGTTCCGCGTGAGGCTCACGCTGTTCGTGCTGGCGGCGCTGCTGGCGGGCCTGGCCGGCTGGCTCTATGCGCACGCCAACCGCTTTGTCAGCCCTTCGCCGTTCGACGTGCGGGCCAGCATCGAGTACCTGCTGATGGCGGTGGCCGGCGGCCTCGGCCACCTGGGCGGCGCCCTGGTGGGTGCGGCGGTGGTGCTGGTGATGAAGAACCTGGTGCAGGACGCGTTGCCCCTCATCTCGGCGAGCGGCGGCCAGTTCGAAGCCGTGGTGTTCGCGCTGCTGTTCATCCTGCTGCTGCATCACGCGCGCGGTGGCGTGATGGGTTTGCTGGCGCGCTGGACGCGCTCGCACTCCGCTGCACCTGTGGATACGCAGCTGCCCGCTGCCCACGAGCCGCTGCCGCGGCGCCAGCTGCCGGCACGCGGCGAGCGCATCCTCTCGGTGCACAAGGCCGTCAAGCGCTTCGGCGGGCTGGTCGCGGTCAACGAGGTCGGCTTCGACGTAGACGCCGGCGAGATTCTCGGCCTGATCGGACCCAATGGCGCCGGCAAGTCGACCATGTTCAACCTGCTGACGGGCACCTTGCCCATGACCAGTGGCCAGGTCGAATTCCTGGGCCACGACATCACGGGCCTGCCGCAGCGCGAGATCGCGCGGCGCGGCATGGCGCGCACCTTCCAGCACGTGAAGCTGAGGCCCCAGATGAGCCTGCTGGACAACGTCGCGCTCGGGGCCCACGCGCGGGCCCGCGCCGGCGTGCTGCGCGCCGGATTTCGCCTGGACCGGCGCGAGGAGGCACAGATCCTGGCCGATGCTCACTACCAGCTGGAACGCATCGGCCTGGGCGGCCGCTCGCACGAACTGGCGGGCAGCCTGCCACTGGGCACGCAGCGCCTCCTGGAGATCGCGCGGGCGCTGGCGGCCGATCCGGTGCTGCTGGTGCTGGACGAACCGGCCGCCGGCCTGCGCCGCAAGGAAAAGCAGGCGCTGGCCGAGTTGCTGCGCAAACTGCGCGGGGAGGGCGTGACCATCCTCATCGTGGAGCACGACATGGATTTCGTGATGAAACTGGTGGACCGGCTGGTGGTGATGAACTTCGGCTCCAAGCTGCTGGAGGGCTTGCCCGCCGAGGTACGAGCCGATGCGCGCGTGCAAGCGGCCTACCTGGGTGGCGAAGCGGCGACGGATGCGCCGGCGCAGACGCAGGCAGCTTCGGAGCCGGCCAAGAAAGTGGTGAACGAGGTGTCTGTATGAGCACGCCCATGCTGGAGATAGCCGACCTGCACGTGTCCTACGGCCAGGTCGATGCCGTGCGGGGTATTTCGCTCGCACTGATGCCGGGACAGATCGTTTCGGTGATCGGGCCCAATGGGGCCGGCAAGACCACGCTGCTCGGCGCTGCCATGGGGCTGCTGCCCTCCAAGGGCGGCCTGCGTTTCGAGGGCGAGGACCTGCACGCCATGGACGTCGAAGCGCGTGTCGAACGCGGCCTGTGCCTGGTGCCAGAGAAGCGCGAACTGTTCGGCGAGCTCTCGGTGCTGGACAACCTGATGCTCGGCGCCTATGCGCGCCGGCCGGGCCAATCCAGTCTGCAGCAAAGGCTGAATGCGGTCTACGAGCGCTTTCCGCGCCTGTTGGAACGCCGCGCGCAGCGTTCCGACACGCTGTCGGGCGGCGAGCGCCAGATGCTGGCCCTGGGCCGCGCCTTGATGTCGCAGCCGCGGCTGTTGATGCTGGACGAGCCCAGCCTCGGGTTGGCGCCGCTGGTTGTCCAGGAAATCCTCAAGATCGTGCGTGGCCTGCGCGACGACGGCGTGTCCATCCTGCTGGTCGAACAGAACGCGCGCGCGGCGCTGCAGAGTTCGGACCACGGCTACGTGATCGAAACCGGCGAGATCGCGCTGTCCGGCGCTTCCGACGCGTTGGCGAGCGATCCGCGGGTGCAGGCCACCTACCTGGGCGGAACCACTGATGAAGATTGAACTGGTGCCGCACGAGCGTACGCTGCCGGCACTGCTGAAGCGGCAAGCCGAAGTGTTCGGCGAGCGTCCGCTGATGGCGATCGCCGGCGGGGAATGGACGCATCGCGATACGCCCGGCACGGCGGCACGGCGCGCCGGGGCCTTGCGTGCGGCCGGCATCGGCCGGGGCGATCGGGTCGCGCTGTTGTGCTCCAACCGCGTCGAATTCCTCGAGGCCTTCCTCGGCTGCGGCTGGATCGGCGCCGTCTCGGTGCCGGTCAACAGCGCTTCCATGGGGCCGCAGATCGAGTACCTGCTGGCTAACAGCGGCACGCGGCTGCTCGTGATCGAGCAGGGATTCCTCGAGCGGCTGGCCACGGCAGACCTGTCGCGCACCGCGTTGCAGGCAATCTGGGTGGTGGGCGGCGCGGCACCCGATACCGTGGGCGGCGTCGCCTGCTCGCCTTGGCCTGAGGGAGGCGAGCCGGTCGAGGCGGAAGCCGTACAGCCCGGCGACACCCTGGCGATCCTCTATACCTCCGGCACCACGGGGCCCGCCAAGGGCGTGATGTGCCCGCATGCCCAGTACTACTGGTGGGGCGCCAACACGGCTCGTATCCTCGGCATAGGAGACAGCGACGTGCTGTGCACGACCTTGCCGTTGTTCCACATCAACGCGCTCAACACCTTCGCCCAGGCGGCGGTGACCGGGGCGCGCGTCGTCTTCGAAGCCAGGTTCTCGGCGTCCGGCTTCTGGCCCGCCATGCGCCGGCACGAGACCACCGTGGTCTACCTGCTGGGCGCGATGGTGCCCATCCTGCTGGCGCAGCCGCCGGGCGATGGGGAGCGGTCGCACCGGGTGCGGGCCGGCCTCGGCCCGGGTGTTCCGGCAGCCGCCGGCCAGGCGTTCCTCGAGCGCACGGGGGTCCGTTTGCTCGAGGGCTATGGCTCGACCGAAACCAACTTCGTGATCGCGACCAGGGCCGATGCCTCGCGCGGCGGTGTGATGGGCTGGTTGCAGCCGGGCTTCGACGCCCGTGTGGTCGATGAGAACGACGTCGAGCTGCCCGACGGCGTGGCCGGCGAGTTGGTGCTGCGTGCCGATGAACCCTTTGCTTTCGCCACCGGCTACTTTGGCATGCCGGACAAGACGGTCGAGGCATGGCGCAACCTGTGGTTCCACACCGGCGACCGTGTGGTTCGCGAAGCCGATGGTGCATTCCGCTTCATCGACCGCATCAAGGATGCGATCCGCCGACGCGGCGAGAACATCTCCTCCTACGAGGTCGAACAGGTTCTGCTGGCCCATCCGGCCGTGGCCGAGGCCGCGGTCTATCCGGTGCGCTCGGAGCTGGCCGAGGACGAGGTGATGGCGGCGCTGGTCCCCCGGCCGGGCGTTGCGCTCGATGCTCCGGAACTGTGGCGCTTCTGCGAGAGCCGCCTGCCATATTTCGCCGTGCCGCGCTACCTGGACATCGTCGCGGAGCTGCCCCGCACCGAAAACGGCAAAGTTCAGAAGTACAAGCTGCGCGAGCAGGGCGTCACCGCGACGGCGCGGGACCGGACCGGGAGCTGAAGATGTTCTCGCTATCCAACCGCAACGCCCTCATCACCGGCGCCGCCCGTGGCCTCGGCCTCGCGATCGCGCGCGGGCTGGCGCAGGGCGGCGCCCGCGTGGCGCTGACCGATATCGACGCCGACGGCGCGGAGGCTGCGGCGCGTACCTTGCGCGCGGAGGGCTGCGAAACGACGGCGCTGAAACTCGACGTGCGCGACGAGGCCGACTTCCAGCGCGGGTTCGACGCTGTGGCGGCGAGTTTCGGCGGCGTCGACATCCTGGTCAACAACGCCGCGGTGACCCCGCACCGCTCTCTCTGGGACATCACGACCGCCGAATGGGACGAAGTCATGGCCGTCAACCTGCGCGGCTGCTTCTTCGGCTGCCGCATCGCGGCGACACACATGCGCGAGCGCGGCTGGGGCCGGATCCTGAACCTGTCGTCGCTGGCCGGCCAGCAAGCCAGCAGCGTGACCGGCGCGCATTACGCGGCGTCCAAGGCCGGCTTGTTCGCCCTGACGCGCTGCTTCGCGCAGGAACTGGCGCCGCATGGCGTCACGGTCAATGCCATCTCTCCGGCTGCGATCCGCGGGCCCTCCCTGGATGAGCTCGACGAACCGTCGCAGCGGCGTTTCCTCGCCACGCTGCCGGTGGGCCGCTTCGGCGACGAAACCGAAGTGGCTGCGGCGGCGGTCTACCTTGCGTCCGATGCCGCCGGCTTCGTGACCGGCACCACGTTGGACCTCAACGGCGGGCGGCTGATGCGCTGAATCGGTGCTTGCACCGCCCGCGTGCACCCGTTAAAATAGTTTAGACATAAACAAATGAGAAATAAAGTAAATCGGGCGGGACCAGGAGAACGCGCATGAATATCGTTTGTATCGGCGGCGGCCCCGCCGGCCTCTATTTCGCGCTGCTGATGAAGCGGCAGGACCCGACGCACCAGATCACGGTGGTCGAGCGCAACCGTCCGTACGACACCTTCGGCTGGGGCGTGGTGTTTTCCGACCAGACGCTGGGCAACCTGCAGCAGGCCGACCCGCCGACAGCGGCGCTGATCCTCGACGCGTTCAGCCACTGGGACGACATCGAAGTCAACATCCGCGGCCACAAGATCCGCTCCGGTGGCCATGGCTTCTGCGGTATCGGCCGCAAGCGGCTGCTCAACATCTTGCAGCGGCGCTGCGAGGAACTGGACGTGAAGCTGGTGTTCGAGACCGACGCGCCCGGCGACGAAGCCTATCCCGAGGCCGACCTGATCATCGCCAGCGACGGCTTGAACAGCCGGGTCCGCACCAAACATGCAGACAGTTACCAACCCGATATCGACATGCGCAAGTGCCGTTTCGTCTGGCTCGGCACGCACAAGCTGTTCGAGGCGTTCACCTTCGCCTTCGAGGAAACCGAGCACGGCTGGTTCCAGGCGCATGCTTATCGCTTCGATGCCGAGACATCCACCTTCATCGTCGAAGCGCCGGAAGAGGTGTGGCTGAAAGCCGGCCTCGACAAGATGGAAAAGGAAGAGGCGATCGCGTTTTGCGAGCAACTGTTCGCCAGGTACCTGGACGGCCACAAGCTGATGTCCAACGCCTCTCACCTGCGAGGTTCGGCGCAATGGATCAAGTTCCCGCGCGTCGTTTGCGAGCGCTGGGTGCATCAGGGCGGCCCGCAGGGAAAGACGCCGGTGGTGCTGATGGGCGATGCGGCCCACACCGCGCATTTCTCGATCGGTTCGGGCACCAAGCTCGCGCTCGAAGACGCGATCGAACTGGCGCGCTGCATAGGGCGCAGGCCCGGCGAACTGGAGGCGGCGCTGCAGGATTACGAGGCCGTGCGCAGCATCGAGGTTCTGCGAATCCAGAATGCCGCGCGCAACTCGACCGAATGGTTCGAGAACGTCAAGCGCTACGTCAACCTGCCGCCCCAGCAGTTCGCCTATTCGCTGCTCACGCGCAGCCAGCGCATCAGCCACGAGAACCTGCGGTTGCGCGACAAGGGTTACGTGGAGCGTTACGAGGACTGGATCGCCGAGCGCGCGGGCGCCCAGCGAGCCCCGGCGCAGTCGCCGATCCCGCCGATGTTCACGCCATTCACGCTGCGCGGCATCACTTTGAAGAACCGTGTCGTGGTCTCCCCGATGGCGCAGTATTCCTGCGTCGACGGCTTGCCGGCCGACTACCACCTGGTGCACCTGGGGGCGCGGGCCATGGGCGGTGCAGGCATGGTGGTGGCGGAGATGACCTGCCCGACCCCCGATGCGCGCATCACGCCCGGCTGCCCGGGCCTGTGGAGCGAGCAGCAGCGGGACGGCTGGAAGCGAATCGTCGACTACGTGCACGCCAACAGCGACGCCCGCATCGCCATGCAGCTGGGTCATGCGGGTGCCAAGGGCTCGACTCGCGTACCTTGGGAAGGCGAGGACCAGCCGCTCGAACAGGGCAACTGGCCGCTGATCTCCGCCTCCCCACACCAGTTCATCGACGGCGTCAGCGACTGGGCGCGCGCGATGACGCACGCGGACTTGAAGCGCGTGCAGGATGATTTCGTGCACAGCACGCGGCTGGCGGCCGAGGCCGGCTTCGACTGGCTGGAGCTGCATTGCGCCCACGGTTACCTGCTGTCCAGCTTCATTTCGCCGCTGATGAATCAGCGCACTGACGAGTACGGAGGTTCCCTGCAGAACCGGCTGCGCTATCCGCTGGAGGTATTCCGCGCCATGCGCGCCGTGTGGCCGCAGCACCTGCCGATGTCGGTGCGCATCTCGGCGCATGACTGGGTCGAAGGCGGCATCACGCCCGATGACGCCGTGGAGATCGCGCGGGCTTTCAAGGAGAGCGGCGCCGACATGATCGACTGCTCCTCCGGCCAGGTGAGCAAGAAGCAGAAGCCGGTGTACGGCCGGATGTACCAGACGCCGTTCTCGGATCGCGTTCGCAACGAGGCCGGCATCGCCACCATCGCGGTGGGCGCCATTTCCGAGGCCGACCACGTCAACAGCATCATTGCCGCCGGCCGCGCCGACCTGTGCGCGATCGCCCGGCCGCATTTGGCCAATCCCTCCTGGACACTGCTCGAAGCCGCCAAGATCGGCTACCTCGATGTGGCATGGCCGCGGCAGTACCGATCGGCCAAGACGCAGCTGGAGCGCAACCTCGAGCGCGAACGGTCCATGGCCGCACAAGCCGGCGGCTTGTCGCCCATCGAGCAGGCCAACCGCGCTCTGGGGGTCTGATGAGCGGCTCACTGCGCGGACAGCATGCGGTGGTCACCGGCGCGGCGCGCGGCATCGGCGCGGCGATTGCCCGCACCCTGGCGGCGGAAGGCGCGATGCTGACACTGCTGGGGCGCCGACGCGACGCGCTGGAGCGGCTGGCGACCGAGCTGCCGGGGAGCCACGGCATCGTGGTCGCCGATATCGGCGAGGCTGAGCAGGTAGCGGCAGCGTTCGAGCAGGCGAGGGCGCAGCGCGGGCCGGTCGCGATCCTTGTCAACAACGCCGGCCAGGCCGAGAGCGCGCCATTCGGCAAGACTTCGCTGGAACTCTGGAACCGCATGCTGACGGTCAACCTGACCGGCAGCTTCCTGTGCGCCCAGGCCGCCTTGCCCGATATGCTGGCCGCCGGATACGGGCGCATCGTCAATATCGCCAGCACCGCCGGCCAGCGCGGCTACGCGTACGTCGCCGCCTATTCGGCAGCCAAGCACGGGGTGATCGGGCTGACCCGGTCGCTGGCGCTGGAGGTGGCCAGGAAAGGGATCACCGTCAATGCGGTCTGTCCGGGCTACACCGAAACGGACATCCTGCAAGACAGCATCGCCAACGTGGTGACCAAGACCGGACGCAGCGAGGAGGAGGCGCGTGCGGCCTTCGCTGCGAGCAATCCGCAGCAGCGGATCGTGCAGCCCGAGCAGGTGGCCGATGCGGTGCGCTGGTTGTGCGGCGACAGCGCCTCGGCGGTCACTGGCCAGGCGATCTCGGTTTCCTGCGGGGAGGTAATGTGAGCCCCTCGCTCGACGCCACCTACCGCGCGCTCGGCGCGGTGCACGAACTCGGCCACGAGGCGCGAGCGCAGAGCGACGATCACGCGGCGCTGAAGCTGTGGCTGCGCATGCTGTCTTGCGTCACTGAAATCGAGGCCGAAATCCGCAGCCGGCTGCGCGAACGCTTCGGCATCTCGCTGGGCCGCTTCGATTACCTGGCGCAGTTGTACCGCCATCGTGAAGGCCTCAAAATGAGCGAGCTGTCGCGCCACCTCATGGTGACCGGCGGCAACGTCACCACACTGACCGACGACTTGCAGCGCGAAGGCCTGGTGACGCGTGAAAGCAGCCCGACCGATCGCCGCGCCTGGATCGTGCGCCTCACGCCGCAGGGACGGCGCAGCTTCGAGGCCATGGCGCAGGAGCACGAACAGTGGATCCTGGAGCTGTTCGGCAGCCTGGATGCCAAGACGGTGCAGCAGCTGCACCAGCACCTGGGCGCGCTGCGCATGCACGTGGTCCTGAACGAACCGTCCGTCTGATCCCGCAAGCTTCTAGGAATGCCATGAACGAAGATTCTTCCCGCATCGATCCCGGCCTGCTGGCCGGCAACCGCAAACCCGCCGCCGGGTACCGTGCGACCCACTTCCTGTGGAGCGTCGAGGCCGGCGTGGGCACCGTGACGCTCAACCGGCCGGAACGCAAGAACCCGCTGACCTTCGACTCCTACGCCGAGCTGCGAGACCTGTTCGGGCAGCTGAAGTACGCCGACGACGTGAAGGCCGTGGTCGTGGCCGGCGCCGGGGACAATTTCTGTTCGGGCGGCGATGTGCACGAGATCATCGGCCCGCTGGTGCGGCTGAAGGCGCCGGAGCTGCTGATGTTCACCCGCATGACCGGCGACCTGGTCAAGGCCATGCGCGCCTGCCCGCAGCCCATCGTGGCTGCCATCGACGGCGTGTGCGCCGGGGCCGGCGCCATCATTGCGATGGCGTCCGACCTGCGTCTGGGCACCGTGCGCAGCAAGACGGCATTCCTGTTCAACCGCGTCGGCCTGGCCGGCTGCGACATGGGCGCGTGCGCGATGCTGCCGCGCATCATCGGCCAGGGGCGCGCCAGTGAGCTGCTCTACACCGGCCGTTCGCTGGGCGGGGAAGAGGGCGAGCGCTGGGGTTTCTTCAACCGCATCTGCACGCCTGAGGCCGTGCTGGACGAGGCCCAGAAGCTCGCCGGCGAACTGGCGCAAGGGCCAAGTTTCGCCAATGGCATCACCAAGACCATGCTGCACCAGGAATGGGCCATGACCATAGAGCAGGCAATCGAGGCAGAGGCCCAGGCGCAGGCCCTCTGCATGATGACCGAGGACTTTACGCGCGCCTACAACGCTTTCGTGGCCAAGCAGAAGCCACGTTTCGAGGGCAACTGATCATGAGCGATACCAAGTACCTGGCCTGGCCGTTCTTCGAGGAGCGGCACCGACAGCTGGCGCGCAAGTTGGAAGCCTGGGCCGAGCAGAACGTACCGCACAAACATGGCACCGACGTGGATACCGAATGCCGGATGCTGGTGCGTTCCCTGGGTGCGGCCGGATGGCTGCAGCACGCCGTGGGCAGCAAGCAGCATGGGGCAGCGGAGGTCATCGACACCCGGTCCATCTGCCTGATCCGCGAAATCCTGGCGCGCCACAGCGGCCTGGCCGACTTCGCTTTCGCCATGCAGGGGTTGGGGTCGGGCGCTATCAGCCTGCAGGGCACGCCCGCGCAGAAAGACCGCTACCTGTCGCGGGTGGCCAAGGGCGAGGCCATTGCGGCCTTCGCCCTGTCGGAGCCCGAGGCGGGATCCGACGTAGCCGCCATGCAATGCAGCGCCCGCGTAGAAGGCGAGGACGCCATCCTCAATGGCGAGAAGACCTGGATCTCCAACGGCGGGATCGCCGATTTCTACGTGGTGTTCTGCCGGACCGGCGAGGCGGCGGGCGCGCGCGGCATTTCGGCCTTCATCGTCGATGCGGGCACGCCCGGGTTCGAGATCGCCGAGCGCATCGAGGTGATCGCGCCGCATCCGCTGGCGCGGCTGCGCTTCAACGATTGCCGGGTTCCGCTCACCCAGCGCATCGGCGAGGCGGGCGAAGGCTTCAAGGTCGCCATGCGCACACTGGATGTGTTCCGCACGTCCGTGGCCGCGGCTGCTCTGGGCTTCGCCCGGCGCGCGATGGACGAGGCCCTGCGCCGCGCCACGACGCGCAAGATGTTCAACCAGCTGCTGTCGGACTTTCAGCTGACCCAGGCCAAGCTGGCCCAGATGGCCACCACGATCGACAGCTCGGCCTTGCTGGTCTACCGCGCCGCCTGGCAGCGCGACCAGGGCGAGAACGTGACCCGCGAAGCCGCCATGGCCAAGCTCACCGCCACAGAGGGAGCCCAGCAGGTGATCGATTCCGCACTGCAGATCTTCGGCGGGCTGGGGGTGGTCAGCGGGCAAATGGTCGAGCGGCTCTACCGCGAAATCCGCTCGCTGCGCATCTATGAGGGCGCGACCGAGGTGCAGCAGCTCATCATTGGCCGGGAACTCTTGAAGGATATCGTATGACCATGGAAGTGATTCTCCCCACCGGCTGGCCGCGCCCCAAGGGCTACGCCAATGGCGTCGCCGCCAGCGGCAAGATGCTGTTCATTGCCGGCATGATCGGCTGGGACGCCCAGGGCCGGTTCGAGAGCGACGATTTTGCAGTGCAGGCCAGGCAGGCACTCAAGAATATTGCGGACGTCGTGCGCGAAGCGGGCGGCAAGCCTGAGAATATCGTCCGGATGACCTGGTATGTGACCGACAAGCGCGAGTACCTTGCCGCTGCCCGAGAGGTGGGACAGGCGTTTCGCGAGATCATCGGCAGTTACAACGCGGCAATGACGGCCGTCGAAGTGAAGGCGCTGATCGAGGATCGTGCCAAGGTCGAGATCGAGGCCACGGCAGTGTTGCCGGACCAGCCTTCAACCTGACAAAGCGGAGATTTTCATGGGCACTGCCAAAGCATCCTTCCATTGGGCCGACCCGCTGCTGCTGGACCAGCAGATCACCGGCGACGAACGCAGCGTGCGCGACGCGGCCGCCAGCTACTGCCAGGAGCGCCTGGCTCCTCGCGTGCTCGAAGCTTTCCGCAACGAGAAGACCGACGTGGCGATCTTCCGCGAGATGGGCGAGCTGGGCCTCTTGGGCCCGACCATCCCCGAAGCCTACGGCGGCGCGGGCCTCAACTACGTGTGCTACGGCCTGGTCGCACGCGAAGTCGAACGCGTCGATTCGGGCTATCGCTCCATGATGAGTGTCCAGTCGTCGCTGGTGATGGTGCCGATCAACGAATTCGGCAACGAGGCGACCAAGCAGAAGTACCTGCCCAAGCTGGCCACCGGCGAATGGATCGGCTGCTTCGGCCTGACCGAACCGAACCACGGCTCGGACCCCGGCAGCATGGTCACGCGGGCCAGGAAGGTCGACGGCGGCTACAAGCTCACTGGCAGCAAGATGTGGATCACCAACAGCCCCATCGCCGACGTGTTCGTGGTCTGGGCCAAGGACGATAGCGGCGCGATCCGCGGCTTCGTGCTGGAGGAGGGCTGGAAGGGCCTTTCCGCCCCGGCCATCCACGGCAAGGTCGGCCTGCGCGCTTCCATCACGGGCGAGATCGTGATGGACGAGGTGTTCTGTCCGGAAGAAAACGCGTTTCCCGAGGTGCGCGGCCTCAAGGGCCCCTTCACCTGCCTGAACTCGGCGCGCTACGGCATCGCCTGGGGTGCGCTCGGCGCGGCGGAGGACTGCTGGTTCCGCGCCCGCCAGTACGTGCTCGATCGCAAGCAGTTCGGCAAGCCCTTGGCAGCCAACCAGCTGATCCAGAAGAAGCTGGCCGACATGCAGACCGAGATCACGATGGGACTGCAAGGGTGCCTGCGCCTGGGCCGCATGAAGGATGAGGGTACGGCCTCGGTGGAAATCACCTCCATCATGAAGCGCAACTCCTGCGGCAAGGCCCTGGACATCGCCCGCATGGCCCGCGACATGCTGGGCGGCAACGGCATCAGCGACGAATTCGGCGTGGCCCGGCACCTTGTGAACCTGGAGGTGGTCAACACCTACGAGGGCACCCATGACGTGCACGCGCTGATCCTCGGGCGGGCACAGACGGGGATCGCGGCGTTCTGACTGTCCTGCGGATTACTTGTCATCCCGGACTCGATCCGGGATCCATGAATGTGTTGCGCGCCAACACCTCGCGGCAAGGCTGTGCGCCGGTCGGCTGCGGCGCGCGGACCAGCCGTTCGGCGCTGGGAGCGCCGAAACGATGCGGAGGTCGAGTTTGCGGCCTTCGGACTAATCGTGGTCTGTCCCCGCGCTCCGGAGACGTCCTGCGCGCTGATCGCGCGCAAACGGCCGCAAACTCGACCTCCGCATCTCGCCCGGTCCCGATTGCGCGCCGCAGCCGACCGACGCACAGCCTTGCACAAGCGTGGTTGGAGTGCGAAAGCGCCTCGGCGCGCCAACCAAGTCCGAGCGAAGCCGCGTGTGGGCGGGCTGGGGCGCGCAATCAGGGCTGCCCGAGGCGTCGGGGAATGGACTTGCGGGCGTTGCGCGCGATCAGCGCGCGGGCCTCTCCGGAGTGCGAGGACAGTCCACGATGAGTCCGAAGCCCGCAAGTCCGTTCCCCGGCGCCGCTTGCGCGCCTTGAAAAGGCGCGCAACGGGCTGACCCGCGCGTCACAGCCCGCCCGCACGCGGCTTCGCCGCCCACACCCAGGCCTGCAACAACAGCGAACGGCTCGCGACCATGGGCCACGGGTCAGGCTCACATCCACGAGCAATTGCCAGCGCTCTGAAATCTCCGGACAGTGGCGGGTCAGGCCCGCATTGACATCAGTTTCACCCGGCCGCTTCGAGTCCGTTTCTGAAATGCTCCTGCATCTTCTTGACGGCGGCACTAGCGTCGCGCTTAGCCAGTGCATCCATGATGGCGCGATGTTCCAGCATTGACTCGCGCACCCGTCCCGACTTGAGCAGGGAGTTGTGCCGGTTGAGCTTCATGACCTTGCGCAGGTCCGCCACCATCTGGTCGCGCCAGCGGTTGCCGGCGATTTCCAGCAAGCGCATGTGGAAGCGTTCATTGATGGCAAAGAACTTCTCGCGATTGCCGGCGGCTGCCTCCAGGTCCTTGTGCAGCGCCTGCAGCTCCTTGAGCTGCGCGTCGGTCGCGCGCTTCGCCACCACGCCGGCCGCATCGCTTTCCAGCAGCGAGAGCAGGTGGTAAACGTCCGCCAGGTCGGTGTCCGACACCTCGGTCACGTAGGCGCCGCGCCGCACCTTCATGGTCACCAGGCCTTCGGCGGCCAGCACCTTGAGTGCCTCGCGCAGGGGGGTGCGGCTGATGCCGTATTCCTCCGCGATCTTCAACTCGTCGATCCAGCTGCCGGGCTCCAGCTCGCGTTTGAATATCCGCTGGCGCAACAGCTCCGCCACCTCTTCGTAGAGGGCGCGCGGTGAAAGTGAGACAGCTACCATGAGGCGGATTTTAGATGAATCCGAGTTTTGCATCAATAATTATGAATGATGTAAACTCGGGGAAAACACGGAAACACCGCCATGAGCACGCCCGAAATTCCGCCCGCCACCCTGCAGGACTGGTCCAAAGCGGCCGCCAAGTCCGCCCCCGGCGGCGACTTGAACGCCTTGAACTGGATCACTCCGGATCACATCGCCGTCAAGCCCCTCTACACGGCCGAAGACCTGAAAGGCTTGCCCTACGCCAACACCTTGCCGGGCTTCGAGCCTTACTTGCGCGGCCCGCAAGCGACGATGTACGCGGCGCGGCCGTGGACCATCCGCCAGTACGCGGGTTTCTCCACCGCCGAGGAGTCGAATGCGTTCTACCGCAAGGGGCTGAATGCGGGCGGGCAGGGCGTCTCGGTCGCCTTCGACCTGGCCACGCACCGTGGCTATGACAGCGACCATCCGCGCGTCACGGGCGACGTAGGCAAAGCCGGCGTCGCCATCGACTCGGTGGAGGACATGAAGATCCTGTTCAACGGAATCCCGCTGGACAAGGTCAGTGTTTCCATGACGATGAACGGCGCCGTGCTGCCGGTGTTGGCGGGCTACGTGGTCGCGGCCGAGGAGCAGGGCGTTTCGCAGGACAAGCTGTCCGGGACCATCCAGAACGACATCCTCAAGGAGTTCATGGTCCGCAACACCTATATCTACCCGCCCAAGCCGAGCATGCGGATCATCGGCGACATCATCGAGTACACGGCCAGGAACATGCCGAAGTTCAACTCGATCTCGATCTCCGGCTATCACATGCAGGAGGCGGGGGCCAACCAGGCGCTGGAACTGGCGTTCACGCTGGCCGATGGCAAGGAGTACGTCAAGACGGCGCTGGCCAAGGGTCTGGACGTGGACGAGTTCGCCGGGCGCCTGTCGTTCTTCTGGGCCATCGGCATGAATTTCTACCTGGAAGTGGCCAAGATGCGAGCGGCGCGGCTCCTGTGGTGGCGGATCATGAAGGGCTTCAATGCCAAGAGCGCCAAGAGCCTGATGCTGCGCACGCACTGCCAGACCTCGGGCTGGTCGCTCACCGAGCAGGACCCGTACAACAACGTGGTTCGCACCACCATCGAGGCCATGGCCGCGGTCTTCGGCGGCACCCAGTCCCTGCACACCAATTCTTTCGACGAGGCCATCGCCCTGCCGACCGAGTTCTCGGCGCGGATCGCCCGCAACACCCAGCTCATCATCCAGGAGGAGACCCACATCCCCAACGTCATCGATCCCTGGGCCGGCAGCTACATGATGGAAAAGCTGACCCAGGACATGGCGGACGCTGCCTGGAAGATCATCGAGGAAGTCGAGGGAATGGGCGGCATGGTCCGGGCGGTGGATTCCGGCTGGGCCAAGCTCAAGATCGAGGCGGCGGCCGCCGAAAAGCAGGCGCGCATCGATTCAGGCAAGGACGTGATCGTCGGCGTCAACAAGTACAGGCTGGCAAAGGAAGACGACCACGACATCCGCGAAGTCGACAATGTGATGGTGCGCGACCAGCAGATCGCCCGGCTCAAGCAGATCCGGGCCAAGCGCGACAGTGCGAAGTTGCAAGCGGCGCTGGACGCGCTGACGGCCGCCGCCGAGACTGGCCAGGGCAACCTGCTCGAGCTCAGCATCCAGGCCGTGCGCCTGCGCGCCACTGTCGGCGAGGTGTCGGATGCGCTGGAGAAGGTGTTCGGGCGCCACCGCGCCGATACGCAAAAGGTGACCGGCGTGTATGCAGCCGCCTATGACTCGGCCTCCACCGAAGGGGACACGATGGATTTCTGGGAAAAGCTGAAGTCCGACATCGCCGCATTTGCGCAGGAGCAAGGCCGCCGGCCGCGCGTGATGATCTCCAAGCTGGGCCAGGACGGGCACGACCGGGGCGCCAAGGTAGTGGCAACCGCATTCGCCGACCTGGGCTTCGACGTGGACATGGGTCCGCTGTTCCAGACCCCTGAAGAATGCGCACGCCAGGCCATCGAGAACGACGTGCATGCGGTGGGTGTGTCCACCTTGGCGGCGGGACACAAGACGCTGGTGCCGGCTATCATCGAGGAGCTGAAGAAGCAGGGCGCCGACGACATCATCGTTTTCGTGGGCGGCGTCGTCCCGCAGCAGGACTACGACTTTCTCTACACCGCGGGCGTCAAGGGCATCTATGGCCCGGGCACACCCATCCCTGCCAGCGCCAAGGACGTGCTGGCCCAGATCAGGAAGGCGCTGGCCGCCAAATGAGCGTTGCCCTGTTCGTCGCCAAGCTCGCCCTTGGCCCCGTACTGCTGCCGCAGGCGAGATGGCTCAAGCGCACGGCGTTGCGTTTGCCCGAACCGGTGGGTCCGCGCGAAGGCCGGGTCGGCAAGGGAGAGCCGGGGCTGCGGCTGTTGGTGGTCGGGGACTCTTCGGCGGCGGGTGTGGGCGTGACGGACCAGATGCAAGCACTGGCGCTTCCCTTGGCAGTGGCTTTGAGCAGGCGGCTGGGCACGGCGGTGAGCTGGCAGCTGGTAGCACAGACAGGCGTGAACACCGCGGATGCGCGCATCCTCGCGGCGCTAGCCGACTTGCGACCGGCGGACGTGGTCGTGACCGCGCTGGGTGTCAACGACGTGAGTTCGCAGACCTCCGCGGCGCGTTTCGTGGAGCAGATGGCGCAACTCTGGTCGCAGTTGCAGCAACGCACCGGCGCGCGCTGGGCCGTTGTTTGCGGCTTGCCGCCCATGCACATGCTGTCCGCGGTGCCGCGGCCGCTGCGCTGGTACCTGGGCCGCTATGCGGCGTGGCTCGATGCAGCCGTCAGGCGCTGGAGCGAGCAGCAGGGCCTGGGCTACTGCGCGCTTCAATGGGCGACCGATCCCGCGAGCCTTGCACACGACGGCTTTCACCCCGGCCCCCGTCTCTACCCGCAATGGGCGCGGCGGTTGGCAGAGCAGATCGAGAAAGACCGCGCGCAATGGCAAAGGCCCTGATGAGCCCGGCCGAAGGCGTGCTCGCGGGTTCCGCAACGGCGCAGCGCCGTGCGATCGCCAAAGCCATCACGCTGCTGGAATCGACGCGGGCCGATCACCGGGCGCAGGCGGATGAAATGTTGACGACCTTGTTGCCTCACACGGGCAAGTCGTTCCGGCTCGGCATCAGCGGAGTCCCGGGTGTCGGCAAGAGCACGTTCATCGAAGCGCTGGGGCTGCAGCTCATCGCGAAAGGCCATCGGGTCGCGGTGCTGACCATCGATCCTTCCAGCACGGTGTCAGGCGGCTCCATCCTCGGCGACAAGACGCGGATGGAAATGCTCTCGGTGCACGAGAAGGCTTTTATCCGTCCCAGCCCTTCCAGCGGAACGCTGGGTGGTGTGGCGGAGAAGACGCGCGAGGCTATGCTGATATGCGAGGCAGCGGGTTACGACATCGTGATCGTGGAAACCGTCGGCGTCGGCCAAAGTGAAATCGCCGTGGCCGGCATGACCGACATGTTCGTGCTGATGCAGCTGCCCAATGCCGGCGACGACTTGCAGGCCATCAAGAAGGGCGTGATGGAGCTGGCCGACCTGGTAGTCATCAACAAGGCAGACCTGGATGCCGATGCCGCCACGCGTGCGCAGGCCCAGATCAGCAGCGCCTTGCGGCTGTTCGCGCAGCGAGCCTGGCAGCCGCAGGTCATCCAGCTCAGTGCCTTGCTGGGGCAGGGCGTGGATCGCTTCTGGGACGAGGTCCTGAAGTTCAAGGCCTCGCAGACTTCGAGCGGTCAATTGGCCGCACGCCGCCAGCACCAGTCGCTGGCCTGGATGTGGGAGCGCATCGAAGTCGGGCTGAAGCAGGCCTTCAGGCAGGACCCCGAGGTCCAGCGCCTGCTGCCCAAATTGACGGCCGAGGTTGAGCGGGGCCGGGTGCCGGCGTCGACGGCGGCCCGGCAACTGCTGCAACTACACATGGATCCCGGATCGCATCCGGGGTGACAAGACACGGAGAAAAATATGCACGACATCCTTGAACAACTTGAGAAGAAACGCGGCGGCGCCCGCCTCGGCGGCGGACAAAAGCGCATAGACGCGCAGCACGGCAAGGGCAAGCTCACGGCGCGAGAACGGCTGGAACTGCTGCTGGATGAGGGCACGTTCGAGGAATGGGACATGTTCGTCGAGCATCGCTGCACCGACTTCGGCATGGAGAACAGCAAGGTGCCGGGCGACGGCGTCGTCACCGGCTACGGCATGATCAACGGCCGCCTGGTGTTCGTCTTCAGCCAGGACTTCACGGTGTTCGGCGGCGCGCTGTCCGAGGCCCATGCCGAGAAGATCTGCAAGGTGATGGACCAGGCCATGAAGGTCGGTGCGCCGGTGATCGGCCTGAACGACTCGGGTGGCGCGCGCATCCAGGAAGGCGTGGCATCGCTGGGCGGCTATGCCGACGTGTTCCAGCGCAACGTGATGGCCTCGGGCGTGGTGCCGCAAATCAGCATGATCATGGGGCCCTGCGCCGGCGGCGCCGTGTACTCGCCGGCCATGACCGACTTCATCTTCATGGTCAAGGACAGCTCCTACATGTTCGTCACCGGCCCGGAGGTGGTGAAGACCGTGACGCACGAGGAAGTGACGGCCGAAGAGCTGGGAGGCGCCATCTCGCACACCACGCGCAGCGGCGTGGCCGATCTCGCTTTCGAGAACGACGTCGAGGCGCTCTTGATGCTGCGCCGGCTCTACAACTACCTGCCGCTGAACAATCGCGAGAAGGCGCCCGTTCGCCCCAGCAACGACCCGGCCGACCGCATGGACCTGTCGCTGGACACGCTGGTGCCCGACCACCCCAACAAGCCCTACGACATGAAGGAGCTGATCGTCAAGACGGTGGACGACGGCGACTTCTTCGAGCTGCAGCCCGAGTACGCCAAGAACATCATCGTGGGTTTCGGACGCATGGAAGGCCAGACCGTGGGCATCGTGGCCAACCAGCCGCTGGTGCTGGCCGGTTGCCTGGACATCAAGAGCTCGATCAAGGCGGCGCGTTTCGTGCGCTTTTGCGATGCATTCAACATCCCTGTCCTCACCTTCGTCGATGTGCCGGGCTTCATGCCGGGCACCAGCCAGGAATACGGCGGGATCATCAAGCACGGCGCCAAGCTGCTGTACGCCTATGCCGAGTGCACGGTACCCAAGATCACGGTGATCACCCGCAAAGCCTACGGCGGCGCCTATGACGTGATGAGTTCCAAGCACCTGCGCGGCGACGTCAACTTCGCCTGGCCCAACGCCGAGATCGCGGTGATGGGCGCCAAGGGCGCGGTGGAAATCATTTTTCGCGAGGACAAGGGCGACCCGGCCAAACTGGCCGCGCGCGAGGCCGAGTACAAGGCCCGCTTTGCCAATCCGTTCGTTGCCGGCGCACGCGGCTTCATCGATGACGTGATCCTGCCGCACGAAACGCGCAAGCGGATATGCCGCTCGCTCATCATGCTGCGTGCCAAGAAGCTGGAGAACCCATGGCGCAAGCACGGGAACATTCCGCTGTGATTGCTGTCGAGCGTTTGCCTGCACCCGTGCATGTTCGCCGGATGCTGCCCTTGCTTTGCACGATCGGGGGCCTGCTGCTTGTGGCCGACGCCGTGGTCCTCATGTTCCTGGGCGTTTTCAGCCTGGGCGTCACGCTACCGCTCGCTATGGGCAGCGTACTCCTGGCGCTCGGCTTGCGTTGGGATGCTGTGCAGGCGTGGCTGGACGCCTCAGCCGGGCGTCGAACGGCGTGGCGCTGGATCTGGCTCGGTGTGCTTGCATGGATCGTTACGGTGGCGATGTTCTGGTCGGTGCTGGCGCGCGCGGGCCACGTTCTCCCCGTGGGAGACCCGCCGTCAGCCATCGTGGTGCTGGGATCCGGCACCCGCGGCGGGAAGCCAACGCCCGCGCTCACGGCGCGGCTCGATCTGGCGCTGCAACAGGCGATACGGTATCCGAACGCCACGGTCGTGGTCAGCGGCGGAGAGGGCTTCGGGCAGGCTGTGAGCGAGGCCCGGGTCATGGGCGACTACCTGCGCGGCAAGGGCTTCCCTGCGGAGCGCATCGTGCAGGAAGAAAAGAGCACGAGCACCGAAGAGAACCTGTTGTTCAGCAAGGCGCTACTGCAGCGGCGCGGCATCTCGCCGGAAGGCCCGGTGCAGCTGGTGACCAGCGACTTCCACACGCTGCGTGCCGGCTGGATCGCGCAGCGCGTCGGTTATACGCGCGCCTCCCTGGCCGGGGCGCCCACGCCCCTTTACGTCCGCTACAACGCGTGGCTGCGCGAGTATTTTGCGGTCCTGCTTGGATTGGTGCGGCGTGAGTTCGGTTGAGCCGCAGCAAAGAATGAGAAAAAGGGTATTCCATGTTTGAAAAGATCCTGATCGCCAACCGCGGCGAGATCGCTTGCCGCGTCATCAAGACGGCCAAGAAGATGGGCATCAAGACGGTGGCCGTTTATTCGGAAGCCGACCGCGAGGCTCGCCATGTCGAACTGGCCGACGAGGCCATATACATCGGGCCCGCGCCCAGCCGCGACAGCTACCTGCAGGCCGACAAGATCATTGCGGCATGCAAGCAGACCGGCGCGCAGGCCGTGCACCCGGGCTATGGGTTTCTGAGCGAGAACGAGGCTTTCGCGCGAAGGGTGGAAGAAGAGGGCATCACCTTCATCGGGCCCAAGCACTATTCCATCGCCGCCATGGGCGACAAGATCGCCTCCAAGAAACTGGCCAACGAGGCCAAGGTCAATACCATTCCCGGCTGGAACGACGCGATCGAGACCGCGGAACGCGCCGTCGAGATCGCCAAGGACATCGGCTACCCGGTGATGATCAAGGCCAGCGCCGGCGGCGGGGGCAAGGGCCTGCGCGTGGCCTTCAACGACAAGGAGGCCTTCGAAGGCTTCACCTCCTGCCGCAACGAGGCACGCAACAGCTTTGGCGACGACCGCGTGTTCATCGAGAAGTTCGTGGAAGAGCCGCGCCACATCGAGATCCAGGTGCTGGGCGACAGCCAAGGCAATGTCATCTACCTGAACGAGCGCGAATGCTCGATCCAGCGCCGGCACCAGAAGGTGATCGAAGAGGCGCCTTCGCCCTTCATCAGCGACGCGACGCGCAAGGCCATGGGCGAGCAAGCGGTGGCCTTGGCCAAGGCCGTCAAGTACCAGAGCGCCGGAACGGTGGAGTTCGTGGTCGGCAAGGACCAGAGCTTCTATTTCCTGGAGATGAACACCCGCCTGCAGGTCGAGCACCCGGTGACGGAATGCATCACCGGTGTGGACCTGGTGGAATTGATGATCCGGGTGGCTGCGGGCGAGAAATTGCCGCTGGCCCAGGCCGACGTGAAACGCAACGGCTGGGCCATCGAATGCCGCATCAACGCCGAGGACCCGTTCCGCAACTTCCTGCCGAGCACCGGCCGCCTGGTGCGGTTCCAGCCGCCCAAGGAGAGCATGTGGGCGGCGGACACGGAACACCTGTATGGTGTGCGCGTGGACACGGGCGTGCAGGACGGCGGCGAGATTCCCATGTACTACGACTCGATGATCGCCAAGCTCATCGTCCACGGCCAGGACCGCAATGAGGCGATTGCGAAGATGCGCGAAGCACTCAATGGCTTCGTCATTCGCGGCATCTCCAGCAACATCCCGTTCCAGGCGGCGTTGCTCGCGCATCCCAGGTTCGTCGCCGGCGACTTCAATACCGGTTTCATCGCCGAGCACTACGGCAAGGGCTTCCATGCGGAGGATGTTCCGCACGAGGATCCCGACTTGCTGGTGGCGCTGGCCGCTTACGTGAACCGCCGCACATTGCAGCGCGCTGCCGGGATCAGCGGCCAGTTGCCGGGGCACGAGTTCACGGTGGGAGAAGACTTCGTCGTAGTCCTGCTGGATACGACCGGCGAGCACCGGCGCCAGCCCGCAACCGTTCGCGACTTCCAAGCCCAATCGGGATCCAGCGTCGTGGAAACCGGGGGCAAGTGCTACGAGATCTGCAGCAGCTGGCACATGGGCGGGGCCCGCATTCGAGGCACCGTCAATGACGTAGCCTTCACGGCGCAGGTGGAGCGGGGCGTGGGCAAGAACCCCTTGGCCACGCGCATCATCCACAACGGCACCCGGCTGGATGCCATGGTGCTGAACCCGCGGGCGGCGCAGCTTCATGCCCTCATGCCTTTCAAGGCGCCGCCGGATATGAGCCGCTATGTACTGTCGCCAATGCCGGGCCTGCTGGTCGACGTGGCGGTGCAGCCGGGCCAGAAGGTCCAGGCCGGCGAGCGCGTCGCCGTCATCGAGGCGATGAAGATGGAAAACGTGTTGTTTGCCGCCGCGGATGGCGTGGTGGGCAAGGTGCTGGCGAGCAAGGGCGAGAGCCTGACGGTGGACCAGCCTATCGTCGAGTTCATCTGAGACCGGGCATGCAGCGCAGGCACTTTATCTCGCTTGCTGCGGCCGGATTGGCGGGCTGCGCCATCACCGCGCCACAGCCCTCGAGCCAGGAGGCCGATGGTGCGGTGCGGCGCATCGCCTTCGGTTCGTGCATCGATCAAACCAAACCCCAGCCGATCTGGGACACGGTGCTCGCGGACAAGCCCGACCTGTTCATCTTCGGCGGCGACAACGTCTATGCCAGCGACCAGCCCTGGTCGGCGGCCAAGCTGGCGCAGGCCTATGCGCTGCAAGACGAGGTGCCGGGCCTCGTGCGCCTGCGGGAAACCGTGCCGCACATGGCGATCTGGGACGATCATGACTACGGCCTGAATGATGGCGGCGCCGAGTTCGGGCACAAGAACGGCTCGAAGGCCGCTTTCCTGCGTTTCTGGCAGATTCCTCCCGGTGACCCGCGCCGCGCCCGCGAGGGCTTGTACTACTCGGCGATGTTCGGCAAGGAAGGCAAGCGCGTGCAAGTCATCCTGCTCGATACGAGATGGTTCCGTTCGGCCTTGAAGCCCAGCGACGAGCGCGGCAAGCCTGGCAAGGAGCGCTACCTGCCGGATGCCGACCCCGCGAAGACCATGCTGGGCGAGGCGCAGTGGGGTTGGCTGAAGGAGCAATTGCGCCAGCCGGCCGAACTGCGATTGCTGGTCTCCGGCGTCCAGGTGGTGGTCGAGGGCCACGGCTGGGAGCGTTGGGGCAATTTCCCGCTCGAACGCCAGCGGCTGTACCGTTTGATCGCCGATACCCAGGCGCAGGGCGTGGTGTTCCTCTCGGGCGACCGCCATATAGGGGCGCTGTACCGTGAGGCCACCGGAACGCCTTATCCCTTTTACGAGCTCACCTCCAGCGGCATCACCCATCCCTGGCGCGACGCGGTGGAAGCCGGGCCGAACCGGCTGGGCGAACTCTTCACGCAACAGCATTACGGCGTGGTGGATATCGACTGGAGCGCAGCGACGATTCGGCTGGCGCTCAAGGACATCCGTGGCGCTGTCCAGCGCAGCCAGCTCATTCGATTCAACGAACTCAAGGCCAAATGATGACCCAACGCCCCTTCAAAGTTCTTGGCATCCAGCAAATCGCCATTGGCGGGCTCGACAAGAGCCGGTTGCGTACGCTGTGGGTCGACCTGTTCGGCCTGGAAGTCACCGGCACCTTCAAGAGCGCCAGCGAGAACGTGGACGAGGACATCTGCGCCCTGGGTGCCGGCCCGTTCAAGGTCGAGGTCGACCTGATGCAGCCGCTGGATCCGGACAAGAAGCCGGCTGTGCACCAGACGCCACTCAACCATGTCGGATTGTGGATCGACGACCTGCCTCGCGCGGTGGAATGGCTGAGCGGCCAGGGCCTTCGCTTTGCCCCGGGCGGGATACGGCGCGGCGCGGCGGGATTCGACATCTGTTTTGTCCATCCCAAGGGGAATGAGCAAAGCCCCGTCGGGGGTGAGGGGGTTTTGATCGAACTCGTGCAAGCCCCTCCCGAAGTGGTCGAAGCTTTCTCCAAACTCGCGGTGGCGGCCGGCTGACGCCAAACTGACGGGCTCGGGGAATCCCCGAAGAGCTTTTGTTGCCGACGCGGGCGTAGACTGACCCTGGGGCAACCGTCCCCAAGGCAAGGAGACAAAAGCTTTGCAGCGAACTGACATTGCCAACCCGGCCTATTTCCACAAGGTCGTTGACTGCCAATGGGCGTGTCCCGCCCACACCCCTGTACCCGAATACATACGCTTGATCGCGCAAGGCCGCTACGGCGATGCCTACATGATCAACTGGGTGTCCAACGTGTTCCCCGGCATCCTGGGGCGCACCTGCGACCGGCCTTGCGAGCCTGCCTGCCGCCGCGGCCGGGTGGAGGAGAACAACCTGGGGCACCCGGAACCGGTTGCCATTTGCAGGTTGAAGCGGGTTGCGGCCGACATGAAGGAAGACGTCACCCAGCGCATGCCCAAGCTGGCCCCGAAGAACGGCAAGCGCGTTGCCTGCATAGGCGCCGGGCCGGCATCGCTGACCGTGGCGCGCGACCTGGCGCCGCTGGGCTACGAGGTGACGGTGTTCGACGGCGAAGCCAAGGCGGGCGGATTCATCCGCACGCAGATCCCGCGCTTTCGCCTGCCCGAATCGGTGATCGACGAGGAAACCGGCTACATCCTCGACCTGGGCGTGCAATTTCGCAGCGGCGAGCGCATTGAATCGATGAAGGCGCTGATGGCCCAGGGCTACGACGCCATCTTCGTCGGCTGCGGCGCGCCGCGCGGGCGCAACCTGGACATTCCCGGGCGCACCGAGGCGGCCGCCAGCATCCACATCGGCATCGACTGGCTGGCGTCGGTCTCGTTCGGCCACGTCACCCAGATCGGCAAACGTGTGATCGTGCTGGGTGGCGGCAACACGGCGATGGACTGCTGCCGCTCGGCCCGGCGACTGGGCGGGGAGGACGTGAAGGTGATCGTGCGCAGCGGCTTCGAGGAGATGAAGGCATCGCCCTGGGAAAAGGAGGATGCCATGCACGAGGGCATCCCCATCATCAACTACCACGTTCCCAAGGCGTTCGTGCATCAGGACGGCAAGCTGCAGGGCATGACCTTCGAGATCGTCAAGGCGGTCTATGACGACAAGGGCGAGCGCAAGCTGGTGCCGACCGGCAAGCCCGATGCCTTCTTCGAGTGCGACGAGGTCCTGCTGGCCGTGGGCCAGGAGAACGCTTTCCCCTGGATAGAGCGCGACTGCGGAATCGCCTTCGACAAATGGGGCTTGCCGAACCTGCACAAGGAATCCTTCCAGTCCACGGTGCCCAATGTCTTCTTCGGCGGCGACGCGGCGTTCGGTCCCAAGAACATCATTGAAGCAGTGGCGCACGGTCACGAGGCCGCGATTTCGATCGATCGCTTGCTGCACGGCGAAACCGCTTATGTTCGCCCCGCCCCGATGACCAACCTGGTCTCGCAGAAGATGGGTATCCACGAGTGGAGCTACGACAACGACACGGTCAATGACGCGCGCTACAAGGTGCCATGGGCCAAGGCCGAGAAGGCGCTGGCTAGCATCAAGGTGGAAGTCGAACTGGGCTTCGACGTCGCCACCGCCGTGAAGGAGGCCGGACGTTGCCTGAACTGCGACGTGCAGACTGTCTTCACCGAAACCGCCTGCATCGAGTGCGATGCCTGCGTGGACATCTGCCCCATGGACTGCATCAGCTTCACCGATAACGGCGAGGAGGCCGACCTGCGAACGCGCCTGAAGGCGCCCGCGCTCAACCTGGCCCAGGACCTGTATGTGTCCGGCGGCCTGAAGACGGGACGGGTGATGGTGAAGGACGAGGATGTGTGCCTGCACTGCGGCCTGTGCGCCGAGCGCTGCCCGACCGGGGCCTGGGACATGCAGAAGTTTCTGCTCAAGATGACGCCGGCCGGGCCGGCATGCCGCGACCGGCGGCAAGGGGTCGCGGCATGAACAACATCGAAGCGGTCAACGATTTCGTCATCAAGTTCGCCAACGTGAACGGGTCGGGCTCGGCCAGCGCCAACGAGCTGTTCGCCAAGGCGATCCTGCGCATGGGCGTGCCGGTGAGCCCGCGCAACATCTTCCCCAGCAACATCCAGGGCCTGCCCACCTGGTACGAGGTGCGCGTATCCGAGAAGGGCTATCTGGGGCGGCGCGGCGGCATCGACATGATGGTGGCGATGAATCCGCAGACCTGGGACGCCGACGTGGCCGAACTCGAGCCGGGCGGCTACCTCTTCTACGACAGCACGCGGCCGCTGCCCCCCTCCAAGTTCCGCAGCGACATCAACGTGATCGGCATGCCGCTCACGGACATATGCAACGCGGTCTACAGCGATCCGCGCCAGCGCCAGCTGTTCAAGAACATCGTGTACGTCGGTGCGCTTTCGGTGCTGCTGGAGATCGAGCCCGAGGTGATCGAAAAGTTGTTCGGCGAGCAGTACAGGGGCAAGGAAAAGCTGCTGGCCTCCAACGTGCAGGCGCTGCACTTGGGACGCGACTTCGCCCGCGAGCATTTGAAGGCTCCTCTGGGCATCCGCGTGCGCCGCGCCGACAAGGTGGGCGACCAGATCTTCGTGGACGGCAACAGCGCGGCGGCGCTGGGCTGCGTCTATGGCGGGGCGACGGTTGCGGCCTGGTACCCGATCACGCCGTCCTCGTCGGTGGCGGAGGCCTTCCAGAAATACTGCGCCAAATACCGCGTCGATCAGGCGACCGGCCAGAACCGCTATGCCATCGTGCAGGCCGAGGACGAAATCGCCTCCATCGGCATGGTGGTCGGAGCGGGCTGGAACGGCGCGCGTGCCTTCACCGCCACCTCGGGACCGGGCGTGTCGCTGATGACCGAATTCATCGGGCTGGCCTACTTTGCCGAGATCCCGGTCACCATCATCGACGTGCAGCGCGGCGGGCCTTCGACGGGCATGCCGACGCGCACGCAGCAGGCGGACATCCTGTCCTGCGCCTACGCTTCCCATGGCGACACCAAGCATGTGCTGCTGTTCCCCGAGGACCCGCACGAGTGCTTCGAACATGCGGCTTGCGCGCTGGACCTCGCGGACCGCCTGCAGACGCCGGTGTTCGTGATGACCGACCTGGACATCGGCATGAACCAGCGGCTGTGCCGTCCATTCGTCTGGGAAGAGGGCCGGGGTTATGACCGGGGCAAGGTGATGACGGCCGAAGAACTGGAAGCCGGCAAGGACTTCGGCCGCTACAAGGACGTCGATGGCGATGGCATCCCCTGGCGCACGCTGCCCGGCACGCACCCGACCAAGGGCAGCTACTTCACTCGCGGCACCACGCGCGACGCGTACGCGCGCTACTCCGAGCGCGGGCCCGACTACATCTACAACGTCGAGCGGCTGCAGAAGAAGTTCCAGACCGCTGCAACGCTGGTGCCTCAACCGGTGCTGAAGCCCGCCGCTCGCAAGACACGCCTGGGCGTGATCTATTTCGGCTCCACCAGCCCCGCCATGCAGGAGGCGCTGGACGTTCTGGGCGCCGCCAGCATCCACGTCGATGCGTTGCGCCTGCGCGCCTTCCCATTCCCGCAGAGCGTTGCGCAATTCATCGCCGACCACGAGGAAGTGTTCGTGGTGGAGCAGAACCGCGACGCCCAGCTGCGCAGCCTGCTGGTCAACGAGTTCGACGTCGATCCGGCCAAGCTGATCCGGGTGCTGCATTTCGACGGCACGCCCATCACCGCGCGCTTCATCACGCATGCCATCACCGAGCATGTGCATGCCGAGGCGGTCACGCCCCAGCGCCGGGCCAAGGAGAAAACCGTATGACTTATATTGCCAAGCCGCGGTTGCGCCATCCGACGCTGGAGACCAACAAGGTCGGCTACACCCGGCGCGACTACGAAGGCAAGGTGTCCACCCTGTGCGCCGGCTGCGGGCACGACTCGATCTCGGCCGCCATCATCCAGGCCTGCTGGGAGTTGGACATCCAGCCGCATCGCATCGCCAAGCTGTCGGGAATCGGCTGCAGCTCCAAGACGCCGGACTACTTCCTGGGCGCCTCGCACGGCTTCAACACGGTGCACGGCCGCATGCCATCGGTGCTGACCGGCGCCAACCTGGCCAACCGCGATCTGCTGTACCTGGGCGTGTCAGGCGATGGCGATTCGGCGTCCATCGGGCTGGGCCAGTTCGCCCACGCCATGCGGCGCGGCGTGCGCATGGCCTACATCGTGGAGAACAACGGCGTTTATGGACTGACCAAGGGCCAGTTCTCGGCCACGGCTGACCAGGGTTCCAAGAGCAAGAAGGGCGTCATCAACAGCGACAGCCCGGTCGATCTGGTGGCCATGGCACTGCAGCTGGGCGCTACCTACGTGGGGCGGGGCTTCTCGGGCAACAAGGAGCAGCTGGTGCCGCTCATCAAGGGCGCCATGTCCCATGGCGGAGCGGCGTTCATCGACGTCATCAGCCCCTGCGTCGCCTTCAACAACCACCCCGGCAGTACGAAGAGCTACGACTATGTGCGCGAGCACAACGAAGCCGTGAGCCGTATCGACTTCATCACGCCACGTAACGAGATCACTGCGGAGTCGGCGCCCGGCGAAGTGGTCGAGGTCGAGCAGCACGACGGTTCGTTGCTGCGGCTGCGCAGCCTTCACGCGGACTATGATCCCACCGACAGGTATGTAGCGATGAGTTACATGCAAAAGCACCAGGCCCTGGGCGAGATCGTGACCGGCCTGCTCTACGTCGACCCGCTGGCGACCGATCTGCATACAGCTTGCAACACAAGTGTCACGCCGCTCAACGCTTTGGATGTGGCTGAATTGTGCCCAGGTGGCCCGGCATTGGATAAGATCAACGCCAGCTTGCGCTGACCCAGCGCCAAGGGGTTGCATCATGGCTGAACGCACGGTCTTCCAGTCTATTTCGCAAAAGCATGTGCTCTGCCTGGGTCCTCGCGCCAGCGTCCGGGAAGCTGCAGGCGTGATGACGCGCGCCAATTGCGGCAGCGTGCTGATCATGGAGCCGCCGCACACCTTGCTGGGCATCGTCACGGAGCGCGACCTGATGACGCGCGTGCTGGCCAAGGCGCTCGATCCCGAGCGCACCACGGTGCGCGAGATCATGACGCCCAATCCTGTTTGCGTGCCGCCCCAGACCCGCGTATCGGACGCCGTCCTCATCATGATCGAGAAGGGCTTCCGCCACCTGCCCATCATCGGGCCGGGGTCCAAGATCATCGGCGTTTTCTCGGTGCGCGACGCGTTGCCGCGCGAGATCGGCACTGCGCTCAGCCAGGCCGAATTCAACGAGCAGGTGAACGACGCGCTAGGGTAGGGTGCCGCGCCGGGCTCTGGCTCGGGCGAGTGCGGCTTCGATCACGGCGCGCTTGCGTTCCGCCTCCGCGCCTTCGGCCCCAAGCGTGTGGGCCGGCAGGTCTGCCAGCTTGGCGCGAGCCTTGGCCTCCAGCCGTTCCTGGTTCTCCGCGGCCTCCCGCCTGAGCCGCTCGCTGCGTGCCTGATATCGCTCCAGCGCCTGGTCGGCATCCGCTTGCGACCATGCCCGCCAGCCGGTGCGGTTGCCGGTCACGTTCTCCATGCTGATGCAATCCACCGGGCAGACAGGCACGCATAGCTCGCAGCCCGTGCAATACGGCTCGATGACGGTGTGCATCAGCTTGTTGCTGCCCAGGATGGCATCGGTGGGGCAGGCGTCGAGGCAGAGCGTGCAGCCGATGCACCAGCCTTCGTCGATCACGGCTATGGCCCGTGGGCCTTCCACGCCATTGGCCGGGTTTAGCGGGAGGATGGGGCGGCCGGTGAGCGCGGCGAGACGGGCGATGCCTTCAGCACCGCCCGGCGGGCATTGGTTGATCTCGGCCTCACCATCGGCGATGGCCTGCGCATAAGCCGCGCAGTCAGGCAAGCCGCATCGGGTGCACTGCGTCTGAGGCAGGGCAGCGTGGATGCGGATGGCCTCTGGGCTCACCTCAAGCGGTTGCCTTTTCCTGGCGGGACTTCTTGGCCGAAGTCGTTTTCGGGGCAGTCGCGCGGCTATTGCCGTTTGCCTTCACTGTCGGCCCCTCGTGGTGCTGGAGGATGAAGTCGCGCACCTGGGGGTACACGATGTCGCGCCAGCGGCGACCGCTGAAGATGCCGTAGTGGCCGGCGCCCTTGACTTCCAGGTGCTTCTGGCGCGCCTTGGGCACGTTGTAGCAGAGGTCGTGCGCGGCCTCGGTCTGGCCGGAGCCGGAAATGTCGTCCAGTTCGCCTTCGACCGTGAAATGCGCCGTCGTCTTGATGTCTTCGGGACGCACGCGTTCCAGCTCGCCGTTGTCGCTGATCACGTCCCAGCTGCCGTTGACCAGGGCAAATTCCTGGAACACCACACGGATGGTCTCGAGGTAGTAGTCGGCATCCATGTCGAGGACCGCGTTGTACTCGTCATAGAACTTGCGGTGCGCCTCGGTGCTCGCGTCGTCGCCCCTGATCAGGTTCTTGAAGTAGTCGTAGTGGCTCGACATGTGGCGGTCGGGATTCATCGCGACAAAACCCGTGTGCTGCAGGAAGCCCGGGTACACCCGGCGGCCGGCACCCGGGAAATTGCTCGGAACACGGTAGATCACGTTGTTCTCGAACCAGTCGTAGCTCTTGTTCATCGCCAGGTTGTTGACGGCCGTCGGCGATTTGCGCGCGTCGATCGGGCCACCCATCATGGTCATGGTCAGCGGTGTGACTTCACCGCGGGATGCCATCAGGGAAACGGCGGCCAGCACCGGAACGGTGGGCTGGCACACGCTGATCACGTGGCAATTGCCGTAGATGCCCTGCAGGTGGCGGATGAAATCCTCTACGTAGTGGACGTAGTCGTCCAGGTGGAACTCGCCTTGCTCCAGTGGCACGATGCGCGCGTTCTTCCAGTCGGTGATGTAGACCTTGTGATCCTTGAGCATGGTCCGCACGGTGTCGCGCAGCAGTGTGGCGTAGTGGCCCGACAAAGGAGCGACGATCAGCACGGCCGGCTGGCCCTTGAGCTTGGTAAGGGTGTGGGGGTCGTCGGAAAAGCGCTTGAAGCGGCGCAGTTCGCAAAATGGCTTGTCGATTTCAACCCGCTCGAAGATTGCGACGTCGACCCCGTCCACGTCCACGGTCTTGATGCCGAACTCGGGCTTTTCGTAATCCTTCCACAGGCGGTACACCAGGTCGTAGCTGGCCGACACGCGCTGGGCGAAGGGATTCTGGCCGAAGGGCGACAGCGGATTGCTGTAAAGCTTGGAAGCCGCCTGCGCGAAATCGGCGAACGGTTCCATCATGTTCCGCTGGGTTTCGTAGAGCTGGTAGAGCATGTTCGTTGTTCGTCCGTGTTGCGGTGCAATATAGCACCCTGTAACACCCAGGTCTGCGGTAGAACTACCAATTTAGAGAGGAACTTTCACTCGGTAAGTTTCTCTCTATATCGTTATAAGAATGAACTTTTTCATATGCGCAGACGCATTTTCATGGGCGCAACCAGCGGCTTGGCTCTGGGCGGAGGATCACTGATGAGCGGAATCACGGAAGCAGCAGGGCTGGGCGAGCTGGGCGGCCTGAAGAAGAGCCCACATATGCCCGTGCTGTTCCTCGGCCACGGCAGTCCGATGAACGCCATCGAAGACAACGAGTACCGGCGCAGCTGGCAGGCTTTGGGCGCCCAGTTCGGCAAGCAATTGCCCCAGCCCCAGCTGATACTGTGCATTTCCGCCCACTGGCTGACGCAAGGCTGGTGGCTGACGGGCATGGACAAGCCCAAGACCATCCACGATTTCGGCGGCTTTCCCCAAGAGCTTTTCGACCAGCAATATCCGGCGCCCGGCGCGCCGGCCGCGGCGCAGGCAATCAGCCGCGCGATCAAGCAGCCCCCGGTTGGGCTCGACAAGGACGGCTGGGGCCTCGATCACGGAACCTGGTCGGTGCTCAAGCCCATGTTCCCCAAAGCGAACATTCCCGTGCTGCAGCTCAGCATGGACTACGCCCGGCCGCCTGCCGAGCATTTCGCGCTCGGCCAGCAGCTCAAAGGCCTGCGCGAGCGCGGCGTGCTGATCGTGGGCAGCGGCAACATCGTGCACAACCTCCGCGCCACGCGACGTGGCACGCCGGCGAACCAGGCGTACGACTGGGCCATCGAATTCGACAGCAAAGTCGCCGCCCAAATGGAGAAGGGCGATCTTGCCGCGCTGGCGGACTTCCAGAGGCTCGGGCCGGTGGCCCAGCTGGCCCACCCCACCCACGATCACTACCTGCCGCTGCTGTACGCGGCAGGAGCGGTCGACCCGAAAGAGCCGCTGCGCTTTTTCAACGACAGCTACCAGTCCGCATCCATCTCGATGCGGTCGGCGATCTGGGGGTGACTTACAAGACTTTCGCGATCGACGCGCAGACGTAGTCGATGTTCTTGCTGTTGAGTGCCGCCACGCACATCCGGCCGGTATCGGTGCCGTAGACGCCGAATTCGTTGCGCAGGCGCACCATCTGGTCCTTGGTCAGGCCCGAATAGCTGAACATGCCGATCTGCTGGGTGATGAAGCTCATGTCCTGCTTCACGCCGGCCGCCTTGAGCTTTTCCACCAAGGCCAGGCGCATCTGCTTGATGCGCAGGCGCATGTCTCCCAGTTCTTTCTCCCACAGCGAGCGCAACTCGGGTGTGTTGAGCACCATGGCAACCACCTGGCCGCCATGGATGGGCGGGTTGCTGTAGTTGGTGCGGATCACGATCTTCAGTTGCGACAGCACGCGGCCGGCCTCTTCCTGGTCCTGGCACAGCACCGACAGCGCGCCCACGCGCTCGCCGTACAGACTGAAACTCTTGGAGAACGAGGTGGACACGAAGAAATTCTGGCCGGAGGCGACGAACTTGCCGATGACGGCGCCGTCCTCGGCGATGCCGTAGCCGAAGCCCTGGTAGGCCATGTCGAGGAACGGCACCAGCTTGCGGGCCTTTACGGCGGCAATCACCTGGTCCCATTGCTCGGCTGTGATGTCGTAGCCGGTGGGGTTGTGGCAGCAGGCGTGCAGCACGACCACGGTGCCCTCGGCCGCGAGGTTCAAGGCCGTGAGCATGCCGTCGAAGTCGATGCCCTTCCTGGCGGCGTTGTAGTACGGATAAGCCTCGACGGTGAAACCGGCCTGGCTGAACAGGGCGCGGTGGTTCTCCCAGCTGGGGTCGCTGATGAGCACCTTGGCGCCGGGATTGACCTTCTTCAGGAAATCCGCGCCGATCTTCAGGCCGCCGGTGCCGCCCAACGCTTGCACCGTGGCGACGCGCCCGGCCTTGACGGGCTCGCTTTCGGCCCCAAATACGAGGTTCTTGACCGCTGCGTCATAGGCGGCGATGCCGTCGATAGGCAGGTAGCCGCGCGCCTTGGGCGCTTGCATCATCTGTTTTTCCGCAGTCTGCACGCATTCGAGCAGAGGCAGCTTGCCGTTGTCGTCGTAATACACGCCAACGCCCAGGTTGACTTTATGCGGGTTGGCGTCGGCGTTGAACTGCTCGTTGAGACCCAGGATAGGGTCGCGCGGGGCCATTTCGACGGCGGTGAACAGAGACATGGGATTCCTTGGAAAGTTGTCAGTAGCACAGGGTGCCGGGCTTGCTGTACGCTGTCCGGTTTCCCGCAATTTTACCGTTGCCGTAACCAGCCTCGCGCCACAAGCCCATGCCAGAGATTTCTGAAGTCATACCGGAAACGAAGAAGGGGGAGTTCATCACCTTCCCCGACTCGCCCTTCGAGCTGTTCCTGCCTTACCCACCCGCGGGCGACCAGCCCGCCGCTATCGACAAGCTGGTGGAGGGCGTGCGCGACGGCGAAGTCTTCCAGACCTTGCTGGGCGTGACCGGCTCGGGTAAGACTTTCACCATGGCGAACGTGATCGCCCGGCTGGGGCGACCGGCCATCGTGTTCGCGCCGAACAAGACGCTCGCCGCGCAGCTGTATAGCGAGTTTCGCGAGTTCTTCCCGCACAACGCGATCGAATACTTCGTCAGCTACTACGACTACTACCAGCCCGAAGCCTATGTGCCGCAGCGCGACTTGTTCATCGAGAAGGACAGCTCGATCAACGAACACATCGAGCAGATGCGGCTCTCCGCCACCAAGAGCGTGCTGGAGCGGCGCGACACCGTGATCGTGGCGACGGTGAGCGCCATCTATGGCATCGGCGCGCCCGAGGACTACACCCAGATGCGGTTCATCACGCGGGTGGGCGACAAGATCGGCCAGCGCGACATCATCTCGCAGCTGATCCGCATGCAGTACAACCGTAACGAGCAGGATTTCTCGCGCGGAACCTTCCGGGTGCGCGGCGACACGATCGACATCTTCCCCGCGGAGCACAGCGAACTGGCGATCCGCATCGAGCTGTTCGACGACGAGATCGAGTCGCTGCAGCTGTTCGACCCGCTCACGGGCCGCATTCGCCAGAAGGTGCCGCGCTTCACGGTTTATCCGTCCAGCCATTACGTGACGCCGCGCGAAAAGGTGATGTCGGCCGTGGAGAGCATCAAGATCGAGCTGGCGCAGCGCCTGAAGGAACTGGTTGCCGACGGCAAGCTGGTGGAAGCACAACGGCTCGAGCAGCGCACCCGGTTCGATCTGGAAATGCTCAGCGAGATCGGCCATTGCAAAGGCATCGAGAACTACACGCGCCATCTCTCGGGCGCGCCGCCCGGGTCGCCGCCCTCGACGCTGACCGACTACCTGCCCAAGGACTCGATGATGTTCCTGGACGAGAGCCACCAGATGATCGGCCAGCTGGGCGCCATGTACAACGGCGACCGGGCGCGCAAGCTCACCCTGGTGGAATATGGCTTTCGCCTGCCGTCGGCCCTGGACAACCGGCCGCTGAAGTTCGAGGAGTTCGAAGGGCGGATGCGCCAGGTCGTTTTTGTTTCAGCTACGCCGGCGGCGTATGAGCAGGAGCACGCCGGCCAGGTGGTGGAGCAGCTGGTGCGGCCGACGGGCCTGGTGGATCCCCAGGTCGAAGTGCGGCCGGCCACGCACCAGGTCGACGACGTGCTGCAGGAGATCCGCATCCGTGTCGAGAAGAACGAGCGGGTGCTGATCACGACACTGACCAAGCGCATGGCAGAGCAGCTCACCGACTACCTCGCCGACAACGGCGTCAAGGTTCGCTACCTGCACAGCGATATCGACACCGTCGAGCGGGTGGAGATCCTGCGCGACCTGCGGCTGGGCAGCTTCGACGTGCTGGTGGGCATCAACCTGCTGCGCGAGGGCCTGGACATTCCAGAGGTGTCGCTGGTGGCGATCCTGGATGCAGACAAGGAAGGCTTCCTGCGGGCCGAGCGTTCGCTCATCCAGACCATCGGGCGGGCCGCGCGCCACCTGAATGGCCGAGCCATCCTGTACGCCGACAAAATGACCGAATCGATGAAAAAGGCGATCGGCGAAACCGAGCGGCGGCGCGCCAAGCAGATCGCCCACAACGAGCTGCACGGCATCACCCCGCGCAGCATCGTCAAGCAGGTGCGCGACCTCATCGATGGCGTCTACAGCGAGAAGGCCAGCAAGGAGATGGAGAAGCAGGAGCTGCAGCGCGCGATGACCCAGGACATGTCGGAGAAAGACGTGGCCAAGGAGATCAAACGGCTCGAGAAGCTCATGCTGGAGCATGCCCGCAACCTCGAGTTCGAGAAGGCCGCTCGGGTCCGCGACCAGCTCGCCCTGCTCAAGGAGCAGGCCTTCGGCGCCGTTGTGCACGACAATATCGTGGTGCCGATCCAGGCGGCCAAGCGGCCCTGAGCCGCTCTTACCCCCGCGCCGGGCCCTATTACCCGAGCGATTCGATGGGGTTTCTGGTATACTTGACGAAATTAGTCAAGAACCAGTTTAAGAAAACCTCAACAATCTCAATGGCTTAGCCATGGGTGAGGGCCGGCGGGGAGCCGGAACATGGGGCGGAGACGGACTCCGAAGCTGGGCTTCAGGAGTGAATGAAGGATAGGTCAAGCAACAAGGAGCTTGCGATGCGTCTCACAACCAAAGGCCGTTTTGCGGTCACAGCGATGATTGATCTGGCCCTGCGCCAGAACAATGGTCCCGTCACGCTGGCTGCGATCAGCCAGCGCCAGCAGATTTCGCTGTCCTATCTGGAGCAGCTGTTCGGCAAGCTGCGCCGGCATGAGCTGGTGGAGTCCACCCGCGGGCCGGGGGGCGGGTACACGCTCGGCCGCAAGGCGTCCGAGATCACCGTCGCCGACATCATCGTCTCCGTGGACGAACCGATCGACGCCACCCAGTGCGGCGGCAAGGAAAATTGCCAGGGCGATGGCGGCCGCTGCATGACGCATGAGCTGTGGGCAGCGCTCAACCAGCGCATGGTCGAATTCCTTGACTCCGTCACGCTGCAAAAGCTGGTCGATGACCAGCTGGCCAAGGGCGTGCAGATCGAGGACAAGCCCGCCGTCAAGCGCGCAATTTCCAGCCAGCCGGTGGTCAAGCCGATTCGCGTGAATGCGCCGAATTCGGTGTTCGCCCTCGGTAACTCGTACGCCAAGTCTTAAAAAACTCAAGCCAGCCATGGACATGACCCCGCATTTCCCGATCTATATGGACTACGGCGCGACGACGCCGGTCGACCCGCGCGTGGTGGACGCGATGATCCCGTGGTTGCGCGAGCATTTCGGCAACCCGGCGTCGCGAAGCCATGCCTGGGGTTGGGAAGCGGAAGCGGCGGTGGAAAAAGCTCGCGAACAGGTGGCCGACCTCATCGGCGCCGACCCGCGAGAGATCGTCTGGACTTCCGGCGCGACAGAGTCGGACAATCTTGCCATCAAGGGCGCGGCCCATTTTTACAAGAGCCGCGGCAAGCACCTCATCACCGTGAAGACCGAGCACAAGGCCGTGCTCGATCCGATGCGCGATCTCGAGCGCCAAGGCTTCGAGGTGACGTACCTCGACGTCCAGGAGGACGGGCTGATCGATCTGGAAGTGCTGAAGGCGGCGATCCGCCCCGACACCATCCTCATCAGCGTGATGCTCGTCAACAACGAGATCGGCGTGATCCAGGACATTCCCACCATTGGCGCGCTGTGCCGTGAGAAGGGAATCATCTTCCACGTCGACGCCGCGCAAGCCACGGGCAAAGTCGAGATCGACGTCAAGAAGCTGCCGGTCGACCTCATGAGCCTGGCCTCGCACAAGACCTATGGCCCCAAGGGCATCGGCGCCCTGTATGTGTGCCGCAAGCCACGCGTGCGGCTGGAAGCGCAGATGCACGGTGGCGGCCACGAGCGCGGTATGCGCTCGGGCACGCTGCCCACGCACCAGATCGTGGGCATGGGCGAGGCTTTCCGCCTGGCCAAGGCCGAGATGGCCCAGGACAACGCCAAGGCGCGGGCCCTGCAGAAGCGCCTGCTCAATGGCCTGAAGGACGTCGAGCAGGTGTTCATCAACGGTAACCTCGAACATCGCGTCGCGCAGAACCTGAACATGAGCTTCAACTTCGTCGAGGGCGAGTCGTTGATCATGGGCATCAAGGGCCTGGCCGTGTCGTCGGGCTCGGCCTGTACCTCGGCTTCGCTGGAACCCAGCTACGTGCTGCGCGCACTGGGCCGCAGCGACGAACTCGCGCACAGCAGCCTGCGCATGACCATCGGTCGCTTCACGACCGAGGAAGAAATCGATTACGCGATCACCACGATCAAGCAGAACGTCGCGCGCCTGCGCGAGCTCAGCCCGTTGTGGGAGATGTATCAGGATGGGATCGACATCTCGACCATCCAGTGGACCGCGCATTGAGAACCAGGAGAAAACCATGGCCTATTCTGAAAAAGTCGTTGATCACTACGAGAACCCCCGCAACGTCGGCTCCTTTGAAAAGGGCGATGAATCCGTCGGCACCGGCATGGTGGGCGCGCCCGCTTGCGGCGACGTGATGAAGTTGCAGATCAAGGTGAACCCGAAGACCGGTGTCATCGAGGATGCCCGCTTCAAGACCTACGGCTGCGGCTCGGCCATCGCCTCCAGCTCGCTCGTGACCGAGTGGGTGAAGGGCAAGACGCTGGACCAGGCCGCTGCGCTGAAGAACAGCCAGATCGCCGAGGAACTGGCTTTGCCGCCGGTGAAGATCCACTGCTCCATCCTGGCCGAAGACGCCATCAAGGCGGCCGTGGAAGACTACAAGAAGAAGCACACGCACTGATCCGGCAATGGCTATCTCACTGACAGAAGCAGCAGCAAGGCACGTCACCCGCTACCTCGGCAAACGCGGAAAAGGCGTGGGCGTGCGGCTGGGCGTGAAAACCACGGGGTGCTCGGGCTTGGCTTACAAGCTCGAGTACGTGGATGAGGTCGCGCCCGAGGACATCGTGTTCGAAGACCACGGCGTCAAGGTGCTGATCGACCCCAAGAGCCTTGCCTACATCGACGGCACTCAGCTCGATTTCGTGCGCGAGGGCCTGAACGAAGGCTTCAAGTTCATCAACCCGAACGAACGCGACCGCTGCGGCTGCGGGGAATCGTTCCGAGTGTGAATATCCAGTCCAGCGACTTCGAGCTGTTCGGGCTGCCGGAGCAGTTCGTGCAGGATCGGACCGCGATCGATTCGCGCTGGAAGGAACTGCAGCGCGAAGCCCATCCGGACAAGTTCGCGGCGCAGGGCCCGGCGGCGCAGCGGGTGGCCACGCAGTGGTCGGTGCGCATCAATGAGGCTTATCAGCGCCTGCGCAATCCGCTCAAGCGGGCTTCCTACCTGTGCGAACTGCGCGGATTCCCGATCAATGCCGAGAACAACACCGCCATGCCCAAGGACTTTCTGATGGAGCAGATGGCCTGGCGCGAAGCTCTGGAGGAAGCGAGCAGCGAGGTCGAACTCGACGCGCTGAACCACCAGTTGAACCAGGCCCGCAACCAGGCCTTGCATCGCATCGAACAGCTGCTGGACGAGAAAAACGACGCCAAGGGCGCGTCCCAGCAGGTCAGAGGCCTTATGTTCATTGAGCGCTTTGGGCACGACGTCGAGAATCGGCTCGAGCAACTGGGACAATAGCGCCATGGCACTTCTGCAAATATCCGAACCCGGCCAGGCGCCCGATCCGCACCAGCGGCGCATTGCCGTGGGCATCGACCTGGGCACCACGCATTCGCTGGTGGCGGCGGTGCGCAATGGCGTGGCCGAATGCCTGCCGGACGCGCAGGGCAGGGCGATCCTGCCGTCGGTCGTTCGCTACCTCGAGGACGGCGGTCGCCAGATCGGCTACGACGCCCAGGCGGCGCAGGCTGAGGATCCGGAGAACACGATCGCCTCGGTGAAGCGTTTCATGGGCCGGGGCCTGGCCGACATCGCCAACCGCGAGAAGCTGCCTTATCGCTTCAACGACAAGCCCGGGATGATTGCGCTCCAGACACGCGCCGGCGAAAAGTCGCCGGTCGAGCTCAGCGCCGAGATTCTCGCCACGCTGCGCTATCGCGCCGAAGATACGTTCAACGATGACCTCTATGGCGCGGTGATCACGGTGCCTGCGTACTTCGACGAAGCGCAGCGCCAGGCCACCAAGGACGCCGCGCAACTGGCAGGCATCAACGTGCTGCGCCTGATCAGCGAGCCCACGGCCGCGTCCATCGCCTACGGCCTGGACAACGCGAGCGAAGGCATCTATGCGGTCTATGACCTGGGCGGGGGCACCTTCGACATCTCGATACTGCGCCTGACCAAGGGTGTGTTCGAGGTGATCTCCACCGGAGGCGATTCGGCCCTGGGCGGCGACGACTACGACCGGGCACTGGCCGACTGGATGCTGGGCAAGGCGGGCCTGAAGGCCGCGGGCGCGAGCGACAAGGCAGCCATCAAGATGGCGGCGCGCGCGGCCAAGGAGCAACTGTCGTCATCGGAAGCGGTGGTGACGCAGCTGGGCTTGCAGGGAAATACCGCCGAGGTGACGATCCAGCGCAGCGACTTCGAAGCTGTCACGGCCGACCTGACGGCGCGCACCATGGCGGCAGTGCGCAAGACCTTGCGCGACGCCAAGCTGGCAAAGGACGAAGTGCAGGGCATCGTCCTCGTGGGCGGCTCCACCCGCATGCCGCAAATCTATCGCGCGGTTGCCGACTTCTTTGGCCGCGAACCACTCACCAACTTGAACCCGGATGAAGTGGTGGCCTTGGGCGCCGCGATCCAGGCCAATCAGCTGGCCGGCAACAACTCCAAGGGCGACCTGCTGCTGCTGGACGTGATCCCGCTGTCGCTGGGCATCGAAACCATGGGTGGCCTGGTCGAGCGCATCGTGCCGCGCAACGAGACCATTCCCACGGCCAAGGCCCAGGATTTCACGACCTATAAGGACGGGCAGACGGCACTGGCGCTGCACGTGGTGCAGGGCGAGCGCGACCTGGTGCAGGATTGCCGCAGCCTCGCGCGTTTCGAGCTGCGCGGCATCCCGCCCATGGCAGCCGGCGCCGCGCGTATCCGCGTGACCTTCACGGTGGATGCCGACGGTTTGCTCAGCGTGAATGCGCGCGAGCAGACCAGCGGCGTGGAAGCCCGCATCGACGTCAAGCCTTCCTACGGCCTGTCCGACGATGAGATCGCCAGGATGCTGCAGGAGAGCTTCACGACGGCCGAACAGGACATCAAGGCGCGCGCCCTGGGCGAGGCCCGGGTCGATGCCGATCGCATGCTGCTGGCGACGCAAAGCGCGCTGAACGCCGACGGCGCCCTGCTTGGCCCCGAGGAGCGCGCGCACATCGAGGCGCTGATGAAGCAGCTGCACAAGGTCGTGGCCGACAGCCATGACGCCGGCGTCATCGAAGCCGCGACGCAGGCCCTGGCCAAGGGCACCGAGTCCTTTGCGGCCGAACGAATGAACAACAGCATCCGCAAGGCGCTGTCCGGCAAGAACGTGGAAACCATCTGATGGCCATCATCAAAATTCTCCCGCACCCCGAATACTGCCCCAAGGGCGCGGAAGTGACCGTGCCAGCCGGCACCTCGATCTGCGAGGCGCTGCTGGACAACGACATCCACATCGAGCACGCCTGCGACATGAGCTGTGCCTGCACCACGTGCCACGTCATCGTGCGCGAGGGCTTCAACTCGCTCAACGAGATGGACGAGAACGAGGAAGACCTGCTCGATCGCGCCTGGGGCCTGGAGCCCAACTCGCGCCTGTCTTGCCAGGCCATCGTGGCCCAGAAGGACTTGACGGTCGAGATCCCGAAGTACTCGATCAACCACGCCAAGGAAGTGCACTGAAGCGTCGCGAGATTCTCGTCACGCTGGCGGGGCTGCCATTCGCCGCCGGCGCCCAGCAGCCGCAGCCTTGGCCGGCGCGTCCGCTGCGCATCATCGTCGCCTATCCCACGGGCGGCCTGAGCGACGGGGTGGCACGCGCATTGGCCGAGAAGCTCTCCGTGCAGCTCGGCGTGCCGGTGGTGGTCGAGAATCGGGCCGGGGCGGGCGGTGGCGTCGGAATGGAAGCCGTGGCCAAGGCCGCGCCCGATGGCTACACGGTCGGCTTTTCCGCGATCAGTCCGTTGGCGCTCAATCCGCACCTGGGCCGCACGAACTTCGACCCGGCGAAGGACATCGCTCCGGTGGCCAGCGTGATGTACACACCGGTGCTGGTCGTAGGCACGCCTGCATTCGAGGGCAAGAGCTTCGCCGACCTCCTCGCGCTAGCGCGGGCCAGGCCCGGGCAAATCCGCTGGGGCACGTCAGGGCAGGCGACCGTCGGCCACATGGTGCTCGAGCAGCTGAAAGCCGTGGCGGGCGTGGACATCACGCACATCCCCTACAAAGGCGGCGGTCAACAGCTCAACGACGCATTGAGCGGCCAGTTCGAGATACTGTCGACCAACGTCGCGGGCACACAGTTGCAACAGGTGAAGAGTGGCAAGTTCAAGGCCCTCGCGGTGGGCGCCCCAGGGCGCATCGAGGCGTTGCCCGATGTGCCGACCCTGGCTGAACTCGGCTTCGCATTGGCGAACCTGGTTTCCCTCTTCGGGATCTTCGCGCCCGGCCGCACGCCTGAAGCAGTCCTGTCGCGCCTGAACGCCGAGATCAACAAGGCCCTGCAGCTGGCGGACATCCGGAACCGCTTGATTGCCGCGGAAAACGTTCCAGCGGGGGGCAGCTCTGCCGAATTTGCGCGGCAGATCGCCGTGGAGTCCAACAACAACGCGCGAATCATCAAGGCCGCGAACATCCGGCTCGAGTGACGTCAGCGCGGCTGCTCGGACAGCGCCGGCTGTATCCTGCAGCCCGCCCCGTATCGCGCTTCATACGCCTTGCATGACAGCGCCAGTCCCTGCGCCGAAGGCTTGTCTCCGCGCTCCACCCAGGCCACTAACGCATCGAACAGGGCAGGGTACTGCGGCTCGCCCAGGTAGCTGTGCTCCTCCTCGTCGGTGAAGGCCTGCACCAGCCGTTGGGAAGCTCCGGCCGCGCGCACCAAGTCCCGGTACTCGAAAGCCAACGCCACGGAAGCGGTCGGATCCTTCGTGGCGTGCAGCCCCAGCACCGGCATCTCCAGCTTGCCTGAAGGGCGGCTGTCCTCGTTCAGCGCCTGCACCGCGCGCGCGTCGGCGGCATACCGCAACACGCCCGCGTTCAGCGCGACGTCGTCGGATGACCCTTGATAGCGGGTCTTCGTGTTGTCGAACGCGTTGCCGCCGAGGCGAACCGACAGATCCTGGAACAACCATGTCGCCCAGTTCAGGTGCCCGAGCAGCGAGCGCTCGGGGATGCCGACCACCTTGGTGATGGTTTCGAGGTTCGCTTTCTGGCGATCCGTTCGCTGCGCCGCCGGCTTACGCACGCCCGTGCATTCGTCCACGCGCTCGGCCAGCGCCTCGCGCGTCAGCGTCGCATTCGCTGGGAGGCCCTGCCACAGCGGGTATGCGGGTTCGTCGGGCCGGGGATGGTTATTGCACACGTACTGGTACACCACTCGCAGATCGAGCCGGAAGCCATACGCATGCACGCCACCGCCCAGAACGCCGCTGGTCAGCAGCGCGCCGTCGTAGCTGGACCGTCCATACATCTCGAGGCCTTTGGACGCCACGCCGGCGCCATAGCTCTGGCCGTGCAGCAAGGTACGGCGCGGTGCGCCGAAGTGCTCGTTGAACAGCAGGCGGAGCCGCTCCGTATCCTGCGCCGCCATGGTCACCCCGTAGCCGCCCCGCCGGTAGGTCGAGCCGGCCCATGCATAGCCGGCCTTGACAGTGACGGCCCAGCGCTTGAGGTCTTCGGCGCTGCGCTGCAGACGCGGGGCGCCCAGCTCGGGACCGCCATGCGCATGCAGAACCAGCACCCGGTTCCAGTCCTTCGGTATGGCGATCCAGTAGCCCGCGCCTTCAGCGTCGTGGCCGTTGAAGCAGCGCGTCCCGGCCGGCAGACGCTCCGGGCAAGCCGACGGCTGGGGCGCGGCCTCGGCCTGTGAACCGAGGAGCAACGCGCACGTCCATGCGAAGAGGGCGCGCTTCATCGCAGGAGACCCAGCTCGAAGTAGCCGGACGAGGTGAAGCCGTACAAGCCCCCGTTGAACAGGAATGCGCCCGAGAGCCCGCCGGACGAGGCATGCGCGCCGACCACCGGGGTGTTGTAGCTCAGCGATCCTGATGCCAGCGTCGTCACCACCGACGTGCCCGCGATTGTTGCACTGTTGTTGTTTCCGTTCGTGCCGACCGCCAGGTAAACGCCATCGGCGCTACCCGAGCTGAAGGTGGCCTGCTTCGCGTACAAGCGCATGCCATAGCTCGTCGCCGATTCGCGCACCAGGTAGAGCGGAACAGGGTTGCCGTTGACCATGCCGGCGACCACGGAGCCGGTCGACGTGCCGCCGGTGGTAGGAGTGGAGCCGCTGGTGGTAGAGGTGAGCATCGCTTCCGAGGCCCGGCGGGCGCCGTCGTACGCCAGATAGCCTTTGCGCGTGGGCGAGCAGGTCGACGAGAAGGCGATGAAGCCGTTGGTCGCGTCCTGGCAGGTTTGCCAGGTGCCGGCGTCGCGGATCTTGCCAGCCGCGTTGTACGCAGTGGCTGCGCCGCCCGCACCGTAGTGGATGCCGACCACGTTGTAGTCGAAGGCGATGTCCTCGAACGGCTTGGTTCCTGCTTTGGTCTGGAACAGGTTCTGGAACGCCACCAGGGGCAGGAACGTGCTGCCGGAAGGCGCGGCCACACCGCCATGCACGATACCGCCCGATCCCAGTGTGAACATCGCGCCGTTCTCGCCGCTGCTGTAGGTGCAGTTGCCTTGCGGTACCAGCACGCCGCTGCGCTGGCTCCCGGCGGTGCGCTGCAGGCTGACGTCGAAGGTCACCGTGTAGCGCAGCTGCGTGGGGTCCACCGTCAGTGTCAGCTCTTCGCCGTAGGCATCGCCACCCTTGTAGGCCGTGACGGCGGCAGGCAGGTTGGCGCAGGCCAGGGCATTGGGCGTTTCGGTACTGCAGCTGTAGTTGATGGCCGCATCCAGGCTGCCGCTGCCCTTGTACTTGGGCCAGGCCGGATACTGGCACAGCGGCCGCGTGCGGCCGAACGTCTGGGCCACGGTGTCATAGGCCACGCCGGTGCCCGGCGCCACGCCCTTTTCGACCCAGTTTTCCACGGCGGCAAGCGAATCCCAGGCGGGGATGAAGACGCCGGTGCCGTGGCCCATGCCGGGCACGGTGTAGAAGCGCACGCCCTGGCTCACGGCATCCTGGCCCACGGTGGTGATCACGCGCTGGTAGTAGTCGATGGTCGAGTTGGGGCTGACCACTTCATCCGCCAGGCCGTGCAGCAGGATCAGGCGCCCACCTTTGGACAGGAAGGGTGAGAGGTTCGAGTCCAGCGCATCGGTCAATTCCGAAACCGCTGTCACGCGGCTGGTCCAGGGCCCCGGGTCGTAAGGATCAAAGGTCAGCGAATCGATGCCCGCGTCCCGCGTGACGAAGTACTTCACCCACTGGTCGCCGGTGACGTACATGTTGGCATCGGCCGTCGTGGCGGGGTTGCCGGGGGTGCGGCGGGTGCCGAGGTCGCGAGTGGTGTACGGCCCCGCCACGAGCGCGCCTTCCAGGATGTTGTACCCGCCGGAGCGGCTCACGCCGTTGGCCAGCGAGTAGCGAGTGAGTTCCAGCGGCGACTCGATCGCCTGGATGGTGGCCAGTTGGGCATCCGACAGGCAGCTGTCCCCATTGTCGGTGCCGCCCGTGCAGCGCAGCGAGGCGAGAATCTGCGCATTGAGCTGCCTGCAGCTTTCCACGTTGCTGACGATGCCGTCGATCGCACCGTCGAGCCGGTCGCAAGTTCGCCGGACCGTGTCCTGCACCAGCAGTGTCTTGTTCACGTTGACCCAGCCCGCGCCGCCATTGAGATAGAGCGCGCGTCCCACCACCACGTTGGACAGCCGCAGGCCGGTGTAGTTGAGCGCCGGCTCGTTGGCGATGACGCCGTCATAGTCGGCCGGCCAACGCTGGATGTAGCCGAGCGCATCGCGGCCGCCCGTGGAGGTTCCCAGGAAGTAGGCTTTCGCGGGCGCCTTGCCGTAGCGGGCCTGGAGCAGGTGCATCGCGACGTCGCGGGTTTTCTTGAGCGACTGTGCGCCATAGTTGGCCAGCGATTCGTCGTTGGCGGCGAACCGGCCGTCGGTGATGCTGGAGCTCTGATGCCCGCCGTCGTCGCCGTAGGTCGCGTAGCCCAGTGTCAGTGGCGCTGGCTTTTCCAGCGGGCCAAAGCGTATGGTTTCGGTGCCGTCGATCAGCCGGCCGTTGAATCCTCCACCCCCGAAGTGGATGGCCTTGCCGTTCCAGGCCGTCGGAAGATTCACGGCGAACGTGATGTCGGGGGCGCCGGTGTCGACGGGCTTGATCAGGCCGCGCACCCGGCAGTGCTCGCCGTAGGCGTTGCCCGCACCGCTGGCGACGAAGGTCGCGGTCATGACGATGGCGCCGCCGGTGGGCAGGGTGAGCTGCGAAGCGGCAAGGCTCATGCCTTTGACGGATTCGCAAAAGGCCGCTGGGTCGACCTGCTGGGTTTCGTTGGCGGTGCCGGGCTCGGGTGTGAGAGCAGCGGTTTCGCCGTCGCCACTGCCGCCGCAGCCGGCGATTGCCAGGCAGAGGGCGAAAGCGATGGCGGGCCACGCCGTTTGGAATCGGATGCGCATGATGTCTCCAACATTTATGGTTGCCCGCCCGGGGCGGCAGGCTGTGCATGCGCAATGTCGGTGGCAGCCAGGTGTATGTCAAATATACTAAGAAGGCGTTTTCAATATCTTATTAATATGACATTCGAGCTGCGCCATCTGCGCTATTTCCTGGCGGTAGCTGATACCGGACACGTGACCCGGGCGGCCGAGCAGCTGGGTATCCAGCAGCCGCCGCTGAGCATCCAGATCCGCGCGCTCGAGAAGCAGCTGGGCCTGCCGCTGTTCCATCGGCGGCCACGCGGCATGGAGCTGACCGATGGCGGGCGCCTGTTCCTGGCCGACGCGCGCCGCATCCTGGCGGACGTGGCCGCCACGCAGCATCGGATGGAACGCGTGGCGCGCGGCGAGCAGGGCGAGCTGGCGATCGGCTTCACCAGTTCAGCGGCCGCCCACACGTTCACTCCGGAAGCCTTGCGTGTCTGCCGCAAGGAACATCCCGACATCCATCTGGACCTGAGCGAGCACAACGCCGCCGAACTGACCGAGGCGCTGGCCGCGGCCAAGCTGCACTGCGCGCTGCTGCGCGTGCCGGTGGCCCGCCCCGAAGGCATCGCTTTCGAAACCCTGCTGCGCGAGCCGGTGGCGGTGGCGCTGCCCATCGACCATCCCCTGGCCCGGAAAAGTGGCGCCAAGCGGGTGCTGGCGCTGGACGAGCTGCGCGAGGAGAGCTTCATCCTGGTGCGCCGACCCGGCGCGCCGGGGCTGTACGGCAACCTCATCGCGCTGTGCGAGGAGCGCGGCTTCCACCCGCGTATCGCGGCCGAAGTCGATCGCATGATGACGAACGTCAACCTGGTAGCGGCCGGCGCCGGCATCTCTATCGTCCCCGCGTCCATGCAGGGCATGCAGCCGGACGCCGTCGCCTATTTCCCGCTGGCCGAAAGCGCGCGGCTGGATGCGCCCCTCACCCTGGCCTGGCGCGAGGCCGACTTCACGGGCCCGACCAAGACCTTCATCGGCCTGCTGAGAAAGATCGCGCGCCGCTACCGTCCCGGAAAAGCAATGACGGTGGCGAAGCGCGCTCAAGCATAATCCCACCCCATGCGCCAGATCGTTCTCGACACTGAAACCACAGGCCTGTCCGCAGAAGGCGGCGACCGCATCATCGAAATTGGCTGCGTGGAGCTGGTCGCCCGCAAGCTGACCGGCAACAACAAGCACTTCTACCTGAACCCCGAGCGCGACAGCCATGAGGATGCGCTGAAGGTTCACGGCATCAGCAACGAGTTCCTGCGCGACAAACCCAAGTTCGCCGCGGTCGCCGAGGAGCTGATGGAATACCTCGCGGGTGCGGAAATCATCATCCACAACGCCGCATTCGACGTCGCTTTCCTCAACAAGGAACTGGAACTGGTGGGCAAGCCCCTGTTCAAGACGCATGTGGGCCAGGTCACGGACACCTTGGCCATGGCCAAGGAGATGTATCCCGGCAAGCGCAACAGCCTGGACGCCCTGTGCGACCGCCTGGGCGTGGACAATTCCAGCCGCACGCTGCACGGCGCCTTGCTCGATGCGGAGTTGCTGGCGGACGTGTACATCAACCTCACGCGCGGCCAGGATGCCCTGCTGATCGACATCTCCTCCAGCGATACGGTGGGCGGCATCGTGACGCGGGTGGACCTGACGGCCTTCACGTTGCCGGTACTGCTGGCGAGCGACCAGGAAACCGCGGCTCACGAGGAAGTGCTCAAGCAGCTCGATAAGGCCAGTGGCGGCAAGACGCTCTGGCGAATCCAGACGGTGCCAATGCCTGTGGCATAATCGCAGGCTTTCCTGCAATAGGAAACGGGTGATTAGCTCAGCGGTAGAGCACTGCCTTCACACGGCAGGGGTCGCAGGTTCAAACCCTGCATCACCCACCAATGGATTCAACGACTTACGGCACTTTCGAGTGCCGTTGCCATGTGGGGTTCGAAGCCAGCGGGGACGATCTCCGCCAACGCAGCGCTCACGGTGCTGCAGCGCGCAAGAGCGGGGGCAAAGCGCTTTCGGTCGATCGAGGCTTAGCGCCAACCATCCCGAGTACGAGCGTGACATAGTTGTCGGCGACCGCTTCGGGCGTGAACCTGCCACGCGGGGAATACCACAGGAGAGTAGAGCGACAGAGTGAGACGACCGCCATCCGGGTGATCGATACGTCGAGAAAATCGAATTCGCCGGAGGCTTTCCCCGCTTCGAGGCAGTCCCCCACGATCGCCTCGAGTTCGTCCCGGATCTTGACGATCTGCTTTCTCTGGGCGGGGGTCAAGGAATTGAACTCGCGATTCGCGACGAGTGAGGCCTTGTACATGCGCGCGGGCAGCGCGACGTACGCGTGAACAAGGCGGCTCAGCAGCTCAGTGGGGGAGCCGCCTTGGGAGGCGAGTTCACGCAGCCGCTCTCGCAAGTTTTCCGCCACAGCCAGGATGATCGAAAAAAGCAGGTCCTCCTTTGCCGCGAAGTGCACGTACACCGCTGCGGGACTGAGCTTTGCGCGTTTGGCAATGTCTCGCGTATTGGACGCGTGAAAGCCATCGCGCCAGAAGCACTCCACGCCCGCCAGCAGGAGACGGCGGACGGTCGCGCTGTCCACTCTTTTCTGGAAAAGCTCGGTCAGGGTAACGTAGGACGGCATGGCAGGTATTGTGCAGAAAAATGCGCCAGGGTCAGAACGCGCTGTGCGTCGGGAAATTCGGCTTGCGCTTCTCGCGGATGGCGGCCAGGCCCTCCTTCAGCTCCGGGCCGGTGAAGCCGTGGAATTCAAAGGCAAGCGAAGCATCGAAGATCGGCCCGGCCATGCGCAGCCAGTGGTTCATCGTGTACTTGGTGAGGCGGATGGCGGTTGGCGGGCCTTCCGCCAGCGTGCTTGCGATTTCGAGCGCCTTGGCCTGCACCTCGCCATCGTCGACGGCCAGGGACACGAGGCCGATATCGGCGGCTTCCTGGCCCGACAGCGTCGTGCACATGAGAAGGTGATATTTCGCTCTCGCCATTCCGCACAGCAGCGGCCAGATGATCGCCGCGTGATCGCCCGCCGCCAGCCCAAGGCGCGTATGGCCGTCGATGAGCTTGGCGGTCTTGCTCACCACCGAAATGTCCGATAAAAGCGCGCATACGAGGCCGCCGCCCACGGCAGGCCCGCGTACCGCGGAGATGATCGGCTTGGTGCAGTTGATCATGTTGTAGACGACGTCCCGCGCCTCTCGCAGGTTCTTCATGCGCACCTCGTGTTCGGCGATCATGCCGTCGACCATCTCGAAGTTGCCGCCGGCGCAGAACGCGTCGCCGGCGCCGGTAAGAATCACCGACGCCACCGAGTCGTCATAGGAAATGTCGTGCCACACGCGGACCATTTCCGGGTGCATCACCTCGTCGATCGAGTTCTTTTTGCCGGGGTTGTCCAGCGTCACGCGCAATACGCGTGGGTGGGGGCGATCAAAGCGGAGGCGGCGGTAACCGTCGTAAACGGAATCGGGCATGTCGAATTCTCCAGTAAAGCTTTGCGGGTTGGCCGCCCGCGGCGGTTGACGCGTCGCGCCGGCAGGCATATTATAAGCACGCGCTTAGCATTTACTGAGCGACCGCTTAGAGCCGGAGCGGCCTCCGATTTCCGGCAAGGAGACCCAGATGACCACCGCGCTTGTCAACGACGACCTGCTCGACGACGAGATCGTCCAGAACCCGTCGCCGTACTACGCGACGCTGCGCGAGCAGTTCCCCTGCTACTGGAACGAACGCTGGCGCGGCTGGGTGCTCAGCCGTTACGACGACGTCTACACCACGCTGCACAGCCCCAAGTTCCTTGCCGACCGCATCACGCCGTGGTACCAGAAGCGGCTGAGCGAGGCCGAGCGCGAGCGCTACAAGGTGACCTATGAGGCGTTGCACTCGTTCGTGGTCTTCACCGACCCGCCGGATCACACGCGCCTGCGCCGCATTTTCAGCCGCGCATTCACGCCCAAGGCCGTCCAGACCATGCGCGCCATCACCGAGGACATGGTCCGCTGGCACCTGGACCAGTGGGAGGCCGGCAAGACAATCGACCTCAACGCTGAGTTCGCTTACCCGCTTCCGGCCAACGTGATCTCGACCATCATCGGCGCGCGCCGGGAGGACCTGGACAAGCTGCAGCATTGGGCGGAAGCCATCACGACCCTGCTGCTCGCCGGCGTCGGTGACGACACGCGGCTGGACCGTGCCCAGGACGCGCTCATCCAGTTCAAGGCCTATCTTAAGGAGCTGTACGACGAGCGCATCGACAATCCGCGCAACGACATGATGAGCTGGCTCATGGAGGTGCAGCGCACCGACCCGCTTCTCACCGTGGACGACGTGCTGCATTCCTGCATCATCCTGCTCAACGCGGGGCACGAGACGACGCAGACCCTGATCTGCAACACGCTCACCACGCTGCTGGAGCTGCCTGAGCAGTTCGAGTTCCTGCGCAACAACCCGCAGAGCATGAGGACGGCGATCGAAGAGGGGCTGCGCTTCAACGGGCCGCTCAAGGGCACCATCCGGCTGGCCGGTGAAGACATGGAAATCCACGGCCAGAAGATCCGCAAAGAGGACCGGATCCTCCTGCTGATGGGCGCGGCAAACCGCGACCCGGCGAAGTTCCAGGACCCAGAGCGCTTCGTGGCCACCCGCGACCCCAACCCACACCTGTCGTTCAGCCACGGCATTCATTTTTGCCTGGGTGCGCCGCTCGCGCGCATGGAGGCCGAGATCGCCTTCAACGAGATCCTGCGCCGTTTTCCGAAGATGGAGGTCAAGAGCGACATTCGCTGGGAGCCTCGCATCCTCGGTCGCAGCATCGAAGCGCCCATTTACCTGCAGCTGGGGTAAGCATGACCCAGCGCAAGTTGATCGCGGTACGCATCGACCCGAACCTCTGCGTCGGCTCGGGCATGTGCGTTTCGTCGTATCCGGACAAGTTCGCGTTCCAGCCCGATGGCCATGCCCGGTACATCTCGCCGGAGCTCGACGAAGCCGCCGCGCGCGAGGCCGAGGAGATGTGCCCGGTGTCGGCCATCTCTCTCGTTTTTGATGAAGGGGAACAGCAATGAGCGCTACGCGCGACAAGTGGCGCACGGCCATCTCCTATGGCGACAAGCATTCGGTGGTGCTGCGCGGCTACGACCTCGCGGAACTGGTTGGCAAGGTGTCCTTCGCCGAAGCGTTCCTGCTGCTGGCCACAGGCGAACTGCCGCCGCCCGGCCATGCGAAGCTGCTGGACGCCATGATGGTCTCCGTGCTGGATCACGGCATCGTGCCGTCGAGCATCGTGACGCGCTACCTCGCTTCCGCCGGCTCGCCGATCCAGGCGGCGGTCGCCGGCGGCGTCATGGCCTTCGGCGACACCTACGGGGGCGCGTGCGAGCAACTGGGTGAGCAACTCGCGGCGCACGTTCCGGAAATCCGCGCAGGGCGCGAAACGCAGGAGCAGGCAGCCAGCGCGATCGTGAAGCACTTTTTCTCGCAAGGCCGCAAGGTGCCGGGCTACGGGCATGCGCTGCATCCCGAAGGGGATCCGCGGGTGCCGCGCCTGTACCGCATTGCCGACGCCAACGGGGTAACAGGCGACTACTCGCGCCTTGCGCTTGCGATGGAAGACGCGCTCCTCAAGGTGAAAGGCCGCAAGCTGCCGATGAATCAGGACGGCGCGCTGGGTGCGTTGGGACTGGACATGGGATTCGACTGGCGCCTGTTGCGCGCGCTGGCCTTCATGCCCCGCAGCGCCGGCTTGGCCGTTCACGCGCTGGAGGAGATGACGCGCGAGGCGGGATGGCGCCACGTGCCCGACGAAGAGATCACCTACGACGGCCCGCCGCGGCGGCCGCTGGGGAGGGATTGAATTGGCCGCCGTCCTCACGGGGCTGAAGGTCGTGGAGTTCACGCACATGGTCGCGGGGCCGTCCTGCGGGCAAGTGCTGGCGGACCTCGGCGCAAGCGTCATGAAGGTCGAGCCGCCGCAAGGTGACATCACGCGCCGCATGGGTCCGATGGCGGGCGATGTCGCCGCGCTGTACGCATCGACGAATCGCAGCAAGGACGTGGTGCTGCTCGACATCACCGTACCCGAGCAGGCGCATCGAGCGCGCGCGCTAGCAGTCAAAGCCGACGTCGTGATCTCCAACCTCGCGCCCGCCATGCTCAAACGCGCGGGGCTGGACAGCGCTACGCTGCGCGCAGTGCAGCCGCGCCTGATTACGGTGCTCGTGACGGGCTTCGGCGCGGGCGGGCCTGCAGGCACCGACGGGCTCGCCCAGGCGTCGACGGGCTTGATGAATTCCACCGGCCCGGTGTCAGGGCCGGGCTATCGCACGGGGGCCTCCGTCGTCGACGTGACCACCGGCGTCTGGGCGGCGCTCGGTGTGCTCGCCGCGCTCGAGAACCGCCGCCAGACGGGCGAGGGCGACGCCATCCAGATATCACTCGCCGACACGTGCCTGTACATGCAGTACCCGCAGATCGGCCTCTTCCATGCCGATCCCGCGTTTGCGCGGCGCAATGGCAATCATTCGACGGTCTCCTGCACGCCGATGTTCGACACTGCGGACGGGCGGCTTCTCACGACGGTGCTGACCAGCAGGCACTGGCAGGCCCTGTGCCGCACGGCGGGCCGCGGCGACTGGGCGGAGCATCCCGACTTCGCCACCAATGAACAGCGCTGCGCCGCGCAGCCCCGCATCGAGGAGATGTTCGGCCCCGCGATGCGCACGAAGTCGCGCGCTGAGTGGACGGCGCTGCTGCGCGCCGCGGGCGTGCCATGTGGTCCCGAGCGCAGCTATGCCGAGGTGCTGCGCGACGAGGAATTGCTTCAACGCGGGATGTTGTTCCGCCTGGGGGAGGTCATGCACGTGCGCATGCCACTCGAATTCGAAACCACACAGCGTGGCGAACCGCGCCCTCCACCCGGCTTGCCGCAGCAGGACTGACCGTGCAAGACAACAATCGCTTCGCTTCCACGACGCGCGAACGCGCCCTGTTCGAGCAGGCCGAGAAAGTGGCTGCCGCGCATCCTAGGCCCAAGGGGCGCCCGTTCGACGCGGGCGAGCTGCGCGCGATCTTCCGGGAACTGGCGCCGACGGGCTATCTCGCATCGACCCTACCGCCTGAAGAAGGCCGCCACGGGCTGGACGTGCTCGAATTTTCTGCACTCGTTGAAGGCTTGTCGCCGCAACTGGCCCTGTTGGGCAATCACAGCGTGCAGCGCTATCTGCACCAGTTTGCAAGCCCTGGCCAGCAAGAGCGCTTCATGCCTTCGCTGCTGGAAGGCGAGGGCATCGGCGCGATCGCGATGACGGAGACGCATGCCGGTTCGGACCTCGAGCGCATGACGACCACGGCCCGCCGTGCCGGAGATGTGTACGTGATCGACGGCGAGAAGACCTGGGTGACGCACGGCCTGGCCGCAACCATGATCGTTGTGCTCGCGCGCAGCGAAGTCGGCTTGACCCGCTTCCTCGTTCCTGGCGACACACCCGGACTCACGCGCGAGGCGCTCGAGCCCGTCGGTCTGCGCCACCTCGGGTTCGCGCGATTGACGTTCCGCGGGTGCGAGATTCCCGCCGAGCTGCGCCTGGGCGCCGAAGGCGAGGGACTGAAGGGAACGAAGTCTGCTTTTCCCATCGCGCGCGTGCTTGCCGCACTGCAGGCTTTCAGGATTGCACGCGCGGCCCTCGACATTGCGCGCGACTACGCGGGCGTGCGCGTGGCGGCCCGCACACCGCTGGCTTCGAGCTCGCTCGTTCAGCATGGGCTCGCACAACTCGTGGCCCGGTGTGAGGCGGTGCGGCTGTTGTGCCTGAAGGTGGCCGGCGAGCTGGCGGGCGCGGATAGCGTGGCCATGGCTTCGGCTGCGAAGGCGCTCGCGGGCGAACTGGCCCTGGACGCCTGCCGATGGACCGAAGACTTGCTGGGCTCGTCGTCCCTGCATGCCTCGCATCCGCTGGCGGAGCTTTCCGGAGACGCCCGAATGATGGCCGTGGTGGACGGCACGTCGGTCCTGAACCACCTGGTCGTGGCGCGGCGCCTGCTACCCCAGGAAGGAACCAGGCGATGACAGAGCCGCGCGTCATCATCGGCGCCAGCCACGCGGGCTCTGAGCTCGCCGCCAAGTTGCGGCAGCTCGACCCCTCGGTGCCCGTGCTGCTTCTGGGGGACGAGCCGGTGCTGCCCTACCAGCGCCCACCTCTGTCGAAGACATGGCTAGGCGATCCGAACGCAGCTATCGATCCGCTCCTCATCCGCAACGCAGCGGCCTATGAGGCGGCAGGAATCGCTGTGCGTCCCGGCGCCCGTGTGTCGGCCATCGACCGCGCGGCCGGGCGTATCGTGCTCGAATCCGGCGAGTCCATCGCCTACTCGCAGTTGGCCATCGCCACCGGAGCGCGGGCGCGGCGGCTTGCGCTCCCCGGCGCCGAACGCGCGGAACAGGCGCCGAACGTCCATTGCCTGCGCACACTCGCCGACGCACAGCGGCTGCGCCCCCAGTTGGAAGAAGGCGCGCGCATCGTCGTGATCGGCGGCGGCTACATCGGCCTGGAACTCGCTGCGCTGTCGATCAAGCGCGGGCTCAAGGTCACGGTGCTGGAGGCGCAACCGCGCGTGCTCTCTCGCGTGACGGCAGCACAGTTGTCGGCCTTCTACGAGAAGGTCCATCGCGACGCGGGCGCGGACGTGCGCACGGGCGTGCAGGTGGAAGGGTTTGAATTCGCCTCCAACGGATCAGTAAGCGGCGTGCTGTGGAAAGATGCAGCCGGTGGCCACGGCTGCACGCAAGCCGAGATCGTGGTCGCGGGCGTGGGCGTGATGCCCAATGTCGAACTCGCGCAAGCCGCCGGCCTCACGTGTTCGCACGACGGCATCATAGTCGACGAGCTGTGCCGCACGTCCGACCCCGCGATCGTCGCGGCCGGCGACTGCACCAGCCGACCCGTGCCGGGCCACACCGGCCACTTCCGCATCGAAAGCGTGCCCAACGCCGCCGAACAGGCGCGCACTGCCGCGGCGACCTTGTGCGGACAACACCAGCCTTGCCACGGCGTGCCCTGGTTCTGGTCGGATCAATATGACCTGAAATTGCAGATGGTGGGCCTCTCGCGCGGGCATGACGCCGTCGCGATCCGGGGCGACATGGCGGCCCACGCGTTCACGGCGTTCTACCTGAGAGGCGGAGTCATCATTGCGGCGGACGCCGTCAATCGCCCCGCCGAATTCATGCTGGCCAGGAAGTGGGTCGCCGCGGGAGTGCGGGTGGACCCTGATGCCCTCGCCGATCTCTCAGTCGAGCTGAAAAGGCTGGTGGCGGCATGAGGCGCAATCACCCCCTGCGGGTAGACGCTGTTGACAGCGCGCGCACCTCCTCGCCAGAATCACAGCAAGCCGATAAGCGGGCGCTTAGTTAGCCAGGATGTCCCCCATGCCCATCGCCCCGTCTCCCCACGTCACCTGCCTCGCCGACCTCGTTCGCGTGGCCGTGCAGCGCGACCCGAACGCCATTGCCATCGAACACGACCGCGGACGGCTCACGTACGCGCAGTTCTGGGACGGCGCCGTGCGCCTCGCGAATTCGCTGCTGGCGCGCGGCCTGAAAACCGGTGACCGCGTCGCGCTGTTCGCGCAGAACAGCCCCGAATACCTGCAAAGCTACATCGGCCTGCAACTGGCGGGGCTGGTGGCTGTGCCGGCCAATTACCGCCTCACCCCGCCCGAGCTTTCCTACCTTCTGGACAACTCCGGCGCAAAGGGGCTTCTCATCGGCGCGGAGTACCTGGGTCACTTGAAGACCCTCCGCGAAACCGGCAAGCGCGTGCCGGGCGTATCCATCGTTTACGGTCCCGCCAGCGATCATGAACACGCGTTCGAGCGCGCGATCGCAGGTGCGGCTGCGACGATTCCGCCGCGCGCGTTCGGCCTGAACGATCCGGCGGCGATCTTCTACACGTCGGGAACGACCGGGTTTCCCAAGGGTGCGGTGATGAGCCACGCAGTGATCCTCTCGCGCTTTGCTTCCTGGGGCTGGCGCTACGGCATCACCGAGGAGGAGGTCACGCTCGTGCCGGGGCCGATCTTCCACCAATCGTTCGGCTCGGTCTCGCTCATCACGCTGGCCGTGGGTGGCAAGGTGGTGCTTCGACGCGATTTTTCCCCCGAGCGTTCGCTCGACGACATGCAGACGTACGGCATTACGTGGGCGTTCCTGGTGCCCACCATGCTGGCTGCGCTGGTGAGCGCGGCCGGCAACGCGGGCCGCACGCTCGAGCTGCCGCGGCTGCGCGGCCTCATGAGCTCGGGCTCGCGCTTGCAGCTGTCGACGGTCGAAGGTTTCGAGGCCGGCTTTCCGCGCGCACGCCTGTCGGACACTTATGGTTGGACTGAGAGCGGCTGGATCACGTACTGCCCGCACGAGGAAATCCTCGCCAGCGACCGTTCGCTCGGCCGCCCGTCCTTTGGTTGCGAGATCGCGATTCTCGACGAGAGCGGGGAGGAAATGCCGCGCGGCCGCGAAGGCGTCATCCACGCCTGCAATCCAGTGCCCTTCCTGGGCTACCACGAGAATGAGGACGCCACGCGCGCCATGCGCACGGGCCGGTGGGAGACCGGCGGTGACATCGGTTTTATCGACGAGCGGGGCTTCCTGCACATCCTCGACCGCAAGAAGGACTTGATCGTCTCCGGCGGCGAAAACGTCTATCCCGCCGAGATCGAGCGCGTGCTCGCCGAGCATCCCAAGGTCTACGAGGTCGCAGTGGTCGGCGTGCCCGACGAGAAGTGGGGCGAGTCGCCCCGCGCCTGCGTCGTGGTCCTGCCCGGCGAGACACTCACGATTGAAGAAGTCGTCGACTTCTGCAGCAGCCGTCTCGCCCGCTACAAGCACCCGAGGTCGCTGTTCACTCTGGATGCCTTGCCGCGCAACAGCATGGGCAAGGTACTGCGCAGGGAGTTGCGAGAACAGTTCTGGAACGTCTAGAAAGGACTAGAAGACATGAATTACCGAAACATTGCGCGCCTCGGCGCGATGACCCTGGCCGGCTTCGCGCTGGCTACTTCCTGCTTCGCGCAGACCATCAAGCTCGGCATGGTCAACAGCCTGACGGGCCCGCACTCGAGCTTCGACCTGCCGGCCAGTGAAGGCGTACTGATGGCCGTGGACGAGATCAACAAGCGCGGCGGCGTCACCGTCAAGGGGCGAAAATACACGCTTGCAGCGGTCTCGGAGGACGCGCAGTCCAAGCCCGAGTTCGCGGTGGCGGGCGCCCAGCGCCTGCTGCGCGATGACGACATCAAGGTCATCTTCGGGGTGCTTACCAGCGGCCCTGGCATGGCCGCGGCGACGCTGTTCTCGAAGAACGAGGTGCTGTACTTCGGCGGCTTCACGCTCATGGACACGCTGCTGGGCAAGCCCGGTGCCGACATCATGTTCCGCACGCTGAACAACGACGCCACGGTAGCCAAATCGTTCGTCCCCACGAGCGTGAAGGAGCTGGGCCTGAAGAAGGTCGGCATCATGCTGCCCAACGAGGACGTGAGCCGCAGCATCGTCGCCATCTACAAGCCGCTGCTGGAAGCGAACGGCGTGCAGGTGTCGATCGTCGAGTATTTCCAGCCTGACACGCAGGACTTCGCGCCAGTGCTGCGCAAGTTCCAGAACCAGGGGCTGGACGGCATGCTGACCGGCACCAACGACGCGCTGGTCGAGGCGATCCTGCGCCAGGCGACGGAACTGGGCGGCCTGCCCAAGAAGTTCATGTACCGCGGCGGCTCCGGCGCGCCGGCGATCAAGTATGCCAAGGCGGTGGATGGCTTCACGTGGCAGATTCTCACGCGCGACCTGGACAACACGTCCGACCCGAAGGTCAAGGGTTGGATCGAGCGCTACAAGGCGTTCACCAAGAAGGACGTCTCGCCCAACACTTACTGGGCCCTCACGTTCTATGACACCGTGTTCATGATGACCCGCGCGATGGAGGAGGTCGGCTCGACCACCGACATCAAGGCGATAACGGCGAAGGTGAAGGACATGAAGTACGATGGCGTTCGCACCATGCGTTTCGACAAGGACGGCCGCGCGCAGTCCGACATCGATATCGGGATGCTTAAGGACGGCAAGGTCACCTCCGTGCGCGCAAGCGCGCTGTAGGGCAGGACGGCGCACCGGCATGGATCTCGTCCAGACGTTGCTCGACGGCCTGATGGTCGGCGGGCTCTATGCCACCGTCGCCATCGGCGTGACGCTGGTGTTCGGGATCATGGGGATCCTGAATTTCGCCCACGGCCAGATGGTGATGCTCGGCGCGTACACGGCGTTCTTCGTCGTATCCGCCGGGTTCGGTTTCTGGCCGGCGCTGCTGATCGGCATGGTCGCGATGGGCGCACTCGGGCTCCTGCTCGAACGCGTGGTGTTTCGCTTCACGCTCACCGATCACATGCAGGGACTGACCGCGTCCCTGGGCCTCATCATGGTTATCGAGAACCTCGCCGCGGCGGCGTTCACTCCCGACCCGCGAACGTTCGACCCGCCGCTGCCGGGCAGCTTCCAGATCGCGGGGCTCACGCTGTCGTCGCAGCGCATGCTGGTACTCGGACTGGTCGTGCTGCTGGTCGTGGGCTGCTACCTGTTCCTGCAGAAGACGCGCATCGGCAAGGCGATCCGCGCCATGGGACAGAACCGCACGGGCGCCGCGCTCGTCGGTATCGAGATCTCGCAGGTCACCGCCGTGGTGTTCGTGCTGGGCAGCGCGATGGCCGGTGCTGCGGGCGTGCTGTACGGCAGCCTGTTCGCCATCACGCCCTACATGGCGGCCGCGCCGCTCATGAAAGGCTTCATCCTCACCGTGCTCGGCGGCCTCGGCAGTGTGCCGGGCGCCGTGCTCGCGGGCTTCCTGCTCGGCATCGCCGAAAGCCTGGGCTCGCGCTACCTATCGGCCTCGTTTCGGGACGGCTACGGCTTCATCCTCCTCATCGTCGCGCTGCTGTACTTCCCGCGCGGCTTGCTCGGCAAGCGGGGGAAAGTACGCGTATGAGCGCAGCCATGGAAACCACCGTCGCCGGGATGCCGCGCGCGAAGGCCACCTGGCGCGCGCGCGTCGCCAATGCGATACCGTGGGCCGGTTGGATGTGCCTTGCGGTGCTGCTGGCGATCCCGATGATGGGCGGCTCGCGCTTCATCGTCTACCTTGGCACGCTCATCGCGCTGCAGGCCGCGCTCGCGACCTCGCTCAACATCGTGATCGGCTACGCCGGCCAGTTCGCGATGTCGCATGCGGCGTTCTACGGCTTTGGGGCGTATGCGTCTGCGCTGCTGGTGGCGTCGCTCGGCTTGAATTTCTGGATCGCCATCCCGCTTGCGATGCTTGCTGCCGGCGTGCTGGCCGCGGTGATCGGCTATCCGGCGCTGCGTTATACGGGCGGCGTCCACCTGGCGCTGCTCACTTTCGCGTTCGGCGAACTCGCGCGACTCGTAGCCGCCAACTGGCACGAGCTCACCGGTGGGCCGATGGGCATGCGCGTCATGTATGCGCCCGCGCCGCTCGCCGGCATCGACCTGTCGTCGGCGAAGGGCATGTACTGGCTCGCGGCGGGGATGCTGCTCGCCTGCCTGCTGGTCTCGGTCTTCATCCAGCATTCGCGCTTCGGCCGCGGGCTGGTCGCGGTGCGCGAGGACGAGACGCTCGCGTCCTTCCTGGGCATCAACGTCGTGGGCTACAAGCTGGCCGCCTACGTTATCAGCTCGATGCTGGCCGCGATGGTTGGTTGCGCCTACGCGCCCATCATGAACTTCATCTCGCCCGACCTGCTGAGCGCGCACGAGACGATCTCGTTGATCGGCGTGCTGATCCTTGGCGGTATCGGAACCGTGGCGGGTCCCATCATCGGCACCCTCGTGTTCTTCGGCATCCCCGAGATGCTGCACGTGGCGCGGCTGTATCGGCTCGTCGTGCTGGGCGTGGTCATCGTGGTCGTGGTGCTATTCATGCCCAAGGGCGTGGCGGGCGTGCTGCGCGATCGTGTCGCGCGCTGGAAGCGGGGTGCCGCATGAGCGACATCGTCCTGCACATCGAGGGCGTGACGCAGCGTTTCGGTGGCCTGGTGGCCGTGCGCGACGTGAACCTGGAGTTGCCGCGCGGGGAGATCATCGGACTCATCGGGCCGAACGGCGCGGGCAAGACGACGCTGTTCAACGCGGTGAGCGGGTTCTTTCGTCCGACCGAAGGGCGCATCCGCTTCGAAGGACGCGACGTGACCGGCATGGCGCCGCACCAGCTCGCGCGCCTGGGGCTCGTACGTACTTTCCAGGGCGCGCGCGTGTTCCCCAAGCTCACCGTGCAGGAGGGTCTGCGCACGGCTGCGCACCTGCCGTCGGGCCGCGCGTCGGCGCGGCAGCCGGTGATCCGCGACGTGATGTCCGAACTGGGCCTGGAGCGCTACGCGCACGAACAGGCCTCGTCGCTGCCCAGCGGCATCATGCGCGTGCTGGGCATCGCGATGGCCATCCAGACCGGGGCCACCATGCTGCTGCTCGACGAGCCGGCCGCGGGGCTGAGCGCCGAGGAGCTCGCCAACCTCCAGCGCATCATCCGCAACGTGCATGCCGCGGGCGTGTCGGTGTGGGTGATCGAGCACAACCTGCATTTTCTCATGGGCCTCGTCTCGCGCGCTGTGGTGATCGACGCCGGCGCCGTGATCGCGGACGGATCGCCCGCCGAGGTCACGCGCGACCCGCGCGTCATCGAAGCCTATCTCGGAGCCCAGGCCCATGCTGTCGCTTGAGGATGTTCGCGTTTCCTACGGCGGCGTGCAGGCGGTGCGCGGCGTCTCCATGAAGGTCGAGCCCGGCCAGGTCGTCGGGCTCGTCGGCGCCAATGGCGCGGGCAAGACCAGCGTGCTCAATGCCATCTCCTCGCTCGTGCCCCGGACGGGGCGCGTGAGCTTCGAGGGCAAGGACTTCACTCGCAGCAGCACGGCCGAAATCGTGCGGCACGGCGTGATCCAGGTCGCGCAGGGGCGGCAGCTCTTTCCCGACATGACGGTGCTGGAGAACCTGGAGCTCGGCGCCTTCCTGCAGCCGCCGCAGCAGGTGAAAGGGGGCATCGAGAAGATGTTCGTGCAGTTTCCCGTGCTCAAGGAGCGGGCCGCGCAGCAGGCGGGCACGCTCTCGGGCGGCGAACAGCAGATGCTCGCGATGGCGCGCGCCCTCATGGGCCGCCCGCGCGTGCTGCTGGTGGACGAACCTTGCCTGGGCCTGTCGCCAAAGATGGTGAGCGTCCTTGGAAACGTCATTCGGCAAATCAATGCGGAGGGCATCTCGGTGCTCGTCGTCGAGCAGAACACGGCCTTCGTGTTCGGCCTTGCGCACTATGCCTACGTCATCGAGAACGGCTCGGTCGTTCTCGAGGGCGAGCCCGCCCAGTTGCAGCGCGACGACCGCGTGCGCAGCGCCTACTTGGGAATCTGACATGGCAGCTACAGTGGATTGCGACCGTGACGCGGATGGCGTCGCCGTGCTCCGTTGGCCGGGGCCGACCTTCACGCCGGACGTCTGGGAGTCCCTCGGCGCCCGCATCGAGGCATGCCTTGCGGACCCCGGCATCGCCGGCGTCGTGCTCGCGCCGACCGGGGAGGGTGGCTTCGGCGAACTGGATCTCCAGTGGCTGCATGGCGCCGCGCAGGGCCCGCGGGAGGCGCTGCAGGCCGTGGTCGATCGCGCTGCCGCTCTCGCAGCGCGCATCGATGCGTCGCGCAAACCGTTCGCGGCGGCGATCACGGGCGATGCGCGCGGCGTGGCGCTCGAGCTCGTGCTCGCGTGCCATTGCCGGATCGGCGCACAGGGTGCGGGTTACACGGTAGGGTTTACCGACATGCGCTACGGCTTGCCGCCGATGCTTGGCACTTCGCCGCGCCTTAGCGCCCGCATCGGGCGAGAGGCCGCGGCAAAGCTGCTGCGCGATGCGACGGCGCTCACGCCTTCCGCGGCGCTCAAGGCTGGGCTGGTGGACAAACTCGTGCCCGCTGCTTTAGTGGTCGCTACTGCGTCGCGCTGGGTGGTGCTCGCCGCCGCCCAGCGTTCGCAAAAGCCGGCGGAGGCGGCCATCGCCGCAGCGGCCTCACCCGTTCCCGACGTCGCCTTTCAAGCGGCCGCGCGCGAATTCGTGGACGTTGCGCGCGGTCCGGTCGCGCAGGACATGGTGCGCACGCTCGGGCTGAGCGTCGCCGCGGCGAACCGGCTCACCAGCCGGCCCGTGGGCTTCGCGACCCGCGTATTCAAGCGCGTGGGCGTGCTCGGCGCGGGCCTGATGGGCAGCGGCATCGCGTTGGTGTGTGCACGGGCTGGCACGGACGTCGTCATGCTGGACATGAGCCAGGAGTCGGCCCAGCGCGGGCTCGATGCACTCACCAAGCAGGAAGCTTCGGGAGTCGCTGCCGGCCGCCTCGATGCCGCCGAATCACAGGCGACGCTCGCGCGCATCCGGCCGACTTCGAATTATGAAGCCCTGGACGGCGTCGACATCGTCGTCGAGGCGGTGTTCGAGGACCGCGAGGTGAAGGCGAATGCCACGCGCCAGGCAGAAGCGGTGGCCGGCCCGCGCGCGCTCTTCGCGACCAACACATCGACGCTGCCGATCACCGGCCTGGCCCTGGCTTCGCAGCGACCGGGGCAGTTTATTGGCCTGCACTTCTTCTCGCCGGTGCCCCGCATGCCGCTGCTGGAGATCATCCGCGGCCGCGATACCAGTGACGAAACACTCGCGCATGCGATGGATTTCGCCCGCGCGATCGGCAAGACGCCAATCGTCGTGAACGATGCGCGCGGTTTCTACACGACGCGTGTCGTGATGGCCTACCAAGCCGAGGCCTTCGACATGCTGGCGCAGGGCGCGGACCCCGACGTGATCGAAGCGGGCGGCGTGGCCTCCGGCATGCCGGTGCCGCCGCTGGCGCTCTCCGACGCGGTCGCGCTGGACCTCATCCACCAGATCAACCTGCAGGCGGCGCGCGACCTGGGCGCTGATTATGAGTTCACGCCCGGCTACGCGATGGTCGGGCGAATGGTGGAGCAGGAAGGGCGCAAGGGCAAGAAGACGGGAGCGGGCTTCTACGACTACGCGCCGGACGGCACCAGGAGCTTCTGGCCGCAGCTACGCGAGTACGCGTCGGCAGGCGCCCGCACTGAGATGAGCGTGGCGGATGCCCGCGACCGGCTGATCGCCGCGCAGGCGCTGGAGACGGTGCTCTGCCTCGAAGAGGGCGTGATCACCGATCCGTCGCAGTGCGACGTGGGCGCCATTCTCGGCTGGGGCTTCGCGCCCTGGACCGGCGGGCCGCTGTCTTGGATCGACCGGATGGGCGTGCAGGCCTGCGTCGCACGATGCGACGCGCTGTCGCAGCGCTATGGCTCCGCACGGTTGAAGCCTCCGGCCGCTCTGCGCCGGCTCGCCGAGCGTGGCACGTCCGTCTACGCGGCAGGCTGGCCCCTGAAATGAGCGAGCTGCCCCGTCGCGCGCAGGGCGGGGCGCTGGCGGTCGCGTTGGTGCTGCTGGTGATATGGGGCACCAACTTCAGCATCATCAAGCTGGTGATGTCGCACACCTCGCCCGGCGCCTTTCTATTTGCCCGCTACATCGTCACGCCCCTGTGCGCGGTGCTGCTCCTTCTCTTCGTCTATGGCACCCGCTGGCCTCGCCTTCCGCGCGAGGAGTGGCGTACGCTGGCGTGGCTCACGCTGCTCGGTCACGTGCTGCACGTGACGCTGATCAACTGGGGCATCTATCTGTCATCGCCGTTCTCGACCGCGCTGATCGTCGCGTGCGGTCCGCTCATGACGCTCATCATCCTGGCCGTAGCGGGCAGCGAGAGGCTGGGGCGCGCGCAGGTCGCGGGCGCGGTCATCGCCTGCGCGGGCATCCTCGTGTTCCTCGCGGACAAGATCGGGCTGGGATGGCAGGCGGGATTCGGCGACCTCGTGCTCCTTGCCGCCACATTGCTTTTCTCGCTGCACACCGTTGCCGCGCGCGACATCATCATCCGCCGCGGCCCCTTGCTGGTGATGACCTATACGACCATCATGGCGTTTCCGCCGCTGATGCTACTCACGGGGTTGTCGGGCGTCGCTACGGACTGGACGGCGATACCTCCGATGGTGCTGCTGGGCTTGGCGTGGGCGCTGGTCGTGTCATCGTTCGCCGGCTGGATCCTGTGGGGCTGGGTCAACCAGTTGCTCGGTGTCGCGCGAACCGCACCCCTGCTGTACCTGCTACCACCGGTTGCGGGTGTGGCGGGCTGGCTCATGACGGGCGAAACCTTCCCGAGTTTGAAGCTGGCCGGCGCGGCCTTGGCGCTGCTGGGTGTGGCGTTGGCGCAATTCGGCCGCACGCCGGCTTGACGGCCTTCAGTTCCAGACGAACTCGCGCCGTCCGCCGTCGATCGCGAGCAGGGCGCCATTGATGTAGGCGGCCTGCTGCGAGCAGAGGAACACCACCGCCGCGGCGATCTCCTCGGGTTCCGCGGGCCTGCCGAGCGGGCTCTGCGAGCGCACGCGATTCTGGAAATCGTCGGGCAGGCGAGTGAGCATGTCCGTGCGGACGAAGCCCGGCGCGACGGTGTTGATCGTAATGCCATCCGCCCCGACTTCCTTGGCCGCCGTGCGCGAAAACGCAGAGATCGCGCCCTTGGCCGCGGCGTAAGAAGTAAGGCCCGGGCGCCCACCGCCGGTGTGGTGAATCGATGAGGTATTCACGATACGACCCCAGCCGGCCTTGCGCATAGCGGGCAGCGCGGCGCGCGTGCACAGCCACGTGGCGCGCAGGTGACTGTCGACCACCTTGTCCCAATCTTCCTCGGTGATTTCGTCTGCGGGTTTTCCCAGGTGCTTGCCCGCAAGCCCGGCGTTGTTGACCAGGATGCCGCACTCGCCCATCCGCTCTTGGATCCGCATGAAGAGATCGGCGACCTCGGCCGAGCTGGTCACGTCGGCGGCGAATGCCTGCGCGTCCGCGCCCTCGGCGCGAAGGGCCGCCGCTGCTGCCTCGGCCCGCTGCGGATTAACACCATTGACGGCCACGCGCGCGCCCTCGGCGGCGAACAGCCGAGCTTCGGCCAAGCCGATGCCGCGGCTGGAACCGGTCACCAAAACCACCTTGCCCCGCAAACCTAAATCCATCGTTGACACCCCCTGCCGGTGAGCCTACACTAAGCAAGCGCTCAACGCAAATTAAGCGTGCGCTTAGCAAAAGGAAAGAGAGATCGCAGTGGACCACGAAGTGATTTCCGTTGACGACGACTTGCTGGACCCCGGGCTGCTGCAGGACCCGTTTCCGTATTACCGCGAGCTGCGCGAGACGCGCCCTGTGCACTGGAACGAGCGCTGGCGCGGCTGGATCGTGTCGCGGTATGAGGATGTGTACGCGGGCCTGCACGACCAGCGCCTTCTCGCCGACACGATCACGCCTTACTTCCAGACGCGTCTGACCCCCGAGGAGCGCGAGCGCTTCGCACTCACCTACGAAGTGCTCAATAGCTGGCCGGTGTTCGTCGACCCGCCCAAGCACACCCAGTTGCGCAAGATCTTCAGCCGCTCCTTCACGCCGAAAACGGTGCAGACCATGCGCGGTATCGTTCAGTCGTTCGTCACCGAGTTCCTGGACGGCTGGAAGGACAAGCAAGAGGTCGACCTCATCAGTGATTTCGGTTTCCTAGTTCCCGCCAACGTGATCGCAACGATCATCGGCGCCCCGCGCGAAGACCTGCACCGCTTCCACAAATGGTCTTGGGAGCTCAACGAACTGCTGCACGGCGGCGTGGGCAGTCCTCAGCGCATGGACCGTGCGCAGCAGTCGATCATCGAGTTCAAGGCCTATTTGCAGGGCCTGTATGAGGAGCGCCTGAAGCAGCCGCGCGACGACATGATGAGCTGGCTGATGGAAGTGCAGCGAACCGATGGAGCGATCACCGCCGACGACGTCGTGTACTCCTGCATGCTGATCCTCAACGCCGGCCACGAGACGACGCAGATCATGATCGGAAACACCGTGACGGCTTTGCTGGAAAGCGGCCAATGGCAGCGGCTGCGCGAGCAGCCCCAACTGGTGAAGACCGCGATCGAGGAGTGCCTGCGCTTCAACGGCCCCATGAAAGGCACGATGCGCGCTGCCGCGCAAGACATGAAGATCGGCGGCGTCGATGTGAAGCAGGGCGACCGCGTGATGCTGCTCATGGCGGCCGCGAACCGCGACCCCGCGCAGTTCCCTGACCCGGACCGCCTGGACATCTCGCGGAACCCGAACCCGCACATGGCTTTTGGCCACGGCATCCATTTCTGCCTGGGCGCGCCGCTCGCGCGTCTTGAAGTCGAGGTCAGCCTTATCGAGATGACTCGCCGGTACCCGAACCTCGAGCTGGCCGGCCCGGTGAAGTACGAGCCGCGCATCCTCAGCCGCGCGATCGAGGCCCCGCTGTCGGTGCGGCTGCGCTGATGGACATGAAGAGATCCAAGGAGGCGCGACCATGACCGTGGCCGAGTGGATTCGACGCTGCGCAATACGGCACCCCGACAAGCTCGCCTATGTGGACGGCGACCGCCGTTTCACGTTCGCGCAGTTCAACGACCGTGTGAACCGGCAGGCCAACGGCCTGCAGGCCGCGGAAATCAAGCGTGGGGACCGCGTCGCCGTGCTGATGAACAACCACGTCGAGGCGGTAGAAGCCGTCGGCGCGGCGGCCAAGGGCGGCTTGGTGCACGTGCCGGTGAATTTTCGCAGCGTGCCGCGCGAGATCGCCTACGTGCTGAACCACTGCGGCGCGTCGCTGATCTTCGTGGAGAAGGAATACGCCGCCAGGCTGGCGGAAGCGGGCGAGATCCCGACGCTCAAGAAAGTGATCGTGCTGGACCCGGGCAATACCGACTCCGAGTACGAGCGTTGGCTCGCCGAGCAGGACGCATCGGAGCCGCAGGTGGACGTGACGGGCGATGACAACTTCTTCATCTGCTACACGAGCGGCGCAACGGGCACCCCCAAGGGCGTGCTTCACCAGCAGCGCCAGAGCGTCGCACACGCGCCGGTTGTGGTAATCGGCTACGAATTCAGCCGCGACACGAAGGTGCTGCTGGTCTACCCGCACAACTCCATCGCGTCGATCAACATGTTCTACGTGCCCGCCTGGGTGGTGGGCGGCTGCGTCGTGTTCACCGACCAGCGCAATTTCGACGCCGACCGCTGGCTCAAGCTGGTGGAAGCGGAGCGCGTCACGCATTCGCACCTGGTGCCGACCATGCTGTTCCGCGTGCTGGAAAGCCCGCGCCTGCGTTCAACGGACACCAGCAGCATCGTGACGATCGGCTACGGATCCGCCCCCATGCCCACCGAGCGGATCGAGCGCCTTGCGCAGGTGTTCGGCAACGTGCTGATCCAGGGCTACGGCATGACGGAGATTTCCTCGATCGCCGCCTACCTGGACAAGCAGGACCACCTCGAAGGCATGCAGGGCGACCGCGCCCGGCTCAATTCCTGCGGCCGCGCCGCGTTCGGCTGCGAACTGCGCGTGGTCGATGACGACGACCGCGACGTGAAGACCGGCGAGGTCGGCGAGATCGTGTTCCGCGGGTCGCAGGTGATGACCGGCTACTGGAACGATCCCGAGAAGACCGCCGAGACGATGCGAAGCGGCTGGATGCACAGCGGTGACATGGCCACGATGGACGAACGCGGCTACCTCACCATCGTCGACCGCAAGAAGGACCTGATCATCAGCGGCGGCGCGAACATCTCCAGCCGCGAGGTCGAGGAAGTCCTCTACTGGCATCCCGCCGTGCGCGAGGCCAGCGTTATCGGCAAGCCCGACGAGGAGTGGGGCGAACTGCCCCACGGCTTCGTCTCGCTGCATTCCGGCAAGAGCGTGACCCCGGAAGAACTCGTGGCCTTCTGCCGCGAACGCCTCTCGGGCTACAAGTGCCCGCGCACCGTCGACATCGTGGACGACCTCCCGAAGAACGGGCTCGGGAAAATCCTCAAGGCAGAACTCCGGTCCCGTTTCTGGGCCGGCCGCAACAGGAAGGTGAATTGATGAAGGAATACCGCACTTTCGACGTCCAGTACGAGGACATCGGCTTCGAGAAGCGTGGCCACGCCGCGTGGATCACGATCAATCGCGAGAAGAGGGGCAACTCCTTCCGCCGCGAGACGCTGGACGAAATCCGCGACGCGGTGGAGCGCGCGGGCGAGGGCCCGGGCGTGCGCAGCGTCGTGCTCACGGCCGTCGGCAACCGCTTCTTTTCGACCGGCGGCGACGTCGTCGACTACAACCAGCGCTACCTCGACGACCTGACCGGCATGAAGTCCTACGAGCGGGCGATGGAGAGGACCTTCTCGGAAATCATGCACTGCCCGAAGCCCGTGATCCACCGCGTCAACGGCGACGTCGTCGGCGGCGCCAATGCCTTCCACCTCGCCGCGGACTTCGTGGTGATGAACACGACCGCCAAGTTTCAGCAGGTGGGCGTGGGGGTCGGCAGCGTCGCCGCGTTCGGCCCGACGCAGTGGTGGCCGCTGATGGTGGGCGATCGGCGCGCGCGCGACATCCTCATGGCGCTCAAGCCCGTGCCGGCCGCGCTCGCCCTTGAATGGGGCGTGGCCAACGTGGTGTGCGACTACGACCAGCTCGACGCCGAGGTGGAGAAGATCGTCACGAACCTGGCCCGGATGTTCCCGGAAGCGCTGCGCTACACGAAGGTGGCGCTCAACCACCAGAAGGAACTGATGTTCCGCGAGATGACGCAGGCGCGCGAGTGGTGCACGCTCCACTTCCCGTCGATGGAGTCGCGCTCGGGGTTCGGCGCGTTCTTCCACAAGAAGCCCATCGACTCCAACCCGAGCTGGAACGCATTGGACACCGGCCACAACACCGTCGCGCCCTACGGTGGCTACAGCGTGCGCTGCGGCTCCTGCGGCACCGACCACCTGCCCGAGGACCACAAGTTTTGCGGCGTGTGCGGCGCCGATTTGAAGAAAGCCACGGCATGAGCCACGCCGGACGCAATTACCTCGTCACAGCCGCCGCGGGCGGCATTGGCGGCGAGCTGGTGATGCTGCTGCTCGAGGGCGGAGCGGGAGTGCTCGCGTGCGACATCAGCGGCAAGCGGCTCGCGGCGCTTGAGGAGCGCGCGGGTGCGCGCCGCGACAAGCTATCGGTGCTGAAGGTCGACGTCGCCGATGAGAAAGGAGCGGACCTGGCGGGTCAGACGGCGATTGAACGGCTCGGCATGGTGCACGGTCTGGCCAACATAGCCGGTGGCATCGCCGGCATCGGCGAGGACATCATCGACCGCCCGATCGAGCGCATCACCACCGATGAGTACCAGCAGACCGTCCGCCTCAACCTGGATAGCGCTTTCTTCATGACGCGCGCGCTGGTGCCGCATTTTCGCGGCAAGCACTACGGCAAGGTGGTGAACGTCGCTTCGCTCGCCGCCTTCGGAAACTTCGACCACATGGGCAACGCCGGCTACGACGCCGCGAAGGCAGCGGTGGTGGGCCTCACGCACACGCTCTCGCGCAGTCTCGGCCCGGACGGAATCCGCGTGAACGTTGTCGCGCCCGGCTCGGTCTACACCGAGAAGGTCAAGCAGGCATTCAGTCCCGAATTCATCGAGTTGCAACGCCGTCGCATCCCGCTCAGGGAGCACGTGGGGCCGCTCGATGTCGCGAAGGCCTTGGCCTTCTTCCTGTCGCCCGACTCGGACGCCGTCAGTGGCGAGGTGATCCGTGCCAGCGGCGGGCTTCGTTGACTAAGCAATAACCGAAAGATGAAGGAGACAAGCATGCACACGTTCAAGCAAGGGGCGCTCGCCCTGATGGTCGCGGCAGCCGCGTTCTGGCCCGCCGTGGGGTTTTCGCAGACGAAGGAGGCCGTCAAGATCGGCGTGGTGCTGAGCATGAGCGGCCCGGCCGCGGTATTCGGCATCCCCGAGCGCGACACGCTCAACGCGATGCACAAGGAAACCGGCGGCCTGATCGATGGACGCAAGATGGACCTCGTGTTCTGCGACGACAAGACCAATCCGACGGAAGCCGCGCGCTGCGTCACGCAACTGGTCAATGACGAGAAGGTCGTGGCCATCATCGGCCCGGGCACCGGCAGCGGAATCCTCGCCGCCGGGCCGGTGGCCGAACGCCTGAAGGTGCCGCTGCTCGGTCCCGCCGGCACGGTGGCCATCACCGACAAGAACAACTCGTTCTTCCCGTGGATCTTCCGCATCGCGCCCAATGACACCTCCGGCATGGACGCCCTGTGGCGCCAGGTGGTCAAGAACGGCGCGAAGAAGGTCGGCATCATCTACCAGGAGGACGCCTACGGGAAATTCGGCAGCGACTTCGCGCAGAAGATCTCCAAGGACATCGGCTTCACGGTCGTGGAGACGATCGGCGTACCTTACACCGCCACCGATCTCACGCCCCAAGTCACGAAGTTTCGCAATGCCGGCGTGGACGCGGTCTTCATGCAGCTCTCGGTCACGTCGCTGGGCGCGTCTTTCCTGAAAGCCGTGAACGAAGTGGGATTGAAGGTGCCGCTCTACGCCAACAGCGGTTTGGCGCAAAAAGGCTTCATCGACGCCGCCGGCCCGCTGGGCGAGGGCGTGCGCGTGCTGTCCATAGGGAACCTGCCGTACGACCCGACGCCGGCCGAGCAAAAGCTCGCCGCCATCCTGGTGAAGAACGGCCACAAGCCGCAGGGTTGGGGCGAGATTCTCGGGGCCAACGGCTACATGACGCTCACCGCGGCGCTCAAGAAGATCAACGGTCCGGTGACCGGCCAGGTCATGCGCGACACGATCGAGACGCTGTGCGGCTTCGAGACCATCACGATGGGCAAGGGCTGCTTCAGCAAGGACAACCACGACGGTTGGGCCGCCGACGCGTTGGTGCTCACCACCATCCGCAACGGCCAGTTCCGATCCGACGCCAAGTAACAGGAAAAGGCGGCGATGCTCGAGTACATCTTCCGGGGACTCCTGAACGGGTCGGTGTATGCGCTGCTGGCGCTGCCCATGACGCTGTTCTTCACGACCGCGGCCACCGTGGACTTCGCGATCGGCGCCTACGCGCTGATCGCCGCCGCGGTGGCGACGGCCATTCCCGGGCCCCAGGGGATTGTCGCGGGCCTGGCCGCCGCGCTCGCCGCATCGGGCGTGATGGCCGTCATATTCGTGCTGCTCAAGCGCACGAGCAAGGAAGGCATCCGCGTGGCGCTGGCAAGTTTCGGCCTGTCGCTTGCTCTCTCATCGATTGTCCTGATCGTGTGGGGAACCAAGCCGTTCGCGCGGCAGACGTTCACCACCGTCTTCGAGTTCGGGGCGCTACGTGTGAACCCGCAAGGCTTGATCAACGTGGCAGTGGCCGTAGGCCTGGTCGGGCTCACCTGGCTCGTGATACAGCGCACGCAGCTCGGGCGCATGATGCGCGCGGCTGCGGTGAACGCGCCCGGTGCTGAGCTCGCGGCGATTCCCGTCATCGGCGTGCAATGCGGCTCGCTTCTGGCTGGGGGGCTGCTCGGCGGCATCGCGGGCCTCTTGATCCTGCACAGCTCCGGCATGGACTTCACCGCCTCGCTGGGGCTCACCTTCATCGGCTTCGCCGCCGCGATCATCTTCGGTATCCAGAGCCCGGTGCGCTGCCTGGCCGGCGGCCTTGCCATCGGCGTGATCGAGGCGCTGAGCGCGGGCTATACCACGGGCATGGTGACTTCCATGGTGCCGTCGCTCTTCATGTTGATCGTACTGCTCTCAGGGCAGCTCGGCGCCAGCCGCTACAGCGGGGACCGGCCATGAAGTTCGCCCCGCGCCACCGCAATACGTGGATCATGCTGGTCGTGGGCGCGCTGGCGTGCGCCATCGCTCCGCTCAACCCGGTGTGGCTCGACACGGTCATCCTCACCGGGGTGTTCGCACTCATCGCGCTTTCGGCGGGCCTGAGCTTCGGGCAGGCCGGGATCCTATCCATGGCGCAGGGTGCCTTTGCTGCGATCGGTGCCTATTCCACGGCGATCATCGCCACGCGATTCGGCCTGCCCGCCTGGGCCGGACTCGCCATCGCGATCGCGCTGCCTGCGGCGCTCGCCTGGGGACTCGCGCGCATGGTCACGCGCATGCCCGAGCTCGCCACCGCGTTGGCCACGCTTGCACTCGCGACCCTTCTGGAGATCATCGCGCGCAATTGGGACGCCGTGACCGGCGGTTACGTCGGCATCGCAGGCATCCCGCCGATCGCGGGTCTCGAGAAAGCCTGGCGCTTCAATATCCTGGTGTGGGTGTTCGTGCTGGCCGCCGTGCTGTTCTACGAAAACCTGATGAACTCCGCGCACGGGCGGGCGCTGAACATCGTCAAGCACGACCGCACGCGCGCGATGGCGGACGGCATCGCCGTTGCGCCGCTGCTTTCGGCGATGCTCGCGACCTCCGGCGCGATGGCAGGGGCGGGCGGGTGGCTGTATGCGCACTACATCACCTACATGAGCCCCGGCTCACTCGACACCCACGCCTCGATCTCCGCGCTGCTGATGGCCGTGGTGGGCGGGGCGGGCTACATCCTCGGCCCCGTGCTCGGGACGTTTCTGTTGAGCCTGCTCGGAAAGCTGCTGCCCGCACAGGAGGCGCAAGGGCTCTTCTACGGCGGGGCGCTGATCGTGATCCTGGTCGTCGCGCCGGAAGGCCTGCTCGGCTGGATCGACCGGCTCGTCAAGCGTTTCAGGGCTCGCCGTAAAGAGGTGCAGAAGTCCCCGACAGCGGAAGCGCAAAGCACTGCGGAGGCCACGCCATGAGCGAGCAGGTTCTGTCTGCGCGCGACGTGCGCATGACCTTTGGCGGCGTCGTGGCTCTCGATGGCGCGAGCGTCGACGTGCGTCCCGGGCGCGTGTGCGGCCTGATCGGCCGCAACGGCTCGGGCAAGAGCACCTTGTTCAACTGCCTGACCGGCTTCCTCAAGCCCACCAGCGGCCATGTGCTGCTGGACGGGCGAGACATCACCGGCCACGCGCCACACGAAGTGATGCGCGCGGGCATCGCGCGCACCTTCCAGACGCCGCGGATCGACTTTCAAACGACTGGTCGCGACGCCGTGCTGTGCGGGCTGTACCCGCAGGTGCGGCACGGCTTCCTCGCCTCGCTGCTGGGACTGCCTGGAGCGCTGAAGGAAGAGCGGGAGCTGAACGGACGCGCCGACGCGGTGGTCGCGCGCATGCACATGCAATCGTGGGCGACGGACCAGGTGAGCAAGCTCTCGATGGGCCGCGTGCGCAGCGTGGAGGTTGCCCGGGCGATCGCCGCGGACGCGCGCTACCTGCTGCTGGACGAACCGGCCGCGGGCATCGGGCGCGAAGAAATGAAAGTGCTGGCCGACGAGATCCGCGGCCTCGCGGACCGCGGTATCGGCGTGCTGCTGGTGGAACACAATTTCTCGTTGATCCGCATGCTGTGCGACGAGGTGACCGTGCTGGATGCCGGCAGCGTGATTTTCCGCGGCACCGCCGAGGGAGCGCGGCGCGACGAGCGCGTGATGCAGCTGTACCTGGGCACGGCCGCGGCGGAGGCAACATGACGCTGCGCCTTTCCAACCTGCACGCGGGCTATGGCCGCATCGAGGTCTGCCGCGAGATCGCCATGACCCTGGCCGACGGCGAGTTTCTCGCCGTGCTCGGCCCCAACGGCGCGGGCAAGAGCACCTTGCTCGGCGCGATCGCGGGTTCGGTCAACGGCCGCGGCCAGATCGAATTGAACGGCGTGCGACTGGACCACATGAACGCGCGAGCGCGCGCGCGCCACGGCCTGGCACTGGTGCCCGAAGGGCGGCGTAACCTTTTCTCGCCGCTCACCGTGCATGAAAACCTGCAGCTCGGACTGCGCCTGCTGGCCGCGGCCGAGCGCCCGCGCATGCTCGAGGAGTTGATGGCGATGTTCCCCATCCTCGGCTCGCGCCGTGCCCAGCTCTCGGGCCTACTGTCCGGCGGCGAGCAGCAAATGCTCGCGCTGGCCGTTGCGCTGGCGCGGCGCCCCTCAGTGCTGCTCCTCGACGAGCCCTCGCAGGGCCTCGCGCCGCTCGTTCTGCAGAATCTCGCCGCGCAGATCGGCTCTTTGCGCAAGCTGGGAGTTTCGGTGCTCCTTGCCGAGCAGAACCACCGTTTCGCCGCGCAGCTGTGCGACCGCTATGTGGTCCTCTCGTCGGGCGAATTGTCTGGCGGCGGCGGCGGCGAGGAGCTGCAGGACGCGGACCGCGTCGCCTCCGCACTGATGTCGGCTTGAATCCTGATTGCAATCGAAGGACCCATGACACGCATTGTTTTCATTCAGCAGGACGGCCGCCAGCAGGCCGTCGACGCGCAATCCGGCCAGTCGGTGATGCAGGCCGCGATCGGCGCCATGGTCCCCGGCATCACGGCCGACTGCGGCGGCGCCTGCACCTGCGCCACCTGTCACGGCTACGTGGACGAGCAATGGGTGCCGCGCGTGCCCGCGCCCTCCGCTGACGAGCTGGACATGATCGATGCCGGCTGTCTCGATGCGCTGCCCAACAGCCGGCTCACGTGCCAGATCAAGATCACCGGGGAGCTCGAGGGGCTCGTCATCCGGCTGCCGCCGCAGAACTGAACCCATGGACACGCCCAAGCGCCGCCCCATGCACCTGCGCCGCATCGAGATGCAGGCGTTCCTGCGCGACGACGGGCTGTGGGACATCGAGGCGCACCTGCTCGACGAAAAGCCGTTCATGTACGTCGACCCCGGGCGTGGCGAGCAGAAGGCCGGCGCGCCCGTGCACGACATCCGCGTGCGGCTGACGCTGGACGACAACCGCGTGATCCGCGACGTCGGCGTCGATATGGGCTCCATGCCTTTCGGCACCTGCCACGAGGTCAAGGACTCGCTGCGGCCGCTGATCGGTGAGACGGTGGGCCGCGGCTGGCGGCAAATCCTGAAGAAAATCCCGCGTAACACGACGTGCGCGCACGTGCACGAAGTCCTGGTGCCCATGGCCACGGTTGTGCATCAGGGCATGTCGTTGGGGCGTGCCCCGGACGGGAAGGTGGCGCTGCAGCCTGACAGCACGCTGGAGCAGCAGCCGTTCTTTGTGGACGATTGCTTCTCCTGGCGAGCGGACGGTCCAGTGGTGGCGCATTTTTATCCACAGTTCAGCAAACGTCGCCCCTGATCCGGTCCAGGTGAGCGAATGGAGAAAACACCAGCCGACTGCGACTTCAATCCCGGTTGCCTCGACGCCTTCCTGCGGCAGGCATTGCCGAACCTGTCAGGGCCGATGACGCTACAGCGCATCTCCGGCGGGCAGTCGAACCCCAGCTACTTCGTCAGTTACGGCAATCGCCGATTGGTGCTTCGCAAGCGCCCCGCAGGTCCGGTGCTGCCATCGGCGCACGCCATCGACCGCGAATACCGGATCATGGGGGCGCTGGCAGACACGGGTGTCCCTGTCCCACCGGTGGTGCTCTATCACGAAGACACGGATGTGATCGGAACAGCCTTCTATCTCATGGAGCGGGTGGAGGGGCGCGTCTTCCAGGACTGCACCTTGCCCGGCGTCGCGCCCGATGATCGCCGAAGCATGTACATGGCGATGGCCGACGCACTGGCCGCGCTGCACCGCGTGGACTGGCAAGCTGCCGGACTGGCCGATTTCGGCCGTCCACACGACTATTTCGAACGGCAGATCGCCCGCTGGACACGCCAATGGCACAGCTCCAAGACGCGTGAACTGCCCGATTTGGAGCGTCTGGTCGAGTGGCTACCCCGTCACATCCCGGGTGGTTGCGCGACTGCGATCGCTCACGGCGACTTTCGCATCGGCAACCTGATGTTCCACCCCACGCAGCCGCGCATTGTCGCGGTACTCGATTGGGAGCTCTCGACGCTTGGTCATCCGTTGGCCGACCTTGCCTACAGCGCACTGGCGTGGCGGCTGCGTCCAGACGAGTACATGGGCATGCGAGGGCAGGATCTTCTTTCGCTCGGCATCCCTAGCGAGCAGGAATACGTCCAACGGTATTGCAGTAAGGCGCACTTTGGCGACCTGGAACCGTTCCACTTCGCGTTTGCGCTCTTTCGGCTTGCGGTGATCTTTGAAGGCATCGCCGCTCGCGCGAAGGCAGGAACCGCCGCGTCATCAAATGCCGGCACAGTCGGGCAGTTGAGTCCCGTCTTTGCGCGCAGGGCTATCGAGCTGATCCACGAGAACCGCTGATCATTGCCGGCGGTATTGAAAGCGCAGGACCTTTTTTCATAGTCGGTATCGCGCTTGGCCGCCGTCAAGAGCTACTACTTCTTCTTCAGGTTCAACAACGCTGTTTTCATGCGGCTCGCAATCGACTTGCGAACGGGCTTTTCGTCCGGAAGTTCTTGTGGCTTGGTTTCGAGATCTTCCTGCAGGTAGCGAACAAGGCTGTCAGTGCCTTCCCCCGTCCGCCGACCGGGACCGCTGACTTTACCTTTGCCATGTTTCATTTTCCGTATTGATGAGTTCCCCATGGCGCGATGTTCTCAATGCCTCTCGAGGAAAACAAGAGGCCAGTTGAAACAATCGTCAGAGTTGACTAGGTCGTCACCCAGACTCCATCATGTCGCCGGCAGGCGTTGCCGCGCGTGGTTTGCCAACCGGTGCTGGTGCGAACCTGTGCCTGGTACGGCCTGCAATACATGCCGCCTCGATCCACTACGGCGCCAGGCACGACGGCGTATTTCTCACCGCCCTCGACCCACTCGACGCGACGGCCGGCCGGAGCCAGTTCCAGGGCTTGGCCGACACAAGCCTGGTCTCTCGCATCCATTCGGCGGCCAACCTCTCCGCCCACCAAAACGCCGGCGATGGCACCGCCGATCGTGGCAACGACGCGACCAGTACCGTGGCCCACCTGGTTCCCGAGTACACCCCCCGCGACGCCACCCAAGACCTTTCCGACGGTCTCACTGTTGCAGCGGCTCACCTGTGCCTGCTGCACTGGCGCCGGCTCGTACCCCGAGCGGTAGTGATGGGGCCGGCCTTGTTCGACCACCACCCACGGCGGGTAGATGACGGTGGCGGGCTGAATCACTACCGGCTGAACCACCACCGGCTGCGCATGATGGTATTCAACACCCTTGCACTTGCGCTTTTCCTTGTAGTCGCCGTCTTTCTCCCACTTGCGCTCGATCTTGCAATTGCCCTCCCAGTACACCTCCTTGTGATCACGATCGTGGTGCTTGTGACCATGGCCATGGCCATGGCCATGACCGCGGCCCCGGCCGTGATCGTCATCGTCGGCCATCACGTTGGGCGCATAGGCGAGGGAGACGAGCATCAGAGTGAGTGTGCAGGCAAAAGGTTTAACGATCGTGCGCATTTGGCGTGCCTCATCAATACGGTTTTTTGATGCTACACGCCAAGGCGCGTTGCTCAATCAAAGCTGTTACACCTACGCAACGGCAAAATTGTGCGAATGTGCTCGCGCCAGCAGCCATCCCAAAACCAGTATCAGTGGATCACGAAATACGATTGGATGTGAATCGCTCGCGTTCTTATGCTTCGTCACCTTCCCAAAAGTGGAATCGGAGACAAGCATGGCAGTTGAGAAGGGCCGGATCGGGTTTGTAGGCCTGGGCATCATGGGCACCGCGATGACCCTGCGGCTGCTGGAGCAGGGCTGGCCGGTGACGGTCTGGAACCTCGAGGCGGAGCGTGTACCGCCCCTGGTCGCGGCGGGCGCGGTGGCGGCACAGTCGCCTCGTGACGTTGCGCAGGCGAGCGACATCGTGATCATGTGCGTGCTGCATACGGATGCCGTGCGCGATTGTGTGTTCGGCCCCCAGGGCATCGCGGCGGCCGCGGGCCCCGCCAAGATCCTGGTCGACCATTCGACGATCGATCCTGCGGCCACTCGCGAGATGGCGCAGCAACTGCGGACCAAGTCGGGCATGCGTTGGATCGATGCGCCCGTGAGCGGCGGCCCGGTGCAGTCGCGTGCGGGCACGCTCACCGTGATGGCGGGCGGCGATGCCGCCGACATCGAGGCCATTCGCACCGTGATGGCGGACCTCGCCGCCAACTTCACCCGTATCGGCCCTGTCGGTGCGGGTCAGACCGCCAAGATGATTAACCAACTGATCGTCGGCAGCGGCTACGTGGTGCTGGCCGAGGCACTGACCCTGGCCGAAGCGGCGGGCGTCGATGCGCGCCAGTTGCCGCAATGCCTGGCGGGCGGCCATGCGGACAGCAGCCTGCTCAAGCACCTCTACCCCCAGATGCAAGCGCGCGATTTCGAGCCGCCGCGCAGCTACGCCCGGCAACTGTTGAAGGACCTCAAGGCCGTGACGGCGTATGCGCACGAGCTCGAGCTCAGCCTGCCGATGCTGGAGGCCGCCACCCGGCGCTACACCGACTATGTCGAGCAGGGCAACGGAATGAAGGACACGGCCTCGATCGTGAACTCCTACCAACCATGACCTACAAATTCGACTTCGCCAGCGTCCTGGCGCAATGGCCCCTGTTCGTGCATGGGGCCTGGCTCACGATCCAGCTGTCGGTGATCGCGACGCTGCTGGGATTTTTGATCGGCACGCTGTGCGCCATCGGCCGTAACAGCCACAACCCCTGGGTGGCGCGCGCGTGCAGCCTGTATGTGGAGATCATCCGCAATACACCGCTGCTGGTGCAGATCTTCATCGTCTATTTCGGGCTGTCCAGCCTGGGCTTGAAGGTGCCCGCGTACGCAGCGGCCATCGCGGCGCTGGTCATCAACATCGGCGCCTACACCACCGAGATCATGCGCGCCGGCATCGACTCGATCCACAAGGGCCAGATCGAGGCCGCCCAGTGCCTGGCGCTGTCCAAGGTGCAGATTTACTGGCATGTGATCCTGCGGCCTGCCATGGAGCGGGTCTATCCGGCGCTGACCAGCCAGTTCGTGCTGCTGATGCTGGCTTCGTCGATCACCTCGCAGATTTCGGCGGAGGAGCTGACGGCTATCGCCAACCGCGTCCAGTCCGACACCTATCGCTCCTTCGAAACCTACATCGTAGTGGCGGTGTTCTACCTGCTGCTGTCGCTGGCAATGCGCACTGCGTTCTGGGCCATCGGCCAGGCCGTGTTCACGCGCCGGCGCCGGCTCGGCACACCGATGTGAGCAACGCAGCATGAACAACGAATTCAACATCAACCATCTCCAGTTCCTGGTGCAGGGCGCCGGCTGGACCGTGATCCTGTCGCTGATGGCCTTTGCCGGCGGCGGCCTGGTCGGCTTCGGCGTCGCGCTGGCCCGCATCTCGCGCATGCGCTGGCTGCGCTGGCTCTCCCTGGGCTATGTGCAACTGGTGCAGGGAACGCCGCTGCTGATCCTGATGTTCCTGGCCTATTTCGGCCTGAGCATCATGGGCCTCAGCTTGCCGGCCATCGTCGCCGCGGGCATCTCGATGACCATCTACGTCAGCGCCTATATCGGCGAGATCTGGCGTGGCTGCATCGAGGCCGTGCCCAAGACCCAATGGGAGGCGGCCGAGTGCCTGGCACTCACGCCCAGCCAGCGGTTGTTCAAGGTGATCCTGCCGCAGGCGCTGCGCATCGCCACGCCACCGACGGTCGGCTTCATGGTGCAGATCGTCAAGAACACCTCGCTCGCTTCGGTGGTGGGCTTCGTGGAACTGGCGCGCGCCGGGCAGGTGATCAACAACTCGCTGTTCGAGCCCTTCATGGTCTACATGCTGGTGGCGGGCTTGTATTTCCTGCTGTGCTACCCGCTCTCGTGGTGGGCCCGGAAACTCGAGGACCGTTTGCTCGTGGTGCGCAAGAGCGTGGCCGAAACAAAGAAAGGAATTGGCGATGTCCAGTATTGTGAATCTTGAAGGCGTGCACAAGAGCTTCGGCAGCCTGAACGTGCTCAAGGGAGTGTCGTTCCAGGTGAAGAAGGGCGAAGTGGTCGCGATCATCGGCCGCAGTGGTTCGGGCAAGAGCACGGCGCTGCGCTGCATCAACCGGCTGGAAGCCATCGACAGCGGCCACATCGAGGTGTGCGGCCACCGGGTCGACGACCCGGCGCTGGACCTGCGCAGCCTGCGGCGCGATGTGGGTATCGTGTTCCAGAGCTACAACCTCTTTCCTCACCTGACGGTGGAAGAAAACATCACGCTGGCGCCGCGCGCCGCCAAGGGCAAGAGCAGGGCGCAGGCGCTGGAGCTCGCCGCGACCGTGCTGCGCCAGGTGGGCTTGGCGGACAAGGCCCAGGCCTATCCCGAACAGCTCTCCGGCGGCCAGCAGCAGCGTGTCGCCATTGCTCGCTCGCTCGCCATGGAACCCCAGGTGATGCTGTTCGACGAGGTCACCTCGGCGCTCGATCCGCAGCTGACTGGCGAGGTGCTCAAGGTGATCGAGGACCTGGCGGCCGGCGGCATGACCATGGTGCTGGTGACCCACGAAATGGCGTTCGCCCGCAAGGTGGCGGACACCGTGATCTTCATGCATGAAGGCCGGATCTGGGAAACCGGAACCGGCGACATGCTCTTGAACCCGCAGACCGCCGAACTGCAGCAATTTGTCGATAACGGCTTGTAAACCAAAGAGGAAACATCACATGAAATCCATCTCCTTCATCACCAAGGGCGCGCTGGCGCTGGCCGTGGCCGCCTCCGGCTTCGCCGCCCAGGCCGACACGCTCGACAACATCCGCGCGGCCAAGAAGATCCGCATCTCGGTCGACCTCGCGGTGCCGCCCTCGGGCATGACCGACGGCAACATGAAGCCCACCGGCTCCGACTACGACGTGGCGGTGCTACTGGCCAAGGACCTCGGCGTCGCCCTGGAAGTGGTGCCGACCGTCGGGGCCACGCGCATCCCCAACCTTCAGACCGGCAAGGCCGACATCATCATCTCCACCCTGGCCTGGACGCCGGATCGCGCCAAGGTGATCGACTACTCGGTTCCCTATGCCCCGCAGATCTCGCTGGTGGGCGGCATCAAGGGCGTCCAGGTCAAGAGCATGGCCGACCTGGCCGGCAAGAGCGTGGCGGTGAACCGCAGCACGACGCAGGACAGCGACCTCACGCAGAACGCCAAGGGCGCCACCGTGGTGCGCTATGACGACGATGCCGGCGTGATCACCGCCGTGGTCACCGGCCAGGCCGACCTGGTGGGCACTTCGGCCGCGCTGTTCCAGACGATGACGCAGAAGGCGCCGGCCCGGCAACTGGAGCCCAAGTTCATCCTGCGCACCAACGACCTCGGCATCGGCGTGCGCAAGGACGATGCCAAGCTGCTGGCCTGGGTGAACGACTGGGTGCGGGCCAACCACAAGAACGGCAAGCTCAACGAGATCTTCAAGAAGTACCACGGCGCGGAGATCCCGGCCGAGGCGCTCGAGAAGTGGCTGAAGTAAGGCTTGCGTGATGGCCGCGTTGCGCCTGTTGCAGTTCCTCCGCCCCGACGGCAGCCGAGCGGTCGGGCTCGTGGAGTCGGCCGCCCGCGTGCGGGTGCTGGCCGGCTGCGACAGCACCTACGCCTTGGCCTCGCAGGCCTTGGCCGAGCGCGTGCCGCTGGCGCACCTGGCGAAGAAGCTGGCGTCGGCCGAGCGGGTTGATTACGGCGAGTTGGTCGAGCGCCAGGCAGTGCTGGTGCCGCTGGATCATCCTGACCCGGCCCACATGTTGGTGAGCAGCTCAGGGCTCACGCACCTGGGCAGCGAGCGAACACGTGACCACCTGCGGCGGGCCTTGCAGGTGGATGACGCGTCCCTGTCCGACTCGCTGCGCCTCTTCAAGCTGGGGCTGGAGCAGGGCCGTCCCACGGGAAATGGCACGCCCGGTGTCGCGCCCGAATGGCATTTCAAGGGCACGGGCCGCTCCGTGGTCCACCCTTACCAGGATTTCCCGGTAGCCTCGTTCGCCGAAGATGCGAGCGAGGAGCCAGAGCTGGCGGGCCTGTACCTGATCGGCGCGGATGGCATGCCGCGCCGGCTGGGATTCGCACTTGCCAACGAACTGTCCGACCACATCACCGAACGCAGCAACAGCGGCCTGGTGTCGCACGCCAAGCTGTGCGGCAGCTCCTTCGGTCCCGAGTTGTTGCTGGACGATCTGCCGGCCAGCATTGCGGGCGTCTCGCGCATCGTGCGCAAGGGCCGCAAGCGCTGGGAAAAGCCTTTCCTCACCGGTGAGGACCACATGTCGCACTCGATAGGCAACATCGAGTTCCACCATTTCAAATACGACCAGTTTCTGGTGCCCGGGGATGTGCATGTGCACTACTTCGGCACCGCGACCTTGTCGTTCTCCGAAGGCATCAAGGTCGATGCTTCCTGCCGTTTCGAAATCTCGGCCCCGCCATTCGGACATCCGCTGATCAACGGCATACGCCGCGTCGAGAACGCATATCGCTACGGCAGCATGCAAGCTGCCTGAGACCAGGACGCCGCAATGACCGAATTGCTGGACACGCCCATCATCGATGCCCACCATCATTTCTGGGATCCGGTGGCGCATTACTACCCGTGGCTGTGCGATGCCGAGCGCCCGCCGCATCGATACGGCGATCACGGAGCCATCTGTCGTCCGTATCTGCCATCGGACTATCGGCGCGACACGGCCGCCTTCGAACTGGCAGGCAGTGTCTATGTGGAAGCCGAATGGGATCCGAAGGACCCGATCGGCGAGATGCGCTATATCGAGAGCCTGCGCAAGCAAAGTGGTTTGCCGAGTGTGGCCGTGGGGCAGGCCTGGCTGGACCAGCCCGATATAGCGCACATCCTGGGGCAACTCGCGGCGTTCGGCTTTGTGCGCGGCATCCGCCAAAAGCCGCGGGCCAATGCTTCACCGCGCGACACGCAACCCGGCGGCATGATGGACGGCGCATGGCGCCGGGGCTATGCGCTGCTGGCGCGGCATGGCCTGCATTTCGAGCTGCAGACGCCGTGGTGGCATCTGCACGAGGCCCAGGCGCTGGCGCGCGATTTTCCCGGTACACCCATCGTCATCAACCACACCGGCATGCCGTCGGACCGCAGTGCCGAGGGGCTGGCCGGCTGGCGGCAGGCGATGCGGGGTGTGGCGCAATGCCCCAACGTCTTCGTGAAAATCAGCGGCATCGGCCTGGCGGGCGGGCGCTGGACGGTGGAGGCGAACCGCCCGGTGGTGCGCGACGCGATAGAGCTCTTCGGCATCGAGCGCTGCATGTTCGCCAGCAACTTCCCGGTCGATAGCCTGTGCGCTTCGTTCGGGGATATCTTCAAAGGCTTTGCGGCCATCGTGGCCGACTTGTCCACTCGAGAGCGCCGCAAGCTGTTTCACGACAACGCGCTGCGAATCTACCGGATGGCTGCCGGGTCCTAGATACCCAGCAGGTTGCGGCGCACGCGCAGCAGATGGTCCCGTGTCAGCGTGATGGCCGTTGCCAGGTCCCGGTCCTGCAGTGCCGCCACCAGTTCCCTGTGTTCGCGCTGGTATTCGGCGCGGCGTTCCGGCGTCACGCTCTTGCGCTTCAGCATTCCCCATTCGCCTTGCTCGCGGGCCTCGCTGAGGAGATGGAAGACGGTGGAGATGAATGTGTTGTGGGCCGCGTTCGCGATCACTTCGTGAAGCATGCCGTCCCAATGCTCGAATTCCTCGAGCGTGCCGGCGGCCTCGGCCTTGTCGCAGCACTCTTCCATGCGCGCGAAGTCCGTCGAGGTCGCGTTGCGGATCACCATCTCCACGATCGACGGCTCCAGGCTGAGCCGCGCCTCCATCAATTCCGCGGGGCTTGCCGCTGGGGCGGATTCGCATGATGACAGCCGGGCCAGCGCGCCGTTGACGCCATCGGTGACGTAAGTGCCGCTGCCAACAGTTTGCGTGATGAGCTTCGCCTCTTTCAACTGCGCCAGCACCCGGCGCACGGTCGAGCGGCCCATGCTGAACTGGTCGCAAAGCTCCCGTTCCGTGGGAATGCGATGCCCGGCGCGCCAGGTGCCGGACTTCAGGTTCTTGACGATGGTTTCCCGCAATTGGGCTGCACTGTCCATGGCCGTGATCGTACCAAATCCAACCAATTTCTTGAATGGGCCTAGGTTTCAGTCGGAAACCAAGTTGACCTAGAATGCGACCAAATCAACCCAAATCGCACCAATCGGTGTGACCTTATCCCCGGAGATTTCATGAAGATCGGACGCGCCACTTACGCAGGAAAGACAAGGCTTGCCTTGATCGACGAGGCCAAACAGGAAGTCCTGTTCATCGAAGGCGACCTCGGCTCGCATCCCAATCCCGTGCTCGCCGTGATCGAGCAGCGCCTCACTGCCGGCCAGTTGAAGGAATCCGCTACCGACCGCGCTCAGCTGTCGGACGTGACGTTCCTGTCGCCGCTGTCCGCCTTCGTTCGCAACGTCTTCGCGGTGGGCAAGAACTACCACGAGCATGCGATGGAGTTCGACAAGAGCGGCTTCAACGCCACCAGCGGCGCCTCGGCGATCCCGGCGTTCCCGCAACTGTTCACCAAGGCGACCGGCACGCTGGCCGGCCCGACCGACGCTATCCGCTTCGACAGCAAGCACACCTCGTCGGTCGACTACGAAGGCGAGATCGGCGTGGTCATCGGCGAGCAATGCCGCAATGTGTCGAAGGCAGACGCGCTCGGCAAGGTGTTCGGCTTCGTTGCCCTCAACGACGTGACGGCCCGCGACCTGCAGAAGAACCATGCGCAATGGTTCCTGGGCAAGTCGCTCGATGGCTTCTGCCCGCTCGGCCCCTGGATCGCCACGCAGGACGACGCACCGCTCGATTCGCTGCACCTGAAGACTTGGGTCAACGGCGAGTTGCGCCAGGACTCGCATGTCTCGAAGCTGATCTTCGACGTCGCGACGCTGATCGAGACGCTGTCGGCCGCCATGACGCTGCAGCCCGGCGACATCATCGCGACCGGGACGCCCGTGGGCGTGGGCATCGGCTTTACGCCGCCGAAGTTCCTGCGCCATGGCGACCAGGTTCGGGTCGCCGTGACCGGCCTGGGTGAACTGAACAACCGTGTGGAGACCCTGTAAATGATCGATCGTCGTACCGTTCTTCAACTCCTGGCCTCTTCGGCCGTGCCGGGCCTGCTGCCGGCGCCCGCGTGGGCGCAGAGTGAATTCCCGAGCCGGCCCCTGACCATGACGGTCCCGTTCCCGCCCGGCGGCGTGGCTGACACCGTGGGCCGCCCCGTCGCTGAAGCGATGGGCCGGGCGCTCAAGCAATCCGTGATCGTGGAAAACAAGGGTGGCGCCGGTGGCGGCATCGGCATGGGGCAGGTGGCCAAGGCCAAGCCCGATGGCTACTCGATGCTCATGTCGCTGTCGTCGCTCGTCGTGTTGCCCGAAGCGGACAAGGTGCTGCGGCGCACGCCGATGTACACGCTGGACCAGCTGAAGCCGATCGCGCGCTTTACGGCAGACCCCACCGTGCTGATCGTGCGCGCCGACAGCCCGTGGAAGACCTACAAGGACTTCATCGCCGCCGTCAAGGCCAGGCCCGGCACGGTCACCTTCGGCTCTTCCGGCAATTACGGCACCATGCACGTGCCGATGGAGCAGCTCAAGGCCGCCACCAGCAGCTTCATGCTGCATGTGCCCTACACGGGCGCGGGCCCGGCTGTGCTGGCCGTTCTCATGGGGCAGGTCGATGCCATCTCGACCGGTCCGTCCAGCGTGATGCAGCACATTCGCGCCGGCACGCTGCGCGCCCTAGCGCATTGGGGCGACACCAAGCTCGCGGCGCTGCCCGACGTGCCGAGCTTCAAAGAACTGGGTGTGCCGATCTCCTACTCGCAGTGGTCGGGCCTCTTCGTGCCCGCTGCCACCCCCGAGCCGGTGGTGGCGCGCCTGCGCCAGGCGGCGAAATTCGTCGCCGAAGATCAACGCGCAATCCAGTCGCTGGCCTCGGCCGGCAGCTACTTCCAGTACCAGGACCAGCCCGAGTTCGAGCGCTTCGTGCAAGCCGACGCCCGCAACATGGCCGCGCTGGTCCAGCGCATCGGACGCGTCGAGTAGGGCGCTAGCGCGCGATCTTCCGTTCCAGGTTGCTGTCGCGCAGGGCCCGCAGGAAACCCTTGACTGCGGGCGACAGCTCCTTCTTCTTGCGCGTGATGATGCCCAGGTTGGCCATGGCCATCGGCAACTGCACCGCCAGGATGGCGACCATGCCGTAGTTGGCGTAATGCTGTGCCACATCCAGCGGCACCACCGAGATCATGTTGCTTTGCTCCAGCAGGGAGGTGGTGGCGAGGATCGACGAGGTTTCCACGATATCGGGCGGCGCCAGCAGGTTGGCCTGCTGCAGCGCCTGCTCGACGCGCCGGCGCATCGGGCTGCCCAGGGGATGCAGGATCCAGGTCTGCGTTACCAGGTCACCCAGCGTGACCTCCGCCAGGTCGAACAGCGGGTGGCCGGGCCGCGCCACCACGCTCATCGGTTCGCCCTCGAGCTGCTCGATCTCCAGGTCTTCGTCGTAGAACTGGTCGGGCAGGCGGCCGAGCACCACATCCAGATCGCCCCGCAACAGCCCCGGCATCAACATATCGCTGGTATCGACCTGCAGCGTGACGCGGACCCGCGGATTGCCGGCCTTGAAACGCGCCAACCCCTGGGTCAGCATCACGGGGGTGGCGCCCATGACGCTGCCAATCCGAACCAGGCCGGCGGAGCCCGCGGCCAGCGCCGCCATCTCGTCGCCTGCGTACTCGAAGTCGTGCAGCACGCCCCGGGCGTAACGGATCATCACCTCGCCGTACACCGTAGGTTCCATCCCACGGGCATGGCGCTCGAACAGCGTAACGCCCAGGCCTTCTTCGAGCTGCTGGAGCAGAGCCGTGGCAGCGGGCTGGGTGGTGTGGATGGCAGCGGCCGCCCGCCGCAGGTTGTGATGCTCATCCAGGGCGTTGAGGAGCATGATCTGCCGGCTCTTGATGCGCAGTCGCCTGAAAAGGCTGGCGGGGAGGGCAGGCGAACCGGCGGCGGCGTCGTCCATAGTGATCCAAAAACTTGTATCGCAATATACCAAATGACGATTGGATTCATATCGCTACCAGCCCTATCCTTCGCCCACTCCCTTCCTCCCATCACCCCTCTGCAAGGCAAAAGTGGCTACCAAAATCACCCACCTCTCTGTTCGGGACATCCGCTTCCCGACCTCCCGCTCGCTCGACGGCTCCGACGCCATGAACGCGGCCCCGGATTACTCGGCAACCTACGTCACCCTGCACACCGATTCGAAGCTGGAAGGCCATGGCCTGACGTTCACCATCGGCCGCGGCAATGAGATCTGCGTGGCCGCCGTGAACTCGCTGGCACCCTTCGTCGTCGGCAAGACGATGGAAGAGATCACCGGCAACATGGGCGCGTTCTGGCGCAACATCACCACCGGCGACAGCCAACTGCGCTGGCTGGGCCCGGACAAGGGCGTCATCCACCTGGCCACGGCCGCCATCGTCAACGCCGTCTGGGACCTGTGGGCCAAGTCCGAGCGCAAGCCGGTGTGGAAGCTGCTGGCCGACATGAGCCCTGAAGAGCTGGTGCGCTGCCTTGACTTCCGTTTCGTCACCGACGCGCTGACGCCCGAAGAAGCACTGGCCATCCTGCGCCGCAATGCCCCGGGCAAGGCCGCGCGCGAAAAGGAAATGCTGGAGCAGGGCTATCCGGCGTACACCACCTCGGCCGGCTGGCTGGGCTATTCCGAAGAGAAGATGCGCCGCCTGGCCCGCGAAGGCGTGGCCGAGGGCTGGACCCACTTCAAGCAGAAGGTCGGCGGCAACATCGAGGAAGACATCCGCCGCGCCAGCATCCTGCGCGAAGAAATCGGCTGGGACCGCAAGCTGATGATGGACGCCAACCAGGTATGGGAAGTGGATGAGTCGATCACCAACATGCGCCGCCTGGCCGCCTTCGACCCCTGGTGGATCGAAGAGCCGACCAGCCCCGACGACATCCTGGGCCATGCCGCCATCCGCGAACGCATTGCGCCGATCGGTGTGGCAACTGGCGAGCATTGCCACAACCGCGTGATGTTCAAGCAGCTGCTGCAAGCCGGCGCCATCGACTTCTGCCAGGTCGACGCGGCCCGCCTGGGTGGACTGAACGAAGTGCTGGTGGTGCTGTTGATGGCCGCCAAGTTCGGCGTCCCGGTCTGCCCCCACGCCGGCGGCGTTGGATTGTGCGAATACGTGCAGAACATCTCGCTGTTCGACTACATTGCCGTCTCCGCCTCGCTGGAAAATCGCGTGCTGGAGTACGTCGATCACCTGCATGAGCACTTCCTCGACCCGGTGGTGATCCGCAACGGCCGTTACATGCCGCCCCAGCGCCCCGGCTATAGCATCGAGATGCACGCGGCCACCCTGAAGCAGTTCGAATTCCCCAACGGCGCCGCCTGGGCCTGAGCCCCCGCCTTTCATCGAAAGGGTACGACACAATGAATCGCAAGACCTTCATCGCAACCGGCGTGGCAACTCTGCTCACATTGAGTACGGCATTCGCGCAGGACTACCCTGCCGCGAAGCCCGTCAAGATCATGGTGGGTGCGAGTGCTGGAGGTGGCACGGATATTCTTGCGCGCATGCTTGCCGACAAATTCCGGCAGTCCATGAAGCAGTCTTTCGTGGTGGAAAACAAGCCTGGTGCAGCCAACACGCTCGCGGCGGACGCCACGGCCAAATCGCCCAAAGATGGTTACACGCTGTTGCTCGCTACCAATACGGGCCAGGCGATTGCGCCACACGTGCTGAAGCTGGCTTATGACCCCCTGAAAGACCTGCAACCGATCGGTATGGTGGTGGTCGTGCCTCACCTGTTGCTGGTTGGCCCGAATGAAAAGGCCAGCGACGCGAAAGAGCTTGTTGCGGCCATCAAGTCCAACCCAACGCGGTACAGCTATGCATCATCAGGGATTGGCAGCACGCAGCATATCGCGGGTGAAACGCTCAATATCACTGCCGGTACAAAAGCGGTTCACATCCCTTACAAGGGCAGTAGCGCGGCGCACGCCGACCTGATCGGTGGACAAGTCCAGTTCATGCTTGACACTACGTCATCCGCGATCGGTCAGGTGAAATCTGGCGCGCTGCGCGCTCTGGCCGTTACCACCCCAAAGCGTTTCACAGAACTGCCAGATGTTCCGACCATGCGCGAGCTTGGCATGCCGGCGGTGGAAATCAACACCTGGTATGGCCTATACACCACGGCCGGCACGCCCAAGGCCGTTGTCGACAAACTGCATGCTGAACTTCAGCAGACTTTGAAGCTTGCCGATGTTCAGGATCGTCTGCGTGGGCTCGGGGGCAACTCCGAAGACTTGACGATTCAACAGTTCACTGAATTCAATCGCAGCGAGTTTGACCGTTTCGGCAAGCTCGTGAAGGCGGCGAATATCAAGGCGGAATAACCGCATTTCCTGATCTTTTCACCCTCACTACAGAGAGACAACTCCATGAAGACCCTGATTACCCAAGTCCTGGCCGGCCTGCTGTGTACCGTCGCCGTGCAGGCCCCCGCACTGGCCCAGTCCACCTACCCCAACAAGCCGATCGAACTGGTCGTCCCGTATCCGGCCGGCGGCGGCACCGACGTGCTCGGCCGCGCTTTCGCCCAGGCTGCGGTGAAGCACCTGCCGCAGAGCGTGATCGTCATGAACAAGCCGGGCGCGAGCGGCGCCATCGGCTGGGCCGACGTGATCAACGGCAAGCCCGACGGCTACAAGATCGTGCTGCTGGCCACCGACCTGATGACGCAGCCCAACATGGGGTTCACGAAAATCACCTATGAAGACTTCACGCCCATCGCCCGCCTGAACTACGACCCGGCGGCGATCACTGTCCGGGCCGACGCGCCCTGGAAATCGGTGGAGGAGTTCGTGGCTGCGGCCAAGAAGGGCGATTTCAAGATCGGCAACGGCGGCAACGGTTCCACCTGGCACCTGGCCGCAGCGGCCGTCGAGGACAAGACCGGCGCGAAGTTCAACCACATTCCGTACGCAGGCGCACAGCCGGCCATCCTGGCACTGCTTGGCGGCCACTTGGACGCAATCACGGTGAGCGCGGCCGAAACCTATGCGCATGTTTCATCCGGCAAGCTCAGGACTCTCGCGGTCATGTCCGACCAGCGCATCAAGGGCTTCGAGCAGGCGCCCACGCTGAAGGAAAAGGGCCTGGACATCTCCATCGGCACCTGGCGTGGCCTGGCGGTGAACAAGGCAACGCCGCCTGACGTGGTTGCCACGCTGCGCGCAGCCACCGCGAAGATCGTCCAGGAGCAGAGCCTGCGCGACGCGCTGGACAAGCAGAACATGGGCTATGCCTATGCGGAAGGCGATGCGTTCGGCGCCGTGATGGCCAAGGACCATGCTTTCTACAAGGCGCTGATCAACAAGATCGGCCTGAAAACCCAAACCCAGTAAGAGGTATTACATGCAGTGGCTGCCTAACGACGGCTTTGCCGGAACATTGATCGGCCGTGCCTGGGTGCCGGGCGACGCCAAGCAGGCCGCCGGCCCGAGCGTCGTGGCATTGCGCGAGGACGGCGTATTCGACCTGTCGGAGGCCGTGCCCACCATGAGCGGCCTGCTGGAGCTGGACGACCCGGCGGCTGTGGTTCGCAAGACGCGCGGCCGCTACGTCGGCACCGCGGACAGCCTGCTGCATAACAGCCAGCGGCGCGGCAGCGACGGCCCCTACCTGCTGGCGCCCTGCGACCTGCAGGTCATCAAGGCGGCCGGCGTGACCTTCGCGGCCAGCCTGGTCGAACGCGTGATCGAGGAGCAGGCCAAGGGTGACGCGGCGCAGGCCGAGGCGATTCGCGGCCGCGTGCTGGAAGTGCTTGGCGGCTCGCTCGCCGACATCGAGCCCGGCTCGGCCAAGGCGCAAGAGCTCAAGGCGCTGCTGGTGCGTCAGGGCCTCTGGTCGCAGTATCTCGAGGTGGGCATCGGCCCCGATGCCGAAGTGTTCACCAAGGGCCCGGTGCTGTCGGCCGTAGGCATAGGCGCGGAGATCGGCATCCACCCCGGCTCGGCCTGGAACAATCCTGAGCCGGAAGTGGTGCTGGCTGTCAACAGCCGCGGCGAAATCAAAGGTGCGGCTCTCGGCAACGACGTCAACCTGCGCGACTTCGAGGGACGTAGCGCGCTGCTGCTGGGCAAGGCCAAGGACAACAATGCGTCCTGCGCGATCGGGCCCTTCATCCGGCTGTTCGACGGCGCCTTCTCGCTGCAGGATGTGCGCAACTGCACCGTGAGCCTGGAAGTGAAGGGCAGCGACGGTTTCGTGATGCACGGCGAGAGCTCGATGTCGCAGATCAGCCGCGATCCGCTGGACCTGGTGGGCCAGACCATCGGCAAGCACCATCAGTATCCCGACGGCTTCATGCTGTTCCTGGGCACCATGTTCGCGCCTACCCAGGATCGCGGCGCCGCGGGCAGCGGCTTCACCCACAAGGTGGGCGACGTAGTGCGAATCTCCAGCCCGAAGCTCGGCGCCCTGGTCAATACGGTCAACCTGTGCGACCGCATCGAACCGTGGACGTTCGGGCTGCAGGCCTTCTTCACCAACCTGGTGTCTCGCGGCTTGCTGCCGGTGCGCTGATCGAGGACTTCATGAATTCACGCAAACCGCGGATCGCGCTGGTGCTGGGTGACCCCGCCGGAATCGGCCCCGAACTGGTGGCCCGCCTGCTGGCCGACCCGGCTACCTCGCCGGCCGCAGACCTGCTGCTGATCGCCGATCGGGCCGAGCTCGAGCGAGGTATGGACGTGGCCGGCCTGCACACGCCGTTTGCCATCGCGGAATCCATCGCCGCTGCTGATTTCTCCCAGGGCAAGCCTGTGCTGGTTGACTATCGGGGAACCACCCAGGGGCCCTTCGAACGCGCAGCGGCGACTGCCAAGGGCGGCCGCTATTGCCTGGACACTTTGTCCATGGCGCTGGACGCGGTGAAACGTGGCATAGCCGATGCGATCATGTTCGCACCGTTGAACAAGCATTCGATGCACGAAGCGGGCATGCGCACCAGCGATGAGCTGCACTGGTTTGTCGATCAGCTCGGCTTCGACGGCCCGGTCTGCGAATTCAACGTGCTGGATGGCCTCTGGACCTCGCGCGTGACCTCGCACATCGCGCACCGTGACGTGGCGGACCAGATCACGGTCGAGGGCGTGACCCGCGGCATCGAGCTGATCCACCGTGAGCTGCTGCGCAGCGGCGTGGCCAACCCCCGCATCGCTGTCTGCGGCCTGAACCCGCACAACGGCGACAACGGATCGTTCGGCCGCGAGGAGATCGACATCATTCGACCGGCCGTCGATGCGGCACGCGCCCGCGGCATTCCCGCCGAAGGCCCGTTCGCTGCCGACACTATTTTCCTGAAAGTGCAGGGCGAGCAGCGCCAGTACGACGCCGTCGTGACCATGTACCACGACCAAGGTCAGATCGCCATGAAGCTGATGGGCTTCTGGCGGGGCATCACGGTACAGGGCGGCCTGCCTTTTCCCATCCTGACGCCGGCACACGGGACAGCGTTCGATATCGCCGGCAAAGGCATCGCCAATCCCGGCGCGATGCTGCAGGCATTCCAGCTGGCTTGCCGTATGGCGCTTGCCCGCCATGCGCAGGAGCCCAGCCATGCCCTCGCCTGAAGCGCGGATTGCCCTGGCTGATCTTCACTTCATTGGATAACTCATGACCCAACACAACAACCTGATCAAGGGCGAATGGGTGGCCGGCAACGGCTACTCGCCCAACCTCAACCCTTCCAACCTCTCCGACGTCATCGGCGAGTACACCCAGGGTGATGCCAGCCATGTCGATGCGGCCGTGCAGGCCGCCAGAGCGGCGTTCCCGGCCTGGTCCACCAGTGGCATCCAGGCCCGAGCCGACGCCCTGGACAAGATCGGCAGCGAGATCCTGGCTCGCAAGGAAGAGCTGGGCACCCTGCTGGCCCGCGAAGAGGGCAAGACCAAGCCCGAGGGCATAGGCGAAGCCGCGCGTGCCGGCAACATCTTCAAGTTCTTCGCCGGCGAGTGCCTGCGCCTGGCCGGTGAAACCCTGCCTTCGGTGCGCCCCGGCATCGGCGTGGAGATCACGCGCGAGCCCGTGGGCGTGGTGGGCATCATCACCCCCTGGAACTTCCCCATCGCCATTCCCGCCTGGAAGATCGCCCCGGCCCTGGCCTACGGCAACTGCGTGGTCATGAAGCCGGCCGACCTGGTGCCCGGCTGCGCCTGGGCACTGGCCGAGATCATCAGCCGCAGCGGCATCCCCGCCGGCGTCTTCAACCTGGTCATGGGCCGCGGCAGCGTCATCGGCGACGCCCTGGTCGGCCACCCCGGCATCGATGCCGTGAGCTTCACCGGCTCGCAGGGCGTCGGCGCGCGCATCGCCCAGGCCTGCGCCACCGGCCTGAAGAAGTTCCAGCTGGAGATGGGCGGCAAGAACCCGCAGGTTGTGCTGGACGACGCCGACCTCAAAACCGCGGTCGAGCTGTGCGTGCAAAGCGCCTTCTTCTCCACCGGCCAGCGCTGCACCGCGTCCAGCCGCCTGATCGTCACCCAAGGCATCTACCCGAAATTCATCGAGGCGATGAAAGAGCGCATGGCCGGCCTGAAGGTGGGCGATGCGCTGGCCCAGGGCATCGACATCGGCCCGGTGTCCAGCCAGAGCCAGCTCGAGCAGGACCTGAGCTATGTCGAGATCGGCAAAGGCGAGGGCGCCGTGCTGGCCGCCGGCGGCGGGCGCTTGAAGCTGGCCACCGACGGCTTCTACATGGCCCCGGCCCTGTTCAGCGAAAGCGCCGCGGCCATGCGCATCAACCGCGAAGAGATCTTCGGGCCGGTTGCCAGCGTGATCCGGGTCAAGGACTACGAGGAGGCCCTGGCCACCGCCAACGACACGCCCTTTGGCCTGTCGGCGGGCATCGCCACCACCAGCCTGAAGCATGCAACCCACTTCAAACGCCACAGCCAGGCCGGCATGGTGATGGTCAACCTGCCCACGGCAGGCGTCGACTACCACGTGCCCTTCGGCGGGCGCAAGGGTTCCAGCTACGGGCCGCGCGAGCAGGGTCGCTACGCCCAGGAGTTCTTCACCACGGTGAAGACGGCCTACACGCTGGCCTGAGCGGCCATCGCCGGCGTTAGCGCCGCCAGCATTTCCACCGTCACCAGCACGACCCCGTCGCTGGTGCGGTGGAACCGTTGGCTATCCAGCTTGGCGTCCTCACCGATCACGAGACCATCGGGGACTTTGCAGCCCCTGTCGATCACGACCTTGCTGAGCCGGCAGCCCTTGCCGATCTCGCATCCGGGCAGGATCACCGCCTGCTTGATCTTGCAGCACGAATACACCCGCACGCTGGAGAACAGGACCGCATCGGTGATGTCCGATCCCGACACGATGCATCCCCCCGAAACGATCACGTTGCTGATCGCCCCATGCCTGCCGCGCTCGTCGGGCACGAACTTCGCCGGGGACAGCTGTTCCTGATATGTCCAGACCGGCCAGTCGCGGTCGTAGATGTTCAGTTCGGGCATGTTGGACGCCAGGTCCAGGTTGGCAGCCCAGAAGGCATCGACGGTTCCCACGTCGCGCCAGTAGGGTTTCTGGCGGCTCTCGTACGGGATGGCGGACAGGTTGAGCGGATGCGCCACCGCACGCCCCGTAGCCACCACCCGTGGTATGACGTTCTTGCCGAAGTCCCGCTCCGAGGCCGGGTTGGCGAAATCTTCTTCCAGCAGCTGGAAGAGGTATTCGGCATTGAAGATGTAGATGCCCATGCTCCCCAGCGCGCGGTCGGGCTTGCCGGGTATGCCGGGAGGATCCGCGGGCTTTTCCAGGAAGCTGGTGATGCGGCGGTCCTCGTCGATGGCCATCACACCCAGGGCCGTGCCCTCCATGCGCGGCACTTCGATGCAGCCGACGGTGCAGGAGCTGCCGCTTTTCACGTGATCCAGCAGCATGAGCGAGTAGTCCATCTTGTAGATGTGGTCGCCCGCCAGGATCAGGATGTATTCGGGGCCGTAGGAGCGCAGGATGTCGATGTTCTGGTACACCGCGTCGGCCGTCCCCCGGTACCAGTCCGCTTCGTTCAGGCGCTGCTGCGCGGGCAGCAGATCGATGAACTCGTTGACCTCGCCGCGCAGGAAATTCCATCCGCGCTGCAGGTGCCGCAGCAGCGAGTGCGACTTGTACTGGGTGAGCACACCGATCCTGCGGATGCCCGAGTTGATGCAGTTCGACAAGGCGAAGTCGATGATGCGGAACTTGCCGCCGAAGAACACCGCAGGCTTGGCGCGCTTGTCGGTGAGGTCTTGCAGCCGCGAGCCGCGTCCGCCTGCCAGGATGAGGGCCACCGTGCGCTTCGGAAGCTGGCGCGCGAGAATCATCGTCTCGGGAGCGTCCTCCAAGCCGCTGCTGGGTTCGTATACGGCGTGGTCTCCTTGCATGGATGTAACTGTCGTGCCACCGCAAGAACCGGCGTGTAGGACACTGCCGTATTGAAAGTTCCTCCCGCGCCCGTCCGTCAACCTGCGGGACGGCAGCCGGGGCACAATGGCCCTATGAGTTTCCCGGTCAAATCCATCCCGGGCACCACGCCGCTCGTGCTCGACTCGCCGCATAGCGGCATCAACTACCCAGACGACTTCGGCCACGCCTGCGATCTGCAGGCCCTGCGGCAGGCCGAAGACACGCACGTGGAGAAGCTCTACGATTTCGTTCCCGCCCTGGGCGTGGCCTGGATCGAGGCGCTTTTCCCGCGCAGTTACCTGGACGTGAACCGCAACACGACGGAGGTCGACGTTGCGCTGTTCGACGAGGCCTGGCCCGACCCGCTGGAGACCGATCCCAAGGCCCTGTCCAAGGTGCGCCTGGGCAAGGGCCTGGTGTGGCGCATGACGGACGAGGGCGAGCCCATCTATGAGCGCCGGCTGTCGGTCCAGGAGGTGCGCTCGCGCATCGACCGATGCTGGCGCCCCTACCATGAGGCGGTGCGCGCGGCCATCGAAGCAGCGCATGAGCGGCACGGCTACAGCATCCACCTCAACTGTCATTCGATGCCGGCGGTCGCGGCCACCCATGCGACCGATTTCCCCGGCCTCGTCCACGCGGATTTCGTGATCGGAGACCGCGACGGCACGAGCGCCGATCCCGCGCTGTCACGCAAGGTTTGCGACCACTTGGCGTCCCTGGGCTACAGCGTTTCCTACAACCACCCCTACAAGGGCGTGGAACTGGTCCGTCGCTATGGAGATCCGGCTAGCCACCGTCACAGCGTGCAGGTGGAAGTCAACCGCAGGCTGTACATGGATGAGCAGACCCTGGTGCCGAATGCAGGCTTCGAGCCCCTGAAGCAAAGCCTGCGCTCCCTGGTCGAGCTGCTGCTGCGCACGGACCCCCGGCGAGACCTCTGATGGATCAGGTCGATTCCATCGTCGTCGGTGCCGGCGCCGTTGGCCTCGCGGTCGCGCGGGGGCTGGCGCAAGCCGGCCTGGAAACCATCGTTGCGGAGGCGCAGACGGCAATAGGGCAGGGCGTGAGTTCCCGCAACAGCGAGGTCATCCATGCCGGGCTTTACTACCCGACCGGTTCGCTCAAGGCGCGCTTGTGCGTGCGCGGCAAGGAGTTGCTGTACGAGCTTTGCGCCAGCCACGGCGTCAGCCACCGCAACTGCGGCAAGCTGGTGGTGGCCAACAGCGAAGCCGAGGCCTCGGCACTGAAAGGCTTGAGGGATCGGGCCATCGCCAACGGCGTTCCGGTGGACTGGCTGGACGCCCCCCAGGCGCGGGCGCTGGAACCGGCTCTGCAGTGCGTGGCCGCCTTGTCGTCGCCCACCACGGGCATCGTGGACAGCCACGGCTTCATGTTGGCGCTGCAGGGTGACCTGGAGAGCGCGGGCGGGGCGGTGGCATTGGGCTCGGCCGTCGATTCGGCGGTGCTCGGAAAAGGCGGCGGCCCGCATGTGGTCCGCATGGCCGATGGCAGCGAGATCGCCGCGCGCGTTCTCGTCAACAGCGCGTCGCTGCATGCCTGTGCGCTGGCGCGCCGTTTCGACGGGCTTGATGAGCGATGGGTGCCGCGCGAATATTTCGCCAAGGGCAGCTACTACGCCCTGGCGGGCAAGGCGCCTTTCACCCGCCTGATCTACCCGGCCCCCGCCGATGCCTGGCTCGGGGTTCACTTGACGCTGGACCTGGGCGGGCAGGCCAAGTTCGGCCCCGACCTGGAGTGGCTGGACGTCGCGCGGCCCGAGGACATCGACTACACCGTTGATCCGCGGCGCGCGGAGGGCTTTTATGCCGAGGTCCGTCGTTACTGGCCGGCCTTGCCGGACGGCGCGCTGCAACCCAGCTACAGCGGTGTGCGGCCCAAGATCTACGGGCCCGGCGAAGCAGCGCCCGACTTTCGTATCGATGGACCGGCGGTGCACGGGATAGCGGGCTTGGTGAATTTGTTCGGCATCGAATCGCCCGGTCTGACGAGTGCCCTCGCGATCGCCGAGCATGTGGTGGCGCTGGTGGAAGAGACGCGGGCGTGAGGACGGCCGTGCTCGTCGCCACGGGGCTGGCCGCGGGCGCCGCGCTGGCGCAGACGCTGCCCCAGGTCACCGTCAGCGCTACCCGCAGCGAAGCCTCGCCATTCGATGTTCCGGCTTCCGTCGACGTGATCGACGGCGAACGGCTGCGGGCTGCGGGGCGGCCAGAAATCAACCTGACGGAAAGCCTGGCGCTGGTCCCTGGCCTGAACGCGCGCGACCGGCAGAACCATGCGCAGGACTTGCAGCTCTCCATACGCGGTTTCGGTGCGCGCTCGACCTTCGGCGTGCGCGGCATCCGCCTCTATGTCGACGGTATTCCCGCCACCATGCCCGATGGCCAGGGGCAGCTTTCCCACATCGACCTGGCATCGGCAGGCCGGGTGGAAGTTTTGCGTGGCCCGTTCTCGGTGCTCTACGGAAATTCCTCGGGCGGCGTGCTGCAGGTGTTCACGGAACCAGGCGCGGGCGCGCCCCAGCTCACAACCAGTCTCGCAGTTGGAAGCGACGGCTTGGTGCGGCCCGGTTTGCGATTCAGCGGGTCTACGCCGGCCCTGGGCTATGTCGTCAGCGCCAATCGATTTGCTACGGATGGTTGGCGCGATCACAGCAGTGCCTCGCGCGATTTGGTCAACGCCCGGTTGGATTTCAAGCGGGCCGAGGGCAGCGAATGGACGTTGGTGGCCAACACGATGGATCTGCGCGCCGACGATCCACTGGGCCTGACGCGGGCGCAGTTCGAAGCGGCGCCGCGCAGCGCCGATGCGGCGGCCACCTTGTTCAACACCCGCAAAACCGTCAAGCAAAGCCAGCTCGGCCTCATCCACGAGCATAGGCTTGCGAGGGGTGATCGCCTGCGCCTGATGGTTTATGGCGGCGAGCGGGAGACGGAGCAGTTCCAGGCGATTCCCGTGGGGCCGCAGGGCAGTCCGCTGCACCCGGGTGGTGTCATCGGGCTGGAGCGCCGCTACGCCGGCACCGATCTGCGCTGGACCACGCAATCCACCTTGTTGCAGGGCCCGCTGGAAGTCGTGGCAGGCCTGTCGTACGACCGCATGGAGGAGCGCAGGCGCGGCTGGCAGAACTTTGACGGGGCTGCGCTGGGCGTGCAAGGCGCGCTGCGGCGCGACGAGGACAACGTGGTGTCCAACCTCGACCCGTACCTGCAGGGCGTGTGGAAGTTCGCGCCGCACTGGAGCCTGACTGCCGGCGTGCGGCACAGCAGCGTGCGCTTCTCGTCACGCGATCGTTACGTGGTGGGGGTCAATGGCGACGACAGCGGGAACCTGCGCTACAGCGCCACGCTGCCGGTCGCAGGGCTGATGTTTGCCTGGTCGCCGAACGTGCATGTCTACGGGGCGATGGGCCGCGGTTTCGAAACGCCTACCTTCAACGAACTGGCCTACCGGCCCGATGGGAATCCCGGGCTGAACTTCGCCTTGCGGCCCTCGCGCAGCAGGAACCTGGAGATCGGCATCAAAGGGCGAACACCCGCGGGAGAGCGGTGGCGCACCGACTGGAGCGCCGCCGTGTTCCAGACCTCGACCCGCGACGAGATCGTGGTCGCGAGCAACCGCGGCGGCCGAAGCACCTTCCAGAACGCAGGCACTACGCGCCGCCAGGGGCTGGAATTGGCGTGGAGCGCGGCACTGGCACCCGCCTGGCAGTTCCAGTTGTCGCAAACCTGGCTGGATGCGCGCTACCGTGATGCGACGCCAGCCCTGCCCGCAGGTAACCGCATCCCCGGCACCGCCCAATCGTTTTCCGCGGCGGAGATCGCCTGGCAGCCGGCGCGTGGCTGGCGCGCCGGAGCGGAGGTTCGCCGCTCGGGCAAGGTGTACGCCAACGATGCTAACAACGAGGCGGCGACCTCGTTCGTTACCCTCGCGGCGCATGCAGGGTATGTGTTCGACTTCCAGGGCTGGAACCTGTCAGCCACGGCACGCATCGACAATCTGCTGGACCGCCGCTATGCCGGCTCGGTCATCGTCAACGAGGGGAATGGCCGATTCTTCGAAGCGGCGCCGGGCCGCAGCTTCGTACTCAAGCTAGCGGGGACCTACAGCTTCTAACCCGCGACGTGCAGGCGCTTGATCGCCCGCGCCGCGTCGCTCACGAGATCCGGCCCCCGGTAGATCAACCCCGTGTAGATCTGGACGACATCGGCGCCGGCCCTGATCTTCGAGGCCGCGTCCTGCGCGCTCATGACGCCGCCCACACCGATGATGGGAAAAGCTTTTCCCAGCGCGCTGCGCAGTTGCGCGATCACGCGGTTGCTCGCCTCAAGCACCGGCGAGCCGCTCAGGCCCCCGGTTTCCTCTGCGTGCGGCAATCCCTTGACCGCTTCACGGCTGATGGTCGTATTGGTGGCGACCACGCCGTCCATGCCGTGGCGCCTGAGGGCCGCGGCGATCACTTCGATTTGCGCTGCATCGAGGTCAGGTGCGATCTTGACGAAGATGGGGACGCGCCGGCCGTGCTGCTGGGCCAGAGTCTCGCGCCGCCCGGCGATGGCGCCCAACAGGCCGTCCAATGCTTCGTCGCTCTGCAGCGTGCGCAGATTGCTGGTGTTCGGACTGGAAATATTGATCGTCACGTAGTCGGCATGCGGATAGACGCCGTCCAGGCACACCAGGTAATCGCTGGTGGCGTTTTTCATGGGCGTGGCGGCGTTCTTGCCGATGTTCAGGCCCAGGATGCGGCCCTTTTGGCGAAAGGACGAGCGCTTGACGTTGGCAATGAAGGCCTCCAGGCCGTCATTGTTGAACCCCAGGCGGTTGATGAGCGCATTGGCCTGCGGCAGGCGAAACATGCGTGGCTTCGGGTTACCGGGTTGCGCCTTGGGCGTGACGGTGCCGACTTCCACGAAGCCGAAGCCCATGGCGCCCAGCCCGTCGATGCAGCGCGCGTTCTTGTCCAGGCCCGCCGCCAGGCCGATCCGGTTGGGGAATTTCAGGCCTGCCAGCTCGATGGGGTCGTCGACCATGCCGTTGCAGTAGGCCCATTCCAGGGGCGTGCCCTGCAGGCGCGCCAGCGATTGCATGGTCAGCTCATGGGCGGTTTCAGGGTCCAGCCCGAAGAGGAAAGGACGGGCGAGGGAGTAGGGGAGCAGCGACATGGATAATTCCGAAAGAGAAGGAATTGTCGCAAATGAACCAGGACGAATTGAAAACGCTGGTCGGCCAAGCCGCCCTGCAGTATGTGGTGCCCGGCGAAATCGTCGGTGTGGGGACCGGATCCACGGTCAACAAGTTCATCGACGCGCTGGCCACCATGAAGGACCGCATCCGCGGTGCGGTGTCCAGTTCCAACGCATCGACCGAGCGGCTGAAGGCGCTGGGCATCCCGGTGTTCGACTCGAACGAGGTGGGCCAGATCTCGGTGTACATCGATGGCGCCGACGAGATCGACAACCAGGGCTTCATGATCAAGGGTGGGGGCGCCGCGCTCACCCGCGAGAAGATCGTGGCGGCCCAGTCGAGCCAATTCGTCTGCATTGCCGACGAATCCAAGCTGGTGGACGTGCTGGGCCGCTTTCCGGTGCCGGTGGAAGTGATCCCGATGGCTACGCAGCGGCTGCTGCGGCAGTTCGCCGGCATGGGGGGCACGGCGCGGGTACGTCTCAAGGACGGCCGGCCGCTGGTCACCGACAACGGCCAGCACATCCTGGATGTGAAGGGTTTGCAGATTTCCGATCCGCTGCGCTTCGAGAGCGAGATCAATCAGTGGCCCGGCGTCGTCACCGTGGGCGTGTTCGCGCATCAAAAAGCCGCCGTGTGCCTGCTGGGCACCACCGGCGGCGTCAAGATCCTCGAGTTCTGATCAGAACTTGATGCCGGCCGGGTTTTCCGCGGCAGGTGCAGGCGCGGGCGCCGCAGCCCTTGCAGCGCCCGGCGCGGCCGTGGGGCGCACCGGCGCCTGCGGCTGCTGCGCGGCGACCAGGGGCGTCGCGGGCGGCTGGCTGTAGCTCGCCGGCAGCTGCGAGGTCTTGGGGTAGTCGGCAGCGTCCAGGAACTGCGTCCATTCGACTTCGGAGAAGCCTTTGAGCTGCTGCCCGCCAATGGTCAGGAAGGGCACGGATGCGGCGCCCCCGAGTCGCTTGAGAGCCTCGATGTCCTCATTGGTCGTCACCGTCTTCTCGGTGAAAGGAACGCCCCGGGCGGACAGCATGGCGCGGCCTGTGCCGCAGGGAACGCAGCCCGGCGCCGTGTACAAGGTGACCGGATAACGATTGGCGGCGTTTCGCAGCTCGATGGGCAGGGAGGCGGTCTGGCCGCTTCCGCCGCCGCTCAGCGAAACCGTCGGCGCTGCCGTGGCCTTGCCGGAGGCGTCTGGCGGAGGCTTGTCCGAAAAAGTGACACGGCCATCGGCGCCTACGATGCGAAAAATCTGTTGCGCATTTGCATCGTTACCGCTGAATGCTGCGGCGACGAGCAGTCCCATCAGGCCAAGGGCGCGGGTGGGGCGGGCAAAAAACATCGGTATCGACTCCAACGGTTTGGGTTCTCGGCTCAGGCCATGCCCTGGTGGCGCAACAGCGCGTCCAGAGTGGGCTCGCGGCCCCGGAAGGCCTTGAACGACTCCATCGCCGGCCTGCTGCCGCCTGCCTCCAGGATGGCCTGGCGGTATTTTCGCCCGGTTTCGATACTAGGCAAGCCGTTTTTTCCCGCGGTCTCTTCGAATGCGGCATAGGCATCGGCGCTAAGCACCTCCGCCCACTTGTAGCTGTAATAGCCTGCGGCGTAGCCGCCCGCGAAGATATGACTGAATGTGTGGGCCGTGCGGCTGAATGGCGGCGGCTGGATCACGGCGACTTCCTGGCGCACCTTGGCCAGCAGGGGCATGAAGTCCTGCGCCGGGTCGTGCTCGGTGTGCAGCAGCATGTCGAACAGCGCAAATTCGATCTGGCGCAGCGTCGACAGGCCGCTCTGGAAGTTCTTGGCGGCGAGCATCTTGTCGAAAAGCTCGCGGGGCAGCGGCGCGCCGGTTTCCTCGTGGGCGGTCATGTGGCGCAGCACGTCCCACTCCCAGCAGAAGTTTTCCATGAACTGGCTGGGCAGCTCCACGGCGTCCCATTCCACGCCACTGATGCCGGAGACGTCGCGCTCGTTCACGCGGGTGAGCATGTGGTGCAGGCCGTGGCCGGACTCGTGGAACAGGGTGATGACGTCGTCGTGCGTGAGCAGAGGGGGTTTGCCGTCGACGCCCTCGGCGAAGTTGCAGACCAGGTGGGCCACCGGCGTCTGCAGTTGGCCGTTGTCGGGGCGCAGCCAGCGGGCGCGCACGTCGTCCATCCAGGCACCGCCGCGCTTGCCGTTGCGCGCCGCGGGGTCCAGGTAGAACTGGCCGACCAGCTCGGTGGAAATGCGATCGCCTTCGCGCGTTTCGCGCTCGATGCGATAGAGCTCCACACCGGGGGTCCAGACCGGGGCCACGTCGCGCCGGATGGTCACTTCGAACAGCGTCTCGACGATCTTGAACAGGCCGGCCAGGACCTTGGGCGCCGTGAAGTACTGCTTCACCTCCTGCTCGCTGAACGAGTAGCGTTCTTCCTTGAGCTTTTCGCCTATGTACGACCAGTCCCAGGCCTGCGGGTCCTGGATGCCCAGCTTCGTGGCGGCGAACGCGCGCATGTCGCCGACGTCCTTCTCGGCGTAGGGCCGGGCGCGCGCCGCGAGGTCGCGCAGGAAGGTGATGACCTGCTGTGGGGAATCGGCCATCTTCGGCACCACGGACACCTCGCCGAAGTTGCGAAACCCGAGCAACTGCGCTTCTTCCTGGCGCAGCGCCAGGATTTCCCGGATGAGAGCGCTGTTGTCGAACTTCGGATCGCCCTGGTCGCTGGCTCGGGTGACATAGGCGCGGTAGACGCGCTCGCGCAGCGCGGTGCCGTGGGCGAACTGCATGACGGGCAGGTAGCTTGGCATCTTGAGCGTGAGCTTGTAGCCGTCCTTGCCTTCCGCCTGCGCGGCGGCCTTGGCTGCCTGGATCACGTCCTGCGGCAAGCCGGCCAATTCTTCTTCACCGGCGTAGTACGAATAGGCGTCGGTGGAATCGAGCGCGTTCTCGCTGAACTTCTGGCTGAGCTCGGCCTGGCGCTCCTGGATGGCGGCAAACCGCTCCTTGGCCGCACCGGTCAGTTCGGCCCCGCCCAGGACGAAGTTGCGGATGGCGTTCTTGTGGGCCTGGCGCTGTTCCGCATTCAGCGAGGCCGGATCGATGGCCTTGTACTTGGCATAGAGCCGCTCGTCCGAGCCCAGCCGGGTCCAGAAGTCGGTCACCTTGGGCAGGGCTTCGTTGTACGCCGCGCGCAATTCAGGCGTATCGGCGACGCCGTTGAGGTGGCTCACCACGCCCCAGGCGCGGCCCAGCTTTTCGGTCGCGGTATCGAGGACTTTGGCGATGTCGTTCCAGCGGCTGGGGAACTCAGGCTGCGTGACCGTTTCGAGTGCCACGTCGGCCGCGGCCAGCAGGCTTTCCACCGCAGGCGCTACGTGCTGCGGCTGAACCTGGTCGAAAAGGGGAAGGTCGTTGAAGTCGAGAAGGGGATTGGTGCTCATCCCCCTCATTTTGCGTCAGCACGGCCGGTTACAAGGCCCTGAGGATTTGCCTATCCGGCCGCCCGCTCAGCCGCCTCGAGCGTGTTGACCAACAGCATGGCGCGGGTCATGGGCCCGACGCCGCCGGGCACCGGCGTGATCCAGCCCGCCACCTCATTGACACCGGCGAAATCCACGTCGCCGCAGAGCTTGCCTTCGTCGTTGCGGTTCATGCCCACGTCGATGACCACCGCGCCGGGCTTGACCATGTCGGCGGTCAGCATGTTGCGCTTGCCCACCGCGGCCACGATCACGTCGGCCTGCAGGGTGTGGGCCTTGAGGTCTTTCGTGGCGCTGTGGCAGATGGTGACCGTGGCATTCTTTTGCAGCAGCATCATCGCCATCGGTTTGCCCACGATGTTGCTGCGGCCTATGACTACCGCATGCTTGCCGCGCAGGTCGTAGCCGATGTTTTCCAGCATCTTCATGCAGCCGTAGGGCGTGCAGGGCCAGAAGCCGGGTTGGCCGACCATCAGGGCGCCGGCGCTGGCCACGTGGAAGCCGTCCACGTCCTTGGCGGGCGAGATGGTCTCGATCACCTTGTGGGCGTCCATGTGCTTGGGCAGGGGCAGCTGCACCAGGATTCCGTGGACGGCGGGATCGTCGTTGAGTGTCTTGATGCGCGCCAGCAGCTGCGCCTCGCTCATGTCCGCGGGATAGCGCTCCAGCGTGGCGTCCAGGCCGGTCTCGGTGCTGTCGTTGACCTTGTGCTTGGTGTAGACCTGGCTGGCCGGGTCTTCGCCCACCAGGATGATGGCGAGCGCGGGCTGGACACCCTTGGCCTTGAGCGCTGCGGTGCGCCCGGCCACCTCGGCGCGGATTTTTCTGGCGAGGGCGTTTCCGTCAATTAAATTGGCTGTCATCTTTAATCACAAGGACGCGTCCGGCCACGGCCGGCGCGTTATCGTCCGTTACGCTTTTGGTGCGTTCTGGCCCAAGGCGATCTTCAGCAGATCCGCCACTGTATTGGCGTTGAGCTTTTCCATGATGTTGGCGCGGTGCGCTTCAACCGTCTTGATGCTGATGCCCAGATCGTCGGCGATCTGCTTGTTCAGGCGGCCGGCGACGATGCGCTCGAGCACCTGCGCTTCGCGCGACGTCAGCTTGGAGAGCAGGGCGTCGCGGCTGGCCGCGCTCTGGTACTCGGCGAAGGCGCCCCGGGCATGTTCCAGCATGCGCTCGACCAGGCTCACCAGCTCGTCTTCCTTGAAAGGCTTCTGGATGAAGTCCATCGCGCCTTTCTTCATGGTGTTCACCGCCATCGGCACGTCACCGTGGCCGGTGATGAACACCACGGGCAGGGGTGATTTGCGTTCGAGCAGGCGGTCCTGCAGTTCCAGCCCGGTCATTCCGCCCATGCGGATGTCGACGATCAGGCAGGCCACCTCGCGCGGGTCGTAGCGCGAAAGAAAAGACTCGGCCGAGTCGAAACAGCGAACGCGGTAGTCCTTGCCTTCGAGCAGCCATTGCAGCGAATCGCGCACGGCCTCGTCGTCGTCGACCACGTACACGGTGCCCTTCTTTGGAATCAAGCTCATACGGTCACCCCGGCGTCCTTGTTAGCTATGTTATTTGTAGCGCCGGAGACTGGAATCCAGAAGGAGAAACGGCAACCGGCGACTTCGGTGCCATTGTAGATGTTCTCCGCCTGCATCCGCCCCTGGTGCGACTCGACGATCGTCCGGCACAAATTCAGGCCTATGCCCATGCCCTCGACCTTGGTGGAGAAGAAGGCTTCATAGAGGCGCTCCATCACCTCGGGCGCCAGGCCCGCGCCCGAATCGAGCACGGAGAATTCCACCACCGGCAGTTCGTCCACCTGCTTTGGAATCACGCGCAGTTCGACGCTGCGGCGAGCCGCGGGACGCCGTGCGTGCTCTATCGATTCGGCGGCGTTTTTCAAGAGGTTCACCAACACCTGCTCGATCAGGATGGGATCGACCATCAGCTTGGGCAGGCGCGCCGCCACGTAGTGGGACAGGCGTACGTTGCGCCGGCGCAGTTCGATCTCGGCCAGTTCCACCGCCTCGTTGACCATCAGCGTGATGTCGGACAAGGTGCGATTGGGCTCGCTGCGTTTCACGAAGGAGCGGATGCGCTGGATGATCTGGCCCGCGCGCTGGGCCTGCCGCGCGGTCTTGTCCAGGGCTGCGAGCAGGTCGTCCTCGTTGATCTGCTTGCCCTTGATGCGCGAGACCATGCCGTTGCAGTAGTTGTTGATGGCCGTGAGCGGCTGGTTCAATTCATGTGCCACGCTGGAAGCCATCTCGCCCATGGTGATCAGGCGGCTGGCGGACTGCGCGCGTTCGGCCTGGGCGGCCGATTGCTCCTCGGCATGGCGGCGCGGCGTGATGTCGGTGGCGATCACCATCTGCGCCAGGCGGCCGTCCACCCAGTTCAGGTAGCGCGAACGCACTTCCAGCCACTTGCCCAGTTCGGGCACGAAGATCTCGGCGTTCTCCGACTGCGCGGTGGTCAGCGCGCCGGTGGGCAGGCCGACGAACGAATCCACTTCGTCCAGCGACTCGTCGTTGCGCGGATGCTCGGGAACGCCCGCCTGCGCCACCATCTGCAGGTGTCCCGCGGTCTGCACGCCGAACCACAGGCGATACAGCTTGTTGGCGAAGAGCAGTTCCTCGCTGCCCAGAGGCGCCACGGAAACCGAGGCGTCCAGCGCCTCCAGCACCGTCGTGAAGCGCTCATAGGACGCCGAGAGCTGCTCGCGGATGCGATTGGGCTCGGTGATATCGGTCATCGAGGTCATCCAGCCGGTCTGGTGACCCTTGGCATCGACCAGCGGCGAGACGTAAAGACGCGCGTCGAACAGGCTGCCGTCCTTGCGCTTGACGCGAACCTGGAAGCCGCCGGGCGTGGTGCGCCCCTGCAGTTCGTCGTCCAAGCGCGCGGCCAACTGTTCGCGATCGGCCTCCGGCCAGTAGGGAAACGGCGGGGTGCGGCCGACCAGTTCGGCTTCGCTCCAGCCCGTCATCTGGCAGAACGCCGCGTTTACATAGGTGATGCGGCCCTGCATGTCGAGGGCGCGCATGCCGGTGAGCATGGAGTTCTCCATGGCGCGGCGGAAATTGGTCTCGGCCACCAGGGCCTGCTGCGCCTGCATGCGGCGGCGCGTATGGCGCCAGTTACCGATCAGCATCCACGCGGTCATCACGCTCAGGGCGCCGACCAGCCAGAACAGGCCGCTGCCGATCACGCCCAGCGAAGTGCGATAGGCCTGCGCGCGGATGATGAGGCCGTTGCCCACCGGCGACACCGGCACCTCGTATTCATTGGCCTGCGCCGCCCAGGGCAGCAGCTGTGTGGCAGGGTTGCGGGCCGGCACCGAGCTGCCGGCCAGTACGCGGCCTTTGCCATCCAGCAGCGCCACTGCGTACTTGGCGGAAACCTCGGCCGGAACACCGTAGCGCAGCAAGCCGTCGATGGAATACTCACCCAGGATCACGCCGCTGAATCGGCCCTGCTCGGTGAGCGGGATGTGCAGCTGGAGCAGGCCGGTGCCGTCGGTGCCCGCCGCGGGCTGGGAATACACCGGCTGCTGCAGGTCGCGAGCCAGGCTGTAGGTGCTTTCCGTTTCACCGGCGCGCAAAGTCTCGCCGGCTGCGCGGATCTGGCTGCTGGAAACGCTGGGAGCGGCATAGCCCGCCTTGATGCGGCGGCGCGCGTCGATCCAGGTGACGGCCTGCAGTTCAGGGTACTGGATGATCATGGACTCCGAGCGGCCCACGAATTCTTCCTCGTCGACTTCCTTGTTGGAAATGTCGCGGGCGATGCGCATCATCTGTTCCTGGCGCTCCAGCAAGCGCAACCGCACGCGCTGCTGGGCGTATTCGACGTCGCGTTTGACGGCTTCCTGCTCGCGGTCCATCTCCTCCAACCGGAGGTACCCGAATGCTGAAACGATGGCGGCGAGGAACAGCAGGACAGCCGCCAGCGGCGCCAACATGGCGAAACGATCCTGGCGACCGGGCGTCTGGCGCCGCCACCAGCGCCGCCACCAAAGCGAAGGCGAAGTCGCCTGCGCCGGCGCTGCCGTGTCGTGGAAATCGGAAGGGGTAACGGGTTCTTGCATGAAGCCTACAAGTGTAGGCGTACCCGCGGTTCGGCAAGAGCTTGCGGCAGGCTCGCCCGACCGTGTGCGCGGTCATTTTGCCTCCAGGGCGGTACGCATAAACCACAATATGAAATCAATACGCGCCATTTGAAATGAGACAAAATCTATGCGACACTCCCGGCACGGTACGGGGCACCGTACTAAATTAACGTGAATTACGTGAAGACCTACAGGAGACAAAGACATGTCAGCTCAGCCCGACAACCTGTTCGGATCGGCCGCCAATGACGCGGACGCCCAGGAAACTCGCGAATGGATAGATGCGCTTTCCGCGGTCATTCAGTCCGGGGGCCGCGACCGCGGCCACTTCCTGCTGGAGCAATTGCTGGAGCAAGCCCGCCAGGAGGGCATCGACATGCCGTTCTCCGCGACGACGGGCTACGTCAACACCATCGAGCCCGCCGATGAAGAGCGATGCCCGGGCAACCTCGAAGTAGAGGAGCGGCTGCGCGCCTATATGCGCTGGAACGCGATGGCCATGGTGGTCAAGGCCAACCGGCTCCATCCGGCCGATGGCGGCGACCTCGGGGGGCACATCAGCTCGTTCGCTTCCCTGGCGACGATGTTCGGCGCCGGCTTCAACCACTTCTGGCACGCGGAAAGCGAAGACCACGGAGGCGACTGCCTCTACATCCAGGGCCACAGTTCGCCGGGCATCTACGCCCGCGCCTTCCTGGAAGGGCGCCTGACCGAAGAGCAACTCCTGAATTTCCGCCAGGAAGTGGATGGCAAGGGAATCTCCAGCTACCCGCACCCCAAGCTGATGCCCGAGTTCTGGCAGTTCCCCACCGTATCCATGGGCCTCGGCCCGCTGATGGCGATCTACCAGGCGCGCTTCCTGAAGTACCTGCATGCCCGTGGCATTGCGAATACCGAGAACCGGAAAGTCTGGGCCTTCCTCGGCGATGGCGAGATGGACGAGGTGGAAAGCCTGGGCGCCATCGGCGTGGCCGCCCGCGAGAAGCTGGACAACCTGATCTTCATCGTCAACTGCAACCTGCAGCGACTGGATGGCCCGGTGCGCGGCAACGGCAAGATCATCCAGGAACTCGAAGGCGAGTTCCGCGGCGCCGGCTGGAACGTGATCAAGCTGATCTGGGGCAGCTACTGGGACCCGCTGCTGGCGCGCGACAAGGAAGGCGTGCTGCGCAAGATCATGATGGACACGCTGGACGGCGACTACCAGGCCATGAAGGCGAACGACGGCGCCTTCGTGCGGAAGAATTTCTTCGGCCGCCATCCCAAGGCCTCGGAAATGGTTGCCAAGCTGAGCGACGAGGACATCTGGCGCCTGCAGCGTGGCGGGCACGACCCGCAAAAGGTGTACGCCGCTTATCACAGGGCCGTCAACACCAAGGGCCAGCCCACGGTGATGCTGATCAAGACCGTCAAGGGCTTCGGCATGGGCAAGAGCGGCGAGGGCAAAAACACGGCGCACCAGACCAAGAAGCTGACCGACGACGACATCCGGGCGTTCCGCGACCGCTTCAACATTCCCATCCCGGACGAGCAGTTGGCCGAGGTGCCGTTCTACAAGCCTGCCGAGCACACGCCTGAGATGGAATACCTGCACGCCCGGCGCAAGGCCCTGGGCGGCTACCTGCCCAAGCGCCGGCCCAAGGCCGATGAACAGCTGAAGGTGCCGCCGCTCGAGGCCTTCAAGGCGGTGCTGGAGCCGACGGCCGAAGGCCGCGAGATCAGCACCACGCAGGCTTATGTGCGCTTTCTCACCGCGCTGCTGCGCGACAAGGAACTGGGACCGCGCGCCGTGCCCATCCTGGTGGACGAGGCCCGCACTTTCGGCATGGAGGGATTGTTCCGCCAGATCGGCATCTACAACCCCGAAGGCCAGCTGTACACGCCGCAGGACAAGGACCAGGTTTCCTATTACAAGGAAGACAAGTCCGGCCAGATCCTGCAAGAAGGCATCAACGAGGCCGGCGGCATGGCCAGCTGGATCGCGGCGGCCACGTCGTACAGCACCAGCAACCGGATCATGGTGCCGTTCTATATCTATTACTCGATGTTCGGGCTGCAGCGCGTGGGCGACCTGTGCTGGGCCGCGGGTGATATGCAGGCCCGGGGCTTCCTGCTGGGCGGCACTTCCGGGCGCACCACGCTCAACGGCGAAGGCCTGCAGCACGAGGACGGCCACAGCCACATCATGGCCAACACCATCCCCAACTGCGTGAGCTACGACCCGACCTTCGCCCACGAAGTCGGCGTCATCATGCACCACGGCCTGAAGCGCATGGTGGAGCAGCAGGACAACGTCTACTACTACATCACGCTGCTGAACGAAAACTACCCCATGCCCGGCCTCAAGCCCGGCACGGAAGAGCAGATCATCAAGGGCATGTACATGTGCAAGGAGAGCGCGGCCATGGCCAAGGCGCCGCGCGTGCAGCTGCTTGGCAGCGGCACCATCCTGCGCGAGTCGCTGGCGGCCCAGGAACTGCTGCAAAAGGAATGGGGCGTTGCCGCCGACGTGTGGAGCTGCCCGAGCTTCAACGAGCTCACGCGCGAAGGCCAGGACTGCGAACGCTACAACCTGTTGCATCCCATGGAGAAGCCCCGGGTATCGTTCGTGGCACAACAACTCGACAAGCACAGCGGGCCGGTCGTGGCCTCCACCGACTATATGAAGGCGTACGCCGAGCAGATCCGTCCGTTCATTCCAAAGGGGCGTACCTACAAAGTGCTGGGCACCGATGGTTTCGGCCGCAGCGATTTCCGCAGCAAGCTGCGCGAGCATTTCGAAGTCAATCGCCACTACGTCGTCCTGGCCGCGCTCAAGGCCCTCAGCGAGGATGGCACGGTGCCTGTGGCCAAGGTCGCTGAAGCCATCAAGAAGTACGGCATCAAGACAGACAAGATCAATCCGCTGTACGCTTGACGCAATAAGAAGACCCGGAGAACAAGAACATGGCATCGATTGAAGTGAAGGTCCCCGACATCGGGGACTTCGATGAGGTTTCGGTCATCGAATTGCTGGTCAAGCCCGGCGATACAGTGAAGGCGGAGCAATCGCTGGTCACGGTGGAGTCGGACAAGGCTTCGATGGAGATCCCGTCCTCGCAGGGCGGAGTCGTCAAGGAGCTGAAGGTCAAGCTCGGCGACAAGGTGAAGCAGGGCTCGGTGCTGGTGGTGCTGGAAAGCGCCGATGCAGCAGCGGCGGCGCCCGCGGCTCCAGCCGCCGCGCAGCCTGCGCCGCCCTCGCAGCCGGCCGCCGCACCGGCGCCCTCGCAACCCGCTCCTGGCGTGGCCGCCGGGCAAAGCGTCGAAATCCACGTACCCGACATCGGCGACTTCAAGGACGTGGCCGTCATCGAGCTGCTGGTCAAGCCGGGCGATACCGTCAAGGTCGAGCAGTCGCTGCTCACCGTGGAGTCCGACAAGGCCTCGATGGAGATTCCGTCTTCCGCCGCCGGCGTGGTGAAGGAACTCAAGGTCAAGCTGGGCGACAAGGTCAACGTGGGGGACCTGATTGCCGTGCTTGAAGGCGGCGCGGCGAGCGCTCCCGCAGTTCAAGGCGCTCCGGCGCCCGCGCCGGCAGCACCGGCCCCTTCACCAGCGGCAGAGCGCACACCGCCTACCGCGGCATTGCCACCTCATGAACCGGTCGCGCCCACTGGGCAGCTGCCGCATGCGTCACCGTCGGTGCGCAAGTTCGCCCGCGAATTGGGCGTCCCCCTTGAGGAAGTGAAAGGCACCGGCCCCAAGGGACGCATCACGCAGGAAGACGTGCAAGCCTTCACCAAGGCGGTGATGAAGGGCGAAGCCAGTACCAAGGCGGCGGGTGGGAAAGCGCCCGCAGGCGGCGGTGAAGCGCTGGGGTTGCTGCCCTGGCCGAAGGTGGACTTTGCCAAGTTCGGCCCCATCGAGCGCAAGGACCTGAGCCGGATCAAGAAGATCAGCGGCGCCAACCTGCATCGCAACTGGGTGATGATCCCGCACGTCACCAACCACGATGACGCGGACATCACCGACCTGGAAGCCTTCCGGGTCCAGCTCAACAAGGAAAACGAGAAGTCGGGCGTCAAGGTGACGATGCTGGCTTTCCTCATCAAGGCTTGCGTCGCGGCCTTGAAGAAATTCCCCGACTTCAACGCCTCGCTCGACGGCGAGCAGCTCGTGCTCAAGCAGTACTACCACGTCGGCTTCGCAGCAGACACGCCCAATGGCCTGGTGGTGCCGGTGATCAAGGACGCCGACAAGAAAGGCATCTTGCAGATCAGCCAGGAAATGGGCGATCTGGCCAAAAAGGCGCGCGATGGCAAGCTGGGGCCCGCGGACATGTCCGGCGCCGGTTTCACCATTTCCTCCCTCGGCGGCATCGGCGGACGTTACTTCACGCCCATCATCAACGCGCCGGAAGTGGCTATCCTCGGCGTCTGCAAGAGCCAGATGGAACCGTTGTGGGATGGCAAGCAGTTCCAGCCGCGGCTGATGCTGCCGCTGTCGCTGTCGTGGGACCACCGGGTGATCGACGGTGCTTCAGCTGCGCGTTTCAATGCCTATCTCGGCGCTATATTGGCGGACTTCCGCCGCACCATGCTTTGAACGCGTAGCGTTCGGCAGCCGCGGCGAACCCGGAGCGTTCATAAAAATGACAACTGTTGTGGTGGTAAGAAAAGCAGGGCAGATCGCGATCGCGGCCGACACCCTGGTCACCTTCGGGGATACGCGCCTGGCCAACCGGTTCGAAGACAACACCAAGATCTTCAAGGTCGATACCGATGGGGGCCCGAGCTTTATCGGCATGGCCGGCACGGTGGCGCACTTTCCGGTGCTGCGCAAGGCCATAGGCTCCATGCCGCGCGAGTTTCTCAAGCTGGGCAACAAGGACGAGGTCTTCGATACGTTCACCAAGCTGCACCCTTACCTGAAGGACAACTTCTTCCTGCAGACCAAGGAGGAGGACAGCGACCCGTATGAGTCGAGCCAGTTCAGCGTGGTCATCGCCAACGCCACCGGCATCTATGGCCTGTACAGCTACCGTGAAGTGTTCGAGTTCAAGGAATTCTGGGGCATAGGTTCGGGCCGCAGTTTTGCGCTGGGAGCGATGCATGCGCTCTACGCCAAGGCCAAGACGGCCCGTGAAATCGCCGAAGCCGGCATCGCCGCGGGCTGCGAGTTCGACCGCAACTCGGCGGCGCCCGCCGATGTATTCACCATAAAAATGAAAGACAGCAAATGAGCTTGGTCGAAGTGAAGGTGCCCGACATAGGAGATTTCGACGAGGTTGCCGTCATCGAACTGCTGGTCAAGCCCGGCGAAACGATCAAGGCGGAGCAGTCCCTCGTCACGGTGGAAAGCGACAAGGCCTCGATGGAAATCCCATCGACGCATGCCGGCGTCGTGAAAGACCTGAAGGTCAAGCTGGGTGACAAGGTCAAGCAAGGCTCTGTGCTGCTGACGCTGGAGGCTGCGGAAGCTGCCACGATGGCGGTGCCGGCCAAGGCGGCTGCGCCTGCGGCCACGGCTGCTCCAGCCGCTCCGGTTGCGCCCGCGCCCGCCGCGTCCAGCTACGCCGGCGGAGCCGACCTCGAGTGCGACATGCTAGTGCTGGGCGCTGGGCCGGGCGGCTACTCCGCTGCCTTCCGCGCGGCCGACCTCGGCATGAAAGTGGTGCTGGTCGAGCGTTACGGCACGCTCGGCGGCGTCTGCCTGAACGTCGGCTGCATCCCGTCCAAGGCGCTGTTGCATGTGGCGGCAGTCATGGACGAGGTGAGCCATTTCGAGTCTCTGGGCGTGAGCTACGGCAAACCGAAGATCGAGCTGGACAAGCTGCGGGCCCACAAGTCCAAGGTCGTGGGCAAGCTCACCGGCGGCCTCTCGGCCATGGCCAAGATGCGCAAGGTCACCGTCGTGCGCGGTGTTGGCGAATTCATGGATCCGTTCCACCTCCAGGTCGAGGAAACCAGCGGGCCGGCGCAGGAAAAGACCGGCAAGAAACAGACCGTCAAATTCAAGAACTGCATCATCGCCGCCGGCTCGCAGTCGGTGCAGCTGCCCTTCATGCCCAAGGACCCGCGGGTCGTGGACTCCACCGGCGCGCTGGAACTGGGGGGCAACCCCAAGCGCATGCTGGTTCTCGGCGGAGGCATCATCGGCCTCGAGATGGGCACGGTTTACTCGACATTGGGGGCGCGCCTCGACGTGGTCGAGATGCTCGATGGACTGATGCAGGGCGCGGACCGCGACCTGGTGCGGGTGTGGCAGAAGCTGAACACGCCGCGCTTCGACAACATCATGCTCAAGACCAAGACCGTGGGCGCCGAGGCCACCAAGGACGGCATCCTGGTCAAGTTCGAGGGCGAGCAGGCGCCCAAGGAGCCGCAGCTGTACGACCTGGTCCTCCAGGCCGTGGGCCGCAGCCCCAACGGCAAGAAGATCGGAGCGGAGAAGGCCGGCATTGCGGTCACCGACCGGGGTTTCATTCCCGTGGACATCCAGATGCGGACCAATGTGCCGCATATCTTCGCCATCGGCGATATCGTCGGCCAGCCCATGCTCGCGCACAAGGCCGTGCATGAGGCCCATGTGGCTGCCGAGGTCGCGGCTGGAGAAAACTCTGCCTTCAACGCTCGCGTGATTCCCAGCGTCGCCTACACCGACCCGGAGATCGCCTGGGTGGGGTTGACCGAGGACCAGGCCAAGGCGGAGGGTATCGCCGTCAAGAAGGGCCATTTTCCGTGGACTGCGTCGGGCAGAGCCATCGCCAACAACCGCGACGAGGGCTTCACCAAGCTGCTGTTCGACGCGCAGACGCACCGCATCCTCGGCGGTGGCATCGTGGGCATGCACGCGGGCGACTTGATCAGTGAGGTTGCGCTGGCCATCGAGATGGGCGCGGACGAGGTGGACATCGGCAAGACCATCCATCCGCATCCGACGCTGGGCGAGAGCATCGGCATGGCGGCGGAAATTGCCCACGGCACTTGCACCGACGTGCCGCCGCCTCGCAAGAGCTGAGCCGGTGATTTAGGGCTGGCGAATGGCCTGGGCGTCGGCCGGCGCCTGGCTCATCACCCGGCGCGCGCCATCGAAGCGGCGCTGCCAGTAGTTCTGGCCCATGTCCTCGACGCGCACCTGGGCGCCGGGCTTGGGAGAGTGGATGAACTTGCCTTCGCCCACGTAGATGCCGACGTGGCTGAACGCGCGCTTCATGGTGTTGAAGAACACCAGGTCGCCGGGACGTAGGTCTTTCTTGTCGATCGCCTCGGTGGCGGCTGCTTGCTCATTGGCGCGGCGCGGCAGGACCAGGCCGATGGTCTTCTGGTACATGGCGCGCACGAAACCGCTGCAGTCGAAGCCGGTTTCTGCAGTGTTGCCGCCGCGCCTGTACGGCACACCCAGAAAGCCCATGGCCGTGACCACGAGATCCGATGCACGATCGGTGACGGAGTAGCCCACCTGTTCGAGCTTCGCGCCTACCTTTTCAAGCTTCGTGCTGACCTGTTCCAGCTTGGTGAGCAGGCCCTGATCGAAACGGCTCATGTCGTCCTCCGCCGGAGCGCCGGGCATGGCATGGGCGCCGGTGCAGGCAGCGACAGCGAAAATGATGAGCCACTTTGACATTGAGCGCAGCATACCTTGGTACAAGTCAAGGAGTCAACTTAGGTATCCTGCGTAACCCATTGATTCGAATGCATAAATGAGAGAAGTTGTTACCAGTGCGGCTCAGCCGCCGCCACTTGGGAAAGAATACACAGATACCGACCTTCTCTCGTAGAGAGGTAGACCATGAGCCTGAAAACGATCCAAGCGCTGGTGGCGATCACAGCCGCAATCGGTTGCTTGGCTTTCTTTTCGACACCTACGGCCGCGCACGCGCAAGCGCAGGAAGTACGTGCCGAGCCGGTAGCCCGGGGCCTGGAACATCCCTGGGCGGTGGCTTTCCTGCCGGAGGGCCGCTTTCTCGTCACCGAGCGGCCGGGGCGGATGCGGGTGGTGGAGGCCGATGGCAAGCTCGGGACGCCGCTGGCGGGCGTGCCGTACGTTGCCGCAGGCGGGCAGGGCGGACTGCTCGACCTCGTACTGGATTCCGGGTTTGCGACCAATCGCATCCTCTACTTCTGCTTTTCCGAACCGGGCCTGGTCGGCAATAGCACGGCGCTTGCCCGAGCAAAGCTATCGGCCGACTTCTCGCGGCTGGAAGACGTGAAGGTGATCTTCAGCCAAAAGCCCAAGGTTCCCAGCAGCCTGCATTTCGGATGCCGCATCGTGGAAGCGCGCGACGGCGCGCTTTTCCTCACGTTGGGCGACCGGTTTCACAGGAAGGACGACGCCCAGAAGCTGGACAACCATCACGGCAAGGTGCTGCGCCTGACCAAGGAAGGGGCTGCGGCGCCGGGGAACCCGTTCGCCGGCCGCCCCGATGCCTTGCCCGAGATCTGGAGCTTCGGCCACCGCAACTCCCAGGGCGCGACGCTGGCCCCGGACGGCGCGTTCTGGATGCATGAGCACGGCCCCCAGGGCGGCGACGAAATCAACGTCCCCCAGCCGGGCCGCAACTACGGCTGGCCCGTCATCACCTACGGCGAGAACTACGGTGGCGGCAAGATCGGCGAGGGCATCACTGCCCGGGCCGGCATGGAGCAGCCGCTGCATTACTGGGTGCCGTCGATCGCGCCCTCGGGCATGGCATTCCTCACCAGCGATCGCTACGGGCCGGCGATGAAGGGCAATCTATTCATCGGTTCGCTCAAGTTCGGCTACCTGGCGCGGCTGGAGCTTGCGGGCGGCAAAGTGGCACGGGAGCACAAGCTGCTGGGCGGCGAGCGGGTGCGCGATGTGCGCCAAGGGCCGGACGGGCTGCTCTATGTGCTGACCGACAGCCCGCAGGGCAATTTGCTGAGGCTGATGCCGCGCCAGGGCGGAGGCTAGGGCTTGATCAGGCCCTTGCGCACTGCGTAGAGCGTGAGGCTGGCGATGTCGTTCAGACGCAGCCGCTCCATGATGCGGGCGCGGTGCACATCCACGGTCTTGGGCGACAGGCCCAGCTCGAAGGCGATTTCCTTGGATGCGCGCCCCTGCGCGATCAGCTTGAGGATTTCAACCTGGCGATGCGTGAGTTCGTCGTCCACGGTGGGTTCGGACGGCTGCAACAGCCGCTGCGCGATGGCGGGGCTGAAATAACTGCCGGTGGCCATGACGCTGCGCACTGCCTGTTCGAGCTCGAACGGAGGCGCATCCTTCATCAAGTAGCCGCAAGCGCCATTGGCAACCGCGCGCTTGACGAAATCCACCGTGTCGTACATCGAAAGCACCAACAGGCGTACTTCGGGATGTTTGCCATGGATCTCGGAGATCGCCGTGATCCCGTCCATGCCCGGCATCGAGATGTCGGTCATCACGACGTCGGGGTTCAGGCTTTCCACCAGGGTGATCAGTTCCCGGCCGTCGCGAGCTTCGGCGATCACCTCGACGCCCTCGACCATCGACAGCAGCGCCTTGATGCCCGATCGAACCAGGTCGTGGTCGTCGGCGAGTACGACGCGAATGGACTTGGCCGCGGGAGTATTTTTCATGTGGTGTAGTTATACCCTACAGCACGGCGCGAATGGCGACACCTTGCCCGGGGTAAGTGCGAATATGCAGGCGCCCCCCGGCCAGTTCGGTGCGTTCGATCATGCCGTACAGGCCCACGTTGTGCTCGCTGGTCGGGCCATCCAGGATTGCGTGCTTGTCGAAACCCACGCCGTCGTCGACCACCAGCACGCCGATGCGCCCCTGCGGCAGGAAGCGCAGCCGCACGGTGATGTGCGCAGCGTGGGCGTGCCGCACCACATTGTTCAGCGCTTCCTGCACCAGCCGCAGTGCGACTGAGGCGGTTTCGCCGAGCGTGGCCGGCTCCTTGCCGCGCGCGCTGACGTTGAAGGCCAGGGCAGCCGGTTCGGCGATGCGCTGCACCGCCGTCTGAGTGGCGGCCACCAGGCCTAGCAAGTCGAGCTGGGCCGGCCGCAGCGCGAACGACAGGGTCTTGAGCTGGCCCACCGCGCCCTGGGCCATCTCCATCGCGGTGTCGGTGTGCTTGAGCGCGGTGTCGGGGTCGGTTGTCCGTTTGGCCGCATGCAGATGGATCACCATGCCGGTGAGGGTCTGGCCCAGATGGTCATGCAGCTCGCGCGAGATCAGCGTGCGTTCGCGCTCCTGCGCCACAACCAGGCGCGCGGAGAGTTTCTTCAGGCGGCGGTACGCGGCCTCGAGTTCACGGCCCAGGCGTTCCTGTTCCAGCGCCCGCTGCCGCTCGCTCATCACGCGTTCGATGATCTGCGGCAACGTGCCCAGCTTGTCCTTCGTGAGGTAGTCCTTGGCGCCGCAGCGCAGCACATGCACCGCGGCCTCCTCGCCGATCGCCCGGGTGACCACCACAAGGGGCGTGCCGCAGCGCCGCGCAACCAGGATCTGGAGGGCCGCATAGGGCGAGAAGCGGGGCATGTTGAAGTCGCACAGGATGACGTCGAAATCCTCCTGCAGGGCGTCGACGAAACCGGTGGCGTCCTCGACCCGGTGCAGCGCATAGCGGCGCTGGGGATCGGCCCGCTCCAGGGCGATGGCCATGAGCTCGACGTCGTCGGGATTGTCTTCCACGCACAGCAACCGGATCGTGGAGGGGTCGTCGGATTGGGTCACGGCATGATGGGAGCGTTCGGCGCGAGTGTACCCGTCCCCAGGGACTTGACAGCGGCGCGGGCCGCGCCAAACTGTGCCGTGATGAAAAACACCCGGATACTCCTCGTCGAGGACAACCCTGACCATCAGGAACTCACCTTGATGACGTTGGCCGAGAACGATGTGCTCAATGAAATCGTGGTTGCCAACGACGGCCTCGAAGCGCTGGAGTACCTGTTCGCCACCGGCCGCCATGCAAGCCGCGATGCGCGCGACGTGCCGGCGCTGGTGCTGCTGGATTTGAAGCTTCCCAAGTTGGGCGGCATCGAGGTGCTGCGCCGCGTGCGCGAAGACGAGCGAACGCGCTATGTGCCGGTGGTCATCCTCACCTCGTCCAGCGAGGAGGAAGACATCGTCGCCAGTCTGCAAGGCGGAGCCAACAGCTACGTGCGAAAACCCGTCGATTTCGGCCGCTTCGTGGAGCAGTTGCATCGTCTGCAGGCCTATTGGCTGCTGACACACGAGCCGCACGGCGGCCGGCCCTAGGCGAGTTCAGCGGCGCGGTAGGGAATTTTCTTACCGCCGGCGGACCAATTGCCTAGATGCGCCGAAGGGCGCCATGGTCTCATTACCCATCGCGCACGCCTGATGGGCGGGCGCAGGGAGAAAAGCCCATGAACACACCTTCACAAACCACCTGCACGACAGAGCAAGCCCAGCCCACGCGCCAACCGGCCGCGGCCACGGCGACCCCGTTGGACTGGATTTCCCACAGCCTGCGCCATCTCGAGCGCTGGGTCGCCTGGTCGATCGCCGTCTACACCGCGTGGCTCGCGGTTTTCGCCTTCCCGGGCGTCCCGGAGGTGTGGCTGTTCGTGTTGTATGCCGGCCTGATCGGCAAGTGGTCCCACGTGCGTCCTGCGCGGCAACAGGCGGAAATGGCCTGGCGCGGTACGGCCCTGATCGCCGGTGCGTATGCACTGCAAACCCACGTGGCGCCGGAGATCGGCGGCCCCACCGGCCTGTTCTCCTTCTGGCTCAGTATTACGTGCCTCTATTACGCTTTCATGCTCAAGCCCGCCTGGGCCGCTGGCGTGGTGGGCTGCGCCCTGGCGGCGTTCACGATGTCTTTTCTCCAGGCCCCGGGGCTTTCTTCCTCCGCCGACTTCGCGGCGCATGCCGGCTTCCTGTGCATATTTCCCTTGCTGCTGGCCATGAGGTTCGGCTCCGTCATGCGAGTGCCCGATGAGGCCCTGGAAAGCATCCGCATCGACAACAGCACGCAGCTCTACAACAAGGTTGGTTTCACGGCGCACGGCGACAAGCTGCTGGCCGCATGCAGGCGCGAGAACCGGCCCGTGAGCGTCGCGGTATTCGACTGCGCCGACCTGCTGGAAGTGCGCACCATCTACGGCAGCCGGATCACCCGCAAGCTGATGGACCGCATCACCGGGAAGCTCGCGAGGCTGTGCGCCGACAATGGTCTGGCCGCGCGTACCGGGCCGGCCGAGTTCACGGTGGTATTGCCCGGCATGAATCGCGGCAAGGCCCTTGCCGCCATCGGCCGGGTGCTGGGCACTCCCCTGCGGATCGAACTGGATGCGGGCGATAGCGAGATCGTCCTGGTCCCGAGTTTCCTGGTGGAGACCGCCGGCCCGGACATCGCCGGCGTGGATGACATCTACCAGGAACTGCGCCGCGAACTGACGCAGATGGACCAAAAAGAGCAGCGCCGCCAGAACTATCTGCAGCGCGAACGCGAGCGCCACTCCCGGCCGATGAGCATTGTGTCGTTGCCGGCGACGTTGGCGGTGAACTAGCTGTGATGTTTCAATAGGTTGTTCACCCGGAAGAGTCTGGGAGACTGGAGTTACGACGCTTCAGCACTCTCAGAGGAATTCCCCCGGATGAACAGCCATAAGAATGCCAGATTGACCTTCGAGGGTCGCAAATTGCTTGTTGAACGCATTTCTGTCCTGGGGCTGATGCCCGCGGCCGAGGCCGCGGGCATCAGCCGCCAGACTGCGCGCAAGTGGCTTCGGCGCTTTGAACAAGGCGGCGAGAACAGCTTGAGGGATCGCAGTTCGCGTCCGGCGCGCACGCGCAGTACCGTG
>NZ_JABJVV010000006.1 GCF_013155545.1 Caenimonas soli | reverse complement strand
CGAAGTCAGTTGCGCAAACATCATGCACAGCAACTGATCCCAATGCGAGAACTTCAGCGGCGCGTGCGAGCCCGAGTAACGCGCCACGCACCGATCAAAAACGGACCGCGGCAGATGCTCCTTCAATTGAGCAAATACCAGCTTGCCTTTGTGCATGGCCGCACCCCCGCAAATCCATACGAGTGTGCGGCTTCGGGAAGCTGAAATTCAAATCGACCCGGCCACGCCCGGCCGTTTAAATCAATCAAATCAACGACTTGCGATCCAAATGAGAACGCTTCTCCGGACAGTAGTGGGTCGAGCCCGCAATGACGTTACTTCGACGCCGACCCCATCTTTCCCTGAAGCACAGCCACCAGGTGCTGCTTGGCTTCGGCTAATTGGGCCTTGTCCGCGTCGTGGACTTTGCGAAAGAAGGCCGCGCATTCCGGGGACTTCGCCGCTTCGGCGTCCTTGATGTACTGGTCGTAGGCGAGCAGCGCCTGCGCCTTGTTTTGCATGAGCGTGATCCAGTCATACGCGAGGTCGCTCAGCGGATGCGGATCGGAGGACTTTTCCTGCATGGCAGTGCCTTTCTTGATGGAAGTAAATCGAAGGGGGCGCGTCACCGCGCCCCCTTCATTTAAGACTGGCCCTTAGCGGCCGTCGCGGTCCGAGTCGCCCGGTATCGCCCTTTCGGCGGCGTTGCTCAAGCGGTGCCACGCATCGCGAGTTGCATGCTTGGCATGTTCCCACTCCAGGGAGGAGCGGCCACGCACGTTACCCCAGTCGCGCCCCAGTTCCGGTTCCACCTCGTCGAACGACCGGTCCGGATACTTTGAGTACGCGTCCATGCCGTAGCGGTAGGCGGGTTGGTATTCGTCATAGCTAGCGCCACTCGTAATATACGGACGCGACGAATAGTTGTCGCGCCAGTACGTGTCCTCCAACACCGGGTCGGCCTTCATGCGGCCGGCAACGGCCCCCACCACTGCCCCGACGGCGGCGCCGACCACGGCACCGACTGGACCGGTCATGCCTCCGGCCGCAGCACCCGCGGCTGCTCCACCGGCAATGCCGCCGGCTGCACCGCCGACCACCGCGCCGACGCCGCTCTTGGCCACGGGGCGATCCTTATCCTTTTGCAGGTCAGGTTTGCGATCGTTCATTTAGGAAGTCCTTTCGTGATGCCACGCTCCGCCTAGGGTCTATCGACCCGCGGTTGAGTCATGGCTGGTTGCTAGTGCCCTCACCATAGAACCAGATCGGGGGCACACACCGCGGCGTTCTTCCTCCATCGCCGCAGGTGATGGCCTACGCGGTGTCAGCGAGTACCGACATGCGCGCCGGTTGAGCGTAAGCTCCTTAAATGCCCGACGCGCTTCGCATCCTGCACATCGACACCGATCTTGTCGCCATCGACAAACCCGCCGGGCTGCTGGTGCACCCCAGTTTGCTCGACGCGCACGAGGAGCGCACGGCGCTTCAGCTCCTGCAGCATCAGCTCGATGAGCGGCTCTTCCCGCTGCACCGCCTGGACAAGGCCACCAGTGGCGTGATGCTATTCGCGCGCAACGCGCAGGCGGCGCGTGAGTGGGGCAAGGCTTTCGAGAGCGGTGTGGTGCGCAAGCAGTACCTCGCGCTGGTGCGGGGCTGGCCCGCGGAATCCGGCGAAATCGACTACGCACTCGCGCGCGATCCCGAATTGCCTTCGGCCGGCCAGCAACGCGTGCCGGCCATCACGCGCTTTCGCCGCTTGCAGTGTTTCGAGTGGCCTTTTAGAGTGGACAAAGGCGCCCACCCGAGCAGCCGCTATGCGCTGGTCCAGGTCGAGCCGCTGAGCGGTCGACGCCACCAGATCCGCCGGCATTTCAAGCACATTTCGCATCCCCTCGTGGGCGACACCACCCACGGCAAGAGCGCGCACAACCGCGCCGTGGCGGCGTGGCTCGGTGTGCAGCGGCTCTGGCTGCATGCGGCCAGCGTGGAACTGCCAAACGGCTTGCGCGTGGAAGCCCCTTGCGGGCCGGAGTGGGCGCCTCTGCTCGTGCGCACTTAGACACCCACCCCTGCTCAAAACTTCGTGTAACCGCCGTCAATCAGGAACTGTTCGCCCGTCGCATACGCCGAGGCTTCGCTGGCCAGGTACACCGCGATCCCGCCAAAGTCCTCGATGCGCCCCCACCGGCGCGCGGGAATGCGTGGCAATACGGACTCCGCGAACTTGGGGTTCTGCACCGCCTTCTCTGTCATATCGGTCTCGATCCATCCCGGCAGGATGGAGTTGACCCGGATGCGGTACCGCGCCAGTTCCACCGCCAGCGCCCGCACCATCGATGTCACCGCGCCTTTGGAAGCGCCGTAGTGGCTGTTGCGTGCGGCGCCCTCCACCGCGGCGGTGCTGGCGGTCGCGACGAGGGATCCGCCCTGCCCCTGCTGAATCATCTGGCGGGCGGCGGCGCGGAACGTGAGGAACACGCCCTCGACATTCACCCGCTGCACGCGGCGAAATTCCTCCAGGCTCATGTCCTGCAGCACCGTCCCCTTGCTGGAGACGCCCGCGTTGGCGAAACATGAGTCCACCCGGCCAAGGGCTGAGACGGATTGTGCGAATGCGGCCTCGACCTGCGCCTCGTCGCCCACGTCGCACACGAAGGCATGCACGCGCGATGCATCGCCGCAATCCTGCGCGAGCTGGGCCTTGGCGCGCTGGGTCTTCTCGGGGTTGGAGCCCCAGATGGCCACGGCAGCGCCAGACGCCAATAGAGCACTGGCCATCCCGTAGCCGATGCCGCCGTTGCCCCCGGTGATCACGGCCGTGCGGCCGCGCAAGTCGAATGGTTGATACATGAAAGTCCTTGAGGATAGACACGCAGTATTTCAGCGCTCGCCCACACCTTCAAGCTTGACCTGTCCCGTGCCCGACAGCGGACTAGCTGTGCTTCGAATTCTTCAGCACATCCCTTACCTTGCCACAGGCAGTCAGCAACTTTCCCTGCCCTTGCTTGAGCAGGCCCTTGGCTTTTTGGTCGGCGCTGCCAATCGTCTTGCCAATGTGCTCTTGCACTCTACCCAGCGCACTCCTCCATGCGCCCTTGATTTGGCTTCCATTCATGCTGTCTTTCTGGTTGATGAACAGGCCGAACTGACTCATCCATCCATGCAGGGTGCGCCACTCGTCCGTGCAGAGCTGCCATCAAATCGCCTGAATACGGCGGGCGCGCTGTCCTACGGCGCTTTCGCACCACGTTTCAGGCGACGCGCAGCAAGGGTAGTGTCAAGGTGAAGCGGCTGCCCTGGCCCCGGCCTTTACTTTCGGCGGTCACCTGGCCGCCATGAGCCTGCACCAACTCGCGCACCAGGCTGAGGCCGATCCCCAGGCCGGAGCCGTCGAAAGATGTCGCGCGGTGTTCCTGCATGAAGGGATCGAAGATATGCGGCAGCGCTTTGGCACTGATCCCGATGCCGTTATCGGTGACGCTGATGGCCAGCGTCCCCTCGCTCGCCGTGGCAGAGACTTCGATGCTGCCGCCATGTTGCGTGTATTTGCACGCATTGCTGATCAAGTTCGACATGACCTGGCAGAGGCGGAGCCTGTCCCCATTGACGGTGAGCTCACCAGGCGGGAGTTCGACGTGCAACTGTTGCAAGCGGGCCTCCACGGCCGGACGCAGGTCCGACACCACTTCACTGATCACGCGGGCCATATCCATGCGATGGATATCGAGTCTGAGCTTGCCCGTGCTGACGCGCGTCATGTCCAGCAGATCGCCCACCAGTCTTGTCATGAGCGCCACTTGCCGCTCGATCACGCCCTTGACTATCGGCATCACGGAAGGCTCCGCGGCGCCTTCCGTAGCCAGCATTGATGCGGCCATGGTGATGGGGCCCAGAGGCTGCCGCAACTCATGGGCAACTACGCCCATGAGTTCGGTCTGGCGCCGGTACGCCAATTCAGCGGCGTCCTGCAATTGTTGCGAGCGCAGCGCAGCCAGCAGCAGCTGTTCGTTGGCCTCCCTGCGATGCTCCGCCGTGCCCGGATCCCCATAGGGCGCTACCGATCCGCTGATTCGACGCAGCCACTCCGCGGTCCGCAGCGCCAGGCTGCGCTCTTTGGTGGCCGCCTCATCCCTGAAGAAATAGCTGCCCACGCCGCGCCGCCTGGCGTTGTACATGGCCGCGGTGGCCCGATCGATCAGTGCGTCGCCGTCGTTTCCATCGTCCGGAAAGACGCTGATGCCGATGCTTGCTCTCAAGCTCACTTGCTGGCCGCCCACCTGGCCCGGCAAGGCCATCGCGGCGACGATCGAATCGGCCACCGTCAGGGCATCGCGGGCGTGCGACAGGTCCGTCAACAGGATCAGGAATTCATGGCTTCCCTGCCGGCTGACCGTATCCGAGCCGCGCACGGCCGAAGCCAGCCGCTGCGCCGCCAGCTTGAGCACCTGCTCGCCGCGGGCGTGGCCCAACGTGTTGTTGATGTCCTCGAGGTTGTCCACGCTCACGAACAGCAGGCCCAGCTTGGAGAGCTTTCGCCGTGCGACGGCAAGCGCATGGGCGAGGCGGTCGAACAACAGCGCGCCGTCGGGCTGCTCCGTCAGAGCCTCGATATGCGGCGACCGGGCCAGATCCCGGAGAGCCTGCGCGGCAGCAGCAGCTTCATCCTGCGCGCGAATCACCGCCAGCACCAATTGTTGGTTGGCCTCCAGGAGGTGAGCGGCGCGGGCGGCGTCCATCTTTGCTAACTGGTGGGGGCAGCGCGACCGCTCTTGCGGGTCGGCCGGCCGCCCAACAGGCCTTCTTCACCCGGCAGCATCTCGCCGATGCGGATGCCTTGTGCATCGATGGTGTAGGCCCGCAGTTCGTCCGAATGCCCGCTGTCGCGCACCTTGATCACGGCCATGACGCGGCGCAGCCGGCTATCCACCTCGATATAGCGCTGCACGATGATCGCGTCGGTCAGGAAGGCCGTGCCGTAAGGGCTGAAACGCAGGTCGGTGTAGCGATCCTCCAGCTCCGACGTCAACAGCACCGTCACCCCCTCCTGGGCCAACGCACTCACCAGGCGGAGCATGGATTCACGGAAATCTTCGCGGAAGGTGGGCGCCAGCGCCACTTCGAACGCGGAGAGTGAATCGATCACCACCCGCGTTGCATTGAGGCGCCGGATTTCCTTGATGAGCAGCATCACGATCTCGTCGATCGACAGGTCGGGCGCCCGGCTGTCGACCAGGCTGACCCGCCCGCTCTTGATCAGCTCTTCCAGAACCGGGTTGCGCGACCGGTTGGCGCGCTGTTCGAAAACCGCGATCACGCCGGTTTCACCTTTGCGCGCGCCCTCTTGCAGGAAGCTGGCCGCCAGGATGCTCTTGCCCGACCCGGAGGGGCCGGCCACCAGCAGCGAGTAGCCGCGCGGCAACCCGCCGCCCAGCATCTCGTCCAGGCGATCCACCCCCATGAGCACACGGCCAGAGGCCTGAGGACGCGCTTGGCTGCGCGGGGGTGGGGCCGCAGCACTGGCCGGCGGGAAAACCTCGACGCCGGCACTGCTCAGGCGGAAGGTATGCACGCCCGCCAGGGTGGGCTGGCCGCGCATCTTCATGACCTCGATCTTGCGGACCATGGAGTTGCGCTGAACGCTCTGGTGCAGCCAGATCAGGCCATCGGACACGGTGAACACCGGATTGGTGGCGGTGTCGGCGGCGTATTCGCCAATGAGAAAGGTGGTGGCCTGCCAGCTCGTCATCAGCACGCCCAGCTTCTGCATGAACTGCTGCAAGGTGCTGTCCGTGCCGCCGGCCAGCGCCACCGAGCGGAACGAGTCCACGAAGACGAATGCAGGTGCATGGGACTTGACCTCGGCGGCAATGCGCTCTAGCACCTTGTCGAGGTTGCCTGTCATGGTGTCCGGGCCAAGGTTCACGAAGTGAATGCAACGATTGACCCGCGCCATGTCGAAGAATTCGAATTGCTGCTGGTAGCGCAGCATCTTCAGGGGCGGCTCGCCCAGCACCGTGAGGTAGAGCGCCGGGCGCTCGGGCGTGGCCAGCGCGAACATCATCTGGTGCGCCAGGGTGGTCTTGCCGCAACCGGGCAGGCCGGCAATGAGATTGAACGAAAACTCGGGCAGGCCGCCGCCCAGGACTTCGTCCAGGCCGGGCACGCCCGTTGCGAGGCGATTGATGGTCACTTTTTTGGCCGTCATGATGTTGTTGTGTCCTGTCCAGAGGTGCCGGCTGGCGATGGGGCCCAGAGGGGGCCGAGCAGGCGCTCGGCGAGCGGAGCACCCACCAGGCTGGCGAGCAGTTCCATGAATGTGCGAAGCAAAGTTGCGCTGGCCTCGGGGACTTCAGCGGGGTCCCGGGCGGCCAGCAAGGCCGCCCTGAGCGCGGGCAGGTCCAGCACATCCGGGCTGCGCTGATGGTCCAGCCACGGGTGGGCTTTCAGGCTCAGGAAAAGGCTGCGGTGATAGAGCGCGGCAACCCCAAGGTTGCCGATGATGGGGGCAAGCGCCGCGTCGATAGCCTGCCATTGCGACACGGCTGCATCCGCAAGCCTCGCATTATTTGCACCGTCACCCGAGCGATCCTCGAGGGGCACCACCATCTATCTGCACCCGAACATGTTGCGTCCTACCCTGGGAGCATGAAGAGCCCGATGTTAGCCGCTCAGCTCTGTATTTGTTGTGCGCTACCGCACAAGAATTGCAAAACAATCCGGAATACTGGGGGCGCGCCTAAAACAACCGCCCAGTCTCCGGCGGCTCGGGCTTCCTCGGCTTGGCCGTGCTCACACTGCTCGCCTTGGGTGCCCGCGGCGGTAGCGGCAGCGGCTCGCCTAGCAGCGGTCCCGTCCACTGCTTGAGAAAACGCTTGGCCTCGTCCACAGGGCATGACAGCCACTCCGCATAGTCGCTCGGGTGCAGGATGACCACCATGCGCTTCTCGTCCTCTGGCTTTTGGAAGCGCTTGATGAACGGGTGGTCGTCGGCGTTCACGGTGAGCATCGAGAAACTGTACACATCGCGCCCGGTCTTGAAGTCGCGCCACTGGGTGTAGATGCCGGCGACGCCGAAGGGCACGTAGCCTTCCTGGTAGACGGCCCAGCGCTCGGCCTTGCCGCCTTCATAGTTCGGCTCGTACAGCGCTTCGGCGGGGATGATGCAGCGCTGGCCGTTGGCCCAGGCATCGCGGAAGCTGGGCAGCCGGTCCACGGTTTCGCTGCGGGCGTTGTAGGTGCGGCGGCCAAAGCCCACCTCGCTGGCAAAGTGCGGCAACAACCCGAACAGGCCGTCGTTCACCACGGGCACTCCGCTTTCGCCGTCTTTCGCCAGGCGGATGAAGGGAGCGACGTTGATCGGGAACGTGTCCGCGGGGTTCTCGTCACGGTCGCGCTCCACGCCGAAGTACGAGAGCAGCCGCGCGCGACGGGTCACTGGGACGTAGTTCGCGCACATTTGCAGCCGTCCCTCACCGCACCGACTCCCACCACGCCGTCGACCGCCAGGACCGGCAGCGGTGCCGGAGGCTCGCGCACCTCGTCACCGGAAAACTGGCGCGCCATGTAGTCGCCGAGCGACGCCAGGCTGGTCGGCGTCTCGGGCTCGAGGTTGACGAAGCGGCCATCGCGGTACTGGGGATTGGCCATCGCGCGCTCCAGCCGCGCTCCGCGAACAAACCAGCGTGCAACCCTGGATCTCATCGATAAAACGCCTCCACCTTCCCCTTCAAGGTGATCAACAGCGGCTTGCCCTTGCGGTCCAGCGTCTTGCCCGCCGGCACCTTGACCCAGCCCTCGCTGATGCAGTACTCCTCTACATCGTGGCGCTCTTTGTCGTTCAAGCGGATGCCGATGTCGTGCTCGAACACGGCGGCGATGTGATGGGGGCTGCGCGGGTCCACGGACAGACGGTCGGGCAGCGCGGGGCGGTCTTGGGCAGGAGTGGCTTCGGTCATGGGCGTATTTTGCCCTCCTGCCCAACCTCAGGGCTCAGGGGCATGTGGTGAGGTCCCAGTAGTTGGGGGTCCACTCGGGCGGCGAGTTCACATTCCACACCGAGTCACCCACCACCTTGGCTATGTAGTACTTGCCCAGCCTCGTCACCTTCTCGCCGCCCACATAGCGTATGTTGGGGTTCCACTCGGGATAGGGCACGCAGCTCGTGCCGGATCCGATCGTCGCCGTCACTCCCTTGTTGGCGTCCATCGTCAGCGTGCACGTTGTCGCGGTGCCGGTACACGCGCCGCCCCAGCCGGCAAATACTCCGCCGCTGCTGGTAGAAACGGTCAACGTGACGCTGCTTCCGCCGGCGAACGCGGCACTGCAGGTGGCGCCGCAACTGATGCCGGCCGGGTTGCTTGTGACCGACCCGTTTCCGGACGCAGTGCCGTTCCGGGTGACCGACAGCGTGAAGTTCGTGCTGGACCCACTCGGCGGGCATGTGGTCAGGTCCCAGTAGTTGGGAGTCCACTCCGGAGCCGAGTTCACGTTCCACACCGAGTCGCCCACCACCTTGGCGATGTAGTACTTGCCCAGCCTCGTCACCCTCTCGCCGCCCACATAGCGTATGTTGGGGTCCCACTCGGGATAGGGAACACAGCCCGTCCCGGACCCGGCCGTCACCGTGAATGGCAAGGTGCCCGTCGCGGTGCCCGAAGGATTGATCACCGAGACCTGGGCGGTCCCCGCGGCCGCGATGTCCGCGGCGGGTATGGCGGCTGTCAACCGCAAGGCGCTGACATAGGTGGTCGGGCGGGCGGCGCCATTCCAGCGAACCGCCGCGCCCGAAACGAAGTTGCTGCCATTCACGGTGAGCGTGAAAGCCGGCCCACCTGCCGTCGCGTTGCTCGGCGAGAGCGAGCTCAATGCGGGCGGCGAAGGCGGCGGAGGCGGGGCAGAGCCGCTGATCTGCAGGATGCTGGCGACAGACGGAACACCAGTACCGTTGACGATGAACAGCATGTAGTGCCCGGGCGGCGCCAGGTTGGCATTCGCCGGGGTGGTGATCTCCACCGTGCCTGTGCCGCGCGTGAACTGCAGTGCGTTCAGGCGCTGGTTCATGTCGAACGCATGCGTGGGGGACCCCAGCCGGATCAGCGTTACCTTGCTGATGCTGGCTGCATCCGGGCTCTGCACGGTGAATCGCTGGCCCCACCCGATGGACGCCGGCGCGCCACTCATGGTCGGGCGTGCGCCCTTGAACAGGTACGGCGGGGAGAAGACTTCGATATCCGTATAGCCATCGCCGCCGTTGGTCATCACGCGGCCGTCGGGCAGCAACATGGCCGCAGAGTGGTACAGCCGGGGCACCGATGCGCTGGCCAGCGTGGTCCAGGCCTCGGTGGCAGGGTTCCACAGCTCCGCCGCGAACACGGGGGTCGTCGCATTGTTGTGCCCGGGGCCGGATGTGCCGCCGGTAGCCAGCACCGTGCCGTCCGGCAGCAATGTGGTGTTGAGGTGCCGGCGCGCGAACTTCATCGGCGCGACGGAGCGCCACGCCGGCTTGCCAACGTTCAGGTTGATGACCTCGGCGGTGGCGGTGGGCGGGCTGGAGCCGCCTCCCACCACCAGGATCCGCCCGTCGGCGTACATGGCGGCGGAACCGTAATCGCGCCACCCGAACTTGCGCGTGGCCACCGTGGACCATGAGCCCGTGCCGGTCGTGTCCAGCCAGCGGGTGATGTTCGACGGACCGACGTCGATCACCCTCCCGTTCGGCGCCAGGAACATCATCGGGTACAGGGGCTGGTTCAGCTGCGCGTTCGTCAAATTGCGCCAGCTGTTCGTCGCCGTCTGGTACACCTGCGGAAGCGGATTCACGCCAATGGAGGTGTCGATCTGGCCGGAAACCACCAGCACGTCGCCGTTCGGCAGGGTGGTCAAGGTCGGATACCAGCGCCCGGCATTCATGTCGGGCACGGCAGTCCAGCTATTCGTGGCCGGGTCGTAAATGGTGGTCTTCGCCAGCCCCACGAAGTCCGCTATGTGGCCGCCGGCGATGAGCACCCGTCCGTCGTACAAGAGCGTGTGCCCCGCACAGAACAGGTCATAGCCGACATGGGGCGGAATGGTGATTGCTTGGGTGACCGGGTCCCAGATCCGCTCGACGCTGTCTCGGCCCCATATCAGGACCTTGCCGTTGGGCATCACCACATTGTGTACGGGCGCCTGGGGAAGGTTTTGCAGTTTGGTCCACTGGCCCGTCACGCTGGCTTGCGCATTCGCGGCACTGGGCGACAGGAAACAGGCTGCGCCCAACAGGCCTGAGAGTGCGGCGACAGAACACTTGCGCAAGTTCATAGGCCGCCTCCCGAACGAATGAGCAGGAATACGCGGACTGGAAGATCGTGCTCGTCCTCATGCGAGTGCGGGCCCGCGCCGTGCCCGGCCTCGGCGTCGTGCCCCGTTGCGATGATGGCGCCGGCGTTGTTGATGCCGACTGCCTTGGTCAGCACGAATGTCGACGGCGGGATAAGGCTGTTCAGGTCCTGGATCGCACCGCCGCGCGCCCACAGCACTGCCCGGCTTTCGGAGGTTCCCACGACGTCCCCGGCGCTGTTGGATCCGAAGGCCTGGCTGAAACTACCGCCCGGCAGCGTGCCGAGATCGACGACCCCGCCAGTGCCGGGCCACAAGGTCGCTCGGCGCGCCCCAGGTGCATTTGCCGAGTAGCCGACGACGTCTCCGCGCGCATTGATCGCGCTGGCTTCGCCTGTGCCGTGGCCGGCAAGCAGCAACAGTTCCCTGGGCGCCTGCCCCCTTGGCCACAAGATCGGGCGGTGGCCGGCGGCGGTGCTCGCAACGCCCGCAACCTCCCCGCGCTCATTGATGCCGGTGGCCCGGGTGCTCGAGGAATCTGGCAAGCCGGGCAACGCGATGGGCGTGCCGTTGGCATCCCACATCACGGCGCGTTGGCCGCCCGGCCCGCTGGAAAAGCCGACGGCCTGGCCGAGGTTGTTGATCCCATAGGCCGCGCTGGCGGTGTCGCCGCTGAGCGGCGGCAACTCCCTGGCCGCCCCTGACTGCGTGCTGGTGAATGCACGCAGGGCCGTGTCCGTGTTGGAATTGCCCACCAACCCGCCGTTATCGTTCAGCCCGTAGACGGTCGTGTCGTCGCTCTCGGGCAGCCCGGTGATCTGCCGTGGGGCCCCGGCTCCGAACAGAATCCCTCTTCGCTGGCCGCCCGCGCTGCTGCTTGGCCCGGCCAATGTGCCCCCTCCAACACCCGCGCCCGCCGTGTTGGGCCCGTGGACAACCGCCGCGTTGCCTTGCGCCAACGTGGCAAGGTCAACAACCCTGTATGTTTGAGCAATCGCGCCTGCGCCGAACAGCAGCAGCATCGCGGGAATGAGAAGCGGGTATCTCTTATGCGAATTCATACGCTCTCCTTCCAACTCGGGGCAAACGGAAGACTTCCCTAGCTGGTATTCGGAATGAACATGTAGCCGGCGTTACGCACGGTCCTGATACAGCGCGGCTCGCCGTTCGGATCGGGCTCGATCTTGCGGCGGAGCCGGCCGATCCGGATGTCGATCGAGCGGTCGAACGGCTCCCATTCACGGTTGCGTGTGCGCAGCAACAGCTGGTCGCGCGACAGCACCCGGTTGGGATTGGCCAGGAATGTCGTGAGCAGGTCGTATTCCATCGCCGTGATGGTGACCTCCTCGCCACCGACCTCGAACATGCGACGGGACTCGACATCGATTTCGCAGCGCCCGAACCGCTGGCGCCGAGGTTGCTGTTGCTGTTGTGCCGGTTGCTGCTCCTGCCCTGCCGCGGCCTGCTCCTTGCCCTCTGGGGACGGCTTGACCTGCAGCCTGCGCAACACGCTCTTGAGCCGGGCCAGCAGCTCGCGCAGGTCGAACGGCTTGGCGATGTAGTCGTCCGCACCCAGCTCGAGGCCGACCACCCTGTCCACCAGGTCACCGGATGCCGTCACCATGATGATGCCGACCTCGTAGTGCTCCCGCAGGTACCGCGCAAGGACCAGCCCGTCCTCTCCGGGCAGGCGGATGTCGAGTAGCACGGCATCGGGAAGCTCATGCTCGATCTGCTCGCGCATCTCGGCACCGGTGGCGGCCTCGCCGACCGAGTAGCCGTGTCCTTCGAGGTATTCACGCAGCAGCGAACGCACCGACGCGTCATCGTCGACTACCAGCAGTCGCGTACGTGCATCCATCCGGAAATTTTGCCGCAGCGGATTCGCTATCACCAGCCCCAATACATGGCCGTTACAAAAACCGGCCAAGGTGGCTACACGACGGTGGCTGCCTGACGTGCCGGAGATACCGGCTTTTTCCACACTTCCTTTCTCTCAATCTAAGCGTGGAAAGGACAGCCATGAACACCATCTCTACCACCGAACGCTACGCCCGCGTCATAGAAGTCTCCAAGCGCGTGCGATGGGAAATCGAGCGCGACGTCATCCGAGGCCGCCGTTTCGACTACACCAAAGCCTTCATGCCGAGCGGCCTGTCGCTGGTCAATGAGCTGGCGTTCCTGACACCGGCCGACAAGCGCTTGTTCAGCCAGGTGCAGGGCCGCACCTATGCCTACCTCTTCAGCCTGGTCGAGCGATTCATCAGCGCCAAGGTGCTGGACATCAGCAAGGATCATTGGTTCGGCGACCAGGTGGCGCTGGAAGCTCTGGTGCGCATGACCGACGAAGAGATCAAGCACCAGGAAATGTTCCGCCGCCTGGAAGCGCAGATGATGCTGGACATGCCGGAGGGCTACCGGCTGACAGCCGACCCGAACGCGGTGGCACACGCCGTACTGGGCAAGAGCACCTGGGCCGTGCTGGCCCTGACGCTGCACATCGAGTTGTTCGTGCAGGCCCACTACCGCGCCAGCATCGCGCCGCAGGACAACCTGTCCGAGCTATGGAAAGACGTATTCCTGTTCCACTGGAAGGAAGAGTCCCAGCACGCCATCCTCGACGAGATGGAGCTGATCAAGGAGGACGGCAAGCTCGACGCCGAGCAGCGCTCCGCCGCGGTAGACGACCTGATAGCGCTGGTCGGTGCGGTGGACGGCGTGCTGCAGGCTCAAGCCCAGGCGGACGCCCGCTATTTCGCGCAAGCCGCCAGCATGCGGTACTCCGAGGCGCAGCTCGAGCAGATCAACGAGAAATTCCTCAAGGCCTATCGCTGGCAGTACATCGTCTCCGGCGTCATGGAACCGCGCTTCCAGAAGATCCTGTTCGGCCTGATCGACGAGCCGCAAGGCATCCGGATCAAGAACGCGCTCGCACCGCTGACCTACGCCGTTCCGGATCAGCCTGAAATGCCATTGCCCCTTGCAGCCTGAACCCATGGAGGTGAGCCATGATCTTCTATGTCATCCAGAATTCGGTGCGAGTGCTGATACAGCACCTCGCCGACCGCTGGCACCATGCCGCCGCGCGACGCGAATTCGCGGGCCTGGACGCGTCCACCGTGCGCGACCTCGGGATGAGCCGTTCGGAGTTCGATTCCTACTGGGCCGAGTCCCATGGGTTGGCCGAGCCTACCCGCGTGCGCACGAAGCCCTGACGCTCACGGGCTGGCGGGGACGCGGGGCCCGATCAGCTCGCTGAGCAAGTGGCGCAGCGTGGCGCCGTCGACGGGTTTGCGCAGCAGCGCGCTGGCGCCGCAATCGGCCAGTTCCCGCTGGCCGATTTCCGAGGCATTGCCCGTGTAAACCAGAACCGGCAACGCGGGACGGTACCGCGTTGCCTGCTTCGACAGCGCAAGGCCCGTCATACCCGGCATCGTCTGGTCGGTCAGCAGCAGGTCGAAGTCCTCGTCGCTCGAGGCCAGGCGCTGGGCCGCGGCCCGCGGGTCGTGCTCCAGCACCACCTCGAGTCCCCATCCGGTCATCAGGCTCACCATGTAATCGCTGACGATGGCCTCGTCCTCGACCAGCAGCACCCGCCCGTGAAGCGGCGCAACGGCAGGCGCGGCAGCCGGCGCCGGCGCCACCACGTCATCAGCTTGCTCCGTCTCCTGCGCGGCAGCCGGCAGCAGCACCCGGAATGCCGATCCCTCCCCGGGTGTGGAAATCACCTCGATATGGCCACCGTGGTCATGCACGATCCCATGGACCATCGCCAGGCCCATGCCGGTACCCCGGCCGACCTCCTTGGTCGTGAAGAAGGGCTCGAACATCCGCTCCATCACATCCCGCGCCATGCCGCGGCCGTCGTCTGCGACCTCGACCCAGACCCAGCGCGTGCCCTCCAGCGGCGCGCTGCACGAAGCGCAGTGCCCTGAAGCGGCCGAGTACCCGATGCGCACGCGGATGGTCCCGTGGCCGTGGATCGCGTCGCGCGCGTTGATGCACAGGTTGAACAGCACCTGTTCCAGCTGTACCGGATCCGCCACCACCGGCGGCACCGCCCCTTCGCATCCATCGACCACCTCGGGACATGCCACCGCGATCGAGGAAGGCAGGTTGGGACGCAGCAGCTGCAGGGCCTGCTGGGCCACCGGCCCCGCCGCCAGCAGGCGTCTTTCACCGCGCCGGGGTCGCGAGAACGCCAGCAGTTGCGCCACATGGTCCCGGGCCCGCTCGGCCGCGAGCCGGGCTTGTTCGAGCTGCCGCGCCAGAACCGGGTCTTCGCATGGCTTCGGACGCTCCTGCGCCATGGCGATGTAGCCGAGCACGCTGGTGAGGATGTTGTTGAAATCGTGGGCGATGCCGCCCGTGAGCTGGCCGATCGCCTCCATCTTCTGCGCCTGGCGCAGTTGCCGCTCGAGTTCGCTGCGGCGCTGTTCAGCGGCGTGGCGGTCGGTGATGTCACGCGTGGCATACAGCACATGCGGCCGGCCGCGGTACGTCATCGGCGTGCCGCGCACCTCGCATTGCAAGGTCGAGCCGTCCTTGCGCGTAGCCGTGATCTCGAATCTCAGTTCCTGGCCCGCCACTGCAAGCTCGTGTTGCGCGCGATGGCGGGCCCGCACGGCGGGGTCGGCCTGCGTCAACACGTGGTCGGAGGACATGACCTCCTCGCGGGTGAAGCCGCTCATCGTCGTGTAGGCCGGGTTGACCTCGACAGCGCGGAAATTCCCATCGCGCAGCACCAGCGCGTCGGCCGAAGCATTGAAGATCGCGCGGTACTGTTCTTCACTGGCTCGCAGGGCGTGCTCGGCACGCTTGGCCTGGGTGATGTCGCGGCCGATATACAGCACGTGCGGCTGGCCGCGGTGCAGGATGGGTACGCCGCGCAGTTCCAGGTCGTAGCGCCGGCCATCCCGCCGTATCAGCTCGGTGTCAAGGCCGATCGCCTCGCCGGCAACCGCCTTCTTGTGGAGCGCAAGGATCGTCGGCACCACCGCGGGCGGATTCGCCAGCACGCGGTTCACGCCCAGCACTTCCGCGCGGGAGTAGCCACTCATCGCCTCGTAGGTCGCGTTGACATCGACGATGCTGAAATCGGCGGCGCGCAGCACCAGCGCATCCGCCGAGGCATTGAAGATCGCGCGGTACTGCTCCTCGCTGTCACGCAGCGCCTGGTCCGCGCGCCGCCGTTCGGTGATATCGCGCAGGTGCCCCACGAAGATTTTTCCCTCGGGCACGGCCGCGACGCTGATGGCGACCTCCACCGGAAGTTCGCTGCCGTCCGCGCACAGTGCCGTGGCCTCCACCAACCTTCCGCCCGTGGGCGCGTCGTGCGCGCTGAAAGTCTCCAAGGCGCGGATGTGCGCGGCACGGTGGCGTTTCGGCATAAGCACATCCGCCAGCATCCGGCCGAGCACATCCTCACGGCGGTAGCCGAACACCCGCTCGGCCGCCGCGTTGAATTCGACGATCCGGCCTTCGCTGTCCATGCTGACGACGCAATCGAAGGCGGCCTCGACGGTCGCGCGCAAGCGGGCCTCGCTACGCTGCAGTTCGCGCTCGCGGCGGCGCCTCTCGCTGATGTCGCGCACGACCGTCAGCGCATGCGGCCGGCCGCGGTGCGCGAACGGCATGACCCGCAGGTCGGCGTCGAAGGTGGTGCCGTCCGGCCGCAGCACGACGGTTTCGATGTGGGTGGTCTCGCCCTCCAGTGCGCGCCGCACCAGCCCGAGCCGCTCCCGAACGTACGCATCGGGCAACTTGCGAGGGAAGGTCCGGCCGATGGCGTCCTCGCGGCGGGGAATGCCGTAGAGGGCGAGCCCGGCCGGGTTGACGTCCGCGACGCGCAGGTTTTCGTCCCACAGGAACAGGCCGTCCAGCGAACTTTCGAAGATGGCCCGGTACTGTTCCTCGCGCTGGCGCAGATCTTCCAGTGCCTGCTTCTGCGCCGTGATCTCGCGGGTGAAAGCCAGGATATGCGGCCGGCCGTCGATCATGGCCGGCTTGAGCCGGACCTCGTCCCAATGCAGGGTGCCATCCTTGTTGCGGCGCTGCCATTCGAACGGCGGGTAGCTGCCCTGCTTCGCCATCTGCAAGTGACGCATCGCCTCCTCGGCCGTATACGGAAACATGCCCGAGCTGGTGTCGGCTGCGGAACTGCGGCGCAGCTCGTCATGGGTGTAGCCGTAGATCTCGCAGGCCTTGGCATTGACGTCGAGCACGGCGCCCGTGTCCCAGTCGTGGATGAAGATCGCATCTTCCGATGTTTCGAAGATGGCGCGGTAGCTCGCCTCGGAACGCTGCAGCGCTTCGCTGGCGCCCAGCCGCTCCACCTCCGCCGCGGCGCGGACCGCGAAGATCTTGAGCATGGCTTCCACGCGGTCCACCTGCATCAGCGGGCGCCGCGAAGCCACCGACACCAGGCCCAGCGGCGAGCCGTCGAGCGCGACAAGTGGATGGCCCGCGTAGCTTTCGGTTTGGTGCAAGGCAATGTCCGGATCGTTGGGAAATAGTTGCTGCAGACACGAGGGGTAGGCCTGGAAACGCTGCCCGAGCACGGTCTGACAGGGCGTCCCGGCGAGTTTGTACGTGACGTCCTGCACGATCTCGCCGTCGTTGTACATGGCCAGCACGCGCAGCGAATCCGGCTGCGCCGCTCCGTAGCGCGCAATGAAAGCCACTTCGACATGCAGGATGGTCGCCAGGAGGCGCACGAGCTCCTCGAAGACCGTTCCGCTGCGCGAGGCCGAGACCGCCAGCGCCACCGCGCGCAGGGCCTCGTCGGTGCGCCCGCGCTCGATTTCCGCGGAGGCCCTGCCGGCAACGATCTCGAGCATCGCTTCGGCATGGCCCGCATCGCCTTCGGCAATAGGCTCGGGGTCCATCGCCACCAGCAGACCCAGCGACTCGCCCGCACTGTCGTTGAGCGCAAAGGCAGCGGAGGAGTCCATGCCCTCGCTGGCGAACAGCGAGTCGCGAGCTAGCTGAGTGAGCAGTCCCGATTCAATGAACTGACAGGAGCGCCCAGCCACTGCGGCGAACGGCGAGCCTTGCAGCGGGCAAGAAAAATTGGGCAGCATCTGGCCATGCAGACAGACGGCCAGCGTGCGCATCATGCTGCGCGAGTCGTCGGCGTACACCGCCACGAAGACCATGGCCGCCTGCAGGCTGGCCGCGAGCTCGCGCACGAGGTCCGCGAACAGGTCCGGCCCGGCCGGCCGGGCAACTGCCAGGGCGACCCGGCGCAAGGCCTGCACCTGAGCCTGCGAAATAGCCTCGGCGCCGGCGGGCGCAGGCAGCGACGCGTGCGTGCTCATGGCATCAGTCTACGGCGCGGAGTGCGTGCCTGGGCCGGAATTTCCTGCCGGATACATGGCGGATACACGCCGGTTGCAAACCCAGGTGCGGGTCGCAAACCGGCTACCAGGCCATGCTGCGGGAAAGCCGCGGTGTTACCTGCCCCGGCCATGCTTGGCTCACGCTCGATAGGAGCGTTTCTTTCGTCAGGAGTCACCTACCATGCACACCATGATCGGACTCCACTGCAGCGCCAGCAGCGGCCGCCAGTGGGATGCCTACAGCCAGCTGCTGCCGGCCGGAATGCGGCTGATTGCGCCCGAGCTGACGGGCTATGGCCCCGGCGAGCGCTGGCCGTCGGGCACGCCGGTCGACCTCGACACAGAGGCGCGCCGGCTTGCACCGCTGCTCTTCTCGACAGCCGGCGCAGTGCATCTGGTGGGTCACTCCTATGGTGGCGCCGTGGCGCTGCAAATGGCGCTGCGCTGGCCCGACCGCATCAAGACACTGACGCTGTTCGAGCCGGTTCGCTTTGCTCTGCTGTTGGCCGATCGCGATCACGAAACCATCGGCCAGACGATCGTCAGCGTCGGGCGCCGCATCGGCTGGCATGCGCTGTCGGGAAGGCTGGAGGAAGCCGCCGCCTTCTTCGTGGACTACTGGTCTGGCCCGGGCGCGTGGGCCGGCCTGTCCGCCACGCGCCGCCGCGGGATCGCCGAGCGCATGCACAAGGTGCGGGCGGAATTCGAGGCGCTGTTCGCCGACGTGGTGCCTGCTTCGGCGTATCGCAAGCTGGAAATGCCGGTGCGCCTGATCACCGGCAGCGCCTCCCCGCTGCCGGCGCGCAAAGTGGTGGACCTCATTGCCCGCCAGTGCACCCAGGCCGAAGTCGTGCGGCTGGACGGCGTGGGCCATATGGGGCCGGTCAGCCATCCGTCCGTGGTGGCGCCTCAGCTCGCCTTCCAGCGCCACGAAGCGCAACTGGCACTGGCAGCGTGAGGAGCCGGACGCGTCAACACCCCAGCTGGCCGAATCGCTTCCTGCTTGCTGCAAGCGCCGCTTCGGCCTTCAGGACTTCGGCTTTGTCGGGATTCTTCATGCTCGCTTCCTCGACGGGCATGCGCGTATCGATCCTGGCGCATTCGTCGCGATCCGTCGCCAGCAGGCGGGCCCTGCGGCGCCGCTTTTCGAACTGCTCCGTGCTCTCACCGGCCATGGGACGCATGGATCGCGCCAAGGCGCGGTTCTGCTCGATCCGCCCGATATCGACTTCCTTCGGGTTCGGCTTGACGGGCACCGGCGCCTCGTCGGCGTTGAGGACCCGCTTGGAACAGGGGCGCTCGGTGTACACCACCGAGCCCCTGGACCAGCACTTGTAGACCTGTTGTTGCGCGCTCGCCGGCGACCCGGCCCCAAGGCACATAAGCGCACTCAACATCCAAAGATTCGACTTCAAAGACATGGCTCTTTCCCAAACTGATGAGCTAGAGCCTACACAGGGCGGACGCCGGCGACGGTTTCCAATTGTTCGCAGCCCGTGCTTGCGCGATTCATCGTCGCCAGGGTGCAACAGCGTCGGGCTGCGGTGAAGTCAAGCCTTCAGCGTGTCTGCCCCATCAGGATGCGGTCGTTCATGCGGCGCGGCACCGACGCGAAGTAGGACGAGCCGCTGTCTTCGGCGTTGAGCGCGTGCACTTGGTCCCGGGCGGCGAGGTATTCGGCCGTCGCTTGCGCGCGCGTGAAGTCGCTCATGGTCTGGGGCGCGTGGTTCATCCGTGAGGACCACGCAAGGGACGCGATGTTCGGGGAACGGGATGGCCCCATGACTTCCGCCTGCACTTCGGCGCGGGTCTTGCTGCTGACGAACGGCGTGTTGTCAACAGTGATGTCGTCCGCGTGGGCACGGCTTGAAGCAATCGCGACGAAGGCGAGCGCCGCAGCGGCCGTCGTGGTGACGGAGAGTGTGGATGCGAGGTGGCGGTTCATGTCGATCTCCTTTGAGCGGGGTTACTGTCTCGGTCATGACGGGTCGCTCAATGTCCGTCTGCCGGTCTGGTGAACCGAACTTCCCTTGGTCGCGCCGGCCCAGCGCTTCTTACACCTTCACGCGTCGACTTGTGCGGTGCGGCACGTCGACCGCCGGGAATGGGCAAAGTATGGAGAGCGATCGCGAAAACGCTATTGCACTGGCGTCTAGCCGCAAGGAGCCTTTCGACTAATCCATCGGCCTACTCAAATGGCCATTCGTCCAGTTGTCATCCGCAACTCCAGGACTATCATTCGCTCCAGCCCTTGCAGGCATTGAGGCATCAATGCATATCCTCATAGTCGACGACCACCCGCTCTTTCGAGAAGGGCTGAAGACTCTTCTGACTGCGCTGGAACCGGCCGTACGGATATCAGACGCCGGCACCGTTGCGCAGGCCATCGCCCTTTCGGCAGGGGATGCACCCGACCTGATCCTGCTCGACATGAACCTCCCGGGGACAAGTCGACTGGACGCATTGCGGCAGGTCAAGGCCGCCCACGAGACCGCATCGGTTGTGGTCGTGTCCGCCGACGAAGACCCCGTGCTGATTCGCAGCGCGGTCGATGAGGGGGCCGCAGGCTACATCCCCAAGACGTCGGACGCTTCCCTGACCATCCAGGCCTTGCGCCTGGTGTTGGCCAACGGCATCTACCTCCCGCGCGCCGCATTGACCGCCGGCGGAGACATACGATCGCCGGCCAATTCCCCTAAAGCTGGAGCCCAGCCGGAATTCAGCGGGCGGCAGCTCGCCGTGCTGAAACGCCTGCTTCAAGGCAAAGCCAACAAGGTCATCGCGCGCGAACTCGATATCGCCGAGGGCACGGTCAAGGCCCATCTCGGGGCCATCTATCAGGCACTGGGCGTGAACTCCCGGGCGCAGGCGATGTATCGCGTCCACGAGCTTCACATGTTCGACAAGGTGCCTGGCTGAGGACGCCGTGAAAAAAAAGGACACCTCAGCCCAACGCATCGGCAACGACCTGCCCGATGAGTTGATACAGCTGTTCGCTCGCCAGGGCAGACGGGTCCCGGTACCTGTCTTCCTGTGTTCGCTGTTGCTGGCTTCAATGGCCTGGAGCCAACTCGGCGGCTGGCTGCCGTGGCTCTGGCTTTCGGCGGTTGCGCTCATCCTGGCCGTTCGCTGGAAGGTATTGGGCAGCCTGCCCGACGCGACTTTAACGCCGCGCGACAAGCTGCGTGTCGCTGTGCTGCTGAGCGGTATCAATGGCTTGGTCCAAGGCGCATCGATCGGCTTTGCCGTTGCGCTCGACACGCCGGAGCGTGCGGTGCAGTCCATCGTTCTGCTGGGCCTTTGCGCAGGCGCGGTCGCGACCACGGGCGGATACCGGCCGGCGTTCGTTGCGTTCATCGCACCGACGCTCCTGCCGTTGAGCGCGATGTGGGCCCTTGGGGCACCGGGCGTTCCGCACCGCTGGGTCGAATACTCCACCGGCGCCCTCATCCTTGTGTTCGGCATGGTGTTGCTGTCGCTCGCCGAGGACGCGTTCCGGCTGCTCAAGGAATCGTTTCACATTCGGCAGGAACAGATCGTCCTCAACCAGCAGCTTCGCTCGGCGCTCGACGACGCCGAGGCCGCCAATCGCGCCAAGACACGCTTTCTGGCGTCGGCGAGCCACGACCTGCGCCAGCCTATGCATACGATCTCGCTGTTCAGCGCCGCCTTGACCATGCAGCCGCTGGACAACGCGACGCGCCAGATCGCGATACACATGGACACCGCATTGCAAGCCCTGAGCGTGCAACTCGACGCGCTGCTCGACGTGTCCAAGCTCGATGCCGGTGTCGTGCCGGTGCGCAAGACAACCTTCTCGCTGTCCGGATTCCTCGCGCGCCTGGAGGATGAATACCTTCCCCTGGCAAGCGCGAGAGGCCTGGTCCTCGCGATGCGATGCCCGCGCGACGCCTCGTGCGAGACGGATGAAGTCCTGCTCGCCCGCATCCTCAGAAACCTGCTGGAAAACGCCATCAAGTACACGCCGCGAGGCGAGATCGCGGTTCGTGCGGAGGCCGCCGCGGACCATTGGGTCGTCAGCGTCGAAGACACCGGCATAGGCATCCCCGAAACGGAACACCAACGCATCTTCGAGGAGTTCTACCAACTCGGCAATCCGGAGCGGGATCGATCGCGCGGCCTGGGACTGGGGCTTTCCATCGTGCGCCGGTTGGCGGAGCTTCTTGAACTCCGGATCGACATCTCGTCGTCGCCGGGCCGCGGGACCCGCTTCAGCGTCTCCGTGCCCCGCATCGAGCGTGCTCACACAGCGCTTTCCGGCATGGCGGCCACGGCCGGCGGCTTGCATTCGAGCCCCTCTCTCGAAGGTACCCGCGTGCTGGTGCTGGATGACGAGGAGGCCGTCCGCAGGGGCATGGAGACCTTGCTGCAGGCGTTCGGATGCCAGGTGCGATCGGCGGGTTGCATCGCTGACGCCGTCGAGCAGTGCCGATCCATGCAGCCCGACATCCTGCTGGTCGATCTGAGGCTCAGGGGTGACGAGAACGGCATCGCCGCCATCCGGCAGCTGCGCTCCACGCGCCCTGCCCTCCCGGCGATCCTCGTCAGCGGCGATACAGCGCCGGACCGCTTGAGGGATGCCCACGAGGCCGGCATTGCGATGCTGCACAAGCCGGTGTCGGCGGAGACGCTGCACAGGGCGATTACTCATGAAATAAGTTCAGGGAGCAAGCGCCATGAGTCAGAAGCCACCGCCCACCAGTGAGGCCATCGGGGAAGATCGAGCGACACGCTGGCTGTCGCAGGGATTCGAAACGCTGATTGTCTCGCTGGACGGCGGTGCGGATCGCGCGGCGACGAGTATCGACTTCGACGTGGTGATCGTCGGCACTGGCTATGGTGGTTCCGTGGCCGCCGCCGAGCTCGCGAGGACACGCGGCACCAAACGCATCTGCATCCTGGAGCGTGGCGGCGAACACCTGCCCGGATCGTTCCCGTCGCGGATGTCGCAACTCGCCGGGCATGTGCGCTTTTCGACGAAGGAATCATGCCATCCGCGCGGGCGGCGCGAGGGACTCTTCGATGTGCGCGTCGGCGACGACCTGTGCGCACTGGTCGCCAACGGGGTCGGCGGCGGGTCCTTGATCAACGCGGGTGTGATGGAACTTCCCGATGCGGAGGTGTTCGCAGCGCCTCCTTGGCCGCAGACCTTCCATCAAAGCGCGACGATTGTCGATCTGTTCCAGCTCGGTGCCGTTCTCAGGCAGCGCCTCGGAGCGACGCAGACGATGAAGTCGGTCAGCGGGCCTGAGCCGCGCAAGTACACGGCGCTGGGCAAGCTGGCCGCGACAGGAACGGCCACGCCGCTGCCTGTCACAGTCGCTTTGACGGACGCGCCAGACAAGACGTTCCGGACGGCGGCGGGCATCAACGTCGATGCCTGCATTCGCTGCGGCAACTGCGCGACCGGTTGCAATTACAACGCCAAGCTCTCGCTCGACGTGACGCTGCTGGCCGAAGCCAGGCAGCACGGTGCCGAGGTGTTCTCGGGAGCGACGGTGCTGAAAGTCGAGAAACTCGCCAGCGTGGATGGGGCGCCGGCCTGGCAGCTGCACGTCGTCCACACGGACGAGGCGCTGCGACGCAGGCACGGGGAGCCGACCCTGGTTCGCGCCCGTCGCGTGATCCTTGCGGCCGGAACCTTCGGCTCCACGGAGATCCTGATGCGTTCCCAGCGCAAGGGCTTCGGCCTGTCGCCCAAGCTGGGCCATCAGGTATCTTCAAACGGAGACCTCATCGTCGCGGCCTACGGCGGCAAAGCGCCGGTGAACTGCGTTGCCGACGAAGACATCGATCCACGCTCCGTTCCGGCCGCCGACCAGATCGGGCCCACCATCACCGGGATGGTTGACCTTCGAAAGTCGGACGAGATGCTGATCCAGGACCTGGCCGTGCCCGGGCCCTTGCGTTCCATGCTCGAACAGACCGTGACCACCACGGCTGCGATTCACATGCTGGCCGAAAGCGACATGCAGCCGCACGACTGGGCAACGCGCGATGCCTGCGCCGTCGACCCTCAGGCGATACGCAACACGCAGGTCTTCGCCATCATTGGCCACGACAGCGCCGATGGCGTGATGAAACTCAATTCGAGCGACGAATGGGACAACGGCGACGGCGCGGCGACTATCCGATGGCCCGAATTGAGAAGCTATCCGCCATTGCTGGAACGGCATCGCAAGTTCGAAGCGCTGCTGCAAGACTCGGGTGTTGGCGCCCGGGCCTTGCCCAGCCCGATGTGGAGGCTGTTGCCGGAAAAACTCGACTATCTGTTCGACGGAAAGACCGGACCGCTCCTGACCGTGCACCCCCTGGGCGGCTGCCCGATGGGCGACGACTCGACTTGCGGCGTGGTCGACGACTGTGGCCGGGTATTCGATGATTCACGCAGCGGGGGGCGGCTGCATCACGAAGGTCTGGTCGTTCTCGACGGCTCGATCGTCCCGGCATCGCTCGGCATGAACCCGGCACTCACGATCGCGAGCCTTGCATTGCGAGCCATCGGGGCGCTGCGCGCGGACTGGGGCTACACGGAGGTCGGCGCAGGCGAGCCCCTGCGCGATCGTCCTTACTTCAAGAGGCCGCAGCCCGTCGAGCCGGCGCAGGACACGCTGATCGAGGTGACCGAACGTCTCTCGGGCCCGGTGGCCATCGAAGGGATGCCGCACGACTCGCATGTCGAACTGACGTTACGCTTCGACCCGGCTTCGATCAAGGACCTGACCTGCGGGACCGACGCCGCCACGCTCAAGCTACAGCCTGCCAACGGGCGTCTGCGAATCTTCTCGCCTCGCCCACCCGACGACACGGAAGCAGCTGACGAGAAAGCGCTCCTTGTCGCTTCGGTCACGGGCACCCTCAGGGTCTTCAGTCACGAAAAGTCATCGCCGATCGGGCGCCAGCTTCGCGCATGGTGGGCATGGCTGTGCAATCGGGGCCTGCGAGACAGCGTGTTGTGGACGATCGACAAACTCACCGGAAAGGGTCCGGCGCAGACTCGCGACCTGGGCATTTTCCAGGACGCGAAGGCGCGCCTGAAGAATTCGTGGGAATTGAGTTCCCGGGCCGGCGCCGTGCGTCTTTTCAAGTATGAACTGAAGACCGACGCAGTGCTCAGGTCGAGCGTGCCCGAGGATGTGGCGGACTCCTTCCGTACCGCCGCGATCAGGGGCGAGAAGCGGTTGACCTACTCCCGGCGCGCAAATCCATGGCGCCAGTTAATGGAGGTAACGCTCAAAACCTTTCCGCGCGCGCGCACAGCGGGCGCAGTCCTCGCGCTGGACACCGGCTATCTTGCCCGCCAGGGCGTTCCGCTGCTCAGGGTGGTGCAGCAGCAGGACAAGCCGAAGGCGCTCGTCGACATCGCCTCTCTCGGCTTGTATCTGGCTCGCGTGCTGGTCCATACCCATGCATGGAGTTTCAGGCAGCCGGACATACCGGAGCCCCGCAATATCCAGCGCCTTCCGGGTCGTGTTCCAGGCCTGCCCAAGCCCGTGGTTCATGAGTTTAAAGTGGACAAACCGCGCAACAACCTGCCCGTGAAGGTGCGGTTGACGCATTACCCGCGTGGCACGACGAAGCCATCCGAAGCCGCTCCTATCCTTCTGATTCATGGCTACAGCGCCAGCGGCACGACATTCGCACACCATGCGGTACGGCCCAACCTCGCCACAGCGTTATGGGACCACGGCCGGGATGTCTGGATCGCTGACATGCGCACGAGTGCCGGCATGCCGCACGCCAAGGAGCCTTGGGCCTTCGAAGAGGCCGGCATGGCGGACATTCCGGTGGCTGTGCATCAGGTCTGCACGCTGACAGGCGCGGAGAAGGTCGACGTATTCGCGCATTGCATGGGTTCGGCGATGCTCGGCATGGCGCTGCTCGGTTCCGAGTCGCAGCAGGAAGAACTTCTGCAACTCAGGCGCGACTTGCCGAACAGGATCAGGCGCCTAGTGATGTCGCAGGTCGCGCCTGCCGTCATCTTCACGCCCGAGAATGTATTCAGAGCGTACGCCATGCGGTACCTGAAGCACTATCTGCCGCTGCACGACTATGAATTTCGGCCCTCCCGCAAGCCCGGAACGGTCGATCGGTTGATCGACCTGGTGCTGGCCTCCCTGCCCTATCCGGAGAAAGAGTTCGATCGCGAAAATCCCCTCTGGCCGCCATGGCGGCGCACGCCGTGGGTCGGCACCCGACACCGCATGGACGCCCTCTACGGCCGCGACTTCAACGTCAATAACCTGCCGCCCAAAGTGCTGGACTACATCGACGATCACTTTGGCCCAATGAACGTCGACACGGTGTCACAGGCGATCCACTTTGCCAGGTACCGCACGATCACCAATTGCCGGGGCTTCAATGATTACGTGACGCCCGAAAGCCTGCGGGAGAAGTTCCGCTTCCCGATCCTGCATGTGCACGGGCAACAAAACGGGCTGGTTTCGGACGAGACGCCGACGCACTTCGGCAAGGTACTGAAGGACAGCGACCCGCGTTTCGGAGATCTGGATGCTTTCGAGCCCAAGTTGTACCGCGACGCCGGGCACCAGGATCTGCTGATCGGCAGCCCGGCTGCTGCCATGTTCAACAAGGTGAACGCCTTCCTCGATCAGGGCAGTGAGAGGTCCACCCCGAAATCGTCGGACATCAGGATCACATTCGAGTCGCATATGCCTGCCTATGGCGTTCGCCTGGACCCGTTCGCACCCGGCAAGGAGCGCCATTCGCTGGGCGACTATGGCCGGCGCGACGACCCGATCGCGGTCCTGCTGATCCCTGTCGCGGAACACGACGGGCGATATGTGCCCGTCGATGAAAAGGGGCCGGCGGTACCGACACCAGACTATCTCCGCGAAAACGTCGCATGGCGGGCCGTCCAGCCGGTGTCCCCTGGCAGGGAGAGGACGCGCTACACCTTCGATCTGGCCGGCTACGCGCCTCCTGCCCCCGCGAAAGGAATCCTGGTCCTCCTCACGTACAACCAGTCGCACGACATCGCCCCGGCGCCGCCCAGCTCGGGCGGCCGATCGCTTGACGAACTGGCAGTGAACTTTGCTTCCGGGGACTCCATACCGACCAGCGCCCTGGTCGATGGCATGGTGAGATCGGTTGAGCATACGCTCAGGAAGGCCGATAGCACCGACCTCGCCCTGGGCGTCGTACGGCCGCCGCCGCGCCCGAGCGTGTCGAAGCCACCGCCGACCACGCGAAGATTCGCGCTTGCGAGCTGCCATTACCCCGGCGGCCTGTTCGACCGGACACCGCCTGGCGCGGCACGAGACGCACCCCCCGGGCCCAGCGACGCCTCTTACATGCGCCTGCTCGAAGTGCTGGAAGGCGAGCGGGGCGATCAGGTGCCCGAGTTTCTTGTCCTGGCCGGTGACCAGATCTATGCCGATGCGACGGCAGGGCTCTTCGATCCGCGAGTGCTCGACGACCGGCACCGTCTTTCGTATGAGGCGTTTTTCGGGGCGCGCGGCCCCCGATCGGTTTTCTCCCGGCTGCCGGCCGTGATGCGGCTGGACGACCACGAGCTCGACGACAACTGGGAGCCCGACCCGCCAGGCGCGAATCAAAGAAAGGGTCAAGACAACGAATGCTTGAAGAAGTCAGGCATCCAGGAATTCCTTCGCAACCAATGCAACCGCGAGCCGGATCCGTCGGTGCCAGCAAAACTGTGGCATCAAACGCCCATGGCCGGATTCGAGTTCTTCTGGGCGGATGCGAGAACCGAGCGCACTCCCCGCACTGCAACCACCGTGGAGAGCGCCAGCCTGCTGGGAGAGCCCCAAAGCACGGACCTGGACAACTGGCTTGCAGACAGGAAAGTCAAAGGGCCGCGGTTTCTTGTCTCCGCGTCCCCGGTTCTGCCGCGTCGTCTTGAGGCGCGGGGCAATAGCATTGCGTCGTGCATCCGCTCGGATGCGTGGGAGGGCTACCCGGCGTCCCTGCATCGTTTGCTGGCCGGCGTATACAAGCGCGGGTCGGACGATGTGGTCTTCCTTTCCGGCAACGAGCATGTATCGAGCGTGTCCCGTATCGAAATCAGCAAGCTGGACGGCTCCCGCAAGGTTGCCGTCGCCCACTCGGTCCACAGCTCGGCGCTGTACGCCCCGTACCCATTTGCGAATGCCACCGCAGAGGACTTCGCGGGAAACGATGAGTTCACGTTTTCGCACGGCGGAGCCCGCTACCGTTGCAGTGTGACTACCTGGTTTCCGTCGCCGGGGGACGGGTTCGCAGTGCTTTCAGTCTCGCCCGCCAAACCCGGGTGGCTGGTTTCCGTCCGGTTCGACCGCGAGAACAAGGCCACCACCGACCCCGGCAACACGAAGGACTTTTGCATCAAGGGTGGGAGGCGCCATCACCTCTCCGGATTCGGCGCAGCAGTTCTCCGGCCCTTACCCGCCCTCGCCTCCTTCTTCGCCAGCCGCTGCGCATCCAGCAGCTGACCCGCCGCCAGCCACTGGGCGAACTCCTCGGGAGTCTCCAGCGTGATGCGCCCCAGGGTCGCGGCGCGGAACTCCGTGATGACGATTTCGGCCGCCTTCTGGGTGTTGATCTTTCCCTTGCCCAGGAGCGCGCCGCGCTGGCGTCCGACGGCCTCCAGCACTTCCTCGTCTTTCATCGCGGCCACGCCGCTGAGCTTGAAGCGCGCTTCGACCAGGCCCGCGTAGTGCCGGCGCAAGTAGTCCAGCAGCTCCAGCGCCACCTCTTCCTCGTCATACGCATTGCGGCCGATGGCCCCGCTGGCGGCCAGGTTGTAGCCGCTTTTCGCGACGATGATGCGCGGCCACAGCAGGCCCGGCGTGTCGTACAGGTAGAAGTCGTCGGCCAGCGTGATGCGCTGCTCCAGCTTGGTGATGCCGGCTTCGTCGCCCGTCTTGGCATGGCGCTTGTTGGACAGCGTATTGATCAAGGTGGACTTGCCGACGTTGGGCACACCGCAGATCAATACCCGCATCGGCTTGGCCATTCCGCCGCGCCCGGGCGCGAGCGCTTGGCAGGCAGGCGCCAGGCGCTGCGTGGCCGCGGCGTCGCTGGCCTGCAGCGCCACGGCGCGCGTGTCGGGCTGGGCGTTGTAATGCGCAAGCCACTGCTGCGTGCACTCCGGGTCGGCCACGTCCTGCTTGTTGAGGATCTTCAACGTCGGCTTGTGGCCGGTCATTTCGGCCAGCAGCGGATTGGCGCTGGAGCCGGGCAGGCGCGCGTCCAGCACCTCGATGACGACGTCGATGTCCTTGATGCGCTCGGCTATGGCCTTGCGCGTCAGGTTCATGTGCCCGGGGAACCACTGGATGGCCATCTGCGAGTGCTTTCTGTTCTGGGATGCGGCTGCTACTCTACTATCCCATGCCCACCCTGCCCCACAGCCCGGCCGCTGACCGCAACAAGCAGCCCATCCTCGACGTTCTGCGCCGGGTGCTGCCTGCCCGTGGCACGGCGCTGGAGATCGCTTCGGGCACCGGCCAGCATGTGGCCTGGTTCGCGGCCGCCCTGCCGGAATGGACCTGGCAGCCGACCGACGCGAATGCGAGCGCGCTCCCCGCGATTGCCGCCTGGGCGGCGCAGGCAGCGTTAACCAATGTGCGCCCGCCCCTGCTGCTCGACGTGATGGCGCCGCAGTGGCCCGCACAAGGCCCGCCTTTTACCGAGCCCTTCGACGCCATCTACTGCGCCAACATGCTGCACATCGCGCCATGGGCGACCTGTGCTGCGCTGATGCAGGGCAGCGCGGCGCACCTGGCGCCGGGCGGCGTGCTGGTCACCTACGGTCCCTACCTGGAAGACGACGTGCCCACGGCGCCGGGCAACCTGTCGTTCGACCGGAGCCTGCGCGCGAGCAATCCGGCCTGGGGCATCCGGCGGCTGGAAGACGTGGCGCGCGCGGCGCACCGCGCCGGCCTGGTTTTGCGCGAGCGCCACGCAATGCCCGCCAACAACCTGTTGCTGGTCTTCGAACGGTCCTGAACGGGCCGCGCCGTTGTCTAATGGCTGCGTAGTGCAAGGAGGATAGATGCGGACAAGAAAAACGGGGCAGGTCAAGAAGGACGCTTCGCGCAAGGTCCTGGCCATGGCCATATCGCTGCTGGGCATGGGCGTGCTCCTGCTGTCGCTTTCTCTCTCGCTGGGCTCCAGCCTGCTTGCCCCCGTGCCGTACGTCTTTCTTACCGGTTTTGGTTTGCTGGTGCTCTATGCCGTCTTGCGGCCTGCGCCCGATCGACATTCAGGGCAGCGCAACGAGCCGACTCTCTTCGGCAAGGACACCACGGTTTTCGCATCCCGCATGGATGGCGAAGGCGAAGAATCGGCCTTTCCTCCGCACCGCGGCGAGCGCCCGCCGGCCACCGACTGGAGCCCGCGCGTCTTCGAGGACATCGAATGGCGGCGGTTCGAAGCGCTGTGCGCCTCGCTGTTCGGGCAGGCGGGCTTCGAGACAAGGGCCCAGTCGCACGGCGCCGACGGCGGCGTGGACATCTGGCTGTATTCGCAGCACGCCGAAGGGCCAGCCGCAGTCGTCCAGTGCAAACACTGGCTCGGCAAGCCGGTGGGCGTCAAGGAGATGCGCGAGTTCTACGGCGTCATGGCTTCCCACAAGCTGCAGCGCGGCACTTTCGCCGCCACCTCGACCTTCACCGAAGAGGCGCGGCGGTTCGCCAAGGACAACGGCATCAGCGCCCTGGACGGCCAAGGCCTGCTGGCGCTGATTTCCACCCGCACGCCTGCGCAGCAGGAGTCGCTGCTGGCAATCGCCTACGAGGGCGAGTACTGGCGGCCCACCTGCGCGAGCTGCGGGGTGAAGATGGTCGAGCGTTCAGCCCGGGGCAAGAGCCGTCCGTTCTGGGGCTGTGTTCACTTCCCTGGTTGCCGCTTCACCCTGCCCGTGCGGGCACCTGCCGTGTGAGCGTGATCAGTGGGCCGAGCCACCCATTACGCGGGTGGAAGTTCCGTTGCTCCTGCTCATGGAAAAATACATCGAGCCGCTGTCTTCTCCGTTCAGCTGCCTGACTTCATCGCGTGATGCAGCGTACGCCGCCCTGGCCTGCGCGGGCGAATACGCGCTCCTGACCGGACTCAGGTTGTTGAATTGCATGGACCACTCGCTGGCCAGCTCTCTTGCCACCTGGGAGTTCTTGAGCAAGTCGGCGCGAACCTCGGCCCGGCTCAAGGTGCTGACGAAGGGCGTTTTCTCGATGGTGATGTCGTCGGCCAGGGCGTTGCCTGCAGCCATTGCCGCGGCTGCTGCGGCTGCAATCGCAGCGATGCGCAGCGCGGTTGCCAAATTGCGGTTCATGCGATTCTCCCCGAGCGTGGGTTGCCATTGGTGCAAGCGAGTCCGCTCGAAGCCCGCTTGTACTGCCAAACCGGGAAGGATTGATAGCCAAGCGGGCGAGCAATTTCAAGCGCGGGCAGAAGCATGCGGGGTCACGAGTGCGGCTCGCAACCTGCGTTGCAGTCTGGTTACCGATTTAAGACTGCTCGCCGCCGCCCACCATCCAAGGCGTGCCGAAGCGATCGGTGAGCATGCCGAAGGCCTCGGCCCAGAAGGTCTTGCCCAGCGGCATGATGACGGTGCCGCCATCGGCGAGCGCGTTGAAGATCCGCTTGGCTTCGTCCGGCTTGGGGTAGTTGAGCGACAGCGAGAAGCCGCTCATTGCCGAATGGGGTTGCCCCGGCGGTGAATCGGAGGCCATGAGGCGGCGGCCGTCAATGACCAGGCTGGCATGCATGATGCGCTTCTCCGAGCCGGGCGGGCCTTTCATCGGCTCCGGCGACTCGGCGTAAGTCATCATCATTTCCATCTTCCCACCCAGCGTGCGTTCGTAGAAGCGCATGGCCTCCGCGCAGGTGCCATCAAAAAAGAGGTAGCTGTCGAGTACGGGCATGTTGGATCTCCTGTTGAGTCGTTACGGGCGGGGTTTGGGGGTCGCCCGCACCTATGACGAACAATAGGTGCTGAAATCGACATCGGCCAAGTCGGCTGCCGTTGTCCGGCATGCTCATGAGTGTTTGGCTGACAGCGCACACGGCCGCGCATCGCTCAAATGGGTTTTTCTCTGCAAGGAGCAACGATGTCCCAGCACGCGATCATTCGCGGTGAGGTGTGTTTTCGCGCCGGCGACGGTGTGATGATGCCGATCCCACCCGGCCCAGTCGAGATCGAGGTGGCCGACGACAGCGTCACGCTCGGATGGACGGCCAACCACACGGCCGGTTCCACCGCGATCACCCGGGACGAATACGAACGGTATGTGGCCGAAGGCAAGATTCGCGTCGACAAAGAGTGACGCGAAACGTCGGCGCTAGCGGCTGGCTTTTCCGCGGCCCGAGCCGCTCTTCTTGCCGCCGCCGGTTTCCTTGTTGACGGTGGCCCAGGCGCGCGCTTCGGCTTCCTTCTCGGGAACGCCGCGCTTCTCGTAGCCTTCTTCTATGTGCTCGGCCTGGCGCTTTTGCTTGTCGGTGTAAGAAGACTTGTCACCCCTTGGCATGACTTACTCCGTACGCAGGCTCACTCTAGACGGGAGTCGAATCGTTGGCGGCTTCCCGTTGAACCAGGCCGGAAGCCTGCTCATCCGGCATGGAAAAGCCCCTGATGGGCTGGGCGATTGCCTGGTCCCGAAGCGACATCTGCTGCACCCACACCTTGTGGGCCAGCTCTTCGTCGTCCCGGTCGTCAAACCTGGAGATCCAGACGTCGGATAGGGGCTCAACTTTGTCACTGGACATACAAAACTCCCTTGGTTTGTGGCGTGATGTTAGATTGACTTCACATAACTTCACGTAGGACCGCGCCAACTCGATCCGTAGCTGTTGGCCTTCGCGACCCTACCTTGAGAACTGCCGCGCTGCGAACGCCCACAGCATCCGCGACGCATCGGGCCCCTGCCCATCGCTGTAGGGCTGGTTCGCCGCGCCGCCGCTCCATGCATGACCTAGTTTTCCCACTTCAACCAGTGTAGCCACAGTGCTGCTCCTGAGCTTGAAGTCCGTCACGGTCATGGGGTAGCGATTGCCGCGTTGCAAAGTGCGGACTTTGAGCGGGCTGGCCCCGGCTGCGTTGGCCCACACTTGCGCCGCCGCGTGGCCGTTGTTGGCCGCAACCACACGGTCCACGCCGCCGTGGATCACCAGCAGAGGCGGCCATAACGCCGCCATCGTCACGGGCGTGGCCAGGAGCGGCTTCACGGGGCGCAAGCCATGCATCGCGCCGACGGCGGAGATCGTGGAATGCGCCGTGCCGGGCGGAATGCCCGAGTGCATCATCACGGCCTTGAACCGCGCGGGATGGCGGGTGACGAGCAATGCGGCCATGCTGGCCCCCGCCGAGAGGCCGGCCACCGCGATGCGCGTGCGGTCTACCCTGTACAACAGGCACACCTGGTCGATCGCCTTCATGATGAGCTCGGCCTCGCCGTACGCACGGCCGGAGCGGGTGTCGAACCAGTTCCAGCAGCCCTGCGCATTGGCCAGCCGGTCCTGCTCGGGGTACAGCACCATGAAGCGCTCGCGCGCGGCGATGCGGTTCATTCGCGTGGACTGGGCAAAGCTCTTTGCATCCTGGCCGCAGCCGTGCAGCATCACCATCAAGGGCAGGCGCTCGCCCAATTTCACGTCAGGCGGCCGGTACAGCCGGTACCGGCGCGCGCCCGTGGCGCCCATGGCGATGCCCGCGATCCAGTCGCCGGCGCCTGCGGGCGCCTTGTTGGCCCGCAGCGCCGTGCGGGTCATGGCGACGAAGCTGCGCTCGAAGGTCTTGGCCCATGTGGATGTACGGATGCGTCTTGCCATGCTGTACCATTTTTAGCCATGTACGTGCCTTTGCGCCCACCTTTACTCTGCCTGGTTGCCGCTGTTGCATTGCTTGCACTTGCTCCGGGCGCGGCGCAGGCCCAGGACGAAGTGCCATTCATCACCACGCCGGACAACGTTACGCTGGAGATGCTGCGTATTGCCGACGTGGGGCCCGGCGATCACGTGATCGACCTGGGTTCGGGCGACGGCCGCATCGTGATCCTGGCGGCCAGGCGTTTCAATGCGTCCGGCCTGGGCGTGGAGATCGCGCCGGACCTGGTGCGGCAGAGCTGGCGCAACGCACAAACGGCGGGCGTCGCCGACCGCGTGACCTTCCGCGAACAGGACCTGTTCAAGACCGACCTGTCGGCGGCCACGGTGGTCACGATGTATCTGCTGCCCGAAGTCAACCTGCAGTTGCGCCCTGCACTGCTCGCGCTCAAGCCCGGCACGCGCATCGTTTCGCACGACTGGGACATGGGCGACTGGAAGCCCGACCAGACCACCGTCGTGCCTGTGCCTGACAAGCAAGTGGGACTGGAAAAAACCAGCAAGGTACATCTGTGGACGGTCCCGGCCAGGGTTCAGGGCCTGTGGTGTGGCGCCGGCTTGTTGCGCGGCACCAGCCTGCAACTCACGCAGCGCTACCAGGAGTTCGAAGGCACGCTGGCCCACCGGCAACGCAACCGCCAACTCGAGGGCCGCATAGTCGGCGCTACGCTGCGCGTACTGGGTGGCCGCGCCGGAGAACTGGTGTTGCAGGCCGATGGGGACGAACTGCAGATTGCCGCCGCCGGCGGACCGCTGGCCCTGGCGCAGGGCCAGCTATTCAAGCGCGCAGCCGCCGGCAATTGCGACTGACGGCCCGCTACTTGACGGGGGCGCCTGCGGGTCGGTAAAGCGGTTTGCCCTCGGTGCCGATCATGAGGTGGTTCACCACGCCCATCACGTCGTCCACCAGCAGCACGGCCTTCTCCATGGCTTCGCCCTGTTCCCGGGACTGGACGCAGCCCATCAACGTGACCAGCCGCCGCTCACCCAGCAACCAGACACTGGTGTTGTCGAAGCGGCCGTCCTGCTGCAGGTAGAGCACCGCGCGCGGGATGATTTCCTTGTCGTACAGGTAGGAGTTGGCCAGGCGGCAGCGGCCGGAGCGGTAGCAGCTACCGCCATGCTGAGAGCGCACATGGGCCTGGGCGCGCACTTCGGCCTGCGTCACCAGGGGGCCTTCCGGAACAGGGCAGCCCGGCATGGCCGCCGTGACCTGAACGAACGGATCGTCGAAGAAATTGCTTCGCTCCTGGGCCCTGGAAGGCAGACAGAGAACCAGAAAGAGCGGCAGGATATATATCAGCCGGATCATCGCGAGGCAAGTTTATCGCCGACGCCTGTTCTAATTGACAGGCTATGAGCACCTCTTTCGGCACACTGCCCCTCAATCCCGCCACCCTGGCAAACCTCGAGCGCCTGGGCTACCTCGCCATGACGCCGATCCAGGCGGCCAGCCTGCCGCCGGCGCTGCTGGGCAAGGACATCATCGCCCAGGCCAAGACCGGCAGCGGCAAGACAGCGGCCTTCGCCCTCACCCTGCTGGCCAACTTGAACGCCCGCCGCTTCGCGGTGCAGGCCCTGGTGCTTTGCCCCACGCGCGAGCTGGCCGACCAGGTCACCACCGAGATCCGCCGCCTGGCGCGGGCCGACGACAACATCAAGGTGGTGACGCTCTGCGGCGGCGTGCCACTGCGCGGGCAGCTGGCAACGCTGGAGCACGGCGCGCACATCGTGGTCGGCACGCCGGGCCGCGTGATGGACCATCTGACGCGGGAGAGCCTGAAACTCGATGCGCTCAACACGCTGGTGCTGGATGAAGCCGACCGCATGCTCGACATGGGTTTCTTCGACGACATGGTGACGGTGGCCCGCCAGTGCCCCAAGACACGGCAGACGCTGCTGTTCTCCGCGACCTATCCCGAGGGCATCGCCAAGCTCGCCGCCCAGTTCATGCGCGAGCCGGTCACGGTGAAGGTGGATGCCCAGCATGCGGGCGCGCAGATCGAACAGCGCTGGTACGAGGTGGAAGACAGGGACCGGGTGGGCGCGGTGAGCCTGCTGCTCAATCACTTCCGGCCCGCCAACGCGCTGGCGTTTTGCAACACCAAGGCGCAGTGCAAGAAACTTGTCGATGCGCTGAAGGCGCAAGGGTTCAGCGCCCTGGCGCTCTACGGCGAACTGGAGCAGCGCGAGCGCGACCAGGTGCTGGTGCGCTTCGCCAATCGCAGCTGTTCCGTACTGGTCGCCACCGACGTGGCCGCGCGCGGGCTGGACATCGCCAGCCTCGCCGCCGTCATCAACGTGGACGTCACGCCCGATTCCGAGGTGCACATCCACCGCATCGGCCGCACCGGACGCGCCGGCGAAACCGGCCTGGTGCTGAACCTGGTGAGCATGGACGAGATGGGTTCGGTCGGCAAGATCGAACTGCTGCAGGGCCGCGAGTCCGAATGGCACAAGCTCGACGAACTCAAGGCCACTGGCAAAGGTCCGCTGATCCCGCCCATGGTTACGCTGCACATCCAGGGCGGCCGGAAGGAAAAGATCCGTCCCGGCGACGTGCTGGGCGCGCTCACGGCCGACTTGGGCTACACGCGCGAGCAGATCGGCAAGATCGACGTCAACGAGTTTTCGACCTACGTGGCCGTGGATCGCGCCATCGGCCAAGAGGCCGCCGAGAAGCTCAACAATGGCCGCATCAAGGGCAAAAGCGTCAAGGTGCGGGTGCTGGACGAATAGCCAGACGCGCGTCCCGGCGACCCGCCATCATCGGCTCGCAGATCGAACAGGTGATGAGCGGCCGCGGATCCACCTGGCACGAGAATGCGCTGGTGCCGATCACGCGCAATGGCCGGCGCGAGGATGTCTATTGGACGTACGGCTATCAGCCCATCGACGATCCGCTCTCACCCACCGGAGTGGGCGGAGTGCTGGTGGTGTGCACCGAGGCCACCGAGGCGGTGCTGGCGCGGCGCCGGCTGGCCTTCGAGCGCGAGCAATTCGCGCAGCTGTTCGAACAGGCGCCCGCCTTCATGGCCATGTTGCGCGGGTCCGACCATCGCTTCGAGCTGGCAAACCCGGCGTACCGGCGGCTGGTCGGTGATCGCGATGTCATCGGCAAGACAGTGGCCGAAGCCCTGCCGGAGGCGGTGGATCAGGGCTACCTGGCGCTGCTGGACAAGGTCTATCGGACAGGTGAGGCCTATACGGCGGGGGGCAGGAAGATCGCATTCGAAGCCGCGCCGGGCGGGCCGGTGTCGAGCGCTATGTGGACTTCACCTACCACCCCATCAAGAATCCGGACGGCCACGTGACCGGGATCTTCGTGCAAGGGATCGACGTGACCGACCGGACCCTTCAGCCGGCTTCCACGGTCACTTTCAGCTTGGCCAGCGCGTGATCCTTTGTGTCCCGAAGAACGCGTACGAGACCGCAGGATGACTTCCTACATGGAGACAGGCCCAGCCGCAAAAAAATCGCGGGATGCAGGACCTGGCCTTTCGCACGCTGCTCTATCGCTACTTCTTCTTCAACTGGATGTTCAAGGACGTCAGCCAGGGAAACGTGCTCGAACGTGCCGCGGCGTGGCGCTACAACCAGCAGCAGGCCCGCTGGCTTCTCACCTACATGCGGCGATGGCTCTGGTGCGGCGCCGTGTTCTTTGCGCTGGGCAGTCTGGCCGAACTGCTGCTCAATTCGCCGGGCTTCTCCGCGTGCTTCTACATTCCCGCCTCCCTGAGCGTGCCCGTCAATGCGGTCATTGGCGTTGCGTGGCTAGGGCTGAAGGCATTGCCCGGCCCGTTTTGACCCCTTCGCGCGGCCGAGCTTGAGGTTGCCGCTCGCGGGAGGCGGCCGAGGTGGGCCGTCTGAGCTTTACCGATCAATTCTTCATCGGCAGTGTGATCGCCCAGAAACTCGCCCACCTGCGCAAGGTCTCCGTGGTGGTAGCTGGCGATCCGACCAGCTATCACAGCGAAACGGTGGCCCGCCGGGAAGGAGTGAGCCTGCGCAATTTCAACAGCGAGGGGGATGCCCTGACCTGGCTGTTGCAGGAGGTGGAGCAAAAGCTGCCTTCCTCGCCCTGAAATTTGCGGGTCGCGGCAATTGCGCCACATCCAGGTATTGGGGCTTGCGGTCGCCTGGAACATTTTGTTACTATCCCGATACCGCAGATTGGGAGCACGCCATGGGTTTCTTCTCCAAGCTTCTGGGCGATACGCCCGCCCCCGACCAGTCGGCGGCCAGACGCGAGCTGCTCCGCGTGGCTTTGCGCGACACTCTCAATCGCCACAACATCCCTGCCACCTGGATTCGCGCCGAGACGCTGGTGACCACTTCGCGCGGCGTGACGCACAAGGGCCTGCATTGGCGGCTCTTGATCAAGCATTGGCATCCGGAACTGCTGTCATATGGGGTGCCGTTTCAGCAGAGCCTGATCAACCGGCTCGTGGCCCTGGACGCCAGCGCCGCGACTTGGCTCATGGGCATCTCCTGGCAGTTTGCCTTGCCTGACGAATCCGTATGTCCACCCCTGCCGCAACGGGCTTGGGGGGCCGAACCGAAGGCCGCCGCACAACCGGCAAAGGCAGCCACCCCCTTGGTCGCGGCGACTACCGCGCCCGTACCGGCGGCCGCAGCTACCAGCGCCAAGGCCGACCTCGAGCAGATGTTCGCCGAGCGCGACGCGCAGCTCAAGCAAACGGCCGACGACGCGAGGTTCCAGAGCACCGAGCCGGCGGCGCTGTCGTCTTAGCGCAGGCTGCGCCGCCATGGTTGGTACTATCTGTCCCCATCAGATTGCAAACATTTCGGAGGAACCATGGCCAAAGGCGACCAACGCAGCAACAAGATGGCGAAGAAGCCCAAGAAGGACAACTCGCCGCCCAAGCAGGGCACATCCGACCGCCCTACCCCGCCGATGACGGCGGTGATACCCCGCGGCAAGCCCAAGACCAAATAAGCCCGCATTGGGCAAGCTTCCAAGGCCGCCTGCACGCGCGGTGGGCGAACTGCGCGGCGGCGTGAAGCTGGTGGTGGACGGCGTGCACGGCGTCACCGGGATCGTGGAGGCGATGCACTCGCGCATCGCCCGCGTGCCCCCTCCGCTGGGGCCCCGTGCCGACGCGCCGACGCGCGGCGTCACGGGCCTGGTTTACCGCAGCATCCACGGAACGACAGGCCTGGTGGGCAAAGGGCTCGATCTCGCGCTGGCAGGTGTCCAGGCATTGCTGAAAGCCGCTACCCAGGACCTGGCCGAAGAAGAGGCCATGCCGCGGCGCGACGCGGTCGTCTCCGCACTCAACGGCGTGATTGGCGATCACCTGGAGCGCACCGGCAATCCGCTGGCGCTGAAAATGGAGTTGCACCCGCGCGCAGCCGCCACGCCGCGCGCACTGCTGCTGATCCACGGCCTATGCATGAACGACCGCCAGTGGATGCGCAGCGGGCACGATCACGGCCAGGCACTCGCGCAGGCCTTGGGCTACACGCCCGTGTACGCCCGCTACAACACGGGCCGCCACATCTCGGCGAACGGGCTCGACCTGGCCATTGAACTGGAGCGCCTGCTGCGGGCGTGGCCGGTGCCGATCGAGAGCCTGGCCATCGTTGGCCACAGCATGGGAGGCTTGGTCGCCCGCAGTGCCGTGCACCAGGCTACCGAGGCTGGAATGGCGTGGCCGGACCGGCTTGGGCACTTGTTTTTCCTGGGGAGCCCGCATCACGGGGCGCCGCTGGAGCGCGGTGGCAACTGGCTGCACCGCGGACTGGGCATCAGCCCCTACGTGGCGCCGTTCACCCGCTTGAGCGGCTTGCGCAGCGCGGGCATCACGGACCTGCGCCACGGCAATCTGCTCGAAGGGGACGGCACCGGCGACCGGTTCACCCAGCGCGACACCCGCAAGCCCGTACCGCTACCCGCCGGGGTCGCGTGCTATGCGGTGGCAGGCACCTTGGGCGAAGGCGCAAGCGATGAATGGCTGGGCGATGGGCTGGTACCGCTGGCCAGCGCGCTGGGGCGCCATGCGAGGCCCACCCGGGACCTGCGCATTGCGCCCTCGCGCGCGTTTGTCGCGCGAGGCGTGAATCACCTGGACCTGCTCAGCAACCCGTTGGTCTACGAGCGATTGCGCCGCTGGCTGGCGGCGTGAAGGCGGTGGTCAGCTGTTCAGCAAGCCGACGATGATGTCGACGATGATGTTGTTTTGCTGCTGGACCAGCACGATGTCGTTGCCGATGCGCGCATAGCGGTAGCCGTACGGCGCGGGCGGCAGGTGCACCAGCACGGGCTGGGGCACCGAATAGACCGGCACGCCGGCGGGGAGGCGCTGGCCGACATCCCAATGGGCTTGGCCGGGGGGCATGCAGCCGTTGTGCTTCTTGGCCAGCCCCGGCGGGCAGCGGCGGCCGTCACCGTACTCCTTGACGTAGTACTCGCGGGCACGGGCACGATGCTGGTCGTTGAAATAGGTGCCGGCCTTGATCTCTTTGCGCTCACGCTTGGCAGCCTGCTTCTCGGCCTTGTCGCGCTGCTTGTCGGCGTGCTTGTCTGCCTTGGCCTCTTGCTTTTGCGCCTTGGCTTCCTGCTTTTGGGAATGCTTGTTGCCCTTGCCGGGCCCGTCGTCGTCCTTGTCCTTGGCGAAGCTGGGTGCCGCCATGCAGAGGGAGGCGATGGCCAGCGCAACGATGCGATGGGTAGGGGTGATTTTGGTCATGGTTTGCTCCAGGAAAGCCGTGAATATGCTCAACGGTTACCTTCGCTCCCCTGTTGACCGGGGGCTGTAGGACAAACCCCCGAACTACCGCTCAGCTGGTGCGAAAAGCTTAGCGCCGTGCCGGCGGGGGGCCGCTGCGGCCGGCGATGTGGCGGAACGTGATACGTCCCTTGGTCAGGTCGTAGGGCGACATTTCCAGCGAGACGTTATCGCCCGCGATGATGCGGATGTGGTGCTTGCGCATCTTTCCGCCGGTGTAGCAGATGACCTGGTGTCCGTTCTCCAGCGTCACGCGAAAGCGCGAGTCGGGCAGCACTTCGTCCACATGCCCCTTCATCTCGATCAGTTCTTCCTTGGCCATGGTATGGATCTCCTGTGCAGGGGTTAATGCGCGGCAAGGGCGGCGCCCTGAACGCTGGGATTGCGGTGGCCTACCCATTGCAGGCCTTCGGCGGTGGCATAGCGCACCGCAGCGACGTGGCTCTGGAACAGGCGGGTAAGGCGCAGCACGCGGTCGTGCGTGCCGCTGCCCGAGCCGGAGCGGATCGAGACCGAACAGGCGTACCAGCCGTTCGCGAGCAGTTTGGTCAGTGGCGAAATCAAGTACTTGCCTACGGTAATGTTGTCTTTGGAATTCATTGTTATTCGAGTGGGTCCTGCGGGCGCAACACTGCGGCCGCAAAAAGTTCGTGAAAGCCTGCCTTCAAGGCCAAGCCGGCGCATTTCGATCCCGGTGGCATGGCCTCGCACGGAGGGCCGGGACTGCGTCTTATGGGGAAGACCGGCTTGCTGGGGCCGGTGCTTGGGGCTTTGGGATGCCCTGGGAGACGCGGGCGCAGAGGTGATCTGGCGCGCCGGGGTAGAGTATTTTTAATTTGGCGCGCTCAATCGCCTGCGCAATCGAAGTCCCGATTGTACTCTGTTGGCGCGTTTCGTGCTGGGGAAACGCCTCAGACGGCCGCGAGCGCCGGCGCGATCGCGGCCTTGGTCAGGCCCAGCCGTTCGGGCGACACGTATTGCTGACGGTAAACCTCGAACGGCAAGGTGTCGGCTGTCTCTATGGCTCGCTGGTCCCCGACCGACTGCTCGCTGAGCGCCGCGAATTTGGCCTGCTGCGCCGCGCTGAACGGCAGCGCCAGCAGCTTGGCCTTGGTCTGGCGCGATTGCGCGCGCGTGAATCCGATGAAGGAATTGTCGAAGTCCTGCTCCATCACGGCCAGCACGCGGGCCGAGGGCAGCAGGTCGGGCTCTTGCAGCAAAGCCTGCGCCGCGCGCAGCGAATCCGAGTAGTCAGTGCTTTGGTGGGCTGCATCGAGCGAGGCTGCGATGGGGGCAAAGGCCTGCAGCAGTTCGGTGCCCCACTGCGTCAGTTCCACCTCGCCCTCGCCGCGCTCGAGCATGAGGCCCGGCTGGCGGCCGAACGCCGCTGTCTTGTGCTGGTTGCGGCCCAGCGCCACGATCTCCTGCGGCGTGTCGGGCGGGCTCTCCGAGAGCAGGCAATGCAACAGGAAGATGTCCAGGAAGCGCATGTTCTGCGCGGTGATGCCGATCGGAACGAACGGGTTGAGGTCGAGCAGCCGCACTTCCACGTATTCGACGCCGCGTTCACGCAACGCATGCAGCGGACGTTCGCCCGGCCGGATGACGCGCTTGGGCCGGATGGTCCCGTAGAACTCGTTCTCTATCTGCAGCAAGCTCGTGGCCAGCTGGTTGTATTCGCCGCCGGGGTTCGTGATGCCGACGGCTTCATACGCGGCATAGGGTTTGGTCAGTGCCTCCTGCAGCGAGGCGGCGTAGCCGTCCAGCCCGTTGTAGCTCACGGCCAGGCTGGCCTGCGCCTCGCTCTGGTAGCCCAGGCGGCCCATGCGCAGCGATGTGCCATACGGCATGTACATGGTGCCGTTTGCCAGCGTCTGCAGCTCGTGCTGGCGGCCCGCCACGAAGCTGGAGCAGACCGCGGGCGAGGCGCCGAGCAGGTACAGCAGCAGGAAGGCGTGGCGGCGGAAGTTGCGGATCAGCGCGAAATACTGCTCGCTGGAAACCTCGGGCAGCGACCAGTTGTAGTGGATACCGGAGATGGTTTGCATGCGCCGGCCGTAGCGGTGCGCCAGGCCCATCCGGTACACGCTCTTGGCGCGGCCCACGTTCGAAGAGCCGTAGCGGCCGATGGGAATGTTTTCGTCGGCCGGCAGGATGCACGGCATGCTGGAGACCCACAGCATTTCATCGGCCAATGCCCGGTAGGTGAACTGGTGCACCTGCATCAGCTCTTCCAGGCAGGTTTCCGGCGAGGCGTGCACGCCGGTGATCAGCTCCAGCTGCGCTTCGCTGTAGTCGGTGGTGATGTGCGGGTGCGTCAGCGCCGAACCCAGGGCCTGCGGGTGCGGCGTCATGGCCAGCCCGCCTTCGGTCGTGGTGCGCAGGCTTTCCTTTTCGATGCCGCGGCGTATGCCCTTCAGCCGGTCCGGCGGAATTGCGGCAAGGCGCGCCTGCAGGTTGCTCATGTCAACGAAAGCCTGTGGTGTCATGTATTGGGGCGGAAGGTAGCACGGCTTGCGATTTCTTGCTTTGACCCGGGACAAAGGCAAATCTGGTAGGAGCCGGGCTAGACCGCCGCCTCTAGAAAAGAGGGCCGAATTAGGTCGCCCGCACTAGCCGGGCTTGGGAAAATCAGCTGATCAACCCGCAACGGAGCCCATCCATGAACAAGTCCTTTTCCGCCAACGCCACCGACCTGATCGCCAACTTCGGCAATGCCGCCCATCATGCCATCGGCGTGTATCGCGAAGGCGGCGAGCGCCTGGCCGGCACGCTGGAGCAGCGTTGGAAGGCCGCCCTCAAGGAAACCAGCCCGAAGCTCACGCCCGAGACCCGCAAGAACGCGGCCCGCGCGCAAGAGGCTTTCAGCGGCTACTACGCCCGTGGCCTGGCACTGTCGGCCGACGGCGCCGAAGTGGTGATCGACACGCTGGTCGGCGCTGCCGTCACCGCGATCGAGCGCGCCGCCGCCTTCAAGGCCCGTACGCAGAACGCGGCCTGAGGCCGGCCGGGTGGCAAAATGCCATCCAAGCCAAAACAAAACAACAAGGAGACTCCCATGGCGCTGACCGTCAACATCGACCTGGGCTACGAATTCGAAGTCAAGGCCAAGGCCTCGGAAGTGTTCGAGGTATTGGCCGACGTGCCGACTTCCGTTTCGCACTTTCCCAAGGTGGAAAAGCTCACCGACATGGGCGGCGGCGTGTACAAGTGGGAGATGGAAAAGGTGGGCACCGCGCAGGTGAACATCCAGACCGTCTACGCGAGCAAGTACACCAGCAGCAAGGCCAAGGGCACCGTGGTCTGGACGCCGGTCGAAGGCGTGGGCAATGCCCTGGTGGGCGGCCACTGGAAGATCAAGGACCACAAGACCTCAACCGCCATCGAGCTCAAGATCGACGGTGCGATCACCCTGCCCTTGCCCGGCCTCATGAAGATGGTCGTGGCGCCGGTGGTCGAGGGCGAGTTCGAGAAGCTGGTCGACAAGTACATCGCCAACCTGATCAAGCGGTTCGGCGGCGAAGTCTAGGACCCTAGGGTTTCGCCAGCACCTTCAGCAGCCAGCGGTTGAGATCGGCGATCTCTTCCATGCACACCGAGTGCGCCATCGGGTACTCGTTCCAATCCACCGCATAGCCCAACGTGCGCAAGGCCTCGCACGAGGCCTTGCCGCGGTCGATGGGCACCACGTTGTCGTACAGCCCATGGGCCATGAAGATGGGCGTGAGCGCATTGGCGTCGCTGCGTTCGGCAGCGATGCTTTGCGCCAGCGGTAAATAGCCGGACAACCCGACGATTCCCGCGAGCCGCTCCTTGTGCCGAAGCCCGGTCAGCAGGGCCATGGCGCAACCCTGCGAAAAGCCGGCCAGGACGATGCGCTCGGCAGGCATGCCCCGTGCCTTTTCGCGTGCCAACAGTTCCTCCACCGAGCCAAGCGACAGGCGCAGCCCGGCTTCGTCCTCCCGCTGCACCAGGTCCATGCCCAGGATGTCGTACCAGGCCCGCATGCGGTAGCCATTGTTGATGGTGACGGGGATGACGGGCGCATGCGGGAACACGAAGCGCACCGGCCCGGCCGCGCCCAGGTCGAGTTCCTGGGCAATGGGCACGAAGTCGTTACCGTCGGCGCCCAGGCCGTGGAGCACAATGACTGTGGCGCCAGGCTGGGGGCCGGTTTCCGTTTCTATGGTTTCGAGTGTTGCCATTCTGATTCTCCGACGAGCGCCGAGCATACAGGCTGGCCCGGATCGTCCGACACGATCTTGGACTTCCTCCTACACAACCATTTGAAGCCCGCCCCCAAACTGAAACCACGCAATCAAAAGGACCCATCTCATGCTAGTACAAGTGAACACCGGTAATGGCCTCGAGAACAAGGAAGCCCTGGAACGCTGGGCCGACGAATTCTTGAACGAGGCGCTTGCGCGGTTCAATCAGGAAATAACAAGGATCGAAGTCCAACTCACCGACGAAAACAGCGTCAAGAACGGAGCGGCGGACAGGCGCTGCATGCTGGAGGCGCGGCTGAACGGCCACGCACCGCTGGCCGTCAACCATCACGCCGCCACCCAGGACGAGGCATTCCGCGGCGCGACGCAGCGGCTGATCAATCTGCTGGACCACACGCTCGGCAAGCTCGACCGCCACGAGCACCGCGCGCGCGAAACCATCCGCAAGGATCCCAGCATCGTCGAATAACTGTGCATTTTGTAGCGGTTTGTGACTGGGCGCCGCCCCTCGCAAACCCCCGGGGCAAAGGCCACACAAGCGGCGCGGGGACGCGTATATTGGTGTCGCGCCATAGTGGGTCTTGCCGCCGGCGCCTTACTTGCCCTAACCCCATCCAAGGAGCCTGAAGATGAGTTCAACGATGAAGAAGATGACCTGCCGTGCCCTGGTCGTATCCCTGCTTGCGCTGTCGTTCCAGACAGCCAATGCCGGAATGATCGGCGCGGACCAGGCGGCCGCGGCTGGTGCCGCGCAGACGGATCGCGGAATGGTGCTGAGCTATCTCAGCCGCGCCGAAACCGCCGCCCAGCTGCAGGCCCAAGGCATCGATCCGGCCATGGCACGTGAGCGCGTAGCTGCGATGACCGACCAGGAAGTGCGCACCATGGCTCAGGACATGCAGACGGCGCCCGCCGGCGCATTGAGCAGTGGTGGCTGGCTGGCGGTGATCCTGATCGCGGCTGCGGTCTGGTACTTCGCTTTCCGTAAGTGACGGTTCGCTGCGGATTGGCGGCGTGAGCAGTCCGCATCCCACAGCCCGCCTATGCGCGGGCTTTTTGTGCTGGGTGCTGCTGGCCTTGCTGGCCGGCTGCGCCCAGCTGGTCCCGCAGACAATCGGCCTGCGCACCGGCTGGCCGGAGGGCGTGGCGCAGACGGTGGAATTGAAGGCCGTGCCCTTCTTCCCCCAGGTGGAATATCAGTGTGGCCCGGCGGCGCTGGCCACCGTGCTTTCATTCAGCGGCGTGAGCATCACGCCCGAGCCCTTGGTGAGCCAGGTATACCTGCCCTCGCGCCAGGGCAGCCTGCAGATCGAAATGCTGGCCGCGCCGCGTCACTATGGGCGCGTTTCCTATCAACTGGCACCACGCTATGCCGATCTGTTGCGCGAGGTGGCTGCCGGCAACCCCGTGATCGTGCTGCAGGACGTGGGGCTGATGTTCACCCAGTGGCATTACGCCGTTGTCAATGGCTTCGACTATCCCTCGGGGACCCTGTACCTGCGCTCCGGCACCAAGGCTCGCCAGGAGATGCCGTTCACCGCGTTCGAGCGCGAGTGGATGAAAAGCGGCTACTGGGCGATGGTCGTGGCCCCGCCGGATCGCATACCGGTGACGGCGACCGAGCAGGGATGGATGGCCGCCGTGCTGGCCATGGCGCGAGCCGGCGACGGCAACGCTGCCGCCAAAGCCTACGCAGCCGCCCTCAAGCGCTGGCCGGACAACCTGCCGGCCGCCATCGGCCTGGCGAACCAACACCACGCACGCGGTGCATTTGCCGAGGCGGTGACGGTGCTGCGTGCGGCCCAGCAGAAGCACCCGCAGTCCGTCATCGTCATCAATAACCTGGCGCAAGCCCTGTCCGACCAGGGACGGCACGCCGAAGCGCTGGCCCAGATCGAAAAGGCCTCGGACCCCCAGAGCCCGTTCGCCGCCGAGGTGCGATCGACCCGCCAGCTGATCATGCAACGCATCGCCCAACAAAAAACCGGCAACCGCCCTTGAGCGGCTGCCGGTTCTGAACCGGGCGAGTCCTGCTTCAGTTCCGGTCGGCGCGAACGACGCGCGGAGCGGGAGCGGGCTCAGGCGCTGCCGGCGCCCCCATCGCGATGGTGGTGGTCGGCGGTTCCGCAGCCGGGGCAGCAGCCACAGGCTCAGGTGCGGGCGCAGCCGGCTCGGGCTGTACCACCGCCACTTCGGGCTCCTTGACGATGGTGGCCGTGCGCACTTCGCCCAGATGAACCAGCACACCGGTTTCGCCCATCGGCGTCACGTGGGTGCTCTGCTGGCCGGCCGCTATCGGGTGGTTGGTGATCATCGGATTGGGGGGTTCACTCTGTGCAATGGCAACACCCAGAACGGCGACGGTCGATACGCCGGCGACGAGGCCCGCGATTTTGGTAAGTGCACTCATGACAAACGCTCCTTGAAGTTCGGATTGGATTGAAACGCCAGCATCGGTGCCAGCTGTCTCCAAGGCTAGTGCTCGGGCGCGACCGTAGCGTCAGGCCCCACCAGTGATGCTTGTGGGACTATGTCCGGCAGCGATGCCCACTTGCGCCGACGCCACGATTGCAAGCACAACCGCGCCGTCATTGGGCCGGCCACGCAAGAGCTATCGTGACGGAAGTTGCCTACAGCTGGTCGAGCAGCCGGCTTGCTCTCTTGCCCCGAATGGCTGCCCACACTGCGAAAGTGCCGGCCGGGTTTCGCGCTACAACGACAGGTATCGGGCTTTCGCGCCATGCGAGAAACGTACGAACATTGTCCAGTGGGCCTGGCCGCATCCCCTCTTTCCGGCATCGCCGCGACGCGGTTGCAGCGTCCGACGCCTCCCGGCGCTTTCCGCCTACACCTTGGGCTTGGCGCGCGAGCGTACTCTGGATAGGCCGACCACCGGGAGACGCCAGATGAATACGTTCTTCACTCGCTTTTTCATGATGACTGCCATGGCGTTTGCGTTCGCCACGCAAGCCCTGGCTGGGCCGCTCCCGGAAACCGAGGCTAAGAAAATCCAGGGCGTCATCGTGGCCCAGCTCGAGGCCTTTGCTTCCGACGACGCCGAGAGCGCGTTCCAGACAGCGACGCCCGCCGTGCGCGAAGCCATCGGCAGTTCAGGCCGTTTCCTCGCAATGGTGCGCGGCGCCTATCCCATGGTCTATCGTCCGGCGTCAGTCACCTTCCACAAGCCCGAAGAGGATGAGGGGAGCGTGCTGCAATTGGTGGAGATCACGGACGACAACGCAAAGTCGTGGTTGGCCTTGTTTGCGCTCGAACGCCAGCCCGATGCAACGTGGCGCATCAGCGGCTGCGTGGTGGCCGAGAACAAGTGGCGGTCCGTCTGAAGCGCGGCGGCCGCACATAAGAAAAACCGGGCGCAAGGCCCGGTTTTTTCGTGTGACAGCTTCGGTGATCAGTTGCGATCGGCGCGCGCGGTGCGGCTGCCCGATGCCGCCGTGTCGGTCGAAGCGGCGCCGCTGGCGCCCATCGAGGTGCCCGTGGTGGAGCTGCCGCCCGTGGAGCCCGACATGGTGCTGCCGCTGGAACCGGTGGTGCTGCTGGCGCCTGCCGCGGTGCTGCCGCTAGTAGTGCTAGCGCCGGCGGCGGTGCTGCCGCCGGCAGGAGTGCCGGTGCTGCCCATGGGAGTGGTCTGGCTGCTTTGCTGGCCGGCGCCTACCGCCGGATCCTTCACAGCCGCATTCGGCGGATTGCCCTGCGCGATGGCAGAGCCGGCAATCGCCAGGGCTGCCAGGCCGGCGAACACGCCTTTGAATTGGGTCGATGCACTCATTTAGGAGACTCCTTTTATGTGTCTTGATGGAAATCGCCGGCCAAAACGCCAGCTGCGTCAAGGCTATGAGCTCGGCAAATTCACCGCGTCAGTGCAGACCATGAGTCTGTGTGGGACTAAGCCGCTCAACCACAAGTTACACGCGCTCACCCGCTGTTAGGGCTCAGCGCTGGGCGAGTTTCAGGCGCGCGTCCACGTCGTAGTACGCCGCGAAGGTTTCGGCCGGACTGCGGGTTTCCGGCAGGACGTAGATGACGGCCCCGCCAGCCTGCACCGCGGGCTTGAGGGTGTTTTCATAAAACTGCGGCGGCAGGTTGATGCAGCCAAAGGAAATGCGGTTGTCGTCCGGCGTCGGCGATGCCAGGCGTTCGAGGCGCTGTTCGGATTTCACGTTGGCTCGCACGCGATGCATGGACACCGCGGCGTCGTAGTCGACCCAGACGATGTCCTCACCTTTGGTGTTCATGCCAAGTTCGGCGATGAACCGACCGGCGGGCGTGGTTTTCTCTTCGGGCAATACCTGCGACAAGGGCTTGTCCCCGATGCCGGGAACTGAATTGTCGCCATGGGCCGAGCCCAACAGCGCGACGGAAGCTTCCTTGAGCTGCCCGCTGGGACTGAAAACGTAAACCTTGGCGTCCTTCTTGTCGACGATGACGAAGGACATCTTCTTGTGGTCGCGGGAGTCCACCACCCAATCCGCCACGCTGCGCGCCTCCGGGGATGGTTGGTGCGCGCCGAAATTGGCCCGCATCACGGCGTGACCAGGCGACTGCGGGGACTGAGGCCCTCGCGCCAACGGCGGCAGGATCAGCAGGAGTGCCAGTGCACCCAGTAGCAGGCCCTTCTGGAGCGCTTCGAAGAACTCCGAACGAGTGCTGGTTGTCGGCTCTTCCTTGGGTCGGGTCATCTAGTTGCCTTGTCGGTCGAAATCTCCATCGGGTCAGGAGATGGGACCCGATGGAGCCGCGAGGATGGGGTTTAGTTCCGGTCAGCGCGGGCCGTGCGGCTGCCACTCGTGCCCGAGGTGTCCGAGCTGGCCGTTCCGCTGGCGCCCATGGTGGTGCTGCCGCTGGAGCTTGGGCTCGCGGCGGTGGAGCCGCTGCTGGTGCTTGGGCTCGCGGCGGTGGAACCGCTGCTGGTGCTCGTGTCGGCGCTCGGAGCCGCGCTCGGAGTCGTGCTCGGAGTCGGCGTCGTGGTGCTGGAGGAGCCGGTGGCTGCGCCCGCAGCAGGCGACGCTGCGCCGCCCGAGGCAGACGAACCCGAGGTGCCTGAACCCGTGGTCTGGGCGATGGACAGGCCACCGATGGCCAGGGCCGCGGCCGCGGCCAGGGTCGTCAGGGTTTTCTTGGTTGTGGACATTGCTAACTCCTTGAATGGAAACCCCGAAGGGAAGTAGGTTGAAAAAAGAAGCCGGCGAAGCCAGCTGCTCACAGCCTACTTATCCATCCAGGCCGCAAAAAGTGGGGTTTTGCAGGCACAGCTTGTAGGACCGCAACTGTCACGAATTGCGGCTCAGTAAGGCCTTGGTAACTATTCGGTAACTAGTAAGGCTCTTTGAGGCCCGCCGGCGCTTCCTGGCCCCATCGCTCGATCTGCAGTGCCGGGTTGGCGCACTCGCAACCGAGGGGAATTTCGTCTTCGATCGACCATCGGCCTGCGTCGTTCCCAAACTCGTAGGAGCCGGAATTGATGATCGGGAGCGACTGTTGGGAACTGTTCATGAATCCTCCGCAGGTAGGTCAGCAGTGGACTCATCATCAACGGGCCGGCAAGCTCTGCTTATCCGCTGAATACCTGACCCAGCGTAGGAGTGCGCCTACTCTTGTGCTTCTTCGGTCGATTCACGTTTTCAGCGGGCGGCCAGCCGCCACAGGGAAGTGATTTCCTTCACCCGCGCCCCGTGCAAGGGATCGCTGGTGTCGCCGGCCTTGGGATGGCGCGGGCGCACCCCCTTGCGCGCCACCACGCGCAGCCCGGCCGCTTCGATCAGCGCGGGCAACTCCTCGGGAGTGCGCAGGCCCAGGTGCTCGGCCAGGTCCGAGAGAATGAGCCATCCTTCGCCGCCCGGCGCCAGGTGCCCGGCCAGCCCGGCGAGAAATCCGCGCAGCATGCGGCTGTCTTCGTCGTAGATGGCGTGCTCCAGCGGCGCGCTGGGCCGCGCTGGGACCCAAGGGGGATTGCAGACGACGAGCGGAGCGCGGCCCGGCGGAAAAAGATCGGCTTGCACCACCTCGACCTGGTCCTGCAAGCCCAGGCGCGCCAGGTTTTCGCGGGCGCAGGCCAGGGCCCGCGGGTCCTGGTCGGTCGCGACCACGCGCTCGACCCCGCGGCGGGCGAGGATCGCCGCCAGCACGCCGGTCCCGGTGCCTATGTCGAACGCCAGTTGCTTCGAAGGCAGCGGCGCCGCAGCCACCAGATCGAGGTACTCGCCGCGGACGGGGGAGAACACGCCGTAGTGCGGATGGATCCGGTTCCCCGGCGGCGCGCCCAACGCAGGTATCTCGACGCCTTTCTTGCGCCACTCGTGCGCGCCCACCAGGCCCAGAAGTTCACGCAGGGATGCGACGGACGGCTGGCCGTCGGGCGGGCCCCAGGCCTCGATGCAGGCCTCGCGCAGATCGGGCGCGCGGGGCAGCGCGATGGCGTAGTTGCCGTCCAGTTCTACCAGCAGCCTGCCCAGCAGGCGTGAGCGCTGGCCCTGGGCTTGCCGGTGCAGGTGAAAGGCCTCGAGAGCCGTTGGATGGGGCGCGGCGGCCTTGCACGACTTGCGATCGGCGCGGCGGGCCATCGCCTGCAGCAGCTGGCGGGCGTTGTGGAAGTCGCTGCGCCACAGAAGGCCCGCGCCTTCGCTGGACAGGCGATAAGCGGCATCGGCCGTCAGCGTGTCATCCACCAACTGCACGCGCTTGGGCGGTGCCACGCCCGCCTCGGACCGCCAACGCGCGGTGCGTTGTTCCCCCGCCTCACTCCACTGCAGGAGCGCCGGTTCGCTCACGCAGTCGCCTTGCGGCGCCCGAGCCGCTGGGCGAAAGTGACGACGCCCAGCACGATGGCGCCCGCCACGAGGCCTACCAGGGCGTCAAGCCCCATCGACACGACGACGCCCGCGCCGCCCATGCCTTCGGTCCAGTGCTCGATGGCATGGTGCAGCGGAGCGATGCCGTGCACGAGGATGCCGCCGCCTACCAGGAACATCGCCGCGGTGCCCGCCACCGACAGGGCCTTCATCAGCCAGGGGGCCGTGCGCAGGATCGCCGCACCGATGCCCCGGGCCGCGCCGCTGCCGCGGCGGCTGAGGTAGAGGCCGAAATCGTCCAGCTTGACGATGCCCGCCACCAGCCCGTAAACGCCGATCGTCATGAGGATCGCGATGCCGGCGAGCACAGCCACCTGCACGCTGAATTCGCTCTGCGCGACGGTGCCCAGGGTGATCGCGATGATCTCGGCCGAGAGGATGAAGTCGGTGCGTATGGCGCCCTTGATCTTGTCTTTCTCGATCACCCGCATGTCGATCGCGGGGTTGAGCAGGGCATGGGCCAGTTCCTCTTCGTGCGCCTCGTCGTGCGAGCGGCTGTGCAAGAACTTGTGGGCAAGCTTTTCGAATCCCTCGAAGCACAGGAAAGCGCCACCTATCATCAGCAGCGGCGTCACGGCCCAGGGGGCAAAGGCGCTGATGGCCAGCGCAGCCGGCACCAGGATGGCCTTGTTGATGAACGATCCCTTCGCCACTGCCCAGACCACCGGCAGCTCGCGCTCGGCGGAAACGCCGGCGACCTGCTGGGCATTGAGCGCCAGGTCATCGCCCAGCACCCCCGCGGTCTTCTTGGCCGCCACCTTGGCCAGGATCGACACGTCATCCAGGATCGTCGCAATATCGTCCAGCAGCGCGAGCAGACTCGAAGCCATGTGTTTCCTGCGGTGAGGTCAGTCGAGGGGCCGCTTGAGGCGGATTTCCTCGAGCTTGACACCGCCGAGGATTGCAGTTTTCGCAGTATTGAGTTCGCGCTTGAAGCCGGCGAGTTCGGCAAAGCGCAGCGCCCGATCGTTGCAAAGCGGGATCCACATCGTGACTTCGGTACATCCCTCTTCCAGGAGGCCTTCGCGCGCGGCGTCCCACAGCGCCAGGCCCGCGCCCTTCCCCCAGTGCGAGGGCTCCACGTACAGCGCCCAGATCTCGCCCGTGGTCGGCTTCGACTTGGGGTCGCGCGAACGGTCGAAACCGACGAAGCCGATCACCCGCCCGGCATCGAGCGCGACGTGCACCAGCGGCTCGCCGTATTCGATCGCATCGCGCCAGAAGGCGCGGCGCTTGTCGGCCGGCAGGCTTTGCGGCGCGGCAGGGGCCACGCCTTCATATGCGGCGTGGGAGGAGTTGGCGTGGACAGCGGCGACCGGCTCGGCGTCGCTGTCCACCGCGGGGCGGATCTCGTAGTTGGACATGGGCTGAAATCTATCTTCTTCGAATGCGCCGATTATGGCTGCCCATGAGCCGGCCGCTCATCACTGCGCCGGGCTTTCAAGAATTGCCCGCCGTGTAGGGGCTGCGCGGTATGTATTTGTGCTCGCCGGGCAGCGGCTCGGCCTTGGGATCGGGCTCGTGCTCGACCGCGTTGGTGCCGCGTTCCTCGTCGGTCGGCGGCGGCTGCTTGTCGTCAGCTTTCGGCGGGGGTTGCTTCGGGCTCATGTGTATCTCCGGTAGCGATAGTTCAATGTAGAGCGCATCCGGACGGCCGGTTGTAGGACTGCTCCGCGCACGGCCGTCCGTGGCATAGTCTTCGCAGTCATGAAGCACCTCATTTGCCTGTTCTTCGCCATCGCCGCCACGGCCGCGCCAGCCGCGACCGTGCCCGTGTTCGAGGACACCATGGCCCAGCGCACGCTCGCGTGCACGGCATGCCATGGAAAGGAAGGCCGCGCGGGCCCCGACGGCTACTACCCACGGATCGCCGGCAAGCCCACCGGCTACCTGTACAACCAGTTGCTGAACTTCCGCGATGGCCGACGCCACTATGGGCTGATGGCACGCCTGCTGGACCCGCTGTCCGACGCCTATCTGCTGGAAATCGCGCGCCACTTCGCATCGCTGGATTTGCCCTACGCGGCGCCGCAGGCCGCCACGGTGCCCGCCGCCGCGTTGGAGCGCGGACGGACGCTGGTCTTGCAGGGAGACGAGGCGGCCAAGGTGCCGGCCTGCGTGCAATGCCACGGCGCCGGATTGACCGGCGTGGCGCCGAATACGCCGGGCCTGCTGGGGCTTTCGCGCGATTACCTCAACGCCCAACTGGGCGCGTGGAGAACGGGGCAACGCCGTGCGCATGCGCCTGATTGCATGGCGCAGATCGCCCGTGAACTGCGGCCGGAGGATCTGGCGGCCGTGACCAGCTGGTTGGCGGCGCAACCGCTGCCGCCCGATACCAAGCCCGCGCTTTCGCTGCCGCAACCGCCCACCATCACTTGCGGCAGTGCGGCCCTGCCCGCAGGAAGGCAGCAGCCATGAGCCGTGTCCTGGGCGCCATCCTGCTGGGCGTGCTGGCGGTTGTTGCGCTGGTGCTGTTCCTGAACTTCCGGGGCGAAGGCCGCATCGACGACGCGCCCCCGCTGACACCGCCGTCAGGCGACACCGTGGCGCGCGGGGCCTACCTGGTGCGTGCGGGCAATTGCATGACGTGCCACACCGATCGCGGTGGCGCCGAATTCGCGGGTGGCCGGCCCATCCAGACGCCGTTCGGCACCGTGTACGCCAGCAACATCACGCCTCACAAGGCCACGGGCATCGGCGAGTGGTCTGCCTCACATTTCTGGCGGGCTCTGCACAACGGGCGCGCCAAGGATGGCCGCCTGCTGTATCCCGCCTTTCCCTATCCCAACTACACACTGGTCACCCGCGCCGACGCCGACGCGATGTATCACTACCTGCGCAGCATCCCGCCGGTCGAGCGCCCCAACATGCCCCATCAGCTGCGCTGGCCCTACAGCACCCAGACCGCGCTCGCCGTCTGGCGCGCGCTTTACTTCAGCCCCGCCCAGCACGAGGAGAACACGGGGCAGTCGGCCGAATGGAATCGCGGCGCCTACCTGGTGCGGGGCCTCGGGCATTGCAACGCCTGCCACAGCTCACGCAACGTGCTGGGCGCGAGCAGCGACATGATGGATCTCTCCGGCGGCCTGATCCCCATGCAGAACTGGTACGCGCCTTCGCTGGCCTCTCCCGCCGAAGCCGGCGTGGCCGACTGGGACCTCGCCGATATCGAGCGCCTGTTGCGAAGCGGGGTGGCGGCACGCGGCACGGTGCTGGGGCCGATGGCCGAAGTCGTGCTCCAAAGCACCCAGCACCTGTCCGCCTCCGACCTGCGGGCCACCGCGGTATTTCTCAAGGCCCTGCCGCAAAGCGCGGCCGGGGCGCCGACCCCGCCGGTGCCGATGACCACCCAGCTGGCGGAACGCGGCGCCAAGCTGTATGAGCAGCATTGCGCGCAGTGCCACGGCCCGAAAGGTGAAGGCATTGCAGGTGCCTATCCTGCGCTGGCGGGCAACCGCGCCGTCACCATGCCGGTGACGGCCAACCTGGTCCAGGTCGTGCTGAATGGCGGCTTTGCCCCTTCCACCGCCGGCAACCCGCGGCCCTTCGGCATGCCGCCTTACGCCACCTTCCTGAGCGACGCCGACGTGGCCGCTGTGCTCAGCCACATCCGCGGCTCCTGGGGCAATCGCGCATCAGCCGTGAGCGAGCTGGCAGTCAGCCGGCAGCGCGGCGGTTCGTAGCCATGGCATTGAGACCCGTAGCCCTGCCCCCGCAGGTGCCCGGCTCGCTTTGGCTGGGCTCCATGCCCGGCCGCTTCGAGACCTGGAGCGCCTTCGAGGCCCAAGCCCGGCAAGCGGGCCTGGCGCTGGTGGTCTGCCTCACACCGCGCCAGGAGCTGGCCGAGCTGTCGCCCGCCTACCATCGGGCGCTGGTCCAGGGCACGCTGCCGTTCCGCTGGATGCAGGCGGAGATGCGCAATTTCGGCGTGCCGGAAGACCCGGTGCAATTCCGGCGCGACGTGGGCCAGATCGCGCAGGCACTGCGCCAGGGGGATTCCGTCTTGCTGCACTGTGCCGCCGGCATGGGCCGCACCGGCAGCACGGCCGCCTGCGTGCTCAAGGCGCTGGGCCTGGACACCGAGGAAGCCTTGCAGCGCGTTCGCGACGCCGGATCGAACCCGCAGAACGCGCAGCAATCGGGGCTGGTGGACTGGTTCTAGCGCCGGACTACTTGGCGAAAGGGTTGGCGAAGACGAACATCATCGCCACGCCCACGCCGATCAGGAAGTTGGCGTCGATCAGGCCGGCCAGCAGGAACATCTTGACTTGCAGCGGCTCCATCATTTCGGGCTGGCGGACCGCGCCGTCGATGAACCGGCCGCCCATGGCGCCAATGCCCAGGCAGGCGCCAATCGCGCCCAAACCAATGATCAAGCCGCACGCGATGGCAATCAGGCCTGTGTCAGTCATAAGAACCTCCGTTTTGTTGACGAACTTTGCGATGGCTTGATGATCGGGCCGCCGCGTCATGCGGGCAATTACCCGGGAGGTAAGCGCGTGAGGCTCTGGCCGGCGACGGCCTGCAGCGAGCTGGCCGGAACGAGCTGGGGCGCGATCTCGGCCAGCGGCACCAGCACGAAGGCGCGCTGGTTCATCCTCGGGTGGGGGACTTGCAGTTGCGGGCTGTCGATGCGCGCGTCGCCATAGAGGAGCAGGTCAAGATCGAGCGTGCGCGGCGCGTTGCGATAGGGCCGCTCGCGCCCGGCCGCCAATTCCAGCCGCTGCAACTGCGCCAGCAGCTCAAGTGCGGTGAGCCGCGTCGCCAGCTCGGCCACGGCATTGATGTAGTCGGGGCCCTGGGAATCGACGGGGGCGCTGCGGTACAGCGACGACTGGCGCACGAGCCGCGTGCCGTCCAGCTCGCCAAGACGCGTGCATGCATCGCGCACCGCCTGCGCCGCGTCGCCGAGATTGGCACCCAGGGCCACGTAGGCGGTGAGCGCCTCGCGCATGCTTAGCGGTCGGGTCTCAGCGCGGCCCGATAGGACCCTGCGGAAAATCCCCGGATCTCGACGTTGGAACCGAGTAGCAAGGGGATGCCGCCCTTCTTGCCGGAGCGCGCGAACTCCGACATGCCTTCAGGTGTGTCGATATCCAGGTTCTGGTAGGGCACCTGGTTCGCGGCCAGCCAGGCCTGGGCCTGCCGGCAGTAGCCGCACCACTGGGCGCTGAACAGGCGCAAATGCCCGGGCGATCGCGCATTGGCGCGCGTGCCTCGTTGCTGGGCCAGGTTGCGCTCCATCTCGGCCTGGAAGGCCAGGACCTGAGCGGGCAGCGGCGTTTCGGAGAGCTGCTCGAGCGTCGTCGTCTTGTCGAGATTGCTGCTTTGTGCGGCGCCTGCCACCAGCAGCAGCAAGGCCCAGAGCCACGACAAGTGAAGACGCTTCATAGCTACTCCTGCGGTCCGGGAGCTGGCAGGGACTGACGCTCGCCGCCTTCTCCCGAGGGCTTGCGACGGCGGCGCCGGCGCTTCCTGGGCGCATCGCTGGAAATGCCGGCGTCATTCTCAAGCTCATTATCACCATCTGTGGGTGTTTCGGGGGCCGCGGCCAACACCGGTTGAGCAGGTTTGTCCATGGGACGAGGTGCCCGCACGACGCGGCGCTGGCCCTTGTGCTGCTCTTCTCGCAGTTGAGCTACCAGGTCTTCGCGAACGGCGTCGCTGGCCTGGCTGAACTCCTGCCACCAGTCGGCCAACACCACGTCGACCTCGCCCACGTCCGCGCGCAGCCGCATGAAGTCGAACGCCGCACGAAACCGCGGCTGGTCCACCAGGCTGAACGGCGTGTTGCCGGTGCGCTTGTCGAAGCGCGGCTGCATCATCCAGATCTCGCGCATGTCGCCGGCCAGCTTGCCGCGGCCGGACACGTCGCCGATGCGGGAATTGAACACCTCGTCGATCGCGTCTTGCAAGGCCGGGAACGGATGGTGCTTGCTCGCCAGCCGATCCGCCCAGCCGTCGCGCACGTCGGCCCAGAGCACGCAGGCCAAAAGGAAACTCGGTGCGACCGGTTTGCCTTCGTTCACGCGCCGGTCGGTATCCTGCAAGGCGGCATTGACGAAGGGCTGTTCGGCGCGCTCCACCACCACGTCGAGCAAGGGATAGATGCCGCGCGCCATGCCAAGCGCCTTGAGCTGCGCGATGGTGGCCAGCGAATGGCCGGTCTGCAGCAGCTTGAGCATCTCGTCGAAGAGGCGGCTTTGCGGCACGTCGGCCAGAAGCACCTGCGATTCGATCAGCGGCTTGGCCGTCTTCGCATCGAGCTTGAAGCCCAGCGGATTGAGCTTGGCGGCGAAACGCACGGCCCGGATGATGCGCACCGGGTCTTCGCGGTAACGCGTCAACGGGTCGCCGATCATGCGGATGGTGAGCTTCTTGGCGTCCTTGATGCCGCCGTGGTAGTCCACCACGGTTTGCGTCTCGGGGTCGTAGTACATCGCGTTGATGGTGAAGTCGCGCCGCGTCGCGTCTTCATGCTGCGGTCCCCAGACGTTGTCGCGCAGCACCCTGCCGGTGGAATCGACGGCGTGCTTCATGCCGGCGAGTTCGCTCTTGCTGGTCTTCTCGTTGCCCGCCACCTGCTCGGCGGCCGCGTTGTCCATGTAGGCGCGGAAAGTAGAAACCTCGATCACCTCGTGCTCGCGGCCGCGCCCGTACACCACGTGCACGATGCGAAAGCGCCTGCCGATGATGAAGGCCCGCCGGAACAGGCCCTTGACCTGCTCGGGCGTGGCGCTGGTGGCCACGTCGAAATCCTTGGGCCGCAAACCCACCAGCAGGTCGCGCACGGCGCCGCCCACGATGTAGGCTTCGAAGCCGGCTTCCTTGAGCGTGTGCACCACGTTGAGCGCGCGCTCGTCCACCAGCGACGGGTCTATGCCGTGCTCGTGGGGGCCCACCTCCTGGCGCTTGCCGAAGTTGGGCTTGCCGCCCTTGCCGCCCGGCGATTTCCCGAGCAGCTTGTCGATGAATTTTTTAATCATTTTTCCTTGAACAGATCGAGTATGCGCCAGCCGCGCTCATGGGCGATGGCGCGCAGGCGCGCGTCCGGATTGGTCGCCACGGGATGGTCCACCTTCTCCAGCAGCGCCAGGTCATTGATGGAATCGGAATAGAAGGTCGCCTCGACATCGCACCAGCCCAGGCCGCGCCCTGCCAGCCATTGCGCCATCCGCTCCACCTTGCCCTCGCGAAAAGAGGGCACGCCGGCGATTTCGCCGGTGAGCCAGCCATCCGCGCCGCGTTCGAGCTGCACGGCGATCAGCTCCTGGATCCCCAGGGCGCTGGCGATCGGCGCCGTGATGAAGTCGTTGGTGGCCGTGACCAGGACCATCTGGTCGCCGGCCGCTTCGTGCTGACGCAACAGTTCGAGCGCCTCGGGCCGGATGGCCGGGCGGATCACTGTGTCCATGAAGCGGGCGTGGGCAGCCTGGGCCTGGGCCGCCCCGCGCAGGCGCACCGCCTCGGTCGCGAACCGCACGTAGTCATGGACGTCCAGCGTGCCCGCCTTGTAATGCTCGTAGAACTCGTCGTTGCGCTCCTTGAACACCACGGGATCGGTCCAGCCAATGTCCTGGGTGAAGACGCCCCAGGCGTAATCGGAGTCCAGTGGCAGCAGCGTGTGGTCCAGGTCAAACAGCGCAAGACGGGTCTTGGAAATCGTCACTCGTTCTCCAGCATGGATTTGATGAGCGGGATGGTGATGGCGCGCTTGGTCTGCAAGGCGTAGCCGTCCAGCTGCTCCAGCAGTTGCATCAGGCTGCCGAGGTCGCGCGAGAAGCGCGTGAGCATGAAGTCCATCACCTCGTCGCCCAGGAACACGCCACGCGCGTCCGCGGCCTGGCGCAGCACCGCCCGCCGCTCGGTTTCGCTCAGCACCTGCAGCTGGAACACATGGCCCCAGCCCAGGCGCGTGCGCAGGTCTTCGCGCAGCTTGAGGTCGGCAGGCGGCAAGGCCCCGGCCGCGAGCACCCCGCGCTGCAGCGATTGCGCGTTGATGAACCAGTTGAACGCCGCGTGTTGCTGCACGGCCGTGTACAGATGCACGTCGTCGAGCAATACCACTGCCCAGTTCTCGCTGAAGTCAGGCGGCTCGGTGATGGACGCATCCAGCCAGCCGGCGGCGGCGCCCTGCTCCCGCAGCGACTCGGCCACGGCCTTGAGCAGGTGCGTCTTGCCGCTGGCGCTGGCGCCCCACAGGTAAGTGGGCACCGGCGAGCGGGTCGGGCTGCCCGCCCACAGTTGGAGATGCTTGAGCGCGGCCTCGTTGGGGCCGGCACAAAAGCCGGTCAGCGTGGGCCCGCGGGCCAGGCCGATGTCGAGCGCAATCTGCTTCATCAGTTCTGGTACAGCTTGCTGCCCATGTAGCCGTCACGCAGGCGGCGGATCGCGACGAAGAGGACGGCGCTGGCCGGCAGTGCCACCAGCACGCCCACGAATCCGAACAGCTGGCCAAACGCCAGCAGCGCAAAGATCACGACCAGGGGATGCAGGCCGATGCGCTGGCCGACCAGGCGCGGCGTCAGGTAGAAGCCTTCGATGACCTGGCCCGCCCCATACACCGTGGCCACCATGACCAGGGCCTTGATGGAAGCGAATTGGAGGACGCCCGCAACGATGGCGAGCACCAGTCCGATGCCGAACCCCACATAGGGCACGAACATCGCGAGACCGGTAAACACGCCGATCGGCACCGCCAGGTCCAGCCCGAACAGCGCCAGCCCGATGCTGTAGAAAGCAGCCATGGTCAGCATCACGAGCAGCTGTCCCCGCAGGTATTGCCCCAGCACCTGGTCCGCTTCGGTGGTGAACGAGTCCACGCTGGCGCGCGCGCGCGGCGGAACCAGTTCGAGCACCCGCACGACCACCTGCTTCCAGTCGAGCAGCAGATAGAAGAGCGCCACCGGAATGAGGACGGCATAGCCGACGACGATGAGCGCGACGCCGCCGCCTATCTTGAGGGACGAGAACACGGAACCGAGCGCCTCCTCGAAGTTGGCGCTCAGGTATCGGACCAGTTGCGCCTTGATGCTGGCGAGGTCGAGCGGCAGCGTGATGCCCAACTGCTCCAGCCAAGGCGCGATCGTCGCATTCAGCTTGTCGAACAGGAAGGGCAACTGCTCGCGGATCAGCGGCACTTCCTTGGCCATGATCGGCACCACCATCAGAAACAGCGACACCAGCGCCAGGATCAGCAGCAGTTCAACGATCGCCACCGCGATCACACGCGGCATGCGGCCCCGGCCGAGGGCATCGAGCCGGTCGACCAGCGGCGTGAGCGCATAGGCCAGCACGGCAGCGACCACGAACGGGGTTAGCACCCTTCCCAGCAGCCACAGCGCCAGCACGGCCAGCATGGCGATCAGCAACCAGGCTGCGGCGTATTTCTGAGTGGGCGTGAATTGCATTGCGGGTGGCGCGAGCGCGGGGCCGGACGCGGCGATGCGTGCCGAAGGTAAAATTAGGCAAATTCTATCGGGCCAGGCCCGGCGCGACCCCGCAGCACCTCAGATGCGTAATTCCTCCATCCCGCGGGCCGCGCCCTCGCGCTTGCCGGCGGGCATCTGGGTCCTGGGTTTCGTCAGCCTGCTCATGGACGTTTCGTCCGAGCTGATCCACAGCCTGCTTCCGGTTTTCATGGTCACCACGCTGGGCATCAGCGTGCTCGTAGTCGGCCTGATAGAGGGCCTGGCCGAAGCCACGGCGCTGATCGTCAAGGTGTTTTCAGGCGCGCTCAGCGACCATTGGGGCCGCCGCAAGCCTTTGGCGGTGCTGGGTTACGGCCTGGGCGCGCTGTCCAAACCCTTGTTCGCCCTGGCTTCGACCTCGGGCCTGGTGCTCACGGCGCGCCTGATCGATCGCGTCGGCAAAGGCATCCGGGGGGCGCCGCGCGACGCCCTGGTCGCGGACATCGCCCCACCGGCCATGCGCGGTGCTGCTTTCGGCCTGCGCCAGTCGCTGGACACCGCCGGGGCTTTCCTGGGGCCTGCGCTGGCCATCGGTCTGATGCTGCTCTGGGCGAACGATTTTCGCGCCGTCTTCTGGGTGGCCCTGATCCCGGCCGCGCTGTCTGTGGCCTTGCTGGTGGTGGGTGTGCGCGAACCCGCCCCAGCCGCGGCTGCGCGCCGGGGCAACCCGATCCGCCGCGAAAACCTGCGGCGCCTCGGCCGGGCCTATTGGGGGGTTGTCGCCATTGGGGCGATGTTCACCCTGGCGCGCTTCAGCGAGGCCTTCCTGGTGCTGCGCGCCCAGCAGGGCGGGCTGGGCCTGGCCTGGGCGCCCTTGGTGCTGATCGCGATGAACGTCGTCTATTCGGTGGGCGCCTACCCCTTTGGCCGGCTGTCGGACCGCATCAGCCATCGCGCCCTGCTCGCCTGGGGCCTGGCCGTTCTGATCGCGGCCGACATGTTGCTCGCCGCGGGCAACCGCGGACCCCTGCTGTGGGTGGGCATAGGCCTGTGGGGACTGCACATGGCCATGACGCAAGGCCTGCTCGCCACCATGGTGGCCGAGACGGCCCCGGCCGACCTGCGCGGCACCGCGTTCGGCTTCTTCAACCTCATGAGCGGCTTGGCCCTGCTCGTGGCCAGTGGCTTGGCCGGGTTGTTGTGGGACCGATGGGGCGCGCCGGCCACGTTCCTGGCCGGTGCGGCGCTGAGCGCGCTCGCGCTGGCGGCCCTTGCCTGGCGCCGGCGCTGAGCCCTTTCGACGTTGCCTTGCCACAAAACCGCTGGCGCACGGGCTTGCCCGGCGCCAAAGCTGGACGTGGCGCGCGTTCTGTTCCAAACTGTTTCTTCCATCGGCTCGACGGAAGCTTCTCCATGCCCGTGATCGCAGTCGTGAACCGCAAGGGCGGCAGCGGCAAAAGCACCTTCGCGGCGCATGTCGCGGCGTGGTGCGCGCGGCAAGGCCATTCAGTCATGCTGGGCGACGTGGACCGCCAGCAATCCAGCCGGGCCTGGCTGAAGCGCCGCGATGCCGCCCTGCCCACCATCGCCGCGTGGGGCATAGACCAGAAGAACATGCTGCGCGTGCCGACCGGCATCAGCCATGTGGTGCTCGACACGCCGGGCGGCATCCATGGGTTCGAGCTGGCGCGGGTAGTGATGTTCGCCGACGCCATCGTCATGCCCGTGTGTCCATCAATGTTCGATCGCGAGTCCGCGGCGGCCTGCCATGCCGAGTTGATGACCCTGCCCCGCGCCGCCAGCGGCCGTTGCCGGCTGGCCGTCGTGGGCATGCGCGTCGACGGACGGACCAACGCCGCGCAAACGCTGAGCGACTGGGCGCAGGGACTCGGCGTCCCCTATCTGGGCGCATTGCGCGAAACCCAGCTGTACGTGCGCAGCCTGGAGCGCGGCCTGACCATGTTCGACCTGGCACCCAGCCAGGCCGCCGCCGACCTGGCGCAATGGGAGCCGATCATCGACTGGCTGCGGCCCGTCCTGCAGCCGCTGCCGGGCGCCAGCACCCGCGAACCGATTTCCACGCAAGGTTCGGCGCAGGAATCGCTGCTCCACGGCTCGAGGTTCGCGGTTCTCTCCGGCGCGCGGGCTCTTAACCCGGAGCACTACATTCCCGTGCGAACGCTGCCGCAGGCGCCGGTCACCGAAGGGCCGGAGATCCCGCGTTTTCTGAAAGCCTAGTTGCGTGCGCGCCGCAGGTCGGCCACGCGATCGGCGATCACGTCGATATCCAGCGCGTCCTGCGCGTGAACCAGGTAAGTTTCCAGGTCGATCACTGCCAATGCCGAGTGGCCTTGCTCTGCATGAGCAAGGCCGCGGTCGCGGTACTCGGCCCAGGCGTCGGGCAACAAGATGACGAGCCGGTCCTGCACCGCGATGGCACGCTGCCAGTCTTCCTGGGCGTGGTGGATTTCCTTGAGGTTGCGCAGCATCCTGGCAATGATGTCGCGGCCCGGCGCGGCCTGCAGGTAAAGCCCCAGCGGCACCTCGAACTCGTCCACCAATCCGCTGCGCCGCTTGTAGGGCTCGAGCCGCTCGGCGAGTTCCTCGCGCGACAGCGATTGCCCGGTGAATGGATCGATCACCACCTGTCCCTTGGGCAGGTTGACCTTCACCATGAAATGGCCGGGGAAGCACACGCCCCGGGCGTGCAGGCCCAGGCCCTGCGCCAGTTCGATCCACAGCACAGCCAGGGAAATCTGGTTGCCGCGGCGGGTGCGCAACACGACGTTCAGGTAGCTGTTGTCGGGATCGCAGTAATCGTTGATGTTGCCGCCGAAGCTCAGGTCGCGAAAGAAGAACTGGTTGAGGGCGCGCAACCGTTGCAACGGCGCCGCATCGGCCGGCAATCTGCGCTTGAGGCGCGCCAGCAGCTGGTCGACGTCGCCGAGCACCTGCTGGACATCGAGGTCGGGATATTCGTCCTGGGCAATGCTGGCCGCCGCTTCGAGCAGGGGAAACTGGTCGTCGCTTTGGGCCAGCGAGCTGAAGTACTCGAGCGGCGTCGGAGCATTCAAATTCAGCAGCATGAGTTCTTTGTAATTGAGGCGCAGGCCGTCGTCAAGCGGCGCGCGCAGGCTGCGCGTCACCGCGTGACAAATTGCCGCAGCTTCAATCCCGCGGCCCAGATCGCTACAAAATAGATAGCGCCAGAACCAAGCAGCATCAAAGCCATGAGCCCGGCGCGCTCCCACCCCTGGGAGCGCATGGCGATCCACGGGAAACTGGCCGCGCCCCACATGAGGAAGACCGTGAGCAAGGCGGTGCCGGCCAGCACCTGAAGAGCAAACACGCCCCAGCCCGGCCCCGGGCGATAGCTGCCCCGCTTGCGCAGGCCCACCAACAACCAGCCGGCGTTGATCAGCGCGCCGAGGCCGATCGACAGCGCGAGCCCGGCGTGTTTGAGCGTGGGCACGAGGACGATGTTCAACAACTGCGTGATGACCAGGACGACGATGGCGATGCGCACCGGCGTGCGCATGTCCTGGCTGGCGTAGAACCCCGGCGCCAGGACCTTGATCGCCACGAGGCCCACCAGGCCCGCGCCGTAACCGGCCAGCGCCAAGGCGACCTGCGACACGTCGCTGTCCTTGAAAGCGCCATAGTGGAACAGCGTGGCGACCAGCGGCTTGGCGAACACGAGCAGGGCAGCGGATGCCGGAACGGCGAGCAGCACCACCAGGCGCAGGCCCCAATCGAGCATGGCCGAATAGCGCTCCGGGTCATTGCTGGCCCTGGCTCCCGCCAGCTGGGGCATCAGCACCACCCCCAGCGCGACACCCAGCATGGCCGTCGGAAACTCCATGAGCCGGTCGGCATAGCCCAGCCAGGTCACGCTGCCCGGCGCGAGCCAGGAAGCAATCTGCGTATTGATGAGGATGGAGATGTGCGCCACACCCACGCCCAGCAAGGCCGGAAGCATCATGCGCGCCACGTGCCGCGTGCCCGGGTCATTCCATGCGGCGCGCAACCGGGACCAGCCCAAGCCGATGCGCGGCAACAGGCCAAGGCGGTACAGCACGGGGATCTGCACGGCCAGCTGCAGCAGGCCGCCCAGCATCACGCCGCCCGCCATGGCGTAGATCGGCTCTATGCCCATGGATCCGAACCAGGGCGCGCCCAGCCAGGCGGCGGCGATCATCGACAGGTTCAGCAGCACTGGCGTCACGGCCGGCACGGCAAACCGTTTCCACGTATTGAGCACACCTGCCGACAAGGCCACCATGGACATGAAGCCGATGTACGGAAACATCCATCGGGTCATGAAAACGGCCGCCTCGAAGCTCTGCGGTTGCTGCTTGAAGCCGCTGGCCAGCGCCCAGACGAGCACCGGCGCGCCCGCGACGCCGATCGCGCAGGTGACCAGCAGCGACCAGGCCAGGACGGTGGCCACGCTGTCGATCAACCGTTGGGTGGCCTCATCGCCATCCTTTGCCTTGGAATGCGCCAGGGCCGGCACGAAGGCCTGGCTGAACGCGCCCTCGCCGAACAGGCGCCGGAACAGGTTGGGGATGCGGAAGGCGACGTTGAAGGCGTCGGTCAGCCCGGTGGCGCCGAAAGTCGCCGCCATCAGCAGGTCGCGGACGAGGCCGGTGATGCGTGACGCCAGGGTCAGCAGGGATACGGTGGAAGCAGCTTTGAACAGGGTCACCGGCGCGAGTGTAGCCCGCGCCCGGCGGGGTCATGAGGGTCGGCTGGAGCCCGATGGAGCTATGCGACTATAATGGAGGGCTTTGCTGGCATCATCCTCAGACACAAGGAACACATACTATGGCATCAGCCAAACCCAAGAAAAAGAACCCGCGCCTGGCGTCGGGCCGCAAGCGCGCACGCCAGGACGTCAAGCTCAACGCAGCCAACACGTCCCTGCGCTCCAAATACCGTACCGCCGTGAAGAACGTCGAGAAGGCCGTTGCTTCCGGTGACAAGGCCAAGGCGACCGAAGCGTTCGCCAAGGCGCAAAGCATCGTGGACACGGTTGCCGACAAGGAAATCTTCCACAAGAACAAGGCCGCTCGCGACAAGAGCCGCCTGTCCGCCAAGGTGAAAGCCCTGGCTACCGCGGCCGCCTGACCTTTCAGGCAAACAGCCCGCAGGCTCGAAAGGCCTGCGCCGTTTGAAACGGGTGCGCTGCCAGCAAAAGCAAAAAAGCCGTCGCAAGACGGCTTTTTTGCTTTTGGGCGCTACTTGGGCGGATCAGGGAGGAGGCAGGCCTCGGCCACCTGCAGGTCGTTGTCCTTGGCGAAATTCAGCACGAAATCCCAGGCCATGGGCTCGAGGTTGCGCAGTTCGCTGTTGACGACGACGGCCTTGACGCCACCGATCAGGGTGGGAATGCACCAGGGGGAATAGCTGAGGTGGCTGCCGGGTTGGGCGCCGCCGGGGCGGAACGAGCTCATGACCCCGGCCAGCCGCTCCGCCCAGTCACTGGGGCGGAAGATCTTGCCGGCGCGAGTTTGCCCGAGGATGAAGACTTCTTTGGCGCTGCTCGAAACCATTGGTGTAGTTGGTTTTTGGCACCGCGGGCCCGGGGATCGCCCACTGCTGCAGTGCACAAGTATTATATCTTATATAAGACCTGATCAAACTTTCAGCCAGCTGTCACGGCGCATCGCAGTGATGCGGAATTGTCAAACAACGCGCGCAACCTCTGTGCCTAAAATCGGGCCTCAACGGCTCACTCGCGTTGAGCCGAATTTTTTTGGAGATCTCTTAAATGGCAATGATCGAGGCTTCGTCGCCCCACACCATGAACACCTACGGCCGGGTGCCCATTGCGCTGTCGCATGGCCAGGGGGTCCGAGTGTGGGACGTGAACGGCAAGCAGTACCTCGACGCATTGGGTGGCATCGCCGTCAATACGCTGGGCCACAACCACCCCAAGCTGGTCCCTGCCCTGCAGGACCAGATCGCCAAGATCATCCACAGCTCCAACTACTACCACGTGCCCAACCAGGAAAAGCTGGCGGCCAAGCTGGTGGAACTGTCGGGGCTGACCAATGCCTTTTTCTGCTGCACCGGCCTGGAGGCCAACGAAGCGGCGATCAAGCTGGCGCGCAAGTACGGCCACGACCGGGGCATAGAGCGCCCGGAGATCGTGGTGTACGAGAAGGCCTTCCACGGCCGCAGCATCGCCACGCTCTCGGCCACCGGCAACGAGAAGGTACAGAAGGGCTTCGGCCCGCTGGTCGAAGGCTTCATTCGCGTTCCGCTCAATGACATCGAAGCGCTCAAGGCCGCGACCGAGGGCAACAAGAACGTGGTGGCGGTGTTCTTCGAAACCATCCAGGGTGAAGGCGGCGTCAACCCGATGCGCATCGAATACCTGCAGCAGGTGCGGCAGGTGTGCGACCAGCGCGAATGGCTGCTCATGATCGACGAAGTGCAGTGCGGCATGGGCCGCACCGGCAAATGGTTCGCCTACCAATGGGCCGGCATCAAGCCGGACGTGATGCCGCTGGCCAAGGGCCTGGGCTCGGGCGTGCCGGTCGGCGCGGTGGTGGCCGGGCCCAAGGCCGCCAACATCTTCCAGCCCGGCAACCACGGCACGACTTTCGGCGGCAATCCGCTGGCCATGCGCGCGGGGATCGAGACCATCCGCATCATGGAAGAAGAGGGTCTGCTGGACAACGCAGCGCGGGTCGGTGCCCACCTCAAGGGAGCGCTGGCGCGCGAGCTGGGCGGCCTGAAGGGCGTGACCGAGATCCGTGGCCAGGGCTTGATGCTGGGCATCGAGCTGGACAAGCCCTGCGGCGTGCTGACGCAGCGCGCCGCCGACAAGGGCCTGCTGATCAGCGTCACGGCCGATAACGTGATCCGCCTGGTACCGCCGCTGATCCTGACCGAGGCCGACGCCGATGAGATCGTCGCCCTGCTCGCGCCGCTGGTTCGCGAATTCCTCTCGCAGTGACCATGGCCCTCCAGCACTACCTCCAGTTCAGCGACCTGACGGCGGACGAATACGCCTGGGTCTTCGAGCGCGCGGCCGTCATCAAGAAGAAGTTCAAGGCGTACGAGAAGTACCACCCACTGGCGGACCGCACGCTGGCGATGATCTTCGAGAAAGCCTCGACGCGTACCCGCGTGAGCTTCGAGGCGGGCATGTACCAGATGGGCGGCAGCGTCCTCAACCTCACCACCACCGATAGCCAACTGGGCCGGGCCGAGCCGATCGAGGACACGGCCCGCGTGATCAGCCGCATGGTGGACATCGTGATGATCAGGACCTTCGGCCAGGACCGCATCGAGCGCTTCGCCCAATACTCGCGCGTGCCCGTGATCAACGGCCTGACGAATGAGTTTCATCCGTGCCAGATCCTGGCGGACATCTTCACCTTCATCGAGCACAGGGGCTCGATCAAGGGCAAGACAGTCGCCTGGGTGGGCGACGGCAACAACATGGCCAACACCTGGTTGCAGGCCGCTGATCTGCTCGGCTTCACCGTCCACCTGAGCACGCCCAGCGGTTACGAAGTGGACCAGGCCGTTGCCGGCATCCGCAGCAGCCAGAGCTACAAGGTCTTCAAGGACCCCATGGACGCCTGCCGGGGCGCCGATCTGGTGACCACCGACGTGTGGACCAGCATGGGCTACGAGGCCGAGAACGAAGAGCGCAAGAAAGCTTTCGCGGAATGGTGCGTCGACAGCGAGATGATGCGCATCGCCAAGGCCGACGCCCTCTTCATGCACTGCCTGCCCGCCCACCGCGGCGAGGAAGTCGAGGCCGACGTGATCGACGGGCCCCAGTCCGTGGTGTGGGACGAAGCCGAGAACCGCATGCACGCGCAGAAGGCACTCATGGAATACCTTCTGCTGGGCAAGGTAGCCTGACAGGCGCTGCGGGCGTCAATCCGCCGGGGCACCAAAACGCCCCACCCGCGGTGGCAGCTTGCCGAGCTTGATCAGCCGCGTTTCCACGGCAAACGGCGTGCGGCCCATGTCCAGGGCCAGCTGCTTCAGTTCCACCCCGGCGGCAAATGCGCCGCCCAGCTTGGCGTCCTCTTCCGCCGACCAGGGCTTGCCCGCATTGGGCGGCAATTCGCGCCGCACCCGGGCTGGCTTGCCCTGCAGCGCCTGCGAAACCGCGAACAACGCGCGGATCACCGGGGGCGCGTTGTAAGGGCTGTCCTCGGGCATGGCTTCGCCAGTGACGGGGTGGACGCCCTGGGCCAGGGTGTCGATGATCTGGTGCGCTGCTTGCAGTTCCATGATTCCTCCTGTGAAGTGGATGTACTGTATTTATATACAGTTACGAAGCAACGCGCCAGTCTCGACCGGGGTTGACTCAGCCCCGATGCTTGAAGCCTCAACTTTTGAGGTGCTGTTGGAATTAACCGACACCACGCAGGCGCGCCGCGGCGCACACTTTCTTCCATGAAAAGGATCTGGGATATCTCGCCCCCGGTGGCGCCCGGCTCGCCGGTATTTCCCGGCGACACGCCTTACGAGCAGGAGTGGTCGGCCACGCTCGCTCCCGGCTGCCCGGTGAACGTGAGCCGCATCACGCTGTCGCCGCATATCGGCGCCCACGCGGATGCGCCGCTGCACTACGACCCCGAGGGTGCTTCGATCGGGACCGTGGACCTGGCGCCCTACCTGGGCCCCTGCCGCGTGATCCACGCCATTGGCCGGGGGCCCCTGGTGCAATGGGAACACCTGCAACACGCCGTGCGCGAGCTGCCGCCGCGTGTGCTGGTGCGCACCTATGAGCGCATGCCTGTCGATCGCTGGGACGATGAGCTTGCGGCTTACGCCCCAGAGACGATAGAAAAACTCGCGACCCTCGGCGTGAAGCTGGTGGGCATCGACACGGCCAGCATCGATCCCGCCGAAAGCAAGACCCTGGACTGCCACCAGGTGATTCGCCGGCTGGGCCTGCGCGTGCTGGAGAACCTGGTGCTCGATGACGTGCCCGAGGGCGACTACGAGCTGATCGCCCTGCCCCTGAAACTCACGACGGCCGACGCTTCCCCAGTTCGAGCCGTGTTGCGCCAACTATGACGAGCTTGCAAGACTGCCGCGCGATGGACGCGCAAGACCCGCTGCGCCAACTGCGCGACCTGTTCACGCTGCCCGAAGGCGTGATCTACCTGGACGGCAATTCGCTGGGCGTGCTGCCCAAGGCCACGGCCCAGCGGGTGGCCCAGGCCATAAGCCAGGAATGGGGCCAGGGCCTGATCCGCTCATGGAACAGCGCGGGCTGGTTCGAACTGCCGCAACGCCTGGGCGACAAGATTGCGAAACTAGTGGGGGCCAGGTCGGGTGAAGTCGTGGCGACCGACAGCACCTCGATCAATCTCTACAAGGTGCTCAGTGCGGCGCTGCGCATCGCGCACGAGAGGGCGCCGAGTCGCAGGGTGGTGGTCAGCGAGCGGAGCAACTTCCCGACCGACCTGTATATCGCCCAGGCCCTCTGCAAGGAGCGCGGCTACAGACTGCAACTGGTCGACGACGAAGGCATCGAAGCCGCGCTGGGCGCCGACACCGCGGTGCTCATGCTCACCCATGTCAATTACCGCACGGGCGCCATGCACGACATGAGCGCCGTGACGCAAGCCGCACACCGGGCGGGCGCGCTCGCGGTATGGGACCTGGCCCACAGCGCTGGTGCCGTGCCGGTGGACCTGCACGGCGCCGACGCGGACTTCGCGATCGGCTGCGGCTACAAATACCTGAATGGCGGCCCCGGCGCGCCGGCTTTCGTCTGGGCGCATCCGCGCCACCTGGACCGCTTCGAGCAACCATTAGCCGGCTGGTGGGGCCATGCGGCACCGTTCGAATTCACGCCCGAGTACCGCCCTGCCGCCGGCATTGCCCGCTACCTGTGCGGCACGCAGCCCATCCTCAGCATGGCGGCGCTGGAATGCGGACTCGACGCCGTGCTCGCCACGCAAGCATTGGGCGGCATGGCGGCCCTGCGGACCAAGTCGCTGGCATTGACCGACCTTTTCATCCGGCTCGTCGAGGAACGCTGCGCCGGCCAAGGCCTCAGTCTGGCGACACCGCGCGAGCACGCCCAGCGCGGCTCGCAGGTTTGCCTGACCCGAGCCGAAGGCGCCTATGCCATCGTGCAGGCGCTCATCGCGCGCGGCGTCATCGGCGACTACCGGGCCGGCGATGCCATGCAAGCCGACATCCTGCGCTTCGGCTTCACGCCCTTGTACATCGGTTTCGAGGACGCATGGCAGGCGGTCGAGCATCTCAAGCAGGTGCTCGATTCCGGCGAGTGGCAGCGCCCCGAGTTCAACCAGAAACATGCGGTGACCTGACATGGAACCACGCAAACCCGAGGACATCGTCCGGGACGAAAAGGCCCAGCTGGACTTCAGCAAGTCCATGAGCTACGCCGACTACCTGCAGCTCGACGCCATCCTCAATGCGCAGAAGCCCCTCTCGCCGGACCACAACGAGATGTTGTTCATCATCCAGCACCAGACCAGCGAGCTGTGGATGAAGCTCATGCTGCACGAGTTACGCGCCGCCATCTCCGCGATCGCGCGCGATGAGTTGGGCAGCGCATTCAAGATGCTGGCGCGGGTGTCGCGCATCATGGAACAGTTGGTTCATGCCTGGGACGTGCTGGCGACCATGACGCCCCCCGAGTACAGCGCCATCCGGCCCTACCTGGGCAGCTCCAGCGGTTTCCAGAGCGCGCAATACCGCTGCATCGAGTTCGCGCTGGGCAACAAGAACGCGGCGATGCTGCAGCCCCATGCGCACCGGCCGGACCTGCTGGCCCAGGTGCAGGCGGCCTATGAATCTCCCTCCCTGTACGACGAGGCCTTGAGGCTATTGGCTGCCCGCGGCCTGGCGGTTCCTGCGACCCACACGCAACGTGATTGGACGCAGCCCTACGTCGAGAGCCTGGAAGTCGAACAGGCATGGCTGGTCGTGTATCGCGATCCCGATCACCACTGGGACCTCTATCAACTCGGCGAGGAGCTCACGGACCTGGAGGACGCCTTCCGGCTCTGGCGCTTCCGCCATGTCACGACCGTCGAGCGCGTCATCGGTTTCAAGCGCGGCACCGGCGGCACCGGCGGCGTGAGCTATCTGCGCAAGATGCTGGACGTGGTGCTGTTCCCGGAAATCTGGAAACTGCGCACCGACCTCTAATCAGCGATACAGCCAGGGCTGGTCCAACAACCGCTCGCCGAGCAGCCGCAGGGCCAGGTCCCGGCCGCGCTGCAACAAACCTGTGGCGTGGAAGACCCGTCCGTTTCGCCGGGCGCGAGCCTGCGTGCGCGCGCAGCGCTCCCAGCGGTTCAATGCGTAGCGGCGCAGCGCCAGCGGCACTTCCAGCCGCACGTCCGCCGACATGGCCAGGACGCGGCCCAGCTCCGCCGCATCTTCAATGGCCATCGCCGCGCCCTGCGCCAGATAGGGGCGCATCGGGTGCGCCGCGTCGCCCAGCAACGCGATCCGGCCACGCGCCAACTCATCGGGCCCGCGCATAGGGGGCCGGTCGTACAAGGCCCACAGCCGCCAATGCGGCATGGCCTGCACGAGGTCCCGCAGCGGCGCGCACAGCGGGCCCGCGGCGGCATACAGTTCGGCGGCCACAGCCGCCTGGTCCCAGTCGCGCGCCGACCCGGACGCGCCGCCCTGGACGATCGCCACCACGTTGAGCCGCTCACCGGCGCTGACCGGATATGCCACCAGGTGCATGCGCGGTCCCAGCCAGACGGTGACGTCCTGGCTACGCAGGGCCGCGGGCAGCTCTCGCTGCAGGACGAGTGAGCGGTACGCAAGGTGTCCGGTTGCGGCAGGGGGTGCGTCGGCAAAAACGTGCCCGCGCACAGCGCTCCAAAGCCCGTCCGCGCCCACCAGGGCATCCCCCTCCACTTCAAAATGGCCAGCGCCCACGCGCAGGCGCACAGCCTCCCCGGTGTCTTGCGTCGCCGTCACCTGGGCGGATAGCCTGAGATGGACGCTCGCTTCGCGCGCGGCGCCCAACAGCAGGCCTTGCAAGTCGGCGCGGTGCAAAGTGGCATAAGGCGCGTCGTAGCGTTTACTGAACGACGCGCCCAGGCGCATTGCCGCCAGCTCGGTGCCGTCGATCGCACTGCGCGCCGCCAATCGCTGCGGAATAGCGGCGATGGCAGCCAGTGCTCCTCCGAGGCCCCAAGCTGTCAGGACGCGGGTCGCGTTCGGGCCCAGCTGGATGCCCGCACCCACCTCGCTGAATGCGGGCGCCTGTTCATAGAGCCGCACCTCCCAGCCTGCGCGAGTGCATGCCAGCGCCGCGGCCAGGCCGCCTATGCCTCCACCCGCAACCAACGCCTGTTTTGTCATGGGCCCGATTCTGCCCCGGCTGGGCGCGCAGGGCGCGCTCGAACACGCTCACTTCACGCCGGTGGCGATCCAGCGGTTGACGGCGGTCAGGGCTTCCCCGTCGAACGACACGAAACCCTTTTTCTCGATGGTTTCCAATGTTCGCCGGCCCTTGTCGCTCTGGTCCAGCCCGACAAAATAGCCCTGCATCGCGGCCAGTTCGTCCGCCTTGACCTGCTTGGCCGCCAGGAGCAACTTCACCGGAACGGTCTTGCTGGAGAAAGCGATCTTGCCGCCGGCGGCGGTCCAGGCCTTGGCTACGGCGTCCGAGCCGGTCACGCCGACATCCACCAGCCCATGTTCGACCATGAAAGGGATTGCGTCCTGATAGCGCGTGGGGACATAGGCCACGGTCTCCGCGCCTTCTTTCAAGGACTCGCGCAGGGTGGTGCGAGCGAGCACGGAAGTGATCGAATCGGGGGAGGGAATGCCGACCTTCTTGCTCTTGAGATCGGCCAAGGCGCGAACTGGAGAATCGGCGCGCACCAGGAAATGGGCACGGTAATCGGTGAAGCCCTTGGTCAACGCCACCAGCTGGTAGCCGTTGGCGGCCATGCCATTCAGCGCAACGTGCGAAGGATGGATGTACGCCAGGTCGTAGCGCCCGGCTGCCAGCCCCTCGGCCATGGTCTTGTATTCAGGCACGGAGACGATGGTGACCTTCTGCCCCAGCAGCTTGGAGAGGTCGTCGGCCACCGGCTTGTATTTCTGCTGGATGTCAGCTTCGGACACCCGGTACGTCGCGCCCTCGTTCACCGCAAACACCATCGCCGTGCAGGGAATCGACGCGCACGCGAACACGGCGGCGAGCGCCGCTGAAAACTTCTTCATTTCGAACTCCTCAGGAATGGGCCCATCTCGGGGAGGGCCTCGTGATTGTGGGTAATGCCATTGTCCCGGACGCAGCACTGCGCTTGCCGCCCGATCCAATCTTATGATACTACCAATGCAATCCCTCAGGCCGCAAGCAACTGCCTGAGCACGAAGGGAAGAATCCCGCCGTGCCGGTAATAGTCCACTTCGATGGGCGTGTCGATGCGCAGCGTCACAGTGAGCTCCTGGCGGCTGCCGTCGGGCCGCGTCACCACCAGAGTCGCGTCGCTTTGCGGCCGCAACATGGGATCGGGGATGACGTCGACCAATTCCTCGCCGTTCAACCGCAGCGTCTGCCAGGTGTCGCTCCCCTTGAACTGCAAAGGCAGCACGCCCATGCCCACCAGGTTGCTGCGGTGGATGCGCTCGAAGCTCCTCGCGACCACGGCCTTGATACCCAGCAGCTGGGTGCCCTTGGCGGCCCAGTCGCGCGATGAACCGGTGCCGTACTCCTCGCCGGCGAAGATCACCGTGGGCCTGCCCTCGGAGATGTACTTCATGGCGGCGTCGTAGATGAACATCTTCCAGGGGCGGCCGTCGGGATCGCGGTAGAGCGTCATCCCGCCCTCCTCCCGCGAGCCGTCGGGGCCGGCCGGAATCATCAGGTTCTTGATACGCACGTTGGCGAAAGTGCCGCGCATCATCACCTCGTGGTTGCCGCGGCGGGCGCCGTAGCTGTTGAAGTCGGGCTTCTTCACGCCGTTGGCCAGCAGCCACTGCCCGGCCGGCGAGCTTTCCTTGATGGAGCCGGCCGGCGAGATGTGATCGGTGGTGATCGAGTCGCCGAACAGCGCCATGACGCGGGCCTCACGGACCGACACCTCACCGGCCGCGGCGGCCGGTTCCAGCGTGAAGTCCTCGAAGAACGGCGGCTGCGCGATGTAGGTGCTCTTGGGCCAGGTGTAGGTTTCGCCGCTGACGCCGCGGATGTCCTGCCACAGCGCGCCCGGCTCGGTCTTGACCTTGGCGTAGTTCTCGCGGAAGGCCTTGCCGTTCATCGCGAACTTCATCAGCTTGTAGATCTCGTCGCTGCTCGGCCAGATGTCGCCCAGCCACACGTCCTTGCCGCCGTGGCCCTTGCCCACCGGCTCGGTCATCAGGTCGCGCAGCACCGTGCCGGCGATGGCATAGGCCACCACCAGCGGCGGGCTGGCCAGGAAGTTGGCCTTGATATTGGGATGGATGCGAGCCTCGAAGTTGCGATTGCCCGACAGGACGGCGGCGCAGATCAGATCGCTCTTGGTGATGGCTTCGTTGATCTCGGTCGTCAGGTCGCCGGAATTTCCGATGCAGGTGGTGCAGCCGTAGCCCGCCAGCGCGAACCCCAGCTTCTCCAGGTAGGGCATCAGGCCCGCCTGCGTCAGGTATTCGGTGACGATGCGCGATCCCGGGGCCAGGGAAGTCTTGATGTGCGGCTTGACCTGCAGGCCCGCCTCCACCGCCTTTTTCGCGAGCAGGCCCGCGGCCAGGAGCACGCCCGGATTGGAGGTGTTGGTACAGCTGGTGATGGCGGCGATCAGCACGTCGCCGTGGCCGATGGTGATGTCTTCCGCCTCAACCCTTGTTGACGGCGCCTCGAACTGGGCGGATGCGAGGGTGGGCTTGTTGCCCTCCATCTCCATCACGGAGCGCGGCGCGGCCGGGGGCGTGGGCGGATTGGCCGGCACCTTGGGATCGGGCTGCTCGCCGGAGGGGTGCACTAGGTGGCGTGTCTGCAGCGTCTCGGCCGGCTGGTTGAAGCCGTTCTCTGCCTGTGGTTTGCTGAACAAGGTGGCGAACTGGCTTGCGACCTTGCCGATCTCGATACGATCCTGCGGCCGCTTGGGGCCCGCCAGGCTGGGCGTGACGTCGCCGAGGTTGAGACGCACGACCTGCGAATAGTCGATATCGCCCGCGCGCGGCACACCAAAGAGTCCCTGCGCCCGGAAGTAGGCCTCGAACGCCTCGATCTCGTCCTTGGTGCGGCCGGTGCCGTTCAAGTATTCGACCGTGCGTTCGTCCACCGGGAAGAAACCCATCGTCGCGCCGTACTCGGGCGCCATGTTGGCGATGGTGGCGCGGTCCGGCAGGGCCAGCGTGCGCGTGCCCTCGCCGAAGAATTCGACGAACTTGCCGACGACCTTTTCTTTCCGCAGGATCTCGGTCACGGTCAGGACCAGGTCGGTCGCGGTGCAGCCCTCGCGCAGGCGGCCGGTCAACTCGAAGCCGACCACGTCGGGCGTGAGCATGTACACAGGCTGGCCCAGCATGGCCGCCTCGGCCTCGATGCCGCCGACGCCCCAGCCCACCACGCCGATGCCGTTGATCATGGTGGTGTGGCTGTCGGTTCCGACCAGGGTGTCGGGATAGTAGACACCGTCCGCGCCCTTGAACACGCCGCGCGCCAGGTACTCCAGGTTCACCTGGTGGACGATGCCGAAGCCGGGCGGAACCACGCCGAAAGTGCTGAAGGCCTGCATGCCCCATTTCATGAACTCGTAGCGCTCGCGGTTGCGCTGGAATTCCAGTTTCATGTTCAGGTCGATCGCGTCCTTGGTGCCGTAGTGATCGACCATGATGGAGTGATCGACCACGAGATCCACGGGAACGAGAGGCTCGATCGCGCCGGCCCGGCGACCCATCCGCGACGCCACGCTGCGCATTGCCGCGAGGTCGGCCAGCAGGGGAACGCCGGTGAAGTCCTGCAGCACCACGCGCGCCACCACAAAGGGGATCTCTTCGGTGCGGTCGGCGTTGGGAAACCAGTTGGCCACCTGCCGCACGTGTTCGGGCGTGACCTTGTTGCCGTCGCAGTTGCGCAGCACCGATTCCAGCACGATGCGCATGGAGACGGGCAACCGTTCCACCTTGGGAAACTGCTGGGCAAGAACCGGGAGCGAAAAGAACTTGCCGGTCTTTCCGGAGGCGGTCTTGAAGGACTTCTGGGTGTTGGCGAAAGCGTGGGGCATCTCAACTCCGGTGTTATTGCTCTTGGCGCCATTTTGCAACCATCGGCCTTCACCCCGGAGCCGTTACGGTTCCTTTCAGTCCCCGGGCCTGCTAGTCCGCCTGGGGCAGGTACCGTACCGCCAAAACCCCCTCGATGCCCCTGAGCGCGGCGACGACGACGTCGCCCACGGCACTGTCCACGTCCACCAGGGTGTAGGCCATGTCTCCGCGCGACTTGTTGACCATGTTGTGGATGTTCAGGCCCGCCTGAGCCATGGCGGTGGAGATCTGGCCTAGCATGTTGGGCACGTTGGCATTGGCGATGGCCACGCGATAGCGCGACTCCCGTTCCATGCTGACGTTGGGGAAATTGACCGCGTTGGCGACGTTGCCGTTTTCCAGGTAGTCGCGCAGCTGGTCCGCCACCATGACGGCGCAGTTCTCCTCGGCTTCACGGGTCGAAGCGCCCAGGTGCGGCAACGCCACGACCTTGGGATGCTTGAGGATGTGGCCGCTGGGAAAATCGCAAACGTACCAGCCGAGCTGGCCGCGGCCGAGCGCGGCCAGGACGGCCGAGTCGCTCACTACGCCTTCGCGGGAGAAGTTCAGCAGCACGGCGCCGTGCTTGGCCAGCGAAACGTTCTTCTCGTTGACCAGGTCGCGCGTTGCTTCCACCAGCGGGACATGCAGGGAGATGAAGTTGGCGTTCTTGAGCACGTCGGCGACGCTGCCGGCCTTCTTCACCTGGGCCGGCAGGCTCCAGGCAGCATCGACGGTGATTTCGGGGTCATAGCCCAGCACATTCATGCCCAGCTTGATGGCGGCGTCGGCCACCAGGCAGCCGATCTTGCCCAGGCCGATGATGCCCAGCGTCTGGCCCGCCAGCTCGTAGCCGGCAAAGTGTTTCTTGCCGTCTTCGACTGTCTTGTCCAGGTCGGCGGACGCAGGGTCGAGTTGCTCGACGAAGCGCTGCGCGGGCGCAAGATTGCGCGCCGCCATCAGCATGCCGGCCAGGACCAGCTCCTTCACCGCATTCGCGTTGGCGCCAGGCGCGTTGAACACCGGCACGCCGCGCGCGCTCATCGCCTTGACGGGGATGTTGTTGGTGCCGGCGCCGGCGCGGGCGATGGCCTTGACGCTGGCCGGGATCTCCATGCCGTGCATGTCCGCCGAGCGCACCAGCACGGCGTCGGGGTCGGCGATGTCCTTGCCCGCGGTGTAGGTTTCCGCGGGCAGGCGCTTCAGGCCGTTCGGCGAGACCTGGTTCAGGACCAGGACCTTGAACAGCCTGTTAGCCATGTTGGGCCTCGAATTCCTTCATGTACGCAACCAGCGCCTTGACGCCCTCGATAGGCATCGCGTTGTAGATGGAAGCGCGCATGCCGCCCACGGAGCGGTGGCCCTTGAGCTGGATCATGCCCTTGGCCTGGGCGCCCTTGAGGAAGGCCTCGTCCAGCGAGTCGTCTTTCAGCTTGAAGGGCACGTTCATCAGCGAACGGTCATCCTTGGCCACGGGGTTGCGGTAGAAGCCGCTGTTGTCCAGGAAGTCGTAGAGGATCGCGGCCTTGGCCTTGTTGTGCGCTTCCATGGCCTTCAGGCCGCCCTGCTCCTTGATGTACTTGAGGACCAGCCCGGCGATGTAGATCGCGTAGGTCGGCGGCGTGTTGTACATCGAGTCGTTCTCGGCCTGCAGCTGGTAGTTGAATGCCGAAGGAGTGATCGGCAACGCGTGGCCGAGCAGGTCGTCGCGCACGATGACGACGGTGACGCCCGAGGGTCCCATGTTCTTTTGCGCACCCGCGTAGATCAGGCCGTACTTGCTGATGTCGATGGGGCGCGACATGATGTTGGACGACATGTCGGCCACCAGCGGCACCTTGCCGGTGTCGGGCGTCCAGTGGTATTCCACACCGCCGATGGTCTCGTTCGAGCAGATGTGCACATAGGAAGCCTCGGGATCGAGCTTCCATTCGCTCTGCTTGGGGATGGCCGTGAAGTGGCCCGCCTCGCTCGAAGCCGCCACGTTGACCTTGCCATAGGTCTTGGCTTCCTTGATCGATTTCTTGGACCATTCGCCGGTGTTGACGTAGTCGGCCTTGCCGCTCTTGCCGATCAGGTTCATGGGGACGATGGCGTTCTCGCCGATGGCGCCGCCCTGCAGGAACAGCACCTTGTAGTTGGCCGGTACGCCGAGCAACTCGCGCAGCAGGCTCTCGGCCTCGGCGTGGATGGAGATGAACTCCTTGCCACGGTGGCTCATTTCCATCACCGACATGCCCGAGCCGTGCCAATCGATCATTTCCTCGGCTGCCTTGCGCAGCACGGGTTCGGGCAGGGTTGCGGGGCCGGGGCTGAAATTGAATACGCGGGTCATGGGCTTTCTCTCTTGATGCTGGGAATGAAAAACCGGGCATGGCGCTCTCGGTAGCGCCAAAGTTCCACAGCATACAAGAAAGAAAAGCCCTCTTTATGGCCCCGTCATGCCCAGCCGGCCCGCGGGGCGCGGCGCAGGCCGAACCACTCCAGCTCGGCCAACGCGGCCACCGCCAGGGCGTGGACAACGACATAGGCTTGGCCGAGCGGCGTCAGGGCCGACGCATTCATCATGAACACCACCGCACAGGCCCCGACCCAGGCCCAGTTGGCGGCGATCAGCATGCTCACGCCGGCACGCGGGATCGGGTCGCAGGCGGCCAGATACGTTGCCATCGCCACGTAGACCAGCAGTGCAACGCCGCTCATCACCAGCACGCCATGGGGCACGCCCAGCAGTTCGGCCAGCAGGCCGGCTGCCAGCAGGTGCAGCAGGCTGCTCCCGGCCCCGGCCGCAGCGTCGGCCCGGAGCACGTTGCGAAGGAATTTGGGAGAAGCGAAGATGGACATGAGAAGCTCCTTTCGGTTTGAGAGGCCTCGATATTTCCCCCGCTGCGGCCGCCGGTCGATTACGCGCCAGGTAATAGGAGTTCGCCGGCGCTGGGCCTACGATGGCGCCATGAACACTGCGACCCACTCCGCTCACCGCCCGGCGCCCAGGCCTTTTGGCGAGCACCTGCGCCATTGGCGCCAGCACCGGCGCCTGTCCCAGCTGGACTTGGCGCAGGAGGCCGAGATTTCCACCCGCCACCTCAGCTTCGTCGAGACCGGCCGTTCGGTTCCCAGCCGCGAGATGGTGCTGCGCCTGGCCGAACGCCTGGACGTGCCGCTGCGCGAGCGCAATGCCCTGCTCGTAGCCGCCGGATACGCGCCCATGTACCGCGAACGCCCGCTGGATGACCCGGCGCTTTCGGCTGCGCGCCAGGCCGTGGAGCTGATCCTCAAGAGCCACGAGCCCTACCCGGCATTGGCGGTGGACCGGCACTGGAACCTGCTGGCGGGCAATGCCATGCTGCCGCACCTGATGGCGGGAGCCGATCTGGAATTGCTGCAAGGGCAGATCAATGTGCTGCGCCTGAGCCTGCATCCAAAAGGTTTGGCGCCGCGGATCGTGAATCTGGGCCAGTGGCGCAACCACCTGTTCGAGCGGCTTCGCCAGCAGATCCACGCCACCGGCGACAGCGTGCTGCAAGCTCTGCTGGAAGAGCTGCGCGCCTATCCCGTGCCCGAAGGCGCCGGCGACACCCACCTGGACGGCGAGCTGCTGGGCGTGGCCATGCCCTTCAAGTTCCAGACGCAATACGGCGTGCTCAATTTCATCAGCACCACCACGGTGTTCGGCACGCCGATCGACGTGACCTTGCAGGAACTGGCCCTCGAAACCTTTTTCCCGGCAGACGCAATGACGGGCGACGTTCTTCGAAAACTGATGTCGCCCGCGTGATCGCGCGCGGGCGGGGTATCGGGGAGGATGGGCAATCTGGAGACACCGACATGAGCGAAACCATCCACCACCGCATCTGCCCCCTGTGCGAGGCCTGCTGCGGGCTGGAACTCAAAGTGAACGAAGGCAAGATCGTCAGCATCCGCGGGCACGAGGCGGACGTCTTCAGCGCGGGCTACATCTGCCCCAAGGGCGTGGCCTTGAAAGACCTGCACGAGGACCCGGACCGCCTGCGCACGCCGCTGATCAAACGCGATGGCGAGTTCGTCGAAGCTACTTGGGACGAGGCGTTTGCCGAGATCGAGCGCAGGCTGCCCCCGGTCATGGCCGCACACGGCCGCGACGCGGTCGCCATGTCGCTGGGCAATCCGGCCGCGCACAAGATCGGCCTGCTCATGTACGGGCCGAAGCTGATGAAGGCACTGGGCACGCGAAGCATCTTTTCCGCATCCACGCTGGACCAGATGCCCAAGCACCTGTCCAGCGGCCTGGTGTTCGGCCATATGTTCAGCATCCCGATCCCCGACATCGTGCGCACCGACTACCTGCTGATGCTGGGCGCCAATCCGATGGCCAGCAACGGCAGCCTGTGGACCGTCCCCGATTTCCGCGGCAAGGCCAAGGCCTTGCGCGCGCGCGGCGGCAAGTTCGTAGTGGTCGATCCGCGCCGGACGGAAACCGCGGCGCTGGCCGATGAGCATCACTTCATCAGGCCGGGCGCCGACGTGTTTCTGCTGCTGGGCATGGTGCATACCTTGTTCGACGAGAACCTGGTGCGCCTCGGCCGTGTCGCGCCCCACGTCGACGGCGTGGATGCGGTGCAATCCGCGGTCCAGCCCTTCGCGCCCGAGAAGGTTGCCGATCGCTGCGGCATTCCGGCGGCGGACATCCGTCGCCTGGCCCGTGAGCTCGCGGCGGCACCACGCGCTGCTGTCTACGGCCGGATCGGCACCTGCACCCAGGAATACGGCACGCTGGTGAGCTGGCTGGTCGACGTGCTCAACACGCTGACCGGGCATCTGGACGAGCCCGGCGGCGCGATGTTCGCCAAGGCGGCCGCCTTCGCGGCCAATACGGCGGGCACGCCCGGCAGCGGGCGCGGTGTCATCACCGGCCGCCACAAGAGCCGTGTCAGCGGCGCGCCCGAGGTGTTCGGCGAACTGCCTATGACCTGCATGGCAGAGGAGATGGAGACCTCGGGGCCGGGGCAGATACGGGCGCTCATCACCATCGGCAGCAACCCGGTTCTTTCGTCGCCCAATGGCCTGCGCCTGGCCGCGGCCCTGGACAAGCTGGACTTCATGATCAGCATGGACATCTATGTCAACGAGACCTCGCGCCATGCCGACGTGATCCTGCCGGCTCCCTCCGCCCTGGAAGACAGCCACTACGACGTTGCGTTTCCCCAGCTGTCCTGGCGCAACCACGCGCGCTACAGCGCCGCGGTGTTCGACCTGCCGCAGGGCCAATTGCCGGAATGGGCGACGCTGCTGAAGCTGACGGCGATCGTGCAAGGCGGGGGCGCCAAGGCGGATCCGGCCCAGCTCGACGCTGAACAGTTCGGGCGCGAAGCCACCAAGCTGTTCGCCGACAAGGCGGCCGCCGTGATCGAGGCTACGGCCCACCTGAAGGGGCCATCGCGGCTGCTGGACATGGCCCTGCGCAACGGCCCCTACGGCGACGGGTTTGGAGCGACGCCGGACGGACTGAACCTGGCCAAGGTGCAGGCAGCCCCTGGCGGCATCGACCTCGGCGAACTCACACCGCGGGTGCCGGAAATGCTGCGCACGCCCTCGGGCAAGATCGAACTGGCGCCGCCCTCGCTGCTGGCCGACCTGCAGCGCCCGGCTCAGGACCTGGCGCGGCAGACCCCCTCCATGGTCATCATCGGCCGGCGCGAAGTGCGCTCCAACAACAGCTGGATGCACAACCTGCCGCTGCTGGCCAAGGGGCCCGAGCGCTGCACCGCGCTGGTCCACCCCGAAGACGCGCAACGCCTGGGACTGGCCGACGGCACGATGGCCCGCATCTCGAGCCGCGCAGGGAGCATAGAGGCCCGCGTCCAGCTGAGCGGCGACATGATGCCGGGCGTGGTGAGCCTGCCGCATGGCTGGGGCCACAACCTGGCAGGCACCCGCCTCTCGCTGGCAGCCAAGCGCCCGGGCGCCAACCTGAACGATCTGCTCGATGAGAACTGGCGCGACCCGCTGTCGGGCAATGCCGTGCTCAGCGGCATCGAAGTGGAGCTAGCGGTCGCCTAGGCGCGTTCGGGGAGTGCCGCAGCGGTGTCGGGCCGCTCGATCTGCTGTTCGAAAGCGCGCAGCCGCTTGTAAACGGAGATCAGCTCGATCACCGTGCTCCAGCTGAGCACCAGGAACTGGAACGCGCTTTCCACGCGCCCGAATGCGCGCACGATCTGCTGCATCACCCCCAGGGTGACGACGCCGCCGACCAGCGTGGGGGCCAGCGCAATGTAGGGCACCAGCACGCCGAACTGCAGGTACGACCACTTCGCCACGTCGAAATAGAGGTAGTGGAAGAACAGGCGGAAATAGTTGCGGCGCACTTCCCCGAACAGAGTGCCCGCCACCGGCTGTGACGCGCGGCTCGCGTCGTCCTCGCCGTAGACGAGCTCCTTGCGGTAGGCCGCCTCGACCCGTTGGTTCTGGAATTGCAGTCCCGGCAGCTTGATGCCCACGATCGCGAGGAGCACAGTGCCCGCCAGCGCAAAGCCGATCGCCACCCAGACCAACGAGTACGGCACCACTCCAAAAAACGGCAGCTCCGTGACCTTGGCCGACAGCGTCGCCAGGATGGGCAGAAACGCCGCAAGCACCATCAGGCTGCGCATGAAGTCCACGCCCAAGCCTTCCATGATGCTGGCAAAGCGCATGGTGTCTTCCTGAACCCGCTGCGCCGCCCCTTCGATATGGCGCAGCTTGTGCCAATGCTGCATGTAGTAGTCGTTCATCGCCGTGCGCCAGCGGAAGATGTAGTGCTTGACGAAGAAGTCCAGCACGACTGCGATGGTCACGTAGAGCATGGCGATGCGAAAGAACGTTGAGATCTGGCCCCAGTACTCGGCCATCGTGATCGTTCCGGGCTTGCCTAGCGCCTTCTGGATCAGGTCGTAGAAAGTACCGAACCACTCGTTGATCTGAACGTCCAGCTGCACCCGATACCAGGTGGCGAACAGGATCAGCGCCGTGCCCAGCAAGGACCACGGCAACCAGCGGCGCGAAAAAAAGAAGGATCGAAACATTGGCGCGTACCTCGCGTGTTGGGTTTGCAGGCATCGTAGCCGCTCGGCAGTGACTGGGGCGAATGGCTGTGTCAGGTTTTCCGGACGCCTGGACTCGCCGCAATCCGACCCCACTGATCAGCTGGCGCGAACACGATGGGGCGTTTGCACATCTTTGTTTCAGGAGCACATCGTGAAAGCGTTCAAGAGGAAATTCGGGTTGACCCTGCTCACAGCCGCGCTGGTGGGCTCACTGGGCGTGACATGGACTGACGACAGCTTTGCGAAAGGCGGTGGCGGTGGCGCCGGTGGTGGTGGCTCCGGCGGCGGTGGCTCCGGCGGCGGTGGTTCCGGCGGCGGCGGTTCCGGCGGCGGCGGTTCCGGCGGCGGCGGTGCTGGTGGAGCCGGGGGTGGTGATGGCGGCGGTGCTGGTGGTGGCGCTGGAGCGGGCGGCGGGGGTGCCGGTGGGGCTGGCGCCGGTGGCGCAGGCGCCGGTGGTGCTGGAGCGGGCGCCGGTGGTGCTGGAGCCGGCGGGGGTGGTGGCGCTGGGGGTGCCGGCGGCGCTGGTACTGGCGGTGGTGGTGGCGGCGGCACCGGCGGTGGCGGTGGTGCGGGCGGGTCTGCCGCAGGTACGGCGGCTTCCGGCGGCGGAGTCGGTGACGGCCCAGGCGCCGAAGGCCCTGGCTCCGGCGTGGCGCCAGCCGGCATGGCCTTCGTTCCGAGGCGAGCAAGGGCCACGGCAAGCACCGTCGTGCCTCAGCGCGCCGTGGTTGCTGCTCCGGCCGTGGCAGCCACTCCGGCCGTTGTGGCCACTCCAGCAGTGGTTGCGATTCCGGCTATCGTGGCCGCTCCCTTGCCAATCGTGGCGGAGACTTCGCCCGTGCCAGCCGCTCAGTTGCCAGTGGGAGAACCCCTTCCCGCCCCCGCGCCCGATACGACGTTCATGGGCGGCGCACCGAGCAGCAATCCGCCGGCCGGCCCCTTGCGCGCCCCGAGGGCCTTCTGAGCCCGCGCCCATAAAAAAAGCGGCCGCGAGGCCGCTTTTCTATGGATGGACTCGCTCTAGGCCGCGACTGTGTCGGCCTGGTCCTTGAACTCCTTGATCTGGTCGAAGTTCAGGTACTGGTACACGGTGCCGCTGGCGGCCGTGAGCACGCCCATATCCACCAGGTACTCTTCCTTCGTCGGGATGCGACCCAGCTTGGAACAGATCGAAGCGAGTTCGGCGCTGCCCAGGTACACGTTGCTGTTCTTGCCCAGGCGGTTGGGGAAGTTGCGGGTGGAGGTGGAGAACACCGTGGCGCCCTCCTTCACCTGCGCCTGGTTGCCCATGCACAACGAGCAGCCCGGCATCTCCATGCGAGCGCCGGCCGTGCCCAGCACGCCGTAATGGCCTTCCTCGGTCAGCTGCTTGGCGTCCATCTTGGTCGGCGGGGCCACCCACAGCTTGACCGGGATATCGCGCTTGCCTTCGAGCAGCTTGGAAGCCGCACGGAAGTGGCCGATGTTGGTCATGCACGAGCCGATGAACACCTCGTCGATCTTGGCGCCGGCGACCTCGGCCAGCGTCTTCACGTCGTCCGGATCGTTCGGGCAGGCCACGATGGGCTCGTGGATGTCGGCCAGGTCGATCTCGATCACGGCGGCGTAGTCGGCGTCGGCGTCGCCCTTGAGCAGCTGCGGATTCTTCAGCCAGGCTTCCTGCGCGGCAATGCGGCGACCCAGCGTGCGCGCATCCTGATAGCCCTGCGCGATCATCCAGCGCATCAGCGTGATGTTGCTGTTGATGTACTCGATGATGGGCTCCTTGTTCAGGTGCACCGTGCAGCCTGCGGCAGAGCGCTCGGCGGATGCATCGGACAGCTCGAAGGCCTGCTCCACCTTCAAATCGGGCAGGCCTTCGATTTCAAGGATGCGGCCGGAGAAGATGTTCTTCTTGCCCTTCTTTTCCACCGTGAGCAGGCCCTGCTTGATCGCGTAAAGCGGAATGGCGTTGACCAGATCGCGCAAGGTGACGCCGGGCTGCATCTGGCCCTTGAAGCGCACCAGCACCGACTCGGGCATGTCCAGGGGCATCACGCCCGTGGCCGCGGCGAACGCCACCAGGCCGGAGCCGGCCGGGAAGCTGATGCCGATAGGGAAGCGGGTGTGGCTGTCGCCGCCGGTGCCGACGGTGTCGGGCAGCAGCAGGCGGTTCAGCCAGCTGTGGATCACGCCGTCGCCCGGGCGCAACGAAACACCGCCGCGCGTGCTGATGAAATCAGGCAGCTCATGATGCATCTTCACGTCCACCGGCTTCGGATAGGCCGCCGTGTGGCAGAACGACTGCATCACCAGGTCCGCCGAGAAGCCCAGGCAAGCCAGGTCTTTCAGCTCGTCGCGGGTCATCGGACCGGTGGTGTCCTGCGAACCCACGGAGGTCATCTTCGGCTCGCAATACGTGCCCGGGCGCACGCCCTGGCCCTCGGGCAGGCCACAGGCGCGGCCGACCATCTTCTGCGCCAGTGTGAAGCCCTTCTTGGTGTCGACCGGTGCCAGCGGCAGGCGGAACAGCGTGGAAGGCGGCAGGCCCAGCGCCTCGCGCGCCTTGGCCGTGAGGCCTCGGCCGACGATCAGCGGAATACGGCCGCCGGCGCGCACTTCGTCGAACAGCACGTCGCTCTTGACCTTGAATTCGGCGATCACTTCGCCGTTCTTGAGCGCCTTGCCTTCGTAGGGACGCAGTTCGACCACGTCTCCCATTTCCATCCTGGAAACATCCAGCTCGATCGGCAATGCGCCGGCGTCTTCCATCGTGTTGTAGAAGATCGGGGCGATCTTGCCGCCAAGGCAGACGCCGCCGAAACGCTTGTTCGGAACGAACGGGATGTCTTCGCCGGTGAACCACAACACCGAGTTGGTGGCCGACTTGCGCGAGGAGCCCGTGCCGACCACGTCGCCGACGTAGGCCACCAGGTTGCCGCGCGAGCGCAGCTCTTCGATGAACTTCACCGGGCCGCGCTTGCCCTCTTCCTCGGGCGTGACGCCGGGACGCGGGTTCTTGTGCATGGCCAGCGCGTGCAGCGGGATGTCCGGGCGGCTCCAGGCATCGGGCGCCGGCGAAAGGTCGTCGGTATTGATTTCGCCGGAGACCTTGAAGATCGAGACCTTGATGCTTTGAGCCACTTCGGGGCGGCTGGTGAACCACTCGCCGTCGGCCCAGCTTTGCAGCACGGCTTTGGCGTGGGCATTGCCCTTGTCGGCCTTTTCCTTGACGTCGTGGAACTGGTCGAACATCAGCAAGGTCTTCTTCAGGCCTTCGGCGGCGACGCCTCCCACCTCGGCGTCGTCCAGCAAATCGATCAACGGACTGATGTTGTAGCCGCCCAGCATGGTGCCCAGCAGCTGGGTCGCCTTCTCGCGGCTGATGATCATGCATTTCTCGGTGCCGTGCGCCACGGCCGCGAGGTAGCTGGCCTTGACCTTGGCGGCATCGTCGACCCCTGCCGGCACGCGGTGCGTGATCAGGTTGAGCAGGAAGTCGGCCTCGGCGGTCGAGGGGTTCTTCAGCAGCTCGATCAGGTCGGCGGTCTGCTTGGCCGACAGCGGCAAGGGCGGGATGCCCAATGCGGCGCGTTCGGCGACATGGTCAACATAGGCTTGCAACATCGTTTTTCTCCGTTCTATCGAATTTGGGGGCTAGTTGGGCCCCGTCTTGGTGACCGAGTTGGGCGACGAAGGCGTCGGCTCCAGGATGCTCGGCAGCGGGTTGGTCTTCAGGGTTTCGGCATAGGTCAGCTGCGCCGGGCTCTGGCACTCGTCTGCCAGCCGCTGGCCCAGCTTCTGGCTCATCAGCATGGACTTGTTGCCCAGCTGCAGCCACATGGCGCCGCGCTGCGGGTCTTCCAGGCGGATCGCGCCGGTGCGGCTTTCCACCGGGTGCATGCGGAAGCGGTGGCCCTTGGTCGTGACGATGAACATGCCTTCACGCTTCATCGGGGTGATCTTCACGCTGGCGCCCAGCTCGCACGGGATCTCGCCGACATAGACCTTCTTGGACATTTCGATGTCGGCCTCGCTCAGCTTGATGCTGAGGTCGTCGTCGATGGGGGTGTTCTCTTCGACAGCCTTGCGTGCCGAGGGGGCCAGCTTGGCCTTGGGCGCCGGCTTGGCAGCGGGCGCAGCAGCGGGTTTTGCCGCGGGGGATGCCTGGGCCAGTGCCAGCGCAGGTGCGGCGGCGATGAGGACAGCGGCGAGCAGATTTTTCATGTAATTTAGTCTCCGAGGAAAATTGATGACGCGGGGCTTAGAACCAGCCCAGCACTTCTTCAGGGAGCTGCCTTCCGGTCCGGTGCGCCTTCTCCAACACCTGCCAGTAGTAGCGGTAGCTTGCCCTGTCCTCTAACTTACCCTGGAAACTGATCGGTGCCCAGTCGGCTCGGGCCGCGGCCGTGATTATTTTGCAAGCCGTGTCGGTTTCTTGAGCACTGGGCGCGAACGCTTCGAGAATGGGGCGGATCTGGTCGGGATGAATGCTCCACATCCGCGTGTAGCCCAACTCGCGCGCGGCCCTGCCCGCCGCCCGCGCCAGCGCCTTGGTGTCCTTGAATTCCGTCACCACGCCATGCGATGGCACCTTGCCTTGGGCATGGCAGGCCGAAGCGATCTCCAGCTTGGCGCGCACCACCAGCGGATGCGTGAACTGGCCTTCGATGCCCATGCCTTCCGAGGGGATCGCTCCGCCATGCGCGGAAACGAAATCCATCAGGCCGAAGCTCAGCGACTGCACGCGGGAATGTGCAGCGATGTCGAAGGCGCGGTGTACCGCCGCCGGCGACTCGATCAGCACATGCACGGGCAACCGGCCGGCGCCGGCAGCGTCCAGCGCCTGGCAGGCACGCTCCACGTCCTGCACCGACTCGACCTTTGGAACCATGATGTGGCACAGCTTCTTGCCGGCCTTGCCTGCAACGATGGCGATGTCCTGTTCGAAGGCGGGGTGGTCCACCGGATGAACGCGCACCGCGACCCGCGCCTTCTCGCCCGCCAGCAGGGCCAGCGCGACGACCAGGGCGGCATGCTCGGCCTCGCCGCCGACCGGCGCGCCATCCTCGCAATCGAGCGTGACGTCGAAAACGCAGGCGCCGAATTCCTCGGTCATCTCGGCCTGCAACTGCAGGCTCTTTCGCATCCGCGCCTCGACGCCGCTGTAATGGTCGCAAACCGGAAGGAAGCCGGCTTGCGCCTGGGCGCCGAGCAGAACTTCGCGCGGATGTTTCAACTAGTCCTCGTCAATCAGAGCAGGTGGGCCACGCCGGCCTGCTCGTCCTGCAGTTCCTTGAGCGTCTTGTTGATGCGTTCCTGGCTGAACGCGTCGATCTCCAGGCCCTTGACGATCTCGTACTTGCCGTCCCTGGTGGTGACCGGGAAGCCGAACATGATGTCCTTGGGGATGCCGTAGTCGCCGTTGGAAGGCACGCCCATGGTGACCCACTTGCCGTTGGAGCCCAGGGCCCAGTCGCGCATGTGGTCGATGGCGGCGTTGGCGGCGGAAGCGGCGGAGGACAGGCCGCGCGCTTCGATGATGGCGGCGCCGCGCTTGCCCACCGTGGGCAGGAACGTCTCGGCATTCCAGACCTGGTCGTTGATCATGTCCTTGACGGCTTTGCCACCCACGGTGGCAAAGCGGTAGTCGGCGTACATGGTGGGCGAATGGTTGCCCCACACGGTGAGCTTTTCGATGTCGCCGACCTTGGCACCCGTCTTGGCAGCAACCTGCGACAGCGCGCGGTTGTGGTCGAGGCGCAGCATGGCGGTGAAGTTCTCGCGCGGCAGGCTGGGCGCGCTCTTCATGGCGATATAGGCGTTGGTGTTGGCGGGATTGCCGACGACCAGCACCTTGACGTTGCGGCTGGCAACCTTGTCGAGCGCCTTGCCCTGCGCGATGAAGATGGCGCCGTTGATCGACAGCAGCTCGGCGCGTTCCATGCCGGGGCCGCGGGGGCGCGAGCCGACCAGCAACGCGTAGTCGGTGTCCTTGAATGCGGTCATCGGGTCGCTGTGGGCTTCCATGCCGGCGAGCAGCGGGAAGGCGCAGTCTTCCAGCTCCATCATCACGCCCTTGAGCGCCTTCTGGGCTTTCTCGTCGGGAATTTCCAGCAGCTGGAGGATGACGGGCTGATCCTTGCCCAGCATTTCGCCCGAAGCGATGCGAAACAGCAGGGCGTAACCGATTTGACCTGCGGCGCCGGTGACGGCAACGCGGACGGGCTTTTTGCTCATGGGGAAATCTCCGAAACGTTTAATGGAAACTGGGTCGGCTGCAGGTGCCGCACCCTCGCGCGAACCATGCTGACAGCCGGCGAGTTTACTCGCGAAAACCCTAGGGCGTCAATTTGTCTTATGTCTTATATAAGATATGATTCGACAAGTTTCAAGCTTTCATTCCCGCCCTGACCCAACCCTGACAGCGATGGCCCAAACGCCCTCCACTTCCACCGACAACGGCATTGCCGCGGCCGATGCACAGGTGCCGGCAACGCCCGCTTTCAGCCCGCTCTACCAGCAGATCAAGGCCCTCATCCTGCAAAGCCTGCAGGCCGGCGAATGGAAACCCGGCGAGGCCATCCCCAGCGAGATGGAACTGGCGGCGCGCTTTCGCGTGAGCCAAGGCACGGTGCGCAAGGCCATCGACGAACTCTCTGCCGAGAACCTGGTGGTTCGCCGCCAGGGCAAAGGCACCTTCGTCGCGACCCATTCCGAGCAGCACGTGCAGTACCGCTTCCTCAAGCTGATGCCCGACAGCGGCGACCGCGACAGCGAGGGTCCTGCCCAGCGTTCGGTACTGGAATGCAAGCGGGTGCGCGCCACGGCCGAGGTTGCCCGTTCGCTGGCGCTGCGCTCCGGCGACCCCGTGGTGCAAGTACGCCGCATCCTGTCCTTCGGCAGCGTCCCCACTATCCTGGAAGACCTCTGGCTGCCCGGCAATACCTTCAAAGGCATCACGGCCGACCAGGTCGCCGGCTACCAGGGTCCCACGTACGCGATGTTCGAGGTCGAATTCGGCGTCCGAATGGTTCGGGCCGAGGAGAAAATCCGCGCGGTGCTGCCCGACGCGCAGCAGGCGGTGCTATTAAAAGTAGAGCAGCAGATGCCGCTACTGAGCGTCGAGCGGGTGGCCTACACCTATAACGACGTGCCCATGGAACTGCGCCGCGGCCTCTATCGCACCGATACGCATCACTATCGAAATGAACTGAGTTAGAGGGGCATGATGAAACCTCTGTGTCAGCTTGTTGCGTTGCAATAGAATTTTGGGTTGTTCGCATTTCACCGAAAACAGCACGCATGCCTCCCCCCACGAAAGCCACCCCATGACAGAGCTTGCCAAAAAGCGGCCGGAATTTCGCAATATCAACGCGCTGACGGACCTGCCCTCCTACCGCCTGCCCGCCGCGGGCTGGGTTTCCATCCTGCATCGCGTCAGCGGCGTGCTGATGTTCCTGCTGATGCCATTCATCATCTGGATGTTCGACACCTCCCTCTCCTCCGAACTCTCGTTCGCCAAATTCAGGGCCGCCTTCAATAGCGGCCTTTGGTTTGTTCCGGGCTTCCTCATCAAGCTTGTCGCCCTGGCCCTCATCTGGGCCTTCCTGCATCACTTCATCGCAGGCGTGCGCCACCTCTGGATGGACGTGAGCCACGCAGCCGTGACCAAGGAATTCGGCGCGAAGTCGGCGCAGTTCACGCTGATCGCCAGCGTGCTGCTCACCCTGGTGCTGGGCGCCAAGCTGTTCGGCCTTTACTAGAACAACAAGGAGCACCAACAAATGTCAGTGAATTACGGCTCCAAGCGCATCGTCGTCGGCGCGCACTATGGCCTTCGCGACTGGCTCAGCCAGCGCGTCACGGCGGGCCTGATGGCCCTGTTCACCCTGATCGTGCTGGCGCAGGTCATCTTTTCCAGGGGCCCCATCGGCTACGACAAATGGGCCGGCATCTTCGCCGCCCAGTGGATGAAGGTGCTGACCTTCGCCGTCATCGTGTCCCTGTTGTGGCACGTGTGGGTGGGTATGCGCGACGTTTTCATGGACTACATCCAGCCGGTCGGGATTCGCCTCGCGCTCCAGATCTTCACCATCGTCTGGCTGACGGCGTGTGCCGGATGGGCCATTCAAGTCCTCTGGAGACTGTGAGCCATGAGCTATACCAACAAAGACATCACCCGGCGGAAATTTGACGTCGTTATCGTGGGCGCCGGCGGTTCCGGCATGCGCGCCTCGCTGCAGCTGGCGCGCGCCGGCCTGAACGTGGCGGTGCTCTCCAAGGTCTTCCCGACCCGCTCGCACACGGTTGCGGCGCAAGGCGGCATCGGCGCCTCGCTCGGCAACATGTCCGAGGACAACTGGCACTATCACTTCTACGACACGGTCAAGGGCTCGGATTGGCTGGGCGACCAGGACGCGATCGAGTTCATGTGCCGCGAAGCGCCCAAGGTCGTCTATGACCTCGAGCACATGGGCATGCCCTTCGACCGCAACCCGGACGGCACCATTTACCAGCGCCCGTTCGGCGGCCACACGGCCAACTACGGCGAAAAGCCGGTCCAGCGCGCCTGCGCCGCGGCCGACCGCACCGGCCACGCCATGCTGCACACGCTGTACCAGCAGAACGTCAAGGCCAAGACCAGCTTCTTCGTCGAGTGGATGGCGCTGGACCTGATCCGCGACGCCGACGGCGACGTGGTCGGCGTCTCCGCGCTGGAAATGGAAACCGGCGACCTGCACATCCTGGAAGCCAAGACCACCCTGCTGGCCACCGGCGGCGCGGGCCGCATCTTCGCCGCTTCCACCAATGCCTTCATCAACACCGGCGACGGCCTGGGCATGGCGGCGCGCGCCGGCATCCCGCTGGAAGACATGGAGTTCTGGCAGTTCCACCCCACCGGCGTGGCCGGCGCGGGCGTGCTGCTGACCGAGGGCTGCCGCGGCGAAGGCGCCATCCTCTTGAACAGCAACGGCGAACGCTTCATGGAGCGCTATGCCCCCACCTTGAAAGACCTGGCGCCGCGCGATTTCGTGTCGCGCTCGATGGACCAGGAAATCAAGGAAGGGCGCGGCTGCGGTCCCAACAAAGACTACGTGCTGCTCAAGCTCGATCACCTGGGCGCCGAGACCATCCACAAGCGCCTGCCCTCGGTGTACGAGATCGGCGTCAACTTCGCCAACGTTGACATCACCAAGGAACCGATTCCCGTGGTGCCGACCATCCACTACCAGATGGGTGGGGTTCCGACCAACATCAATGGCCAAGTCGTGGTGCAAAAGGGCGACGTGCACAACGCCGTGGTCAACGGCCTCTACGCGGTGGGCGAGTGTTCCTGCGTCAGCGTGCACGGCGCCAACCGCCTGGGCACCAACTCGCTGCTCGACCTGCTGGTGTTCGGCCGCGCGGCGGGCAACCACATCGTTGAATTCGCCAAGGGCAGCAAGGCGCACAAGCCGCTGCCCGCCGATGCAGCGGATCTCACGCTGGAGCGCCTCAACCGCCTGGAAAACACCAACTCCGGCGAATACGCCCAGGACGTCGCCAACGACATCCGCGCATCGATGCAGAAGCACGCGGGCGTGTTCCGCACCCAGGCCATGATGGACCAGGGCGTGGTCCAGATCGCTGCGCTGCGCGAACGCGTGAAGTCGCTGGCACTCAAGGACAAATCCAAGGTGTTCAACACCGCCCGCGTCGAGGCGCTGGAAGTCGAGAACCTGATCGAGTGCGCGCAAGCCACCATCGTCTCGGCCGCAGCCCGCAGGGAATGCCGCGGCGCCCACACGGTGAGCGACTACGAGCGGCCGGCGGACGATCCGGTCGCGCCGCTGGGCCGCGACGACGCCAACTGGATGAAGCATTCGCTCTGGTACAGCGAGGGCAACCGCCTGTCGTACAAGCCGGTCCAATTGAAGCCACTCACGGTCGAGTCGGTGCCTCCCAAAGTCAGGACGTTCTAAAAATCATGCAAAAACGCACTTTCCAGATCTACCGCTACGATCCCGAAAAGGACGCCAAGCCGTACATGCAGACCATCGAGATCGAGCTCGACGGCAACGAGCGCATGCTGCTGGACGCCCTGATGAAGCTCAAGGCGCAGGACCCGACGCTGTCGTTCCGCCGCTCGTGCCGCGAAGGGGTATGCGGTTCGGACGCGATGAACATCAACGGCAAGAACGGCCTGGCGTGCCTGACCAACATGCTCACGCTGAAGGACCCGATCATCCTGAAGCCCCTGCCCGGCCTGCCCGTGATCCGCGACCTGATCGTGGACATGACGCAGTTCTTCAAGCAGTACCACTCGATCAAGCCGTACCTGGTCAACGACAACATTCCGCCCGACAAGGAGCGCCTGCAGTCTCCCGAAGAGCGCGAAGAGCTCAACGGCCTGTATGAGTGCATCCTGTGCGCGAGCTGCTCGACCAGCTGCCCCAGCTTCTGGTGGAACCCCGACAAGTTCGTGGGCCCGGCCGGCCTGTTGCAGGCCTACCGCTTCATCGCCGACAGCCGCGACGAAGCGACGGCCGAGCGCCTGGACAACCTCGAAGACCCGTATCGCCTGTTCCGTTGCCACACCATCATGAACTGCGTGGACGTGTGCCCGAAGGGTCTGAACCCGACGCTGGCGATCGGCAAGATCAAGGAACTGATGGTGCGCCGCGCGGTGTGACGGATGAGATGGACGATGCACTGATCGATGAGCGGGCGCTCAGCAAACTCAAGTGGCGCTGCCGCCGCGGTTTGCTGGAAAATGACCTGTTCATCGAACGGTTCTTCGCACGGCACGAGGCCAGCCTCACGCTGAGGCAGGCCGCGGCTTTGAATGAATTGATGGATTTGGCAGACAACGACCTGCTGGACCTGCTGCTGAGGCGTCGGGAACCCGAGGGCGAGATAAATACAAGCGATGTGAGACAAGTGCTCGAAATGCTGCGAAGCCGATGACTTTGCGGGACAGATCTTCAGCTCTGTCCTCAACTGATTAAATTGAAGGAAATCGTTATGAAACTCGCCGACAACAAAGCCACCCTGTCGTTCAGCAACGGCAGCCCCAACGTCGAGCTGCCGGTCTATACCGGCAGCGTCGGCCCGGATGTGATCGACATCCGCAAGCTCTATGCCCAGACTGGCATGTTCACTTATGACCCGGGCTTCATGTCCACGGCCGCTTGCCAATCGTCGATTACCTACATCGACGGCGACAAGGGCGAGTTGCTGTACCGCGGCTACCCGATCGAGCAGCTGGCGACCCAATGCGACTTCCTGGAAACCTGCCACCTGCTGCTGTACGGCGAGCTGCCGGATGAAGCCGGCAAGAGGGACTTCACCAAGCGCGTGACCATGCACACCATGGTCAACGAGCAGATGCAGTTCTTCTTGCGCGGTTTCCGCCGCGACGCCCACCCGATGGCCATCATGACCGGCCTGGTCGGCGCGCTGTCGGCGTTCTATCACGACAGCACGGACATCAACAATCCAGAGCACCGCGAGATCTCGGCGATCCGCCTGATCGCCAAGATGCCCACGCTGGTGGCCATGGCCTACAAGTACAGCGCCGGCCAGCCCTACATCTACCCGAAGAACGACCTCTCCTACGCCGGCAACTTCCTGCGCATGATGTTCGCTACGCCCTGCGAGGAATACACCGTGAGCCCGGTGCTCGAGCGCGCGCTGGACCGCATCTTCATCCTGCACGCCGACCACGAGCAGAACGCCTCCACCTCGACGGTGCGCCTGTGCGGCTCCTCCGGCACCAACCCGTTCGCCGCCATCGCAGCCGGCGTGGCCTGTCTCTGGGGTCCCGCCCACGGCGGCGCCAACGAGGCGGCGCTGAACATGCTCTACGACATCCAGAAAGCTGGCGGCGTGGAGAAGATCGGCGAATTCATCAAGCAGGTGAAGGACAAGAATTCCGGCATCAAGCTGATGGGCTTCGGCCACCGCGTGTACAAGAACTACGACCCGCGCGCCAAGCTGATGCAGGAAACCTGCAAGGAAGTGCTGGGCGAGCTGGGCCTGCATAACGATCCCCTGTTCAAGCTGGCCATGGCCCTGGAGAAGATCGCGTTGGAAGACGAATACTTCGTTTCGCGCAAGCTCTACCCGAACGTGGACTTCTACTCCGGCATCGTCCAGCGCGCCATCGGCATCCCGGTCTCGCTGTTCACGGCCATCTTCGCGGCCGCCCGCACCGTGGGCTGGATCGCCCAGCTCAACGAGATGATCGGTGACCCCGAGTACAAGATCGGCCGCCCCCGTCAGCTCTACACCGGCGCCCAGCGCCGCGAGGTCCTGCCGCTGGCCAAGCGCTGATCCAGCGTCCCGGAAAGCCGGCCATCGCGTTATGCGATGGCCGACTTTGTCTTTGTAGGGGAAAATAGCGCTTGGCCATCGCTAGGTGCGATGGCAACCCCCATGAAGCCCTCGGAACGCACCTTCGCCCGCCGGATCGACCTCACCTCGCTGCAGCTCTTCGTGGCGGTGTGCGAGCTCGGTTCCATCGGCAAGGCGGCCGAGCGCGAATTCATCGCCGCCTCGGCCGTGAGCAAGCGCCTCTCGGATCTGGAGGCCACGCTCGAAACACCCTTGCTCTATCGCCACACGCGCGGCGTCGATCTGACACCGGCCGGCGAAAGCCTGCTGCATCACGCCCGCTCGGTGCTGTTCAGCCTGGAGAAGATGCAGGGCGAGCTCAGCGAATACGCCGACGGGGTGCGCGGCCACGTGCGCGTGCATGCCAGCATTTCCGCCATCGTCCAGTTCCTGCCCGAGGACCTGGGCGCCTTCATCAAGGAACATGGCGAGGTCAAGATCGACCTGGAAGAGCATCTGTCCACGGAAATAGTGCGGGCCGTGCAGGAAGGCGCCGCCGACCTGGGCATCTGCAACGCCATCGTGCTGGGCACGGGCCATGAATTGCAGACCCTGCCCTACCGGCAGGACCAGCTGGTGCTGATCGTGCCGCGTCGCCATCCTCTTGCCCGCAGGAAGGCGGTGGCCTTCGAGGACACTCTCGATTTCGACCATGTCGGACTGCATTCCAACAGCTCGATCCACCTGGCCATGCGGGACGCCGCGGCCGCGGCCGGCCGCACGATCAAGCTGCGCATCCACGTCACCGGGCTGGATGCCATGTGCCGGATGATCCACAATGGCCTGGGCGTGGGCGTAATGCCGCGCCGGGCCTTCGAGCTGATGCACGGCGTGGGCGACCTGGAGTGCGTCAGGCTCACCGACCCCTGGGCCCAGCGCAACATCGAGCTGGTCGCCCGCGATTTCTCGACCCTGCCTGTCACCGCCAGGCTGCTGGTCGACCACCTGAAGGCCCGGGCCGAAATCCCCGAGCCGGCGCTCGCGCAATAAAATCACCTTCTACGACTGGAAGTACCTCATGGGCAGAACTCTGTACGACAAGATCTGGGACGAGCATGTCGTCCACACCGAGGACGACGGCACCGCCATCCTCTATATCGACCGCCACCTGGTCCACGAAGTGACCAGCCCGCAGGCGTTCGAGGGCCTGCGCGAGACGGGCCGCAAAGTCTGGCGCGTGAGCTCCATCGTGGCGACCGCCGATCACAACACCCCCACCACCGGATGGGAGCGTGGCTACGACGGCATCACCGATCCGATCAGCAAGGAGCAGATCACCACCCTGGACAAGAACATCGGCGAATTCGGCTCGGCCGCCTACTTCCCTTTCCTGTCCAAGCGCCAGGGCATCGTCCACGTGATCGGCCCCGAGCAGGGCGCCACGCTGCCGGGCATGACCGTGGTCTGCGGCGACTCGCACACATCCACCCACGGCGCTTTCGGCGCGCTGGCGCACGGCATCGGCACCAGCGAGGTGGAGCATGTGATGGCGACACAGACCTTGCTGGCGAAGAAGGCCAAGAACTTGCTGATCAAGGTCGACGGCAAGCTGGCGCGCGGCGTCACTGCCAAGGACATCGTGCTGGCCATCATCGGCCGCATCGGCACGGCCGGCGGCACCGGCTACACGATAGAGTTCGCCGGGTCGGCCATCCGCTCGCTCAGCATGGAAGGCCGCATGACGGTCTGCAACATGGCCATCGAAGCCGGCGCACGCGCCGGGCTGGTGGCCGTGGACGAGAAAACCATCGAGTACGTCAAGGGCCGTCCGCTGGCCCCCACGGGCCTTGAGTGGGAGCAGGCGGTCGACTACTGGAGGACCCTGCACTCCGACTCGGACGCAAAGTTCGACACCGTGGTCGAACTCGACGCGGGCGCCATCATTCCCCAGGTTACCTGGGGCACCTCGCCCGAGATGGTGCTGGGCGTGGATGGCCGAGTACCCGATCCCGACAAGGAAAAAGACCCGAGCAAGCGCGACGCCATCGAACGCGCCCTGAACTACATGGGCCTGAAGCCCGGCAAGGCGCTGAGCGATATCTACGTGGACAAAGTTTTCATCGGCTCCTGCACCAATAGCCGCATCGAGGACATGCGTGAAGCCGCCGCGGTGGTCAAGAAGCTGGGCCAGAAGGTCGCGAAGAACGTCAAGCTGGCGATGGTGGTGCCCGGCTCCGGCCTGGTGAAGGACCAGGCCGAGCGCGAAGGCCTGCACGAGATCTTCAAGGCGGCAGGCTTCGAATGGCGCGAGCCCGGCTGCTCGATGTGCCTGGCCATGAATGCCGACCGGCTGGAGCCGGGCGAGCGTTGCGCTTCCACCAGCAACCGCAATTTCGAGGGCCGCCAGGGCGCGGGCGGCCGCACGCACCTGGTCAGCCCCGCCATGGCAGCCGCGGCAGCGGTGCACGGTCATTTCGTCGACGTTCGTCAATTTTCTTAAAAAAGGAAAACACCATGAAAACCATCGCCACCCTGCTCGCCCTGTCCTTCGCCCTGGCCCTGGCCGGCTGCAATACCTTTCGCGGCCTCGGCCAGGATGTCCAGAAAGTCGGCGACAAGATCGAAGATAAGGCGTCGCGCAAATAATGCAGAAATTCACCGTACACAAGGGGCTCGTCGCCCCGATGGACCGTGAGAACGTCGACACCGACGCGATCATCCCCAAGCAGTTCCTCAAGTCGATCCGCAAGACCGGTTTCGGCGTGAACCTGTTCGATGCCTGGCGCTACCTGGACCCGGGCGAGCCCGGCCAGGACCCGGCCAGTCGCAAGCCGAATCCCGACTTCGTGCTGAACCAGCCGCGCTACAAGGGTGCGTCCATTCTGCTGGCGCGCAAGAACTTCGGCTGCGGCTCGTCGCGCGAGCACGCGCCCTGGGCGCTCGACCAGTACGGCTTTCGCGCCATCATCGCGCCCAGCTTCGCCGATATCTTCTTCAACAACTGCTTCAAGAACGGCCTGCTGCCGATCGTCTTGTCCGAGTTGCAGGTCGCTGCGCTCTTCAACGAAGCGCTGGCCTTCCCGGGCTACCAGCTCACCATCGATCTCGAGCGCCAGGTCATCGTCAAGCCGCAGGGCGAAGAGCTGGCTTTCGACGTCCAGCCTTTCCGCAAGTTCTGCCTGACCAACGGCTTCGACGACATCGGCCTGACCTTGCGCCAGGCCGACAAGATCAAGGCCTTCGAAGCCGAACGCCTGGCCAAGAAGCCCTGGCTCGCCCACACCCTCAGCCGCTAAGGCTCGCACAAAAATGAAAATCGCAGTTCTGCCGGGTGACGGCATCGGCACCGAGATCGTGGCCGAGGCCGTCAAGGTGCTCAATGTCCTCGACCTGAAGTTCGAGATGGAAACCGCCCTGGTGGGCGGCGCCGCTTACGAGGCCAACGGCCATCCGCTGCCGGAAGCCACCCTCAAGCTCGCCAAGGAGGCCGACGCCGTGCTGTTCGGCGCCGTCGGCGACTGGAAATACGACAAGCTGGACCGCCCGCTGCGCCCCGAGCAGGCCATCCTGGGCCTGCGCAAGAACCTGGGCCTGTTCGCCAACTTCCGCCCCGCGATCTGCTACGAGCAGCTGGTCGATGCCTCCAGCCTGAAGCCCGAACTGATCGCCGGCCTGGACATCCTCATCATCCGCGAGCTGACGGGCGACATCTACTTCGGCGCCCCGCGCGGCCGCCGCACTGCGGTGGACGGCCACTTCCCCGGCAGCGAGGAAGCCTTCGACACCATGCGCTACTCGCGCCCCGAGATCGAACGCATCGCCCACGTCGCCTTCCAGGCGGCACGCAAGCGCAGCAAGCGCGTCACCAGCGTGGACAAGGCCAACGTGCTGGAAACCTTCCAGCTGTGGAAAGACGTGGTCACCGAGATCGGCAAGCAGTATCCCGACGTGGCGCTGGACCACATGTACGTGGACAACGCGGCGATGCAGCTGGTCAAGGCGCCCAAGAAATTCGACGTGGTGGTCACCGGCAACATGTTCGGCGACATCCTGTCGGACGAGGCCGCGATGCTCACCGGATCGATCGGGATGCTGCCCTCCGCCAGCCTGAACGCCTCGAACCAGGGCTTGTACGAACCCAGCCACGGTAGCGCACCCGACATCGCCGGCAAGGGAATTGCAAATCCTTTGGCTACAATATTGTCTGCTGCCATGATGCTCCGCTTTTCTCTCAACCAGCCCCGAGCCGCCGACCGCATCGAGTCCGCGGTGAAGGACGTGCTCGCCCTGGGCCTGCGCACGGCGGACATCTACTCTGACGGCACGAAGAAAATCGGCACGCGCGAAATGGGCGACGCGGTCGTCGCGGCCATTACGAAAAAGACCACCAAGGGCTAACAGCTCCGGTTCGTCGCGCCCCTCCCCGGCCCGAACGAGCCGGGGGACAAAAGGTTTACAGATAACTTTTGAAAGGGCGATGAAATGAAACTCTCGAACGGACAACAACCGCTGGTCGGCCTGGTGGGCTGGCGCGGCATGGTCGGCTCCGTCCTCATGGACCGCATGCAGGCCGAGGGCGATTTCGCCCTGATCGAGCCGATGTTCTTCTCGACGTCCAACGCCGGCGGCAAGGGCCCGGCACAGGCGAAGAACGAGACGCGGCTCAAGGACGCGTTCGATATCGAGTCCCTGAAAAAGTGCGACATCGTCATCACCGCCCAGGGCGGCGACTACACCGGCGAGGTGTTCCCCAAGCTGCGTGCGGCCGGCTGGAACGGCCACTGGATCGACGCGGCCTCCACGCTGCGGATGAAGGAAGACGCCGTCATCGTCCTCGACCCGGTCAACCTGCCCGTCATCAAGAACGCCCTGTCCAAGGGCGGCAAGAACTGGATTGGCGGCAACTGCACCGTCAGCTGCATGCTGATGGGCGTGGGCGCGCTGTACAAGGCCGGGCTGGTGGAATGGATGAGCAGCATGACCTACCAGGCTGCGTCCGGCGGCGGCGCCCAGCACATGCGCGAGCTGCTCACTCAGTTCGGCACGCTCAACGCTGAAGTCAGGTCTTTGCTGGACGACCCCAAGTCGGCCATCCTGGAGATCGACCGTAAGGTGCTGGCCCGCCAGCAAGGCATGTCGTCCGCCGAAACCGAGAACTTCGGCGTGCCCCTGGGCGGCTCGCTCATCCCCTGGATCGACAAGGACCTGGGCAACGGCGTTTCCCGGGAAGAGTGGAAAGCCGGCGCCGAAACCAACAAGATCCTCGGCCAGGGCGAAGGCTTCGGCACGCCGGCTACCCCGGTGGACGGCTTTTGCGTGCGCGTGGGCGCCATGCGCTGCCACAGCCAGGCCCTCACCTTCAAGCTGCGCAAGGACGTGCCGCTGGCCGACATCGAGCAGCTCATCGCCAACGACAACGCCTGGGTGAAAGTAGTGCCCAACAATCGGGAGGCCACGATGAAGGACCTGACCCCGGTGGCCGTGACCGGCACGCTGGACATTCCGGTTGGACGCATCCGCAAGCTGGCGATGGGTCCGGAATACCTGGGCGCCTTCACCATCGGTGACCAGCTGCTGTGGGGTGCAGCAGAACCGCTGCGCAGAATGCTGCGCATCCTGCTCGACGCATAATTCGAATTCTCCGTGTCGACGGCCTGTAATCTCTGGTTACAGGCCGTTGCCACATCACCACATGACCCAGGCTGTAACCATGCTCGGATTGACCGCCCCAAAGTTAAAAGCTGTCTCAGCTTGTCAGTCTAAGACATTGATGTTATGGTCCTTTTTAGCAAATTCAGTGTCGAGGCGTTTGTTCGCATGATGAGAAAAAAGTTGCCTGCAGACCGAGCAATGGGGGCGCAAATACCGATGGAAAAGCCGCACTGGCGCGCAACCGCCCTGGCAATTGCCACGGCCGTGCTGTTGGGCATTTCGGCGACGGACGCCCATGCCCTTGGCTTGGGCCGGCTTACCGTGCAGTCAGCCATTGGCGAGCCGCTGCACGCCGAGATCGACATCGCCGAGATCAATCCGGAAGAGTTGGCAAGCCTGCGCACCTCGATTGCCTCGCCCGAGGCGTTTCGCGCCGCCGGCCTCGAGTACAACCCGGCGCTCAGCAGCGTCTCGATCACCATCGAGAGACGCGCCAACGGCCGCCCTTACCTGCGGCTTTCGAGCCAGCGCCCCGTCAACGACCCATTTGTCGACCTGATCCTGGAGACCAACTGGTCCTCAGGCCGCATCGTGCGTGATTACACGCTGCTGTTCGACCCGCCGAGCCTGCGCCAGAGCGCGCCACCGCTCGCGGCACAGGTTCCTCCTACTGCGCCTTCGCAAAGGGCGCGGCCGGGCACCCCGGCACCCGCTACCGCCGCACCCTCGACTCGCGCACCCGTTGCTCCGGCTGCACGCGCAACCCCCGCCCCGGCACGCGAAGCCGTCGAGGCCAAGCAACCATCGGGTGATGGCAAGCAGGTCACCGTGCAAGCCGGAGACACCGCCGGCAAGATCGCAGCGGCGAACAAGGCGGCCAGCGTGTCGCTCGACCAGATGCTCGTGGCCTTGCTGCGGGCCAACCCCGAAGCCTTCATCGGCGGCAACGTCAACCGCCTGAAGTCCGGCGCAGTGCTGGACGTTCCGACGGAAGAGCAGGCCGGCCTCGTGCCTTCGGGCGAGGCCAAGCAATCGATCATTGCCCAGAGCCGCGACTTCAACGAATTCCGCCGTCGCCTTGCCGAAGGGCTGCCCGCCACCGGCATCGCCGCCCCCGATCGCCAGGTGTCCGGCAAGGTCACAGCCCAAGTCGAAGAGAAAAAGGCTGCCGCGCCCACACCCGACAAGCTCACGCTGTCCAAGGGCGCCGTGCAAGGCAAGGCGGCCGAGGACAAGATCGCCCGCGAACGAGCTGCCCAGGACGCCGCCACCCGGGTGGCTGAACTCGACAAGAACATTAGCGACCTGAACAAGCTCGGCGTTGCCACCGCTCCAGCGTCTTCCGGCAGCGCGAGCGCCGCCAAGTCCGGCGTGGCCCTGCCCATAGGGCCCGCGAGCGCGGCCAAGCCTGTGACGGCACCCGCCATCACAGTCGCAGCCAGCGCACCGGTCGCGGCCACAGTTGTGGCCCCGGCAGCCATCGCGGCAGCCTCCACTCCCGCACTGTCTGCATCCACGCCTGCGGCAATTGCCCCCGCCACAGAGCCGGCTTCCGCGCCGATGGGCGAGGCGGCGACAAGCGCCGCATCGCCCGCGAGCGCCGCCGCCAGCGCGGCCACGGCTGCACCCGTAGCCACTGCGGCCGCTTCCGCCGCAAAAGCCGCACCGGCGCCTGCAGCGCCGGCCGAAACCACGCTGGTCGAGGACCTGCTGGAAAATCCCATCGTTCCCGCCAGCATTGGCGGCATCCTGGCCTTGTTGCTGGGCTTTGGTTTCTATCGCGCTCAGCAGCGCAAGAAGTCCAACCAGGTCGACAGCTCTTTCCTGGAAAGCCGCCTGCAGCCCGATTCGTTCTTCGGCGCCAGCGGCGGCCAGCGCATCGATACCAATGAAGGCGGCGCCACAGGCTCCTCCCTGGTCTACTCGCCGAGCCAGCTCGACGCCGCCGGCGACGTCGATCCGGTGGCCGAGGCCGATGTGTACCTGGCTTACGGGCGCGACCTGCAGGCCGAGGAAATCCTGAAGGAAGCGATGCGTACGACGCCGCAACGCGTCGCCATCCATAGCAAGCTGCTCGAGATCTATTCGAAGCGCCGCGATGCCAAGGCGTTCGAACTGGTCGCCACCGAGGCCTACGGGCTGACTCGCGGCGAGGGCCCCGATTGGGAACACATCTGCGAGTTGGGCCAGGAACTGGATGCCGCCAATTCGCTGTATAGGGCTGGCGGCCAACCTACCTCAGGCGCCACCGGCTCCTCGGCGGGCAAGGCAGCTGCTGCAACGGCGGCCGCAGCGGTCGGCAGCTTCGGCGCCACGACGCCGACTCCGGTAGTGCCAGCTGCTGCACCGGCAGTCACCGATCTGGACCTCGACCTTGATTTTTCGCTCGACGACGACGAGCCTGCGGCACCTGCTCCCACGCACGCTGCGACGCAGCCCATCGTGAACCTGAACGCCGCTGCCACGCAGCCCGTTCCCAGCCTGGACATGGACTTCGGCTCACCCACCGCGCCTGTAGCGCTCGCTTCGCAGCCGGATCCGGTTCGCCTGGATGCACCCGACCTCACCCTCGACCCGAACAGCCTGAGCTTCACTGCCGAGCCTCCGAAAGCCGCCGCGTCTGCCGCCCCGGCGGCCGTAGCCGCGCCGGTTGCCGACGCGGGCATGATCGAATTCGACCTGGGCGCACTGTCCCTGGACCTTCCCGGGAATCCGGCGCCGGCTGTCCGCCAATCTGACGCGGACGAGGCACCCGTGAGCACCCAGGGTGCGACCCTCATCTCCGCGGACTACGAGGATTCGAGCGGCGACCCGCTGGCCACCAAGTTGGCGCTGGCTGAAGAGTTCAACGCCATCGGGGACCCGGACGGCGCACGCAGCTTGGCCCAGGAAGTCCTGGCCGAGGCCTCGGGCGATCTCAAGAACCGAGCCCAGCGATTTCTCGCGGAAATCAGCTGACCGGGGCATCCTGAAGGCCCGCCAATGAGGCTGGCTCTAGGCATCAGCTACAACGGACAAGCTTACGAAGGCTGGCAAAGCCAGCCTTCGGGGCGCACCGTCCAGGACCGGCTGGAACACGCCCTCACCCAATTCGCCGCCCAGCCGGTCTCCACGGTATGCGCCGGACGTACCGATGCCGGCGTGCACGGACTGATGCAGGTGGTGCACTTCGACACGGCCTTGCACCGGGAAGAATTCTCCTGGATGCGCGGCACCAACCGCTTCCTGCCCCCCGACATCGCCGTCCAATGGGCCCGGCCCGTCCCCGACGCCTTCCACTCGCGCGCCTGCGCAACGGCCCGGCGCTATGCCTACGTGGTGCTGGAATCCCCAGTGAGGCCCAGCGTGGACGCCGGGCGAGTGGGATGGGTGTTTCGCCCGCTGGACGACAGTGCCATGCAAAAAGCAGCGTCTATGTTGGTCGGGCAACACGACTTCACATCGTTTCGCGCATCCGCCTGCCAGGCCAAGTCGCCCGTCAAGACCATCTCACGGGTGGAAATCAGCCGCCGCGGCGCCTATTGGCGCTTTGAATTCCAGGCGGATGCCTTCCTGCACCACATGATCCGCAACATCATGGGTTGCATTCTTCAGATCGGCCAGGGCCACCAGGTGCCTGAATGGATGGGCCAGGTGCTGGAGGCCCGCGATCGGGACGCGGCGGCACCCACCTTTTCACCCGATGGGCTGTATTTTCTGGGGCCTGTCTACGCTCCCGAATGGAACCTGCCCAGCCGTACGGCTGCGTATGATTGGTTGCCATGAGCGTTGCCACCCGGACACGAATCAAGATCTGCGGCCTGACGCGCGAACAGGACGTGGACGCCGCCGTGGCCGCCGGAGCCGACGCCGTGGGGTTCGTCATGTACGACAAAAGTCCGCGCTTCATTTTGCCCGTTCGGGCTGCCGAGCTGGCCCGGCGCTTGCCGCCGTTTGTCACGCCCGTGCTGCTGTTCGTCAATGCGCCGGCAGCCCAGGTCATGGCTGCATGCGACCGCGTGCCCGGCGCAGCCGTCCAGTTCCATGGGGACGAAACGCCCGAGCAATGCCTGGAGGCGACCGCCGGCGGCCGGCGCCCGTTCATACGGGCCGCGCGCATCCCGCTGGATGACTCCCCGTTCGACTTGCTAAAATTCGCTTCCGATTACGCCAGCGCCCAGGCGATCCTGCTCGACGCCCATGTCGAGGGATACGGGGGCGCCGGGAAAGCATTCAATTGGTCACGTCTTCCACCAAGCGTCAACTGTCACCTCGTTTTGTCTGGTGGATTGACGCCTGCAAACGTGACCGATGGCATCGTGCAGGTGCGGCCGCGCTGTAAGACGCTGGCCGTCGATGTGAGCTCGGGCGTCGAGATTTCCAAGGGAATCAAGGACCCCGAAAAGATCAATCGGTTCGTCGCGGCGGTGCGTGCCGCCGACGCGCTACTTGCCTGAGATTTTCATGCCCTCCTATCAACAACCCGACCCGACGGGCCACTTCGGAATCTACGGCGGCAGCTTCGTCAGCGAAACGCTGACCCACGCCATCAGCGAACTGCGCGAGGCCTACGCCAAGTACCAGCATGACCCGGAGTTCCTGGAGGAATTCCGCTACGAGCTGGCCCACTTCGTCGGCCGCCCTTCCCCGATCTACCACGCCGCGCGCACCAGCCGCGAACAGGGCGGCGCGCAGATCTACCTCAAGCGCGAAGACTTGAACCACACAGGCGCCCACAAGATCAACAACGTGATCGGCCAGGCATTGCTGGCCAAGCGCATGGGCAAACCCCGCGTGATCGCGGAAACGGGCGCCGGGCAGCACGGCGTTGCCACCGCCACGATCTGCGCGCGCTACGGCCTGGAATGCGTGGTCTATATGGGCAGCGAGGACGTCAAGCGCCAAAGCCCCAACGTCTACCGCATGAACCTGCTGGGCGCCACGGTGGTTCCGGTCGAATCCGGCAGCAGGACCCTCAAGGACGCACTCAACGAGGCCATGCGCGACTGGGTGACCAACGTCGAAAACACGTTCTACATCATCGGCACCGTGGCGGGGCCCCACCCTTATCCCATGATGGTGCGGGACTTCCAGACGGTTATCGGCAACGAGTGCCTCACCCAAATGCCCGAGATGACCGGCGGCCAACCCGACGTGGTGGTTGCCTGCGTCGGCGGCGGCAGCAATGCGATGGGTATCTTCTACCCCTACATCCCCCACGAAAAGACCCGCCTGATCGGCGTGGAAGCCGCCGGTGAAGGCCTGGAAAGCGGCAAGCATTCGGCCTCGCTGCAGCGCGGCAGCCCCGGTGTGCTGCATGGCAACCGCACCTACATCCTGCAGGACGAGAACGGCCAGATCACCGAGACGCACAGCGTCAGCGCCGGCCTGGACTACCCTGGCGTCGGCCCGGAACACGCCTGGCTCAAGGACATCGGGCGGGCCGAATACGTCGGCATCACCGACAAGGAAGCGCTGGAGGCCTTCCACTACCTGTGCCGCACTGAAGGCATCATTCCGGCGCTCGAGTCCAGCCATGCGATTGCCTACGCGATGAAGCTGGCGGCGACCATGAAGCCCGAGCAGAAGATCCTGGTCAACCTGTCCGGCCGCGGCGACAAGGACATCGGAACGGTGGCCGACCTGGCCGGCGTGGACTTCTACGACCGCCCTTCCATGCGCGGTTTGCAGGTGAAAGGCGGCAAGTCATGAGCCGCCTCGCCGCCAAGTTTGCATCCCTGAAAAGCGCAGGCCGCAAGGCGCTCATCCCCTATGTCACCGCCGGCTTTCCGTTTGCCGACATCACGCCCGAGCTGATGCACGGCATGGTTGCCGCCGGGGCCGACGTCATCGAACTGGGGGTGCCGTTTTCCGACCCCATGGCCGATGGCCCGGTGATCCAGAAAGCCGGCGAAAAAGCGCTGGCCCTGGGCATCGGCATGGTCCAGGTGCTGGCGATGGTGAAGACTTTCCGCGCCAAGGACAGCACGACGCCGATGGTGCTGATGGGCTACGCCAATCCGGTCGAGCGCTACGACCTGGTCCACGGCAAGGACACCTTCATTCGCGACGCTGCCGAATCCGGAGTGGACGGCATCCTGGTGGTGGACTACCCACCCGAAGAGTGCGAGGAATTCGCCGCGAAGCTCAAGGCCAGTAACCTCGACCTGATCTTCCTTTTGGCCCCCACCAGCACCGATGAACGCATGCGGCAGGTCGCCCGGGTGGCGAGCGGCTATGTTTACTACGTCTCGCTCAAGGGCGTCACAGGCGCCGGGCACCTGGACACCGATGCGGTGGAACAGGCGCTGCCGCGCATTCGCCGCCATGTGAACATCCCCGTCGGCGTCGGCTTCGGCATCCGCGACGCCGCCACCGCGAAGGCCATCGGCAAAGTCGCCGATGCCGTGGTGATCGGCACCAAGATCATCCAGCTGCTGGAAACGCAGCCGCGCGATCAAGCCGTCGCCACCGTGGCCGATTTCCTGCGCGGGATCCGATCCGCACTCGACGCATAATGATGTCCCTCCAAGGAGTTCCCGCGCTATGAGCTGGCTAGAAAAACTGCTTCCGCCCAAGATCCAGCAAACCGACCCGGCCGACCGGCGCCAGGTCCCGGAAGGCCTGTGGGTCAAGTGTCCCAGCTGCGAGACCGTGCTGTACAAGACCGACCTGGAACAAAACCAGAACGTCTGTCCCACCTGCAGCCATCACCACCGCATAGGCGCGCGCGGGCGCCTCAACGGCTTCCTCGATGCCGAGGGCCGCTACGAGCTGGGCCAGGAAGTGCTCCCGGTTGACGCACTCAAATTCAAGGACAGCCGGCGCTATCCCGAGCGGCTCAAGGAAGCGCTGGAGAACACCGGCGAGACCGACGCCCTGGTGGTCATGGGCGGCGCGGTGCACAGCATCAGCCTGGTCGCGGCCGCCTTCGAGTTCGATTTCATGGGTGGCAGCATGGGCAGCGTGGTGGGCGAACGCTTCGTGCGCGGCGTCGAAGCCGCAGTCGAGCAGAAAGTGCCCTTCGTGTGCTTCACCGCCACTGGAGGCGCCCGCATGCAGGAAGGCCTGCTGTCGCTGATGCAGATGGCCAAGACCAATGCGGCGCTGACCCGCCTGGCCAAGAAGGGCCTGCCTTACATCAGCGTGCTGACGGACCCCACCATGGGCGGGGTGAGCGCGGGATTCGCCTTCGTGGGCGACGTGGTGATTGCCGAGCCCAAGGCGCTGATCGGTTTCGCCGGGCCGCGTGTGATCGAATCCACCGTGCGGGTGACCTTGCCCGAAGGCTTCCAGCGCGCCGAATTCCTGCAGACCAAGGGCGCGGTCGATTTCATTTGCGACCGGCGCGAGCTGCGCAAGACCGTGGCGCATGCACTTGCCATGCTGCAGCGCCAGCCCGCCGACGCCGTCGACTAACGCAGCACGGCGCCTTGCAGGTAGGCCAGCATGATGGCGGCCACCTGCAGCGCCACCAGGAAGGCCAGCGGCGACAGGTCGATGCCGCCCACCAGCGGGATCAGCCGGCGCCAGGGGCGCAGCAGCGGCGCGCAGAGGCGTTCGATCACGTCGACGATGGGCGAGTCGGCCTGGACCCACGACAGGATCGCATAGACGATCACCAGGCCGGTCAGGCCCGAGATCACCAGCCGCAACACGCCGAACACCGCCAGGATGGGCAGCAGCTGCAAGCCACCCACCCGGCCCATCAACAGCCATAGCAGGCAGAACTGGGCCAGCTCGATCAGGTACACGCTTACAAGGCTGGCCGTGTCCCAGCGTCCCATGGCGGGCAGGATTCGGCGCAACGGCAGGATCAGCCAGTCAGTGAGCGCAAACACGAAACGACCTACCGGGTTGCCGAACGGGATGCGCTGGTATTGCATGTACAGCCGCAGCAGGCAAGCCCCGCCCAGCAGGCCGGCCGCAACATCGAGAAGGAAGGAAATGATTTGGTAGGCCATAGCGCGGGTAAGTCGGTCGTGGGATGATAGCGGCCAGAAGAGCGAAACCGATGCCGTCAGCCCTCACCCTGCAGTCCCTTCCGCTGTTCCCCCTGGGCGCTGTGCTGTTCCCGGGTGGCGTGCTGCAGCTGCGCATTTTCGAGGTGCGCTACCTGGACATGATCGGACGCTGCCACAAGGCCGGCGCACCATTCGGCGTCGTCCTGCTGACGCAGGGCTCCGAGGTCCGGCATCCAGGCAGCAAGGAGGCGTTCGCCGGCGTCGGCACGCTGGCGACCATCAGCGAAGTCGAGAACCCGCGCCCCGGCCTCATGATGATCCGCGCCAACGGCGCGCAGCGCTTTCGAATCACCGCCAGCGACCAGCTCAAGCATGGCCTGTGGATCGCCGACGTGGAGCGGCTGCCCGCCGACATGGCCGTGCCCATCCCGGACGACCTCAAGATCACCGCCACCGCCTTGGGAAGGCTGATTCACTCGCTGCAGGAAAAGGTCGACGCCCCGGGCCAGATGCCGTTGCAGGGCCCCTGGCGCCTGGACGATTGCGGCTGGGTGGCCAACCGCTGGTGCGAGCTGCTCCCCCTGTCGCCGCAGCTCAAGCAGCGCCTGATGGAACTGGACAATCCCCTGGTGCGTCTGGAGCTTGTCAGCGACGTGCTGGCCCGCACGGGCATCGCGAACTAGCGCGGCGCGTACTCCGGCACCTGGCTGCGCAGCCAATGGCGAAGACCATCGCCCGCCGGCGCGGGGCCGGCATCGCCGATCCACCGCATCACCGCCTCGATATCAGACGACTGTCCCGCCGTCTTGGCCACACGCAGCTTGGGATGCGGCGTGGGCTCCGTCGTCTCGTCGTCGGCGAGCAGTTCCTCGAACAGTTTTTCGCCGGGGCGCAGGCCGGTATAGCTGATGGGGATTTCCTGCTCGGTCTTGCCGGACAGGCGAATCAGCATGCGCGCCAAATCGACGATCTTGACGGGCTCGCCCATGTCCAGCACGAAGATCTGACCCGAGCGTCCCATCAGCCCGGCTTGCAACACCAGCTGCGCCGCTTCCGGGATCGTCATGAAAAAGCGCACGATCTCCGGATGGGTCACGGTCACCGGTCCACCACGGGCGATCTGTGAGGTGAACAGGGGAACGACCGAGCCGCTCGACCCCAGCACATTGCCAAAGCGCACCGAGACGTACTGCGTGCCCGGAAACTCGGCTGCCGCGCCTTGCACCATGAGCTCGGCCAACCGCTTGCTCGCGCCCATCACGTTGGTCGGGTTCACCGCCTTGTCGGTGGAAATCATGACGAAGCGCCGCGCGCCGCACTCCCCGGCCACGCGCGCCGAATGCAGCGTGCCCTGCACGTTGGTGCGCAGCGCCTCTATCTCGTTGAGTTCTTCCATCAACGGGACGTGCTTGTAGGCCGCGGCATGCAACACCACGGCCGGCCGGTGCTTCAGCGCGATCGCCCGCAGCCGCTCGATTTCGCGGACATTGGCCGTGTAGTAGGAGCCACGCATCTGCGGATGGGCTGCGCGCAGTTCCTGCTCGAGCTGGTAGATCGCGAACTCGGACACGTCCACGCAGACCAGGTGCCCAACACCGAAGCGCGCCACCTGGCGGCACAGCTCCGAGCCTATCGAGCCGCCGGCACCCGTGACCAGCACGGTCTGCCCCGACAGCAATTCGGCCAGGCCTGCTTCGTCCAATTGCACAGGTGTGCGCCCGAGCAGATCTTCCAGCTCGATCCGGCGTGGCCCCGTGCTCTCGGTCTTGAGCCATTCGTCGGGGCGGGGCATGGTCAGCAACGCCACGCGCGAGCCGGCGGCGCTCATGAGCACCTGGTGCCGCTCAGCCGAGCCGGCGGGGCTGGCAATCAGTGCGGCCTCGGCCTGCGCGGCGGCGCAGATGTCGGCCAGGGCCGCCGTCTGGCCCAGGACCCTGACGTTCTGCATCGAACGGCCCACTTCGGCGGCTTCCGGCGACACGATGCCGACGGGGTGCCATTGCTGCGAACCCTTGAGCGCCCGCAGAGCATCCGACGCGTCCTGAATCCGGCCCGCGATGATCAGGCGCCGCCCGCCGCTTTGTCCCAGCGTCCGGTGCTCGGAAAGCGTGCGCCAGCCGGCCCTCGCCGCGCCCATGAGCACGAGCGCGATCAGCGGTTGCAGCAGCAGGACCGACCGCGGGAAGGCGGGCATGCGCAGCATCAGCACTGCCGCGGCCGTGAGCAGGCCGCCCAGCATGATGCCGGCGGCCAGCTGACGCAGCTCCGGGAGGCCTATATAGCTCCATACCTGCCGATACACGCGCGCGAACGTCAGGCCCGCCGCGTAGCCGAAGAGGCTCCACGGACTTGCCATCAGCGCCAGGCGGTTGAACTCGTCCGGAATGTCGAAATTGAATCGCAGCCAGAACGCGGCCCATCCTGCCAGCAGGACCAGCACCAGATCGACTACCAGCAGAACCGCGGGTTTTCTAGGCAGCCGCACGCCCGTCCTCGGCGAGCGCGAGCGCACGGCGCAATTGCTCGATCACGCGCGCCTGCTGCGGCGCGGTAAGGTTGGATCCCGAGGGCAGGCAGATGCCGGCCTCGAACAAGCCCGCGCAAACGTCGCCGCTGTCGTGCGCGAAATACGGCGCGCCGTGAAAGAGTGGCTGCTGGTGCATCGGCTTCCAGACGGGCCGCGCCTCTATCGAATGGCGTTCCAGCGAGCGCAGCACCAGGTCCCGCCTTTGCCCGGCGTTGGCTCCCTGCAAGGTGAAGCAAGTCAGCCAGCGGGTGGAGCGATAGCCCGGGGGCTCGGGCATCCAGCTCACCTGCGGCTGGTCGGCAAGGGCTTCGCGATACGTCTCGAAGACCTGGCGGCGCTGCGACACGCGTTGCTCGAGCACCCGCAGCTGGCCCCGGCCTATGCCCGCCAGCACGTTGCTCATGCGGTAGTTGAAGCCGATCTCCACATGCTCGTAGTGCGCCGCGTTCTCGCGCGCCTGCGTCGCGAGTTTGCGGGCGCGTTGCACCACGGCCGGGTCGTCGGCCACCAGCATGCCGCCGCCCGAGGTGGTGATGATCTTGTTGCCGTTGAACGAGTACACGCCGATCTTGCCGAAGCTGCCGCTGGCGCGGCCCTTGTACCGCGCGCCCAGCGATTCCGCAGCGTCTTCCAGCACCGGCACGCCATAGCGCTCGCATAGCGGCAGCAAGGCGTCCATGTCGGCGCTTTGGCCGTAGAGGTTCACGACGATGACGCACTTGGGCAGGCGCCCCTCGCGCCGCGCCCACTCGAATGCCCGCTCCAGCGCGGTCGGCGACATGTTCCAGGTCTGTGGATCGCAGTCGATGAAGACGGGCCGCGCACCGCAATACAGGATGGGATTGCAGCTGCCCACGAAGGTGAGCGACGAGCAGAACACCGTGTCGCCCGGCTGCACGCCAAGCAGCAGGAGCGACAGGTGGATCGCGGCCGTGCCCGAACTCACGGCCGCCCCGTGGCCCACACCGACATGCGCCGCCAGCTCCTGTTCGAACCCATCGACGTGCGGGCCCAGTGGCGCGATCCAGTTGGTCTTGAAGGCGTCCTCGACGAATGCGGTTTCCTCGTCGCCCAGGTGGGGCGACGAGAGCCAGATGCGCTGCGAGAGCTCGCGCCGGAGCATGACGTCCACTGCCCGCCCCGTCGCGTCCACCACCGGCAGATGATCGATCTGATGCTGGTCGAGCAGCGCCACCACGCGCGCGAGGGTAGCGTCGGTTCCGATGGTGATGGGGGCTTGCTCGGGCAGTTCGGCAACCGCTGCCGTGTCCTTCATATGCTGAAGCGCGGCGCGGCGCAGGTCGCCATCGGTCAGCGTGCGCCGCAGCCGCCCGTCGGGGTGCAGCACCAGCAGCATGCCGCGCCCCGTCTCATTCAACGCGAGCAACGCCTGCCCCAGCGTACAGCTGGCCGGCACGCACATTGCCGCGAATTCATCGGCGGTCATCTCAGTCTCCTTGCGGGAACACCGGCATACACGCCCGCTTCGTCCAAATGGGTGCAAACGACGGCGCCGGCGCCCACCACCACGTCGTCGGCGATGCGAAGGCCCGGCAAGACGCGGGCGCCGCTTCCGATCAGCACGCGGCGCCCTACTTTCACCCCGCCACCCAGTGCGGCAAGCGGGGCAACATGCGAGAAATCACCGACGCTCGCGTCATGATCCACCACGGCGCCGTGGTTGAGGATGACCGAGCGGCCCAGGATGGCAAGCGGCGCAACGACGGCCTGGGCCGCCACGAAGCAGCCGGGCGACACACTGGCGTGCGCGGACACACTGGATTGCGGATGAACCACGGTGGCCAGCACGCCCGGGGGCAGGGCCGCCACTTCCCTTTCGCGGCTGGCGGCGCTGCCGATGGCCACGTGAACCGCTGCCGCAGCGGCCAACGCCGCGTCGGCCGGCCGCAAGGCGACGCCCGCCAGCAACTCGCCGCTGCAGCGGACAGGATCGCGATCGCTGGCGAACACCAGTGACCACTTTGCTGCGCGCAACGCCGCATCCGCCACCACACGGCCGTGGCCGCCGGCGCCAAATATCAGCAAGCTCGACACGGCGGAAACGCCCTCGGGTTCAATAACTGTTTACCTTTTCCAGAAGTTGCGGGCCGGCCGGCAGGGTGGCGAGCAACGAAGCGATCCGTTCGCCCGCATGGCCGTCGCCCCACGGATTGTCACACGGCCACCGGCCATGACCCAGCGCCGCACGCAGGCCCGCCTCTATGGCGTCGCGCTCCGCCGGCACGTCGATGATGTTGGGGGTGCGCTCGCGCAGGCGCTGCCGGTCACCGACGTTGACCACGGGCGTGCCGAAGGTCGCGGCTTCGATGATGCCCGCCGAGGAATTGCCGATCAGCACTTCGCAATGGCGCAAGGCCGCGGCGAACAGCGGGCGCGGCGCATGACGAAGGCGCTGCGAACCTGCAGGCAAAGGGCTTTCATCGAGAGCCGCGACGATCTCGCGGGAACCCGCATCGGCGTTCGGCGCCACCCAGACCACCGGCAGGCCGATGTGCTGCAAGGCCTGCAATAGCGCCACCGCCTGCGCATGCGCCTGCCCGGCCTGCTGCACTACCGGATGAAATACCGCCATGATGAAGGGCCCGGTGCCGGCAAGGCCCAGGCCAGCCAAGCAATCGGCCCTGTTTACCGCGCCCAACTCGCTCAAGCCGTCGAGCCCGGGTGCTCCTGTGACGAAGATGCGCGATTCGTCCTCGCCCATTCGCAAGAGGCGGTCGCGCGACTGCGCTGTCGCCACAAAATGGTAGCTACTGAGCTTGCTGATGGCGTGCCGCACCGGCTCGTCCACCGTCCCCGAGCGCTCGCCACCGTGAATATGCACGGAGGGAACACCGACGTGAAGGGCTGCGATCGCGCCTGCCAGCATCTCGCCACGGTCTCCCAGCAAAAGCAGAAAGTCCGGGCGCTCGCGCGACAGCAATTGCGTCACACCTCGCAGGCAATCGGCGAGCGCCAGTGCCATGCCACTGGCGGTGCCCGTGCTCATGTCCAGCGCAATCTCCGCGCAAATGGGCAGTCCGGCGGCACGGATTTCCTCGACTGTGTTGCCGTGCTCCTCGCTCAGGTGCATGCCGGTGACCGCCACCTGCAGGCTCACACCAGGCGCCGCCGCAATGCGTTGCAACGTGCCCCTCATAAGGCCGAAGTCGGCGCGGGTTCCGCTCAGATAGAGCAGCCGCCGGGGCGCAACGGCACTCATTGCCCCTGCCCGCCTTCCAGGTGGTCCCACTGCAGCACGGTGCCTGCGGGTATGGCGACACTGGCCGAGCGGCCGACGATGCCCGGCAGTTCGCGCGGCGCGATCCCGGTTGCGGGGCGCCGGCAGGTCAACATGCCTTCACCGATGCGCGACCCGGCAGCAATATCCTTGGCCGCGACGATGCTGCGCCGCGCCACGCGCGCCGTGTCGAGCTCCTCGCCGGTGGGCGCTTTGACGCCCGTGCCCAGCATCGCGCTCACCCGGCGAATTCCCTTGACCATTTGCTCGAACTCCGCAGGCTCGAGGGATGCGCTGTGGTCGGGCCCCGGAAGGTCGCAGTCGAGCGTCAGGTGCTTTTCTATGACCGACGCGCCCAGCGCCACGGCGGCGAGCGCTGCCTCGATGCCCAGACTGTGGTCGGAGTAGCCCACCGCGATCCCGAGGTCGCGCGCCATCGACTGGATGGCTTTCAGGTTGAGGATTTCGTCGGGGGCGGGATAAGCCGAGGTGCAGTGAAGCACCGTGACCGCGGCCAGCCCTCCCCGGGCAGCCGCTATCCAGTCCAGTGCCTCCCGAATCTCGTCCATCGTGGCCATGCCCGTGGACACCAGCAAGGGCAGCTGCGCCGCCGCAGCGCGCTCGACCAGCACGCGGTGGGTGAGCTCGCCCGATGAAAGCTTGAGCCGTTGCACGCCAAGGCGAACGAGCATGTCCACGGCGTCCACGGAAAAGGGCGTCGAGAAGAATTCGATGCCGATTGCGGCGCAGTGCGCCTGGATGATTTCGTGCTGGGCTTGGGAAAGCTCCAGCTGCTGCAGCATCGCGAACTGGTCCTGGTGACCGGTCTGCCGCTCCTGGTATGCGGCGGTCGGCGCGCCGGGCACCACCAGGTCCTGGGCGCGGAAGGTCTGGAATTTGACCGCGTCCGCACCACTGGCCCGCGCGGCATCGCAAAGCCGCAAGGCCATGCCGAGGTCGCCGTTGTGGTTGACTCCGGCTTCCGCGATCACGAACACGGGGGATGTTGCAGCTACCATGCCGTCCAGCCGCCATCCACGACCAGGTTGTGCCCGGTCACATACTTGGAAGCGTCGCTCGCCAGGTAGCGCATCGCCTGGGCGATCTCGCTTACCTCGGCCATTCGGCCCAGGGGCACCCGGCTGGAATAGTTCTCCATGAAGACATCGTTTTGTCCGCTGGAAACACCGCCCGGGGTGACCGCGTTGACGCGCACACCCCGATGTCCCCAATAACTCGCCAGGTACTTCGTCAGTCCCCAGAGACCGGCCTTGCTCGCACCGTAGACCGCCGGCGTGTTGATCGGACGGCCCAAGTACATGGACCCTTCGTAGATGCGCTGGTCCGGCGCCACGATGCCGTAGATCGACAAGGTATTGACGATGCTGCCCTGGCCGCGCTCGGCCATGGGTGAGCCGAAGACCTGCGCCGCCAGCATCGCGCCGGTGAGATTGACACCCATTACTTCGTTCCAGTCTTCCAGCGGGAACGTCTCGAAAGGTTCGAAGAAGTTAGCCGACTTCGCCGCGGCGTTGTTCAGCAATACGTCGGCCGTTCCCCACCGGGCATCGAGCTGCGAACGCGCGCGCAGAAGCGATTCGCGGTCGGACACGTCGGCCGCGCAGTGCAAAAACGAGGCACTTTCGGGTCCGAGTTTTTGCTGCAGCAGGGCCTTGTTCCGATCGATGGCGAAGACGCGCGCGCCGGCCTCCAGGAAGCTGCGAACGACCTCAGTTCCGATGATCCCGGCAGCACCGGTCAGCACCACGACCTTGTCCTGAAGCCTGAATGGGTCGGTCATGATTGGCCCTTCTTTTTCATGAGCAATTCCACCATATCGAAATCCACCGGGTGGTCGATGTCGATTGATCGCTCGCGCGGCATCACGTGAAGCGCAATGCGTCCGCAATTCCACAGCGACTCGCTCAGGCTGCGGCGGTGCCATGCGTAGATGCTGGCATTCATTGCGTAGACCTTGGGAGCCGACTGGCGACTCAACACCTCGCGGCCGGGGAGACAGACGCGCTCGAAGGAGCCGTCAGGCTTTTGCTCCACCATGTTGAAGTAGGGATTCTTCTCGGATTCGTAGCCGGTGATGACCAGGTCTGCGTCGTCGCCCAGCAGCGCGTCGCAGGCCCGGATGTCCGCCACCTCTCGCAGCGGTGAGGTCGGGTCGAGATCAATGATGCGCGACACCGGCCCGGTCCGCGCCTCAATCCACTCGACCAGGTGGAGAATGGCAGGCAGCTTCCCCGCGGATGCCGTCGCGAGCACGGCTGGCCGCAGGAAAGGAACCTCGGCGCCATAGCGACGGGCCACCTCGGCGATTTGCTCGCTGTCGGTGGATACCAGGACGCGATCTGCCACACGGCTCGCGAAAGCCTGCTCGATCGTCCATGCGATGAGTGGCTTGCCGCACAACAGCCGGATGTTCTTGCCGGGCACCCCCTGGGAACCGCCGCGGGCGCAGATACTGATGATTTTCATGTCGCCTCCTTCATGGCCAGCATCAGCTCAGCGGCCTCGAAAGCCTCGGACAGGGGCGACACCAGCGGGCGTTGCGGATACTGTACCGCGGCCAGCCAATCGGCCATCTGGGACCGGTACGTGCCGGCGACGTCGAAATCGGTGGCGTCACTCGTGATGCTATGGACGCCGGCGCGATCCGCCACCGTGATCTCCCGCGCGATCAGGTCGCACACGATCGACCCACGTTCGGCCACGAAGGAATAGCGCCGCACCGGCCGCTGGGACACATAGTCCAGCGCCACCACAACCGGCGCCGCGCCAGGCCCCACCAGCAATGCCGTGTGAACGTCATCGCATGAAACGGGCAGGGACGAAAGATGACCGCCGATCGCGGCTTTCACCTGCAACGGGCCCAGCAGCCAGACGGCCATGTCGATTTCGTGGACCAGGTCGAACACCACGCCGCCGCCCTGGGCGGAATCGGCGCTGTACGACCCCGCGAGTCCCCGGCCCGGCCGCCATTGGGTCAGATCCTGCCCGACCTCGAGTTGGGCACGCACGAGCCTGCCGAGCGTGCCCGAGGCGAGAATCTGCCTGAGCCGCGCAAGCGCGGGCAAATGGCGCAGGTTACAGCCCACCTGCACCGCCAGCGGTGCAGGCGCGGCCGCGGCGGACGCGCGCAATCTGACGAGTTGCTGCCGCGCAATGACAATGGGTTTTTCGACCAGGCATGGCAGCCCCCCCTGCAGACAGGCGTCGAGCTCATCGGCATGGCGGCTCGAAACACTGGCGATCACCACGGCATCGGGTTTCCAACGGAGCCCCCGCGCCATGTCCGCGAACACCTCACAAGGCTCGAAGGATTCGTCGACCGTCCCGGTGCGCGAAATCACGGCCACCACCACGCCGGGCGAGAGCGCTCGCAGATGCTCCGTGTGGCGCTTGGCGATCGAACCGCGTCCGGTGACCAGCACGCGAAATGCCATCACAACTCCAGGAAGTCGGCAAGCACACCCAGCCCGTGTTCCGCGCTGCGCTCCGGGTGGAACTGGCAGCCGTAGATGTTGTCGCGGGCAACCGCCGCGCAAATGCGCACGCCGCCATAGAAGGTATCGGCAAGCCGGTGTGCTTCCTCGGTGGGCACGGGCGCGAAAGAATGGACAAAGTACACGGGTTGGCCCGGCCGCATTCGGGAAAGGATCGTCCCCTGCCACGTTTCGCGCGCGGCGGGCCTTTCCAGCCGGCTCCAGCCGATATGCGGGATGCTGTGCCGCTTCCCATCGGCATCGAGCGAAGGCACCGGCTGCACGCGTCCAGGGATCAGGCCCAGCCCGGCGTGGTCGCCAAACTCCTCACCGATGTCGAAGAGCATTTGCGCGCCTACGCAGATACCCAGGAAAGGTCGGCCCGTGTCCGTGTAGCGCTTGACCAGCTCGTCGAATCCACGCGCCCGCAGCTCCACCATTCCGTCAATGAATGCGCCGACGCCGGGCAGGACCATGCGATCGGGCAGCTCCTCGACCTGATGGGCCTGGTCCACCACCCGGACCTCGGCGCCGCAATGCTCGAGGGCACGGACAACATTGAGCAGGTTCCCGATGCCGTAGTCGATCACCATCACATGCCGGGCGTTCATAGCCGCACGTCCAGCCCCATATCGGCAGCCTGGTGCTTGAGCGCCGGCACGGTGGTGCGCTTCCAGTGCAGGGCATCGGCAACGGCCACGCCAGAGGCGCCCGCCTCGGCAGCCGTCTTCAGTTCCACAGCCTCGGCAAAGCCACCGCTTGCGATCACGGGCACATCCACGCGCGACGTGACGGCGCGCAACAAGGCGATATCCAGGCCCTTGCGGGTTCCCTCCTGGTCCACCGCCGTCAGCAATACCTCACCTGCGCCCAAGTCAACGGCCTTGACGATCCACTCGACCACGTCCAGGCCAGTGTGCTCCCGCCCGTTGTCCGTATATGCCTCCCAGCGTCCAGGACCGCTCTTCTTGGCCTCAACCGAGAGCACCATGCATTGCGCCCCGTACCGCTTGGACACTTCGGTGATGAGCGCGGGCCGTGCGATCGCGGCGGTGTTGATGGCCACCTTGTCTGCGCCCGAGCGCAACATGGTGTTTACGTCGTCGAGAGAGCGAATGCCGCCACCCACGGTGATCGGGATATAGACCTGGTTGGCCGCACGGCTGATGATGTCGCTGAGGTTGTTGCGCTGATAGAGGCTGGCAACGATGTCCATGAACACGAGTTCGTCGGCGCCCTGCCGGTAGTAGTCCAACGCGAACGCGTGCGGGTCCCCGACGACGCGCAGGCCCTCGAGGCGGATGCCCTTGATCAGGTTAGGGCCCTTGATGTCCAGGCGCGGAATGATGCGAAGCCGTGCCATGCCTGCCGGTCCTCAGACGGACCCGAACACGGTGTGGCGCAACTTCCACTGGCCGTTCTCGCGCTTCCAGAGATGCGGCGAGCGGAACGTGTCCGCGAGCCGCATGAAATAGTCCCGGTCCATGACGGGCGACTCGAACATCTTGGAGGCCTTCGGAAATTCCCTCTGCGGGATACTCAGGTAACGCAGGATCTCGTCGATGAATCGTTCGGGAAACTCGCCGTCGTAACGCCGCACCAGTGCAACGCCCTCGTCGCGGGTGATGTCGCGGGAGCGGATCTCCTGAGCGGCGTCGTAGGTGGCGCGGCCGATGCCGAACTTGATGTACGTCGTGTAGTAGTGATAGTCGTCGATCCGGTCGTCGATGCTGTTGTACTTGCTGTAGGTGCCCGGGGTGCGCTCCGGGGATGCCTCGAAGCCTCCGTGCTCCACCGCGTAGTAGTAGCAGCTTTGCGGATGCCACTTGAGGTAGTAGCCCAGGTAGTGCACCTCGACCTGCTTTTTCTCCATCTGCGCCGGATCGGCGGGCAGGTAAGGCAGCAGGTCCTGCTCTTCCAGCCCATAGTCGTTGTACAGGCTCGCCAGCGAGGTGCCGCCAAGATAGATGCTGTTCTTGTCGGCCGCGGTGAAATACGACCAATCGCGTTTGGCGCTGCTGGTATCGCCGATGGGATTGCCGTACTCCGCCTCATTCTCTCCATAGATCACGAAGGGAATGTCGTGCAGCACCGCCATCTTGGGCGCGAGGGACTTCTGGCCAAAGATGAAGGCCTGGAAAGGGTGGAACAGGTTCTCCACAGCCAGGCGCGTCAGCAGGCGGTGCACGCGGCCGTTGGGTGTCATCAGGTAGTTGTCAAAACCTGCGTGCAGCCACGACTGGAAATTTTTCCAACCCCATTCCGTATAAACGTGCGGTGCCCAGGTCACGGTGAGCGGATGCATGCCGAATCGCGTTTTCAGCACGTGTGATGCGTAAAAGCTGTCCTTTCCCCCCGACCCCGGCACCAGGCAGTCGTAGCCGGACTTGCTGCGAAATTTGTCGCATAGCGCCGCCAGCTGGTCCTCCCTGGTCTTCCAGTCAATGGTGCCGTGCTTCTGTTCGGCGAAGCGGCAGGCGTCGCACACGCCTTCGGCGTCGAAGGCAATCGTGGCCTTCTTGCTGGCCTTGGTGTGTTCGTACTCCACGGCCGAGTTGGGCCGCTGGTTGGAAATAACGCAGCGCTTGCAGAATTGCACCTGGCGCGGGAGGCCATAAAGCACCCGCGCGTTGTCTTCCCCTGACTCGAACTGGGACAAATCGACCGGAACCGGGTTAGGTATGAGTTGCATGCACTGCGGCTGGATTGTGGAGTGGAACAGCTTCGAGGGGCAGCACCGTCGCGGCCCCTTGCAAGGGGATTATAGGAAGCCGCGGATCACCTCGACCACGCGGTCGGTTGCTGCCTGGCCCGCCACGTGCACCTCGCGCCGCGGCATTTGACGCAGGCGATCGAGACCGGAAGCGATTCCGGGAACAGGCACGGCCAAATCGGCAACGCCATAGCGCTCCAGTGGCATGGCGTCATCGAAGACGGACCCCAGCACCTGCAAGAGCCGTGCCCCGGCCAAATGCCCCTCCAGGCCGACCGTGGAGTTCAACGTCGCAACCACATCGACCGCGTGAAGAAGCGGGTGCAGGGGCCAGTCCTGGCCGGTCAGGACAATCCGCGGGTCCGCCGGAAGCAACGGCTGCGGATCACCGGCGCGCGGGCGAACGCACAGCACGCTATCTTCTCGCGCCAGGATCCACCGGATCACCTCCGCGAGCGCGCGTCCCGGCAGGCCCGGATCGCCAGGAGTGCCATTGAACGGATGAAACGCGGGCTCGGTCTGCGTCGGCCATAAAACGACCTTGCGGCCATCCCAATCGTTCTTGCGCCGAATCTGGGCGCCGAGCGCCGCCATCGCGGGGGCGCGCAGCGCGTCGAATCCAGGATTCCCCGTCACTTCGACTTCTGTCGCCAAGCGGCCTGCGCCGATCAGGAATTCCCGCACCGATTCGTTCAGCACGCAGACCCGGTCCGCGTAGCCCGGTTTCCCTATCCATTTCACTTCGTCGATGCAGAAAAGATCCACCATGCAGACGGAGGGTATGCCGAGAGATCCGGCGGCCTCGATGGCAGCACGCTCCGCGCGCGGCGAATTCGTGGCCACCAACAGGGCAGGCCCGACCTGACGCAGGATCCGCTCTACGGTCCGCCGTGGCAGAAAGGCCTGGCGACCGAACTTGGCGTATGAAGCCCGCGCGGCGTCGGCACCCAGCGTGTCGATCAGGTCGGACATGGACAGACCAAGATAGGCAACCGTGTCGTCGGGGTCCGCGATGGGCCCGCTCATATCGCGCATCATCGCGCGGCCAAGTTCCAGCGCAGCGCCATCGGCGGCGGTCACGAAATCCTTGAACTGGACCACCTCCAACCCGGCTGCCCGCGCAACGGCAGCCGCAGTGGTCAGCGCCAGAACCAACGGGCGAACTTCGCCCTGCATAGCCAGGGCTTTCGCCACGGGCACCACCATCTTGATGTGGCCGCTACCGTAGGCAACGAACAAGACCGTGCGTTGGGATGCCGCACCGTTCATGCGCCGTCCCTCCGCCCCACCAGCCGCAATGCCGGCCGCTCCATGAGCATGTAGTACGCGCCGGCGCACGCCAGCGTGATGGCCACCAGCGCCAAGTATTGCAAGTGAAGCGCGATCTCGCCGCTCCGGAAGCGCAGCAACATGCAAAGCACCACCAGCAGTGGGTAATGCACCAGGTAGATGGAATAGGAAGCGTTGCCCAACGGCCGCACCCACCTGGTGGGTTGGCCCAGAAATCCCAGTACCAGGAAGAAGGAGGAGACAAAGAAGCCGAGCATCAGCGCCGTCGAGGCTGCCTTGCCGGCGGGCACACCGCTGAACGCCTCCACGGCGCCCAGCGCCAGGAAGGCGCAAGCGCCTACGGCCAGACTAGCCCTCGCCGGGATTTTCACCCCCCTCCAGCGGTTGATCTTGAAGGCCAGGAACCCCAGACCGAAGGCGATGTTGTAGGGGGAGAGGATGAACGACCATGGAAACGGCAATTGCATCCCCGCCAGCATGACCGCACCGGAAGCCGCCAGCCAGAGGCCCAGCAGCATCGCGCCCAGCCGGCCCAGCAGCAGCGATGCGAAAGTCATCAGGTAGAAGAAGAGCTCATGCGCCAGCGTCCACGCCACCACCGGCACAAAAGTGTCCAGATTCTCCCGCGGCACGATCAACAGGTTCGCAAGCACGGTGGAGGTGTCGAACGAGTAGGCGGCCGGGCAGGCGTTCGCGAACACCAGGCACCCTCCCGTCAGCCCGAGCATGACCGGGACGAAGGGCACATAGATACGCCGTGCCCTGGCAAGCAAGAACTCCCACGCCCGGCTCTTCTGCTCGGGCTCGTGCGTGAGCATAGCCATGAGAAAGCCGCTGATCACAAAGAACAGGTCGACGCCCCGGTGGCCGAACTCGAAAAATCCGCCAAACACCTGGAAGCCGAAGTACTTTTCTTTCTGGAACAGGACATGGGCGTGGTAGAGGACGACAAGCAGCGCCGCCCAGCCTCGCAAATCCTGGATTCCGCCGTAGTAGACGTGGCCGCGATTGACGGCGGTAGCAACCGCGCCTGGGACCGGCGCCCTGAGCGCATCAATGCTCAAGTCCGCGCTCCCACAATGCCAAGGCAGCCAGGGCGCGCAATTCACGGGTGTAATTCGCGCTGCCGTCGCGATGGCCAGCCAGCAAGTTCTCCACCCCTTCAGGCCGACACAAGCGGCGCAACAATTCGCTGCCCTCGAGCGTCCCGCGCAACCAGACATGGCTCTCGCCCCTGAACCATTCGCCCACCGGCACGGTGAACATCTGCTTCTTGCGATAAGCCAGGTCGGCGCCGATCAGCGGAGTCACGGCCTTCTTGTACCAATGTTTCTTGTCGCCCGCGTGCAGTTTGGTTGCGCCACGCGAGCGGAATGCGAATTCCATCATCCGCCAGTCCAGGAAAGGCGTGCGCGCCTCGATCGACACCGCCATGCCCATGCGGTCCGGCTTGACCAGGTTGTTGCCCGAGAGCAGCAACTGCATGTCCAGGTACAGGGCCTGGTTGAGGCGGTCGAAATGCGACGCTTCGTCGAACCAGGGCTTGGCTGCGGCTTCGAAGCTGTCCAGCCCTCGCAACTGCGCGGCCACGGCAGGCTGGTACAAGGCCTGCTTGGCTTGCGGGCTGAACAGCGAGATCGAGTCGAAATAGCTGCGGTGGAAAGCGGGGATCGCCATGGCCTGTGCATCGGACCGGGCGAAGAAGTCGCCGTATTTCTCGTAGCCGGCAAACAATTCGTCGCCGCCGTCTCCGGTCAGCACGACCTTCACGTGCTTGGCCGCGAGTTCGCTCACCCGCAGCGTCGGCATGAAAGACGCGTCGCCGTGCGGCTGGTCCAGGTGATATAGAACCTGCGGCCACCGATCCAGCATGTTCAGCTCGGCGATCTCGCTCGTGTGCTGGCAGCCGAAGCGCCGGGCCGCCTCCGCCGCGAAGGCCGACTCGTCATAGCGCGGATCGGCAAAGCCTATGCAGAAGGTTTTCACCGGGCTGTCGACATGCCGGGCCATCAGACCCACGATGGTGCTCGAGTCCACTCCGCCCGAAAGAAAGGCCCCCCAGGGGACATCGGCGCGCAAGCGAATGCGCGTCGCGTCGTCCAGGATGGCCATGAACTCCTGCGCCCATTCGTCGAACTCGAAATCGCGCTCCTGCTGCGCCGCCAGGTTCCACCAGCGCTGCGTCTGCACCCCAGAACGGGTGAACTTCATCCAGGTCCCGGGCATCACGTGGCGGATGCCGCGCCAAATGGTCCACGGCGCGGGGATGTAGTTGAAACTCAGGTAGTGATGAATCGCCTCGATATCGATGCCTGCCAGTCCCGCGCTGGCCTGCGTCCACGGCAACATGGCCTTGATCTCCGACGCGAACACCGCTCGCTGCCCGTCGTCGGCAACGTACAGCGGTTTGACACCGATGCGGTCGCGCACCAGGTACATCGCGTCCTCGCGCGCGTCGTCGATGGCGATGGCGAACATGCCGTTGAGCTTGCCGACGCAAGCGATGCCCTCGCGCTCGTACAGGCGCAAGATGACCTCGGTGTCGGAAGCGGTGCGCAGCACCACGCCCTGGCGGCGCAGTTCCGCGGCAAGCTCGACATAGTTGAATATCTCTCCGTTCTGGACGACTGCGACCTGGCCGTCATCCGAAACGAAAGGCTGGTGGCCACCACCGATGTCGATGATCGAAAGCCGCCGGTTGCCGATGGCCACGCCACGGTGCGGCTGGCTCCACAGGCCCTCGTCGTCCGGCCCGCGATGGACGAGTTTCTGCGCCATGGCGGCGAGCGCGTCGCCCGGCAATGCCTTGCGGCCGCGATCCCAATAGCCGAAGATTCCGCACATCTAGTTGCTTCCCTTGCCGCTCACGCGCGCGAGCGTCATGAGCATGATCTTGCAGTCCAGCCAGAGGCTGTGTTCCCGCGCATAGCGCAGGTCCAGTGCGAGGCGCTGTGCTGCGGTTGCATCGGAGCGCAGCAGCGCCTGGGCCAGGCCGGTGATGCCCGGGCGGACGCTGCAGCGCTCGGCCCAGTCGGCGTCGGTGTAGCCCGCGCGTTGCGCAGGCACGTCCGGCCGCGGACCGACCAGACTCATGTCGCCTGTGAGGACGTTGAACAATTGCGGCAGTTCGTCGATGCTGGTGCGCCGCAGATAGCGGCCAACCCGCGTAACGCGCGGATCATCCGCGGCGGTGTGATAGGGCCCGATGGAGGCGGCGTTCGCGACCATGCTGCGGAATTTGTACATGGCGAATTCGCGGCCACGCAGGCCCAGCCGGGTTTGGCGAAAGAGAACCGGCCGTCCGCTTTCCAGCCCGATAGCGACAGCCGCAGTCGCTATTACCGGTGACAGCAACGCCAGGGCAATCAGGGAAAGCATCACATCGAGGGCCCGCTTCATGCAGCCGGACCCGCCCCGGCCGCGATCCGATCGATGACGGCCGTAATGCGCTCCTGATCGCGCAGGACCTGCTCTCGCGTTCGGCCGGCCAGTTCGTGCTCGGCCTGGCGCAGCTTGGCCACCTCGGACTCGAACGCCGCGCTCTCGTCGCCCCGATGAAAGGTGCGCGACAGGATGACCGAGCCCGATCCCAGGCGCAGGTGTTCGGCCAGCACGTCGCGGCCCGGCAGCATGCCCTCGTCCAGCCGCGCAATGCCGCCGAATCCGAATCGCAGGCCCTGCCGCCTGGCCGCTGCCGCCACGCGATCGACCAGCCCGAGGGCCAGCGGTTGAAACATGAAGCGGTGTCCCAGTGACAGGTGCAGGTCGTTGAGTCCGACGAACACTTCGGCAAGCCCGGGCGTGGCTATCCACTCATCCAGACATTCCAGCGCGGAACCCGTTTCCAGCAAGGCCACGACGGGCACACGGCCGGCCACGATGCCGCAAAAATCGCGCAGCTCGCCGGCTTGCATGAACATGGGCAGCATCAGCTGGTCGGCCCCTCGTGCCAGCGTTGCCTCGACTTCTGCAGCGGTGGACTCATGCATCGGGTTAAGGCGCACCATCAACGGCGAGTTACGCAGCACCTGCTTGATGGAGGCAACATCCTCCACGGAGTGCGCGCTGATGAAAGTGTTGCGCCCGGCCTGGCGCTCGGCCTTGCCCAGGCGCTCCAGATCGACCCAAAGCCGGAAACCGCCGAGCGCGTCGCACCGGCGCGCGAATGCCGGATCGTTCGTGATCTGTATCAGTTCAAGCATGGAACACAACGATTATCGCGCGAGCGCCGCGCGCAGGTCGCCGCTGCCCCACCATGTGGCGGCCATGACCGCGAGGCCGGCCAAGGCTGCCAGCGCCAATCCGGACCATAAGCCCAGGGATGGCACCGAAGCCTGCGCCGCGAGGCCGGCCAGCACCAGCAGGCACAACAGCGAAACAAGCATGGCGCGCCAGGGCAGCCAGGAACGCGCGCTCGAACCCAGCGCCACGAGGACGCCGGCCGCCACCGTGGCTTGCAGCAGGTTGAGGACCCCCATCAGCCGCCCGCCGTCCTGCCCGCCCGAGACTCCGTAAACAAGTAGTAGTGCCAGCGCCAAACCGTAAGCCAGCACTGCTGCCTTCATGCGGCCGCGTGCGGCCAGAACCGTCAGCGCAACCGCGATCAGCGCTTGCGGCAACAAGCCCCACGCACCCAGGGCGCCCCATTGCGCCACCCGCGCCAGCGCCTGCGGTTCCATGCGGCCCCACCCGAACAGCAAGCCGGCGATGGCCGGCGCGCCGACCAGCAGTGCTGCGGCGGAGGCACAAGCCAGTGCCCAGGCCAGCGCGAAAGCGGCACGTACCGCGGCTCGCGCCGCATCCACATCCCCTGTTGCGAGGGCTCGGGCAATGGCCGGAAAAGCCAGGGCGGCAACCAGCTGGATCGCCAGCAGCAGTGGAAGCTCGACCAGTTTCCATGCGTAGTTGAACGTCGCCAGCGAGCCCTCGCCGGACTGCGAGGCGATTGAGCGCGCCGCGAACGGCAGGGCCAGCGGCAAGCCGGCCGACAACGCGGCCCACAGCCAGACCGGGGGGCCGGGCAACATAGCCCCCTCCCCCTCGCCCATTTTTGATTGCGACACGTGCGCGGGGGTTCGCCAGCGCAACCAGGCCAGCCGAAGCAACATGGCCGCCCCCAGCCCCACGCCGAGCCAGAGCACGGCATCCGCCGCTGGAACGCGCCACGCCGCCCAGGCAATGGCAGCGATCAGCGATCCATTGACCACCAAGTTGGCGCCATACATGCCGGTGAAGTCGCGTTCGTGCTGGAGCCGGGTGGTCCACAAGGCCGCCAGCAAAGCCGCCGGAAGCGCTATCGCGCTCCAGATCAGGGCGCGGCCCGCCTCGGGCAGCATGGCCGCGGGAAGCCCGCCGGCCAGCCAGCCAGCCACGGGCTGGCGCAAAAGCACCAGCAGGAGGGCCAGCAAGCCGCCGGCGCCAAGCAGGCCCCATGTCAGCTTGCGCCCGGTCGCGACCACCTGAGCCGCGCTCTGGCCCGCCCAGGCCGGCACCAGCACGTAGGCCAGCGCGCCGCTGGCCAGGACGCCGGCCAGCCAGTCCGGCAGGGTCAGCATCAGCACCACGACGTCGGCCAGGCCCGAGGTGCCGAAAGCGGCCGCCTGGGCCGATTCGCGCACCAAACCGAGCAGCCGGCTGGCCAGCAGCAGGGCCAGGGACAGGGCGCCGGCTTTCAAAAACATGGCGTGGATTATCAAGCGCGGGTGGGGCGGGGCCACAAAAAACTAAAATCAACGGTTTCGCCCGCAATTCCCCTACCTGCCGCCTCCATGTCCGACAAGAACACTCCTGCCCCGACCGCGCCGCCCACTGACGAAAACCAGCTGATCGCCGAGCGCCGGGAAAAGCTCAAGGCCCTGCGCGAGGCGCAGCGCCAAGGCAAGGGCGTGGCCTTCCCCAACGACTTCAAGCCGGGCCACCACGCAGCGGATCTGCTGGCCCACCACGGCGACAAGACGACCGAGCTTTTGGCCGAACAGGGCACTGCCGCCAGCATCGCCGGGCGGATGATGCTCAAGCGGGTGATGGGCAAGGCCAGCTTCGCCACCTTGCAGGACGGCACCGGCCGGTTCCAGGTGTATGTGACGCGCGACGACGTGGGCGAGGAAACCTACGCCGCCTTCAAGCATTGGGACCTGGGCGACATCGTGGCCGCCGAGGGCAAGCTGTTCAAGACGCGCACGGGCGAGCTCTCCCTGCACGCCACCAGCATCCGCCTGCTCACCAAGAGCCTGCGGCCTATGCCGGACAAGTTCCACGGCATCGCCGACCAGGAGGTGAAGTACCGCCAGCGCTACGTGGACCTGATGATGGATCCGGCCTCGCGCGACCGCTTCGTGGCCCGCAGCAAGGCTGTCAGCAGCATCCGCGATTTCATGGTGTCCAACGGCTTCCTCGAAGTGGAAACGCCCATGCTGCATCCCATCCCGGGCGGAGCCAATGCCAAGCCTTTCGTGACCCACCACAACGCCCTGGACCAGGAGATGTTCCTGCGCATCGCGCCGGAGCTGTACCTGAAGCGCCTGATCGTGGGCGGCTTCGAGCGGGTGTTCGAGATCAACCGCAACTTCCGCAACGAAGGGATCTCGGTACGGCACAACCCCGAGTTCACGATGATGGAGTTCTACGCGGCCTACTGGAATTACCGCGACCTGATGGACTTCACCGAGGCACTGATTCGCGACGCCGCCCAGAAAGCCACGGGCACGCTGCAACTGAGCTACAGCGGCAAGCCGGTGGACCTGGCCCAGCCGTTCGAGCGGCTGACCATTCGCGAGGCCATCGCCAAGCACACCGAGGCGGGAGACGGCGCGGACAGCCGCGACTGGCTGATCAATGCCCTGCGCAAGCTGGGCAAGAACGAGGAGAAGGACAAGCTGTCGGGGCGGTCCCTGGCGAGCCTGCAGGTGATGTTCTTCGAGGAAACGGTGGAAGAGAAGCTCTGGCAGCCCACCTTCATCATGGAACACCCGACCGAGATCTCCCCGCTGGCCCGCGCCAATGACTCCCGTCCGGAGGTGACCGAACGCTTCGAGCTCTACATCACGGGGCGCGAGTTCGGCAACGGCTTCTCGGAGCTCAACGACGCGGAAGAACAGGCCGCCCGATTCGCGGCCCAGGTCGATGCCAAGGATTCCGGCGATGACGAAGCCATGTTCTACGATCACGATTTCGTGCGCGCGCTGGAATACGGCATGCCCCCCACCGGCGGCTGCGGAATCGGCATCGACCGCTTGATGATGCTGCTGACGGACAGCCCGAGCATCCGCGACGTGATCCTGTTCCCGGCGCTGCGCCGGGAATCCTGATCGGCCCCATGCCGGGCCGTCTGGCCCATACCCTGGGCATCGATTTCGGAACCTCCAACTCGGCCATCGCGGCGGTCGCGAGCGACGGGTTGGCGCGGCTCGTGCCGTTGGAGGGGGAAGCGACCGCGCTACCGACCGCCGTTTTCTTCAACGCCGAAGATCGCAGCATCCACTTCGGACGCGATGCGATCGGCCTTTACCTGAGCGGCACCGACGGCCGCCTGATGCGATCGCTCAAGAGCTTGCTCGGTAGCAGCCTCTTGCAGGAGAAGACCGCCGTTCCGGACGGACTCGTGAGTTTCCAGGACGTCATTTCCAGATTCCTGAGTGAGCTGGGAAATCGCGCCGAGCGGCATCTGGGCGGCAGGCCCCGTCATGTCGTCATCGGCCGGCCCGTGCATTTCGTCGACGACGACCCGGCACGCGATCGCAGGGCCCAGAGCGCGCTGGGCAAAGCAGCCACAGCCGCGGGCTTCGGCGAAGTGTCGTTCGAGCTGGAGCCCATCGCTGCGGCGTTCGACTATGAGCGGCGAGTCGGCCGCGAAGCGCTCACACTCATCGTGGATGTCGGCGGCGGCACCTCGGACTTCACCGTGGTGCGCCTGGGACCCGCACGCGCCGCGCGGCGGGACCGCGCGGACGATATCCTGGCGACCAGCGGCGTCCACATAGGCGGAACCGATTTCGACCGGAAACTGAGCCTGGAACAGGTCATGCCGCTGCTGGGCCTGCGCCATCACGGGCCACAGGGACGCGAAGTCCCGGGCGCGATGCTTTCCGACCTGGCGACCTGGCATCTGATCAATTGGCTGTACACGCCACGCATGCTGCAGCAAGCCGAGCAACTGCGGGTCAATTACAGCGACACACGGATGCACGATCGCCTCCTGGCGGTGCTGAAGCAGCGCCTTGGGCACCGGCTGGCCGGCGAGGTCGAGCATGCCAAGATCCGTTCCGGCGCCGACGGCGCGGCGAACATCGATCTGTCCTACATCGAACCCGGCCTGGGCGCCGAACTCGATGTGCGCGCCATTGCCCGCCACTTGGCCGGACTGCTGGAAAGGGTCGTACATTGCGCCCATGAGTGCGTCCGCCGGGCCGGCCTGAAGGCAGGCGATCTCGATGCGCTCTACCTCACCGGTGGTTCCTCGGCCCTCATGCCTTTCCAGGAGGCGCTGCGCCGCGCCTTCCCCGACACCGAGCTTATCGAAGGCGACCTGTTCGGTGGCGTCGCATCGGGCCTAGCCTACGCGGGGGAACGGGTTTGAACTACCTGGCCGGCTACCCCGAAGCGACCCTGGCGCAGGTGCGCAGCCTGATCGCACAAGAGCGGCTGGGCGACTGGCTGCTGGATAGATACCCCGATGGCCACGGCATTCGCACCGACAGGGCCCTGTACGACTACGTCATGGAGCTCAAGAACACCTTCCTGCGCAGCTCCAGCCCCTTGAGCAAGATCGTTTACGACAGCAAGCTGCAAGTCGTCCAGCACGCGCTCGGCACGCACACCACCGTGTCGCGGGTACAGGGGAGCAAACTCAAGGCCAAACGCGAGATCCGTGTAGCGGCCCAGTTGCGCGAGACGCCGCTGGAATTCCTGCGCATGATCGCCGTGCACGAGCTGGCCCACCTCAAGGAGCGCGACCATGACAAGGCGTTCTACCAGCTCTGCGCCCGGATGGAGCCGCAATACCATCAATACGAGTTTCACCTGCGCCTGTACCTGACGCATCTCGACGCCGGAGGCCAGCCGGCCTGGCGCTGAAACCGCCGACGGTCAGGGAATCAGATCCAGCGCGTGCCGGTAGGCAGGGTCGGCCATCAGGTCATCCCACGCCTTGGCGGGGCTGGAGGGCAGCAGCGCAAGCCGCCGCTCTTCGCTGGCTTCGCTCGGCTGCCACCCGCCCTTGAGCTGCGCTTCGGTCAAGCCATCCAGCAGTTCATCGACGGCCTCGCCCTCGCCCACCGACTGGTTGCACAGCAGCACCATGTCGCAGCCGGCATTCAAGGCGGCGACACCCGCTTCGGTGTAGCTCACCTCGCGTCCGTCGATCATGCGCGCCCCCGCCATGCTCAAATCGTCGCTGAAAATGGCACCGCCAAAGCCCAGTTGGCGCCGCAGTATGTCGTTCAGCCAGCGGCTGGAAAAGCCCGCCGGCCGCGGATCGACCTTGGAATAGATGACATGCGCCGGCATAACGCTGGTCAAGGTGGTGTTGAGCCATTGGTACGGCGCGGCATCGTCGGCCAGGATCGCCTTGAGGCTGCGCCGGTCCACCGGGATGTCGGTGTGAGAATCCGCCTTCACGAAGCCGTGGCCGGGGAAGTGCTTGCCGCAGTTGGCCATTCCGGCAAGCAGCAGTCCGTGCATGAGGCTCTTGGCCAGCAAGGCCGCCACGCGCGGATCGCGGTGGAAGGACCGATCGCCGATGACGCCGCTTTCGCCCCAATCGAGGTCGAGCACCGGCGTGAAGCTGAAGTCCACGCCACAGGCCCGCAGCTCTGCGCCCAGCACATAGCCGACGGCGCTGGCGGCGTTGGTCGCCGCCATGGCGTCGCGCATCCACAGCTCGCCCAAGACCCGCATCGGAGGCAGGTGCGTGAAGCCGTCGGTTCTAAAGCGCTGTACCCGGCCGCCCTCGTGGTCCACGCAAATCAAGAGGTCGCCGCGAACCGACTTGATCTCGGCGCACAGCTGCGCCAGCTGGGCGCGGTCCTGCCAGTTGCGGCCGAACAGGATCATGCCGCCGGTCAGCGGGTGCGCCAGGCGCCGGCGATCGGCAGCAGTGAGGGAAGTCCCGGCGATGTCCAGGACCAGGGGTGCGTGTTCGGTCATTCAGTTTTCTTTCTTCTCGACCACGACGAAGCTGGCCGCGTAGTCGGTTTCGTCGGTCACGGTCACATGGGCCGTCAGGCCCTGCTTCTCGAACCATTCCTTCAGTCCGCCATGCAGCACGATGACCGGCTTGCCGCTGGGCAGGTTGGCTATCTCGCACAGGCGCCAGGTCATCGGCATGCGCAGGCCCAGGCCGACGGCCTTGCTGAACGCCTCCTTGGCTGAAAAACGGGTCGCCAGGAAGCGCAGGCCGCGTTCCGGCCAGCGCTTGCTGCGGGCTTGCCAGACGGCCAGTTCGCCATCGCTGAGGATCTTGCGGGCGAAACGCTCGCCGTGCCGCTCCAGCGAAACCCGGATGCGGCGCACGTCGCAGACGTCGGTCCCTATGCCGTGGATCATCGCGATCAGCGCCCCTGAAACGCCCGGTCGATGGCGGCGAGGTAGGCCTTCACCGTGGCGGCATATCCGAGTTCCAGGGCGTCGGAGATCAGCGCATGGCCGATCGACACTTCGCCGACCTCGGGCACGGCGCGCAGGAACGGCGCCAGATTCTCTCGATTGAGATCGTGGCCGGCGTTCACGCCCAGGCCAGCCGCCCGCGCCGCCTGCGCGGCCCTGGCAAAGCCCTGCAACACCTCGTCCTGCCGCGGCGTGCCGAAAGCACTGGCATAGCTTTCGGTATAGAGCTCCACCCGGTCCGCGCCGATCTCCCTGGCGGCGGCCATGGCGTGCGGCAGCGGGTCCATGAACAGGCTGACTCGCACGCCCAGCGACCGGGCTTCCTCGATCACGGGCCGCAAGCGCTGCGCGTCGGCCTCGAGGTCCCAGCCATGGTCGCTGGTGAGCTGCCCTTCGCTGTCGGGCACCAGGGTGCACTGCTGGGGCCGCAGGTCGCGCACGAAATCCATCAGGTTGTGAAAGGGGTTGCCCTCGATGTTGAATTCGACGCCGGGCCATGAGCCAAGCAGCTGGTGCAATTCGCGCACGTCGGTGGCCCGGATGTGGCGCGCATCCGGACGTGGATGAACCGTGATGCCATGGGCGCCGGCTTCCAGACACAGCGTCGCCGCGCGAAGCACGCTCGGGATGCCCAGGTGCCTGGTGTTGCGCACCAACGCTACCTTGTTGAGGTTCACGGACAGCGCGGTTTTCGTCGTGGAGGAAGTCATAGGTCCTGCAGGTCGATCATCAGCTGCCGGGTTCGCAGCGTTGTTACCCCGCAATGGTAGTGCAGCAAGGTCCGCAGTTGGGGCTTGAGCTCGGCCATCATGTGGGCCGCCTGCTGCAACGTTGCGTTGAACGGGGCCGCGTCGTCCACGGCTCGCTGCAAGGCCAGCCACTGTGAACCGCTGAGGCTGCCACGGCCGTCCGATTCGCGCGAAGCCACCAGGCCCGCCTCGGGCACCAGGCTGTAGCGGGCGTTCTGCTCCAGCGGGCCCAGCGTCAGGGTTTGCAGGTCCAGGGAGGGCAGCAGGCCGATCTCGCGCAGCAGCAGCAGCTCGAAGGCTCGCAGCGCCGGCTCGAGCGCCTCACCATGTTCGGAGGCCAGCACGCTCACCGCCGCAGCGTACGCGTCGAAAAGCTGCGGGTGCGCATCGTCGCGCGCCAGCAGCCGCAGCAACAACTCGTTGAGGTAGTAGCCGGACAGCAGGGCCTCGCCCGTGGGCATGACCTGTCCGCCAACCCATTCCGCGCCCTTGAGGGTGCGAATCTCGGCATCGCCGCCGAAGGCCACGCGCAGCGGCTGCAGCGGCAGCAGCACCGGCCGGAAGTTGGAACTGGGTTTCTTCGCGCCCTTGGCGACCAATGCCACGCGGCCATGGTGGCGGGTGAAGACCTCCAGGATCAGGCTGGATTCGCTCCAGTCGTAGCGGTGCAGGACGAAGGCGGGTTCGTCCGAGATGCGCTTGGTCGCCATGAGGGCCAAGCCGCTCAGGTACCCGACGGGCCGCCCCTAGGGCATCTGGGCCCCCTCGGGGGGCAGAGCAGCCGCGTAGCGGCAAACGTGGGGGCCAACATTTCACTCGTAGCCGAAGCTGCGCACCCGGGCTTCGTCGTCGGCCCAGCCGGAGCGCACCTTGACCCAGATCTCCAGGAACACCTTGGCATCCATCAGCTTTTCCAGCTCCTGGCGGGCCTCCGTGCCTATGCGCTTGAGCCGTTCGCCCTTCTCGCCGATGACCATGGCCTTGTGCCCGTCGCGCTCGACCACGATGGTTGCGGAAATCTTCACCATCCGCTTGTGCTTGGGGCTGGGTTCTTCCTCGAACTTGTCCACCACCACCGTGGAGGTATAGGGCAACTCATCGCCCGTGAAGCGAAACAGCTTCTCGCGCACCGTTTCGGCCGCCAGGAACTTCTCGCTGCGGTCGGTCAGCTCGTCCTCGGCATACCACCAGGGCTGCTCGGGGAGGTACTTTTCACAGATGCCAAACAGACGTTCGACGTCCTTGGCGTTCTTGGCCGACATGGGCACGAACTCGGTGAAGGCGTGGCGCTTCTGCATCTCCTGCAGCCAGGGCGCAATGTCGCCGCGACGATGGACTTCGTCGAGCTTGTTCGCCACGAGCAGGACCGGGATTCCGGGTTTGAGCAGGGACAGCACCTTGGCGTCGGCCGGGGTGAACTTGCCCGCCTCGACGGTGAACAGGACCAGGTCGACGTCGCTGATCGCGCCCACGACGGTCTTGTTCAGGGACTTGTTCAGCGCCGTGCTGTGGCGGGTCTGGAAGCCCGGCGTATCCACAAACACGAACTGCGCCGCGCCCACGGTTCGGATGCCGGTGATGCGGTGCCGGGTGGTCTGGGCCTTGTTGGAAGTGATGCTGATCTTCTGCCCGACCAATGCGTTGAGCAGCGTCGACTTGCCGACGTTGGGCTTGCCGACGATGGCGATCAGGCCGCAGCGCTGGGTGGTGGTTTCCATTTACTTCCCTTTGGCCTTCAGGGCCAGGAGCATGGCGGCGGCTGCCGCTTGTTCGCCGGCCCGGCGCGATGCTCCGATGCCGCGCTCCACCGCGCCGAGTTCGGAAATTTCACATTCCACGTCGAACGTCTGTTTGTGGGCCGCGCCGAGCGTCGCCGCCACCCGATAGATGGGCAGCTTCATCTTGCGGCCTTGCAGCCATTCTTGCAACTCGGTCTTGGGATCCTTGGCCGTCGCCGCCATGTTGGGATTGATCTCGACGTCCTGGAACAGGCGGTGCACCAGCGCTTCGGCCGCCCCATAGCCGGAGTCGAGATGCACGGCGCCGATCAGCGCCTCGAGCGCATCGGCCAGGATCGAAGGCCTGCGGCTGCCGCCGGAACGGGTCTCGCCCTCGCCCAGGCGCAGGACTTCGGGCAGGCCCAGCCCGACGGCGAGCTGATGCAGCGTTTCCTGCTTGACCAGATTCGCCCTGACCCGGGACAGGTCGCCCTCGGGCAGGGATTTGAGGCGGTCATACAGCAGCGCTGCGACCGCGAGGTTGAGGACCGAGTCGCCCAGGAACTCGAGGCGCTCGTTGTGGTCGGCCGAGAAGCTGCGGTGCGTCAGCGCCCGCGCCAGCAGCTGCGGGTCTGAGAACCGGTGCTGCAAGCGCGCTTGCAGTGCAATAAGTTGGCCATCCACGCTGACCTGACTATCTCGACGGTTTTGACTGACCGACGTATTTCAGGAGCAGGTAGGCCGGGCCGAACATGTGGATTTCCCTGTTGTAGGCGAACTTCACCACGACCTGGTCGCCGTTCTTGGAGACTTCCAGGTCCTTGCCGGTGATCGACTTGATATCGTCGATCGCTGCCGCTCTCTCGAATATCTGCCTGACCTCGGCCACGGTGTTGCCGCTCGAGGATTTCTGCACGGCCTTGAGGATGGCCTGGTATTCCACCACCGTCGGGAAGGCCTGTGCGGCCAATATGCCCAAACAGGCCAGCACGCCCACTACGACCAGCAGGCTGATGAAGGAGATACCGGACTGGCTTGACTTGACTCGACGCTTCATGTGCTAACACCCTCTGCAGGAAAATAAGAATTATTCAAACGACCCGATCCGCTTGAAGCTGCCGAAATTCATCCAGATGAAAAAGGCCTTGCCGACGATATTGCGGTCAGGCACAAAACCCCAGTAGCGCGAGTCGAGCGAATTATCGCGGTTGTCGCCCATCATGAAATAGTGGTCCTGCGGGACCTTGCACACCACGCCCTCGACACTGTAACGGCAATCCTGCTTATACGGAAAGTTCTCGACACCGGGAATGAAAGCCGGACGCCCCTCGTCGTTGAGGATGCGCAGGCGCTTGTCTCCCAGCGTCTCCTCGAACTGCTTGAAATAAAGCATGGCGTCGTCGTCGAAGAAGTCCGGCAACGCCTTCTTGGGCACCGGCTGGCCGTTGACGGTGAGCTGCTTGTTGAGGTACGCGACCTCGTCGCCCGGCACGCCGATGACGCGCTTGATGTAGTCCAGGCTCGGCTTGGGCGGGTAGCGGAACACCATCACGTCGCCGCGCTGCGGCGGGGTACCTTCGGTCAGCTTGATGTTGACGACGGGCAACCGAACACCGTAGGTGAACTTGTTGACCAGGATCAGGTCGCCGACCAGCAGCGTCGGGATCATGGAGCCGGAGGGAATCTTGAACGGCTCGAACAGGAAGGAGCGCAGCACAAAAACCGCCAGGATCACCGGGAACAGGCCGGCGGTCCAGTCCAGCCACCACGGCTGCATCAATAGCCGCTGTCGCGCCGGGGCCACGTCGCCGTCGACCTGGGTGATTCCCTGGGCTGCGAGGCCGGCTCGCCGCTGGGAGAACTGTTCGTCCAGCACGGCGGCCGCCTTGCGGCGCTGCGGCAGGAAGTACAGGCGCTCGGCCAGCCAATAGATGCCGGTGACCACCGTCGCCAGGAACAGCAGCAAGGCGAAGTTGCCTTCGACCGCGCCGAAGTACCAGGCTCCGGCATAGCCGACGAAGGCCGCGAGAACCGCGGCCGTGAGCACCGGCATCATGATGCCGCCCGACGAGCCGCCTCTAGGGCGGCATTGGCCCCCTCGGGGGGCAGCGAGCGACAGCGAGCGTGGGGGCTCATTCTTCCACCTGCAGGATAGCGAGGAACGCTTCCTGGGGGACTTCTACCGAACCGATCTGCTTCATTCGTTTCTTGCCTGCTTTTTGTTTTTCGAGGAGCTTGCGCTTGCGGCTGATATCGCCGCCGTAGCATTTTGCCAGCACGTTCTTGCGCAGCGCCTTGATGGTTTCGCGGGCGATGATATTCGCACCGATGGCCGCCTGGATCGCCACGTCGAACATTTGCCGGCTGATGATCTCGCGCATCTTGGCCACCACCGCCCGTCCGCGGTACTGGGACTGGCTGCGGTGCACGATGATCGACAGGGCATCGACCTTCTCGCCGTTGAGCAGGATGTCGACCTTGACCACGTCGGAGGCGCGGAACTCCTTGAAGGTGTAGTCCATCGAGGCATAGCCGCGGCTGACCGACTTGAGCTTGTCGAAAAAGTCGAGCACGATCTCGCCGAGCGGCAGCTCGTAGGTCAACATGACCTGCTTGCCGTGGTAGGCCATGTTCAGCTGCACGCCGCGTTTCTGGTTGGCCAGCGTCATGACCGGCCCCACGTATTCCTGGGGCATGTACAGGTGCACCGTGACGATGGGTTCGCGGATCTCGGTGACCTTGCCCTGGTCCGGAATCTTGGACGGGTTCTCCACCATGATCATTTCGCCGTCGGCCTTGAGCACCTGGTAGACCACGCTTGGCGCGGTGGTGATCAGGTCCTGGTCGAATTCGCGCTCGAGCCTCTCCTGCACGATCTCCATGTGCAGCAGGCCCAGGAAGCCGCAGCGAAAACCGAAGCCCAGCGCCTGGCTGACTTCGGGCTCATAGTGGAGCGAAGCGTCGTTGAGCTTGAGCTTCTCCAGGGCGTCGCGCAGCGAGTCGTACTGGTTGGCCTCCGTCGGGTACAGCCCGGCGAACACTTGCGGCTGGATTTCCTTGAAACCGGGCAGCGCCTCGGTGGCGGTAGCGGCCGCGCCGCCCGTGCCGGACTTGATCAGCGTGACGGTGTCGCCGACCTTCGCGGCCTGCAGTTCCTTGATGCCGGCGATGATGAACCCGACCTGCCCGGCTTCGAGCGAGTCGCGTGGTTCGCTGGCGGGCGTGAAGACGCCCAGGTTGTCGGCGTTGTAGGTCGCGCCGGTGGCCATGAGCTTGATCCGCTCACCCTTGCCGAGGCGGCCGTCCACGACCCGCACCAGCATGACGACGCCCACATAGGTGTCGAACCAGCTGTCGATGATCATGGCGCGAAGCGGGCCGTCGGGATTGCCGCGCGGCGCCGGGATGCGGGCCACCACGGCTTCGAGGATCTCATCGATGCCCATGCCGGTCTTGGCTGAACATGGAATCGCATCGGCGGCGTCGATGCCGATCACGTCCTCGATTTCCGCCTTGGCGTTGTCCGGGTCGGCCTGCGGCAGATCCATTTTGTTGAGTACCGGCACGACCTCGACACCGAGGTCGAGCGCGGTGTAGCAGTTGGCGACGGTCTGCGCTTCCACCCCCTGGCTGGCGTCCACCACGAGCAGCGCCCCCTCGCATGCGGACAGCGAGCGCGAAACCTCGTACGAGAAATCCACGTGGCCCGGCGTGTCGATCAGATTCAGGTTGTAGACCTGCCCGTCACGCGCTTTGTAGCGCAGTGCAGCAGTCTGCGCCTTGATGGTTATCCCACGCTCTTTCTCGAGATCCATCGAGTCGAGCACCTGCTCTTCCATCTCCCGGTCCGACAGGCCGCCGCAACGCTGGATCAAGCGGTCGGCGAGCGTGGATTTGCCGTGGTCGATGTGCGCGATGATCGAAAAGTTTCTGATGTGATTCATCAACGGGAACGCTTAAGTGATTGAATTCAAACGGGCGCGGAAAAGAAAAAAGGGCGCGTCGAGTAGTGACGCGCCCTGAACCAACAATCTATGGCAACTGCGATAGTTGGAGCTTCATTGTAGGCAAAAAGCCCAGGGCGTACAGCCAAGGCCGACGCCAAACGGGGTCGTTGCAGACCAGCAACAGGAATGTTATTCACAACTTATCAACAAAATAAGGGGGCAAGCTTTGGGACAACTTGTGGGCGATCTGTGGATCGGCTGTGCACCACTGGTATGCGTCCCGCATGGTGGTTTACGCGGATTCTTATATGCCGCTAATTGCCGATGAGACCTCGCGATTCTATCCAAAAACGTAGTTAGCCTCTCCAAAAGTTAGCGCGCGCAAACATAAATCACCATTCACGAGCCAGAAAAATATTTTTCGGCGGCCGTATTTTTTTCGTCATCCCACATGGAAAAGCCCCAAACCCGACCGCGGGCTGGGGCTTTGCGCCTTTGAAGCTATGCCTAGCGTGCCGGCCGGATCAGCAGGTACGTCGCCAGCTCACCCCGGCGCAGCAGCACTGGAATGGGTTTGCTCTTGTCCACCTTGGCCACTATGGCGTCGAATTCCTTCACGCTGCCGATCTCGGTATTGCCCAGGGCCACGATGATGTCGCCCTCGCGGATGCCGGCCCGTGCCGCACCTTCCGCAACCGACTCGACCTTCACGCCCCCCTTGATCTTGAGTTCTTTCTTCTGAGCGTCGGTGAGCTCGCTCACGGCGAGGCCGATCGACTGCGCAGCCGCGGAGCCCTTGGGCTTGTCGTCCTTGTCGGCGATACGGCGCACCGGCTTCTCGGGTTCGATTTCCGCGATCGTGACGTTCAGGTCGCGCGAACCACCCCTGCGGAACACCGTCATGGTGCTGCGCGCGCCGGGCTTGGTGTTGCCCACCATGCGCGGCAAGTCCGACGCCTTCTCGATCACCTTGCCGTCGAACTTGGTGATGATGTCACCCGCTTCCACGCCCGCCTTGTCCGCCGGCGAACCGCTTTCGACGCTGCGCACGAGGGCGCCCATCGGCTTGCCCAGCCCGATCGATTCGGCCACGTCCTTGGTCACCTGGTCGATCTGCACGCCGATCTTGCCGCGGGACACGCGACCCGACGCGCGCAGCTGCTCGCTGACGCGGATGGCCTCGTCGATCGGGATGGCGAACGAGATCCCCATGAAGCCGCCCGAGCGCGAATAGATCTGGCTGTTGATGCCCACCACCTCGCCACGCATGTTGATCAGCGGGCCGCCCGAGTTGCCCGGGTTGATCGCCACGTCGGTCTGGATGAACGGCAGGTAGTCGCCGGTGTCGCGCTGCTTGGCGCTGACGATGCCGGCCGTGACGGTGTTTTCCAGGCCGAAGGGTGAACCGATGGCCATCACCCATTCGCCGACCTTCAGGCGCGTGATGTCGCCGACCTTGACGGCGGGCAGGCCGGTGGCCTCGATCTTCACGACGGCCACGTCGGTGCGCTTGTCGAAGCCCACGATCTTTGCCTTGAATTCCCGCTTGTCCGGCAGCGTGACCAGGACCTCATCGGCGCCCTCCACCACGTGGGCGTTGGTCATCACGAATCCGTCCGTGGTCAGGATGAAGCCCGAGCCGACACCGCGCGGCTGTTCCTCTTCGGGTTGCGGCCGATTCGGGCGTGGCGTCTGGCGCGGAGCGCCCGGCATGGGCTGGCCGAAGAAGCGCCGGAAGAACTCCTGCATTTCCTCGTCGACCGCCCCGGGGGCGGCACCGCTGGTTCGCGCGCGCTCTAGCGTGCGGATGTTGACCACCGACGGCCCGACCTGCTCGACCAGGTCGGTGAAATCGGGCAAGGAGCGGCCCTGCGCGACAACGGGCTTCGCCGGCATCAGCGCCACGGTGCCGAAGACCGCCAGCGCGATCACCAAGCCATAGGCGCGCAGTGTTTTCCAATCGATCTTGAACATGTCGACCTTTCAATCAGATAAATGCTGAGAATAAAAAGCGCGGGAATGGTTCGATCGGCAGTGCGTCACCAACCTCTGCATACGGCTTACGTGGGGGCCTATTTGCGCCGCTCAAGGCTCTGCGCGAAGGCTTTCAGTGTTTGCGGGGGCACTTCCCCCACCGCCGTGAGCCACCAGTCCTGGATGCGCCGCGTCAGCGTCTGGGTCGCGCCGCTTGCGAACAGGCCTTCCTGGACGTGCCGCTGGCGGTCATAGGCTTCGACGAACAGCGAGACCGACGCGAGGCCGTCCGAGAAAATCCATTGCATCGTGCCCTCGGGCGCCGGCGCGCCGGAGCCCGGCCGCTTGTAGCAGCTGATCGGCTTGAAGCCGGCCACGGCGGCCTTGAGCTGCCAGCCTTCCGCGCCGGCCGTGGTCTTCGCAGCCTCGACCTTCTCGATGCGCCAGCCGTCCGTGGCCGCCATCATCTGGCTGAGCTTGTCGATGCGCACCGGCGCATCGAGCTGGAGTTCGGAGAAGGCCGCCTGCTCGAGCACGTTGCCCTCGGCATCTACCGTCTGCAGCTTGACCACCAGACCGGTTTTCTTTTCGCTCCAGATGCGATAACCAAAGCGCAGGTTGTCCTTGGGGGCGAGTTGCACCACGTCGGTTTCGAAGCCGGCAACCCGGTCTGCACCGACGCGGCGGGCCGCATAGAACTCGGGGATCGACGTTTCGCTGGACTTCAGCAGATCGGGGAACAGGCCAAGCGATTCCCTCTTTTCGGTGCGCGCGATGCGGCTTTCCGGCAGGAAGGTCACCACTTCGTCATTGCGCCTGAAGGTGGAGCGCGGCGCACCCGTCAGTGACTCGACCCGCTCGACTTGCAAGTCGCCGTCGCAGGCGTGCCAGATGCGGGCACTGGCCATGCCGGTATTGGACGACACCACGAAGGTGCCCACATAGCTGCGAAGACGTGAAGCCTCGTGCATGCGCATCAGCCACTCGCTGATGCTGCGCTCCGCATACTTCCCATTGGCCGGCGCCGCCTGCTGGACCGCAGGCCCCGAAGGGGCGGGTTGGGCCGACGCCAAGCCCATGGCAGCCAGTGCCCACAGGCCGGCGGCGATCAGTTTCGACTTACCGATATCTGCCATGCGCGTTGCGCCGCCTCAGCGGTTGGGCCCTTCGAACGTGGCGTTGCGAAGAAAGCCCGCCGGCATCTGCAGGGCGGACGCGCCGCCGAGCTGGCGATGCGCAGCCAGGAACTCATCCAGCCGAGGGTCGCGGATCATGGCGCCGCGCTCGCTGCCTGCGAGCACCGTGCCGCCCGCGCTGCCCGCCAGCTGCCCCTGCTCGGGCTTTCCCGCCAAGCCGCCCACCACGGTCCAGCCGATAGCGGCCACCGCCGCAAACGAAGCAAAGCCGGCCACCAGCTTCCAGCGAAAGCTGGAGTCATTGGCAGCTTCTAGCCGTGGCGCGGGCTCGACCCGCGCCGGCTGCTGCCGGGCAGCAGCCATCCTTTGCTCCTCCTGGAGCCGCAACTGCAACCGACTCATAAACACCGTCGGCATGGTGCCCGCAGCCAGTTCGCCGGAGCGCAGCACGTCGCCAATGAGGTGATAGGTGTGCCACGCCTCCCGGGCCGCGGGGTCCAAAGCCGCGGCTTCGACGCCCCGAGCGAAAGCCTCGCCCCGCAACTGGCCGTCCGCCAGTGCCGATATCAATTCCTGCGTTTGCATTTTTTCCATCACATCACCTCGCCCGTTCACTGCTTTGGCCGCCTTTACCAGCGCTTGCCCGACTGGTTTTCCAGCATGGGCTTGACCTTCGCCGAAATCGCTTCGCGCGCCCGGAAAATCCGGGATCGCACGGTGCCGATCGGGCAATTCATCACTTCCGCTATCTCTTCGTAGCTCAAACCCTCGATCTCGCGCAGCGTCACCGCCTGGCGCAACTCTTCGGGCAGGGCTTCCATGGCCGAGTTGACCGTGGCTGCAATTTCCTTGGCGGCCAGCACCGTTTCCGGGGTTTCCGCGGTGGTTAGTTCGTTCTCCACGGCGGAAGTTTCATCTTCGTCGTCGCCGCCGCCTCGAAGGGCGCTTTCCGAGACCGTTGGGTCGCGCTTGAGGTCAACCAACGCCTTCTTGGCGGTATTGACCGCGATCCGGTACAGCCACGTATAGAACTGGGCCTCGCCGCGGAACTGGGCCAGCGCCCGGTAGGCGCGGATAAACGTCTCCTGGGCGATGTCCTCCACCAGGTCGGTGTCGCGAACCATGCGTCCAATCAGCCGCTCTATCCGGCGCTGGTACTTCAACACCAGCAACTCGAACGCCTTCTGGTCGCCCGCCACGGTGCGCTCGACCAGCATCAGGTCGGTATCGGCGGGCGTGCGGGAGTCGGGAGGCGCTTTTGTCATGGTTTCACTGCGGGAGACTGTTCCTGCCGCAGCGCCTGCGGTCTGGCGCGCGAATATACAGCACGGCGCAGGTCTTCCCAGCGTTCGGGGTGCCTGGCGCGCTCCAGCCAGAGCCATCGCACAACCTTGCCGCCGGTAAAACGCAGAAGCAGCCAGCGCTGCAGATCCAGGCCGACCTCCAACGAACCCGCGGCCTCCTGCCCGGCCGCCGACCAATTCCAGTTTTCACCGTCCCAGCTGAAGTCCCCCGGGGGCGCACGCCACCAATTCCTGGCCGCACACAATCCCGCGAGCAGCACCAGCGCCGCCGAAGCACCCACTTGCCAGCCCGGCGCCCGAACCTGAACCGACCACAACGCCACGCCGGCCGCGCCCAACAGCCAGATGACCAGCAAAAGCGTTGCCGCGAAACGCGAACGCCCCACCGGATAACTCACCGATGGGGCGCTGTGCATGGAATGCGAAATGCCAAGTTATGAGAGGCGTTTGAAGACCAGGGTACCGTTGGTGCCACCGAAGCCGAAATTGTTTTTTACCGCCACGTCGATCTTCATGTCACGCGCCGTGTTGGCACAGTAATCCAGGTCGCATTCAGGGTCCTGGTTGAAGATATTGATCGTGGGCGGGCTCTTCTGCTCGTGCACGGCCAGTACGGTGAAAACCGATTCGATGCCGCCGGCGCCGCCAAGCAGGTGGCCCGTCATCGACTTGGTGGAGTTGACCACCGTCTTTTTTGCCGCATCGCCCAGAGCCGCCTTGATGGCGTTGGTCTCGTTCAGGTCGCCCAGCGGGGTGGAGGTGCCGTGGGCGTTGAGGTAGTCGACCTGGTCGGCGTTGACCCCCGCATTGCGCAGCGCGTTGAGCATCGCACGACGCGGCCCATCGATGTCCGGTGCGGTCATGTGAAACGCGTCGGCGCTCATGCCGAAGCCCGAAAGCTCGGCGTAGATCTTGGCGCCGCGGGCCTTGGCGTGCTCGTACTCTTCCAGCACCAGCACTCCGCCGCCTTCGCCCAGCACGAAGCCATCGCGATCCCTGTCCCAGGGGCGGGACGCCGTCTTGGGATCGTCGTTGCGAGTGGACAGTGCGCGGGCCGAGGCAAAGCCCCCGATGCCCAGCGGAGAAATAGCAGCCTCTGCACCGCCTGCAACCATGACGTCGGCGTCGCCCGATTCGATCATGCGGGCCGACAGGCCGATGGCGTGCAGGCCCGTCGTGCAGGCCGTGACGACCGCGATGTTCGGGCCCTTGAAGCCGTATTTGATCGAAACGTGGCCCGAGATCATGTTGATGATCGAGGCCGGTACGAAAAATGGCGAAATGCGGCGCGGGCCGCGATTGGTCAGCTCGGCGTGCGTCTGCTCGATCATCGGCAGGCCGCCGATGCCGGCGCCGATGTTGCAGCCTATGCGCGTTGCCAGTTCGTCGCCCAGGGCCTCACCCGTGGGCAGCCCACTGTCAACCACCGCCTGGCAGGCAGCCGCCAACCCCAGGTGAATGAAACGGTCCATGTGCCGGGCTTCTTTTTCGGGGATGTAGTCCACGATGTTGAATCCCTTGACCTCGCCCGCGAACTTGCAGGCGAAGTTGCCCGCATCGAACTGGGTGATGAAGTCAATGCCGGGCTTGCCGGCCAGCAGGTTGGCCCACGACTCCGCCACCGTGTTGCCCACGGGGCTGACGCAACCCAGACCGGTTACTACGACGCGCCGCCGACTCATTTCTCGTCAGGCCTTTTGATGGGCGTTGGCGTAATCGATGGCGTTCTGCACCGTCGTGATCTTCTCGGCGTCCTCGTCCGGGATCTCGATGCCGAACTCGTCTTCGAGCGCCATCACCAGTTCCACCGTGTCGAGCGAATCGGCACCGAGGTCTGCCACGAAGGCTTTTTCGCTGGTGACCTGGGACTCTTCCACGCCGAGTTGTTCGGCGATGATTTTTTTGACACGTGCTTCGATATCGCTCATGGTTCCCTCAAAGGGTTGTAAATGAATCCGCGATTTTAGCGTCTAGAGGCTTCTTGCCCCTGTAGGCCATTGCCGGGCGGATAAACCGGCGTTGATTGTTCTTCAGGACATGTACATGCCGCCGTTGACGTGGATTTCCTGTCCCGTCACGTAGCCGGCCTCGGGCGACGCGAGAAACGCCACCGCATGGGCTATATCGCCCGGCTTGCCAAGGTGGCCCAGGGGAATCTGTCCCAGCAATGCCTTCTGCTGCTCTTCGGGCAGCCCGGCCGTCATGTCGGTTTCGATGAATCCGGGCGCCACGCAGTTGACCGTGATGCCGCGGCTGCCGAGTTCGCGGGCGAGCGCGCGGGTCATTCCCGCGACACCGGCCTTCGCGGCTGCGTAGTTGGCTTGGCCCGGGTTGCCCGACGAACCGACCACCGAGGTGATGCTGATGATGCGCCCGTAGCGTTGCTTCATCATGGCGCGCATCACTGCCCGGCTCATGCGGAACACGGCCTTGAGATTGGTGTCCAGCACCGCGTCCCAATCCTCGTCCTTCAAGCGCATGGCCAGCATGTCGCGGGTGATGCCGGCGTTGTTCACCAGTACTTGCAGGCCGCCGTGTTCCTTGGCGATCGTGTCCACGAGAGCCTGCCCCGCCGCCGCGTCATTGACGTCGAGCGTGGCGCCCTTGCAGCCAGCGTGGGCCGAAAGTGCCTCCGTGATCCGGGCCGCACCCTCGTCGGTGGTGGCCGTCCCTATCACTTTCAGCCCCCTTTGGGCCAGCTCGAGCGCGATCGCCGCGCCTATGCCCCGGGAAGCCCCGGTGACCAGGGCCACTTGACCTTCAAAAGACGAACTCATGCCAGCAGCCCTTTCGCTTCGGCCAGGGTGGCAGGGTCGTACAGCGCGACGCCCGTCAGCTCGGGATCGATGCGCTTGCACATGCCCGCAAGGACCTTGCCCGGGCCGCACTCGACGATCGTGGTGATGGCCCGCGCTTTGATGGCCTGGACGCACTCGACCCATCGCACCGGGCCGAAGGCCTGCTCGTAGAGCGCCGAGCGGATACGGTCCGGGTCGGTTTCGACCTGGACCTCGATGTTGTTGATGACCGGGATCTGCGGGGCGGCGAACGCAGTGGCCACTAGCTTTTCCCTGAGCTTTTCAGCCGCCGGCTTCATCAGGCTCGAATGGAACGGTGCCGAAACCGGCAGCGGCAAGGCCCGCTTGGCGCCACTGGCCTTGAGCATTTCGCAGGCTTTCTCGACGGCGGCTTTGCTGCCCGCGATGACGGTCTGGCCGGGATCGTTGAAGTTCACCGCCTCCACCACTTCGCTGGTGTTCACACCGAAGCTGCGCACAGCCTCAGCGCAGCCTTCGATCACACTCTGCGCATCCATACCCAGGATGGCCGCCATCGCGCCCGTGCCCACCGGCACCGCATCCTGCATGGCCTGGGCACGGAAGCGCACGAGCGGTGCAGCCTGGGCCAGTGTGAGAACGCCCGAGGCGACCAGTGCCGAATATTCACCCAGCGAGTGGCCCGCCATCACTGCGGGAGCCGCGCCGCCTTCAGCGCGCCACGCCCGGTAGGCCGCGACCCCGGCAACCAGCATCACCGGCTGGGTGTTGGTCGTCAGCGCCAGCGCTTCCTTGGGGCCTTCACGGATCAGCTTGGCGATGTCTTCGCCCAGTGCGTCGCCTGCTTCCTGCAGTGTCTGGGACACGGCCGGATGATCGCCCCAGGCATCCAGCATGCCCACGGATTGCGAGCCTTGGCCCGGAAAGACGAATGCGAACGGTTTCATGCGCGGTTACAGAAAATGGAATGAATGGACTTGCGTCGAGCGCGGCGCGCTAGAAGTCCAACAGGACGGCGCCCCAGGTGAAACCGCCACCCACGCCTTCGAGCATGAGCGTGTCACCCTTTTTGATCTTGCCGCTGCGCACCGCTGCATCCAGCGCCAGCGGAATCGATGCAGCCGAGGTGTTGCCATGCTCGTCCACAGTGACGACCAGTTTGTCCAGGGGCAGTTTCAGCTTCTTGGCCGTGCCCTGCATGATGCGGATGTTGGCCTGGTGCGGAATGAGCCAGTCGATGTCGGCTTCGGTCTTGCCGGCCTTGGCCAGCGTGGCGCGCGCTGCTTCTTCGAGCACGCCCACGGCCAGCTTGAACACCGCTTGCCCGTCCATCTTGAGCAGCGGATCGCCCAGCACCTTCCCGCCGGCAACGGTGCCGGGCACGCAAAGAATGCCCACGTGCTTGCCGTCGGCATGCAGGTCGCTCGCCAGGATGCCCGGCGTATCGGACGCCTCGAGCACCACCGCGCCCGCACCGTCGCCGAACAGCACACAGGTGGTGCGGTCGTTGAAATCGAGGATGCGCGAGAAGACCTCGGCGCCGATCACCAGCGCCTTGCTGGCGGCGCCGGTCTTGATCATGGAGTCGGCGATGGTGAGCGCGTAGACGAAGCCGCTGCAGACGGCCTGTACGTCGAAGGCGGGGCAGCCGGCGATACCCAGCTTGTGCTGCAGGATGCAGGCCGCCGAGGGGAAGATCATGTCGGGCGTGGATGTGGCCACGATGATCAGGTCGATCTCTTCGGCGCGCACGCCTGCCGCCTCCAGGGCCTGGCGGGCGGCTTGGACGCCCAGGTCGCTGGTGCTGGCGTCAGCAGCGGCAAAGTGGCGGGCCCGGATGCCGGTTCTCTCTACTATCCATTGGTCGGACGTTTCCACGCCCTTGGCCGCGAGTTCGGTGGCCAAGTCGGCGTTGGTCACGCGGCGCGGGGGCAGGTAGCTGCCGGTGCCGGTGATGCGCGAGTATTTTTTCATCGATCAGATCACGACAGCGTCCAGGGGCGATACCTCGGCTTCGCTGGCTGCCAGCAAGGGCCTGGCATGGGCGATGCGCGCCTGGACGCGATCGAGCAAGTTGTTTCGGGCCGCATCATACGCGCGGTTCAGGGCCTGTTCGAAAGCGAACTCGTCTGCCGAGCCATGGCTCTTGAACACCAGGCCGCGCAAGCCCAGCAAGGCTGCGCCGTTGTAGCGGCGGTAGTCAACGCGGTTTTTGAAAGCCGATAGAACCGGATAGACGACGATTGCCGCGAGTTTGGTCAAGGCGTTGCGAGAAAATTCTTCCTTGAGGAAGCCGCCGATCATCGAAGCCAGGCCTTCGCTGGTCTTCAAGGCGACATTGCCGACGAAGCCGTCGCACACCACGATATCCGTCGTGCCCTTGAATATATCGTTGCCTTCCACGTTTCCGTAGAAATTCAAATCGCCGGAATTAGCAGCCGATCTCAGCAGTTCGCCTGCTCTTTTGATCATCTCGCTGCCTTTGATGACCTCTTCGCCGATGTTTAACAATCCCACCGACGGGGCTTCGACGTGCTTGAGGGCCGACACCAGGGCCGAACCCATCACCGCGAACTGAAGCAAGTGTTGCTCGGTGCAATCGACGTTGGCGCCGAGATCCAGCACCGTGGTGGCCGAACCCTTGGCATTGGGGAGCGGGTAAGCGATTGCGGGGCGATCGATGCCGTCCACCGTCTTGAGCAGGTACCGCGCCAGCGCCATCAGCGCCCCGGTGTTGCCGGCCGAGATGGCGGCCTGCGCGTGGCCGTCCTTGACTTGCTGGATGGCCACCCGCATCGAGGAGTTCTTCTTGCGGCGCAGCGCCACTTCCACCGAATCGTCCATGGCCACCACTTCGGAGGCGTGGACGATGCGCGCGCGCGGGTGGTTCAGCGCCTGCAGGCTGTCCTGCGCGCCTACCAGCAGCAGCTGGGCGTCGGGTTGATGTTCGAGGAACTGCCGGCAGGCAGCAAGCGTGACGCGAGGGCCGTGGTCGCCCCCCATGCAATCGACAGCCAGAGTAGTCATGGCTTAGGGCCTGTTAGCACTGTTTTTGCCAGTGCGAACATGCTTAAAACCGCGCCAATCCAGGCGCGCGAGGACGCCAAGGCTGGCCGCCTTGGCTAGGAGCGTAACGACGAGTGGCGCGGTTTTAAGCATGTTCCCTTCGGGTTGCGGCCAAAAAGGCCATGCGCCGCGTTGCGAAGCCTTGCCGGGGTGAGGCCCCGGCCGCGTTTCGCGCCTTGCGCATGACCTTTTTGACTCGCAACGCATCTGGCAAAAACAGTGCTAACAGGCCCTTAATGTAGAGCGAATCGGCCCGGGCAAAACAAAGGCCCGCACTGCGCCGCAGCCGGGCCTCATAGCCGGGAGAACCTGGATCAGGCTTCGTTCTTGGTTTTGAGCACCTTGCGGCCACGGTAAAAGCCGGTGGGGCTGATGTGGTGGCGCAGGTGGGTTTCGCCGGTGGTGGGCTCCACGGCGATGCCCGGCACGACGAGGGCGTTGTGCGAGCGGTGCATGCCGCGCTTGGACGGCGATTTCTTGTTCTGCTGGACGGCCATGATGGGCTCCTGGATCAAAAGGCCTTGCGCGGGGCGCAAGGCAGCTAAATGGGCGGGATGCGTTGGTGAGGCACCGACGCGAAGCCCATGATTATAGCCCAACCTAGGATTTGCGCGACTTGAGCTTGCCAAGCATGGCAAACGGGTTCTCGCGGCGGCTGGACGAGCCTTCGAATTCCGCATCGGCGACGGCCAGCTTGACCGGTTCGGGGCAAATTTCGTGGCGCGGCGCCAGGGGCAGCTCCATCAGCAGTTCGTCCTCGACCAGTTCGACCAGGTCGAAGCTGCGGCTCAGGGCCAGCACGTCCTCCTCGGATTCCTCGTCCTGCGCAGCGGCCATGTCTTCATCGGGCACGAAGCGAAACGACCGCTCCACGCTCACGGCGACCTCCACCGGCCCCAGGCAGCGCTGGCAAGTCAAGGGAAGTACGGCGTCGGCCTTCAGGTGCAGCCAGACCTCGGGGTGGACGTGGCCGGCATTGCGCAGTTCCGCGGTGGCCGACCAGGTGACCGGCAACTCGGCGCCACGCCCCTGGGTTTCGGCCATCAGGCGCTCGTGTTTTTGCACCGGCTGCTCGCCGCTGATCGTCCCGCCGTTCTCGGCGAAGCCCTTCACATCCAGGCGGCGCGCCGCAAACTCTCTGCTCATGGGGCCAGTGTAAGAGAATCGGGCCATGTCCGAGGCCCCCCTCCCCCTTCAAAAGCGGCCGCTCGTGCTGGGCTCGAGCTCGAGTTACCGTCGTGAGCTGCTGTCGCGCTTGAATCTGCCCTTCCAGGTTTCCGTACCGGACGTGGATGAGACGCCGCGCCCCGGTGAGTCTCCCAGGGAGCTCGCATTGCGGCTGGCCCTGGCCAAAGCTCATGCCGTTGCGGCCAAATTCCCGCAGGCTGTGGTGATCGGCTCGGACCAGGTGGCCGACCTGGATGGCGAGCCGCTGGGCAAGCCCGGCACGCATGAAAGAGCCGTAGCCCAACTGCGTCGCATGCGCGGACGCAGCATCGTGTTCCAGACCGCCGTCGCCGTGGTGTGCGAAGAAAGTGGCTTCGAGCAGCTGGAACTGGCGCCCGTCACCGTTCGCTTCCGCGAACTCGGCGATGCCGAAATCGAAGCCTACCTGCGCGCCGAGCAGCCCTACGACTGTGCCGGCAGCGCCCGCAGCGAGGGGCTCGGCATCGCCTTGCTCGACGCCATCGAAAGCGACGATCCCACGGCCCTGGTCGGCCTGCCACTGATACGCACCTGCCGCATGATCCGCGCGGCCGGTGTGAAAGTGCTGTGATGGGGGCGCCCACCGGCCGGCTTTACCTCGTCCCGGCTCCGCTCGATTTCGGCTGCGCCGTCCAGGCGCCACTGGCCGACGTGATGCCGGCAGGCACCTTGGCGGCCGCGGCGAGGCTGACCCACTGGATTTGCGAGAACGCCAAGTCGGCGCGGGCCTACCTGAAGCGAATCGACGAATCGCACCCGCTCGCGCTGCCGATTCGCGAGCAACAGATCGTCGAACTGCCGCGCGAGGTTCACAAGAAAGGCGATCATGAAGGGGGTTTCGACGCCACGGCGCTGCTCGCACCCACCCTGCAAGGGCGTGACGTCGGCCTGCTCAGCGAGGCCGGGATGCCGGCGATTGCCGACCCGGGTTCGTCGGTGGTGCGGGCCGCGCATGACCTTGCTGTTCCCGTTGTCCCCCTGGTCGGGCCCGTTTCCCTGCTGCTCGCGCTGGCGGCAAGTGGCCTGAACGGCCAGAATTTCGCGTTCGTCGGTTACCTGCCTCAAGATGCCGCGCAGCGAGCGCAGCGCATCAAGGAGCTGGAATCACTGGCGTCCAGGACCGGCCAGGCCCAGCTGTTCATCGAAACGCCTTATCGCAACGCGGCGATGTGGGACAGCCTGCTCAAGACGCTGCAGCCGCCCACCCGCCTGGCGGTAGCCAGCGGGCTGACCCTTCCCGAGGGCTCTACCCATAGCAGGCCGGTCAAAGCGTGGAAGCAGCAGGCGGTGCCGGTAAGGAACGACACCCCGGCTGTGTTCGCCATCGGGCGCTAGGCCCCTAGGGCTCAGCGAAGGGCGGGGACCGTCTTGAGGGCGCGCATCGCGCCCTCTCCGACCGCGGCGCCGAACTTCTTCGCCAGGCGCTCCGCCACGTTGTCGCGGCGGGTGTAGTCCACCACGTCCTCGGCTTTTACGATCTCGCGTGCCACGAAGTCCAGGTTGCCCAGCTGGTCGGCCAAGCCCAATTCGACGGCTTGCTGGCCGGTCCAGAACAACCCGCTGAACAGTTCGGGCGAGTCCTTGAGGCGTTTGCCGCGACCGGCCTTCACCACGTCGATGAATTGCTTGTGCACCTGGTCCAGCATGCCCTGGGCGAAGACCCGGTGCTTTTCGGTCTGGGGGCTGAACGGGTCCAGGAAGCCCTTGTTCTCGCCCGCCGTCATCAGCCGGCGCTCCACGCCCACCTTCTCCATGAGGCCGGTGAAGCCGAAGCCATCCATCAGCACACCGATGCTGCCCACGATGCTGGCCTTGTCCACGAATATGCGGTCCGCGGCAACGGCGATGTAATAGGCCGCCGAAGCGCAGGACTCTTCGACCACCGCGTACACCGGCTTCTTGTGCTTGGCCCGCAGGCGCTTGATCTCGTCGTTGATGATGCCGGCCTGCACCGGGCTGCCGCCCGGCGAATTGATCAGCAACACCACGGCCTGGGCGCCGGTATCTTCGAAGGCGCTGCGCATGGCGGCGATGACCGATTCAGCGCTGGAGTCGCCCTCCGAGTCGATTTCCCCCTTGATCTCGATCACCGCCGTGTGCGGCAGCGTCTTGTCGGCATGGGTCGGGCCCCTCCCCATCAGCGCCCACAAAAGGAACACGAAGAAGGCCAGCCAAGCCAGCCGGATGAAGCTGCGCCAGCGGCGGGCGGTTCGCTGCTCCTGGAGCGTTGCGAACATCAGTTTCTCGAAAGTGGCGCGCTCCCAGCCTGGCGGCGCCGGTTCGGGCGGTTGCGATTCGTTCATGATTTCTTAAAAGAGGACGGGTTTGAGGTTGTAGGCAGTATGCCAGTGCACTACGCCGTGTTGCTCGGAGAGCTCAATTTTTACCAGGCCGCCCCGGCACGGGCCGCCTGCGCACTCGCCGGTATCGGGCTGGTACACCGCTCCGTGCGTGCCGCACAGCAGCCAGCGCCCGGTATCGTCGAAGAAGCGATTGGGCTGCCAATCCAATTCCATGGCCACATGGGCACAACGGTTGAGGTAGGCGTGCACCCGGCCCTGGTAGCGGATCGCGAATGCGCGGCAGGTCTGGCCCCCGAAATTCACGTCGAAGGGCACGGCCTCACCCCCGTCCACTAGGTCGGCGGAGTTGCAAAGAGGCAGTGCTTCGTCCATCGCTCTCAGGCGTTTTCCAGCAACCAGCCGCGCAAGCCGGCCACCGTGTGCGCGACAAAAAGGGGCTTCAGCGGCTCGAACTCGCCAGGCTCATGGGCGCCGTAGCTCACGCCCACGGCGGGGCATCCGGCGTTCAGGGCCATCTGCAGGTCATGCGTGGTGTCACCGACCATCAGCGTGCGCCGCGGCTCGGTACCGAATTCGCGCATCAGCTCCTGCAGCATCAGCGGATGGGGCTTGCCCTCGGTCTCGTCGGCGGTGCGCGAACCATCGAACACGCCCTTGAGCTGCACCGTGCGCAGCACTTCGTCGAGCCCGCGGCGCGACTTGCCGGTCGCCACCGCCAGCCAGTGATGGCGCGCCTTGAGTTCGTCCAGGAGGGGCAGCACGCCGTCGAACAGGCTCAGGTCGTTCTGGTGCGACGTGTAGTGGTGCCGGTACCGCGCACCGAGTTCCGGGTACTTTTCCTTGGGCACGTCCGGCGCCGCGTGCGCCAGCGCCTGCATGAGGCCCATGCCGATCACATAGGCAGCCGCCTTGTCCGAGGGCTTGCTGCCGCCCACATCGACCACGGCGCGCTGTATGCAGCGCACGATGATCTTGGTGGAATCGAACAGCGTGCCGTCCCAGTCGAAGGCGATCAGGTCAAACTGGCGGGGGCGTTGCGGTGGCATGGTCGGCAAACTTCTTGAGTTCCGGCGGCATCGCGGCAAGCAATTCGATGCGTTCGCCGGAGTCGGGGTGGTTGAACTGTAACCGCCACGCGTGCAGGAACATGCGCTTGAGCCCGCGTTTTTGCAAGGCCTTGTTGAGCTCGAAGTCGCCGTACTTGTCGTCGCCGGCGATCGGGTGTCCCTGGGAAGCGAGGTGGACGCGGATCTGGTGGGTGCGGCCGGTCTTGATGGTGACCTCCAGCAGCGTGAAAGCAGGGACCTGGATGCCAGCCTGCGCCGGTATGACATGCCTGACCTTGACCAGGGTGATCGAGCGCATCCCGTCCGGGTCGTCCTTGGCGACCACCTTCACCCGCCGCTCGCCGTCGGCCTGCAGGTATTTGTGCAGCGGGACGTCGACAACCTTCTTGTTGGCGGGCCAAGCGCCCACCACCAGCGCCAGGTAGGTCTTGCCGGTTTCGCGCTCGCGGAACTGGTCCTGCAGCTTTAGCAAGGCCGAGCGCTTCTTCGCCACCAGCAAGATCCCGGAGGTCTCACGGTCGAGCCGGTGCACCAGCTCGAGCAGCTTGGCGGCGGGCCGGGCCTGGCGCAGCTGTTCGATCACACCGAAGCTCACGCCGCTGCCGCCGTGCACCGCCACCCCGGCTGGTTTGTCGATGGCGAGCAGGTGCTCGTCCTCCAGGAGGACAGGAAATTCCCGCGCCGGGGCCGGCTTTTCCAGTTTCTCCGCGACTTTCTCCGAAATCCGCACCGGGGGCAGGCGCACCATGTCGCCGGCCGCGACCCGGGTGTCGGCCGCCGCCCGGCCCTTGTTCACCCTCACCTCGCCGCTGCGGATGATGCGGTACACGTGGGTCTTGGGCACGCCTTTGAGCTGGCGGATCAGGAAGTTGTCGAGCCGCTGGCCGGCGGATTCTTCGTCCACCTCGACTAATTTGACCTGCGCGCTTGCAGGGGGCTCTGGGCCCCCTATAATGTGTTTCACTAGCGTAACGCTGTAAGTGGTTGATTTGCCTTGGAGTTTAGTCCACGCACTGCCACCGGCCACGCTGGAAGGTCGATGCCACCATCGTCCCCCGCGCGCAGATCGCCAGCCAGATGCTGGCGGTGGCCCGCCAAGGCGATGGTCAAGCCGGCACTTTGAAACACTTACGGAATACCAGTCCGCCAGCCAACGCTTGGCGGACGGACTAAAGCGAGAAACCCCGTGTTGATGGCGATCCTCATGGCCTGCTGGCGGTGGCTCACAGCCCCCGCCGAAGGCTTGGCGTCGCCGCCAGTCCGCGCCCCGCGGGCTCTACACGCCACAGTTCTTGTGGCACTACGGGGCAGCCGTTACGGCACCCCGTTCCTCGCCCCCCTCCACGCGCCCTTGCCCCGCCTGCCGAGTTAACACCCGGCAGCCGCGTCGCATACCCGGCAATTCCATCCGTTTCGAAGCGTCCGTCAGGCATCGTTGACCCGTCATGGGTCTGTGATGTTTTATTTGACAAAAAGAAGGTGACGCTATGAAGCGGATGCTGATCAATGCCACGCAGGCGGAAGAACGCCGGCTGGCAATCGTCGATGGACAAAAACTCCTCGACTATGAAATCGAAATCGAAGGGCGCGAACAGCGCAAAGGAAATATCTACAAGGCCGTGGTGACGCGGGTCGAGCCCTCGCTCGAAGCCTGCTTCGTGGACTACGGCGAAGACCGCCACGGCTTCCTGCCGTTCAAGGAAATCTCCAAGAGCTACTTCGCCCAGGGCGTTTCGGTTTCCCAGGCTCGCATCAGCGACGCCATCCGGGAAGGCCAGGAACTGCTGGTCCAGGTCGAGAAAGAGGAGCGCGGCAACAAGGGCGCCGCCCTCACCACCTTCGTCTCGCTGGCCGGCCGCTATGTCGTGCTGATGCCCAACAACCCGCGCGGCGGCGGCGTGAGCCGCCGGATCGAGGGCGACGACCGGGCCGAGCTGAAGGAGAACATGGACCAGTTGGAATATCCCAACGGCATGTCCATCATCGCCCGCACCGCCGGCATCGGCCGCAGCGCCCCCGAACTGCAGTGGGACCTGAACTACCTGCTCAAGCTCTGGAACGCCATCGACGGCGCTTCCAAGGGCGGCAAGGGCGCCTTCCTGATTTACCAGGAATCGTCGCTCGTCATTCGCGCCATCCGTGATTACTTCAATCACGACATCGGCGACATCCTGATCGACACCGACGACATCTACGAGCAGGCCCAGCAGTTCATGGCCCACGTGATGCCCGAGCATGCGGCCCGCGTGAAACGCTACCGTGACGACGCTCCGCTGTTCAGCCGCTTCCAGATCGAGCACCAGATCGAATCGGCCTACGCCCGCGAAGTGAAGCTGCCCTCGGGCGGTGTGGTCGTGATCGACCACACCGAAGCGCTGGTCTCGATCGACGTCAACTCGGCCCGCGCCATCAAGGGCGGCGACATCGAGGAAACCGCGACCCGCACCAACCTGGAAGCCGCGGACGAAGTGGCGCGCCAGATGCGCCTGCGCGACCTGGGCGGCCTGATCGTCATCGACTTCATCGACATGGAAGAGTCGAAGAATCGCCGCGAGGTCGAAAACCGCCTGCGCGACGCCCTGCGGCAAGACCGCGCCCGCGTGCAGTTCGGCACCATCAGCAAGTTCGGCCTGATGGAAATGAGCCGCCAGCGCCTGCGCCCGGCCCTGTCCGAAGGCGCTTCGATCCCCTGCCCGCGCTGCGGTGGCCACGGCCACATCCGCGACACGGAAAGCTCGGCGCTGCAGATCCTGCGGATCATCCAGGAGGAGTCGATGAAGGACGGCACGGCCGCCGTGCACGTGCAAGTGCCGGTGGAAGTGGCTTCGTTCCTGTTGAACGAGAAGCGCACCGAGATCGCCAAGATCGAACTCAAGCAGCGCCTGAACGTGATCATGGTGCCCAACAAGACGCTGGAAACGCCGAATTACCGGCTCGAGCGCCTGAAGCACGACGACCCGCGCCTGGACAACCTGCAGGCCAGCTACCACATGGCCGAGGAAATCGAAGACCCGACCACCGTCACCCGCCGCACGCACGAGCGCGCCAACAAGCAGGAGCCCGTGATCAAGGGCGTGCTGCCGGACGCGCCGGCACCGATCGTGGCGCCCAAGCCCGAACCCGTCAAGGCCGAGCCGGTTGCGAAAGCACCCGCAGCCAAGGCGCCGGCACCGGCGCCGACGCCCGCAGCCGCGGAGACTGGATTCACGGCGTGGATCAAGGGCCTGTTCGGCCTCGCACCGGCCGCCGTGCCGGCACCTGCGCCCGTCGTGGCCCAGCCCAAGAAAGAAGAGCGGCGTGAAGGCCGTGGTGAAGGCCGTGGCGAAGGACGCGAAGGTCGCGGTGATGGCCGCCGTGGCGGCCGTGGCGAAGGACGAGGCCGCGACGGCGAACGCCAGGGTGGACGCCGCGGCGATGGCCGTGGTGGCGAGCCGCGCCGCGAACGCGCACTGGCGGAAGGCATTGAAGGCCAGCCGCCGCGTACTCCCGAAGGCGGCCGCCAGGGTGAGGGTGACCAGCGTCGCGGCGAGCGCGGCGAAGGCCGAGGCGACCGCGGACCGCGCGAGGGCCGTGAGGGCCGCGGTGACGGCCGCGAACGCGGGCAACGCGAGCGCAGGGAACCGGACGGCCGCGCCGGCGTCGACGGCGCAATCCCCACGGTGCAAGCCGGTGCCGAAGGCGCCACGGCCGAGCAGCGCCAGGAACGCCCGCCTCGCGGCGAGCGCAGTGAACGCGGCGAAGGCCAGCGCGAGCGTGGTGAACGCGGTGGTCGCGGACGCGGCGAGCGTCGCGGCGAACGCGGCCCGCGCGAGCAGGCTCCGGCCAACCAGGCGGACGAAGTTGCCGCACTGGCAGGCGCTGCCACTTCGGTGGGCACTGTCGCCGACATGCGCGACCATCAAGCGCCGGCGGCGGATGCGGTGCTCGAGTCCCATACCCACCAGGACGCAGGCCGCAGCGAGCCGGAAGGCGAAGAGCGCCGTGAACGCCGTTCGCGCGATCGTTATGGCCGCGACCGGCGCGAGCGCCAGCCGCGCGACGAAACCGCTCCAGCCGCCAACGAGGCTACCGACGCCGTCGGCGGCGAGGTGAAGGAGGTTGCGGCCGAAGAGCGGACCGAACGGCTGCGCTATCCCACCGGCTTCGTGACGGAGGAAGTGCAAGCCGCGCCGCAAGCGTACGCGCCGCAGCCTCAGCCGCAGACGCCGCCGCAAGCGGCGCCCCAGGCCCCGCGCGCGACCGTTGCGCAGGCTCCCAGCCCCGCCCCGGCCGCCAAGGGCCTGCCGAAGGTCCAGGCCTTCGAACTGCCCGTGTCGGAGCTGGCGCAGGTCGCCGAAGGCTCGGGCCTGCAGTGGGTGAATTCCGATGCACAAAAGATTGCTGCCGTGCAGGCGCAGATCGCTGCGGAACCCCGGCCGCCGCGCGTGCCGCGCGAACGCCCGGCTCCTATCGTGATCGACGAAGGCCCGCTGGTGCTGGTGGAAACCAAGCGCGACTTGCAGGGCATGAAGCTGCCGTTCGAGCAGGGCACTTTGCCGCTGCAATAACCCGGCGATAAGCCTTAAGCGCGCGGTCCGGTGCTAGTCGCTGGCCGCGCGTTTCCACGCCTGGGCCGCAGTTACGTGGTCGCCACGTTCTTCGGCCAGCAGCGCCAGCGAGCGCCAGGCATTGCGATGCAGTCGCACGTCCCGCAGGCCCATGGCCGCCTGGCTCATGTGCTGCTGCGCCTTGCCCCACAGCTGGCGCTTCATGCAGGCCATGCCGGCGAGGTATTGCAACGTGGCATCGCGCGGATTCGCCTTTTGCGCTGACTCGATGCGGGCCAGCCAGGCGCCATCGAGGCTGTCCAGCCCGGCTTCCAGGGCGCGCACCAGCTTGACCTTCAACGCATCGCCCAGCTCGCCCTGCTGCTCCCATACCGGCAGCAACCAGTCGCGCGCCAGGTGCGCGTCGCCGCCCAGCGTGGTGAGGCGCTGCGCCGCGTGGATGGCCAGCTCCGGCATCCGGCGCTCGGCCGGCTCCAGCGAATCCCAGGCGCGCTGCAACTGGGCCACGTCGTGTGCCCCGTTGAGCAGGTCGACCGCCAGGCCGCGCACGATGCTTTCTGCGGCGCTGCTTGAGAACGCCCGGTGCTTGGACAGCAAGCGCGCGGTCTCCAGCGCTTCGGCAGTCTGGTGTGTCAGCCGGGCCGCCTTGAGTTTCATGCGCAAAGCCAGCGTGCGGCGGGCCGCGCCTTGCGGCAAGCCCTTGAGCCAGGCCATCGCGGCGTCGGGCTCACGGTCGTCCAGCGACCAGCGGGCCGCCCGCATCAAGGCCCCTTCATGTGTTTCCTGGGCGTCGCGCGACGAAGTCTGCTCGAGCGCCTGCTTGAGATGCTCTTCCCGCGCGGCTTTGTCCTGAAGGGCCTGCGCACTTTCGGCGGCCAGCAGGTGCGCCAGGGTGCGCACTTGCGCCGCGTTGGCCGGGCGCTGGCCGCCGTTGCTCAGCGACCTTTCCTGGCCCAGCGCCATCTCGGCGGACTTGCGGGCGCGGATGAAGCGCCCGGCCAGCAGATGCGATAGGCCATCGAGCAGGGAGCCGTGCATGGCGCGCTCTTTTTGCTGGGAGCGCCAGCGCAAGGCCTGGCGCGGCATGTCGAACAGCGCTGCCAGCGCGCCCAGTGCGGCATGCAGGAACGCGAAAGCCGCGAACAGCAGCAACAAGACCAGGTTGAGTGACAGGTCGACACGGTACGGCGGCCAGAACAGCGTCACCGTTCCCTGGTTGTTGCCTGCGAACAGGGCGATGGCGACGGCGACGCCGAAGAGGGCCAGGAGCCAGAGAGCGACGCGCAACGGCTTACCTTCCAGCGGCCGCGGTGGCCAGCACCGCAAGCGTTTCGTCGATACGCGGCAGTTCGACCGCGCGCAACTGGTCGTGCACCTGCTGCAACTGGGCGGCCACGGCCTGGGTCTTGCGCGCCGACGGGTCGAAATACTTGCGCAAAGCCGTCGTTGCCGTGGTCACGTCGGCCCGCGCCGAATCCGTCTGCCGCGACAGCAGCGCGAGGCGCGCATTGAGCAGCGTGAGCTTGAGGTTCTCGCGAATGAAGAAGGCCTGGTCCGGCGCCAGCAGCACCGCCTCGGGCTGGTCGATGCGGCTGACGCGCACCAGCCCTCGAGCCTCCTCGCGGACCTCCGCCAGGGCGCGCTCCCACCAGCGAAGCGGCGCTGCCGGCTCCTGCTTGCGCGCGCCGGCCGCGACACGGGCGTTGGGTACCGCATTGGCCAGCGGGAGCTCGTCGACCTGGCGTGCCAACTCGTCCAGCCTGAGCAGCAGGCTGGGCACGTCGGTGGTGCCGGAGGACTTGATGCGGTCGATGTCGCGGGCGACCGCGGCACGTACGCGCGAAAGCCGGGGCTGGCCCGAGCGCTCCAGGCGCTGGTCGGCGCTGCGCAGCGCAGCCAGCAGCGGCTCGACGCTGCCGGTAGCCTGGGCCTGCTGCTGCGCCAGGCGCAAGGCTGCTTCGATATCGACCAGCATGTTCTCGTCACGGGAGCGCGACATGCTTTGCACCAGCTCTTCGATCTGCGAGCGCTGCAGCGCCACCTCGCTGAGCCGGGTATCGGCCAGCGCCTGGCGCGCGGCGGTTTCCCTCGCCAGCTCCTGAGCCTGCCGGGCCATGGACCGGGCTTCGATCGCATTGGTGCCGGCGTCGGCGCTTTGCCGCGCCAGCTGCTCCTGGATGTTCGAGAGCTTTTGCCAGAGCATGGCGCTGGCCGCCAACGACAGTGCGGTGACGGCCAGGAAAACATACATGAGGCCACGCGGCACCGCCGGGCCCTCAGGGGCTAGCACGGGCGCTTGCACCGCCGGCTGCGCAAGCCCCAGCACGGGGACTTGGCTTGGGGCGTCGGTTGGACTCGAGGGCTCGGAACTCATCGAAACGATTCTAGGGCCGTCGCCACGGCGTCCAGGGAAGGTCGTGACTCGCAAACAACACCGAACCCCGCCAGACGCGCCGCCTGCGCGATACGCGGGTGCGTCGCCAACGCCCGGGCCTGGACCCAATCTTGCGCCGGCAGCAGGCTCCGCAGGTTGGCTATCCCCTGCGAACTGCTGAACAGCCACACACCCTGGGTTGCGCCAAGCAAGGCAAAGGCGCGCTGCGCCTGGCTGAACACAGGTGGCGCGCGAAGATAGGCGGCGATGGCCTGCACCTCGACGCCTGCCGCGCCCAACTGCTCAGCCAGCCAGTCGCGCCCCCCACCCTTTCCGTCCGCCTCCTCGCCGCGAACGATCAGTATGCGATCGCCCGCGCCCAGTTGGCCCGCCACCCGTTGCCACAAGCTTTCGGAATCGAATTGCGCGGCTTGCGGCGAAGGCGTATCGACCAGGGCAACATCGACACCGGCCTCCACCAGCGCGTGAGCGGTCCCGGTTCCGGGTGCCCAGGCACGCGTATGGCTGGGCCAGGACATGCCCGCGGGCCGATGCGCAAAAAAATGGCGCACCGCGTTGCCGCTGACGAACATGACGGCGCGATAGCGATCGAGTTGGCCCCAGGCCTGTTGCAGCGCCCGCGATGCAGGCGCTGCAACGATGGCGATCAAGGGAAGCGCAATGGCATCGAAGCCGCGCTGGCGCAGCTGCTCGACCCATAGTGAGGCCTCGGCTTGCGGGCGGGTCACCAGCACCTGCATGGCGCCGGCGTCTCAGTGGGCGCCGGCGGCGCGCAGCCGCGCCGCGACTTCCGTGCCCAAGTCGCCGGCCTGCGCCAGGTTGGCCGCGACGGCAGCGGCTTCCGCCCGCACCAAAGCGGCCGGGCGATCCGGATCGCCCCATGCGGCGCGCAGCTGAAGGTGCTCACCCGAGAGCGTCGCAAACGCCGCCAGCGGCATGGAACAACTGCCGCCCATGGCGCGGCTCACTGCGCGTTCGGCAGCGACCGCCAACCAGGTCGCCTGGTGCGCCAGCGGTGCCAGCAACTCCAGCAGGTCGGCGCGGCCCGTCCGGACCTCGATGCCCAACGCCCCCTGGCCCGCAGCCGGCAGCATCTGCTCCGGCTCGAAGACCTGGCGAATGCGCTGGCCCAAGCCCAGCCGTTTGAGGCCCGCCGCCGCCAGCACGATGGCGTCGTATTGACCGTCGTCCAGCTTGCGCAGGCGCGTGTCCAGGTTGCCGCGAAGCGGCTCGATCTTCAGGTCGGGACGCAGCGAGCGCAACAGCACCACACGGCGCAGGCTGGAGGTGCCCACGACGGCGCCCTGCGGCAATTCGTCCACGCTTGCGAATCTGCTGGAAACCAGGGCGTCGCGGGGATCTTCGCGCTCCATCACGCAGGCCAGCGCAAAGCCCTCCGGCAGTTCCATGGGCACATCCTTGAGCGAATGCACAGCAAGGTCGGCACGGCCTTCTTCCAGCGCGACTTCCAGTTCCTTCACGAACAGGCCCTTGCCGCCGACCTTGCTCAAGGACCGGTCCAGGATCTGGTCGCCGCGCGTGGTCATGCCCAGCAGCGACACCTCATGGCCGCGCTGCTCGAGCAGCGCCTTCACATGTTCGGCTTGCCACAGCGCGAGACGGCTTTCGCGGGTTGCGATGACTAGCTTGCTCAATCTCGTAACCTGTTTGTAATGCTTGGGGAGTAGTCGATGCTAGCATGCATGCTGCCGAAAAATTAAGCAGCCCCCGAGGAGAAACCATGTCGACCGCCCCGGAATCGCCCTCACGGCGAGCCAAGGACAACGAACGCCCCCTGGTGGAGGACATCCGCCTGCTGGGACGCATCCTGGGCGACGTGATCCGCGAGCAGGAGGGCGACGATGCCTTCGAGCTGGTCGAGCGCATTCGCAAGCTCTCGGTGTCTTTCCGCCGCGATGCCGACCACGAGGCAGACAAGGCGCTGAAAAGCCTGCTGAAATCGCTTTCCGGCGAGCAGACGGTGAGCGTGATCCGCGCCTTCACCTACTTCAGCCACCTGGCCAATCTGGCCGAGGACCGGCACCACATCCGCCGCCGCGCCATCCATGAGCGGGCCGGCGACACGCAGGAAGGCAGCATCGAAGTGGCGCTGGCCCGGCTGCGCTGGGCCGGCATCGCCGCCAAGACGGTGTCGCAGACCTTGGCGCAAAGCTATTTGTCCCCGGTACTGACCGCCCACCCGACCGAGGTGCAGCGCAAGAGCATCCTCGACGCCGAGCGCGACATCGCCAACCTGCTGGCGGGCCGCGACGAGGTCAAGGCCCGCGCCCTGCCCAAGGACGCGTTGGCGCCGCGCGAGCTGGCGGCGAACGAGGCCCAGATCCGTGCCCGCGTATTGCAGCTGTGGCAGACACGCCTGCTGCGCTTCACCAAGCTCACCGTCGCCGACGAGATCGAGAACGCCCTCTCCTACTACGAGGCCACCTTCCTGCGCGAGATTCCCAAGATCTACGCCGACCTGGAGCGCGAGCTGGGCCAGCACCCCGTAGCAAGCTTCCTGCGCATGGGCCAGTGGATAGGCGGCGATCGCGACGGCAATCCCAACGTCAGCGCGCAAACGCTGGAGTACGCGTTGCGCCGGCAGTGCGAGGTGGCGCTGCGGCATTACCTGACCGAAGTGCACTACCTGGGCGGTGAGCTCTCACTGTCGGCGATGCTGGTAGGTGTCACGCCGCAAATGCGGGCGCTCGCGGACAGCTCGCCGGATGCCAACGAGCATCGGCTGGACGAGCCCTATCGCCGCGCGCTGGCGGGCATGTATTCGCGCCTGGCCGCCACGCTGAAGGAATTCACCGGCGGCGACGCCGCGCGCCACGCCATCCCGCCGCAAAACCCCTACCTGCTGGCCGAGGAGTTCCTCGCCGACCTGCACACGATCGAAGACTCGCTGCTGGCCCACCACGGCTCGGCGCTGGTGCAGCAGCGGCTGCATCCGCTGATTCGCGCGGTTCAAGTATTCGGCTTTCATCTTGCGACGGTGGACCTGCGGCAAAGCTCGGACCAGCACGAGGCGGTGATCGCCGAGCTGCTGGCTGTGGCGCGGATCGAACCCCACTACGGCAAGTTGCAGGAAGCCGCACGGCGCGCATTGCTGGTGAAGCTGCTGGCGGACGCGCGGCCGCTGCGCGTGATCGGCGGGCACTACTCGGAGCACACGCGCGCGGAGATCGCGATCTTCGAAACGGCCAAGCGGATGCGCGAGCGATTCGGCGCGCAGGCGATCCGCCACTACATCATCAGCCACACGGAAACCGCCAGCGACCTGCTGGAGGTGCTGCTGCTGCAAAAGGAAGTGGGCTTGCTGCAAGGCACGCTCGACGACAAGGCGACGGCCGACCTGATCGTCGTGCCCCTTTTCGAAACCATCGACGACCTGCGCAACGCGGCGCCGATCATGCGCGAGTTCTATGCGCTACCCGGCATCGCGAAACTGGTGCAGCGCTCGGGCGCCGAGCAGGACATCATGCTGGGCTACAGCGACAGCAACAAGGACGGCGGCATCTTCACCAGCAACTGGGAGCTGTACCGCGCCGAGATCGCGCTGGTGGAGCTGTTCGACGAACTGGCCAACTCTCATAACATCCAGTTGCGCATGTTCCATGGCCGCGGCGGCACCGTGGGCCGCGGCGGCGGCCCCAGCTACCAGGCCATCCTGGCCCAGCCGCCCGGCACCGTGCGCGGGCAGATTCGGCTCACCGAGCAGGGCGAAGTGATCGGCTCGAAATACGCCAACCCCGAGATCGGCCGGCGCAACCTGGAAACACTGGTTGCCGCCACGCTGGAGGCGACGTTGCTGCAACCGACCAAGACGGCGCCCAAGGCGTTCTCGGTGGCCGCCGAAGCGCTCTCGCAGGCGAGCATGGCCGCCTACCGCGCCCTGGTCTACGAGACCCCGGGATTCACCGAGTACTTCTTCGGCTCGACGCCGATCCGCGAAATCGCCGAGCTGAACATCGGCTCTCGGCCCGCATCGCGCAAGGCTTCGCAGCGCATCGAGGACTTGCGCGCCATCCCCTGGAGCTTCAGCTGGGGCCAGTGCCGCCTGACCTTGCCGGGCTGGTACGGCTTCGGCACGGCAGTGCACGAATTCCTGACCGCCAATCCCCATCAGGACCGGCGCGAAGCCCTGGCCCTGCTGCAGAAGATGTACAAGCAATGGCCGTTCTTCCGGGCCCTGCTGTCGAACATGGACATGGTGCTGGCCAAGAGCGATCTGGCGCTGGCGTCACGCTATGCCGAACTGGTGACCGATGTGCGGCTGCGCAAGCGCATCTTCGCCACGATCGAAGCGGAGTGGCATCGGACGGTGGAGGCGCTGCAACTCGTCACGGGCGAGAAGCAACGCCTGGCGACCAACCCGGCCCTGCAACGCTCCATCCGCCATCGCTTTCCGTACATCGATCCGCTGCACCACCTGCAGGTCGAGTTGGTGCGCCGCTACCGCGAGGGCAAGCTCGACGACCGGGCCCGGCGCGGCATCCACATCTCGATCAACGGGATCGCGGCGGGGTTGCGCAACACCGGTTAGGTGCCGAGCAGTTCCCCCACCGGCTTCAGGTCGTCGACGCGGTCGCAGATGGCCTTGACCACCATCAGGATGGGAATGCCCAGCAACAAGCCCCAGACGCCCCAGAGCCAGCCCCACCCGAGGACGCCGATGAAGACCGCCACGGGGTTCATGCGGCTGGCCCTGCTGGTCAGCAGGGGCACCAGCAGGTTTCCTTCCACGGTGTTGATCAAAAGCGACATCCCGGCCACCGCCAGCGCCATGTTGATCTCGCCGAACTGCAGGAATGCGACCAGCGCGGCCGCGCCCGTGACCACGATGGAACCGATGTAAGGCACGAGATTCAGGATGCCCGCCGCGATGCCCCAAACCACGGCGTGGTTCAGCCCCATGGCCCAGAACGCGAGGCCCGTGGTTATTCCCACGACGACGCTTGCCAGCAGCTGCACCAGCAGATAACGCTGGATCTGGGTGGTGATCTCATCCAGCGCCTGCACGGTGATCTTCTTGTTCGACAGGCTGGGGCCGGTGATCTTCACCAGCTTGCGCCTGAAGGTATCACCCGACAACAGCAGGAAATAGGTAAGGAAAGTCACCACCACGATCTGCCCGATCAGGCTGGCCAGGCCGATGGTTCCGTTCCAGAGGTGATCGCGGATGTCGAAGCGCGGCTTCTCGATCATCACCCGCTGAACGCCCCGGGTGGCCGGGGCGACGGCGCTGGCTTCGTTGGCCGCCTGCTCGAGCTGGTCGGCCGCTTTTTGGACCGTGCTCAGGGTGTCGGTGCGGTCGCCGCGTACCCGCACCGAGTCGCGAAGTTTCTTGGCTGCCGCAGGCAGGGACTCCAGCAACTGGTTGGCATCGTCGCTGAAGGCGTAAACCGAGCCGGCAGCGCCGCCGAGCATTCCGAGGATCAGCACCGCCGCGCTAATGGCGCGCGGGATACGCCAGCGCTCAAGCGTGTCGACAATGGGCGACAGGGCATAGCTGAACATCAAGCCGAGCATCAGCGGAATGAAGAAGGGGCTGGCCCACTTCAGGGCGGCCAGCACGGCCAGCACGGCGAGCAACACAAGCGTCGCGCTGCGCACGTTCACCGGCACGTGCAGCAGCGCGTGCGAAGGATCCTCGGGGTCGGCGGCCATTGGGGCGGCGACGGGAGGACCGTAGTTGTCTGGTTCGTCCATGGATGCCTCTTTGTGATACTGCCTAGGCTGCCACTGCCTCGCGCACCGCACTGAGCTGGCGCCGCGATACCGCGAGCACTTCGTCGATGCCGTTCAAGCGCACGGCCCATCCCTCGCCCTCTTCGGGATCGAAGTGTTTTTCGAGCGCGCGAATGGCGCGCCGCGCCACCAGGGCGTTACGGTGAACCCGCAGGAACTGCGCGGCGTAGCGCTCTTCGAGCTCGCTCAGCGACGCGTCCAGAATATAGCTCCTGGAGGCCGTGCGCACAGTGATGTACTTGAGTTCGGCCTTGAAATACAACACTTCCGCCAGCGGCACACGCTCGGTACGGCCGCGGTCCTGGATCAATAGAACTTCCGGCGTCGCGTCCAGCACGCCGCCCTGGGCCTGCACGAGCCGCTCCACCTTCTGCAGGGCGACCTGCAAACGCTCCAGGCGCACCGGCTTGGTCAGGTAGTCCGCTGCCTCCAGCTCGAACGCCGCCACCGCGTGTTCCGTGTGGGCGGTGACGAATACCACGGCCGGCGGCCGCGCCAGCGAGCGCAGGGCCTGGGCCAGGGCCAGGCCGTCCGCGCCCGGCATGTGGATGTCCAGCAGCACGGCGTCGAATTGCAGGCGCCGCAGGAGATCCATGGCCTGCACCGCGTTGGCGGCCTCGCCACCGACCGTGGCCGATGGCGCATCGCACTCCCCCAGCAGCGTGCGAAGGCGCGAGCGCGCCAGGGTTTCGTCGTCCACCACCAGCACTTGCAAACTCATGGGATCGATTGCCTCCTCAAACCGGCACCTCCAACCGTACCTGGTAGATGCCGTCCTTGAGCACCGTCTGGAACTGGCCTTGCACGTCGTGCAGCAGCCGCAGCCGGTCACGCACGTTGTCCTGCGCGACGCCATGGCCAGGCCGGCCCTGGCCGCCAGGCACGGTATTGGTCACCTTGATCACGACCGTGCTGCTGCGACGCTGGGTGCTGATTTTCACCTGCGCCCCCGCGGCGCTGGGTTCCACCCCGTGCTTGACCGCATTTTCCACCAGCGGCTGCAGGACCAGCGGCGGCACTTTGGCGCCGCCCGCCGCGGGGTCCAGCGCCCACTCCACGCGCAAGCGCTCGCCGAAGCGGACCTGCTCTATGTCCAGGTAGCGCCGTGCCAGCGCCACTTCCTCGGCGAGCGTCACCGATTCGCCGGGCTCGACCAAGGCGTGGCGGAACAGGTCGCTCAGGTCTTCCAGGATCGCCTCGGCCCGGGCCGGATCTTCGCGCACCAGGGCGATCGCGCTGTTGAGGGTGTTGAAAAGGAAATGCGGCCGGATGCGGGCCTGCAACTCCGACAACCGGGCCGCGGTGTCCGCCGGCATGCGGCCCTTGGCACGCAGCACGAGCGCGGCCACCTGGGCTGCCGACAGCAGCGCGCCCGCGAAGGCCGAGGCAACCCAGGGCACCGGACCGGCGAATTGAATCAGCGCAAGCAAGGCGCAGCCGTAGACGCCCGCCACGGCGCCCAGCAACACGCCGAACACCTGCTGCACCGCTGGGGCCAGCCGCGCCAGCAGCTTCTTCAGGCTGCAAGCCACGATCAGCCAGGCCAGCGTAGCCGGCAAGGCGGCGGCGCTCAGGACCGAGACGCGCAGCAGCCAGCCCTGGATGCTCGTCGCGCCGAACATAGCCCCGACCGACATCACGGTTTCCACGAACAGGACGGCCCGCAGGATCACCCCCACATGGCAGGCGTCGAACAGCAGCGCCCGCCGCGGCGGCGGCGGTTGGGCCGGGGCGTCCGGGAACGCCGATAATATTTGGGAATCTTTCATCAGAAACTGGCTTTCCGCCCGATTATTGGTGATCCTTGCCGTAACCACCCCGGGGCGAACCAGTATGCAAGCCCTCCTTCACCTGCCATGAACCAACTCGATAAGAAATCCCAGGCCTGGTCGGCCCTGTTCTCGGAGCCGATGAGCGAGTTGGTCAAACGCTATACCGCGAGCGTGTTTTTCGACAAGCGCCTGTGGCAGGCCGACATCGAGGGCTCACTGGCCCACGCCGGCATGCTGGCCCGCCAGGGCATCATCAGCGCCGCCGACCTGTCCGCCATCGAAAAAGGCATGGCCCAGATCGCGCAGGAAATCACCGCGGGCCAGTTCGAGTGGAAGCTCGATCTGGAGGACGTGCACCTGAATATCGAGGCCCGCCTGACGCAACTGGCCGGCGATGCGGGCAAGCGCCTGCACACCGGCCGCAGCCGCAACGACCAGGTCGCGACCGACATCCGCCTGTGGCTGCGAGCCGAGATCGACCTGATCTCCGCGCTGCTGGTCGACCTGCAAAAGGCGCTGCTGGATATCGCCGAAAAGAATGTCGAGGTCATCCTGCCCGGTTTCACGCACCTGCAAGTGGCGCAGCCCGTGAGTTTCGGCCACCACATGCTGGCCTACGTGGAGATGTTCAGCCGCGACACCGAGCGCATGGCCGACGTGCGCAAACGCGTCAACCGGCTGCCGCTGGGCGCCGCCGCCCTGGCCGGCACCAGCTATCCGCTGGATCGCGAACTGGTGGCGCGCACCCTCGGAATGGATGGGGTTTGCGAGAACTCGCTGGACGCGGTGAGCGACCGCGATTTCGCCATCGAGTTCACGGCTGCGGCATCGCTTGCCATGGTGCACATCAGCCGCTTCTCCGAGGAGCTGATCCTCTGGATGAGCCAGAATTTCAGTTTCATCGAGATCGCCGACCGCTTCACCACCGGCTCATCCATCATGCCGCAGAAGAAGAACCCGGATGTGCCCGAGCTCGCCCGTGGCAAGACCGGCCGGGTGGTGGGTCACCTGATGGGCCTGATCACCCTGATGAAGGGCCAGCCCCTGGCCTACAACAAGGACAACCAGGAAGACAAGGAACCGCTGTTCGACACCGTCGATACCCTGAAGGACACGCTGCGCATCTTCGCCGAGATGGTGGGCGGCATCACCGTGAAGCCCGAGGCCATGGAGAAGGCGGCGCTCAAGGGCTATGCCACCGCGACCGACCTGGCCGACTACCTTGTGAAGAAGGGCCTGCCCTTCCGCGACGCCCATGAAACCGTGGCCCATGCGGTCAAGGCCGCCATCTCGCACCAGGTGGACTTGTCGGAACTGCCGCTCACGGTGCTCAAGCAGTTCAACCCGGCCATCGAGAAAGACGTGTACGACGTGCTGTCGCTACGCGGCTCCTTGAACGCCCGCAACACCCTGGGCGGCACGGCGCCGGCGCAAGTGCGCGCGCAGATCGCGCGGCACCGCGCGCGGTTGGGCTGAGCCTCTGCAATTCCCCGTCGGGGGCATGGGATAGCGCACGGCCATTGGAAGGCGCAAGGGACAGGCGCATAGTCCGTGCATGGGCTTTGCAAGCACTGCAATCCATTGGTGGCGTCATGCCGGCCTATGGCTGGCGCGCACGCTTGCCGCGGCACTGGCACTGGCAACGCTGACCGCGGCGGCTGCCGCTGCGCCCGTCGCGGTGCTCAAACTGCAAGGCCCGATCGGTCCCGCCAGCGCCGACTACCTGGAGCGTGGCATACACAAGGCGGGTGAAGCCGGCGCGCCGCTGGTGGTGATCAACCTGGACACGCCCGGCGGGCTGGACACTTCGATGCGGCAGGTCATCCAGGCCATCCTTGCGTCACCCATCCCGGTGGCCGTGTACGTCAGCCCCGAGGGCGCGCGAGCCGCCAGTGCCGGCACCTACATCCTGTACGCCGCGCATATCGCGGCGATGGCTCCCGCCACGACCTTGGGCGCTGCCACGCCGGTGGCGATCGGTTTCCCCGGCATCGAGCGCAAGCCGCCCGCCAAGGAAGACGAGACGCCCAAGGGGGGCGCCAAGCCGGCCCCAGCGTCCAGCGCCCCAGCCGAGGGCCCCCAAGATGCGATGACCGCCAAGCAGGTCCACGATGCAGCTGCCTTCATCCGCGGCCTGGCGCAGCTGCGCGGCCGCAACGCCGAGTGGGCCGAGCGGGCGGTTCGCGAGGCGGTCAGCCTGACGGCCGACGAGGCGCTGAAGGCCAAGGTGATCGACGTGGTCGCGAAGGACCTGCCCGACCTCCTGGCGCAGATCGACGGCCGCAAGGTGCGCGTGCAGGCCACCGACCGCGCGCTCGCCACCCGCGGCGCAGCCTTCGAGGTCCGGCTGCCCGATTGGCGGCAACGGGCGCTCGGGGCGATCACCCATCCGAGTGTCGCGCTGATCCTGATGATGATCGGCGTCTATGGCCTGTTCTTCGAATTCGCCTCGCCCGGCCATGGCGTCCCGGGGGTGGTCGGCACGATCTGCCTGCTGCTGGCGCTGTTTGCGTTGCAGCTGCTGCCGGTGAACTACGCAGCCCTGGCGCTGATCCTTCTCGGCATGGGGCTGCTGATAGCCGAGTTGTTCACACCGACCTTCGGCGTGCTGGGTGCCGGCGGGGTCGCGGCGCTGATCGCCGGGAGTCTATTGCTGTTCGACACCGAGACGCCCGGATTCGGTGTACCACTGGCTTTGGTCCTGGGTCTCGCTGCCGCGTCGGCGGCGATCGTCCTGCTCGGCGGCGGCATGGCAATCAAAGCGCGCCGCAGGCCCATCGTCAGCGGCCGGGAAACCCTGATCGGCCAGTCGGGCGAGGTACTGCAGGTGGGCGATGGCGAAGCCTGGGCCGAGGTCCTGGGCGAGCGCTGGAAGGTGGCCAGCAGCCGGCCCCTGGTGCCGGGCCAGCGCATCCGCGTGCTCGGCCTGCGCGGGCTCACACTCGAAGTGCAGGCCGACAACGAATCCGAAGCCATTGAAAGGCCCACACCATGACCGCCTTCACATTTGCCCCACTCCTGCTGCTGCTGCTGATCCTGTTCGCCATGTCGATCAGGATCCTGCGTGAATACGAACGCGCCGTGGTGTTCCAGCTGGGCAGATTCTGGCGGGTCAAGGGGCCGGGGCTGGTGATCCTGATCCCGGGCATCCAGAAGATGGTGCGGGTCGACTTGCGCATAGTGACCATGGACGTGCCTCCGCAGGACGTCATCTCCCGCGACAACGTGTCGGTGAAGGTCAACGCCGTGGTGTTCTTCCGTGTCATCGATCCACAGAAAGCCATCATCCAGGTGGAGAACTACCTGATGGCGACCAGCCAGTTGGCGCAGACCACCTTGCGCGTGGTGCTGGGCAAGCATGAACTGGACGAGATGCTGGCGGAGCGGGAACGCCTGAACATCGACGTGCAACGCATCCTCGACGCCCAGACCGACGGCTGGGGCATCAAGGTCACGAACGTGGAGATCAAGCACATCGACCTGAACGAATCGATGGTTCGGGCGATTGCCCGCCAGGCCGAGGCCGAACGCGAACGCCGCGCCAAGGTGATCCACGCCGAGGGCGAGAAACAGGCCGCCGCGGCGCTGCTGGAAGCGGCCCAGATGCTCGCCCAGCAACCGGAAGCGATGCAGCTGCGGTATCTCCAGACCATGACACAGGTGGCCGGCGATCGCGGGTCGACCATCGTCTTTCCGCTGCCCTTGAACCTGCTGGGGGCGCTGCTGGGCAAGGACCGCGCCGGAGGGCGCGAGTGAAGGCCGCGTGAGCAAATTTGGGGCCCAGCCCAAAATTCTTCAAACCAGGCGGTGCGTGAACCGCTAGCATTCGGGCACGAGAAGGAGGCAAGCCGTGCCCGTGATCACCAACATCGAAGACCTGCGCGTGCTGGCGCAAAAACGCGTGCCGCGCATGTTCTACGACTATGCCGACTCGGGGTCGTGGACGGAGAGCACGTATCGCGCCAACGAGGCGGATTTCGATCGCATCCTGCTGCGCCAGCGGGTGGCGGTGAACATGGAAAACCGCAGCACCCGCACCAAGATGATCGGCCAGGACGTCGCGATGCCGGTGGCAATCGCCCCCACCGGCCTGACCGGCATGCAGCACGCCGATGGCGAAATCCTGGCGGCGCGGGCGGCGAAGAAGTTCGGCATCCCCTTCACCCTTTCCACGATGAGCATCTGCTCGATCGAGGACGTGGCCAAGGAAACGGGCAACCACCCCTTCTGGTTCCAGCTGTACGTGATGAAGGACCGGCCCTTCATCGAAAACCTGATCGATCGTGCCAAGGCGGCGAACTGCTCCGCCCTGGTACTGACGCTGGACCTGCAGATCCTGGGCCAGCGCCACAAGGATCTGAAGAACGGCCTGTCCGCGCCGCCCAGGCTCACCGTCCCCAACATCCTCAACATGATGAGCAAGCCGCGCTGGTGCCTGGGCATGCTGGGCACCCAGCGCCGCCAGTTCGGCAACATCGTGGGCCACGTCAAGGGTGTGGACAACATGGGCTCGCTGTCCGAGTGGACCGCCAAGCAGTTCGACCCGGCGCTATCGTGGGACGACGTGGCCTGGATCAAGAAGCGCTGGGGCGGCAAGCTCATCCTCAAGGGCATCCAGGACATCGAGGATGCGCGGCTGGCCGTGGACAGCGGTGCCGACGCGTTGATCGTCTCCAACCACGGCGGCAGGCAACTCGATGGCGCACCTTCCTCCATCTCCGCGCTGCCGGAGATCGTCGAAGCGGTGGGACGCCGGATCGAAGTGCACATGGACGGCGGCATCCGCTCGGGCCAGCATGTGCTCAAGGCTGTCGCCCTGGGCGCCAAGGGCACCTACATCGGCCGGGCCATGCTCTACGGCTTGGGCGCGATGGGCGAGGAAGGCGTGGAATACGCGCTGAAGATCATCCACAACGAACTGGACCTGTCGATGGCCTTCTGCGGCCGCACCGACATCAACACGGTGGACAAGAGCATCCTGCTGCCGGGCGCGCACTGAAAGCCGCCGGCTACCGTCCACCCTCTTTCCTGGGCGGCACGGTCTTCAGGTACTCGTAAAGCGCCTGCGTGTCCACGTCGCTCATCTTCGAGAGCGACTCGAACGGCATCACCTTGATCGGGGTTCCATCCGGGCGCTTGCCGGAACGCAGCATCGCAACGAACTGTCCGGCGTCCGGATATCGCTTCATCGCGCTGTTGTCGCCGGGCGTGATGTTGGCCGCCGGCGGCCAGTCGGGCGGGCCGCCCGGGATCTTGCCGCCGGACAGGTGCTCGCCATGGCAGCCGATGCACATGTTGGCCACGTAGGCGCCGTGCTGCGCATTGACGGCCTCCGGGACCGGTTGCGCCGGCGGTAGCGAGTGATCGATCTTGGCCGCCGCGTCCTGGATGGCCCCGAAGCCGTAAAGGATGCGCACCGGCGGCGGGAACTCGACCACCGCGGCGCTGCCGCGCTGCGGGGGCAGGCTGCGCACATAGGAGACCAGCGCGGCCAGGTCCTGGTCGGTAAAACGGTTGTAGTCCTCGCTGGGCATCACCATCAGCGGCCGGCCGCCGGGCCGCACGCCATGGCGGATGGCGCGGACCCAGTCCTCGGGTTGATAGCGGGCGGTCGCGCCGCCGGGCGAGATGTCGGGACCGGCGATGCGCAGGCCCTTGCCGTCGTTGACGAACTCGCGCCCGCCGCCGTTGGCGCCGTGGCAATCCACGCAGCCGCGCGACTCGAACAGGTACTTGCCCCGTTCCAATGCCCGCTGCTCGGTGGCATAGGCCACTGGCTTGACCGGCACCTCGACCGTACGCGTCATCTTGCGTTCGGCCAGCTGATAGCCCAGCACGGCCGCGCCGGCGGCCAGTACCACGATCCCGCCGACGACGCCGACGGTCCACTTGATCCATTTCTTCATTCTTATGCTCCTGGAGGTGCCTCCGGATTTCACACAAAGCGCCGGTTTTGGTCAAGGCCGCAAAATATCGCCATGACTGTCCAGCGCCGCATCGCCCACCTCGACATGGACGCGTTTTTCGCGTCCGTAGAGCTGCTGCGCTACCCGCAGCTCAAGGGCTTGCCGGTGGTCATCGGCGGGGGACGGCGCAGGGTCGACGAGATCGTGCGGCAGCGCCACGCGGATCTTCCGTTGAGCGAAATCCCGGCGTCGGCCTTTCCTCTGCTCAAGGACTATGCGGGCCGCGGCGTGATCACCACCGCCACCTATCCCGCGCGCCAGTTCGGCGTAGGGTCGGCCATGGGCATGATGAAGGCGGCCAAACTATGCCCGCATGCCATCGTGCTGCCGGTGGATTTCGAGGAGGTGCGCAAGTACTCGCGCCTGTTCAAGAACACCATCACCGAGATCGCACCCGTGGTCGAAGACCGCGGCGTGGACGAGGTGTACATCGATTTCACGGACGTCCCCGGCGGCCAGCGCGAAGGCGGCCGCGCGTTGGCGCGCTTGATCCAGCGCGCCATCTTCGACAGGACCGGACTCACCTGCTCCATCGGTGTCGCGCCCAACAAGCTCATCGCCAAGATGGCCAGCGAATTCAACAAGCCCAATGGCATCTCGGTGGTGTGGCAGGAAGATGTGCAAACGAAGATCTGGCCGCTGCCCGTGCGCAAGATCAACGGCATAGGCCCCAAAGCGGAGATGAAGCTCGCCAGGCTGCATCTGCACACGATCGGCGACATCGCGGCGCAAGAGCGCGAGTGGCTGATCGACAACTTCGGCAAATCCTATGGCGCCTGGATGCACGACGCGGCCTGGGGCCGTGACGACCGTCCCGTGGTGACCGAGAGCGAGCCGGTGTCGATGAGCCGCGAAACCACTTTCGATCGCGACCTGCACGCCGTACGCGACAAGGCGGAGTTGGGCGCCATCTTCACCGACCTGTGCGTGAAGCTGGCCGGTGACCTGCAGCGCAAGGGCTACGTGGGCAAGACGATCGGCATCAAGCTGCGCTACGACGACTTCCAGATTGCCACGCGCGACCAGACCATCGAGGAATTCACCGCCGATGGCAAGACCATCCGGCAGGTCGCGGGCCAATGCCTCAAGCGGGTCGACCTGGGGCGGCGCCTGCGGCTGCTGGGTGTGCGAGTGGGCAAGCTGGCAAAAGCCGACGCGCCGCGCCAGGCGCACCGCATTGCGGAACCCGCGCCCCAGCCCGGTACGCTGGACCTGTTCTGAAGCCGCGGGTCACGCCACCAGGATCTCGTCTTGGTGATTGGCGATGTGCAGGTGATGCGCCAGCGCGAATTCGGCTTTGCTGAGCGGTCCGTAGGCGAAGTGCGGCTGGAGCGCGCCGTTGTAGGCATTGAAACGGGAGATGGCCTGACGCAGCCGCAGCGCCGCGGGCTTCCAGTCGGCGCCGGCGGCAAGGGCCGGCGCACCGGGGATCGGTTCAGATAAGTCGTGGTACATGCGGCCCCGCCACTTGAAATAGGCGAAGGCGGCGCTGCCCACGGTGCCCTGGAACAACGCGCTCCTATGTTGCGGGTAGCCGTCCATGCTCATCTCGATGCTCTGCGAAAGATGTTCCAGCACGGCGGCCATGGGCCAGGCACCAATGGCCCTGACGTCGCCCGCTTTTTCCAGGCGGTCGAGCCAGCGCAGCGAGTCATCGAGCGATTGCACTTTGGGCAGGTCAGCCATGGCGACACCTCCGGCAAATGCCAAGGGAACGATCAGGAACTCGCGGCGTTTCATGGGCGGCATCGTAACAAGGTGCACGACCCGTCCTACCTCTGCATCCCGTCTTTGCCTACATGAGCAGAGCCGGCGGGTCTCTACGGTTTTGATTGAGTTCTTATTTTCAGGGGTACCGACATGAAAACACAGCTACGCAACCACGTGACCGCCCTCTTCCTTCTCGCTCCAATCGCCGCGACGTTTACAGCGCTTCCGGTGACGGCGCTGGCACAACCCGCGACGCCGGAAGTGCGTTCACTCGAGGTCACCAGCGACAACGGCGTGAATCCGGGATCGCGCCTGCGGTTCAAGATGGAAGGCACGCCGCGCGCGCAAGCCAGTGTTCGCATCCGGGGCATCCAGGCCAGCATCCCTTTGCGCGAAGTGGAACGCGGCGTCTATGTGGGACGCTACACGGTGACGCGCAGCGACCGCATCGAGGAAGGCGCACCGATCCGGGCCAGCCTGCGGCATGGCAACCGTACCGGCATGGCCAGCTACACCGTACCCCCGGGCCTGACCAGTGTTGCAGTTGCTCCGCCGCCGCCCGCCCAGCTGCGCATCGAGCGGTTCCAGGCCACAGGGCTGGAACGCGTCGAGCCGGGCACCGAGCTCAGATTCATGATTGACGGCATGCCCGGGGCAGTCGCCGTCGTTGATCTGCCGGGCATTGACAACAACGTGCGGATGCGTGAGGTGAGCCCCGGCCACTACGAGGGCAGCTACACCATCAGGCGCGCCGACAACCTGAACCTCTCTGCTCCGGTGGTGGCAAGCTTGCGCGCGGGTGACCGCGTGGTGACCGCGAACCTCGCACCGCCACCACCGGCCGGCGACAATCGCCCGCCTGTTATCGGCAACCTGTCGCCGCGCGAGGGAGATACGGTGAACGCCGCCGGGCCCACGGTCGTGTCCGGCAACTTCGAGGATCGCGGTGGGTCGGGGGTGGATCCGGCCAGCGTGCGCATCCTGCTCTCCGGGCGCAACGTCACGCCGGAGGCGCAGGTTACGCCGCAGTCCTTCACCTTCCGCGCCGCGCTGCCGCCAGGCCGCCACACGGTCGACGTCACGGCCAAGGACCGCGCCGGCAACGCCGTTCGCAGGAGCTGGAGCTTCGATGTTGCCGCGGGCCCGGCCACGGTGCCTCTGCAAATCCTGAGCCATTCGAACAACGCCCAGGTTGACGGCGGCGTGACGCATGTGCGCGGCCGCACCGCGCCGCTCGCATCGGTCAACGTCAAGGTGCATGCGGTGCCGCCGGTCGTCGGCCAGTTCGGCGTGGCGCAGCAGGTGTTCTCGCAGACGATCCAGGCCGACCCCAACGGCCACTTCGAGTTCAGCTTCACGTCGCCCTTCCCGGTACCGGGCACACGCTACGAAGTGTCGCTGGTGGCGAGCAAAGCTGACGTAACCAGCGAAACCCGGCTGGTGCTGTACCAGCGCCAGGGCTAAGCAAGGGTTAGGGGTCGAGCCGGCGCTCACCGGCGTCGGTGGCCCAGCTCGGGGACCGCGGCGGGGGCGCCGGCGGGCCTTCTATCAGTTCGAGCTGTTGCAGCGAGAACAAGGCGATCTGCAGAGACTCGGGCGGCAGGAACTGGCGCGCCTGATCGACGTGCAACTGAGGGTCGCACAAGGCAAGAAGATCGCGCAGGTGGCGCGACAGCCCCCACATGGTGGCGCTGCGCAACACGGCCCTGCCTTTGCGGGTGATCATGTAGACCATGCTGCTCCTGTTGCCGGCGAATCGAAAAGAATGTCTCCAAGGCGACTATCGGAGAACACACTGACAAATCACTGACGCATTACGGCAGAGTTCTATACTGCGCCGCATGAAACCGGACAGCCCGACTCTGCAGGAGCTGCTTGCCCAGACCGCGCGCGGCGACCACGCCGCATTTGCCGCGGTGTACGAACGCACGCATGCGCATCTGTTCGGCGTTGCGCTTCGTATGTTGGGGCGTGAGCAAGCGGCCGAAGATGTATTGCAGGACGCGTTTGTCAGTGTCTGGAAAAGCGCTTCCCAGTACCGCCCGAACGTGGGGGGACATGAAGTGCAGCCTATGACCTGGCTGATCGCGATAGTGCGCAACAAGGCGCTGGATGCCTTGCGCTTGCGCGCGCGCCGCAAGGAAACGGACCTGCCGGACGCCGCTTCGCGGGAGGACGGCGATACGCCGCCGCAAGGCGGAGGCTCGAGCGCGCTCGAATTGCTTTCGCAGGCCAGCCGGGCCTTGCAGATCGAGGGGTGCCTCGGTGGCCTGGACGGCAGCTATCGCCAGAGCCTGGCATTGGCCTATTACCAGGGCCTGTCGCACAGCGAAGTGGCCGCGCAGATGGGTGCACCGCTCGGCTCCGTGAAAGCCTGGATTCGCCGGGGCCTGGAAAAACTCAAGGCCTGCCTGCAGGCCCAAGGCTTGGCGCTGTGAAATACGGTGATCCCCGGCTCGTCGAGCATTTGGCGTCGGCCTATGTGTTGGGCACGCTCACGCGCGGCGCGCGCAACCGCTTCGAACGTCTCAGGCGCGACCGCGCCGACGTGAACCTGGCCGTTTCGCAGTGGGAGGCGCGACTGGGCCAGCTGGCTCAATCGGTTCCCGCCATCCGGCCATCGGCCCGAGTGTGGCGCGCCATCGAAGCTCGCACCCGGCCGGTGGCGCAGGCGCGCTCGCGTAGTGCCTGGCCGGGGTGGCTCAAGCCGGCAGGTGTTGGCCTGGGGGGCCTGGCTGCGGGCCTGGTCGCGGCCCTGGCCCTGATGACGCTGGCTCCCGCAATTTTCCTTTCCGCCGACCAGGCCGCCATGCGCTCGGGCGAGAAGCTGCCCCAGAGTTACGTGGGCCTGCTGACCGACGCCCAAGGCGACGGCAAACTCCTGGTCAGCTCGCTGCGCCATGGCCGCACGATGACCGTGAAGGTCATAGGGCCCATCGCCCCGCCTGCCGCGGGCAGGCTGGTGCTTTGGGCCGTTCCCACCGACGCGCCGCCCTTCATGCTGGGTCCGGTCCCCACGAGCGGATCGGCCGTTTCGATGTTGCCCGACACCTCGGAGAAACTGCTCTCCAAGGTCCGCAAGCTGATCGTGACGCTGGAGTCCAGCGAACGCCCGGCAGCACCCGGGCCCGTGGTGGTTTTCAGCGGGAACTGCGCCAAGCTCTGGTAGCTGCATCCAAATCGTTCGCGTCTTCGTTTGTGGGATGTGCCGCTACTACCTTGCGGCGCGTTCCTTCAACCAACCCAGGAGCATTGCATGACTTCTTCCGCCATCCACCGCCTGTTGGGCCTCCCCGTGCTGGGCCTGGTCCTGGCCTGCGGCGCCTATGCCGCCGACACCGAGACCACACCCGTGCAGAACGTTCGCATCGACGACTTCGCCGCCGGCAAGAAGGCGATCGAAGCCAAGAACTGGAAGGCTGCCTCGGATAGCTTCGCCAATGCGGTGGCCAAGGACCCGCGCAACGCCGACGCCCACAACCTGCTGGGGTACTCGCTGCGCTGGCAGAACCGCTACGACGAGGCGTTTGCCGCCTACGGCAAGGCCCTGGCGCTGGATCCCAACCACAAGGGGGCCCTGCACTACTCCGGCATCGCGTACCTCAAGTCAGGCAAGAAGGCGGAGGCCGAGGCGCAACTGGCGCGACTGAAGGCCGTGTGCGCGGCGTGCGACGAGACCGTCCAATTGGGCAAGGCCATCGCCGACGCGCAGGTCGCGGGGAAGTAAGGCGGTCGGGGCCGGCTGCGCGCGCCTCAGGCGTACGCCAGCTGGCCAAAAACAGAGGCTTCATCCGTGGGGGCCAGCTGCTCGATCAGGCCCAGCGCCATCAGCGCCCGCAAGGACTCATCCAACGATCGAGGCGGCATGACCTGCCGCAACTGCTCGAACCACAGGCCCGAGCCGCACATCATCAACACGTCGTGCAGGTAGCGCGACAGTGAGCCTATGGTTTGTTCCTTGGTTTCGACCAGGTCCACACAGGCACGGCCCTTTGCCGTCAGGCGGAAGCAGCAGGAGGTGGAATTCGCAGGAATGGCAGACACAGCGGTACGGCTCATTTCATGTCTCCTTCAGCGAACGTCCTTGGTGCTTTTACTTTGGTCGACGTCACTGACGAGCGGCTGACGCGGGAGATCGGTATTTACGAGCACCGAAACTGAATGGAATCTGACAAATGGCTGCCATGCCCCGCCACGTCTCGGCAAGCTGCTATCACTTTTGAGGCTCTTGACGACAACTTACACCTAACTTACAGTAATCCTTACGTCGAACTTACAGCCCGGATTCCAGCACGGAGATCGTCATGACGCTCAACGAACTGCAACGCATCAAGAAGTGGCACGTGGCCCATCGCGCCGACCACCCGGTCGAGTACCACTTGTGGGACGCGATACTCACGCTGTGGGTGATGGGCTGGGTCGGGTTCCTGCCCGCTTATGCGTTCGAGCAGTTCTGGACCTTGCCTCTGTGCGCCCTCGCCGTCGCGGCGCCCAGCATGTACGTGGGCTGGCGACTCAAGGCCCATCGCAAGCAGAAGCTGCGCTGCGACTGGCTGCGCTCCTGATACGCCTTTCGCGTGTTGTCCCGCATTTGCCATGCGGAGGAATGGGCGCGCGCTACATTGGCGGCAACATTCCAGCCCAAGGCCCGCCATGCAATGCTTCACCCTGACCCAGCAAGACCACGTCGCGCGCCTGGTTCTCAGTCGCCCGGACGCGCTCAACACCATGCATCCGACGTTCTGGCGCGAGCTGGACGAGGTGCTCACCACCCTGCACCGTGAAGGACAGGCCCGGGCGCTGGTGATCTCATCGACCGGCAAACACTTCAGCGCCGGCATGGCGCTGGAGGCATTCGGCGGCGCCATCACCATGGACGACGCAACGCCGGAAGGCCGCTCCGCGATGTTCGATCTGCTGACGGACATGCAGTCCACCTTCACCAAGCTGGAGACGCTGCGCATCCCGGTCATTGCGGCCATTCAAGGTGGCTGCATCGGCGGCGCGGTGGACATGGTCACGGCCTGCTGCATACGCTACGCCACGGCGGATGCCTTCTTCAGCATCCAGGAGATCAACATCGGCATGGTTGCCGACGTCGGCACGCTGCAGCGCCTTCCCAAGCTGGTGCCGCTGGGGGTGGTCAAGGAACTCGCTTACACCGGCCGCAGGCTGCCGGCGCAAAAAGCGCTGGGCTATGGCCTCGTGAACGAAGTCTTCGATACGCAAGAAGCCATGGTCGCCGCGGCCCTGCAATGCGCCGCCGAGATCGCCGCCAAGCCGCCGGTGGCGATCTGGGGGACCAAGCAGGTAATCCACTACACGCGCGATCATTCGGTGGACGATTCGCTCAAGCAGATGGGATGGATCCAGGGCGCAATCTGGAGCAATGCGCATGTGCGCGAATCCGTCGCCGCCATGAAGAAAAAACGCACGGCAACGTTTCCCGACCTGCCCAAAATTGGATCGTTCCGCGAACTGACCTGAGGCTACTGCCGCGCCGTCCTGACGTTCGGCGGCGGCGACATGGGATGGCTGGTGCGGAACGGGTTGATGTCCAGCCCGCCGCGCCGCGTGTACCGCGCATACACGGCCAGCTTGACCGGTTTGCAGCGCTTCCAGATGTCCATGAAGATGCGCTCGACGCACTGCTCGTGGAATTCGTTGTGGTTGCGAAAACTCACGAGGTAGCGCAGCAGCCCGCCCTGCTCGATCTGAGGGCCGCTGTAGCGGATCTGCACGCTGCCCCAGTCCGGCTGGCCGGTCACCAGGCAGTTGCTTTTCAGCAGGTTGCTGGTCAGCACTTCCTCCACCGGCTTCTCGTCGAACGCCGCTGTCAGCAATTCCGGAGCGGGCGTGTACTGCGTGCATTCGATGTCGAGCCGGTCCAGGCTCAGGCCGTCGAGTTCCTGTACCGGCTCGCGGTCAAACTGGTCGGGCATCAGGATGCGCACGCCCACCGACGACTGGCTGGAAGCGCCACGCCAGGCAGCCTCGCTCACGTCGGCGCGAATGCGATCTCGCACCTCATCCGCCGACGCGAAAGCAGTATTGGTGAAACTGTTGAGGTAGAGCTTGAACGATTTGCTCTCCACGATATTCGGCGTTTCGCACGGCACCGTGATGTGCGCAATTGCCACCTGCGGCTTGCCGCGTGGCGTCAGCCAGCTCAGCTCGAAGGCGCTCCACAGATCGGCGCCGAAAAACGGCACGGCTCCGTGCAAGCCGAGTTCGGCCCGCTTGGGCAGGCGCGAGATCGGAAACAGCAGTGACGCGTCGTAGTGGTCCACATACGGCGCGGGCTTGCCGAGCAGGGATTGTTCGGGTGTGTTCGTCGCCATCAGCTTGCCATCAGATGCGGCACCAGGGGCGGGAGCAGACGCTCGATCACACCCGGCGGCAGGTCGTGTCCCATACCGTCGATGCACACCAACTGCGCGCCTGGGATGCGCCGCGCTGTGTCCTGCCCGCAGGCGAACGGCACGAGCGGATCGTCCTTGCCGTGCACGACGAGGGTCCGCGGTTTGACCCGGGCCAGCTCGTCGGCCCGCCCGGAATCAGCCGCGATAGCCGTCATCTGCCGCACAGTGCCGGCGGGATGGAAGCTGCGCCGCGTGGAGATCAGGATGCGCTCGCGCAGCGCCTCCTCGTCCAGCGGGAAGGCCGGGCTGCCTATGACCTTGAACAGCTTGATGTAGTGGTTGACTATCGCCTGCTCGTCCTGCCCGCTGGGCCGGCTCAGCAATGCCCTAAGCACATGCGACTTGGGGCCGGGAAGATAGCGCGCGCCGCTGGAGCTCATGATGCTGGTCAGGCTCAGCACCCGTTCGGGCGCTGCCAGCGCCGCCCGCTGGGCGATCATGCCGCCCATGCTGACGCCAACCACGTGAGCCCGCGCTATGCCCAGGGCATCCAGCACGCCCAACGCATCTGCCGCCATCTCATGCACGGTGTACGGCGCCTTCACCCGCATCCCCATCCGCTGCTTGAGGCTTTCCCAGACCAGGTTGGGCACACCCAGATGGTCCAGGTGCTCGGACAGGCCGATGTCGCGGTTGTCGAAGCGCACCACGCGAAAACCCTGGTCAACCAGGCCTTTGACGAACGCCGGCGGCCAGGCGATGAGTTGCATGCCCAGCCCCATGATCAGCAGCACCGCCGGACGGCCGGCCTGCGAGCCGTCGGCGCCGGTGTCCTCGACTTCGATGCTGATGCCGTTGGCCTTGACCTTCACGCCACTGGTCACTCGAACCGCCGTTCACGCAGCCACTTGGTGGCGATCCACTTCTCGCCCGCGATCACCGGTGTGCCGCCGTGCAGGGTCTTGGTGGAGGGGTGCGCGCGGTCATAGCTGAAAAACACGGCGTTGCCGCGCTTGGGCGCGACCTCCAGGTGCACATCTGGGAAGCTCGTGGCGCCGCCTTTTTCGGGTTCGCCCAGGTACATGATCAAAGTGCCCACACGCTGGCCCCCGCGCTTGAGGATGGTGGGCGTGCCCGGCTCGTTGGGATCGAAGTAGTCGTAGTGGGGCTTGTATTCGGTCCCGGGGCGGTAATGCAGCACCTGCAGCCCTTCGCCATTTTCCTCGGGCCAGTTGAGCAGCCGCGCGATGCGTGCCTCGATGCGCTTCACCAGATCGTTCTCGGCGCGCTGGAAGAACATGCCGTTGCTGGTGCGATCTGCGTTGACCTCTTCCCCGCCGGTCTTGGTGGCGACGGTGAGCGAGCGAGCCAGGCGCGGCTTGGCCAGTTCAATCAGGCCCTCGCATTCCTCGTCGGACAACAGCCCCCCGAACACGACCACGCGCGGGTGGTACATCGCCTGCAGCACGCAGACCCTGCGGTCACCGGCATCCAGGTAGAGCGGCGCTTCCTCCAGGCCGGGGTCCGGCACCGGCACGGCGGCCGGCAGCCCTTGCTCCTGTGCCTTTTGCTCCAGGTGGACTTTGAGCGTGGATTCCATTGCCTCTATCGCCACATCCTCCGCCCAGCCGGACGCGAGCATGGACTTGAGGACGGCTTCGGCCCCATGGCCCGCCTGCGCCTGCTCGACAATCCACTGCCGCAGCTGCGGCGTGATCTGCTGTGTCTGTGTCGTGCTCATTTTTCGATCCTACGCCTGAACACCATCCGGTCGGGAAGCGACGCGCCCGCGTCGAATGCATAGCCATCGACGCTGAAGGCTTCCAGTTTACGGGGAGTGTCGATGCGGTGGGTGGTCGCGTAACGCGCCATCAAACCTCTCGCCTTCTTGGCCGGAAAGCTGATGATCTTGTAGACCCCGCCCTTCCACTCCTCGAATACGCAGTCGATCACCCGGGCCTTGAGAACGCTCCGGTCCACCGCCTTCGAGTATTCCTGCGATGCCAGGTTCACCACCACCGGCGTCTTCTGGGCGACCAGCCGCTGATTCAGGTAGTCCGCGATTTGCGTACCCCAGTATTGGTAGAGATTTTTGGTTGCGCCGACCGCCAGCTGCGTGCCCATTTCCAGCCGGTAAGGCTGCATCCGGTCCAGCGGCCGGAGCACACCGTACAGGCCGCTCAGGATGCAGATGTGCTCCTGCGCCCAGTCCAGGTCCGCCGGCTTGAGCGTTTTGGCAGCCAGCCCGTCATACACGTCGCCGTTGAAGGCCAGCACGGCCTGCTTGGAGTTCTTGGCGGTGAAACGCGGCGACCAGGCTTGGTAGCGCGCGGCATTGAGCCCGGCCAGCGCGTCGCTCAGGTCCATCAGCTGGGCCACCTGCGCCGGCGACTTTTTCTTCAATACACCGATCAGCTGGGCCGATTGCTTGGCAAATAACGGCTGGGTGTGCGGCAAATCGCCCGCGGAAGTGTCGTAATCAAGCGACTTGGCGGGGGAAAGCAGGAACAACATGCCGGCGATTATGCTTTCCAGGCACGGCCGCTCAACCATTGGCAGCCCGCAATGGCGACCACCAGCGCGGCATAGGTCGCCATCTTGCCGTCCACGCCGAAATACCACAGGCCAGCCACCAGCACCGCCACGCCCGCTACGAAATTGATAGCGATATGCGACCACCAAGCAAGGCCCTCGGGCCGGTGGGGCAGGATGATGCGGGCGGCGAGCGCGACCAGAACGGCCACCGCCAAGGCGGGGGCAGCGAAGCTCAGCAGGTGAATGATTGTGTCCAGCGGGCCCATCTTGGGGTATTTGAGCAAGCGCAAGTGCTTGATATTGCGTAAATTTTATAATCCCGGCATGGCAGTCTGGGCTTTGGGCATCAATCACACGACCGCGCCGCTGGATTTGCGCGGCCGTTTCGCCTATGCCATCGACCAGGTCGAGCCTACCCTGCGGTCCTTGCGCGAGTCATTGTCACGCCGCCACGAGGCCACGATCCTATCCACCTGCAACCGCACGGAAATCTATTGCGCGGGCGAGCACAGCGACGCGGAACGCACGCTGGAGTGGCTCGCGCGATCGGGCGGCGTGTCGCCCACGCTGTTGCGATCGCATGCCTACACCCTGCACGACGGCCTGGCTGCTCGCCATGCCTTCCGCGTCGCCAGCGGGCTGGACTCGATGGTGCTGGGCGAGCCCCAGATCCTGGGCCAGATGAAGGATGCGGTCCGCGTCGCCAACCAGGCCGGTGCGCTGGGCACCACGCTCAACCAGCTATTCCAGAGATCTTTCGCCGTTGCCAAAGAAGTGCGCAGCTCCACCGAGATCGGCGCCCATTCCATCAGCATGGCCGCGGCCGCGGTTCGCCTCGCCAGCCAATTGTTCGAAGACCTGGGCAAGACCCGTATTCTGTTCGTCGGCGCGGGTGACATGATCGAGCTCGCGGCGACCCACTTCGCCGCGCGCAACCCCAAGGGCATCGCCATCGCCAACCGCACGCTGGAGCGCGGAGAACGGCTGGCCACGCGTTTCGGCGGCGAGGTGATGAAACTCGCCGACCTGCCGGCCCGCCTGCACGAATTCGACGCGGTGATCAGCTGCACCGCCAGCACCCTGCCCATCATCGGGCTGGGCGCGGTGGAGCGCGCACTCAAGGCCCGCAAGCACCGTCCCATGTTCATGGTCGATCTGGCCGTGCCGCGCGACATCGAACCCGAGGTGAAGGCGCTCGAGGACGTGTACCTCTATACCGTGGACGACCTCGCCAGCGTCGTCCAGACCGGCCATGCCAACCGCCAGGCGGCCGTGGCGCAAGCCGAGGCCATCATCGACGCCGGCGTGCAGAGCTTCCTGCACTGGATCGACCAGCGCGGCAGCGTGCCCCTGATCCAGCAGCTCAATGCGCAGGCCGACGAATGGCGCACGCTGGAACTGGCGCGGGCCCGCAAGATGCTCGCCAAGGGCGAGAACATCGATGCGGTGCTGGAGGCCCTGTCCAAGGGGCTCACCCAGAAGATGCTGCACGGCGCCATGGCCGAGCTGCATGGCGGCGACGCGTCCGCGCGCGAGCGCGCCAGCTCCGCCATCCAGCATTTCTTCCTGCGCAAAGAGCGTTAGCGGCGCCCGCCGCTCTTGCCCCGCTTCTTCCAAAAAGCGCCGGGCCGCCCCAAGCTTTTTGGCTGATTAACCGCTGAAAAATGACGCGAAGGGGCGCAGACCCGCAGCGTTATTTTCCAGCGAACTTCCATGAAACCCTTTCTCCGACAGCAACTAGAACGCTACCCGGTCCGCCTGCAGGAACTCGACTTCTTTCTGCAGCAACCCGACGTGGCGCAGGACATGGAGCGCTACCGCGCCCTCACCCGCGAGCACGCGGAGGTGAGCGAAGTAGCCGGCCTTTTCGAAAGGTTCAGGCAGCTCGAGAGCGGCCTGGCCCAGGCCCGCGAGATGCTGGAAGACCCCGAGATGGCAGACATGGCGCGCGACGAGATCGCCGCGATCGAGGCCGAAATGCCCGCGCTGGAAGACGAGTTGCAGCGGATGCTGCTGCCCAAGGATCCCGACGACGTGCGCAACGCCTTTCTCGAAATCCGCGCCGGCACCGGCGGGGACGAGTCGGCCCTGTTCGCCGGCGACCTGCTGCGCATGTATGTGCGCTACGCCGAGCGCCAGGGCTGGCGAACCGAGATCGTCAGCGAGAGTCCGGGCGAAGTGGGGGGCTACAAGGAAGTGGTGATCCGCGCCGTGGGCGACGGCGTCTATGGCAAGCTCAAGTTCGAGTCGGGCGGCCACCGGGTGCAACGCGTGCCGGCAACCGAAACGCAGGGGCGCATCCATACCAGCGCCTGCACGGTCGCCGCCCTGCCCGAGCCCGACGAGGCGCAGGCGGTGCAGATCAATCCCGCCGACCTGCGCATCGACACCTACCGCGCCAGCGGGGCGGGCGGCCAGCACGTGAACAAGACGGACTCGGCCGTCCGCATCACCCACATTCCGACGGGCATCGTGGCCGAATGCCAGGACGACCGTTCCCAGCACCGCAACAAGGCCAAGGCCATGCAGGTGCTGGCGGCGCGCATCAAGGAAAAGGAACGCAGCGAGCGAGCGGCGAAAGAGGCCGCCACCCGCAAGGGCCTGATCGGCAGCGGCGATCGCAGCGACCGCATCCGCACCTACAACTTCCCGCAAGGGCGGCTCACCGACCACCGCATCAACCTCACCCTGTACAAGCTGCAATTTGCCATGGAAGGCGACTTGGACGAGGTCATCGAGGCGCTGCTGCTGGCCCGCAAGGCCGAGCAGCTGGAAGAACTCGAGTTCAGCCAGGGAGCGGGCCGGTGACGGTGACCCAGGCACTGGCGGCGGCAACGGCCCTGGGGCTGGAGCGCATCGACGCGCAATTGCTTCTGCTGCAGGCGTTTGGCCGCGCGCAAGCGGATAGAGCCTGGCTGCTGGCGCATGACACGGACGAATTGCCCGAGCTCCAGCAAGCGCAGTTCCTGCAGCTGTGCCAGCGGCGCGCCAGCGGCGAACCGCTGGCCTATATCGTGGGCTGCAAGGAGTTTTTCGGCCTGGACCTGCTCGTCGACCGGCGCGTCCTCGTGCCCCGTCCGGACACGGAAACGCTGGTGGAGTGGGCGCTGGAACTTTCCGCGGTCCGCAATGACAGCCTTGCTCCCCGGGTGATCGACCTCGGGACCGGCAGCGGCGCCATCGCCCTCGCGATCAAGAAGGCGCTGCCACGCGCCACGGTGCACGCCACCGATGCAAGCCCCGAGGCCCTGGAGGTTGCCCGCGAAAACGCGCGTCGGCTGTCGCTGGGGGTCGAATTTCGCCGGGCTTCGTGGCTGGCAGGCGTCGAGGGCCGCTACGACCTCATCGTCAGCAACCCGCCCTATGTGGCGGCCAATGACCCGCACCTGGCCGCACTGGCCCATGAACCCTTGAGCGCGCTGGCTGCTGGCCCCGACGGCCTGGCGGATATCCACACCATCGTTACCCAGGCTCCCGCCTACCTGCGCTCCGGCGGCTGGCTGCTCCTGGAGCACGGCCACGACCAGGCCCCGGCCGTGCGCGAGCTGCTGGCCGCTGCCGGCTTCCAGGGTGTAGCCAGCCGACGCGACTTGGCGGGCATAGAACGCTGCTCCGGCGGCAAATGGCTTGAACTGGGATAATTGAGCCCAATGTTTGACAGGCAACCGGCCCCGTATGGAGATTTCCCCATGAGTAACGCTCAACAACGCATCGACCAGCTGGTCAAGGGCAGCGACGTGCTGCTGTTCATGAAAGGCAATGCCAGCTTTCCCATGTGCGGCTTCTCGGGACGCGCCATCCAGATCCTCAAAGCCTGCGGTGTCGATCCCAAGGCAGTGACCACCGTGAACGTGCTGGAAGACGACGAGATCCGCCAGGGCATCAAGGAATACAGCAACTGGCCGACCATCCCCCAGCTTTACGTCAAGGGTGAATTCGTCGGCGGCTCGGACATCATGATGGAGATGTACCAGAGCGGCGAATTGCAGCAGGTGCTGGGCAGCACCCCAAGCTGACGGCGGCTGAACTGTCGGCAATTGCTGACATTCGCTTGCGGTCGTAAGCACACTCCATTGAACTCTGGCACGGCTTATGCTGGAATGAGCATGCAAGCCCTGCATTAGGAGTGCTCGATGGAAACACGCAGTCTCGTTCCTCATCAGTCTTCTTCGTTCAAGCTGCCGATTGCCAATCTGCGCAGCGTGTTCCGCACACACGACGTGGAGCGCAAGCTGGCCAAGCTCCCCGGCAGGGACCACGAGAACCTGCGCACCACTTACGAGCGGATGCTGGAGCGCGGCCCCGAACGCTTCCAGGTCAAGCCCAGTGGCATCCCCGACATGGCGTCGCTGTACGACCAGTTGCCCAACTTCACGGCGGCGCTGGACGACGTCAAGCGCCATGTCGCCCTGTCGCAGGACTGCCGCGATGGCCTGGACGTCACCCCCATGCTGCTGCTAGGCCCGCCAGGCATAGGCAAGACCCATTTCGCGCGCAAGCTGGCCGACCTGCTGGGCACCGGCATGAGCCTGGTTCCCATGAGCTCCATGACGGCGGGCTGGCTGCTTTCCGGCGCGTCGTCGCAGTGGAAAGGCGCCAAGCCCGGCAAGGTGTTCGAAGCGCTGGTGGACGGCCAGTACGCCAATCCGGTCATCGTGGTGGACGAGATCGACAAGGCGAGTGCCGACGCGCAGTACGACCCGCTGGGTGCGATGTACAGCCTGCTGGAACACGACACCGCCGGCGCCTTCATGGACGAATTCGCGGAAGTCGCGATCGACGCCAGCCAGGTGATCTGGATCATGACGGCCAACGACGAGCGCTGCATTCCGGAGCCCATCCTCAACCGCATGAACGTGTTCGAGATCGAACCGCCCTCGCCCGAGGCGGCGCGTCGCATCGCCCGCAACCTGTACGTTTCGATTCGCGCGGAACACGGATGGGGCGAGCGTTTCGAGGCCGAACCCCTGGACGACGTGCTGGACCAATTGGCCGAACTTGCGCCGCGCGACATGCGGCGCGCGCTGATGACGGGCTTTGGCAATGCCCGGCTCAATGCGCGCGGCGAAATTTCCGTGGACGACCTGCCCAAGGCCGCTTCCGCCAAGGGCAAGCTGGGCTTCCTGCAATAGGCAGGTCAGCCGGGGCCGCTGGGGGCCTTGTCCGGCGGCTTGCCCGGGTCAGGGCTGCTTTCGACGGGAGGCGGGTCGTTGAAGTCCCAGTTCTTGCTCGCGGCGAACACCGCGTTCGGGTACGGCGGCTTGCCACGGCTGCCGTTATAGCGGCCCAGCGCCATGAACAGGTCGCCGCGCTCGCGATCTATGTAGTGGCGCAGGATCACGCAGCCGAAGCGCAAGTTGGTCTGCATGTGAAACAGCTTGCCGGCATCGCCGTCACCGATCACGCGCGTCCAGAACGGCATGACCTGCATGTAGCCGCGCGCGCCGACCGAACTCACGGCGAACTTGCGGAAATTGCTTTCGACCTGGATCAGCCCGAGCACCAGGCCGGTATCCAAGCCGGCACGCCTGCTCTCGTACCAGACCGTCTGCAGGAACTCCTTGCGCTCCAGCCATTCGGTCTTTCTTTTCGCGAGCCGGCGGCTCATCGCGCCAAGCCAGCGCAGGTAAGCCAGCCTGCCCTGCACGTCGGTGAATTCAGGAACCGGAGGCGCCGAGTTGGCGATCGCCGAGCTCAACACGTTGCGCACGGAATCGGCCAGCGGCTCTTCGATCTGCCCGCCCGCTTGCGCCGGCCCCCAGGCCAACGCGAGGCCCAGTCCCGCAGGCAGAGTCTTGAGGCAATCGCGGCGGCTGATCACTCGGCGAGCCGGCCCTTGACGAAGCCGAGGATTTCGCCCGCCGCGACCTTGGTCGCTTGCGCATCGCGCCGATGCTGGTATTCCAGCTGGCCTTCCTTGAGGCCGCGGTCCGAGATCACCACGCGATGCGGCACGCCGATCAGTTCCCAGTCGGCGAACATGGCGCCCGGGCGCTCGCCGCGGTCGTCGAGCATCACGTCCACGCCCGCCGCCTGCAGTTCGTCGTGCAGCTTTTGCGCGGCGGCCTTCACTTCGTCGCTGCGGTCCATGCCGATCGGGCAGACCACGACAGTGAAGGGCGCGATGGCATCCGGCCAGATGATGCCGCGCTCGTCGTGGTTCTGTTCGATGGCCGCGGCCGGCAGCCGGGTGATGCCGATGCCGTAGCAGCCCATCTCCATCAGTTTCGGCTTCCCCGTCTCGTCCAGGAACGTCGCGCTCATCGCCGCGCTGTACTTGGTCCCCAGGTAGAACACATGCCCGACCTCGATGCCGCGCTCTATGGCCAGCGTTCCCTTGCCGTCGGGCGAGAGATCGCCTTCGACCACGTTGCGCAAGTCGGCGATGGCATCGGGTTCAGGCAGGTCGCGTCCCCAGTTGACACCGGTGAAGTGGAAGCCTTCTTCGTTGGCGCCGCAGATCCAGTCGGCCATCACGGCCACTTCCCGGTCGGCGACGACCTTGACGGGTTTCTTCACGGCGATCGGGCCCAGGTAGCCGGGCTTGGTGCCGAAGTGCTCCACGACTTCCGCCACGGTGGCGAAGCGGAACCCGCCGTCGAGGCCCGGCACCTTGGCGACCTTGATCTCGTTCATGTCGTGGTCGCCGCGCACGAGCAGCAGCCAGACCTGGGTCTTGATGATTTCGCCGCGCTCGTTCAACTGGTCCGTGGCCAGCACCAGCGACTTCACGGTCGTCGCCAGCGGCACGTTCAGCAGAGCCGCAACATCCGGGCAGGTGGCCTTGCCCGGCGTCGGCGTCTTGGACAGCGTTTGCAGGGGCTCCCTGCGCGACCCTTGCGGCGGCAGTGCTTCGGCCTTCTCCATGTTGGCGGCGTAGTCGCTGGCAGCGCAATAGACAATGGCGTCCTCCCCGGTTGCCGCGATCACCTGGAATTCCTCGCTCAGGTCGCCGCCGATCGCGCCGCTGTCGGCCGCCACGGCGCGATAACGCAAGCCAAAGCGGTCGAAGATGGCACGGTAGGCTTGCGCCATCACCTGATAGCTGGCCTTGGCCGCCGCCACATCGCGGTCGAAGCTGTAGGCGTCCTTCATGGTGAACTCGCGCGCGCGCATCACGCCGAAGCGCGGCCGGCGCTCATCGCGGAATTTGGTCTGGATGTGGTACAGGTTCTTCGGCAACTGCTTGTAGCTGCGCAGTTCCTGCCGCGCGATGTCGGTCACCACCTCCTCGCTGGTCGGCTGGATGATGAAGTCGCGGTCGTGCCGGTCCTTCACGCGCATCAGCTCGGGGCCCATCTTCTCCCAGCGCCCCGTTTCCTGCCAGAACTCGGCCGGCTGCACGACGGGCATCAGCAGTTCGACGGCGCCCGCGCGGTTCATCTCCTCGCGCACGATGGCCTCCACCTTGCGGATGACGCGCAGGCCCATGGGCATGTAGCTGTAGATGCCGGCGCCGAGCTTCTTGATCATGCCGGCTCGGGTCATGAGCTGGTGGCTTACAACTTCCGCGTCGGCGGGCGCTTCCTTTTGGGTGGAAATGAGGAACTGGGAGGCTTTCATCGGGTGCGTGTGGCGGTAGCCACTGAGCCTTTGCCTGCGCGCGTGTCGCCGTGCATAATGAACTCAGTTTAAAAATTTGGGGTTTGATTATGCTTGACCGGGACGGCTTTCGGCCCAACGTCGGCATCATCCTGCTCAACCAGAAGAACCAGGTGTTCTGGGGCAAGCGCATACGCACCCACAGCTGGCAGTTTCCGCAGGGGGGCATCGACCGGGGCGAAACTCCGGAGCAGGCGATGTACCGCGAACTGCATGAAGAAGTGGGCTTGCAGCCCGAGCATGTGCGCATCATCGCCCGTACCCGGGACTGGTTGCGCTATGAGGTGCCTGACCGGTACATCCGCCGGGATGCGCGCGGCCACTACAAGGGCCAGAAACAGATCTGGTACCTGCTGCAGCTCATGGGCCAGGACTGGAACCTGAACCTGCGCGCGACCAACCACCCTGAGTTCGATGCTTGGCGCTGGAATGATTACTGGGTGCCGCTGGACGTGGTGGTGGAGTTCAAGCGTGGCGTCTACGAAATGGCGTTGACCGAACTGGCTCGCTTTCTTCCGCGCCACGACCATCGCAACCGCTACCTGCGCAGCGGCATGCGCGGGCGCGACCACGACAACGATGGCACGGATCCGGCGCCGGGCGCCGGGTTCGAGTTGCCGCCGGGCGCTACCTTCGAGCCCGACCCACAGTCCGGCCTGAAACCGCCGCAAGAAGACAAACATGCGCCTTGAATCCATCGCTGCTGCACTGGCCTTCGTGGCTTGCGCCGCCCATGCCCAACTCGGGGCAGAGAACCCCGATTGGAGGGAAGCCGAAGCTCCGCCGCCGCCGGCGCTCAAACTCGATGGCCTGATCCCGCTGGAGGTCCCGGGCTCGACCCTGCGCTTTGGCGTAGCACCGGGCTCCGTCGCCGTGGGCAGCGATGGGATCGTGCGATATGTGGTGGTGGCATCCAGCACCACCGGCACCGTGAATGCGATCTACGAAGGCATTCGCTGCAGCAGCGGCGAATACAAGGTGTACGCCCGCCACAACCCCGACAGCGGATGGACGCCCACCAAGGACGCCGCCTGGCGCTCGCTGCACGAGCCGATGTCGCGCCACAGCCTGCTCATTGCCCGTACCGGGGCCTGCATGGGGCATGGAGCCAACGGTTCCGCTGCGAGGATAGTGCAGGACCTGCGATCTTCCATCGACAGCCGGTTCAGCAACGAAACCCGCCGCTAGCGGGTGACCACCAGGTTTGTGCGGTGGATCATCTCGGGTTCTGCCACATAACCCAGCAGCCGCTCGATCTCGCTTGAGGGCTTGCGGCACAAGAGCCGTGCCTCGGCGCTGGCATAGTTGGCCAGCCCGCGCGCAATCTCGGTGCCGGCAGGGTCACGCACGGCAATCACGTCTCCGCGCGAAAACTCGCCTTCGACGGTGATCATGCCGATCGGCAGCAGGCTCTTGCCTTCCGCCCGAACCTTCGCCACGGCGCCCTCGTCCACCGTCACCGCGCCGCGCAACTGCAGGTGATCCGCGATCCAGCGCTTTCGGGCCTGGCTCTTCTGGGTCTGCGCCACGAGCAAGGTTCCGATGGCTTCGCCGCGGGACAGCCGCAGCAGGCAATCGGGTTCGCGGCCCCAGGCGATCACGGTGGACGCGCCCGACCCCGCGGCGCGCTTGGCCGCCAGGATCTTGGTGATCATGCCGCCCCTGCCCAGGCTGGAGCCGGCGCCGCCGGCCATGGCCTCGAGCGCGGCATCGCCCGCGCGCGCCTCATTGATGAACGTGGCGGCCGGGTCCTTGCGCGGGTCCGCGCTGTACAGGCCCTTCTGGTCCGTCAGGATGACCAGCGCATCGGCCTCGACGAGGTTGGCCACGAGGGCGCCCAGCGTGTCGTTGTCGCCGAACTTGATTTCATCGTTGACCACCGTGTCGTTCTCGTTGATCACGGGGACGACCTTGAGCTGCAGCAGCGTGAGCAGCGTGGAGCGCGCGTTAAGGTAGCGCTCGCGGTCGGCCAGGTCGGCGTGCGTCAGCAATACCTGCGCCGAACCCATGCCGTTCTCGCGCAGCTTGGTTTCGTACATCTGGGCCAGGCCCATCTGTCCCACCGCCGCTGCCGCCTGGAGTTCATTGATTTCGTGCGGGCGCGTCACCCAGCCCAGGCGCTTCATGCCCTCGGCGATAGCGCCGCTGGACACCATGATCACTTCGCGCCCGTCCTTGGCCAATGCCGCCAGTTGCCGGCACCATTCGCCGATGGCGGTTTCGTCCAGGCCCCTGCCCTCGTTGGTCACCAGGCTGGAGCCCACCTTGACCACGATGCGGCGGGCATCGCGCAGCACGCTGGCGCCGGTTTTCATTCGGCGGGATCCCCGGCAAAGCGCGGATCGACATACACCGCGGGCTGCTCGGCCACCTGCTGCGATTTGATGTGGCGGTAGGCCGCCTTCACCAGCGCCTCGCAGCCCTCATGCGTGAGCGCGGATATCTCGAACACCGGCCCCTTGTGCTTGAAGCGCTTGACGAAGTCCTTGACCTTGGCCTCGCGCTCGTCCGCATCGACCATGTCCAGCTTGTTCAGCACCAGCCAGCGCGGCTTTTCGTAGAGCGCCGGGTCGTACTTCTTCAGCTCGCCGACGATGGCCTTGGCCTGCGCAACGGGGTCGGCGCCGTCGAAAGGCGCGAGATCCACGACATGCAGCAACAGCCGCGTGCGCTGCAGGTGCCGCAGGAACTGATGCCCCAGGCCCGCGCCTTCGGAGGCGCCCTCGATCAAGCCCGGCAGGTCGGCCACGACGAAGCTCTGTTCGGGGCCGACGCGGACCACGCCCAGGTTGGGGTGCAGCGTGGTGAACGGATAGTCGGCAATCCGCGGGCGCGCGTTGGAAATTGCGGAAATCAGCGTCGACTTGCCGGCGTTGGGCATGCCCAGCAGGCCGACGTCCGCCAGTACCTTGAGTTCCAGCTTGAGGTTCTTTTTCTCGCCGGGCCAGCCCGGCGTCTTCTGCCGCGGCGCCCGGTTGATCGCGCTCTTGAAGCGCATGTTGCCGAAGCCGCCGTCGCCGCCCTTGGCGATGGTGATCACCTCTCCGGGCTTGAGCAGTTCGTAGAGAACTTCGCCGGTTTCCGCGTCGCTGATGATGGTGCCGACAGGCATCTTGAGCACGATGTCGTCGCCGGCCGCGCCGAACATGTCGGAACCCATCCCATGCTCGCCCTTCCTGGCTTCGTGGCGGCGCGAGAAGCGGTAATCCACCAGCGTGTTGAGGTTGGAATCGGCCACCGCGAAGACGTGGCCCCCTCGGCCGCCGTCGCCGCCGTTCGGGCCGCCGAATTCCTTGTACTTCTCGTGGCGGAACGAGACGCAGCCGTTCCCACCGTCGCCCGCGGCGATGTCGATAAAGGCTTCGTCAACGAATTTCATGGCTTGCTCAGTATAAAAAACAAAGCCCCGACGAGTCGGGGCTTCGATGGGAAATCGAAGTGATCGATTACGCCGGGAGCACGCTCACGGTTTGCTTGTTCATCGAGCCCTTGATCGCGAACGACACGTGGCCGTCCACCAGGGCAAACAGGGTGTGGTCCTTGCCCAAGCCGACGTTGGTGCCGGGATGGAACTTGGTGCCGCGCTGGCGCACGATGATGGAACCGGCGCTGATGAGTTCACCGCCGAAAGCCTTCACGCCGAGCATCTTGGGCTGGGAATCCCGCCCGTTTCGCGTAGAGCCGCCGCCTTTTTTCTGTGCCATTTCAACTGCTCCTGCTTAGCCTGCAATCGCGCCGATTTGCAGTTCGGTGAACTGCTGGCGATGGCCCTGGCGCTTTTGATAGTGCTTGCGACGGCGCATCTTGAAGATGCGAACCTTGTCGTGCTTGCCGTGAGCCACCACAGTGGCAACCACAGTTGCGCCGGACACCAGGGGAGTGCCGATCTTGATCTCGCTGCCGTTTCCGACTGCCAAAACCTGATCGATCACGATTTCCTGGCCTACGTCCGCAGCAATCTGTTCTACTTTAATTTTTTCGCCGGAAGCAACGCGATACTGCTTGCCGCCGGTTTTTATGACCGCGTACATGTTGACCTCTTGAAATTGAGAGCTCTCCGGACGGATTTCCGCAGAGCCCAACACTATAGCATAGTTTGTGTTTACTCCCCGGGCCCGCGGGGGCTGCGCCAGGCGGGTAATGCCTGGTTTCTATAATCGGCCAACTCTTCCACTTCCGCCTTGACTGCTTCCTCCACCAGCACCGCCTCCGTGCTTTCTCTCGTCGCCGACGACATGCGCGAGGTCGACGCCGTGATCGCGCGCCGGCTCGACTCGGGCGTGCCCCTGGTCGGCCAGGTCTCGCGTTACATCATTTCCGCCGGCGGCAAGCGCCTGCGGCCAGCCCTCTTGTTACTGGTTTGCGGTGCGCTCGACTACCGCGGCCCCCAGCGCTTCAACCTGGCCGCGGTGGTGGAATTCATACACACTGCGACTTTGTTACACGACGACGTGGTGGACGAATCGACCTTGCGGCGCGGCCGGGCGACCGCCAACGAGAGCTTCGGCAATCCCGCCAGCGTGCTGGTCGGCGACTTCCTGTATTCCCGCGCGTTCCAGATGATGCTGGACGCCGGCCAGATGCGCGTCATGGAAATCCTGGCCGACGCGACCAACGTGATCGCCGAAGGCGAAGTGCTGCAGCTGATGAACATGCACGACGCGTCGCTGGACGAGGCGGGCTACCTGCGCGTGATCCGCTCCAAGACCGCGAAGCTGTTCGAAGCCAGCGCGCGCCTGGGTGCGGTGCTGGCGGGCGCCGGCACCGAAATGGAGCAGGCCTGCGCCAGCTACGGCCAGGCCCTGGGCACGGCCTTCCAGGTCATCGACGACGTGCTGGACTACGACGGCAACGCGGGCGAGATGGGAAAGAATCTGGGCGACGATCTGCGCGAGGGGAAAGCCACCTTGCCGCTGATCGCCGCCATGCAACGGGGCAACACCGAGCAGCGCGACATCATCCGCAGCGCCGTGGAAACCGGCGCGGTGAGCGAGCTGGATCGCATCGTGGCGATCGTGAAGGAAACCGGGGCGCTACAGGTCACTCGCGATGCCGCGGCGGCGGAGGCCCAGCGCGCCGTCGATGCGGCGAGCCGCCTCCCCGTCAATGCCTACAGCCAGGGTTTGCTACAATTGGCGGCTCAACTGCTTGCGCGCCGCAACTGATTACTCAGGTGAGCGGCGCGTGTCAGACGGGGTGTAGCTTAGCCTGGTAGAGCGCTACGTTCGGGACGTAGAGGCCGGAGGTTCGAATCCTCTCACCCCGACCAGTATTTGTCGTTGATTCCATTGGCAGGCATCCTCGGCGAACTGAAGCCCTTCCTTGAAGTCCGGCGTGCGTCGACTATTCTTCGCTGCTAATGGAAAGGAGCGAACAATGAACAACAACCACGCTCTCTGGACTGCTGCGACCGCGCTGGTCCTGGCGCTGGTGGCCGGCTGCGCCTCGGCGCCTCGCGTCGATCGCTACGTGGCGCCACCTGTCGGCGCCACCTGGATTACCCAGCAGCAGGACAGCGGCAGTTACGGCAATGGCCGCTTCGATGTGCCCGGCCGCCGTGCGCAGCGCATCTGGGAGGGCCGGGAGATGATCGCGTTCGAAGGGCCGCAAACGACGCTGCTGGCAATGCCCAATGGCAACTGGGTCACCGTGCTCGGCAGGGATGGCAAGCCGGCGTTAAGCTGGGACCCGCCGCTCTCCTGGGACTGGCCGCTGGAAGTCGGCAAGTCCTGGACGCGTCAGTACAAGGTTAAGGTCCACCCGCAGAATCAGGAAACGGCCTTTGAGGCGCGGCAGACCGTCGAGGCGCACGAAGAGGTCACGGTGCCGGCCGGCACGTTCAAGGTCTTTCGCGTGCGCACAAGTGACACCCTTGGCAACGAGAACCTGCAGTGGTTCAGTCCCGAGCACGGCATATTCGTGAAACAGGCGCTGCAGCGCACTGACAAGCATGTGCAGGGCCCGGGACGGCGCGACAGCGAGCTCAAGACCTTCAGCGCGCCGGCGCGCTAGCTCGCGTAGCGTCCTGGGCCTGCTTCATCGAACCGATCGTCCTCAGCGCCGCCGGCCGGATGCAGCGATAGTGTGGCTGCTAGTTCAACCTCAAATTGAGAACGAACCGGCTGCCAACCGTGGATGTCGTTGACCTTCGGTGCGCGTCCCTTTGTCGTCCCGCGTAGAGTGATCGGCGGCACAGGTAAACCCTCAAGTCCCGCAGGGGGTACCGCTTGTTACAATGGCAGCCTCTGCTACACAGACCAGCCGCTCAGGCTGCATGGCAAGGTTGAGTTCCCAGGGGAGGCGCTACGTTCGGGACGTAGAGGCCGGAGGTTCGAATCCTCTCACCCCGACCAGTATTTTCCCGCGTGACTTCGTACCAACTGCCTCCCTCACGTTACCACTGGAAATATTTACACCAGCTGGGCAATGAGCGATGATCGGTGAACCCCTCTTTACAAAAGGAAGGGCTTAGTTTCCACCGAGTACAAATTCGCCCATGGCTGCTGTCGATCCCTCTGTTCTAGAAGCCCCGTCCATGGCCCTCCCGGGCCTGGCCAAGGCGCTGATTTCAGCCGGCAAGCTCGGGCAGAAGTCGGCAGAGGAACTCTCCCGGAAGGCCCAGGCCAACCGAACCAGCTTCATCGCCGAACTCACGGGGTCGGGCGCGGTGTCCGCGTCGGATCTGGCCCACACCATGTCGGCCGCGTTCGGCGCGCCCCTCCTGGACCTGGAAGCCATCGACCTGCAGCGGCTGCCCAAGAGCCTGCTCGACCCCAAGATCTGCCAGGCCTTCCGCGTGGTGGTGCTGAGCAAGCGCAACAACCGCCTGATCGTTGCCACCGCCGACCCGTCGGACCAGCAGGCGGCCGAAAAGATCAAGTTCGCGACCCAGATGGGCGTGGACTGGATCATTGCCGAATACGACAAGCTCACCAAGATGGTGGAAGCCGGGACTGCCAGCGCCACCGAGGCGATGGACAGCATCATCGGCGACGATTTCGAGTTCGACGAATCCACCATGGAGGCGTCGACGACCGAGGACGCCGACGCTGCCACATCGGAAGTCGAGGACGCGCCTGTCGTCAAGTTCCTGCACAAAATGCTGCTGGATGCTTTCAGCATGCGGGCCTCCGACCTGCACTTCGAGCCCTACGAGACTACCTATCGCGTGCGTTTTCGCGTCGACGGCGAACTGCGGGAGATCGCCTCGCCGCCCATAGCCATCAAGGACAAGCTGGCTTCGCGCATCAAGGTCATCTCGCGCATGGACATCTCGGAGAAGCGCGTCCCCCAGGACGGCAAGATGAAGCTCAAGATCGGTCCCGATCGCGTCATCGATTTCCGGGTCTCCACCCTGCCCACGCTGTTCGGCGAAAAGATCGTGATCCGTATCCTGGATCCCAGCAGCGCGCGCCTGGGCGTGGACGCGCTGGGCTATGAGCCCGAGGAAAAACAGCGCCTGCTGGACGCCGTGAGCAGGCCTTATGGCATGGTGCTGGTGACCGGGCCCACCGGCTCGGGCAAGACGGTTTCGCTCTACACCTGCCTGAACATACTGAACAAGCCGGGCGTCAACATTTCCACCGCCGAAGACCCGTCCGAAATCAATATGCCTGGCGTCAACCAGGTCAACGTCAACGACAAGGCCGGCCTGACGTTCGCCGCCGCGCTCAAGTCCTTCCTGCGCCAGGACCCGGACGTGATCATGGTCGGCGAAATCCGCGACCTGGAAACCGCCGACATCGCGATCAAGGCCGCACAGACCGGCCACCTGGTGCTGTCCACCTTGCACACCAATGACGCGCCTACCACCCTCACCCGGATGCGAAACATGGGCATTGCGCCCTTCAACATCGCTTCCAGCGTCATCCTGATCACGGCGCAGCGGCTGGCGCGGCGCCTCTGCCCCACCTGCAAGGCCCCGGCCGACATCCCTCACGAAACCTTGCTCGACGCGGGCTTCAAGGAAGAGGACGTCGACGGGACCTGGACGCCCTATCGCCCGGTCGGGTGCTCAGCCTGCAACAACGGCTACAAGGGCCGGGTCGGCATCTACCAGGTGATGCCCATCACCGAAGACATCCAACGCATCATCCTGGCCGACGGCAGCTCGCTGGAGATCGCCAAGCAGGCCGAGAGCGAAGGGGTTAAGAGCCTGCGCCAATCGGGCCTGAACAAGGTCAGGTTGGGGGTCACCTCGCTCGAAGAGGTGCTGGGCTGCACCAACTTATAAGATTTAGAGGAGTACGCGCATGGCCACGGCTGCAACCAAAGTTACCGAGTTTGTTTTCGAATGGGAGGGGCGCGACCGCAACGGAAAGCAGGTTCGCGGTGAGACCCGTGCCGCCGGCGAAAACCAGGTCCAGGCCGCGCTGCGCCGCCAGGGCGTTTCGCCCACCAAGGTCAAGAAGCGCCGCATGCGTTCAGGCGCCGCGATCAAGCCCAAGGACATCGCGATCTTCACGCGCCAGCTCGCCACCATGATGAAAGCCGGCGTGCCCCTGCTGCAGTCTTTCGACATCGTGGGCCGCGGCAACGCCAACGCCAGCGTCACCAAGCTGCTCAACGACGTGCGCAGCGACGTGGAAACCGGCACCTCGCTGTCGGCCGCGTTCCGCAAGTACCCGCTGTACTTCGACAACCTCTACTGCAACCTGGTGGAAGCCGGCGAGGCGGCGGGTATCCTGGAGGCGTTGCTGGATCGCCTGGCGATCTACATGGAAAAAACCGAGGCGATCAAGTCCAAGATCAAGTCGGCGCTGATGTACCCGATTTCGGTGGTGGTCGTTGCCTTCGTCGTGGTTGCCGTGATCATGATCTTCGTGATCCCTGCCTTCAAGGAAGTGTTCAGCTCCTTCGGCGCCGATTTGCCGGCCCCTACCCTGTTCGTGATCGCGATCAGTGAGGTGTTCGTCAAATACTGGTGGCTGATCTTCGGCACGATCGGCGGCGGGTTCTACTTCTTCATGCAGGCGTGGAAGCGCAGCGAAAAGGTCCAGATGTTCATGGACCGGATCATGCTCAAGGTGCCGGTGTTCGGTGCGCTGGTCTACAAGTCGGTGATCGCCCGCTGGACCCGCACGCTGTCGACCATGTTCGCGGCAGGCGTGCCGCTGGTCGAGGCCCTCGACTCCGTGGGTGGCGCATCCGGCAACTCCGTGTACGCCATGGCGACCGAGAAGATCCAGATGGAAGTATCCACCGGCACGAGCCTGACGGCGGCCATGACCAATGCCAACGTATTTCCCACGATGGTGCTGCAGATGTGCGCGATCGGCGAGGAGTCCGGCGCGCTCGACCACATGCTGGGCAAGGCAGCCGACTTCTACGAAGCCGAGGTCGACGACATGGTGGCGGGCTTGTCCAGCCTGATGGAGCCGATCATCATCGTGTTCCTGGGGGGCCTGATCGGCGGCATCGTCGTGTCCATGTATCTCCCCATCTTCAAGCTCGGCCAGGTCGTCTGATGTTGGTTTCGCCCGCGATCGATGCCGGCCTCGCCGGAGTTCTCGGGCTGCTCGTGGGCAGCTTCCTCAATGTGGTCATCTATCGCCTGCCGCAGATGCTGGAGCGCGAGTGGGCGGCCGAGTGCGCGGAACTGAATGGCACGCCGGCTGCGGAAACGGAAGAATTCAACCTGGTGCGGCCGCGTTCGCGTTGCCGGCAGTGCGGCCACGTCATCCGCTGGTATGAAAACGTGCCGATCCTGAGCTACCTGGTGCTGCGCGGCAAATGCTCGGCCTGCGGCACCTCCATCGGCCTGCGCTACCCGCTGGTGGAACTGGTCACGGGCGTCCTCTTCTTTCTTTGCGTGCAGCACTGGGGCGCCACGCCCGCAGGCGCGGCCTGGTGCGCCTTCTCGGCAGCCATCGTCGCGCTCGCCATGATCGACTGGGATACCACGCTGCTGCCGGACGACATCACCCTGCCCTTGTTGTGGGCCGGGCTGATCGCTGCAGCCCTCCGGTGGACCGCGGTTCCGCTGGCCGACGCCCTTTGGGGCGCGGTAGCGGGCTACGCGTCGCTCTGGGTGATCTACAAGGTTTTCAAGCTGCTGACCGGCAAGGAAGGCATGGGCTACGGCGACTTCAAGCTGTTCGCCGCGCTCGGCGCCTGGTTCGGCTGGCAGGCCCTGGTGCCCATCATCCTGATGGCCTCGGTCATCGGCGCCGTGGTCGGCATTGCGATGAAGTTTTCCAGCGGCTTGCGTGAAGGCGGCTACGTGCCCTTCGGCCCGTTCCTGGCCGGCGCCGGCCTGACGGCCATGATCTTCGGGCCTTCATCGATCCTGAGCGCCATAGGACTCTAGCGATGGCAATACGGGTCGGCCTCACGGGCGGCATCGGCAGCGGCAAGAGCACCGTGCTGCAGATGCTGGCGGAGCTCGGCGCGGCCGTGATCGACGCCGATGCCATCTCCCGCAGCACTACGGCGGCGGGCGGGGCGGCCATCGCGGCCATCTCGGAGCGGTTCGGAGCCGACTTCATCACCCTCGAAGGGGCGCTGGACCGCGCCCGCATGCGCGAGCATGCCTATGGCGACCCGCAGTCGCGCAAGCATCTCGAAGACATCATTCATCCGCTGGTGGGCCAGGAAAGTGCCCGCCAGGTGCAAGCGGCGCTGGATGCGGGCGTGCATTGCATCGTTTTCGACATCCCGCTACTGGTCGAGTCCGGCCGCTGGCGGGCCCAGGTCGACCGTGTGCTCGTGGTCGACTGCTCGCCCCAGACCCAGGTGGACCGCGTGGTGTCCCGCAGCGGCTTGAAGCCCGAAGAGGTCCGCGCGATCATGGCCGCGCAGGCGAGCCGTAGCCAGCGGCTGGCCGCCGCCGACATCGTGATCTGCAACGAGGGCCTCACGCTGGAGCAGCTGCGTGACAAGGTGGTACAGGTGGGTCGCCGCTTGGGGCTATGATTGGTCGCTTTGCGCAAGAGTCCATCTAGCAAGAGCCCACCCAGCGTGATCCTGTACGAATATCCTTTCAACGAACGCATCCGCACCTACCTGCGACTGGAGCACCTGTTCCGCCGCCTCGGCGAGCTGGTTCCGCGCTCCCATCCCATCGACCATCACTACGCCTTGGCCACGATCTTCGAGGTCATGGACGTCGGGGCGCGCGCCGACCTGAAGTCCGACGTGATGAAGGACCTGGAAAAGCAGAAGCAGGCCCTCAACAGCTATCGCGGCAATCCCGCCATTGCCGAAGGCGTGCTGGACGATATCGTCGGCAAGCTGGATCGCTACTTCGCCACGCTCAACAACCTGCCGGGCAAGGTCGGGCAATCGCTGACGGAGAACGACTGGCTCATGAGCATTCGCAGTCGCATCAGCATTCCTGGCGGCACCTGCGAGTTCGACCTGCCGGGCTACTACGCCTGGCAGCACCGCGATGCCCGGGCGCGCCAAGCCGACCTGGAACGCTGGGCCTCGACGCTGGCGCCCCTGGCCGAGTCCGTCCACATGCTGCTCAAACTCTTGCGCGACTCGGGTACGCCGCAGAAGGTCATGGCGAGCCATGGGCAGTTGCAGCAAAATCTGCCTCAGGGCCGCACTTTTCAGTTGCTGCGCCTGCGCCTGGATCCCGCGCTGGGGCTGGTCCCCGAAATCAGCGGAAACCGCCTCATGGTTTCCGTGCGGCTGATGCGGCAGGAGGCCCCTGATCGCCTTCAGGCCAGCAACGACAGCGCGCAGTTCGAACTGACTCTTTGTTCCTGAGGTTGCGATGGCAAAGCCGCAAGAGCCCGCCGTGAAGCCGCGCCTGGTGCGCTGCCCCGCCTGCGGCGGGGACAGCGTCTACGCGCCTTCCAATCCATACCGCCCCTTCTGTTCGGAGCGGTGCAAGAACATGGACCTGGGCGCTTGGGCCAGCGAGGATTTTCGCGTCCCAGCCGAAACGCCGACCAAGGAGGAGTAGCCCTTCAGGGTATTTCGGCGAGGTGGGTCGCGCCCGCGAACCCGCGCTCCTGGGCGAACCAGTCCAGCACGGGCACCGTGCCGGGCAGCACGGGCTGCACCTGCACCGGCAGCGTCTGCCACGCAAAGGCCTGGCCTTCGTGCATGTGCAGCTCCCCCCGCCAATCGAACACCTTGCAGAAGTTCAGGCGCACCAGCGCGTGCGGATAGTCCACGCGCTCCACTCGCCAAGGATGGACTTCGCCGATGGCCACGCCAATTTCCTCGGCCAGTTCGCGGCGCAGCGCCTGCTCGACCGTTTCACCCGGTTCGACCTTGCCGCCGGGGAACTCCCAATAGCCTTCGTAGACCTTGCCGGGCGGACGGGAGGTCAGCAGGAACGCGCCGTCCGGGCGGACGAGCACGCCCACTGCCACTTCGACCTCCTTGCGATCCGGTCCGCCTTCGCGCGGCCGATCGCCGTGCGCAACCAGCGGGGTCTTGGTCATGCCGCGTGCTGGCCGGCGTAGTCGCGGGCGAACTGGTAGGCGACGCGGCCGCTGCGGGATCCGCGCTCCAGGGCCCAGACCAGGGCCTCAGGCCGGGCCGCCTCGATGGCCTGCGCACTCACGCCGAACCAGGACAGCCATTGGGCGGCAATGGCGAGGTATTCATCCTGGCTGAACGGATAGAAGCTCACCCACAAGCCGAAACGCTCGGACAGGGAGATCTTCTCTTCGACGACCTCGCCGGGATGCACTTCGCCGTCCTCCGTGTGCTTGTAGCTCAGGTTTTCCGTCATGTACTCGGGTAGCAGGTGCCGGCGGTTGCTGGTGGCGTAAATCAGCACATTGGCCGTCCCGGCCGAGACCGAACCGTCGAGGATGGACTTCAGCGCCTTGTAGCCCGGCTCGCCCTCCTCGAAACTCAGGTCGTCGCAATACACGATGAATTTTTCGGGCCGTGCCGCCACCACATCGATCAGGTCGGGCAGGTCCACCAAGTCGACCTTGTCCACCTCGATCAGGCGAAGGCCCTGGCCGGAGTATTCGTTGAGGCAGGCTTTGATCAACGAGGATTTGCCGGTGCCGCGCGCGCCTGTCAACAGAACGTTATTGGCCGGCTGGCCCTGGACGAACTGCAGGGTGTTGCGCCGGATCTTTTCCTTTTGCGGCTCGATTTCCTTGAGGTCGTCCAACCGGATCTCGGCCACATGGCGAACCGGCTCCAGGACGCCGTGGCCTGAAGAGCGTTTGCGATAGCGCCATGCAATGGATGCGCTCCAGTCCGGCGCAGATAGCGGCTGGGGCAATATGGATTCGATGCGCGTGAGCAGTTGCCCGGCACGCTCGATCAGCTGCTCGAATTTTTCGTTCATGAACGGTAGTCGGCGTTGATGGTGACGTAGTCGTGGCTGAAATCGCAGGTCCACACGGTGTCGGCCTGCGTGCCGCGGCCCAATCCGACCCGCACGGTGATTTCGCTTTGTTTCATCACGCGCTGGCCGTCTTCCTCTCGGTAGGCCGGATTGCGGCCGCCGTTGACGGCGACATGCACGTCATCCAGGTAGAGATCGATCTTGGTCTGATCGAGGTCGTCGATGCCGGCATAGCCCACCGCCGCCAGAATGCGGCCCAGGTTGGGATCGCTGGCGAAGAACGCGGTCTTGACCAGGGGCGAATGCGCAATCGCATAGGCCACCTTGCGGCATTCCTCGCTGGTCTTTCCGCCCTCGACCCGCACGGTGATGAACTTGGTCGCGCCTTCGCCGTCGCGCACGATGGCCTGGGCCAGCTGCCGCGCGACGTCGAGCATCCCTGCCTTCAGCGCCTTCCCGGCGGGGCTGTCCAGCGAGGTGACGACTGGATGCGCGGCCTGGTTGGTCGCGATGACCACGAACGAGTCGTTGGTCGAAGTGTCGCCGTCCACCGTCACGCGGTTGAACGAGCCTTCGGCGAGGTCCAGCGCCAGCTGCTGCATCAGCGACTGGTCGATCCGTGCGTCGGTCGCCATGAACCCCAGCATGGTTGCCATGTTGGGACGGATCATCCCCGCGCCTTTGCTGATTCCCGTGATCGTCACCTCGACGCCGTCGATTTTCAGGCGCCGGCTGAAGGCCTTGGGCACCGTATCGGTGGTCATGATGCCCTCGGCGGCGCGCAACCAGTTGTCCGGCCCGGCGTCCGCCAGCGCAGCGGGCAAACCGGCCTCGATGCGATCCACAGGCAGCGGCTCCATGATCACTCCCGTGGAAAACGGCAGTATCTGCTCGGGCGCCAATTCCAGCTTGCGGGCCAGGGCGATGCAGGTCGAGCGGGCGCGCACGAGGCCATCCTGGCCAGTGCCGGCGTTGGCGTTGCCCGTGTTGATCACCATGGCGCGGATGTCGCCACGCGCCAGGTGATCGCGGCACACCTGCACAGGGGCCGCGCAGAAGCGGTTCTGGGTGAATACGCCCGCGACGGACGCGCCCGGGTCGATCAGGACGACCGTCAGGTCGCGCCGGTTGGCTTTGCGGATGCCGGCCTCGGCGACTCCGATGCGCAGGCCCGGGACGGGATGCAGGTCGCCCGGCCGGGGCGCGGTCAGATTGACAGCCATGTTGCTCTTGTTGTGTTTGTGGTTGAAAGAAAACGAAAGAGGACGGCTTCAGCCCTGGCGCCAGGGCAAGCCGCGCAAGCGCCAGCCGCCGCGCTTTCCGCGCTGGCCGTTCTCGTCGGGGTCGCCCTCGAAGCCTTCGAGAACGTTGTAGGCCTCGATACCCAGCTCGGTGGCCCGCTTGGCGGCCGCAATCGAGCGCACGCCGCTGCGGCACATGAAGACGGCCTTTTTGCCTGGTGGGACCGCGGCCTTGAGGCTTTCGTCGAACTCTTCGTTCAGGGCCATGCCGGGCCACTTCTTCCAGGGCAGGGGCACGGCCCCGGGCACGAAGCCGACCCACTCACGCTCGGCGTCGGTGCGCACGTCCACCAGGATCGCGTCGCCCTTTTGCCACCATTCGCAGGCCAGCTGCGGCTCGACGTCGCCGGCATAGCCCGCTGTGTTCCGGGGCGCGGCTGGTCCCCCGCCCGCGTCGTGGCGCAGGCCGGAGTGCCGGTTGGCGGGGACGGCCTCGTCCAGGCGCTTGGGTTTGGGCAGGTGCAGCTCGTTCATGATGGACGTGAATTCTGCCAGCGTCTTGCCGGCCACCCGGGCGTTGCCGGCTTTCTCGGCGCCTATCGTGGAATGGCTGCGCCCGTTGTAATCGTGTGCGGGCCAGACCACGGTCTCGTCATCCAGGCGAAAAAGGATCTCCGTCAGGCTGCGGTACAAGGCCGCCGCGCTCCCCGATTGGAAGTCCGTGCGCCCGCAGCCATTGATGAGCAGGGTGTCGCCGGTGAAGACATTCCCGCGCCACAGGTAGCACATGCTGCCGGCGGTGTGGCCAGGCGTATGCAGCGCCTTGAGCTCCTCGCCGCCGAAACGCAGGACATCACCGTTCTTGAGCTGTACCGCCGCCGTACCGATGCCGCAGCCCTCGGGCGCGGCCGTCCGGGCTCCGGCATGTTCGGCCAGGAGCGCGGCGCTGGTGATGTGGTCGGCATGGGTATGAGTCTCCACGGACCACACCAGGCGCAACCCGTGCTCGCCCAGTGCCGCCATGTCGCGTTCCAGCTGCTCGTCGACCGGGTCGATGATCACTGCTTCGCGGGTATCGGGATCGAATATCAGATAGGTGTAGGTGCTGGATGCCGGGTCGAATAGCTGGATCGGTTGCATGACAGCGCTCCTTCCTCGAGGACATAGACATAAGTACCAAAGCACCGCAGCCCGCCTGACGGCACCCTGACCGCTCGGTGAAAACCCTGTTTCACATCTTGATGTCGGAAGCCAAAGATAGCTTGCTAACTATGGAATTCAACCACAGGAGACAAGCTATGACCGAGCCCAAAACCCCCCGCCGCCGCACCCTGCTCAAGGGCGCCGCCGTCGCCGCAGGCGCGATGTCGGCCCCGATGGTCGCCGTGGCGCAGACCACATCCTTCCGCTTCCAGAGCACCTGGCCGTCCAAGGACATCTTCCACGAATACGCGAACGACTTTGCCAAGAAGGTCAACGACATGGCCGGCGGACGGCTGAAGATCGAAGTACTGCCGTCGGGTGCGGTGGTGCCGGCGTTCCAGCTCCTGGAAGCCGTCAACAAGGGCACGCTGGACGGCGGCCATGGCGTGGTGGCCTACCACTACGGCAAGAACTCGGCCCTGGCGCTTTGGGGATCGGGGCCGGCTTTTGGCATGGATCCCAATATGGTGCTCTCGTGGCACTACTACGGCGGCGGCAAGGCGCTGCTGGAGGAGATCTACAAGGCCATCAACATGGACGTGGTCTCGTACCTGTACGGACCGATGCCTACCCAGCCGCTGGGCTGGTTCAAGAAGCCGGTGTCCAACGTCGCGCAACTCAAGGGCCTGAAGTTTCGCACGGTGGGCCTCTCGGTCGACATCTTCAACGAGCTCGGCGCCGCGGTGAACCCGCTTCCTGGCGGCGAGATCGTGCCGGCGCTGGACCGCGGATTGATCGACGCGGCGGAGTTCAACAACGCATCGTCCGACCGGGTCTTGGGCTTCGCCGACGTCGCCAAGAACTGCATGCTGCAGAGCTTCCACCAGTCGGGCGAGCAGTTCGAAATCCTGCTCAACAAGACCAAATACAACGCCCTGTCGGCCGAACTGAAAGCCATCATCGACTACGCCGTGCAGGCCGCCAGCGCGGACATGAGCTGGAAGGCGATCGACCGCAACTCCAAGGACTACATCGAGCTCAAGACCAAGGACAAGGTCAACTTCTACAAGACGCCCGACGCCATCCTGAAAGCGCAGCTGGACGCCTGGGACAAGGTGATCGCCAAGAAGACCGCCGAGAACCCGCACTTCAAGAAAGTGCTCGATTCCCAGCGCGTATTCGCCGAGCGCGCCGGCCAATGGCAAAACGACTACATGGTTGACTTCAAGATGGCGTACAACCGCTATTTCAGCAAGGTCAAAAAGGCCTGACCCGCCCGTTTCCTGAAGGGGGCGGCCAGCTGAAGGCCGCCCCTTTTTTTGGTTGAAAGAACAATATGCAAAAACTATTGCTGGGCGTCGACCGGCTGTCCACGTGGCTGGGACAGCTTTTCGCGTGGGCCATCGTGTTCCTTACGGTGATGATCTCCTGGGAGGTCTTCTCGCGCTATGTCCTGGGCAATCCCCATGGATGGATGCTGGACGCGCAGATCATGCTGTACGGCGTGCTGTTCATGATGGCAGGCGCGTACACACTGGCCAAGAACGGCCACGTGCGTGGTGACGTGCTGTACGGGTTCTTCCGTCCGCGCACGCAGGCCACGCTGGACCTGATCCTCTATATCCTGTTTTTCCTGCCCGGCGTGATTGCCATGACCTGGGCCGGCTGGACCTACTTCACCGACTCGCTGGCGATCCGTGAACAGACGTTCAACGCCGACCCGATCCCGGTCTATCCCTTCAAGTTCTTCATCCCGTTTGCAGCTGCCATCCTACTGCTGCAAGGCCTGGTGGAGATCGCGCGCTGCGTCATCTGTATCCGCACCGGCGCCTGGCCCTCGCGCGAACAGGACGTCGAGGAAGTCGACGTCGACAAGCTCAAGGCCATGGTGCATGTCAAGGACGAGGACATCAAGGCCTTGGACAAATTGGTGGCCAAGGACGGGGGCAGGCCATGAAGGTTCGCAAGGAACTCTGGTTCGGCTTCTCCCTGATGGGAGTGATCGTCCTGGCGGCGCTCTACATGCTGATCACCGTCCCCAAGATCGAAAGCGGCCACGTGGGCCTGCTGATGCTCTCGCTCGTCGTGGTCGCCATCATGCTGGGCTTTCCCACGGCGTTCACGCTCATGGGCATGGGCATGATCTTCACGTGGCTTGCCTATAACCGGGACATCAAGCACACGCTGGACCTGATGGTGCAGGCGGCGTTCAAGGTGATGGGCAACGACGTCCTTATCTCCATTCCGCTGTTCGTCTTCATGGGCTACCTGGTCGAGCGCGCCAACCTGATCGAAAAGCTGTTTCGCAGCCTGCACCTGGCTTTGGTGAGGCTGCCGGGCGCGCTGGCCGTGGCCACCCTGGTGACCTGCGCCGTGTTCGCCACCGCCACGGGCATCGTCGGCGCGGTGGTGACGCTCATGGGGCTGCTGGCATTCCCGGCGATGCTGCGGGCCGGCTACAGCGTGCAACTCTCGGCCGGCGCCATCACCGCGGGCGGCTGCCTGGGCATCCTGATCCCGCCGTCGGTGCTGCTGATCGTGTACGGCGCGACCGCCGGCGTCTCGGTGGTCCAGCTGTATGCAGGGGCGTTCTTCCCCGGGCTGATGCTGGCCGGGCTGTATATCGTGTACGTCATCGTTCTCGCCAAACTCAAGCCGGCGCTGGCCCCGCCTCTGTCGATGGCTGACCGCTACGTGCCACTGCCGCCCTTGTCCGAGAAGATCGCGCCCTCGCATAACGCCCGCGTCGTGCCCGCACTGGTGGGCGCGCTGAAGGGCTCGCGCAACCAGGATGTGCCCACGGCCTACATCCTCAAGCAGTTGTTCATCGCCTTGCTGCCGGCATTGCTGTTCGTGGTCGTCGCGCTGTGGAGCTACCAGGCCTTGACACACCCTGTGGCCGAAGAAGTATCGACCATGACGCGCATCGGCGATACAGCGGCGCCTGCGGAGCGGCAGGAAGGAGGCCTCGCCGAGCCGCCTTCCGAAGGCCTGAAGGAGCCGCCGGCGGACGAAAGCGTCAAGGAGCCCCCCGCTGAAGGCGTGAAGGAGCCGCCAGGCGCAGACGGCGTGAAGGAACCTCCGGGCGCCGCCCCGGCTGCCACGACGCCAGGTGCGGCGACGGACGGCACCGTGCCCGCCCCACGCAGTTACTGGATCAGCCTGGGCGTGGGTGCCGCGGCGCTGGTCGCCTTCTACGCGCTGCTGAGCTTCACCCGGCTGGAAATCTTCAAGATGCTGTTGACCAGCTTCTTCCCACTGCTCATCCTGATCCTGGCAGTGCTGGGCTCCATCGTGATGGGCCTGGCCACCCCCACCGAGGCAGCCGCAGTGGGCGCGTTGGGCGGGTTCCTGCTGGCGGTGGCCTATCGGCAGCTGACCTTCGCCGTGGTCAAGGAAAGCGTCTTCCTCACCGCCAAGACCTCGGCAATGGTGTGCTGGCTGTTCGTCGGTTCGGCCATTTTCTCGGCCGCGTTCGCCTTGCTGGGCGGCCAGGAACTGGTGGAGCGCTGGGTGCTGTCGATGGACTTGTCCAAGACCCAGTTCCTGCTGCTCTCACAAGTGATCATCTTCGTGCTGGGCTGGCCGCTGGAATGGACCGAGATCATCGTGATCTTCATGCCGATCTTCATACCGCTGCTGGACAACTTTGGGGTCGACCCGCTGTTCTTCGGACTGCTGGTCGCCCTGAATCTGCAGACGGCGTTCCTGTCGCCGCCGGTGGCGATGGCGGCTTTCTACCTGAAAGGAGTGAGCCCGCCGCACGTGTCGCTGAACCAGATTTTCATGGGGATGCTGCCGTTCATGGGAATCCAGGTCGTCGCCATCTTCCTGCTGTACATGTTCCCCGAGATCGGACTGTGGCTGCCGCAACTGCTCTACAGCCGGGGCTGAACGTCAGTTGACGTTTACGTAAACGTCAAGTAAGGTAGCGGGCCTGGAGATGTATTCATGACCGACCTTTCCGCCGAATTCAAGGCGCTCGCGAACTACCGCCCCGCCCACAAGGTGCGCTTCGTCACGGCCGCGAGCCTGTTCGACGGCCACGACGCGGCCATCAACATCATGCGGCGCATCCTGCAGGGCATGGGCGCCGAGGTGATCCACCTGGGCCACAACCGCAGCGTGGACGACGTCGTGACGGCCGCCCTGCAGGAAGACGTGCAGGGCATCGCCATCAGCTCCTACCAGGGCGGCCACGTCGAGTACTTCAAGTACATGGTGGACCTGCTCAAGGCCCGCGGCGGCGAGCACATCCAGGTGTTCGGTGGCGGCGGCGGCGTGATCGTGCCGCCGGAAATCCGCGAGCTGCAGGCCTATGGCGTGACGCGCATCTACAGCCCCGAGGACGGCCAGCGCATGGGCCTGGCCGGAATGATCGGCGAGATGGTCATGCGCTGCGACAAGGACATCACCGGCTATGCGCCCAAGGATGCCAAGGCCGTCCAGGGCCATGGCGAGATGAACTGGCGGGCGCTGGCGCAGCTGATCACCGCGCTGGAGAACGGCAGCGCCGACCCCAAGCTCATGGCCGCCGTCAAGACGCAGGCGCAGGCCCGCAAGATCCCCGTGCTGGGCATCACCGGCACCGGCGGCGCCGGCAAGTCCTCCCTCACTGACGAGCTGATCCGCAGGCTGCGCCTGGACCTGGGCGACCAATTGCGGATGGCCGTGATCTCGATCGACCCGTCGCGCCGCAAGAGCGGCGGCGCCCTTTTAGGTGACCGCATCCGCATGAATGCGATCGGCCCCTGGAGCCAGGGCCCGCGCGTCTTCATGCGCTCGCTGGCCACGCGCGACTTCGGCAGCGAGATCTCCGCCGCCCTGCCCGATGTCATTGCCGCCTGCAAAGCCGCCGGCTTCGACCTGATCGTGGTGGAGACCTCGGGCATCGGCCAGGGTGACGCCGCCATCGTGCCACTGGTCGACGTGCCCATGTACGTGATGACGCCCGAGTTCGGCGCCGCCAGCCAGCTCGAAAAGATCGACATGCTGGATTTCGCCGAGTTCGTGGCGATCAACAAATTCGACCGCAAGGGCTCGCTCGACGCCCTGCGCGACGTCGCCAAACAGGTCCAGCGCAACAAGGAAGCCTGGGGCAAGCGGCCCGACGAGATGCCGGTGTTCGGCACCATGGCCGCGCGCTTCAACGACGACGGTGTGACGGCGCTGTATCAGGCCCTGAAGCCGCGCCTCGCGGAACTGGGCCTCAAGCTCGGGGACGGCATGTTGCCCGCGGTGGCAGTGCGCCACAGCACCAACCAGACGCCCATCGTCCCCGCCGCCCGCACCCGCTACCTCGCCGAGATCAGCGACACCGTTCGCGGCTACAAGAAAAATGCCCGCGAGCAGGCCCGGTTGGCGCGCGAGATCCAGCAGCTGCGCGCGGCCGCGGCCATGTTGCGTGCGGAAAAGTCCGACAAGGCGCAAGCCGGTGACGCCGCCGAGGAACTCGCGGGGCAGCGCGAGCAGACGCAGGAGCCCGCGGCACGCAAGCTGCTGGCCCAGTGGCCGCAGATGCAGAGGGCCTATTCCGGCGACGAGTATGTGGTCAAGATTCGCGACAAGGAAATCCGCACCGCGCTCACCACCAAGTCGCTCTCGGGCACGACGATCCGCAAGGTCAGCCTGCCGCAATACGAGGACCATGGCGAGATCCTCAAATGGCTGATGCTGGACAACGTGCCGGGCAGCTACCCCTACACAGCCGGCACCTTCGCCTTCAAGCGCGAAGGCGAGGACCCCACCCGCATGTTTGCCGGCGAGGGCGACCCCTTCCGCACCAATACCCGCTTCAAGCTGCTGAGTTCGGGCATGCCCGCCAAGCGCCTGTCCACGGCATTTGACTCGGTCACGCTCTACGGCAACGACCCCGACCTGCGCCCCGACATCTACGGCAAGGTCGGCAACTCCGGCGTGTCGATCGCGACGCTGGACGACATGAAGGTGCTGTACGACGGCTTTGACCTGTGCAGTCCCAGCACTTCGGTCTCGATGACGATCAACGGTCCGGCACCGACCATCCTGGCGATGTTCATGAACACGGCCATCGACCAGAACCTGGAGAAGTTCAAGGCCGACAACGGCCGCGAGCCCACCGACACTGAAAGCCAGAAGATCCGCGAGTGGGTGCTGGCCAACGTGCGCGGCACCGTGCAGGCGGACATCCTGAAGGAAGACCAGGGCCAGAACACCTGCATCTTCTCCACCGAGTTCAGCCTGAAGGTGATGGGCGACATCGCCCAGTACTTCGTGCACCACAACGTGCGCAATTTCTACTCGGTCTCCATCTCGGGCTATCACATCGCCGAAGCCGGGGCCAACCCGATCAGCCAGCTGGCGTTCACGCTGTCCAACGGCTTCACATTCGTGGAAGCGTACCTGGCGCGTGGCATGCACGTCGACGACTTCGCGCCCAACCTGTCGTTCTTCTTCTCCAACGGCATGGACCCCGAGTACACGGTGATGGGCCGGGTGGCCCGCCGCATCTGGGCCGTGGCGATGAAGGAGAAGTACGGCGCCAACGAGCGCAGCCAGAAGCTCAAGTACCACATCCAGACCTCGGGCCGCTCGCTGCACGCCCAGGAAATCCAGTTCAACGACATCCGCACCACGCTGCAGGCGCTGATCGCTATCTACGACAACTGCAACTCGCTGCACACCAACGCGTTCGACGAGGCCATCACCACGCCCACCGAGGACAGCGTGCGCCGGGCCATGGCGATCCAGCTGATCATCAACCGGGAATGGGGCCTGGCGAAAAACGAGAATCCCAGCCAAGGCGCCTTCATCATTGAAGAGCTGACGGAACTGGTGGAAGAAGCCGTTCTGGCCGAGTTCGAGCGCATTGCCGAGCGCGGTGGCGTGCTGGGTGCCATGGAGACCGGCTACCAGCGCGGCCGCATCCAGGACGAGAGCATGCATTACGAGATGCTCAAGCACACCGGCGAGCTGCCCATCGTGGGCGTCAACACCTTCCGCAATCCGCACGGCGACCAAGTGCAGGACAAGCTCGAACTGGCGCGATCGACCGAGGAAGAAAAGCAAAGCCAGCTCAAGCGGCTGCAGGACTTCCACGCCCGAAACGCCAAACAGGCGCCCGCCATGCTCAAGCGGCTGCAGCAGGCTGTCATCGACGACCGGAACGTGTTCGAGGTGCTGATGGATGCGGTGCGGGTGTGTTCGCTGGGCCAGATCACCAACGCCCTGTTTGAAGTGGGCGGCCAGTACCGCCGCAATATGTAATTTCAGTCAGGCTTCTGACAGCATCCATCGACGGCCGGGCTCCGCCTGGCCCGCCGAAAAGAGGCCTCCGCCCAGCGGTGGAAGGCCCGCTTGGCGCGCCCGCCGCGCGCATCACGCAAAACTACTTAAGGCTTTACCCGCTACCGCACTGCAACACTGCTCCCTAGCATTCGCCATCTTCATGCCGGGCACGCGCCGGGCATCCACCCCCAGGAGCGCGATTTGCCAGGTGAGTTCATTCTCGAGACGGAAGGCCTGACCAAGGAGTTCAAGGGCTTCGTTGCCGTGAACAACGTGGACCTCAAGGTCCGCCGCGGCCACATCCACGCGCTGATCGGCCCGAACGGTGCGGGCAAGACAACCTTCTTCAACCTGCTGACCAAATTCCTGCCGCCGACCCGCGGCACGATCACGTACAACGGCGTGGACATCACGCACGAGAAACCGGCGCAAACCGCCCGCCGCGGCATCGTCCGCTCCTTCCAGATATCGGCCGTCTTCCCGCACATGACCGTGCTGGAGAACGTGCGCGGAGCCCTGCAGCGCGGGCTTGGCACCTCCTTCCATTTCTGGAAGCCCGAGCAATCCCTTGTCCATTTGCACGCACGGGCCCAGGAACTCCTGGCCGCCGTGGATCTGCAGGATTTCGCCGAAGAACTCACCGTGAACCTGCCGTACGGCCGCAAACGCGCGCTCGAACTGGCCACGACGATGGCGCTGGAGCCCGAACTGATGCTGCTGGACGAGCCGACGCAGGGCATGGGCCACGAAGACGTGCATCGCGTGACCGAGCTGATCAAGAAGGTGTCTGCGGGCCGCACCATCCTCATGGTGGAGCACAACATGAACGTGGTGTCGTCGATCGCGGATCGCATCACGGTGCTGCAGCGCGGCGCCATCATCGCCGACGGCCCCTATGCCGAAGTCTCGGCCAATCCCCTGGTGATCGAAGCCTACATGGGCACCGCCGACGCCGCTCTGCAAGGGGCACACTGATCATGGCCAAAGAGCTTCTGCGCATCGAGGGCCTGAACGCCTGGTACGGCGAATCGCACATCCTGCATGGCGTCGATCTCACCGTTCATGAGGGCGAAGTGGTGTGCCTGCTGGGGCGCAACGGCGCGGGCCGCACCACCACCATGCGGGCCATCGTCGGCCTGACAGGTGCTCGCAAGGGCTCCATCAAGATCAATGGCGAAGAAGCGATCAAGCTGCCGCCGCACAAGGTTGCGCGGCTTGGCGTGGGCTATTGCCCGGAAGAGCGCGGCATCTTCGCCAGCCTGTCGGCCGAAGAGAACCTGATGCTGCCTCCGGTGATCGCGCCAGGCGGCATGAGCGTTGCCGAGATCTACGGGATGTTCCCCAACCTGAAGGAGCGCGCCAACAGCCCCGGCACGCGCCTGTCGGGCGGCGAGCAGCAGATGCTGGCCGTTGCGCGCATCCTGCGCACCGGCGCGCGGCTGCTGCTCCTGGACGAGATTTCCGAGGGTCTCGCGCCCGTCATCGTGCAAAAGCTCGCCGAGATGATCCGCACGCTCAAGGCCAAGGGCTACACCGTGGTCCTGGTCGAGCAGAACTTCCGCTTTGCCGCCCCGCTGGCCGACCGGTTCTACGTGATGGAACATGGCCGCATCGTCAAGCAGTTTGCGCAGCATGAACTGGCGGACAACAAGGCCATGCTGCAGGAATTCCTCGGCGTCTAGCAACGTCAGCTTCCACCCATCGATTTCACCAAGGAGACTTCAATGAAACTCAAAACCCTCGTTGCGGCACTGGCCGTCGGGCTCGGCACCGTCGGCGCTTTCGCGCAAAGCAACTCCGGCCCGGTCAAGATCGGCTTCATCACCGACATGTCCAGCCTCTATGCCGACATCGACGGCCCGGCCGGCGGTGAAATGGTCAAGTGGGCCGCCCAGGACTTCGGCGGCAAGGTGCTGGGCCGCGACATCCAGGTTCTCACTGCCGATCACCAGAACAAGGCCGACGTGGCCAGCTCCAAGGCCCGCGAGTGGATGGACAAGGAAAACCTTTCCATGCTGGTCGGCGGCACCAGCTCCGGCACGGCCCTGGCCATGTCCAAGGTGGCAGCCGAGAAGAAGCGCCCCTTCATGGTCATCGGCGCCGGCTCGGCCCGCCTGACCAATGAAGACTGCACCCCTTACACCGTCCACTACGCCTACGACACGGTGGCCCTGGCCAAGGTGGCGGGCACTGCGCTGGTCAAGGCCGGCAACAAGAACTGGTATTTCCTGACGGCCGACTACGCCTTCGGCCACTCGCTGGAAGCCGACGCCTCCACCGTGGTCAAGGCCAACGGCGGCACGGTGGCGGGCGCGGTACGCCATCCCCTGAATGCATCGGACTTCTCTTCGTTCCTGCTGCAGGCCCAGTCGTCCAAGGCCCAGATCCTGGGCCTGGCGAACGCCGGCGGCGACTTCACCAACGCGATGAAGGCCGCCAAGGAATTCGGCATCAACAAGACGATGAAGATCGCCGGCCTGCTGGTGTTCATCAACGACGTGCACAGCCTGGGCCTTTCCAACACCGAAGGCCTGCAGCTGGCCGACAGCTGGTACTGGAACCAGGACGCCGAATCGCGCAAGTTCGCCCAGCGCTTCTTCGAGAAGTACAAGCGCATGCCTTCCAGCCTGCAAGCCGCTGACTACTCCGCCGCCCTCACCTACCTGAAGGCCGTGAAAGCCGCCGGCACGACCGACGCCGACAAGGTGATGGCCGAGCTGAAGAAGACCCCGGCGAACGACTTCTACAGCAAGGGCAAGATCCGCGCCGATGGCCGCATGGTCCATGACATGTACCTGTTCCAGGTCAAGGGCGCGAAGGAATCGACGACGCCTTGGGACTACTACAAGCTGGTAGCCAAGGTGCCCGGCGAGCAGGCGTTCACGACGCCTGCCGAGTCCAAGTGCGCCATGATGAAAAAGTAAATAAGGTGAAAGGCAGCCGGCCGCGGGCCGGCTGCAACTTGTTCTGACGGACTTTATGGAAATCTTCGGCATCCCCCATCAGGCCTTTCTCGGGCAGCTCATGCTCGGCCTGGTCAACGGCGCGTTCTACGCCATGCTCAGCCTGGGCCTGGCCGTTATCTTTGGCCTGCTGGACATCGTCAACTTCGCGCACGGCGCGCTGTACATGCTGGGAGCCTTCGCCGCCTGGATCATGCTGGACAAGTTCGGCGTCAACTACTGGTTCGCGCTCATCCTGGCGCCGCTCATCGTGGGTGTGCTGGGTGTGATCATCGAACGCACTTTTCTCAAGCACCTGTACGGGCTGGACCCGCTGTACGGGCTGCTGCTGACTTTCGGCCTGTCGCTGATCTTCGAGGGCGTGTTCCGCGAACTCTACGGCGTCTCGGGCCAGTCGTATCCGGTGCCCGAATTGCTTTCCGGCGCCACCAACCTCGGCTTCATGGTCTTGCCGAACTACCGGGCCTTCGTGGTCCTGGCGTCCCTGCTGGTCTGCCTGGGCACCTGGTTCCTGATCGAGCGCACCCGCCTGGGCGCCTACCTGCGTGCCGGCACCGAGAACGCCAAGCTGGTGCAGGCCTTCGGTGTCAACGTGCCGCTGATGGTCATGCTGACCTACGGCGCCGGTGCGGGGCTGGCGGCGCTCGCCGGCGTGCTGGCGGCGCCCATCATCCAGGTGACGCCACTGATGGGCTCCAACCTGATCATCGTGGTGTTCGCCGTGGTCGTGATCGGCGGCATGGGCTCCATCCTCGGGTCGGTCATCACCGGCCTGGGATTGGGCGTAGTCGAGGGTATGACCCGCGTGTTCTACCCCGAGGCTTCCAGCGTCGTGGTCTTCGTGGTCATGGTGATCGTGCTGATCCTGCGGCCCGCCGGCCTGTTCGGCAAGGAAGCCTGAGAGCGTGAGCCCCATGAAAAACTCCAACACACTCGTCCGCGCCACCTACCTCGCCATCCTGGCGCTCTTGCTCATCGCGCCGCTGATCGGCCTGTATCCGGTCTTCGTGATGAAGCTGCTGTGCTTCGCCCTGTTCGCCTGCGCCTTCAACCTGCTGCTGGGCTTCACCGGCTTGTTGTCGTTCGGCCATGCGGCCTTCTTCGGCAGCGCCGCTTACGTCAGCGGCTGGTTCATCAAGGCGCAGGGCTGGTCGCCCGAACTGGCGATCCTCGCCGGCGTGGCGGCATCGGCATTCCTGGGCCTGGTGTTCGGCCTTGTCGCCATCCGCCGCCAGGGCATCTATTTCGCCATGATCACGCTGGCGCTGGCCCAGATGGTGTTCTTCATCTGCCTGCAGGCGCCGTTCACCGGCGGCGAGGACGGCCTGCAGGGCGTGCCGCGCGGCAACCTGTTTGGACTGGTCTCGTTGGCCTCGGACACCGCCATGTACTACGTGGTGGTCGCCATCTTCGTCGCCTGCTTCCTGGGCATAGGCCGCATCGTGACCTCACCGTACGGCCAGGTGCTCAAGATGATCCGGGAGAACGAGCCGCGCGCGATCTCGCTGGGGTACGAAGTGGACAAGTACAAGCTGCTCGCCTTCGTGCTCTCGGCCGGGCTGGCGGGACTGGCCGGCGCGCTCAAGACGCTGGTGATGGGCTTTGCGACGCTGTCCGACGTGCATTGGTCGATGTCCGGCGAGGTGATCCTGATGAGCCTGCTGGGCGGCGTCGGCACCTTCTTCGGCCCGGTCGTCGGCGCCGGCATCGTGATTTCTCTGCAAAACCTGCTGGCCGACAAGGTCGGCGCCTGGGTCACCGTGATCATCGGCGCCATCTTCGTCATCTGCGTGCTGGCCTTCCGCAAGGGCGTGGTGGGCGAGCTGCAAGCCTTCCTCGACCGCCGCCGCGCCCGCGCCTGAAGGCTCAGTCGCCGGGGCGGCGCCAGACGGTCACCAGCGCCTTGAGCTTTTGCCAGGCGCTGGCCTGCTCGTCCGACACCACATCGAGGAAGTCGGACAGCGGCTTGGACTTGCCTATGGTGTAGAAGGTCAGGAGGATGGTGAGAACGAAGACCACCAGGAAATACAGGATCTTGCGGCCGGGTGAAGCGTCCGCCTCGGCGATCAGGTTCATGCCCAGGAAGCCGGTGGTCACGGTGCCGATCAGCCCAAGGATGGTGACCACGGTGAGCCGCACGATGGTGTTGGCCTGGCGGCGAAGACTGTCGGCGTCCAGGTAGCTGTTCATGTCGGCGATGCGATCCTTCACTTCAACGTAGAGCGCATCGAGCTCCAGATGCCGCGCGCACAGGCGCCACAGGGCCTTGACTTGAGCCTGGTCCGAGATTTCGTGGAACCAGTAGCGGTGCGTGAATCGCAGGAACCCCTCGAAACTGCCGCGGATGACCCGCTTGAAGCGCCGCACGCTGGCCAGGTTGCCCAGCTGCAGCGCCCGCAGCGCCTCGACCAGCTGGTCCGAGAACATCAGCAGCGCCGCCTTCTGGAAATGCGCGATCAGGAAGAGCAGGAAATGCTGGTGCCGGAATTGCGCCAGCACGCCGCGGTCCTGGCAGCCGTAAAACTGCGACGCCGCGTCGCCGATCACGACCAGAGAATGACCGCTGCAGAGGTAGCGCGTGTTCGGTGCCGGCCCGACCTCGGCCCAGAACCGGTCGTAGCAGAAGCGCTGTTCGAAGTCCTGCAGGTAGTGCTCGGCGTAGGGCAGCGATGCGGCCTCGGCCTCGCCCGCGCCGGTCACCATGGCCAATCTGGCAAAGTCGGCGCGGGTCAGCGACTTGGGGTTGTCCAGCGCCAGATAGCCCATCAGCGGCATGCGGTAGTACTCGATCTGGCGAAATCGCAGCAGCCCGGGATCGCTCGAGTGGTCGCTCACGAAGGGCTGGAGCATGAAGGCCCAGTGCGCCGAGATGCGCGGGGCCCGGTGTTCGCAGACATGCGCCAGGAAAAGCTCCCGCTGCTGGGCGTCGGAGTGCGCCAGCACCGTTCCATCCGGGCCCAGCCATTCCACGCTCGCCATGCAGTGCCGCGGCTGCCCGTCGTCATCCCAACCGCCGGGATAGGCGCGGCCGAACCGGTACAGCAGTTCCTGGGCCTGGGCCAGCGAGAGGTCGTTCGCGCTGACTTCGAGGTTCAGGATGACCAGGTCGACGTCGAAGAAGAAGTAGAGATCGGCATGGACGATGTCCAGGATCAGCGGCGCATCCGCCGGACGCGCCGCCATACGCACCCGTGCGACATCGTGGCGCCGGAACACGCGCATGGGCGAGCCCGAGTCGCGTTCCCCGGTATGGCGCCGCGATCGCCCTTCACCGTAGAGGAAACGCTGGACATAGGGCAGGAACGCGGTGAACTCGTGATAGTGCCGCTCGTGGAAATCCTCTCTGTCGCCGGTGTATTCGTCCACGACCTCCCGCCACGGCGAGCTGCCGCTCATTTCGCGCAGGACTTCCCAGGCGGCCTTGCGGCTGCCGGCGACCGGCATCAGCCGCAGGGGCCACAGCAGCACCTGCCTCAGGTGCCTTACCGAGGGCGCCGATGCGGGTTCGGTGCTCGAAGCCATGACGTTTCCCCGATTGGATGAGTGAGGCTGCCCGTGCATCCTAGCTCCGGACCGCGGCCCTGACCAGCGTGTCATCCAGGTGATTGGCCCGGCGCCCGGTGGGCGCTAACCTGTGCCATCCCAACAAGGAACGCACATGAAAGATCTCTTCTCCCTCAAGGGCCGCACGGCCCTGGTCACAGGCGGCTCGCGCGGCATCGGCCGCATGATCGCCGCCGGCTTCCTGGCCCAAGGCGCCAAGGTCTATATCTCTTCGCGCAAGGCGGCTGCCTGCGAGGACACTGCCAAGGAGCTTTCCGCATTGGGAACCTGCATTGCGCTGCCGGCCGACGTGTCGACCGTCGAGGGCGCCCGGGGCCTGGCCGCGGCCTATGCGGCCAAGGAAGGCTCGCTGGACATCCTGGTCAACAACGCCGGCGCCGCCTGGGGCGAGTCCTTCGATACCTTCCCCGAAAAGGGCTGGGACAAGGTCATGGACCTGAACCTGAAGTCGCCCTTCTTCCTCACGCAAGCCCTGCATGAGCCGCTGCGCAAGGCGGGCAAGTCCCGGCCCGCCAAGGTGATCAACATCGCTTCCATCGACGGCGTCTCGGTCAATCCCATGGAGACGTATTCGTACGCAGCCAGCAAAGCCGGCCTGATCCACCTGATCAAGCGCATGTCGCTGCGCCTGGTGCAGGACAACATCGTTGTCAGCGGCATCGCGCCCGGCGCGTTCGCCTCCGAGATGAACCGGGACGCGCGCGACCACGGCGAAGAAGTGGCGCAACGCATTCCGGCCGGCCGCATCGGCACCGACGAGGACATGGCGGGCGTGGCCATCTACCTGGCCTCGCGGGCCGGCGACTACGTGGTGGGCGAAACCATCGTGGTCGATGGCGGCGTCACGCTCGCACGCGGCTAACGGGCTGTCATCCCGGGCTTGACCCACTACTGTCCGGAGATTTCAGAGCGCTGGCAATGGCTCGTGGATGTGAGCTTGCCCTGTGACCCATGGTCGCGAGCGGTTGGCTGTCCGCTGCTGTTGCAGGCCTGGGTGTGGGCGGCGAAGCCACGTGTGGGCGGGCTGTGACGCGCGGTCAGCCCGTTCCGCGCCTTTTCAAGGCGCGGAAGCGGCGCCGGGGAACGGACTTGCGGGCTTCAGACTAATCGTGGACTGTCCTCGCACTCCGGAGAGGCCCGCGCGCTGATCGCGCGCAACGCCCGCAAGTCCATTCCCCGACGCCTCGGGCAGCCCTGATTGCGCGCCCCAGCCCGCCCACACGCGGCTTCGCTCGGACTTGGCTGGCGCGCCGAGGGCTTTCGCACTCCAACACGCTCCCAGCGCCGAACGGCTGGTCCGCGCGCCGCAGCCGACCGGCGCACAGCCTTGCCGCGAGGTGTTGGCGCGCAACAGGTCTCCGGACAGTAGTGGGCTTGACCGGATCCACGCTGTGGATTGCGGATCAGGTTCGCAATGACAACTCTTGCAGCGTGTAGTTCTGCGGCCCGCGGCTGGCGATCTTGACGGCGCCGACGCGGTTGCCCAGCTCGGCGCAGCGGGCCAGCGGCCAGCCCTGCTCCAGGCCGTAGAGCAACGCGCCGCGCCAGGCGTCGCCGCAGCCGGTGGGATCGACGATCCCGCTGGCCTTGACCGGCGGCACCACGGTTTTTTCACCTCCGATCCACACTTCGCAGCCCTGGCCGCCCAGGGTCACGACCAGGCCCTGGACCCTGCGGGAGATTTCCGCACTGCTCCAGCCGGTGCGATCGCTGAGCATCTTGCCTTCGTAGTCGTTGACGGTGACCCAGGTCGACTGCCCGATGAAGGCCGCCAGTTCGCCGCCGTCGAACATGGGCAAGCCCTGGCCCGGATCGAACACGAAGGGGATGCCCGCCGCCTTGAACTGCTGTGCGTGCTGCAGCATCGCGTCGCGGCCGTCGGGCGAAATGATGCCCAGCTTGATGTCCGCGCGCGGCTCGATCTTCGTGATGTGCGCCTGCATCATCGCGCCGGGATGAAATGCGGTGATCTGGTTGTTGTCGCGGTCGGTCATGATCATCGCCTGCGCCGTGTAGGTGTCCGCCACCTGGCGCACGAACTGCGTGCCGATGCCCAGCGCCTGCAGCCGCGCGATATAGTCCGCGCCGTCGCTTCCCACCGTCGCCATCGGCAGCGGCTCTCCGCCCAGGAGCTTGAGGCTGTAGGCGATGTTGCCGGCGCAGCCGCCGAAATCGCGCCGCAGCGCCGGCACCAGGAAGGACACGTTGAGGATGTGCAACTGGTCCGGCAGGATCTGCTCGGCAAAGCGCCCCTCGAAAGTCATGATGGTGTCGAAGGCCAGGGAGCCACAGATCACTGCTGCCATAGAGAGTCTCTAGTAGGGGTTAGGGGTAAAAGGCGAGCAGCCGGTAGCCGGCGATGCGGGCGCCGGCGCCGTTGGCCGCCACCGTGAGCACCACGGCGCCCGACCACTCGGAGCCGGCCGCGATCACGCCCGGATGGGTGCCAAGCTCGGTCGGCATCAGCACGCGACGCACCACCGCCTGGTCCTGCGCGTCGGTGAGCGTCAGCTCCAATGCCGGCATGGCGACTTCGGTGCTCGCCTGGTTCTTCAAGGTGACGCTGAGCCGGTAGCTGTCGCCGGCCAATTTGGTGAATGCGGAGCTGTCGATGGCCAGCGAGTCGATCTGGCGAGGCGATCGCACACTGCAATTCAGCGGTTGGCACAGCCGGGCCAGCAAGGGCCGCAGCCCGGGGTCGCTCGCGGCCAGGCGGTCGCGGTCATGCAGGACGACCTGCAGTGCCAGCATCGCGCCCAGGATCGTCAGGGCCACCAGTGCTGTCGCCCGAACCCCGCGCCGCTGCCAGAACTCTTCGCGCCGCGCCTGGCGGACAAAGGACAATTCATGCAGTTCCGGCTCGGGCTCCAGCTGCGCACGCACGGAGACGGGCGGCTGCGGCACGGCGTCGCCGGGATCCTGACGCCGAAGCTCGAACGGTTGGTCCAGTGGCGTCTCGCGCAGCGCTTGTGCTTCCTCGTACAACTGGGTCGAGTCGGGCGCCTCGGAGAGCAGGCTTTCGTCGATTTCGGAATGCACCGACGGCGGAAAATCTTCGGACTCCGGGCCGGCGAGGCTCGCGGGGACGGTCGGTTGCAGGGATGGAGACGACTCGGTCGCGGCGACCTCTTGGTCATCGGGCTGAAGATGCGCGGCGGCATCGAAAACGTCGGCACAGTGGCCGCAGCGCACCCAGCCTTCCGAGATCCTGAGTTGGTCCGGCACGACTTTGAACATCGTCCCGCAGGCGGGGCAGCGCGTGATCAGGCTCATGAGCCAGCGATTGTAGCCAGGGCCCTCGCGGCGCCCGCGCTAGAGGGATGCCGTCATGAGCACCCAGCCGTCCACCGTGTCGGACACGTCCAGCACGGCGTAGGGGGCGTAGGCGGCCTTCAATTCGCCGGCCTGGCGCTCCAGGATGCCGGCCAGCACGAGCGAGCCACCCGGCGCGACCAGCGAGCACAGCAGCGGCGCCAGCAACTTCAATGGCGTGGCCAGGATGTTGGCCAGCACCACCTGGTATTGGCCGGTCGCCTGATCGGGGAGCCCCGCATTGAGCTGCACGCCGTTGGCCTGCGCGTTGGCCTGCGTGGACTCCACCGCGGCCGGATCGATATCGACCGCGTCGATCCGTGCCGCGCCGAACCGGGCGCCACCGATCGCCAGGATGCCCGAGCCGCAGCCGTAATCCAGTATGCGTTGTCCCCGGGGCGGATGCTGGGCGATCCAGCGCAGGCACATGCGGGTCGTGGGATGCGTTCCGGTGCCGAAGGCAAGGCCCGGGTCCAGCCGGATCACCTGCCGCGCCTGGGCGGGCGGCTCGTGCCAGGTCGGCACGATCCAGAATTCCGGCGTGATCTCCACGGGGGTGAATTGCGACTGCGTCAGGCGCACCCAGTCCTGGTCGGGCACGGGCACGATGCCCAGCAATTTGCAACCGCCGAAGAAGTCCTGGACCTGCAGCAAACGCCCCGCCTCCTGCGCGGCCGCCTCGTTGGCGAACAGCGCCAGCACACGGGAGCGCTGCCAGCCTTCCTTGGGCGGCGGCAGGCCGGGCTCGCCGAACAGCGCCTGTTCGGCATCGGTCTGCGCATCCGCGTCTTCCACCGACACGCTCAGTGCATCGAGCAGGTCCAGCGCCTCGCTGACCGCCTCGATGCGGTCTTCCGGGCACAGAAGACGCAGTTCGAACATCAGCGTTTGTGGTGGGACAGCCACTCTTCCAGGTAGTGGATGTTGGTGCCGCCATCCATGAACTTGGCGTCCACCATCAGCTCGCGGTGCAGCGGAATGTTGGTGTTGATGCCCTCGACGACCGTTTCCAGCAGGGCCGTGCGCATGCGGGCCAGCGCCTGCTCGCGGGTGTCGCCGTGCACGATGATCTTGCCGATCATCGAATCGTAGTTGGGCGGCACGAAGTAGTTGGTATAGACGTGCGAATCGACCCGCACGCCCGGGCCGCCCGGGGCGTGCCACATGGTGATGCGGCCGGGTGACGGCACGAACTTATAGGGATCTTCGGCGTTGACCCGGCATTCGATCGCATGGCCGCGCAGCACGATGTCGCGCTGGGCGAAAGGCAATCTCTCCCCGGCCGCGACCATGATCTGCGTCTTGACGATGTCCACGCCGCTGATCAGCTCGGTCACCGGATGCTCCACCTGCACGCGGGTGTTCATCTCGATGAAATAGAACTCGCCGTTCTCGTACAGGAATTCGAACGTGCCGGCGCCCCGATAGCCGATGCGCTTGCAGGCCGCCACGCAACGCTCGCCGATCTTTTCGATCAGCTTGCGCGGGATGCCCGGGGCCGGCGCTTCCTCGATCACTTTCTGGTGCCGGCGCTGCATGGAGCAATCGCGCTCCCCCAGGTACACGCCGTTCTTGTGCTTGTCGCACAGGATCTGGATTTCGACGTGCCGCGGGTTTTGCAGGAATTTCTCCATGTACACCGCCGGATTGCCGAAGGCGGCGCCCGCCTCCGCCTTGGTCATCTGCACGGCGTTGATCAGGGCGGCTTCGGTGTGGACCACCCGCATTCCGCGGCCACCGCCGCCGCCGGCGGCCTTGATGATCACGGGGTAGCCCACCGATTTCGCGGTGCGGCGGATCACGACCGGATCGTCCGGCAGCTCGCCTTCGGAGCCTGGCACGCAGGGCACGCCCGCCTTGATCATGGCCTGCTTGGCCGAGACCTTGTCGCCCATGATCCGGATCGATTCGGGTGTGGGCCCGATGAACTGGAATCCGCTTTTCTCGACCCGTTCGGCGAAATCGGCGTTCTCGGAAAGAAACCCGTAGCCGGGGTGGATGGCCTCGGCATCGGTCACCTCGGCTGCCGAGATGATGGCCGGCATGTTGAGGTAGCTCTGGGGCGAAGGCGCGGGCCCGATGCAGACGGCCTCTTCGGCCAGCTTCACGTACTTGGCTTCGCGGTCGGCCTCAGAATAGACCATCACGGCCTTGACACCCAACTCGCGGCAAGCGCGCTGGATCCTCAAGGCAATCTCGCCTCGATTGGCGACAAGAATCTTCTTGAACATGAGGCGGGCTTACTCGATCACGAACAGGGCCTGGCCGTATTCCACGGCCTGCCCGTTCTCGCAGAGGATCTTGGTGACGGTGCCGCTCTTATCGGATTCGATCTCGTTGAGGATCTTCATGGCCTCGATGATGCAGATGGTCTCGCCTTCCTTGACCTGGCTGCCGATTTCCACGAAGGGCTTGGCGCCGGGACTCGAGGACCGGTAGAAGGTGCCCACCATGGGCGACTTGACCGTATGCCCGGCCGGCACTTCGGGTGCGGCCGGTGCCGCCGCGGGCTGCGCCGCCGCCGCCAGTGCGGGCGCGGCCACCTGCGACGCCGGTGCGTGCGCATATTGCACTATCGCCCCGCCTCCCTTGACGATGCGAACCTTGCCTTCTGCCTCGGTGATCTCAAGTTCGGAAACGTTGGATTCCGACACCAGGTCGATCAACGTCTTGAGTTTGCGCAAGTCCATTTGCTCTCCAACGCATGCGAACGAAAGGAGGCGAATTTACAGCAAAATTCGCCTATTTTGCATTTCGTCGCTTATTTCTAATTAGTTTTTCAACGTTTGGCTTGACGCCGCGGCCTGGCCAGACGAACTAACCCAGCCGGCTCCAGGCAGCGAGATCTGCGGGCGTGACCCGGCCCATTCTACGCTGCACCACGTTCCCCGCCGAATCCAGCACGACGGTGAACGGCAGCCCACCCGTCAGGTTGCCAAGCGTCCTGGCCAGGTCGGTGCCGCCCAAGCCGGCCATGCCGACGGGAAAGCTGACCGGGGTGCGCTGCAGGAAAGTGCGCACCGCGTTGGGCTGGTCGATGGCCAAACCGACCACTTGCCAGTTTTTCGCTGCGTTTTTGCGGAAGAAGCCGTCGAGCAGCGGCATCTCTTCCACGCAAGGCGGACACCACGTTGCCCAGAAATTCAGCAGCAACGGCTTGCCGCGCAGGGCCTGCATGACCAGGGTCGAACCGGTCGGGGTCTCGAAAGTCAGCGGCCAGATCGCATCCGCCGCGTCCGGCCCGACGTCGCCGGGGCTCCATTTCCACCACGCAGCGCCCGCCCCCGCCAGTGCGGCGGCGCCCGCCACACCGGCGTAGAGCAGCTTGCGGCGACCAGGCGACAGGCTCTCGTATTCTTGTGTTCCAGCATTCATGCGGCCCCATTCTCCAGCAACGCGCGGACCGCGGCCGTATCGCCGCGCGGCGTCCGCCCCTTGGCATCGGGCCGCAGTGCCCCGCGCACGTCGTCATGGTCGTAGACCATCAAGTGGACGCCGATGGCCTCGCCCAGCTCGCGGCTGATGCTGGAAAGGCTCAAGGCCTCCACGGGTTCGCCGTTGAAGCCCGTCACGGTCCGGGCTTCGTAGCCCACCTTGTTCTCTATGAGCGCGAGCTCCGCCGACTTGGAATCGTCGCAGAACAGCTGGATGTAGATGTCGGACAACCGGGTGGCCGTGCCGTGCCATACGGCCCCGCCCAGGTAGGGCCTGAACTGTGCGAGGCGCTCCATCCAGGCCAGCGCCAGTTTGCGCAGCGCCGCCAGCTCCGCCGGCTGGGTGTCCGCGCAAAAGAGCGCAATGTATTCGCGCACGGCTTCTTCCACGGTGTCGTTGTCAGGCAGGCCGGTGCGGGCATTCATCCCGAGCTGCTTGACGGCACGGCGCTTGGCCGGCCCGTACTCCAGGCCCTCTTCCACCACCATGCGGGCGGCGGTGTGGGCGATCTCCAATTTCACGCTGTCCATGGCCGGAGATTCTGCATCTTGCCGGAAGCGCCCGCCGATAATCGGGTGATGCATATTCACATTCTCGGCATCTGCGGCACGTTCATGGGAGGCGTCGCCGCACTCGCCCGCGAAGCCGGGCACAAAGTCACGGGCTGCGACGCGGGCGTCTATCCGCCCATGAGCGGTCAGCTGCGGGCCCTGGGCATCGATCTCATCGAGGGCTTCGGCACCGACCAGCTTGCGCTCAAGCCCGACATCTGGGTCGTCGGCAACGTGGTGTCACGGGCGCGGCTGGCCGACGGCACGCCGCGCTTCCCGCTGATGGAAGCCATCCTGGATGCCGGCCTGCCCTATACCAGCGGCCCCGAGTGGCTGGCCCGGCACGTGCTGCAGGGCCGGCACGTGCTGGCTGTGGCCGGTACCCATGGCAAGACCACCACCACATCGATGCTCGCCTGGATCCTGGAGCATGCGGGCCTGCAGCCCGGCTTCCTGGTGGGCGGCGTGCCAAGCAACTTCGACATCTCGGCACGGCTGGGCCAGGGCAGCTGCTTTGCGATCGAGGCGGACGAGTACGACACCGCCTTCTTCGACAAGCGCAGCAAGTTCGTCCACTACCGGCCCCGTACCGCCGTACTCAACAACCTGGAGTACGACCACGCCGACATCTTCGACGACCTGGCGGCGATCGAGCGGCAGTTCCATCACCTGGTGCGCATCGTGCCGTCCACCGGCCGCATAGTGATGAATGGGCTCGAAGAAAGCCTGGCGCGCGTGCTGCACATGGGTTGCTGGAGCGAGCTGCGCAGTTTCGGCGCCGCCGTCAGCGATTTTTGCGCGCTGGGCGAGCCCCACAGCTTCGAAGTGCTCGAGCGCGGCCGGCCCGTGGCGCGGCTCGATTGGGAGCTTTCGGGGGTGCACAACCAGCTCAATGCGCTGGCCGCCATCGCGGCGGCGCAGCATGTGGGCGTTGCACCGGAAGCGGCGGCGCGCGCCTTGCGGGAGTTTCGCAATGTCAAGCGCCGCATGGAAGTGCGTGGCACGGTGAAAGGTGTCACCGTCTACGACGATTTCGCCCACCACCCCACCGCCATCCGAACCACGGTGGATGGATTGCGCCGCAAGGTCGGCACACAACGAATCCTGGCCGTGTTCGAGCCGCGCAGCAACACGATGAAACTGGGCGCGATGAAATCCCAGCTGCCCTGGAGCCTGGAGCAGGCCGACTTGTCGTTCTGCCACACGGGTGGCCTGGATTGGGACGCGGCCGAGGTGCTGGCGCCCATGGGCCAGAAGGCCCGGACAGCCCCCAACATCGAAGAGCTGGTGCGGCAGGTGTCGAAGGCGGCCGGTGCGGGTGACCACATCCTGTGCATGAGCAATGGCGGCTTTGGCGACATCCACGCCAAATTGCTGCAGGCGCTGCGCTAGGTAGCCGTCGAATTCGGCGTGCCGGACCTGCGTTCGAGCAGGGCCGGGGCGGTGAGATCGCCTTGTGGATACGAGTGGCCGTCGTTGTTGAGCAGCGAATCCAGTCCCGGCCCCGCCGAAGCCGGATGGCTGTCCCGCCGTGCCACGGACGCTTTGGCACCTTTGGACCGGGTGGTGGTGATCGCCGTTGCGTAGTACAGGCAAGTCAGGTCGTGCACGAGATGCTTCACCGTGAACCCGGTGCGCTGACGCAGGGAATCGAAGGTTCCCGGCTCCAGGGACAGCTCGCGCAACAACATCAGCTGTGAATCATGCAACCACCGCACGGGGACCCGGGGCACATGGTGGTAGTAGATCGTCTCGGTGCGATAGCGCGGCGGCAACAGATCTCGATCGGTGCGGCGCACGTAGGCCCAGGCCAGTTGGGCCGGCGTAACAGCCACGAAACCCGGGGGCATGTCGCGCGCGCCCACCGGGCGCTTGTCCCATCGGGCTTCCCACAGGTCGACCGGGTGGGCGGCGGGTGAAATCGCGCCCTGGCCTTGGTGGAAGTCGAGCACGGCGAGCAGGCTGCCGTTGTGGCTGACGTGATAAACGCCCTGGCGCAGGCTGGGCCCGCGCTCTATGAGCTGCGCACCCAGCACGAACTCGGCACGCAGCAGCCGCAACCAGCCCTCGAACTGTGCGAGTACCCCGTGCATGGAAGCTTCCGAGGCTGGGTCGAACGTACAGCGCGGCTCGATATCGCTGGAAGCCAGCGGCAACGCGAAAGCCACGGGCCGGTCGACTTCGCTCAAGTTGAGATTCAGGGCCCTTTCGGTGGGCAGGCCGGCAGCGACTTTCAGGTTGCCGCTAGGCATCACGCGCACGTTGCGGCCGTTGATCCACCAGGCGTCAGCGTCGCTGAAGGCGCAGGTCCGCCAGCTCGGTGAACCTGGAGAACGCGCCAACGACGCTTCCAGCACCGGCCGCTGCTGTGGGGCAAAGCCCGACATCCCCAGCCACAAAATGGGCTGTTCCGTCGTAGTCTTGCCAGCATGTATGCCAGCTGTCACAACTTCTCCTTTCAACGCGTGCTCGCTGCGCGGCACGGCTCCGAGGATCGTATCTTGCTCCCTGCCAAATGTCTTGCCATCCCCAATTTGGGGGATGACGCCGAATTCAAAGCGACCGCAGGTCTCTAGCGCGGGGCGAGCGCCGCAGGGACCGTCAGGTCGCGAAATACCGGGCTCTTGCGCATCGCCTCCTCCGGGAAGACCGAATCCAACGCGGAAGGCATGCTGCTGTGCAACCCTTGCGCCGCCTCGGAACGGCCCTTGCGGCGTGGCTTCGGCTTGAGCCCCGCGCGCCTTGGATTCGACGTGATGCTGCCGACGAAATAAAGGGCCGCCAGGTCACGAGCCAGTTGCCTGGAGTCGAGGGCGCACCGCTCCTGCAGCGCGTCGAAGGTGGCAGGCGCGCAGGCCAGTTCGCGCATGAGAAGCAGATGTGAATCCGTGACGGCCAGTTGCGGCACGCGGGGCGGCCGGCGGTAGTACAGCAGGCTGGTTCGATAGTGATTGGGCAGCACGTCGCGCTGCGTCCGGACAGCGTATTGCCACATCAGCTGCGAGACAGTGGTGCGCAAGAAATTGTCGGGAATCTCGATGCCCGGATGCTGGCGGCTCCAAACTGCCTCTTCGAAATCGGCCGGACTGGCGCTGGGCAGGACGGCGATTTCGCCCGGCATGTTGACTACGGCCAGCAAGGTCGAATTCAGGCGGACGTGGAAAGTCCCCGCGCCCAGGGCGGTTTCGTGTTCGACGATATGCGAGGCCAGGCAGAACTGGGCCGACAGCGGCGACAGCCAGGCCTCGAATTTTTCCAGCACTGCGTCCATGCTGCGCCGCGAAGCCGCTATGAAGCTGTACGTGGGCTGGAAGTCCACGCAGGCCAGAGGCATGGAGAACGCGACCGGCCGCTCCACCTCCGGCAAGTGAAACTGGAAGGAGTGCCCGGCGGGGTTGCCCGCCGGCACCATCACGGTTTCGTCACCCAGCCACTGGACGCGGGCCCCGTTGACCCACCATGCGTCGCAGTCTGCCATCTGCCCGCGCTCCCACACCATCGCCCCGGGCGCGCCGCTGGCCAGGACGGCTGACAATTCCGCCTCCTGCTGGGCCGAGAAGCCGGCCAGGCCGAGGCGAAATACTGGAAGCTCAAGAGTCATGTCGCGCTTGCCCTTTACTGCTGGTCGCGAAACTGATTGAGCAACAAATATAAGCTACATGTTACCTTGTGTAAATATCTCTTTCGGCAAATCGATCACCGATTGCGCCGAACTTTGACGGCTTCGGAGAGCAATTCCAGTACTTGAAGGGAATCGCCCCAGCCCAGGCAGGCATCCGTAATGCTTTTGCCGTATTCGAGGGCCGCAGGGTCGTCCTTGCCGGGGCTGAACTTCTGGGCGCCGGAGTTCAGGTGGCTTTCCACCATCACCCCGAACACGCAATGCGAGCCCTTGGATACCTGGCTGGCGATTTCGCGCGCCACGTCGATCTGCTTGTCGTGCTGCTTGCTGCTGTTGGCATGGCTGCAATCGACCATCAACGTCGCCGGCAGCTTGGAGGTTTCCAACTCCTTGCACGCAGCCGCGACGCTGGCGGCGTCATAGTTCGGCGTTTTGCCGCCGCGCAGGATCACGTGGCAATCCTTGTTGCCGTTGGTCTGCACGATCGCCACCTGTCCGTTCTTGTGGACCGACAGGAAATGGTGGCCGCGGGCAGCCGCCTGGATGGCGTCGGTGGCGATGCGGATGTTGCCGTCGGTGCCGTTCTTGAAACCGATGGGCGCCGACAGGCCAGAAGCCAGTTCACGGTGCACCTGGCTTTCGGTGGTTCGCGCCCCGATCGCGCCCCATGAGATCAGATCGCCGATGTACTGGGGCGAGATCACGTCCAGGAATTCGCTGCCCGCAGGCAGGCCCAGGCGATTGATCTCGATCAGCAACTGCCGGGCGATACGCAGGCCCTCGTCGATGCGGAAGCTCTCGTCCAGGTAGGGGTCGTTGATCAGGCCCTTCCAGCCCACCGTGGTGCGCGGCTTCTCGAAATAGACACGCATGACGATTTCCAGAGTGCCGCTGTAGCGGGTACGCGCCTCCTTCAAGCGGCGAGCGTAGTCGAGCGCCGCGCCCGGATCGTGGATCGAGCACGGACCGATGATCACCAGCAGCCGGTCGTCCTTGGCCGCCATGATGTGGTGAATGTTGCGGCGGGTGTCGGTGATCAGCGATTCCACCGCCGTGCCCCGGATGGGGAAGAAGCGGATCAGGTGTTCGGGGGGAGGTAGCACGGTGATGTCCTTGATGCGCTCGTCGTCGGTCTGGCTGGTTTTGTCGACGGGGTGCGTATACCAGGCATCGCTGGCGGCGGTGGTTTTCGCGTTCATTCGTGGCTCCTCTGGTTCAAAAATCCAAAAAAAAACCGCCGGGGGTTTCCCGGCGGTTTTGGTGAGTTCGTGTGCGTCTTGTCTGGGTACGCTCAGTTCTCTCTACCGCCGGGGGACGGGAAAGACCAAAAGTAGCCAAAAAAGAAATAGGCGGAAGCCATGCGCATGGGGCCCAATGTAGCACAGGCGGCTAAAGCCGCAATTTCTTCCACCACTGGATGGCCCGCTCCACCTGCGGCTCCTCGAGCGAACCCAGCGCCGAATGCTCATGATCGCTGGCGATCCACTGCTCGTACATGTCGATCAGCAGCATGCCTTCGCCCAATGTGCGCCAAGCGACCAACTCGAAATCCTCGGCGCACAGCAGCAACTCGGCGCTGCCGGGGCCGCCATCGAGCAGCCACTGGCCGATGAGCACGCGGAAGTTGTTGAGCGCCTGGAGATAGGCCGCGTACTCGTAGAGCCCGCGCCAGGGCAGGCCCAGGTTGACGACCAGGTTGCGGTGGCCGCGCAACACGGTGAGCAGGTCCACCAGCATCGGCGCGACGGCGGTCCGCTGCCGGTTCAGGCGCAAGCCGGCGATGATGGCTTCGATGTGGACCGAGAGCTGGCTCATGCTTTCGGACATGAGCCGGCTGTCCTCGTCCGCGACCGAGCTGCGCAGGAAGTTGCTGAGTTCGCCGAACGAGTTGATGCTCGGCAGGTTCGTGGACGGATTCAGGCGAAGGCGTGAATTCGTCGACATGGCGGATGCCGCAGCCGCTGGACCTTAGGCGGTGCCGCCGACCGTCAGGCCGTCGATGCGCAAGGTCGGCTGGCCCACGCCCACCGGCACGCTCTGGCCTTCCTTGCCGCAGGTGCCCACGCCGCTGTCGAGCTTCATGTCGTTGCCGATCATGGTGACCCGCGTCAGCGCGTCCGGCCCGTTGCCAACGATGGTCGCGCCCTTGACGGGGTAGAGGATCTTGCCGTTCTCGACCCAGTAGGCTTCGCTCGCCGAGAAGACGAACTTGCCCGAAGTGATGTCGACCTGGCCGCCGCCGAAGTTGGTCGCGTACAACCCCTTCTTGATGCTGGCGACGATCTCCTCGGGGGCCTTGTCGCCGCCGAGCATGTAGGTGTTGGTCATGCGCGGCATGGGGATGTGCGCATAGCTCTCGCGGCGGCCGTTGCCGGTGGGCGCCACGCCCATCAGGCGGGCGTTGAGCGAATCCTGGATGTAGCCGCGCAGGATGCCGTCTTCGATCAGCACGTTGCGCTGGCTGGCATTGCCTTCGTCGTCCACGTTCAGCGAGCCGCGCCGGTCCGCGATCGTGCCGTCGTCCAGCACCGTCACGCCCTTGGCGGCGACGCGCTTGCCGACGCGGCCGGAGAATGCGCTCGAGCCCTTGCGGTTGAAGTCGCCCTCCAGGCCGTGGCCGATAGCTTCGTGCAGCAGGATCCCGGGCCAGCCCGGGCCCAAGACCACCGTCATCTCGCCGGCGGGTGCCGGCCGCGAATCGAGGTTGGTCAACGCCGCGTTCACCGCATCATTGACATAGGTGTCGATGATGGCGTCGTCGAAGTACCCCAGGCCGAAGCGGCCGCCGCCGCCGCCCGATCCCATTTCGCGCCGGCCGTTCTGCTCGGCGATCACGGTGATCGACATGCGCACCAGCGGCCGCACGTCAGCGGCCAGCGTGCCATCAGCGCGCGCCACCATCACCACGTCGTATTCACTGGCCAGCCCGGCCATGACCTGCGCGACACGCGGATCCTTGGAGCGCGCCAGCTTTTCCGCCCGCTCCAGCAGCTTGACCTTGGCCGTGCTGTCGAGCGTGGCAATCGGGTCCAGGCCCTCGTACAAGGAGCGGCCACCCGCGATCTTCTTGGCGCCGACCTTGGCCCGGCCCGTGCCCGCCGCCGCTGATATGGTGCGCACGGTGCGGGCCGCGTCCAGCAGCGACGCCTCGGAGATGTCGTCGGAATATGCAAACGCCGTCTTCTCGCCGCTCACGGCTCGCACGCCCACGCCCTGGTCGATGCTGAAACTGCCGGTTTTGACAATTCCTTCCTCCAGGCTCCAGCCCTCGCTGCGGGTGTACTGGAAATACAGGTCGGCGTCATCGACCTTGCGGGCGGTGATTTCTCCCAGGGCGCGCAGCAGATGGGTTTCGTTCAGGCCGAACGGCTCGAGCAGGAGGCGTTGCGCGATGGCCAGCCGCTCGATAGTGGGTTCACGGGAGATCATCGGCTCATTCTAGACTTGCGCGGCTGCCCTTGAGAAGCCGCGGGCACCCAGGTCTTCCAGCAGGGCCCGGGCCGAGGCATAGCGATCCTGGGGCTGCTTGGCCATCAGTTTCTCGATGACGGGCTGCAAAGCCGCATGAGCCGCGGGCAAAAAGGGCGTGGGAGCGGACAAATGCCGGGCCAGGAGCAGATCGAGCGATTCCGCGTGAAACGGCCGCTCGCGGGCCAGCATCTCGAACATCATTACGCCCAGGCTGTACAGATCGGACTGCGGTGTGATCGGCCGGCCGGAGACCTGCTCGGGGCTCAGGTAGTAGGGTGTGCCCACCACGTCGCCATGGCGCGTCTGCGTCAAATCCAGGTGCTCGGCCTCGAGCATCGACTTGGCAATGCCGAAGTCCGCGAGCGCCACGCTGCCGTCGGGCCGCAGCATGATGTTCCCGGGCTTGACGTCGCGATGGATGATCCCCCGCGCGTGGATGGCATCCAGCGCCTGCGCGGTCTGGGAAACGATGTCGACCACACGCTGCTGGCCGATGCCGGCGGTGATCTCGGCGCGCAGGTCGCCGCGCTCGAAATACTCCATGGCGATATAGGCGTGGTCGTCGGTGAAGCCCTGGTCGTAGATGCGGATCACATGCGGATGCGCGATGCTGGAGAGCAGCGCGTATTCCTGGATGAAGCGGGTCAGGTGGTCCGCCGCGGCCTTTCCGCCGGCATCGAGCAACTTGAGCACCACCGGCAGCCGATCGGCTTCGCGCAATGCCAGGAACACCTCGGTCATGCCGCCGGTGCCTATCTTGCGCGTCAGGCGGTAGCCTTTGAGCCGCAGCGGCTCACCGTCCTCGGCGGCACGCTCGGTGAGCGTCGCCATGCCGTGGCGCTTGTCCTCGCTATTGGCGACCAGGCCGGTGATCTCCGCGACGTCCACGAAGCCGTTCTTGCCCCGCACGCGCAGCGACGTCATGCCACCCGTCTGTACGCCCTCGCCCGCGCCGGCCAGCACGGCGCTGCTGGCCACGACCGTCCAGCCCAGCTCCTTGCTCGCCGCTTCCAGTCGGGCCGCGACGTTGACGGTGTCGCCGACCGGCGTGGCTTCCTTGTGCTGCGCCGGACCCAGGCGGCAGATCGCCACTTCACCCGCATGCAGGCCGACACCGATCGCAAAGGGCGGCAGCCCGCGCTGGGCGAACCGCTTATCCATCCAGACGCGAAATTCCTGTGTGGCCCGTGCCATGCCCAGTGCCGCCGAAATAGCCCGGCGCGACGCCGGCAGCGGGGAGCCGCCCAATGTATCGGCGAACACGCCCATCAGGCCGTCACCGAAGAACTTCAGGTACCGGCCACCGTTCTTCAGCACCGGCTCACAGCTGCGCTCGAAGTATTCGGTCAGGAGCTCGGCGACTTCGAGCGAGCTGAGTTTCTCCGCCAGCGAAGTGAAATTGCGGATGTCGGCGAACAGCACCGTCGCCTGGATGGTGGTCACTGCGACATCAACCTGAACAATGCGGCGTCGTCCAGATCCGCCAGGCCGGCCTGCGCCGCTCGCGCGAAGAGGTCGCGTGCGACCGGGCCGAGCTGTGCTTCGAATCCGGCCGCCAACGCCGCCTCTACAGCCAGCCGCGTGTCCTTCTGCAGCAACGTGACATGGGCGCGCGGCTCATAGTCGCCGGCGATCGCGCGGCGCATGCGGTCCGAGCCGATCCAGCTCTGGCCGCTGGATTGCTCGATGACGTCCAGGGTCTTGTCCAGGCGCAATCCCATCCGCTGGGCCATGGCCATCGCCTCCGCTGCGCCCGCGAGGTTGATGCCCGCCAGGAGGTTGTTCACCAGCTTGGTCCGGGCGCCGTCGCCAGGCCGCTCGCTGATGCGAAAGACCTTGCTGCTCAACGCTTCGATCAGTTCGCGCCGCCGCTCGAACTCGGCGTCGGCGCAGGCCACCATGAGACTCATCGTGCCATCCCTGGCGCGTGCGGGACCGCCGGACATGGGCGCATCGATGGCCCCAATGCCTCGCTCGGTGAGGCGCCGGGCAATATCCTCGACGTCCTGTGGGGCGATGGTCGGGCATAACAGCACGGCCTGGCCCGGCCCCATGACCTTCGCGGCTCCGAGCGGGCCGAACAGCACCTGGTCGGCCTGGATCGCGTCGACCACGCACACGATCAGCGCCTGGCACCCGGCAGCCACGCCAGCCGGATCGCTGCGGCCTTGGGCTCCCAATGCTTTCATGGCCCGGACCTTGCCGGCGTCCAGGTCGCACACCTGCACCGGCCAGCCTTGTTCCAGCAGATGCGTGGCCATTCCCCCACCCATATTGCCGACACCGACGATGCTGACCGTGGATTTCATGTGGGCGATTATTGCCCCGCCTGCAGCTCGGCCGCGATGCCTCCGCGGCCGGGTCTCCCCTAAATGGGTGATTCAAAAGATACGTTTTGTTGCCTACGATCGCCACCGGCATTGGGACTGGCGAGGCGGCCTGTTTCGGCAACCCAAGCCCACCCTTTCACAAACAGGCTCACAGGAGGCCCCTATGAAGACCACACCCTCACGGCTGCTTTTCGCGCTAGCGAGTACGGCCATATTTCTAGCGGGTTGCGGCGGTGGCGGTGGAGGATCAAGCCCTGCACCGGACACCAGCTCGACCCTCAGCAGCGTTCCCGTCACCGTCATCGACGGTGTCATCCGAAACGCCACCGTCTGCCTGGACAAGAACCTCAACGGGGCTTGCGACAGCGATGAGCCCTCGGGGCGGACCGACAACGCGGGCAATGTCGTCCTGCAGGTCGAAGCAGCAGACGTCGGCAGGTATCCCGTTCTGGCCGTCGTGGGCACGGACGCGGTGGACGCCGACCATGGGCCTGTGACGCAACCCTTCGTGATGAAGGCCCCGGCGGACCGGACCACCGTGGTCAGCCCGCTGACCACCTTGGTGCAAACCGCGGTCGACAACACCGGCGCGACCAGCGCCGAGGCCGAGACCTCGGTCAAGGCACAACTGGGCATCAATGTCTCGCTGTTCGACGATTTCACCAAGAGTACCAGCACCGACAGCGCCAATGCCGGCGCCATTGCCCGGATGGTCGTCGTGGCCACGCAGGAACAAAGCGCCGCCCTGGCTTCCGCCGTGGGCACCGCAGCGGTCGACGGCACCGTCATCACTCAGGCCGACCTGAACAAGGCGATCGAGCAGAAGATGCTTGAGAACCTGTCTGCGCTGGTGACCGCCACGTCGGATCCGCGAATCCTGGCCGCGACAACGCCGGAAGCCAAAGCAGAAGCCGTCGCCGCGGTAGCCCAGGAACTGGTGGCGGCTCCCGGCACGGGCCTGACGGCCACGGCAGTGGCCACCGTCGTCGCCATCAACAACCAGTCCGCCGCCGGAGCGCCCGCAGTGGACATGCCGAGCGCGGGCTTCACCCTGCGTCAGCTGAATTTCACCAGCGCCCAGGCCTGGTTCGCACGGGTTTTCACCAGCACGCTGGCACAGAACACGCCCGACTCGTCCGGCAATGTCCGCTTCGTGGACCGCCGCAGCCGCAGCAACTCCGGCGTCGTCGCGAAATGGAATACCGGTGGCGACCCGACTCGCCAGGCCGACCTGCATTGGAACGGTGCCAGCTGGGTCAATTGCGGCCTCAATGGCGAGAACCGCAGTTCCGTGCGCGACGCCCAGGGCAGGAGCAGCTACGACTACTGCGACAAGCTGGAAACCGGAGGGAGCAACACCGCGTTCTTCGATATTTCCGGCCGCAGCATGATCGATGTGTACAACCAGGTGACCGGCGCAGGTTTCGCCAACCTGACCATCGCCTCGGCGTCCACTGTGCTGGGCAGCGCCACCTACCCGGTAGGCTCCAAGCTGGGCTATCAGGTCGGCACGCCGCTGACCACCGCACCCGCCTACTACCCGGGCAGCAGCAGCATCGTGGTCAACACGAACGCGGCGGTGGCAGCCGGCAAGACCTCTGCCAGCGACACCACCTCCGCCTGCGCCTCGATCACTCCGAGCACGCCGTCGAGCAGCTATCAATCGCCCGCCACCACGCTCGAGAGCGTCATTGCCGCCAATCCGGGTACGCCCTGCGTGTTCGGCCCCGGCACAGTGGTGGTTTCCACCTCCTTCGGCGGCACCACGACGGTGTCGAGCGGCTCGCGCAATGAGTGGTGGAGCCAGAGTTCGATCAGCGTGGGCGTCCTTGGGACCGCGCCGACCGGCGGGGTGCAGACTTCGTACTGGACGACCAACACCCTGCTGCGGGTGGCCTTCGGTGCAGGCAACGCCGTGAACTACTTCAGTTGCCAGCAACGATCGACCGATGGCTCGTCGCGCAACTGCGACCTGATCGGCACCGGCAACTACACGGTGACGACGCTGGGCGACGCTCGCATCCTGACCCTCGGCAACCCGCCCGCCCAGACCGCCGCACTGACCTACAACCGGGTCTTCGTGGAGCGCGGGGGCAAGGTCTACCTGGGCTACCAGAACAAGCCCACGGCCACCAGCACGGCGCGCCTGAACACGACGGCAGCCGGCGCGCTATTCAGCCAGCTGGGTTTGCCGGCCGTCGATCCGGACACGCCGCTGGCGCTGACGCAGGCGTCCTACCAAGGCGACTGGGTCGTCACCGCGGCCGGCGAGACCGACCCGAGCCAGTCGACCACCTTGCGCCTGTTTGGCAATGGCTCCAGTGCGCAGTGCCTGAGTAACAGCACCAGCCCGGCCACGCAGGAAACCTGCTCGGTATCGGTAACGCCGGCCAGCGGCGCAGTTACCGTCACCTTTGGCGACGGGGTGTTCAGCGGCATCCTGGACTTCCTGGCCGGCGCGGTCAGCGGAACGTTCACGGCGACCGACCCGGCCGAGCCGGTGCAAAGCATAGTCGGCACGCGACGGTAAGCTCTCCCGTCCGGACCAGATGAAGAATGCCCCGCGCGAGCGGGGCATTTTTTTTGCTGCTGACAGTCACCGTTCAAGCAGCCTTGCCCGGCAGCAGGATATCCACCACCGTGCGCCCTGGTTGGCTCTCCAGCGACAACGTGGCGCCGATGGCAGCGGCGCGCTCGTGCATGGAAAGCAGCCCCTGGCGCAGCGGCCGCGCCAGGTCGAAGCCGCAGCCGTCGTCAATGATCTTCAGGTGCGCCCCCTCGCCGCGGGCGCGCGCCTCGATGCGCAACACCCGGGCCCGGGCGTGCTGCAACACGTTGGACAGGGCTTCCAGCACCATGAACTGCAGGTGCCGCATCGCGGACCCGTCGAGGCCGCGCACGGCGGCGATCTCGTCCACATGCCATTGAAGTTCCACGTCCGAGGCGGCGAAACGCGGCTCAAGCCGGTAGCGCATCCCGGCCAGCAAGGCCGTGACGTCGCCGGGCGCCAGGTTCATGGCGTCGATCGACAGCTTCAGCTGGTCCAGCGAGTCGCGCAGCGTCTGCAGCACCTGGTCGCCGTCGGCCCTGCCTGATTCGAGTTGGCGGATCGCCGAGCTGATGTGCGAGCCGACGCCGTCGTGCATGTCGCGCAGGATGCGGGAGCGCTCCGACGCGCGCTCCTGTTCGCGCGCCATCTGCTCGAGCCGTTCGTAGCTCAGGGACAGTTCCTTCTCCTTTTCGGCGACGCGGGCCGACAGGTTGGCCATCAGGTCGCGGGCCTGCACGGTGGCCGACCGGAAGCGCATGATGACGATATAACCCAGCGCCAGCCCGAACAGTACCGACGAGTAGCGAATCCAGGTCGATTGGGAGTAATCGCCGCTGATCCGGATCGCGACCCAGTCACGCACGCCTACCATCACGTTCACAGCTCCCGCCAATCCCACGAGCACGCGCGCCGTGGTCGGGGTACGCAGCGCCGTCACCAGGTAGACCGTGGCATAGCCGATGAAGAAAAGGTTGGCGCAACCCAGCCACGCCGTGAGGAACAGGGGTTTGTTCAGCGCATAGCCCAGGGACGAGGCCAGGATCGAACTGCCGAACAGCGACCAGAGCGTGAGCCGCATCCAGGGCATGCGGGGATGACGGTGCCAGCCCGCCACATGGTGGCAAAACAGCGCGATGCAGCAAATCCAGCCGGCGAATGCGGCCGTCACCACCACGCCCCAGACCGGCCACGGCAGCGGCGGATGGTCGATGGCGATGTCGCCCACGCGCAGGGCCCAGCAGAATTCGGCAACGCCGGCGCTCAGGTAGATGCTGTCGCGCACATGCGTATCGCGCCCAGGGTCGGACTGCGTCGCCCACAGGACCAGCGCAATCGTTCCCACCAGCAGGCTGAAGACCGCCACCACCAGCGAGGCGGACATGCGCCAGCGGGACGCCTGCGCGAACAGTGGCCTGACTTCGTGGTCCGGGCCGACCACCAGCGATGACAGCCCGCCGCGCCGCCCACCGTCGGCTCGCACGTGGATCCGGAGCAGGTTCTCCCGCTCCAGCAGGCGCGCCGGGATCGGCAGGTACTGGGGCGCCTTGGAATAGTCGGCGGCGTTGCTTTGACGGATATCGCCCAGTTGGGCCAGCAGGCTGTCATTGAGCCAGATCTCGGCGCTGTTGCCGACGCGCGCGAGGTACAGGCCCCAAGGCTGGTCCACCTGCCCGGAAATGCTGAATGGAATCTCGAAGGTGGCCTGGGCCGGGCGGGTGCCTTGTTCGCGATCCAGATGGTAGGGCAGCACCACCTGGGTGAGTGTCGTAGCGCCCGCTACCGAAATCGTGGCGCGGGCCTGCGTCAGTTCAATCGTCGCCGCGCCGGCGGCCAGCGCCAGGACGGCGAAAAGGCCCGCTGCAATATTCCTCAACACGCGACAGTTCATGGCCGCATGGTAGCGGCCGCGCGCTCCTCACGTCCTGCCCGGCGGCCTCAGCAGACCCATCTGGGTGGCCTCGTACACCGCTTCGCTCTTCGAGCTCACGGCCAGCTTGCCGTACAAGCTCTTGATGTGGCTCTTGATCGTATGCACGCTGACGGACTTCAGCCGGGCGATGTCGGCATAGGAAAAGCCGCGCGCGATCAGCTCCAGCACCTCGTGTTCGCGCGGCGAGAGTGCACGCCCGCCCGGCGCGGCCGGGACCGGCTGCGCCGCAGCTGGCGGCTCCTCGCGGAAACCGCGGTATTTCGCGAGCACGCGGCGGGCGATCATCGGCGAGATGGGTGAGCCGCCGTCCTTCATTTCGAGGATGGTCAGCGCGATGTCGTCCGGGGTCGAGTCCTTGTGGATGTACCCCAGGGCGCCCGCCTCGATACTGGCCAGCACGTTTTCCTCGTCGCCGAACATGGATATGACCAAGACCTCGCACGCAGGGTTGCGGGCCATCGCGTGACGGATACCAGCCAGCCCGCTGCCGTCCGGCAGCCCGAGGTCGGTCAGGAGCACGTCCACCTTGTGCGAGGGGTCGTCGAGCCACGTCTTCGCCTGCGCCAGCGTTCCCACGCCGGCGGCCAGGACCAGCCGGTCGCTGCGAGAGACGGCCTCGGCGAAAAAGGCCAGGGTCGTCGGATCGTCCTCAACTATCAGTACTTGCCACACTCGAGCCGCCCGTCGTTGCCAGATGGATAGCGGCCGAGCATACGCTCCTCATCCGCGGAAAGCCCCTGATGCGTACCCCCCTTTCGGGGGATGCAAACACGGGGCATTTCTTGTCCTAGCTCTGCACCAGCCGCTTGGTCCGGGCAATGGACATCAGGATGCCCAGGCCCATGCCCAGTGTCACCATGGCGGTGCCGCCGTAGCTGATGAAGGGCAATGGCACGCCGACCACAGGCAGGATCCCGCTCACCATGCCCATGTTGACGAAGGCATAGGTGAAGAAAATCATGGTGATGGCGCCTGCGAGCAGGCGCGAGAAGACCGACGAGGCCTCCAGCGCAATGGCCAGGCCCCGCAGCAGCAGGAAAGCGAAACCGGCGATCAGGCACAGGTTGCCGACGAGTCCGAACTCTTCGGAGTAGGCGGCGAAGATGAAGTCGGTGGTGCGCTCAGGGATGAATTCCAGGTGGGTCTGCGTGCCTTGCATGAAGCCCTTGCCGAACATGCCGCCGGAGCCGATGGCGATCATGCCCTGGATGATGTGGAAGCCTTTGCCCAGCGGGTCCTTGCCCGGGTCGAGCAGGGTGCAGATGCGCTGCTGCTGGTAGTCGTGCAGCAGCGGCCAACGCACGCCCTCGGCGCACAACTGCGACTCGAACACGATCAGCAAGATGGCTGCCGTCAGTCCAAGCAGCACCGGCGGAACGATCAGTTTCCACGACAGCCCCGCGAAAAACATCACGGAGACGCCGGCCACCAGCACCAGGATGGCGGTGCCGAGGTCGGGCTGCTTCATGATCAGGCCCACCGGCACGACCAGCAGCAGCGCGGCGAACACGAAGTCGGTCGCGCGCAACTGGCCCTCGCGTTTCTGGAACCACCAGGCCAGCATCAGCGGCATCGCGATCTTCAGTATTTCGCTGGGCTGGATCACGATGCCCACGTTGACCCAGCGCCTGGCCCCCTTTTTGGTGATGCCGAACACCGCCACCGCCACCAGCAACCCCACGCCCACCACATAGAGCGGCACGGCAAAACTCATGAGCCGCTGCGGCGGCACCTGGGCTACGACGAACATGAGCATGCCGGCGATGAGCATGTTGCGCCCGTGGTCCATGAAGCGCGAACCATGGTCGAAGCCCGACGAATACATCGTCAGCAGGCCGGCGCAGGCCAGGAGGAAGACCGCGAAGGCCAGCGGGCCGTCGAAGCCGTGCAGCATCGGCGCGGCGCGCTGCAGGAAGGAGGGTTTGTCGAATACTGCGGACATAGGTTGGAATTATCGGCGACGCGTTGGGGAGCGGCCCGCATCTGCCAAAAGGAGTAGCCCTGGCCCGCTCATCAGAGGTTAGCATTTGGCTTCTCACAGGGGCAAAGAAATGAAAATCCTCGTTGTCGATGACCATGCGCTGTTTCGAGCGGGCGTCGTACAGGCACTGCATGCGAACGACCCCTCGGCCGAGATCGTGGAATGCGGCCTGATCGATACCGCGCTAGAGCGGGTGGAGGCGGGCCTGCAGGTGGACCTGATGGTTCTGGACCTCCACATGCCGGGCTACACGGGGCTTTCGGCCCTGCAGCGCGCCCGCGCTTCGTGTCCGGAGATCCCGGTGCTGGTGCTGTCGGGCCAGGACGATCCCGGCACCATCCAGCACTGCATCGACATGGGAGCGTGCGGCTTTCTGCCGAAGGCCGCGCCTGCCGAGGCCCTGCAACAGGCGCTGAAGCTGGTGCTGTCGGGCGGCGTGTTCCTGCCCGCCAGTTGCCTCAGCATTGCGTCGGCCGGGACGCCCAACGGCCGCGACGCCGCCGACCGGTGGAGCAGGCTGGGCGTGCACCTGACAGAGCGCCAGCGCGAGGTGCTGCTGGCGCTGATCCAGGGCAAGCCGAACAAGGTGATCGCCCGGGACCTGGGCATCTCGGACGGCACCGTCAAAACGCATATCGCGCACATCTTCGATGCGCTGGGCCTCACCAATCGAACCCAGGCCGTCTATGCGGTGGCCCGTGCGGGGCTGAGCATCCACGACCTGGCCGCGGGACCGCAGGACAAGAGAGAGGCGCTCGCCAGGTAAAAACGGCCTCAGGCCACGGTTGCTGAATCCTGGGCCGGCGCCTGCAGCGGCGCGGGCAGCGGAAAACCGGGCAAGCGGATGACGGCCTGTGGCTGCTGGCCGAGAGCCGCCTCCCAGGTCCACAGGTCGCGCCCGTAGGTGATCTCGAAACCCACCGGAAGCTTGCGCACCGAGATGCGGCCCCAACCGGAACCTCTCGCCCCCTCCGCTCCTGCGGGCACCGCCATGTCCATGGTGCCGCTGCGCAACCGGATGTTCTCTTCCAGGTCCAGCGCTTCCGGGGTGGCATTGGCGTAGGGCAGCGGCGCATACAACGGCGGTGCGACGATCGCGGCCCCCACGATCCTGCCGTCGCAGCGGATTTCCGCCGCGGCGCTCACGTGATAGTCCCCCGACAGCAGCAGGAATGCGCCGCCGGCGTGCTGCACCAGCATTTCCAGCAACTCGCTGCGTTCCTGCGGCGCGTACTGCCAGGTATCGATGACGCCGGGATTGGCGGGATCGGCATCCGGTCGCAGGCCCGGCAGCACTACCGAGCCCGACGCGACGACATTCAGGCAATCGCGCGCCTCAGGCGCCTGCAGCCAGTTGCGCAGGCTCGCCATGACGCCGGGGCTGACGATCGAGGGCGAATTGCGTTGGCGAGCAAACCGGGTATCGATCACAAAGACCCGTACGCAGCCATGCTGGTACGCATAAGAGCGGTAACTGCCGCCGCGCTGGAAGCGCTGGAATGCCGTCAATGCATTGGTGGCCACCCGGAATGCGCGCTTCTGTCTCGACGCGAATCCGGAATTGGAAGTCCAGTCCGGCCAGCGCTCCTTGACCAGCGGACTGCCGCTCGGGTATGCGTCTATCCACTCGTGGTCGTCCGGAGTCATGTAGGTGGGCAGCGTTCGCAGCAATCGGCGCATGCCGGGGGCGGAGAAGGCGGTTTCGTGCCGCTCGTAAAAACGCTCCAGCGGACTGGTCGGGTCGACCAACCCGGCGGTCGCGTCGGCATAGATCTGGTCGCCCAGGAGCATCGCAAAGGCCAGCGGCTCCTTTTCATGTTCGCACAGCATGCGGTCCACGCTTCGGTCCACGCGGCCCTGGTCCGGGCCGAACCCCGGATGGCGGCAGCAGGCCACGGAAAAACTCACGTCCGCTCCGCTCCCAAGGGTCGCCAACGCGGCGGTAGGTACAGCCACCTCGGCAGCGTCGAACCCGATGTAACGGCGTCCGCCGCTGCCCTGGCCGACCGGCGCCGGTCCCCGGGTCTGGCCAAGCACCGTCTCGAAAAACCTGTCGATGGCCTCGTCGTCCGGGTGGTCCGGCAGCGGCTCGACAGCCGGATGACTGACTTGATGCAAGGAAAGGACTTGGAGTGACCCTTCGGCCGCGTCTTTGTCGAGCAGGACGTCGACACGCACCGCACGCAGCACCACCGCACCCTTGTTCCCCGGCCCGCTCGCCTGCTGGTCCTCGCCGTGGCCCCTCGCATCGTAAAAGCTGTATCGCCACTGCTCCGGCGGCAGGCTGGTCCACTTGCCGCCGGGCTTGCGATACCGCACCAGCACACGCGGCTGCGCGGTGTCGCCGAGCGCGGCGCCTTCCTTGTCGTCAAGGATGAACGACAGCCGCATGGCGATGCGGCCATTTTCCGGGCGCACCCACCCCAGGAACGGCCCGATTCTTGGCGCCCGCAAGGTCCAGCCGACCGGCCCTGCCGCAGCCACCCTGTGAGGGCCTGCCTGGAATGCCTTGTCGAAGAATGCCGATACGCGCGGGTAAACGTCCGCGGGGGCATCCTGCCCGATCAGTACGTCCACATGGCCATATCCCTGGACGATGCCGGCCTCGGGCGCGAACTGATCGATCCATTCCGGATGGATGGCGCGCAACATCTGGTACGAGTGTCTGGCGCTGTCGACGTCGAACAGTTCATTCTTTTCGCCGTGCAGAAGCTGGATCGGAAAGGCCAGGTGCTTGCGGATATGGGCTTCCGTCACGTAGACGTTGACGCCATCCTCGTCCACCAGTTTCCCCTTCTCCACGAACCGGCGGGCATGCGCGAACAAGCGGATGTTCGCGTCGCCGAACAGCCGGTTCATGGCCAGGAACGTGGCATCGTTGATATTCTTGTGCAGGAAAAGCGGCGCCTCGATATAGCGGATCCGCCTGCAAGTCGCCGCGGCGTCGTCATCGCCGCGCGGACGCCGGCTTTCCCCGGGAGGCGCGGGCATGCTCGCGAAGACGCGGTCCATGAGCGGCGCAAACCATCCGTCCTGTCCGCCTCGAACGGAAAAGGGCACCGTGCCGCGGTTGAACAGCGAGCGCAGCAGCGCGGGCACCCAGGTCTTCGCGCGCGTCACCGGGGAGCCGACCATCCAGGGGTGAACCTGGCTGAACATCGCATGCGAAATCATGGACAACTGCGGGGTGGCAACGCCTTTTGCCGCAGCCGCCGTGCCCGCCGGCGCCTTGCCATAGCTCAATTTTCCGGACAGCAGCGACATCCACAGCGCAGCCGCCCCTATGCACTGGGCGAACGCGCAAATCTGCACGGGGTGATGCGCCTGCAGTTCGTCCTTCAGCAGCGCCGTGATCTTGCACACGGCTGCAGGAATGTCGTACTGGGCGATCTGATCCACCGTCGAGGGCTGCAGCGCATAGGCGGTGCGCGTGGACATTCGGGTTTCGAGGACCCACACCTCATAGCCTTGCTCGTAGAAGTGCTCGGCAAGATTCCGGCCGGTTTGCTTGAAGGTGAACGAAAGGCCGGACTGCCCGAAGGCGTGCACCAGCAGAACGGACTTCGCGCGGGCGACGGGAATACCGAGCCATTCCGCCTCCGGGTTCACCTCGGGCCGCCCGGTCTCCCGCCGCCTGTAACGCCACAGGGGCAAGCGCAACGAGCCCTGCGGTTCGTCGCCTTGATCGCTGGTCGACTTGCCGCGCTCCACATCCTCGAGCCATACCAGTTCCGGCACGATGCCCGGATCCGACGCCGCTGCACCCGGCACGCGCAGCCGCGTGTCTTCCTGCGAGGCGCTGTCGGACACAGGAAGGCCGGAATAGTTGGGCAGGCGGAAATCCAGCAGGCGCGTCTTGAGGGCGAAACGCAGGAACAGCAGCGGGTACGAGGCCAGGGCCAGCATGCCGGAAGTGCTGTCACCCCTCTCGAGCAACTCCATGGCGCCGGGCCGCGAGCGTCCAGCGGCGTCGCTGCGGCTTGTGGCGAGCAGGTTGTCGAACCCCATGCTGAAGCGACCTCTTGCCAGCGCCGGCCACCAGGAACGCCGGCCTGCGCGGACCACCCGCACATCGGCGTCCATCACCTGCTCCCAGAAGGTGGGACGCAGCTGCGGGCTGCGCCCCAGCAGCCAGCTCACGAACTCGCCCAGGCTGGCCCGGTAGGCCACCCGCTTGGTGGCATAAAGCGTGATGCGGCCGGCCACCCTCGGGCCCTTGCCCTTGCCCTGCCCGGCCTCGCCAGGCACCGTTTTGCGGCGCATGTGGATGCGGTAGCGCATCACGCGCTTTTCGGTCGCGTGGATCCATTGCTTGAGCAGTCCGGGAAACCGGAAGAGCCATTGCCGGAGCGATCGCAAAACGGGTACCGCCTGGTCGCGGTCGCGCCAGTCGTTCGCGCCGCGCAGCACCAACCAGGTCAGAACCGTCCGCCAAAAGGGAAGGAGCACCACGGCGATGGCGGCGACGATGAGGGCCGCCGCGAGAATCGCAAATGCCTTGGCCGTGAACCCGTGGTTAACGGCGATCGCTATCGCGGCCAGCACCATTACCGGCAACGCGGCCAGTTCGAGCAGGGAACGCATCAGCAGCCATGGCCCGGCACTGCCCCAGTTCGCGGGCAGGGGCTCGAAGATGTTGCTTTCGCCTTCGCTTTCGTAGACCAGGGCCGCCGCCTCGGAGCCGCTGGGATCGTCGCCGCACCCGAACGCGAGCTCGGCCTTGGGGGCGATGCCGTGGCGCTCCTGGCGCATCGCCTGCAGCAGGTTCGGCGCCTCGAAGCTGGCGGAAAACCGGGCGACTACGCGGGGGCCCCGCAGTACATCGGCCAGTTCCCCGCCGATCTCGATGGCCCGCCCCACCAGCACTTCGTTCAGCCTGGCGCTCACAGCCACATCCGTGGAGGGCATGATCCGGGGCGACCGGGCGGGCGAAGCCGCAGGCTGCGGCGGTGTCCTGCGGACGTCGTTGGCAGGCAAATGAGCCATCACCCTCTCCGCCAGGGCCGTGATGGTCAGCAGCGGATTGCACCCCAGCGATGTCGGAACGATGGAGCCGTCGATCACGTACAGGCCTTTGTAGGTGCGCGGCGAATTCGCGTAGCCTTCGTTCAAGGGCGGTTGCACCGCATCGGCGCTCACGAATCTCCGGCCTGGGTCGTGCATCCACACTCGCCCCAGGTGATCGACCACACCGTTGTCCGGGTGCTCGCTCATCACGCAGCCGCCCAGCGGATGCACGGTGGTGATGGTCTGAGGCGGTTTGGGTCCGTCCATCGCGTCCAGGGCGGCCTCGGGCAGCACTCGCCACAGCGGGTTATGGACGTGCTTCTTGCCCATCTTGTCGAACAGCCGTTGCTGCTCGACATACACCCCCAGCTGTTCGGGATTCAGGAGATACGGCGCCGACCGGTCATCGCCCTCGAGCCAGACGATCCGGCCCGGCGAACCGTCGTGCCCCATCGCCAGGAGCACCTGTGTGTGGTCGGCCATCGTCCCGGCCGCCAAGGGATCCTCGGCATCCTTGCCGCGCGGGCCGAAGGGGCGTTCGAACCACCAGTCTCCCAGCTGCTTGAGCGACCAGGCAGTGGCGAGGAGCTCACGATAGGCCTGGGCGATCGCCGTGGGAATCGCGGCGTCCTGGATCAGGATCCTTTTTTCCAGGGGCTGGTGCCGGCCGCGCAGATCGATCATGCCGGTGATCGTCGGCCCGACGATGTGGTCGCGCTGCGGGGCAGTCCCGTCACGGTCCCACGCATCCCATTCCCGCAGGCCTTTGTCACCGAGACCCACGCTGTTGGCGATGTCGGGCTCGTTGGCGCTGACCGAAATACTGTCGCCGTTCCCTGAAAGGCGCGTGCCCAGCGCGGGCGAAAACGCCAGGCAGCGGTCTGCCAGCGCCTGGGATCGTTGCAGCAGCTGGGTGGAGCCGAAGGTGCCTGCACACAGGTACAGCCTGGGCGCGGTGAGCTTGCGGGCGGTCGGGGCCGGCGATTTTTCGTTGAACAACTCACGCGTCGACAGGTACTGATGCTGAACGTCGGTTGAAAACACCCGAACCGTCCAGCCCCGGTGCTGATTTTCGGTGCCACTGCGCTCGAACCGGTAGACCTCCGCCTGCGTGACGATCTGCACCAGACCGGTCTTCATCGCCTTTTGCAGGTAGGTCGCCGCCAGCGCCTTCTTGGCATCGGGACGATTGCACCCGGCCGCGCAATCGCCGCAACGGGCGCAGCGAGATGGGTCGATCGTCAGTTCGGCCGTCTTGTATACGCCGCCCTCTCCCAGCCGCTCTCCCAGCCGCTGCAGCGCCACGGACTTGCAAAGGGCCTGGTTGCCAGGAAGGCCTGATTCCCACAGCGCGCTTCCCAATTCGGAGCGGGCCTGGTCGAAGTACCGCTGCAGCGCCCATTCGTCGTCGGTTTTTCCTTCCCGATCCCGGAGCGCCGCCGGCCACTGCGGCTGGTCGAAAACGTCCTTGTCGGGCTGGATGACCACGCCGGCATTGATCAGGCTGCCGCCGCCCAAGCCGTTGCCGGTGACCCCGACCAGGCCCTGGCCGACGTGGACTTCGACCAGCCCGGAGGCACGGCCCGCCGGCACGCCCCTGCCCGGCAGGTTGACGCGGAAATACTTCGGTACCAGGGAGAAGTCGTTGGGAAAATCGCCGGGAAGGTACTCGCTGCCGCGTTCGATAACGAGCGTGCGATAGCCTTTTTCGGCGAGCCGCAGGGCCGCGACGCTGCCGCCATAGCCCGAGCCCACGACGATCGCATCGAAAGCGGGGGCGTCGGCGCCGTCGGCCCAGTTCCATTTTTCAAAGCCCGCAACCCAGTCGCGCCAGGAGACCGACAGGGGCTGCGCGCCCGCGTCTTTCGCTTCCTTCTTGTTCACGGGTACTCCATCGGTTGCTGGGCGCCGGCAGGCAAGGCCGAGCAGATGTGTTCCATCAGCTGCTGCGGCGCCACGGGCTTCTGCAGCACCGGAATGCCGTAGCCGTCGAGGGCAAGATGGCGCTCGCCGGAAACGATGACAGCCGGCACCGCGCCATATTCCGTGCGCAGCCGCTGGATCGCCGCGAGGCCATTGCCGCTGGCCAGGCGGTAGTCGGCCACGATGAAATCAGGCGTCGCGCCGGCGTCGCGCAAGGAAGACAGCAGCTGGTCCAGGCCCGAAGCACAGATCACCCGGCCGCCGGCCTCCTCCAGCCAGAGCTTGAGCGCCTCACGGGCGATCCGGTCGTCCTCGATCACGGCCACGGTGATGCCCGCCAGCGCCGCCAAGCGCTCGGCGCGGGCCGTGGAGACGCTCGTGATGCTGGCCATGGGCAGGCGCAGCGCGATCCGCGTCCCGGCTCCCACCCTCGATTCCAACGTGAGTTCGGCACCCATCAGGCCGGCCATGTGCTTGCAGATCGCGAGCCCCAGGCCGATTCCCTCAGCCTCGGCGACGCTGGCGGAGCGCCCGCGGAAAAAGGCGTTGCAGGCCTGCTTGAGATCGGAAGCGTCCATCCCGATGCCCTGGTCGCGTACCTCGATGAGCGCGTGCGATGCCTGGGAGGAAATCTCGAGCACGATCTCTCCCTTGAGCGAAAACTTGTAGGCGTTGTCCAGCAGGTTGCGAAGAATGCGTTCAAGCAACACCGCGTCGGCCGAAACCGTCAGACCGCCGGCGTCCGGAGGTGCCTTGATGCGAAAGAACAGCCCCTTGACCGCGCATTTCTCGGGGAAACCCAGGCTGGCGCCCTGCACCAGCTGCTCGACGTGAAGGGGCTGGAGCGCGACCTTCATCGTCCCGGCGTCGATCTGCGCCAGGTCGACCAGTCCCTTGAACATGGAGTCGATGGATTCCGCCGTGCGCGCCATCTGCAGGGCCACTGTTTCCCGCCTGTCGGTGTCGGATGAACGGCGAAAGATATCGGCGAGCAGCAACAACGCCTGTACCGGCTGGCGCAGGTCGTGGCTTGCGGCGCCAAGAAAGCGCGATCGGGAACGCTGGGCCTCCTGTTGCATGGCGAGCGAGGTGCGCAGCTGCCCGACCAGGTCGGCGTTGGCCCGGCCCAGCTGCACCGTATCGCTCAACTGCATCCAGATCGTGCGTGCCAGGCGCGCCAGCATCAGGCCGCCCAGGATCATGGCCAGCCCGATGATGATCAGGTCACGGCTATTGGCGTGCCACATCCACCCCACATACACGGTCGCGAGGCACGCGAAGATGTAGGCTAGGTAGATCCTGGGCTGCACGGCGAGCACCGAAACCGCCAGGGCGATCCATCCCACCATGACAATGGTCAGGACGCCGATGTCCGCGACGGACAGGAAGCGTGCGAACAGCGGAACGCAGGCCACCGCCATCCATCCCGTCACCGCGGATACGGCGGCAATCAGGAACAGGCTGCGCCGCGTCGCACCCTGCCGGGCGACCTGCCTCTCGAAGTAGACCTGCCTGCCGATGAAGCCGGCAGCAACGATGCCGTACCACGCCAGGTACGGCGCCCATCCCGCCGCCGGAACGAACAGGAAACCGAACATGGCGCCCAGCACGATGGCGGTCGCCGCTCCGGCCCGCGACTGGGGCAGGATCATGGCAATGCTGCGCGCGATCAGTTCGTCGCTCGCGTCGGCGCTGGCGGCGGTGGTATCCCCCTGGCTCATCCCATTCCTCGGTGCTGCGCGAGTGTCGCCGGAAACGCGTCACCCGCCAACCCCCGGAATGGCGGATATGGTTAACCCTGGACCTCGAGTATGGGAACATCCCGCATGGCCGTCACCCACTTGCTCTATCTCCACGGTTTCCGCTCCTCGCCCCAGTCCACCAAGGCCCGCCAGGTGGCGGCGCGGGTCGCTGGGCGCCACCCGCAGGTGACTTGGTGGTGTCCGCAACTGCCGCCCTCCCCCAGAGCGGCAATTGACATGGTTATGGAAGGCATCGCGGCATGGCCGAGGCCGCACATGGCGGTGGTGGGCTCGTCGCTGGGCGGTTTCTACGCCACCTGCGTGGCCGAAGCGATCGGCTGCAAGGCCGTGCTTCTCAATCCCGCCGTCCACCCTTCACGCGACCTGGCCAAGTACGTCGGCGAGCAGACGGCCTGGCACGACCCGGGCGAGCATTTCTTCTTCGAGCCGCATTTCGTGGACGAACTGCGGGCGCTCGAAGGCGGGCAGCTCGCCCGCCCGGAGAACTACTTCGCGGTGATCGCCAAGGGCGACGAGGTGCTGGATTGGCGGGAGATGACCGGCCGCTATCCGGGTGCCCGGATCAAGTTGCTGGAAGCAAGCGACCATGCGCTGTCGGACTTCGACAGCCACATCGACGAAGTGTTCGATTTCCTCGATCTGGCCTGAAACATCTGCATGGGACAATCGACCCCATGTTTGCATTGTTTGAAGAAGCCGGGAAATTCCAGGCGGGGCGGGTGTTGTCCGAAGCGGAGTCGTCGGCCCAGGTCGAGCTCGACAGCGGCAAGCGGGTCAAGGTCAAGGCCGCCAGCATCCTGCTGAAATTCGAGAAGCCCTCGCCCGCGGAGCTGATGCGCGAGGCCCAGGCCCTGGCGCAGACCATCGAGCTGGAACTGGCCTGGGAGTTCGCCCCCCAGGAAGAATTCGGCTTTGCCGACCTGGCGCGCGACTATTTCAGCGAGAAGGCCACTCTGGCGCAGCAAGCGGGCGCTCTGCTGCGCCTGTTCGAGGCGCCGCACTATTTCCGCCGCGCCGGCAAGGGCCGCTTCAAGAAGGCGCCCGCCGAAATCCTGCAGCAGGCGCTGGCTGCGATCGAGAAGAAAAAGCAGGTCCAGGCCCAGATCGCAGGATGGGCGGCGGAGCTGGCCGCCGGCAGCTGCCCCGCTCCCATCCGCGAACAGCTGTTCAAGATACTGTTCAAGCCCGACAAGAACGCATCCGAATACAAGGCGGTCGTCGAAGCCTCCCGCGCCACGCAGACCGCGCCGCTGGACCTGCTCAAACACGCCGGTGCCATCGCGTCTCCCTACCAGTTCCACTGGCAGCGATTCCTGTTCGAGAACTTCCCCAAGGGGACCGCGTTCCCGCCGCTGCAGGCGCCCGCCATCAAGGACGAACTGCCGCTGGCCGATGTGCAGGCGTTCTCCATCGACGACTCGAGCACGACCGAGATCGACGACGCGCTTTCGGTCCAGGGCCTGGGCTCGGGAACCGTGACGGTAGGCATCCACATCGCGGCGCCCGGCCTGGTGCTGCAGCCCTCCAGCGCCGTCGACCAGGTCGCCCGCCAGCGCCTCTCCACGGTGTACATGCCGGGCTACAAGATCACCATGTTGCCCGACGACGTGGTTCAGGCCTACACCTTGCAGGAGGGCCGCGACTGCCCGTCCGTCTCGCTGTACGCCACCTTCGACGAAGCCACGCTGGCCCTCAAGGACACCCAGACGCGGCTGGAGCGCGTGCCGATCAGGGTGAACCTTCGCCACGACCAGCTCGACGCCGTCGTCACCGAGGAGTGGCTGCAAGAGCCCTCCGCGGGAACCGAGGCCGCCCCGCAACTGTCGGGGCTCCATCCCCAGCTGTCCTTCCTGTACCGGCTGGCCCTGCACCTCAAGTCGCTGCGCGAGTTGGTGCGCGGCAAGCCCGAGAACTTCAACCGCCCCGATTACAACTTCCGCCTGGTCGGCAATGACGGCGCGGAGCCCGTCGGTGACGAGCAGGTGGAGATCAGCGTGCGCCGGCGCGGCGCGCCGCTGGACCTGATCGTGGCCGAGGCGATGATCCTGGCCAACAGCACCTGGGGCAACTGGCTGGGCGAACTCGGCGTGCCGGCGATCTACCGCAGCCAGGCGAGCATGGCCCCCGGCGTCAAGGTGCGCATGGGCACCAAGGCTCTGCCGCACGCTGGCATCGGCGTCAAGAGCTACGCATGGAGCACGTCTCCGTTGCGCCGATACACCGACCTCGTGAACCAGTGGCAGATCATCGCGGCGGCACGACATGGTCGGACCGCAGCCCTGGCTGCTCCGTTCAAGCCCAAGGATGCGGAGCTTTTTTCCATCATCTCGGGGTTCGACGCCGCTTATTCCGCCTACAACGCGCATCAGGCGGGAATGGAACGCTTCTGGACGCTCAAGTACCTGGAGCAGCAAGGCATCGACGAACTGGTGGGCACGCTGTTCAAGGAAGGCTTGGTGCGGGCCGACGACCTGCCCCTGGTGCTGCCGGTGCTGGGCGGCTCCGACTTGCCGCGCGGCGCCAAGCTGCGGATCAAGCTCGGCGACATCGATCCGATCACCCTGGACGTGAGGGGCACGGTCCTCGAACGCCTGGATGTAACGCCCGAGCCCGTGGAAGCCGAGGAAGAGGCCGAGGACGAACCCGTGGCCGGCCCGATTGCCATCGCCGTCGATGTCGAGGACACTGGCGAGACTCCCGCTGTCTCCGGGGATAATCCGTCTTCGTGAATTTGCGTTCGTTCAGTACCCTGCAGATCGCGCTCGGCGTCTCCTTTGCCGTGCATGCCGTCCTCCTGACGGTGCGCTTCGTCGACCCCGAGAGCTTCAACCGGGTTTTCCAGGACACTCCCCTCGAAGTGATCCTGGTCAACACCAAGACCCACGAGAAAGCCGACAAGGCCCGCGCCATCGCCCAGACCTCCCTGGCCGGCGGAGGCGAGGCCGCCAAGGGCCATGCCACTTCGCCCTTGCCGCCCTCTGCGCTCACCGAGATGGGCGACGCGGCGGAAGACGCGCAGAAGAAGGTCGAGGCCATGCAGGAGCAGCAGACCTTGCTGCTGGCGCAGGTGCGCAAGATGCTGGCGGCCCTGCCGCCGCCCGATCCGAAGCAACCCGCCAACAACCCGCAGGCAGTGGCGCGCGAGGACAAGCGCCGCCAGCTGCTGAAGATGCTGGCCGAGATCGAACGGCGGATCAACGAAGAAAACGCCCGGCCCAAGAAGCGCTACATCAGCCCCTCCACCCGCGAAGAGGTGTATGCCATCTACTACGACGGGCTGCGCCGCAAGATCGAGGAGAAAGGCACGCACAACTTCCCCGAGGTTGCGGGCAAGAAGCTTTACGGCGAACTGACCATGATCGTCACCGTCAATTTCGACGGCAAGGTGCTGGACACCGAAGTGGCCGAAACCTCGGGCAGCCTCGTGCTCGATCGCCGCGCTAAGAGCATCGCCCGCAGCGCCGGGCCGTTCGGCCGCTTCAGCGATGCCATGCGCCGCAAGGCCGACCAGATCGTCGTGGTGTCGCGCTTCAAGTTCACCCGCGACGAAACGCTGGAAACCAAGCTGACCGACCGATGACGACCGACCTGTACTGCGTCATGGGAAACCCCGTGGAACACAGCAAGTCGCCGTGGATCCACGCCCGTTTCGCGCAACTCACCGGCCAGGATCTGCAGTACGTCAAGCGGCTGATTCCGTTGGATGGTTTTCGCAAGTCCGTGCAGGCGTTCCGCGCCGAGGGCGGCAAAGGCTGCAATGTCACGGTGCCGTTCAAATTCGAAGCGGCGCCGCTGGCCACCCAGCTGACGCCGCGCGCCGAGCTGGCGGGCGCCTGCAACACGCTGCGCTTCGACGGCGACGAAGTCTTTGCCGACAACACCGACGGCGTGGGCCTGGCCAACGACATCGCGCGCAACGCGGGTGTCGCTCTTGCCGGCCGCGACGTGCTGCTGATCGGCGCCGGCGGCGCGGCCTCGGGCGTGCTGGGGCCTTTGATAGAGGCCAAGCCGCGGCGCATCGTCGTCGCCAACCGCACCCAGGCCAAGGCCGGTGTCCTGATCGAGCGGCATTCGGCTCTTGCCGCGCGGCACGGCGTGCGGCTGGAGGCGCCCGAGCTGCACGAGGTTCGCGACGCATTCGACGTGGTGATCAACGCCACGACCACCAGCATGAGCGGCGCGGGGGTCCCGGTGCCCCCCGGCGTGCTCAAGCCCGGCGCACTGGCCTGCGACATGATGTACGGCCCCGCCGCGCAGGGTTTCCTGGATTGGGCGCGGCAGCACGGCGCCGTGGCGCGTGACGGCCTGGGGATGCTGGTGGAACAGGCGGCCGAGGCCTTCCTGATCTGGCGCGGGGTACGCCCGCCCTCCGCCCAGGTGCTGGCCGAGCTGCGCGCCACGCTGGCTTGAGCCCGCGATGAAGGCCCTGCTCCGCTTGATCGCCCTGCTGCTGGTGGCGGGCGCCGCTTTGCAGGTTTTTTTCGTGGCCCGCATCGCGCTGGCGGCCACTGTCGATCCGCAGTCCACCAGCTTCCAGCGGTCCGAGGCCTGGCGCATCGCCACGCAAAAAGGGCAGCTGCGCTGGCGCCAGCAGTGGCTGCCTTACGACGAGATCTCCGACAACCTCAAGCGCGCGGTCATCGCGTCCGAGGACGGCAGCTTCACCAACCACGACGGCGTGGACTGGGAGGCGATCGAAAAGGCCTGGCAGCGCAATACCCAGGCCGAGGAACGCGCTGCGCGGCAAAAGCCGCGACAGGTGACGCGCTCCCAGCTGGCGCCCACCGCCAAGCGCCCCAAGATCGTCGGCGGATCCACCATCACGCAGCAGCTGGCCAAGAACCTGCTGTTGTCCGGCGAGCGCACCCTGCTGCGCAAGGGGCAGGAGTTCGTGCTGGCGTTCGCGCTGGAGAGGATGCTGAGCAAGGAACGCATCCTGGAGATCTACCTGAACAGCGTGGAATGGGGCGAAGGTGTGTTCGGCGCCGAGGCCGCCGCCCGCCACTACTACCGCAAGAGCGCATCGCAGCTGTCCGCCTATGAAGCGGCGCGCCTGGCGGTGATGCTGCCGCGGCCCAAGTACTTCGAGAAAGTCCCCCACTCGGGCTACCTCTCCAATCGGGCCTCGACCATCGCGGCCCGCATGCGCGACGCCGAGCTGCCCTAGGGCGGCCCCCGCGGGCGGCCCTATGATCGCGCCATGCTGGCCAAACTGATGAGCTTGTTACTCCTGGGCATCGTGCGCATGCTCACGGGCGCCCAGGCGCGCTGGTACGGCTGCCCGCCCAAGGCGGAGCAGCGAATCTATTTCGCCAACCACCAGAGCCACGCCGACCTGGTGATGATCTGGGCGGCCTTGCCTGAAGAACTTCGCAGCATCACCCGGCCCATCGCCGCCAAGGATTACTGGACCAAGACGCCTTTCAAGCAGTGGATCACCACGGCGGTCTTCAATGCGGTTTACGTGGAACGCGAGCGCAAGGGCGACGAAGACCCGCTGCAACCGCTGGTGGACGCGCTGGAAGCCGGCGATTCGCTGATCATCTTTCCCGAGGGCACGCGCGGCCATGCCGAAGAGCCGCAGCCGTTCAAGGCAGGCCTGTACAACCTGGCACAGAGGTTTCCACAGGTGGTGCTGGTGCCGGCCTGGATCGACAACATCCAGCGGGTCATGCCCAAGGGCGAAGTCGTGCCGGTGCCGATTCTCTGCTCCGTGACCTTCGGCTCGCCGATCCGGCTGGAGGCCGAGGAAGAGCGCCGAGCGTTCCTCGACCGCGCGCGGCAAGCCGTTATCGCACTGCGCGAGGTCTAAGCTTGAACCAGTTCCTGCGCGAACTCACGCCCACCCAGCAGGTGGCCGCGCTGTTCATCATCGTTTTCGGGATCCTCGTCGTGGTGAGCGTGACGGCCTTCCTGTTCACGTTCCGCGAGCGCGCCACCGACCACGACGACGCCTGGCACGCGGAGCTGAAGAACTTCCGCAATCTCCTGGGCACCTCCTGGTTCATGGTCGTCATCTTCTGGATGGCCTGGGCCGCGGGCGACACCGTGGCCACGGTGCTGTTCGCGCTGATCGCATTCTTTGCGCTGCGCGAGTTCATCACCTTGTCGCCCACCCGCAGGGGTGACCACCGCAGCCTGATCCTGGCATTCTTCGTGGTGCTGCCCATCCAGTTCTGGCTGGTGGGCACGGAGCACTTCGACCTGTTCACGGTGTTCATTCCGGTCTACGTATTCCTGGCGATTCCCGTGGTGAGCGCGCTGGCCGGCGATACCCAGCGATTCCTCGAGCGCAATGCCAAGCTGCAATGGGGCATCATGGTCTGCATCTACGGCATGAGCCATGTGCCGGCCCTGTTGCTGCTGGACTTCAAGAACTACCAGGGCAAGGGCGCCTTCATGGTGTTCTTCCTGGTGCTGGTGGTGCAGACCTGCATGCTGGTGCAGCATCTGCTCACCCGCCGCCTCAAGCGCCCGCCCAGTGCCCCGGAGGTGAGCAAGAGCTTCAACTGGTACAGCTGGATGCTGGGCATGCTCGTGGGTAGCCTCGTCGGCGGCGTGTTCTCCTTCATCACCCCGTTCAAACCGGGCCAGGCGCTGGCGATGGCTTTCGTCGCATGCGTGGCCGGCTCCATGGGGCACCTGGTGATGAAGGCCCTGAAGCGCGATCGCGGCGTCACGGCCTGGGGCCAGCGCGGCATGTCGGTCACGGGCGCCAATGGCTTGTTGGACCGGGTGGACGCCCTATGCTTCGCGGCGCCGATATTTTTTCATTCGGCGCGCTGGTATTTCGGTGCCTGACGCACAATGAAAGCCGTGAGAATCCTCGGCATCGATCCCGGCCTGCAAACCACCGGCTTCGGCGTGGTCGACGCCACCGGCCACACGCTCACCTACGTCGCCAGCGGCACCATCACCACCACCCACCTGGACCGCGGCAACCTGCCGGCCCGGTTGAAAGTGCTGTTCGACGGCATCGCGCAGGTCAAGGAGCGTTACCAGCCCGACGTCGCGGCGGTGGAAATCGTCTTCGTCAATGTGAACCCGCAAGCCACCCTCCTGCTGGGCCAGGCGCGAGGCGCCTGCGTCACGGCGCTGGTGTCGTGCGATCTCGCCGTCGCCGAATACACCGCACTTCAGATGAAGCAGGCCGTGGCCGGCCATGGCAAGGCCGCCAAGGCGCAGGTGCAGGAAATGGTCAAGCGGCTGCTTCGGCTACCCGGGCTGCCCGGCCAGGACGCGGCCGATGCCCTGGGCCTGGCCATTACGCACGCCCACGCGGGGGCGTCGATGGACCGCATCGCACAAGCCACGGCCACGGCGCGCAAGACCAGCGGCATGTACAAGGGTGGGCGGACCTACTGAGGCTGGGCCGCGCGGGTGCTCGCTATCCCAGCTGTTCCAGGAACAACACCAGGAAGAAGCCGAAGGCCGCGATCAGCGTCCATTTGAGGATCACGAGGCCAAAGCGTTTGAAGCGCGCCTCGCCCGTGCCGGCATAGAAGGCAAAGGAAACGCCGGCCGCCAGCAGGAACAGCAGGATGGCCCAGCGAAACAGCAGCATTCAGGGCCTGCTTACCAGGCGCGTACCGGTTGCGCGAAACCCGCGGGCGCCTGCTTCTCGTTGTCGAAGGTGACGACTTCGTACGCCGACTCCTGCGACAGCAGTTCGCGCAGCAGCTTGTTGTTCAGCGCGTGGCCCGATCGGAAGGCGCTGTAGGAGGCGAGCAAAGGCTTGCCAATGAGGTACAGGTCTCCCATGGCGTCCAGGATCTTGTGCTTGACGAACTCATCGTCGTAGCGCAGGCCGTCGGTATTGAGGACGCGGTAGTCGTCCATCACCACGGCGTTGTCGAGGCCGCCGCCCAGGGCGAGGCCGCTGGCGCGCATCGTCTCCAGGTCCTTGGTGAACCCGAAGGTGCGGGCCCGCGCAATGTCGCGCGCGTAGGAACCCGAACTCAGGTCGAACTCCACCCGCTGGCCCGTGGAATCGACGACTCGATGCGCGAAATCGATCTCGAAGCTCAGCTTGAAGCCGTGATAAGGATCCAGGCGCGCCCACTTCAGGTTGTCGCCCTGCCCTTCGCGCACCTCGACCGGCCGCAGCACGCGGATGAACCGGCGCGGGGCCTTCTGCAATTCAATCCCGGCGCTTTGCAGCAGGAAGACGAAGGAAGCTGAGGAACCGTCGAGGATGGGGACTTCCTCGGCGGTGATGTCGACGTACAGGTTGTCCAACCCGAGGCCGGCGCAGGCCGACATCAGGTGTTCAACCGTGTGCACCTTGGCGCCGCCGCTGGAGATGGTGGAAGCCAGCCGCGTATCCGTCACGGCCTCCGCCGACACCGGGATGTCGACGGGGCTGGGAAGGTCGGTGCGGCGGAACACGATGCCGGTGTCCGGCTGGGCCGGGCGCAGCGTCAGCTCGACCCGCTGGCCGCTGTGCAGGCCGACACCGACGGCCTTGGTCAGGGACTTGAGGGTTCGTTGCTGGAGCATGCGAACGATTTTACTTCCCCCTCAGTCCGCCTGCTTGCGCAGGAACGCGGGGATCTCGAAATCGTCCATGCCCCCGTTGGAGAGCGCATCCACCTTGGCGGCTGCCTGGGTGCGGTTGGTGCGCCAGACGCTGGGCACGGCCATCCCGCCGTAGTCGGGCTGCGAGCTGTGGCCGTGCGATGCCGATCCGGGGCCGCCGACGACGGTGTTGATGGTCGGCACGTTGAACGGCACGTTGTCGGTACCGGTGCGCAGCACCTGCAGCGGCGGAGCCGTGCGGCGCTGGCCCTGGCGCGACAGGCCGGTGGCCACCACGGTGACGCGAACCTCATCGCCCAGGTTGTCGTCGTAGGCCGTGCCGTAGATCACATGCGCATCGGGCGAAGCGTAGGCGCGGATGGTGTTCATCGCCAGCTTCGACTCCGACAACTTCAGGCTGCCCTTGGCCGCGGTGATCAGCACCAGCACGCCCTTGGCGCCCGACAGGTCGATGCCTTCCAGCAGCGGGCAGGCGACGGCCTGCTCGGCGGCGATGCGGGCGCGATCCGGGCCGTTGGCCACAGCCGTGCCCATCATGGCCTTGCCGGGTTCGCCCATCACCGTGCGCACGTCCTCGAAGTCCACGTTCACGTGGCCGGGCACATTGATGATTTCGGCGATGCCGCCCACGGCGTTCTTGAGAACGTCGTTGGCGTGGGCAAAGGCCTCGTCCTGGGTGATGTCGTCGCCCAGCACCTCGAGCAGCTTCTCGTTGAGCACCACGATCAGCGAATCGACATTGGCTTCGAGTTCGGCCAGCCCGTTGTCGGCATTGGTCATGCGGCGCCCGCCTTCCCAGTCGAAGGGCTTGGTCACCACCCCGACGGTCAGGATGCCCATCTCCTTGGCGATGCGCGCGATCACCGGCGCCGCGCCGGTGCCGGTGCCGCCGCCCATGCCGGCCGTGATGAACAGCATGTGAGCGCCGTTGATCGCCGTGCGAATGTCGTCCACCGCCAGTTCCGCCGCCTCGCGGCCCTTTTCGGGCTTGCTGCCGGCGCCCAGGCCGCTTTGGCCCAGCTGGATGGTCTTGTGCGCGGGCGTGCGGGCCAGGGCCTGCGCGTCCGTGTTGGCGCAGATGAATTCCACGCCCTGGACGGCGCGGGCAATCATGTGCTCCACCGCGTTGCCGCCGCCACCGCCGACGCCGATCACCTTGATCTGGGTGCCCAGGTGGAACTCTTCGACCTCAATCATTTCGATGCTCATTTTGTAATCTCCTGAATCCGTTGCAGTTGCCAATTTGAAAGATTGTTGTGTGCCATGAACGCCTAGGCCGGTGGATCGGTGCACCGCCATCGCTCCTTTCTATTTCTAGTGGGGGCCATCTTTAGAAATTCCCCACGATGAAGTCCTTGAAGCGGCCGAAGGCCGTCTTCATCGATCCGTTTTTCTGCGCAACCTTGAAGCCACGCAGCCGCGCCATGCGAGCCTCTTCGAGCAGGCCCATGACGGTGGCGGCACGCGCCTGCGACACCATGTCGGACAGCGCGCCGCGGTACTTCGGCACGCCGCGGCGCACCGGCTTGAGGAAGATGTCCTCGCCCAGCTCGACCATGCCCGGCATCACCGCGCTGCCACCGGTGATGACGATGCCGGAGGACAGCACTTCTTCGTAGCCCGACTCGCGCACGACCTGCTGCACCAGCGAGAAAATCTCTTCGATGCGCGGCTCGATCACGCCGGCCAGGGCCTGCTTGGACAGCATGCGCGGGCCGCGGTCGCCCAGGCCCGGGACCTCGACCTGCTGCTCCGGGTCGGCCAGCAATTGCTTGGCATAGCCGCTTTCGACCTTGATGTCCTCGGCGTCCTTGGTCGGCGTGCGCAGGGCCATCGCGATGTCGCTGGTGATCAGGTCGCCGGCGATCGGGATCACGGCCGTATGCCGGATCGCGCCGTTGGTGAAGATCGCCACGTCGGTGGTGCCGGCGCCGATGTCGACCACGGCCACCCCCAGTTCGCGCTCGTCATCGGTCAGCACCGCCAGGCTCGAAGCCAGCGGGTTGAGCATCAGCGCCTCCACCTCCAGGCCGCAGCGGCGCACGCACTTGATGATGTTTTCGGCCGCGCTCTGGGCGCCGGTGACGATGTGCACCTTGGCTTCCAGGCGGATACCGCTCATGCCGATCGGCTCCTTCACGTCCTGGCCGTCGATCACGAATTCCTGGGGCTCGACCAGCAGCAGGCGCTGGTCGGTGGAGATGTTGATGGCCCGCGCCGTCTCGACCACGCGCGCCACGTCGGCGGGCGTGACTTCCTTGTCCTTCACGGCCACCATGCCGCTGGAGTTGATGCCGCGGATATGGCTGCCGGTGATGCCGGTGTAGACGCGGGTGATCTTGCAATCGGCCATCAGCTCGGCCTCTTTCAAGGCCTGCTGGATGCTCTGCACCGTGGCGTCGATGTTCACCACCACGCCGCGCTTGAGGCCGTTGGACGCGGCCACGCCCAGGCCCGCCAGCTTGAGCTCGCCGCCGGGCAGGACCTCGGCCACCACCACCATCACCTTGGCGGTTCCGATGTCCAGTCCTACGACCAGGTCCTTGTATTCTTTAGCCATGTTCTTTTCGTGCCTGTAGTTCTATTTCTTTGCCGCGTCGGGGCTGGTCGTGCCGACGCCCCTCAATCGCACCGCATAGCCGTCGCCGTGGCGCAGGTCGGCCGACACCAGGGCGTCGGGTCGCCGACCGTTGCGCGAGGTCACCTGGGTGAGCGTCTGCACGAACCGCTGCGCACGGGCCGACACTTCTTCGGGACTGCCCCGGCCCAGTTCGATCACGGCGCCGGTGTCCAGTTCCAGCTGCCAGCTTCCGCGCGCCGTGAGCGTCAGGCGATCCGCGGTCAGCTCCAGCGGCTCGAACAGCGGCTTGACGGCCTGGTACATGGCGAGCACTTGCGCGGACTGGCCGTCCGGGCCCACCAGCCGCGGCAGCCCTTCCTGCTCGACGTCGCCGGCGTTGGCCTCGAAGACCTCGCCGAAGTTGTTGACCAGCCGCGATTCGCTTTCGCTGCCCCACAGGGCGACGGCCTGGTGCTCCTGCAACTGCACCCGCAGCCGGTTGGGAAACTCGCGGCGCACGATGGCCTGGCGCACCCAGGGCACATCCTCGAAGGCCTGGCGCGCAGCGGCGAGGTTCACGGTGAAGAAGTTGCCGGCCAGCCGCGGCGCGACGTTGGCGCGCAGGGTCACGGCGCTGTTGTGCGCTACGTCGCCTTGCACCGTGATGCCCGCGATGGAAAAGAGCGGGTGGCGCAGCGCCCACCACATGACCGCCGCCAGCAGCAGGACGACGCAAGCCGACAACAGCACCGTGGCGGTGATGTTCATCAGCTTGACGTCGAACGGTGCGGGCAGGGTCGCGCTCATTTCGTGGCCGTCCCCTTCTCTTGATCCAGCGAGGCCGAAGCCAGCAGCTGGACGCACAGATCCTCGTAGCTGATGCCATCGGCACGCGCCGACATCGGCACCAGCGAATGCCCGGTCATGCCGGGCGAGGTATTGATCTCCAGCAGGTAGGGCTTGCGCGTGGCGGCATCGATCATCACGTCGACGCGCCCCCAGCCGCGGCAGCCCAGCACCCGGTAGGCCTTGACCACGATTTCCTGGATCGCCTGCTCCTCGCCTGCGGGCAGGCCGCAGGGCACGAGGTACTGGGTGTCGTCGGTGAAGTACTTGTTCTGGTAGTCGTAGTTGCCCTCGGGCGCCACGATGCGGATCACAGGCAGGGCGCGCGCGCTGTCGCCGGAGCCCAGGACCGGGCAGGTCACTTCGTCGCCGCTGATGAACTGCTCGCACAGCACATCGGTGTCGAGCGCGGCGGCCTGGTCCACGGCATCGGCCATTTCAGAGTAGCCCTGCACCTTGGCCACGCCGATGGACGAGCCTTCGCGGGCCGGCTTGACGATCAGCGGCAGGCCCAGGTCGTCGGGGATGGCTATCACCTGCTGGCGGTCGTAGGCGCCCCGGCGCAGCAACGTGTACCGCGGCGTCGGCAGCCCCTCGGCCAGCCAGACGCGCTTAGTCATGACCTTGTCGATGGAAATGCTCGAAGCCATCACGCCCGAGCCCGTGTACGGGATGCCCAGCAACTCGAGTGCGCCCTGCACGGTGCCGTCTTCGCCGAAGCGGCCATGCAGCGCGATGAAGCAGCGCTGGAATCCCTCGCGCTTGAGTTCCGACAAGTCGCGCTCGGCCGGATCGAAGGCGTGGGCATCCACGCCTTTCGATTGCAGCGCCTTGAGCACACCGCTGCCCGACATCAACGAGACCTCGCGTTCAGCCGAATGGCCGCCCATGAGCACGGCGACCTTGCCGAAGCCCTTTGAATCTTTTTTGCCTGCGGTCATGCGCCGCCTCCTGTTTCCGCCAGCTTGGCCGGCACGCCGCCTATCGATCCGGCACCCATGCACATCACCACGTCGCCGTCGCGGACCATTTCCTGGATGGCCGCCGGCATGGCCGCGATGTCATCCACGAACACGGGCTCGACCTTGCCGGCCACGCGCACCGCGCGCGCCAATGAACGGCCATCGGCGGCGACGATGGGCGCCTCGCCGGCCGCATACACCTCGGCCAGCAGCACCGCGTCGGCCTGGCTGACCACCTTGACGAAATCCTCGAAGCAGTCACGGGTGCGGGTGTAGCGGTGCGGCTGGAACGCCAGCACCAGGCGGCGGCCCGGAAACGCGCCGCGCGCGGCCGCCAGCGTGGCCGTGATCTCGACCGGGTGGTGGCCGTAGTCCTCGATCAGGGTGAAGTGGCCCCCACCGTTCGCGGCAGTCACCGGCACGTCGCCGTAGCTCTGGAAGCGGCGGCCCACACCCTTGAATTCGGCCAGCGCCTTGCACACCGCCTCGTCGGGGACGTTGAGCTCCACCGCGACGGCGATGGCCGAAAGCGCATTGAGCACGTTATGGTGCCCGGCGAGGTTCAGCTTGACCTGGAGGTCGGGCAGCGTCACGCCGTTGCGCCGCTGCACGGTGAAATGCATTTGCCCGCCCACAGGGCGTATGTCGACGGCCCGCACCTGGGCCTCTTCGCTGACGCCGTAGCTGGTCACCGGGCACTGCACGTCGGGGACGATGTCGCGCACCGCCGGATCGTCGATGCACAGGATCGCCGTGCCGTAGAAAGGCATGCGGTGCAGGAATTCGAGGAATGCACCCTTGAGCTTGCCGAAGTCGTGCCCATAGGTTTCCATGTGGTCCGCATCGATGTTGGTCACCACGGCCATCACCGGCATCAGATTCAGGAACGAAGCATCGGACTCGTCCGCCTCGACGACGATGTAATCGCCACTGCCCAGCTTGGCGTTGGCGCCCGCGCTGTTCAGGCGCCCGCCGATCACGAAGGTGGGGTCCAAACCGCCTTCGGCCAGCACGCTGGCCACCAGGCTGGTGGTCGTTGTCTTGCCATGGGTGCCGGCGATCGCGATGCCCTGCTTCAGGCGCATCAGCTCCGCCAGCATCATCGCCCGCGGCACGACGGGAATCACGCGCTTGCGCGCGGCCAGCACCTCGGGGTTGTCGGCCTGCACGGCCGTGGATGTGACCACCGCGTCGGCACCGATGATGTGGCTGGCCGCGTGGCCCACATAGGTCTTGATGCCCAGCGCCTGCAGCCGGCTCAGGGTCGGGCTGTCATGCAGGTCGGAGCCCGAGATCAGGTAACCCTGGTTGCGCAGCACCTCGGCGATGCCGGACATGCCGGCGCCGCCGATGCCAACGAAGTGAATATGTTTGACGGCGTGTTTCATTTGCGGACCAACTCTTCGCAGGCCGCGACCACTTCGGCCGTGGCGTTGACTCTTTGCATGGCCTTGGCGGCCAGCGCGCGCCGGATCAATTCCGGCCGCTCGATTTTCTGGATCAGGTCGGCCAGCCACTCGGGGCTGAGATCGCGCTGCTGCACCAGCCAGCCGCCACCGGCATCGACCAGGAACCGGGCATTGGTCGTCTGGTGATCGTCCACGGCCGAGGGGAACGGCACGAACACCGCCGCCGCTCCCACGGCCGCGATCTCGGTCACCGTGCTGGCGCCGGCGCGGCAGACGATGAGATCGGCCTGCGCGTAGGCCTGCGCCGTGTCGTCGATGAAAGGTGTGAGTTCGGCCTGCACACCGGCGACGGCGTAGTTCGCACGCAGCTCGTCGATCTGCTTGGCGCCGCTCTGGTGAAGCACCGTCGGGCGCTTTTCCGCCGGAATCATCGCCAGCGCCTTCGGCACCGTATCGTTCAAGGCCCGCGCGCCCAGGCTGCCCCCCACCACCAAGAGTCGCAGCGGCCCCGTGCGCGAGCCGAGGCGCTCCGCCGGTCCGGGCTGCTGCACGAAGGCGGGACGCAGCGGATTGCCGACCCAGGCTGCCTTCTTGAACACGTTGGGGAAAGCCGTGAATACGCGATCGGCCACGCCCGCCAGAACCCTGTTGGCCATCCCGGCAATGGAGTTCTGTTCGTGCAGCACCAGCGGCTTGCCCAGCAGCACACTCATCATGCCGGCGGGGAAGGTGATGTAGCCGCCCAGGCCGATCACGACGTCGGGCTGGACCCGGCGCACGACCTGGATGCTCTGCCAGAAGGCCTGCAGCAGGCGCAGCGGCAGAAAGAACAAGGTCTTCACGCCCTTGCCACGCACGCCCGAGAAGGCAATGGTTTCGAAGGCGAAGCCGCGCGGCGGCACCAGCTGGCTTTCCATGCTGCCGGGCCCGCCCAGCCAGTGGACTCGCCACGAGCGTTCGCGCAGCGCCTCGGCCACCGCGAGCCCCGGGAAGATATGGCCGCCGGTACCGCCGGCCATGACAAGAGCGCAGCGCTGGCTCATCGCCGCCCTCCCCGCATCAGAACCTTGTTCTCGTAGTCGATCCGCAGCACCACGGAAATCGCCACCAGGTTCATCAGGATGGCGGAGCCGCCGTAGCTCATCAGCGGCAAGGTGAGTCCCTTGGTCGGCAGCGCGCCCAGGTTCACGCCCATGTTGATGAAGGCCTGGAAGCCGATCCAGATGCCGACCCCCTGTGCCACGAGCCCGGCGAAGACACGATCCAAGGCGATGGACTGGCGGCCGATGTGCATGATGCGGCGGGTCATCCACAGAAATGCGACGATCACCGCAAGGACGCCGATCAGGCCGAATTCCTCGCCAATCACCGCCAGCAGGAAGTCGGTATGGGCTTCAGGCAACCAGTGCAGCTTCTCCACGCTGCCACCCAGGCCGACGCCAAAGATCTCGCCGCGCCCGATGGCGATGAGCGAATGGGAGAGCTGGTAGCCCTTGCCCAGTGCGTGCTTTTCGCTCCAGGGATCCAGGTAGGCGAAGATGCGCTCGCGACGCCAGTCCGACAGCGCGATCATCAGCACGAAGGCGACCGTCATCACCGCGGCGATCAGGAAGAACATGCGGGCGTTGACGCCGCCCAGGAACAGGATGCCCATGGCGATCACGGCAATGACCATGAAGGCGCCCATGTCCGGCTCGGCCAGCAGCAGCAGCCCCACGATGGCCACGGCCGCGGCCATGGGCAGCACGGCGCGGAAGAACCGCTCCTTGACGTCCATCTTGCGGACCATGTAGTCGGCCGCGTAGAGCAGCACCGCGAACTTCGCCAGCTCGGAGGGCTGGAAGCTCATGAAGCCCAGGGTGATCCAGCGCCGGGCGCCGTTCACTCCCTTGCCCACGTGCGGGATCAGCACCACCACCAGCAGGAGCAGGGAAAGCACGAACAGCCAGGGAGCCACCTTCTCCCAGGTAGTCATGGGCACCTGAAACGCGAGCAGAGCGACGATGAACGACAGCACCATGAAGGCCGCGTGGCGCAGCAGGAAATGAGTGTGGGCGTAGCGCGCGAACTTCGGATTGTCCGGGAGCGCGATCGAGGCCGAATACACCATCACCAGGCCGAACGCCAGCAACGCCACCGTGACCCACAGCAGGGCCTGGTCGAAGACCTGCACCCGCACCGGCTGCGCGGCGCGGCCGTAACCCAGGCGTTGGGCGAAGGCGTTCATTCGGTGCCGTCCAGTTCCACGCCGGCCTGCTCGGCGGTGGCGCGCACAGCGGCGCGGAACACCTGGGCGCGGTGCGGGTAGTCCCGGAACATGTCGAAGCTGGCGCAGGCCGGGGACATCAGCACGGCATCGCCGGCATGGGCGCGTTGCGTGGCCAGCGAAACCGCCTGCTCCATTGACTCCGCGTCCAGCAAGGGCACGCCGGTCGGCTCGAGCACCGCACGGATCTGAGGTGCATCGCGTCCGATCAGCACGGCGGCCCGGGCGTGGCGCGACACCATGGGTGCCAACGGCGAGAAATCCTGGCCCTTGCCGTCGCCGCCGAGAATGACCACGACCTTGCGCTCGGCGCCCAGGCCCTGCAGTGCCGCCACGGTGGCGCCCACGTTGGTGCCCTTGCTGTCGTCGAAGTATTCGATCTGGTTGATGATGCCGACCGACTCCACCCGATGCGGCTCGCCGCGATATTCCCGCAGGCCATAGAGCATGGGGCCGAGCGCGCAGCCGGCGGCGCTCGCCAGCGCCAGGGCCGACAGCGCATTGACGGCGTTGTGGCGGCCGCGGATGCGCAAGGCGTCGGCGGGCATCAGGCGCTGGAAGTGCAATTCCTCGTCGATGTCCTTGCGCTTTTTCAGCGTCTCGTCGGCTTCCAGCGCCCGCACCAGCCAAGCCATGCCATTGACGACCTCGATGCCGAAGTCGCCCGGCCGCTGCGGCATATCGGCGCCAAAGGTCAGATACGGACGCTGCTCCATCTTGCCGCCCTTGATCCTCACAGCTTCGGGAAGCATCTTCATGACCAGCGGGTCTTCGCGGTTCATCACCATCAGGCCGCTCTTGCCGAACACGCGTGCCTTGGCGTCGGCGTAGGCTTGCATGTCGCCGTGCCAGTCCAGGTGATCCTGCGTCAGGTTCAACACCGCCGCAGCGGTGGGCTCGAAATCACCGGCGGTATCCAGCTGGAAACTCGACAGCTCTATCACCCAGACCTGCGGCAAAGCCGACGCGTCCATCTTTTGCGCCAGCGTGTCCAGCAAGGTGGGGCCGATGTTGCCCGCCACCGCCACGGTGCGACCGCTGCGCTCGACCAGTTGCCCCGTCAAGGCCGTGACCGTGGTCTTGCCGTTGGTGCCGGTGACGGCCAGCACGGCGGGCGCATACGACTGCTGGGCCTTCAAATCCGCCAGTGCGCCGGCGAAAAGGCTCAACTCGCCACCGATCGGCAGCCCGCTTGCGCTGGCCGCGGAGACCACCGGCGCGACTTGCGCCGGCGACAGCCCCGGGCTGCGGAACACGGCCCTGACTCCGTCGTCCAGCAGCGCGGCATCGAAGGCGCCTGCGACGAAGCGCGCCTGCGGTACCTGCTCGCGCAAAGCCGGCAGCTGGGGCGGCGCCTCGCGCGTATCGGCCACGGTGACCTGCGCACCGCAGCGCGCGCACCAGCGGGCCATCGCCAGGCCGGACAGGCCCAGGCCGAGGATGAGAACGTGCTGGTCTTTGAGGTGTTCCACGGGTTACCTCAGCTTCAACGTGGATAGGCCGAGCAGGCACAGCAGCATCGTGATGATCCAGAAGCGCACGACGACCTGCGTTTCGGTCCAGCCGCTCTTTTCGAAGTGGTGGTGCAGCGGCGCCATCTTCAGGATGCGGCGGCCCTCGCCGTATTTCTTCTTGGTGTACTTGAAATACGTCACCTGCGCCATCACGGACATGGCCTCGACGACGAAGATGCCGCCCATGATCGCCAGCACGATTTCCTGCCGCACGATCACCGCGATGGTCCCGAGCGCGCCGCCCAGGGCCAGCGCGCCGACGTCGCCCATGAACACCTGGGCCGGATGCGTGTTGAACCAGAGGAACGCCAATCCCGCGCCCGCCATGGCGGCGCAGAAGATCAGCAGTTCGGCCGACCCCGGGATGTGGGGGAAGAACAGGTACTTGGAATACACGGCGCTGCCGGTCACATAGGCGAAGACGCCCAGCGCCGAGCCCACCATAACCACCGGCATGATCGCCAGCCCGTCCAGGCCGTCGGTTAGGTTCACCGCGTTGCTGGCGCCCACGATCACGAGGTAGGTGAGGATCATGAAACCGAACACGCCCAGCGGGTAGCTCACTTCCTTGAAGAAGGGCAGCAGCAGGCCGGCCTTGGGCGGCAGGTTCACGTCGAAGCCCGATTTCACCCAGGTATAGAACAGCTGGAGCACGCGCCAGTTGGAGCTTTCCGAAATGCTGAACACCAGGTACAGGGCCGCCAGCAAACCGATCAGCGACTGCCAGAAATACTTCTCGCGCGAGCGCATGCCTTCCGGGTCCTTGTGCACGACCTTGCGCCAGTCGTCCACCCAGCCGATGGCGCCGAAGCCCAGCGTCACCGCCAGCACGATCCAGACGAAGCGGTTGGTGATGTCGAACCAGAGCAGCGTGGAAATGGCGATGGACAGCAGCACCAGCACCCCGCCCATGGTCGGGGTACCGCTCTTGACCAGGTGCGACTGCATGCCGTAGCCGCGCACGGGCTGGCCGATCTTGAGCGAAGCCAGGTGCCGGATCACCCACGGCCCGGCGATCAGGCCGATCAGGAGCGAAGTCATTGCCGCCATCACGGCACGGAAGGTGATGTACTGGAACACCCGCAGGAAGCCGAACTCAGGGCTCAGGGTTTGCAGCCAACTGGCCAGGCTAAGCAACATCGGTTGCTCCTTGTTCTTGTTGTTGTGCGAAGGCCGTGATCGCGTCCACCACCCGCTCCATCTTCATGAATCGCGATCCCTTGACCAGGACGCTCGCCACACGCGGCAATTCGGCCAGCACGGCGGCATTGAGCGAGTCGACGTCGGCAAAATGCCGGCCCTTCATCGCCGTCGACTGGTCGCCGAGCGTGAGCAACTGCTCGATACGCCGGGCCCTGGCGTAGTCGCCCACTTCGGCGTGGAACTGCGGCCCCTGGTCCCCCACCTCGCCCATGTCGCCCAGCACCAGCAAACGGGGCCCAGGCAGCTCGGCCAACACATCGACAGCGGCGCGCGCCGAATCCGGGTTGGCGTTGTAGGTGTCGTCGACCAAGGTGATGACGCGGCCGCCCAGCTTCACGCCCAGCGCGCGCGAACGGCCCTTGACCGGCTCGAAGGCTTCCAGGCCTTGCGTGACCGCAGCCGGCGGAACGCCCGCCGCCAGGGCGCAGGCAACCGCGGCCTGCGAGTTGCGCACGTTGTGGCGGCCGGCGATATGGAGTCGGTAGGACAAAAGGCCGGCGGGCGTTTTCACGCTCACCTGCCAATGCCCGCCTTGCCATTCAGTCCCGGCCAAAACGATGTCGGCATGTTGAGCGCCGAAAGTCATGCAGGCCCGCGAGCCCGCCAGTTCCTTCCACAGCGGCGTGAATTCCTCGTCTGCGGGGAATACGGCGACGCCGCTAGCGCCCAGTGCAGCCAGCACCGAGCCGTTTTCTCGCGCCACCGCTTCCACGGTGGCCATGAATTCCTGGTGCTCCCGCTGGGCGTTGTTCACCATGGCGACGGTGGGCGCGGCGATGCCCGCCAGGTAAGCAATCTCGCCTGGATGGTTCATGCCCAGTTCCAGCACCGCGATGCGATGCTCCGCGCGAAGCCGCAGCAGCGTCAGCGGCAGGCCGATGTCGTTGTTGAAATTGCCTTGCGTCGCCAGCATGGCCTGGGGCTGCCAGGCGCGCAGGATGGAGGCGATCATCTGCGTGACGGTGGTCTTGCCGTTGCTGCCGGTGACGGCGATGAGGGGCAGGTCGAACTGCGCGCGCCAGGCGGCCGCGAGCGAACCCAGCGCCAGCTTGCTGTCGTCGACCTCGATCCCCGGAAAGCCCGCGGGCAGTTTGCCGCGATGGGCGATCGCCGCCACGGCGCCCTTGGCCTGGGCTTCGGCCAGGAAATCATTGGCGTCGAATCGCTCGCCCTTGATCGCCACGAACAGGTCGCCCGGCTGCAGCGTGCGGGTGTCGCTGTGGACGCGCTCCACGGACAGCGAGCCGTCGCCCACCAGCTTGCCGCCTGGGATCCATGGCAGCGCCTGGGCCAAGGTGAACATGCCGCTCATTGCGCCCCCCTCGCACGAAGCGCGGCCCGGGCGTGCGCCTGATCCGAGAACGGCAGCTTGACGCCGGCGATCTCCTGGTAGTCCTCGTGCCCTTTGCCCGCGAGCAGCACCACATCCTCGGGTGCCGCCAGCCCGATGGTCTCGGCGATGGCCAGCGCCCGATCGGCCTGCACCTCCACGCATTCCCTGCGCGACAGGCCCAGCAGGATCTGGCTGATGATGTTCTCGGGCTTCTCGCTGCGCGGGTTGTCGCTGGTCACGACCACGCGGTCCGCATTCTTTTCCACCACGGCGGCCATCAGCGGGCGCTTGGTCGGGTCGCGGTCACCGCCGCAGCCGAACACGCACCACAGCTTGCCGCCGCGCTGGTGGGCCAGGGGAGCCAGTGCCTGCAGCGCCTTGTCCAGCGCATCGGGCGTGTGGGCATAGTCCACCGCCACCAGCGGCTTGCCGGGCTCGCTCAGGCGCTCCATGCGCCCGGGCACCGGCAGCAGGCCGGCACAGGCCCGCACCGCCTGTGCCAGCGGCACGCCCATCGCGCGCATGGCGCCAATGACGCCCAGCAGGTTGGATACGTTGTACTGGCCGATCAGGCGGGTGCCCAGCGGATGCCGCTGGGCATCCTCCTGCACCACGAAGCGCAGGCCCTGGTCGTCATAGCCGATGTCGCGGGCCATCAGGCGCGCCGGCTCCGCGCAGGACACCGTCCACAGGTCGAGCTTGCCTCCTTGCAGCGACTGCGAAAGTTCCCGCCCCTTTTCATCGTCCAGATTGACGACGGCAGCCTGCAAGCCCGGCCAGCTGAACAGTTCGAGCTTGGCTTCCCAGTACGCCTCCATCGTGGCGTGATAGTCGAGGTGGTCCTGCGTGAAGTTGGTGAAGACCGCCACGCGGATCTGCGTGCCGTCCAGGCGCCGCTCGACGATGCCCACCGACGAGGCTTCGATCGCACACGCCTTGACGCCCTCTTCCAGGAAGCGGCGGAACTGGCGCTGCAGCAGCACCGGGTCAGGCGTCGTGAGCCCGACGAATTCGACGTGGGGCGGCCGACCCGTGCCCAGCGTGCCGATCAGACCGCAGGGAATGGACTCCGGCGCCAGGTTCGAGAGCGCCTGGGCCAGCCACCAGGCGGTCGAGGTCTTGCCATTGGTGCCGGTGATGGCGAGCACGTCGAGCTGTTCGCTCGGCGCGCCGAAATAAGCTGCAGCGATCGGGCCCGTGGCCGCCTTGAGCTGCGGATAGGCAGCGATGCCCGGCACGCCGAAATCGAACGCTTCCACGCCTTCGCGCTCGACCAGGCACGCAGCCGCACCCTGGGCCAGCGCGGCATGCACATGCTTGCGCCCGTCGGTCGCCGCGCCCGGCCAGGCGATGAAACCGTCGCCCGAGGTGATCTTGCGGCTGTCGCACTGCAGCGTGCCGGTTACCCGGCTGCGCAGCCATTGAGCGGCTTCCTGGGGGCTGTGGAGTTCGAGCATCAGAACGACTCCTCCACCGCTTGCACCACGATCTGCGGCTTGACGTTCATGTCGGGCTGCACGCCCAGCATGCGCAAGGTCTGCTGCACCGTGGCGCTGAATACCGGCGCGGCCACGTCGCCGCCGAAATACTTGCCGCCGCTGGGCTCGTCGATCATCACCGCCACCACGATGCGCGGCTTTTCCACCGGCGCGATGCCTACGAAGAAGCCGCGGTACTTCTTGTCGGCATAGCCCTTGCCTTCCTGCTTGTGGGCAGTGCCGGTCTTGCCACCCACCGAGTAACCCATGGTCTGGGCCTTGGGCGCGGTGCCGCCCGAAAGCGTCGCAAGGTGCAGCATGTGGCGCACTGCCTGCGCGTTCTTCGGGTCCAGCACGCGGATGCCGGCTGCACTGTCCTCGGACTTGAGGAGGGTCACGGGCACCAGATCGCCGTCGCGCGCGAACACCGTGTAGGCGCGGGCCAACTGGAACAGGCTGCCGGACAGGCCGTAGCCATAGCTCATCGTGGCCTGCTCGATGGGCCGCCAGGTCTTGTAGGGCCGAAGCTTGCCGCTGACGGCGCCGGGGAAAGGCAGCTGCGGCTTCTGGCCGAGCCCGACCTGCGAGAACATCTCCCACATATCGCGCGGCTGCAGCTGCATGGCCATCTTCACCGTGCCGACGTTGCTGGACTTCTGGATGATCTCGTTGACGGTCAGCAGGCCGTGGGGATGCGCGTCTCCGATGGTCGAGCCGCCGATGGTCAGGCGTCCGGGCGCGGTCTGGATCACCGTTTCCGGCCGCACCAGGCCCTTTTCCAGCGCCAGCGCGGCGATGAAAGGCTTCATGGTCGAGCCGGGCTCGAAGGTGTCGGTGAGTGCCCGGTTGCGCAGCTGCGCACCGGAGAGATTCTGGCGCTTGTTCGGCACGTAGCTCGGGTAGTTGGCCAGCGCCAGCACTTCGCCGCTGGCCACGTCCAGCACGACCACGCTGCCCGCCTTGGCCTTGTTTTCCAGCACTGCGTCGCGCAGCTTCTGGTAGGCGAAGAACTGGACCTTGCTGTCCACGGAAAGCTGGAGGTCGCGCCCGTCCACCGGCGGGACCTGCTCGCCCACGTCCTCGACGATACGGCCAAGACGGTCCTTGATCACGCGGCGCGAGCCGGGCCGGCCGGCCAGTGCCTTGTCGAACGCGAGTTCCATGCCTTCCTGGCCGTGGTCCTCGACGTTGGTGAAGCCCACCACATGGGCGGCGGCCTCGCCTTCCGGGTACTGGCGCTTGTATTCCTTGCGCTGATAGATGCCCTTGATGTTCAGGGCCGCGATCTGCTGCGCCACGGCCTCGTCCACCTGGCGCTTGAGCCAGACGAAATTCTTGTCTTCGTCTTCGAGCTTCTTTTCCAGCTCGGCCAGCGGCATCTCCAGCAACCTCGCCAGCTTCGCGAGCTTGGCCTTGTCGCGCTCCAAGTCCTCCGGGATGGCCCAGATGCTGGGAACTGGCACGCTGGTGGCGAGCAGGAGGCCATTGCGATCCAGGATGCGACCGCGGTTGGCGGGCAGCTCCAGCGTGCGGGCAAAACGCACTTGGCCCTGCTTCTGGAAGAAATCGTTGGCGAACACCTGGACCCAGGCTGCGCGCCCGGCCAATGCGGCAAAGCCCAGGGCGATCGCAGCCACGATGAACTTGCTGCGCCATACGGGCGTCTTGCTCGCCAAGAGCGGGCTGGAGGTGTAGGCCACGCTACGGCTCATGGCGTACCCACGGCCGGCGCTGGCGCCGGCCCCTTCATGTTGACGTACTGGGTGATGGCCGGCGTCGCAGGGCGCATCTGCAACTGCTCCTTGGCCAGCTTCTCCACGCGCAGCGGTGTGGCCTGCCCGCGCTTTTCGACTTGCAGGCGCTCGTGCTCGATCTGCAGCCTGCGCGACTCGACCAGGGTCTTGTCGACCTCGGCGAACAGCCGGCGCGACTCGTACTGGGTGCGCACCAGGTACAGCGCACTCACCAGCACGGCGATCAGCAGGACGAGATTGAGGCGCGTCATTGCACTTCCGTCCTCTCGGCCACGCGCATGATGGCGCTACGCGAGCGCGGATTGGCCTTCACCTCTTCGGCCGATGGCTTGATACGGTCCAGTGCCTTCAGCTTCATGGCCTTGGGCGGGGCAAAAGGCGCCCGGCGATCGAAGACCTCGCGCGAATGCTGCGCGATGAACTGCTTGACGATGCGGTCTTCCAGCGAATGAAAGCTGATCACCACGAGACGTCCATGCGACTGGAGGATGTCCAAGCTGGCCTCTAGCGCCTGTTGCAGCTCTTCAAGCTCGGCATTGATGAAAATCCGAAGAGCCTGAAATGTGCGCGTTGCAGGGTCCTGGCCCGGCTCGCGGGTTTTGACCGTGCCAGCCACGAGTTGGGCCAGCTCGGCGGTGGTTGCAAGAGGGCCCCGCTCCTGTCGGCGAGCCACAATCGCCTTTGCAATCTGAACAGCAAACCGTTCTTCGCCATATTCACGTATCACCTCCGCGATCTGCCCGGCCTCCGCCGTGGCGAGCCACTCGGCCACGCTCTCGCCCCGCGTGGTGTCCATGCGCATGTCCAGGGGCCCGTCGCCCCGAAAGGAAAAGCCGCGCGCCGGGTTGTCGATCTGGGGCGAACTCACGCCCAGGTCCATCAGCACCCCGGCCACGCTCGCGGCCGGCAGCTCGCCCAGATGGGCAAAGCCCTCGTGCCGTATCGAAAAGCGCGGGTCGTCGATACGGCCGGCCTCGGCGATCGCATCGAGGTCCTTGTCGTACGCCATCAGGCGGCCCTGCGGACCCAGCCTCGACAGGAGCAGGCGCGAGTGGCCACCGCGGCCGAATGTTGCGTCCACGTAGGTTGAATCCGGCTTGGTGAAAAGAGCTGCTACTGCTTCGTTCAACAAGACGGTGGTGTGTTGCCATTTGCTTTCCACCGCCTGCTCTCAAAAGGAGAATTCCTTGAAGACGTCGGGCATATCACCCCGCATCGCCTCCGCTTCCTTGGCCTCGTACGTCGCCTTGTCCCAGAGCTCGAAGTGGTTGCCCATGCCGAGCAGCATGGTTTCCTTCTCGATGCCCGCCGCGGCACGCAGTTCAGGAGAGATCAGTACACGGCCCGTGCCGTCGAGTTCGCCGTCCATTGCGTTGCCAAGGAATATTCTCTTCCACCACTGGGCGGACATAGGTAACGCGGCGATACGTTCGCGGAATTTTTCCCATTCCGGTCGCGGAAAAATCATCAGGCAGCCATGGGGATGCTTGGTAATGGTGAGCTGGTTGTTCGCGGTCGCGCCCAGGACGTCGCGATGCCGGGTCGGCACAGAAAGCCGACCCTTGGCATCCAGACTGAGGGACGAAGCGCCTTGGAACACCTGTGTAAGCCCTTGCTACGGTTGGAGTGCAAGAGTGGAGTGCGAAGGCACGATTCACCACTTAATTGCACTTTTTTGCACTGTAGCAGGAAAACCCAGCAGTGCAAGCTCGCTTGCGCTGAGTTTTTGTAATGAAATCAAGGACTTAGAGCTGATTCCGCATACAGGGAAGCAGTAAAAATCGTTCTAAATGAACCACTTAGCACAGGCAGTGAAAGTGATTCCTCAGAAGAGGACCAGGTGTTAGAGAATGTAGCGCGACAAGTCCTCGTCGCGGCTCAGTTCCTTCAGGCGGCGGTCCACGTACTCGGCGTCTATGGTCACCGTCTTGCCGCCCAGGCCCGTCGCGCCGAAGCTCACCTCGTCCAGCAGCCGCTCCATCACGGTGGCCAGGCGCCGGGCACCGATATTCTCGGTGCGCTCGTTCACGTCATAGGCGATATGCGCCAGGCGCGTGATCGCTTCGGGCGCGAACTCGAGCGTAACACCTTCCGTCGCCAGCAAGGCCTGGTACTGCTTGACCAGCGACGCGTGGGTCTGCGTGAGGATGGCCTCGAAGTCCTGCACCGACAACGACTTCAATTCCACGCGGATCGGCAGGCGGCCCTGCAGCTCGGGAATCAAGTCGCTCGGCTTGGAGAGATGGAAAGCGCCGCTCGCAATGAACAGGATATGGTCGGTCCTGATCGGGCCGTACTTGGTGGACACGGTGGTGCCCTCCACCAGCGGCAGCAGATCGCGCTGCACGCCCTGGCGCGACACGTCGGCCCCGCCGCCGCCTTCGCCGCCGAACGATCGCGAGGCCACCTTGTCGATCTCGTCGATGAAGACGATGCCGTTCTGCTCGGCATTGTGGACAGCCGCCGCCCGGATTTCATCCTCGTTGACCAGCTTGGCGGCCTCCTCTTCGGTGAGGAGCTTCATCGCCTCGGCAATCTTCAGCTTGCGGGTCTTGCGCTTGGCCCCGCCGAACTGGCTGAACATGCCGCGCAGCTGCTCGGTCATTTCGTCCATGCCCGCCGGCCCCATGATTTCCAGCTGCGGCCGGGCTTCTGCGAGATCGATCTCCACGTCCTTGTCGTCGAGCAGCCCTTCGCGCAGCTTCTTGCGGAAGGATTGACGTGCCGCGCCTTCGCCCCCCTCGATCACGCGCGTGGACAGATCGACACCGCGTGCCGAAGGAATCAGCACCTCGAGGATGCGGTCCTCGGCGGCGTCCTGGGCGCGGTCGCGCACCTTGCGCATCTCGGCCACGCGGGTCTGCTTCACGGCGAGCTCGGCCAGGTCGCGAATGATGGAATCGACGTCCTTGCCGACGTAGCCCACCTCGGTGAACTTGGTCGCTTCCACCTTGATGAAAGGCGCATCGGCCAGCCGCGCGAGCCGCCGCGCGATCTCGGTCTTGCCGACCCCGGTGGGGCCGATCATGAGGATGTTCTTGGGCGTGATCTCGCCGCGCAGCTTTTCGTCGACCTGCTGGCGGCGCCAGCGGTTGCGCAGCGCGATGGCCACGGCACGCTTGGCGTCGTCCTGGCCCACGATGTGGCGATCGAGTTCGGAAACGATTTCCTGGGGCGTCATCGACGACATCACAAAGTCTCTATCGTATGGTGCATGTTGGTGTAGATGCACAGCTCGCCGGCGATTTCGAGCGATTTCTTGACGATGTCCCTGGCGCCCAGCTCGGTGTTGTCGAGCAGGGCCTTGGCCGCGGCCTGGGCGTAGGCGCCGCCGGAACCGATGGCGATGATGCCGTGCTCGGGCTCCAGCACATCGCCGTTGCCGGTGATGATGAGCGAGGCCTCCAGATCGGCTACGGCCAGCATGGCCTCGAGGCGGCGCAGCACGCGGTCGGTGCGCCAGTCCTTGGTCAATTCGATGGCCGAGCGGACCAGGTGCCCCTGGTGCTTCTCCAACTTGGCCTCGAAACGCTCGAACAGCGTGAAGGCATCGGCCGTGGCGCCGGCAAACCCGGCGACAACCTTGTCATGGTAGAGCTTGCGCACCTTGCGCGCCGTGCCCTTGACCACCACGTTGCCCAGCGTCACCTGCCCGTCGCCGCCTATCGCCACCTGCCAGCGGCCCTGGGCGTCCTTGCGCCGCACGCTGACGATGGTCGTGCCGTGAAATTGTTCCATGGGGACTCAGCTTGGGTTCAAGGGGCCTTTTGCAAGGCAATCCGCCGGCCGAAGCGTTTCAGTCGGTACGCGCCATCACGCGAGCGTGTTCGCTGATGCCGATGACGTTGAAGAAGGCAGCCACCAGGCGATGCACTTCGACAAACTGGACCAGGCGGCCCTCGGCCTGGCGGGCCGTCACCCAGTTGAGCAAGGTGCCTGCCGCGGAGAAGTCGATGCGGATCAGGCGGGTGCAGGAAATCACCATCACATCCGCGCCGGCCAGCTTGGCGTCCAGCATTTCCAATGCTTCGGTCGCATCGCCCAGGATCTGCCCGGCCAATTCGACCGTGGAGATGTTCGACATCTGCGAGCTCGGCCCGGCGGCATGGGTATCGCTGTAGCCCATGCTCATGCCCGAAGACAGCGAATCGCGGAAAGCCTCGCCGACGATGGTGTGGCCCGTGACGTAGCTGCCGTCGGCCTGCAGCGGCTTGTACTCGCAGCGCGCGCTGTCCCAGGAAGGCGGCGAGACTTCGTAGGTGACGCAATAGTCCAACGCCACCAACTCGAATTCGTCGGGGCGGTGCATCACGCGCAGCACTTCCATGCGCAGCTTCCACCAGGCGGGGTTCACGCCCTTGTCACCCGAGGGCGTGGCCTCCTTGAGCACCTTCTCGAAGTTGTCCGCCCCGATGAACCGCAGTTGCACGGGTTGGTTGGCCCACTGCGTGAACAGCTTGGTCAGGCCCTCGATGGCGCCCTCGTCGATGCTGTTGAGCTTGACCCAGCTCAGGCGCCAGGGCGGGGTGGCCTTGGCCAGCGCCACGTTCATGGCCGCCAGCGTCTGCGTGCCCAGCGTGGCCGGGCAGGTCCAGTTGGCCAGGGGCTGCGACCCGCTTGCCGGCCCGGCGGCGGCCGGAGCTTGCATGCGGCCCACCGCCTCGGGAATGGAGAACCACTGCGGCGCCGAGCGGCCGAAGCGTCCGGCGAAGTCGATGGCCGCCGTTTCGAAGCGGTCCTGCCGGCCGCTGGCGCGGTACAGGTCGAACAGGGTCAGCCAGGTTTCGTCGTGGTCGATGCGCCCACCTTGCGGCGACAGTACTTCCATCAACCCGGCCTCGGCTCCTGCATCATCGCCATTGGCAAAGCGGATGGAAGCCTCTTCCAGCTCCGGGTCGTGGGCGAACTCCTCGACGTCGATGGCGAACAGCTTGGACGCGGAAAAGCTGTTGCTGCTGTTTCCCGGCTCGCTGACCGGGCCGGAACGCGTCACGGCAGAGAATGCGGGCCCCGCTGCCGGCTTTTCGAGCGGCGAGGCCGCACGGGCCGCCGCTTGTACCGGGGGAGGAGAAAAGGCAGGAACAGCAGCAGGAGCCGGCGCCCGGGCCTGCGGCGCGGCGGCCAGTGGTTTGGGCGGCGCCACGGGTTCGGACGTAAACGAGAACTCGAGGGGCATCCCCGACTGGAGCATGGGCTCCAGTTCCACCGGTTCGGTCTTTTCCATGCCCTGCTCCAGCGGTGCGGGCTCGGTCTTGGTATAGGCGGTGGATCGAAGCGAAGGCGATCCGACCGGCCTGCTGGGGCTTTCGGGCGGAACGTGCGATGACATCGGGAAGTTGGTGCTGCTTCCGCTGCGGCTGGACGTCTCGCCATGCTTGGTCTTCCACCACTGCATGGACATCTGCGCCTCGATCTCGTCGATCTTCTTGAGGGTGGTGGCGCGGTCGTCCGGCTTGGACGGCATCGAGCTCTGGAAGAACGAAGGCCGCGCCGCCGGATCCTGGCCCGCCATCACCTCGCTGCGGCGCATCTTGCGCAGCATGTCGAACTCGCGCTTGCGCACGAAGTCGTTGCGCCGCTTGCGCTCGATCATCTCCTTGAGCATCTGCTTGGAGTAGCTGCTCTCGCGATCGGATTCCTGCTGATCGAGGTCGGCCCAGTTCGTCGTCGGGTTCTTGACGAACTTCACTACCTTGGAAAGCAAGCCGTTGTTTTCTTCCTTCGGCGGCATGGAGGATAGTGTGGCTGGGAACTGCTGGCTGGGGGACTACGAGGGACTAGTCCCCGAACATCTTCTGCTTGAGCTCTCTGCGCTGCTGCGCCTCGAGCGACAGCGTCGCCGTGGGGCGCGCGAGCAGGCGGCCCACGCCGATCGGCTCGCCGGTCTCGTCGCAGTAGCCGTAGTCGCCGGCATCGATGCGGGCGATCGACTGTTCGATTTTCTTGAGCAGCTTGCGTTCGCGGTCGCGCGTGCGCAGTTCCAGGGCGTGTTCTTCCTCGATGGTGGCGCGATCGGCCGGGTCCGGCACGATCACGGTGTCTTCGCGAAGGTGCTCGGTGGTTTCGCCCGCGCTATTGAGGATGTCCTGCTTCAGCTGGGCGAGCTTGAGCCGGAAGAAAGCCATCTGCTTCTCGTTCATGTACTCCGAGTCGGGCATGGCCAGGACTTCGGCGTCGGTGAGCTCCGCGACTTCCTTGCTCTTCCAGTTGTTGGCGAGCTTGGGGTCTTTCTTGATGGCCACCAGGGGCGGGGGGGTTAGGACGGATGGTGACATTGTTTGTGTATAGCTTGCTTTGGCTGCGGTGGACGCCACGGATTGAGCCATTGAAGGCACCGTGATTTGCGCCAATCGCGCCGAGGGTTTGGTAGCCCGTGCCGGTTCGGCCCCCAAGGTGGCGGCGTCGGGACGGGGCGGCATGGCTCGAGGCAGTGCCGGACCGGCCGACCCATTGGCCTTGGCGCCGGTCTTGGCTGGTACTGCCTTGGGCTTGGCGGCGGCCTTGGCGGCCGGCTTTGCAGCCGGTTTTGCCTTTGGCGTTGCCACAGGTTTCTTGGCGGCCGGCTTGGCTGCCTTGACGGGCGCGGTCTTGGCCGGCGCCTTCTTCGCCGGCGTCTTGACCGCGGTCTTGGCTGTCGCCTTTTTAGCCGGCGCTTTGGCCGCCGGCTTGGCTATGGCCTTCGTGGCCGCGGGCTTCGCAGCCTTGGGTGCGGATTTGGCCGGTTTGGCCGCCGGCTTTGCCTTGGCCGCGGGTTTGCCGGCCTTGAGTTGAGGCTTCACTTCCTGTCTCCTCGCTGCGGCGGCATCGGCATGAGATAGCCGAAGGACCGCCGACCTTCCTTGTTCTGGTGATGCATCGCCTTCATGAGAGCGAGTTATACCCTGATTGTCGGGCTCCCGGCGCTCACGGTTGGGGTTTTCACCCCCACGTTCAGGTACTGACCTGCCAAAGGGGAAAGCCATAAGTTGCAGAAGCGAGACAATCATCGGGACCCCGGGCAGTTCGCAAAAGGTCGCTAGCCTAACTCAAATGAGGCACTGCCCGAGCCCCTGGAGAAAGATATCTTTGGGCAGGTCGATCCCGATGAACACCATCTTGCTGTTGCGCTGCTCGCCCTCGCCCCAGGCGGGGCCCAGGTCGCTGCCCATCAACTGGTGCACGCCCTGGAAGATCACCTTGCGGTCGGTGCCCTTCATGTGGAGCACGCCCTTGTAACGCAGCATCTTGGGCCCGTAGATGTTGACCACCGCGCCCAGGAAGTCCTCCAGTTTGGCCGGGTCGAAGGGCCGGTCGGACTTGAAGACGAAGCTTTTGACGTCGTCGTCATGGTGATGGTGGTGACCCTGGCCCTCGTGGGCGTGCGAGGGGTGGTCGCAATGTTCCCCGTGCTCGTGGTCATGGTCGTGGTGCTCATGATCGTCCTCGGCCTCATTCAGGAAGTCCGGGTCGATGTCGAGCTTGGCGTTCAGGTTGAAGCCGCGCAGGTCGAACACCTCCGACAGCGCCACCTCCCCGAAGTGCACCGCCTTGTAGGGCGCGCGCGGATTCATGTGCTTCAGGCGGTGGATCAGCGCGTCCGTCTCGTCCTTGGCGACCAGGTCGGTCTTGCTGATGAAGATCTGGTCGGCAAAGCCCACCTGGCGGCGCGCCTCCTGCCGGTCGTCGAGCTGCCGGTCCGCGTGCTTGGCGTCCACCAGCGTGAGGATGGAATCCAGCAAGTAGGATTCGGCGATCTCGTCGTCCATGAAGAAGGTCTGCGCCACCGGCCCCGGGTCGGCCAGGCCGGTGGTTTCGATCACCACGCGATCGAAGTCGAGCAGGCCCTTGCGCTTCTTGGCGGCCAGCAGCTGGAGCGTGGCGCGCAGGTCTTCGCGGATGGTGCAGCAGATGCAGCCGTTGCTCATCTGGATGATCTGCTCCTTGCTTTCGGTCACCAGGATGTCGGCGTCTATGTTTTCCTCGCCGAACTCGTTCTCGATCACGGCGATCTTCTGGCCATGGGCCTCCTCCAGCACACGCTTGAGCAGCGTGGTCTTGCCCGAGCCCAGAAAGCCGGTGAGGATGGTTGCGGGGATGAGACTCATGATGGCACCCAAAAACTTCGAAGGTGGGGCAGTTTAGCCGGTGCCGAGCCGATCTCAAACCGGCTAAGGCCCCCTCGGGGGGCAGCGAACGCAGTGAGCGTGGGGGCCCCAGTTTAGCGGGCAATTCGCAAGGCTGCGTGCCCTTCGGTTACTTGCGCACCACCACCAGGCCCTTGAGGTATTCGCCCTCCGGAAATTCCAGGGTCATCGGGTGGTCCGGCGCCCCGCCCAGCCGTTCGGTGATGTAGCCGTCCACCCCGGCATCGGCGCCGGCCGAGGCGACGATCTTGTGGAAGAGGTCGGCGCTGATCCCGCCCGAACAGGAATAGGTGAACAGCACGCCGCCCGGCTCCAGCAGCTTGAGGGCCAGCCGGTTGATGTCCTTGTAGGCCCGGGCCGCCCGGTCGGCATGGGCCGCCGTGGGCGCCAGCTTGGGCGGGTCCAGCACGATGGCGTCGAAGCTGCGCTGCTCCTCGATGAAGCGGCGCAGCGACCCATTCACGTCGGCATCGATGAAATCGGCACGCCCGGGCTCGAAGCCATTGAGCGCCACATGCGCGCGGGCCCGCTCCAGGGCCGGCGCGGACGAATCGATCGACGTCACATGGGCCGCGCCCCCAGCCAGCGCCGCCACGGTGAAACCGCCGGTATAGCAGTAGCAATTGAGCACCCGCTGGAATTTCAGGCGCTTGGCGTGGGTGGCGAATTTCCACCGGCTATCGCGCTGGTCCAAATAGAAGCCGGTCTTGTGGCCAGTCGCGATGTCCAGGGTGAGCTTCCAGTCGTGCTCGCGGATGGTGAGCTCGGTGGCTCCTTCGCCGCGTAGCCATCCAGCCTCGGCGGGCAAGCCTTCCAGCGACCGGGAACTGGTGTCCGAGCGCTCGTACAGCCTGGCGAGACCCGTTTCCTTCAGCAGCGCCTCCACCAGCAACGCCTTCCAGCGCTGCGCGCCGGCCGAGAGGAACTGCGCTACCAGGGTGTCGCCATAGCGGTCCACGATCAATCCCGGCAAGCCGTCGGACTCGCCATGCACCAGCCGCATGCCGTCGCTCTGGATGTCGAACCGGGACCGCGCCTGCACGGCGCGCCGGCAGGCCGACGCCAGGAAAGCGGCGTCGATGCGCTGGCCTTCGTCGAAACTCCAGGCCCGCGCCCGGATCTTGGAGGCCGGGCTGAAGGCCGCCCAGGCCAGGAACTCGCCCGCGTGGGACTCCACACGCACGGTTTCGCCGGCATCGGCCCCGCCCTTGGCGATCGCGGAGTCGAATACCCAGGGGTGGCGCCGCAGCAGCGAACGCTCCTTGCCTTCTTTCAGCCGAATGGTTTTCATGGCCGCTATTGTCCGGCCTGTCGTCCCGGCGATAAGGAACGGACCGGCATGGGCTCACAATACCCGCCGAGGAGTACACAAAAAAAATGGGCTTCAAGGATCGCAGGTGGCGGTGGATGGCCGCCCTGCTTCTGGCAGTCAGCGTGATGGGGCCTGCCCTGGGCCGAACCGTGCTCGATCTGGACCCGGCCCACCAACCGGTGGCGCTGCAGGACTGGGGCGACACCTGGATGGACACGACCGGCGAGGCCAAGGCCGAGAACGTCGCCACCGACCAGACCCTCCCCTGGACGCCGACCCGCGAGGGCGCGATCTATCCCCTGTCCACAGGCAAGGCCCTGTGGATCCGCTTCGCCGTGCCACCCGCGCCGGACGCCGAGCGCTGGTACCTGGAAATTCCCTATCCGTCGGTCAACCGCGTGACGCTCTACACCCCCGACAGCGTCGGGCAGTGGATTCCGCAATCCGCCGGAGACACCTTGCCCGTGGCCAGCTGGCCCGTGCCCCATCGCCACCCGTTGCTGCCAGTCGTCGTTTCGGCGGAGGAGCCGCGCAGCTACCTGCTGCGCGTGGAGAATCCGCACAGCTACAGCGCGCCCCTGTCCTTCGTGAGCGAAAGCTACCTGAGCCGCCACGAGCAGCGCACCTCGCTGATCCTGGGCATCTATTTCGGGCTGGCCGGCCTGGCCGTCATGCTGGGCGTGCTCAGCGCCGTTTCCTTGCGCGACAGCGCTTATGCCTTCTATGCGCTCAGCGTCGCCCTGATGGGCCTGAGCCAGGCGGCCATGACCGGGATCGGCGGCTTGCACCTGTGGCCCAACCTGCCGTGGTGGAACGACCTTTCGTCCATGGTGCTGCCGGTGCTCGCCGTCGGCGCCCTGGTCTGGTTCTTCTCGGCCGTGGTGTCGCTGCCGGAGCGATCGCGCCGGCTGCACCAGCTGCTGGCAGCCCTGGCCTTGCTGTCGGTCGTGACGGCGGCGGCCGTGATGCTGGCCCCGCCTTCGTACCGATTCCGGCTGATGGTGCCCTATATCGTTATCGCCACTTCCGTCGCGACGTTCACCATCCTCTGGGCAGCCCGCCGCGGCGATCGTTTCGCGCTCTGGTTGCTCGCCGGATCGGTGCCCGTGATGATCGGCGCCGCTTTTCCGACCGCGCGCCTGCTGGGCCTCATCCCCATCAGCTTCTGGACCATGCACGGCATGCAGGTGGGCATCGCCATCGAGTTGCCCGTGCTGTTGGTGATCCTCATGGTGCGCAGCCAGCAGCGGCGCGAGCACAACCGCCGCATCCAGGGCCTGGAGCGCATCGACCCGGCGACCGGCCTGATCAACGGCCAGGTGTTCGGCGAACGCCTGAGGCGCATGATGGTCCGCTCGCACCGGCTGAAGTACCAGAGCGCCGTGCTGCTGATCGACATCGTCAACATCGAGCAGATCCGCCGCGATTTCGGCTCCCGCTCCGCCGAGGAACTGCCGCTGCGCGTGGCCGGCCGGCTGCTGTCGGCGGCGCGCGAGATCGACGGCGTGGCCAGGCTTTCGGAACTGCGCTTCGGCATGTTGATGGAAGGCCCGGTGACCGCCGAGGAAGCCGCCTCCGCCGGGCCGCGGGTGGTGGCCCGCTGCCTCATGCCTTTCAAGAACAAGCCCATCGAATGGGTGGCGCAGGTGCGGGTGGCCCAGTCCCTGGTGCCTACCGGGCGAGCCGACCCCGATCAGCTGGTCGAACGCCTGGAGGCACTGCTCGCGGCCGTGCCGGCCGACAGCAAGCGTGCGGTGTTCGCGCTCCGGAGCTAACGCTTCGGCCGGTGAGCCCGCGGATGCGCGGCGTCGTAGGCTTTGGCCAGGTGCTGGAAGTCCAGGCGGGTGTACACCTGGGTGGTGGTGATGTTGGCGTGGCCCAGCAACTCCTGCACCGCGCGCAAGTCACCGCTGGATTGCAGCAGGTGGCTGGCGAATGAATGGCGCAGCATGTGCGGGTGCACCGGCGTCGCCAGCCCGGCCAGCAGGCTGCGGCGTTTCAGGCGCTGCCAGATGGCCTGGGCCGTGAGCCGGGTGCCCTGGCGGCCCGTGAACAGCGCCGCCTGCTCGCCATTCCCATGTTGCTCGCGCACGGCCAGCCAGAGCTCCAGCGCCTCGAGCGCCTTGCGCCCCACCGGCACGGTGCGGCGCTTGCCGCCCTTCCCCAGCACATGCGCCTCGCCGCCCTGCGGATCGATCCAGCCGCGGGCGGCACTGCTCGCCTTCGCGTCCAACCCGACCAGTTCGCCGACCCGCAGGCCGCAGCCGTACAGCAGTTCCACCATGGCCACGTCGCGCGCCTCCAGCCACGGGTCGGCCTCTTCGTTGGCATAGGCCGCCAGCTGCACCGAATCATCGACGCTCAAGGCCTTGGGCAGCGGCTTGGGCGCCTTGGGCGCGCGCACGTCCTGCACCGGATTGCTGTCCACCAGGCCTTGGCGGCCCAGCCACACGTAGAAGCCGCGCCAGCCCGACAGGATGAGCGCGATGCCGCGGCCGCTACGGCCGGCGCCATGCATCTGCGCCACCCAGCGCCGTATGTGCGTGTTCTGTACTCGGGTGAGTTCCACGCCCGCCTTGGTGGCGTTCTCGGAGAGCTTTTGCAGGTCGAGCGCATAGAGTTCCACCGTGCGAGCCGCGAGCCGTTTTTCGACCCGCACATGCTCGAGGTAGCGCTCGACCAGTTCCATACTAAGCCGCGCGCAGCCTCGACAGCGCGGCGCTCGCCAGCTCGGCGATGCGCTCCAGGAAATCGGTTCCCATGCCGCTCTGGAAGCGCTGGTGGTCCGGCGAGGCCAGCACCAGCATGCCGAAAGCCGGCCCCGTGCTGTTGGCGGCGCCATCGCGCAAGGGGATCAGCGCCAGCGACATGGCCATGGCCGTGTCATCCACCCAGTTGACGGCTTCGAAGCCGGAATTCACGCCGCAGTACGGCTGGGTGAGGGACGAGGCGAAGCTCTTGGCGTCCTCGCTCACGCCCTGCGCGAAAGCTTCCTCGGCGTAGCGGCTGGCCACGTCCCAGACCTTGATGGCGACCTGGGGCACCATGAACTGGCTGCGGATCTCGGTGGCGATGGTGGCCGGCAAGGCGCGCGCCGATTGCACCTGGAACAGGGCGCGCGCCCAGCGGTGCAGGCGGTCCGCGATGATCATGTTCTCGTTGCCGTGGCGCACCATGTCCATCACGCGGTGCTCCAGCGCCTTGATTTTTTCGCGCAGCATCTCCGCCTGGCGCTCCTGCAGGCTGACCGCGCGGTTGCCGTGCGGGCTGGTGAGCTGGACGGATGCCAGCAACTGCGCATGACGCGCGAAGAAATCGGGCGAGTTCGCCAGGTAGTTGGCGATGTCATCTTCGGTGATCGGGTTCATGCCGTCGGCTTTCATAAGGGTCTGTTCACACTGTTTTTGCCAGTGCGAACGTGGTTAAAACCGCGCCAATCTAGGCGCGCGACGACGCCAAGGCTGGCCGCCTTGGCTAGGAGCGTAACAACGAGTGGCGCGGTTTTAACCACGTTCCCTCCGGGTTGCGGCCAAAAAGGCCATGCGCCGCGTTGCGAAACGCGGCCGGGGGCCGACCCCGGCCCGCGTTTCGCGCCTTGCGCATGACCTTTTTGACTCGCAACGCATCTGGCAAAAACAGTGTGAACAGACCCTAATCTGGTACCTCAATCTCGCCTTCGAAAACGGTGACGGCCGGGCCGGTCATCATCACCGGGGAATTGCCGCCGGCCCACTCTATCGTCAGCATCCCGCCGCGCGTTTCCACGTCCACCCGGCCGTCGAGGAGGCCCAGACGGATGCCGGACACCACCGCCGCGCAGGCCCCGGTGCCGCAAGCCAGGGTCTCGCCGGCGCCGCGTTCCCACACCCGCAGGCGGATGCTGGAGCGGCTGGTTATCTGCATGAACCCGGCGTTCACCCGGTTGGGAAAGCGCGGATGGTTTTCGATCAAGGGCCCCCGCGTGCGCACCGGCGCCGCGTCCACATCAGGCACTTCCTGCACCGCATGGGGGTTGCCCATCGACAGGATAGCTACAGAAATGATAGCGGAATCGGCGCTGGTGCCGAGCGCCAGGTGCCACTTTTCCCATTGGCCGTCGGCTTGGGGCGACAGTCCGGCGGTATCGAACGGGATCGCCGCGGGCTCGAACACCGGCGGGCCCATATCCACGGTCACGCGCCCGTCGGGGTTCAGGCGCGGCTCGATCACGCCCGACACGGTGCGCACCTTGACGCTGTCGCGGGAAGTGAGGCCTTTGTCGCGCACATAGCGTACGAAACAGCGGGCGCCGTTGCCGCACTGCTCCACCTCGCCGCCGTCGGCGTTGTGGATCACGTACTCGAAATCGATTCCCTGCGCCGGCGACGGCCGCACCGACAGCACCTGGTCGGCGCCCACGCCGTAGTGCCGGTCCGCCAGGAAGCGGTATTGCCCCGGCGTGAGGTTGAGCGGGCCGCGGGTTTCATCGAGCACGACGAAGTCGTTGCCGGCCCCCTGCATTTTCGTGAAACGGATGCGCATGAACCGGATTATGGCGCCCCCACGCTTGCGGCATGCCGCTGCGCTGCCCCCCGAGGGGGCCCCTCGCGCCTTGGGGCGGCCCGACGGCGCTCGACCGCTGGCCCATTGATAATTGGTTCATGGTCCGCTCCTCCCAATTCCTTCATGCCCAGCGCGAACCCGTGCTACCGCGGCCGGCCGCGACGGTCCTGCTGCTGCGCGACGCCGAGAACGGCGTCGAAGTGCTGATGACGCGCCGTTCGCCCACGGCCAGCTTCGCGCCGGGCGCCTACGTCTTTCCCGGCGGCACGATCGACGCCGCCGACGCACAGGTCCACGACATCGCCGTGCACCGGCCCGGCCAGGAAGGCCAGCGCCTGACGCAGGCCGTGGCCGCCATCCGCGAAAGCTTCGAAGAGCTGGGCGTGCTCTTGGCCCGCCACGCGGACGGCCGGCCCGCCGATCCGCAGGATGTCGCGGCATTGGACCGCGCCCGGCCGCTGATCGAGCAGTGCCGTGAGCGGGGCCTGATGCTGGCCGCCGACCAGGTGTTCGTGCTGGCGCACTGGGTCACCGATCGCGACCTGCCGCGCCGTTTCGACGTGCCGTTCCTGGTGGCGCGCATGCCCGAGGGCCAAAGCCCGGTCGCCGACGAAGCCGAGCAGTTCGAGCCGGTCTGGGTGCGGCCCGCCGACGCGCTGGCACGCCACGCGGCCGGCAGCTTCTTCATGATCTTCCCGACCATCCGCACGCTGGAGCGGCTGGCGAAATTCGATTGGGTGCAAGCGGTGCTCCAGGCCTGCGCCGGCGGCCAGCCGCTGTGGACCAGTTGCCCGCGGGCCGGACTGCTCAAGGGCGCCGACGCGCGCTACATGGAGCATGAGATGGCCTATGGCGAGCTGACCCTCGTCAGCCCCGACGGGCAGATCGTGCATCACCTCGACTGGCAGTGCGAGCAGCCGGTGCCGTTGCTCAAGAACGTGATGCGGCTGACGGCGCCCAACCCCGGCGCAATGACCGGGCCGGGCACCAACAGCTATCTCGTCGGAGACCCGGCCACCGGGTACCTGGCCATCGACCCGGGGCCCAACGAGCCTGAACACCTGGAGCGCCTCTGGCGCGCCGCCGGCGGCAACATCCGCATGATCGTCTGCACGCATTCGCACCCTGACCATTCGCCCGGGGCCCGTCCGCTGCAGGCCCTGTGCACCGGCAAGCCGCCTATCCTGGGCCTGCCCTCGGCGCCTACGGCCCGCACGGCGAGCCAATTCACACCGGACCGCGCGCTGGTCGATGGCGAAGAACTCGTCCTCGACGGCGGCGGGCTGCGCCACACCCTGAAGGTAATCCATACCCCCGGCCACGCCGCGAACCACCTGTGCCTGGTGCTGCTGGAAGATGGCCTGCTGTTCTCCGGCGACCACGTGCTCAACGGCAGCACCACGGTGGTCGATCCGCCGGACGGCGACATGACGGCCTACCTGGACTCGCTCGACAAGCTCTCGGCCGCCTGCGAAACGCACGGCATCGAGTTCATCATGCCGGCGCACGGCTACGTGCTGGGTTTTGCCCCGCAAGCCATCGCCCGCCTGAAGGCGCACCGCCTGCAACGCGAGGCCAAGATCATCGGCGCCATGCAGGCCCGGCCGCAGGGCACGCTGGATGACTGGGTCGAGCTGGCCTATGACGACGTGCCGCAGCGCATGTGGCCGGTGGCCCAGCGCTCGCTGCTGGCCCACGTGCAGCGCATCGAGGCCCTGGGCCTGGCGCAATGACAGAACCTATCCGGCTGGCCAAGCATGTGGCGGCGATGGTGCCGTGCTCGCGCCGCGAGGCCGAGCAATACATAGAGGGCGGCTGGGTCCGGGTCGATGGGGTGGTGGTCGAGGAGCCCCACTTTCGCGTGACCGACCAGAAGGTCGAGTTGGACCCGGGCGCCAACACAGCGGCCCTGGAACCGGTGACCTTGCTTTTGCACAAGCCTGTTGGAATTGCCTACGAAGACCAGCGCCTGCTGGTGCCGGCGAACCGGAGCAAGGACGATGCGTCCGGCATCCGCACCGTGAAGCGCCATTTCGCGCAGCTGGCCAGCCTCGTGCCCTTGCCTTCGCAGGCCAGCGGCCTGGCGGTGTACAGCCAGGATCGGCGCATCGTGCGCAAGCTCACCGAGGACGCGCTGCACATCGAACAGGAATTGGTGGCCGAGGTCTCCGGGCAGATCGCGCCGGACGGACTGGCTTTGCTGTGCCACGGGCTGGCCTTCGAGGGCCGGCCCCTGCCACCGGTGAAGGCGAGCTGGCAAAGCGAGAAGCGCCTGCGCTTCGCCGTGAAGGGCATACCGCCGTACGTGGTTCCCTGGATGTGCGAGCAGGTGGGCCTGCGCCTCACGTCGCTCAAGCGCATCCGGTTGGGGCGGCTGCCGATGGCCGGCCTGGCGCCGGGCCAATGGCGCTACCTGCAGCCTGGCGAGCGGTTCTAACGCGCTGCTACACTGATTTCACACTCGGCAGGAGGAAGTAGAAGATGAACACCGACAGTTCGCCACTCGGCTCCATCACCCGCATCGACACGCGCGGCGGGGGCCCGGACATAGAGGCCTTCCCGCTGGAGTTTTCCGGGTCCGGAGGCGAATTCTTCCGGGTCTGGATCGTCAATCTCCTGCTGACCATCGTCACGCTGGGCTTCTACACCCCGTTTGCACGCCGGCGCACGGCGCAATATTTCTACAGCCACACCCTGGTCGCCAACAGCCCGCTGGAGTTCACGGCGCAGCAGCGCAAGATGGTGTTCGGCTTCCTGCTGCTGGTGGTGATCTACGTGGCATTCAAGCTTGCCGCGGAAACCGGCCAGGACGCCGCCGTTTCGCTGTTCCTGCTGGCCGGCGCCGCGCTGGCGCCCTACTTCTGGGCCAGCGCCATGCGCTTTCGGCTGGGTGCCACGCGCTGGCGCGGTGTGCGGCTGCAGTTCGCCGCCAGCTGGGCCGAGGTGTACAAGGCCAGCTGGCCCGTTTTCGCGCTGGCGCTGGTCTGGATCGCCGTGGTCGCCGCGTTCGCGGTTTTGGCCGACGCCGCACCCGCGAGCGGCACGGCGGTGGTGCGGCTGCTGCCCAAGGTGCCGCCGCTGGCCTGGCTGCTGGTCGTGGGCGCCTTGATCGCCAGTGTGCTGTGCCTCATCCGGCTGGAATTCAACTACAAGAGCCTGCTCGTCACCAAGGCGCATATCGGTGCGCAGGCGGGCCGCTGGAAGCCGGCCTATCGCGATTTCGTGCGCATCTGGGCCGCGGCCCTGGGCATGTTCCTGGGCGGGGCGCTGCTGTTCGCGGTACTCGTCGGGCTCGCCGTGGGGGGCACCTTGGCAAGCATTTCCGGCAAGCCGATGCACGTCAGCACCATCATTGCCTTTGTAGTGGGCGGCATTGCCTTCATCTTCGGCCTGTTCCTGATCTCCGCCCCGGCAAGGGCCTACCGCGAAGCGCGCATGTTCCAGCTGGTGTGGAACAACGTGGGCGTCAGCACCGTGGCTCGGTTCAAGTGCAAGCTGCGCACCAGACGCTTCGTATGGCTGCGCGTGATGAACATGTTCCTCACGCTGCTCACGCTGGGTTTCTACCGCCCGTTTGCCATGGTCAGCGAGTACCGCATGAAGACCGAATCCGTCACCTTGCATGTCAAGGGCGGCCTCGACCAGCTCGTGGGCCAACTGGTGCGGCAACAGGGCGGCCTGGGCGATGCGCTGGCCGATGCGGTGGGGCTGGACCTTGTGGGCTAGCCCGGTAGGCCTTCTGGCATGAGCGAGCCCATCCGCGGCCGCTGGTACGACGGGCACAGCAGCCAGGCCCGCAGCGTGCTGGTCAGCCTGCAAGCCGCCAGTCGAGGGCCCTCCCTGCGCCTGCACGAGGTCGCCCCTCCCGGGCGGACGCTCGAGTTGGGCAGCGCCCAGGTGGGCTGGCCCGAGTCATGGAGTGCCAATCGGGCGCCGCGTACGGTGGCCATCGACCTGCGCGAGCATGGCAGCCTGGAGGTCGATGACGTGGCCGGCTGGCAGGCGGCGCTGGCCGCGGCCGGCGACAGGCCCGCGCTCGCGCAACGCATGCAAACCCGCTGGCCGGTATTCCTGGCGGTGCTGGTCGTCGCCGCCGCCGCGCTGGGGGCGTTCTACCGCTGGGGCACGCCCTGGGCCGCGACCCAGGTCACGCGCCAGGTGCCGCTGGAATGGGAGACCGCCCTGTCCCAGCGCGCTTTGCAGGACCTGGACCAGTCCTGGCTCAAGCCAAGCAAGCTTCCGGCGGCGCGCCAAACCGAGCTGCGCGAGCGCTTCGACGCCCTGGCGCGCCAGCTCGAGCCGCGCCTGCAGCGCTACAGCGGCTACACGCCGCGCCTGTCGCTGTCGTTCCGTGCCGGCCTGGGCGCCAACGCCTTTGCACTGCCCGGCGGAGCCATCGTGATGACCGACGGCCTGGTGGAAGCCGCAGCCGCGCAAGGGCTGGGCGATGACGCCCTGGTGGGCGTCCTGGCCCACGAGATCGGCCATGTGGTGCACCGGCACACCACGCGCATGGTGGTGGAGCAGGCGGTCCTGAACGTGGGGCTGGGCCTGGCTTTGGGCGACGTTTCCAGCCTGGTGTCGATCGGCGGCTCGCTGCTCACCGGACTGGCTTATCGGCGCAGCCACGAAACCGAAGCCGATTGCTTTGCCGTGGCCTTGATGCGCAAAGCCCAACTGCCCACGGACCCCATGGCCGACCTGTTGCTGGCCATGGACAAGCTGCACAAGGCCGCACCGGAAGAAGGCGGTGCGGTGGCCAGCCTGCTCAGCAGCCACCCTGCAACGGCGCTGCGTGCAAGGCAGCTGAAGCAAGGCCGGCTCGAAGGCTGCTGAAAAAAGTGTGAAGTCCGCCGATAAGCCGGATTCTGTGGCGTTGGTCCTTCTTGCGAAGGCCCGACGTGACCGCCATTCATCTGGGCTGCTTGTCGCCAAGCAGCTCGGTGCTACCTACCCGTGAACTCGGCGGGCCGCCTCGACGTTCACCTATTTGGTATTGCTGCGCGTAGAGATTGCCCGTTTCACCCGGACTAAACCGGCTCGTCTCTGTTGCTCTGATCCTCACCTCACGGTGGACAGGTGTTACCTGCTACGCTGCCCTGTGCAGTCCGGACGTTCCTCCAGTGCCTGGTTTCCCAGATTGCACCAGCGGCGGTCTGGCGGGCTTCACAAGGGTATTATCCGCCCTCTCCCATTTGCCTGATGAACACGGGCCATAGGACATGATCAGACTCTCCGAAATCAAGCTCACCCTCCCCGAGGCGGAGCAACCCGAAGCCACGCTGTTCGCGGCGGCCCGGCGGCTGCTGGGCCTGGACGCCGCCGACATCGCCGGGGTCGAAGTCTTCAAGCGCAGCTTCGATGCGCGCAAGCCGATCCTCTCCGCGGTGTACATCGTCGACGTCACGCTCGCCGACCCGGCGCGCGAAGCCGAAATCCTCGCCGGATTGGCCAGCCACCCGCATATAGCGCCCACGCCCGACATGGTGTGGCAACCGCCGGTGCAGCCGCCGCCCACCGTGCCGATGCGGCCGGTGGTGGTGGGTTTCGGGCCCTGCGGCATCTTCGCCGCGCTGGCGCTGGCCCAGATGGGCCTGCGCCCCATCGTGCTGGAGCGCGGCAAGCCGGTGCGCGAGCGCACCAAGGACACCTGGGGACTGTGGCGCAAGAACGTCCTCAATCCCGAAAGCAACGTGCAGTTCGGCGAAGGCGGGGCCGGCACCTTTTCCGACGGCAAGCTCTACAGCCAGATCAAGGATCCGCGGCACCTGGGCCGCAAGGTGATGAGCGAATTCGTCAAGGCCGGCGCGCCCGCCGAAATCCTCTACGTCGCCCACCCCCACATCGGCACCTTCAAGCTGGTGAAGGTGGTGGAGAACATGCGCGAGCAGATCATCGCCATGGGCGGCGAGATCCGTTTCCAGCAGCGCGTCACGGACCTTTTGATCGAGGACGGCCAGCTGCGCGGCCTCACGGTGCTGAACCAGGCCAACGGCCAGAGCAGCGAGATGCGCGCCGACCACCTGGTGCTGGCACTGGGCCACAGCTCGCGCGATACCTTCGAGATGCTGCACGAGCGCGGCGTGTTCCTGGAGGCCAAGCCCTTCTCCATCGGCTTTCGCATCGAGCACCCGCAGGGCGTGATCGACCGCGCGCGCTGGGGCCGCCATGCCGGCCATCCGCTGCTGGGCGCCGCCGACTACCGGCTGGTGCACCACGCCGGCAACGGCCGCTCGGTGTACAGCTTCTGCATGTGCCCCGGCGGCACCGTGGTGGCCGCCACGTCCGAGCCGCAACGCGTGGTCACCAACGGCATGAGCCAGTACTCGCGCAACGAGCGCAACGCCAACGCCGGCATGGTGGTGGGGATCGACCCGCGCGACTACCCGGGCGGGCCGCTGGCGGGCGTCGCCCTGCAGCGGCAGCTGGAATCGAACGCCTTCGTCCTGGGCGGCGGCACCTATGAGGCGCCGGGCCAGCTGGTGGGCGATTTCCTGGCCGGGCGGCCGTCCACGCAGCTAGGGAGCGTCGAACCCTCGTACAAGCCGGGCGTGAAGCTGGGCGACCTGCATGGCGCCCTGCCCGGCTATGCCATCGAGGCACTGCGCGAAGCCCTGCCCGCGTTCGGGCGCAAGATCAAGGGCTTCGACATGCCCGACGCCGTGCTGACGGGCGTGGAGACGCGCACCTCCTCGCCGCTGAAGATCACCCGCGGCGACGACTACCAGAGCCTGAATGTGCGCGGCCTCTACCCGGCCGGTGAAGGCGCCAGCTATGCGGGCGGAATCCTGTCGGCGGGGGTGGATGGCATCCGAGTGGCGGAGGCCGTGGCCATCGACATCGAACGCCTGCGGGTCCATCCGGGGAAACACGGGCGGGCCCCGGCGTGATGCCCTCTTATGCTTGACGCGCGCGGCAACCGCGCGAATCAAACAAAGAGGGGTCCATGAAGTCTTTTCGCAGCAAAGTCGTTTGCATCGGCGCCTTGGTTGGCTTGCTCCAACTGGCCGGATGCGCAAGTTTCGAATTCGCCAAGCCTGCGCCTGCGCAGCAGCAGCCCCTCACGCTGAAGGTGTCGGGGGAAGAACTCTCCGGCTGGACCGATCTCCCGATCGGGGTGTATCGGATCCCGCAAAGCCACGTGATCATCTCGGGGCATCAGAAAGGCCAGGGCGCAGGTCTGCTGTTCGGGCTGATCGGGGTCGCCGTTGCCCATGCCGCGAACGCGAGTTCCGGCGCAGACGCCGTAAAGTCGGCCGAGGAGCAGCTTCGGATCAAGCTCACCGGTCAGATCGAAACCTCCATCCAGCGCATTGTGTCATCGGAGCCGTTTTTTTCGCTCGCATTTCACGGGTAGCGACCGCGTAGGCGGTTCCAAGCTGTTGCTCACCCCAGCGCTTGTTCTATCCTTCGTCAACGATTCGTCGGTACGCCCATTCGTCGTGATCAAAGCCAGCATGGTGGCGTCGGATGGCAAGCCGCAATGGAACACAAGGTACATCGCTTCGAGTGGCGAGGCCCGTCCGTTGCTGGGGAAAGACAGCTGGCTGGAGAACGACGGCGGCGCGCTGAAGCGCTCGGTCCAGGCGAACCTGGACACAGCCATGCAGACCTTGGCGACGGACGTGAGTCGGCCCTTTCCCCGCGACGAAACCAGGATGACCCTGGTCCAGGGCAATTTTCCTTATGTGAAGCAACGGCTCCAGGCGGTCGGATTCAGGCTCAACGAAGACGATCGGTACCTCACCTTCGTCCCCAAGCTGGGCGATGTGCTGGTATTTAGCGGCGTGAATATCTTCGACAAGAACTTCATCACGCACCGCCCCGCCACCAAGGACGACATGCCCTTCAAGGTCGTGGATGAGGCGCCGGTGAAGCAATAGCGGCCGGCGCCCCAAAAAAAAGCCGCCCTGGGGCGGCTTTTTCGTTTCAGGGCTGCCTCAGGCGGCAGCCGCCTGCAACCGCGCAATCCGCTCTTCGATCGGCGGGTGCGTGGAGAACAGCTTGCCCACGCCCGAGGTGATGCCGAAGGCCTGGATGCTCTTGGGCAGCTCACCGGGGACCATGCCGCCCAGGCGCGCCAGCGCATTGATCATGGGCTGCTTGCGGCCCAGCAGGCCGGCCGATCCGGCATCGGCGCGAAATTCGCGTTGACGGCTGAACCAGGCAACGATGATGGCGGCCAGGAAGCCCAGCAGGATGTCGAGCACGATGGTGGTGACGTAGTAGCCGATGCCCGGGCCCGACCGGTCGCTGCCGCGGCTGAGGAAGCTGTCCACCGCGTAACCCACCACTCGCGACAGGAACACCACGAAGGTGTTCATCACACCCTGGATCAGCGTCATGGTCACCATGTCGCCATTGGCGATGTGCGCCACCTCGTGGCCAATCACCGCCTCGACTTCTTCCCGGGTCATGCCCTGCAGCAGGCCGGTGGACACGGCCACCAGGGCATTGTTCTTGAAGGCGCCGGTGGCAAAGGCGTTCGGCTCGCCTTCGAAAATCCCGACCTCGGGCATGCCGATGCCGGCCTTGTCGGCGAATTTGCGTACGGTCTCCACGATCCAGGCCTCGTCGGCGTTGCGCGGCTGCTCGATCACCTGGACCCCGGCGCTCCACTTGGCGACCGGCTTGGAAATCAGCAGCGAGATGATGGCGCCGCCAAAACCCATGATGAACGCGAAGCCGAGCAAGGCCCCCAGGTTCAGGCCATTGGCCGTGAGAAAGCGGTTGACCCCCAGCAGGCTGGCGACGATGCCCAGCACCACCACGACGGCGAGGTTGGTCAGGACGAACAGGACGATGCGTTTCATGAATTCAGTTCTCCGGAGGTGGGACAAAGGTCACCTCGCGCCTCAGATGAGGCTGGCTGGCCCCAAATCAAGTGCGTGAGGTTTCGCGCCCGGCTGGACGAAATACCAGTGCGTCATCATAGAAGGAAAGGTCCTCGTTTTCCGCGTTCCAGCCCGGGACGCCCATCACGGGCAGCGGCGCGAACGGCTTGGCGGCCAGGCTGCCGGCGGTAAGTTGCCCGGCCAGCCAGCGATCCACCTCGGCCATGGAGCCCGACGGGCAGGCAAAGCGCCACACATGGGCAGTGATGTCCTTGCGCGGCCGCACCAGCTTTTCCAGCAGCGCATGGCCGAAGACGATGACCCGGGCTTGCGCCCACAAGGGCCGCAAGTCGATGAAGATCCGCGGCCAGTCGCGCGCTAACAAGGCCTGCCATAGCGCGGACGGCGCGTCCAGCAAGGCGCCGTTCTCGTCGAATACCGTGATCGCATCGCGCACCGGGCCGCGCACGCCGCCCACGCCCGCCCGCGCGATCTCGTCGGCCTGCAGCTCGTTGAGCCTTTTCTTGGCCAGCGGAAACTGCAGCCAGCACAGGCCGTTGAAGAAGTCGTGCAGGTTCTCCCGAGTGGGGCAGCGGGCGGTCTCGAAGATGTACTGCTCGTAGGCCATTCCCTGCGGCAGCTCCTGCGCCGCGACGAACTGCAGGTTGGTGGCGGCATGGGCATTCAGTGCTTCATGCAGCGGTGCACCTGCGGCCAGCGAAGCGGCTACCTGGTTGCCCACAAGGCGCCAAGGCGCGAACCAGGGCCCGCCCGAGTCCAGCTCGCGAAGCTGTTCCCGCCAGCCGCCCACGCTCACCTCCCCCGTGGGGCCAGGTATTGCACTTTGCTGGGCCGCGACTCGGGGGTGAGCGCAAACAGTTCGGGGTGCTTCTTGAACAGCTTGAGCGAACTTCCGCCGCGACCGAGTAGCCTGGCCGCGCGCAATGCCTCAGCGGCCTGGTTCAGTTCCATCCTCTCACCGCTGCGCATTTCGGGCACGGCATCCAGGATGCGCAGCACGTCCTCGGGCAGCACCGGCGCGATCGGCGTGGGCTCGGCCGCCTTGGCCCGGCGTGGCGCCCGCACGGGCCGCTTCGCTGCCGGAGCCCGCGCTGCCTGGTGCTGCAGATCGGTGAACTCGTCGTATACCGTCGTGGTCTCTTCGCCGGTCTTGCCCTGCTGGCCGATGCCGCACACGCGGCAGCCCTTCTCGCGTAGCCGGATCACCAGCGGGGCGAAGTCCGAATCGGACGACACCAGCACGACCACCTCGGGCCGCTCGGCAATCACCAGATCGAGCGCATCGACGGCCAGCGCGATGTCGGTGCTGTTCTTGCCTGCCGACAGATTGACCATGGGGCGCACCGAAAGCCGCTTGAACAGGGCTTGGTGCTTCACCGCCGCCTCGGCGTTGCAATAGGCGCGGCGCACATGGATGGCGCCGTACTCGACCATGGTGCGCTGCACCGCCTGCTCGATCACATCGGCCGAAACGTTGTCGGCGTCGATGAGCAGCATCACCCGGCGGGAGTTGTTCATGCCAGCTTCCAGGCCAGCGTTTCGCCCCCGCGCAAGGGCTTCAGCTGGGCCTCACCGAACGCGAAGTTCTCGGGCACGGTCCAGCTCTCGCGTCGCAGGGTGATGGTGCCCGTGTTGCGGGGCAAACCATAGAAGTCGGCGCCGTGGAAGCTGGCAAAGCCTTCCAGCTTGTCCAGCGCCTTGGCGTTGTCGAAGGCCTCGGCATAGAGTTCGATCGCCGCATGCGCCGTGTAGCAGCCGGCGCAGCCGCTGGCGTGCTCCTTCAGGTGGGCCGGGTGCGGCGCGCTGTCGGTGCCCAGGAAGAACTTGGTGCTGCCGCAGGTCGCCGCCTCGACCAGCGCCACGCGATGCACTTCGCGCTTGAGCACCGGCAGGCAGTAGTAATGCGGGCGGATGCCGCCGGTGAAGATGGCGTTGCGGTTGTAGAGCAGGTGATGCGCGGTGACGGTGGCCGCGGTGAAGCGGTCCGCCGCATGCACATACTGCGCCGCCTCGCGCGTGGTGATGTGCTCGAACACTATCTTCAGCTCGGGGAAATCGCGCCGCAGCGGAATCAGCTGGGTGTCGATGAAGGCGGCTTCGCGGTCGAACAGGTCGATCTCGGGCGACGTCACTTCGCCGTGGACCAGCAGCACCAGGCCCTCGCGCTGCATGGCTTCCAGCGTCTTGTAGGTCTTGCGCATGTCGGTCACGCCGGCGTCGCTGTTGGTGGTGGCGCCGGCCGGATAGAGCTTGACGGCGACAACCCCGGCCTCCTTGGCCCGCTTGATTTCATCGGGCGGCAGGTTGTCGGTGAGGTACAGCGTCATCAGCGGCTGGAAGCTCGAGCCCTTCGGCACCGCCGCCTGGATGCGCTCCCGGTAAGCCGTGGCCTGCGCCGCCGTCGTGATTGGCGGCCTGAGGTTGGGCATGATGATGGCGCGGCCGAACTGCGCGGCCGTGTGCGGCACTACCGCCATCAGGGCCTCGCCGTCTCGCACGTGCAGGTGCCAGTCGTCGGGACGGGTGATCGTGATTTGCTGGGTCATGGGACGTATTGTCCCAAACTGGCCGGCACGTCGAGATGGATGCCGGATCAGGTCCGGCATGACAGCAGGCTTAATGCGCCAGGATCTTGTTGAGGAAATCCTTGGTGCGCGGCTGGCGCGCCTCGGGATGCCCGAAGAAATCGTCCTTGGAGCAATCCTCCAGGATCTTGCCGCCCACGTCGATGAAGATCACGCGGCTGGCCACCTTGCGCGCGAAGCCCATCTCGTGCGTGACCACCATCATGGTCATGCCTTCCTTGGCCAGCGTCACCATCACGTCCAGCACCTCGCCCACCATTTCGGGGTCGAGCGCCGAGGTGGGCTCGTCGAACAGCATCACGATCGGGTCCATCGACAGCGCGCGGGCAATCGCCACGCGCTGCTGCTGGCCGCCCGACAGCTGGCCGGGAAACTTGTCCTTGTGCGCCATCAGGCCCACGCGGTCGAGCATCTTCAGCCCGCGCGCCATGGCCTCGTCCTTGCTGCGGTTGAGCACCTTGATCTGGGCGATGGTGAGGTTCTCGGTGACCGACAGGTGCGGGAACAGCTCGAAGTGCTGGAACACCATGCCGACCCGGCTGCGCAGCTTGGGCAGGTCGGTCTTGGGGTCGTGCACCGGGATGCCGTCCACCGTGATCTCGCCCTTCTGGAAGGGCTCCAGCGCGTTGACGGTCTTGATCAGGGTGGACTTGCCCGAGCCCGAGGGGCCGCAGACCACCACCACATCGCCCTTGTTGATCTTGACTGAGCAGTCGGTAAGGACCTGCACCGGCCCATACCACTTCGATACGTTCTTCATTTCGATCATGGCAGCTTCTCTTTGACTCTTTAACGAATGATGGCGATCTTGGCCTGCAGGCGCTTGACCAGGTAGGACAGGCTGTAGCAGACGGCGAAATAGACGATGGCGGCGAGCAGGTAAGCCTCTTCGGGGCGGCCGTAGATCTTGCCCGCCGTGACGAAGCCCTTGAGCAGGTCGTAGGCGCCGATGGCGTAAACCAGCGAGGTGTCCTGGAACAGGATGATGGTCTGCGTCAGCAGCACCGGCAGCATGTTGCGGAAGGCCTGCGGCAGGATCACCAGCCGCATGTTCTGGGCGTAGGTCATGCCCAGCGCCTGGCCTGCATAGACCTGTCCGCGGGCGATCGACTGGATGCCGGCACGCATGATCTCGCTGAAGTACGCCGCCTCGAAAGCAACGAAGGTGATGATGGCCGAATACTCGGCCCGATTATTGGCGCCGTTCGGCAGGTAGCTGTAGACCACCGCGGGCACCAGCAGGAAGAACCACAGGATCACCATCACCAGCGGAATCGATCGCATTCCGTTGACGTAGAAGGTGGCGGGATACGCCAGGATGGCCTTGCCCGACAGCCGCATCAGCGCCAGGATGGTGCCGAAGATGATGCCGCCGATGGTGGCGATGAAGGTGAGCTGCACGCTGAACCAGAAGCCGTTGACGACGAACTTGCTGATCAGGTCCCAGTTGAGGAAGGTGAGGTCGAGGTTTCCCATGTCAGTGGCCTCCCGTTCCGCCGGCCACGATGAAGCCCGGTATCCGCACTTTCTTCTCGATGAAAGCAAAGATGCGGTTCACGGCGAAGGCCGACAGCGCGTACATGATCGTCACGCCCATATAGATCTCGATGCCGCGCGAGGTTTCCTCCTGCGCCTGCATGGCGAACATGGTGAGTTCGGCGATGGACACGGCAAAGGCCACCGACGAATTCTTCAGCAGGTTCATCGACTCGCTGGTCAGCGGCGGCAGGATGATGCGGAAGGCCATCGGCAGGATGACGTAACGGTAGGTCTGCGCGGTGCTGAACCCTACGGCCATGCCGGCATAGCGCTGGCCGCGCGGCAGGGCCTGTATGCCCGCCCGGACCTGTTCGGCAATGCGGGCCGAAGTGAAAAACCCGAGCGCGAAGATCACCAGCAGGAACCCGGGCACCTGCTGAAAAGCGGGGAACAACTTCGGGATCACGAAATACCAGATGAACAACTGCACCAGGATGGGCACGTTGCGAAACACCTCGACCCATACATTGGCCACCCGCACGATCCAGGGGCTATTGGGGAGTGTGCGCAATGTTCCGATCAGCACACCCGTGATGACCGCGATCACCCACGCGCTCCCGGCGACCGAAAGCGTCCAGCCCCAGGCGCTGAGCATCCAGTCCAGGTAGGTGATGTCGCCGCCCTTGCCAAAGCAAGAGGGCATCACGGTGCCGTCGTCAGTCGTCTTGCAGAATACCTGCCAATCCCAAGCCATACAAAGTCTCTCTCCGGGGTATCGTTTGAAATTCTTGTGGAAAGGCACGCCCGACGCGTGCCTCTCCTACCTTAAAGCAGAAACCCCGCCTGGGCAATAGCCGGCGGGGTTTCGCTTGCCTGCCCGGCTGATTACTTCTTCAAGTACTCTTCCAGCGGCTTGTCATTGGGGCTGGCCCAGGCCGACTTGGTCGCGTCGCTGGCCGGCAGGCCCACGCGGGTGTTCTTCGGCGGGATCGGCTGCACGAACCACTTGTCGTACATCTTGGCGAGCTCGCCCGTGCGGATCAGCTCACGGATGGTGTCGTCGGCCAGCTTCTTGAAGGCCGGGTCGTCCTTGCGCAGCATGATGGCGATCGGCTCGACGCTGATCACCTCGCCCACGATCTTGTAGTCGGCCGGGTTCTTGGAAGTGGCGATGTTGCCGGCCAGGATCTGGCCATCCATCACGAAGGCATCGGCGCGGCCCGATTCGAGCAGCAGGAAGCTCTCGGAATGGTCCTTGCCGAACACTTCCTTGAAGTCCACGCCGTTGGCGCGCTCGTGCTTGCGCAGCAGCTGCACGGAAGTCGTGCCGGTGGTGGTGGCGACGTTCTTGCCGTTCAGGTTGGCCAGGGAAGTGATGCCCGAGTTGGCCTTGGTCGCGATGCGCACTTCTTCCACGTAGGTGGTCAGGGCGAAGGAAACGTCCTTCTGGCGGGTCGCGTTGTTGGTGGTCGAGCCGCACTCGATGTCCACCGTGCCGTTTTGCACCAGGGGAATGCGGTTCTGCGAGGTCACCGGCTGGTACTTGACTTCCAGCTTGCGGCCGGCGGCCTTTTCCAGGTTGGCGATGATGCGCTGGCAGACCTCGACGTGGTAGCCGGCGTACTTGCCGTCACCCAGGGTGTACGACAGGGCGCCCGACGAATCGCGCACGCCCATGGTGACGACGCCGGAGGCCTTGGCCTTGGCAATGGTGTCGTTCGCCTGGGCGAACGCGCCGCCGACGGCCAGGGCCGCGACTGCAAAAGCCAACAAATGCTTCTTCATACATATCTCCTGTGGTGAAGCGTTAGGGTTAACTGACAACGAAATTCTAGAGATTCGGGCTTGCGGGAATACCCTGAACCCCCTCTTTCTGTTGAGCAAGCAGGCTCCGTGCCCGCTCTCCTTCTACGTGGCAAGTCGCAAGGGCTCCGTCAGTTTTTCCGGGACGAGCAGCGCCTCGATCTGCTCTTTGGTGAGTATGCCCAACGATTGCGCAACCTCGTCGATGGGCGCGCCGGTGGCCATCGCCGTCTTGGCGATGAGAGCGGCCTTCTCGTAGCCGATGATCGGGTTCAGCGCCGTGACCAGCGTGATGGACTCGCGCACGCGCCGGGCCAGCAGTTCCCGGTTGGCCTCTATGCCGGCCACGCAGTTCGCCTGCAGCGTCAGGCATGCATGGCTCAGGTGCGTGATGCTCTTGAACAGGCTCCAGCCCATGATCGGCTCGAAGGCATTGAGCTGGAGCTGGCCGGCTTCGGAGGCCATCGTCACGGTCATGTCGTTGCCGATCACCTCGAAAGCCACCTGGTTCATCACTTCGGGGATCACGGGGTTGACCTTGCCCGGCATGATCGACGAGCCGGCCTGCCGCGGCGGCAGCTTGATGTCGCCGAAGCCCGCCTGCGGGCCGCTGGACAGCAGCCGCAGGTCGTTGCAGGTCTTGCTCAGTTTGGTCGCCACGCGTTTGAGCACGCCCGACAACTGCACGAAGGCGCCGGTGTCCTGTGTCGCCTCGACCAGGTTGTGGGCCTTCACCACGGGGATGCCGCTCTCTTCGGCCAGGAACTTGCACGCCATCTCGGCGTAGCCCGCCGGCGCATTGATGCCGGTGCCTATGGCCGTGGCGCCCAGGTTGATCTCCTGGATCAGGGCACGGGCCTCGCGCAGCCGGGCCTCGTCCTCCTCGATCATCACGGCGTAGGTCGAGAACTCCTGCCCCAGGGTCATGGGCACGGCGTCCTGCAGCTGTGTGCGGCCGATCTTGAGCACATCGCCGAACTCCACGGCCTTGGCCTCGAAACCCTTGCGCAGGATGGCCATCGATTCGAGCAGCCCGTCGATGCCGGACCACAAGGCCAGGCGCACGGCAGTGGGATACACGTCGTTGGTGCTCTGCGAGGCGTTGACATGGTCGTTGGGGTGCAGCAGGTCGTAGCGGCCTTTTTCGTGGCCCAGCTTTTCCAGCGCGATGTTGGCGATCACCTCGTTGGCGTTCATGTTGGTGGAGGTTCCAGCGCCGCCCTGGATCACGTCGACCACGAACTGCTCGTGGAACCGGCCGGCAATCAGTTCGTCGCAGGCGCTGATGATGGCGGCGGCGCGCTTGTCATCGATTGCGCCGAGTGCGGCGTTGGTGCGGGCCGTCGCCTTCTTGACGTAGCCGAAGGCCCGGATCAGGTCGGGCATCGCCGAAATGGCCGTGCCCGAGATCGGGAAGTTCTCCACCGCCCGGGCCGTGTGAACACCCCAGTAGGCCTCGGCGGGAATCTGCTTCTCGCCCAGGAAATCTTGCTCGACCCGGAAGTTGGAGGACATTGTTACAGCTCGTTTTGGGATGGCGCGAACTGTAGGGGCCGCCTCGTGCAAACGCCAATGCTGTTTGCAAAGGCCCTTTATGCAAAAGATTAATAACCCCGAAAAAGCATCACTTGACGGTACTGCTGCCGGCCAAATAGGCCCAGAGTGCCTGAGCTGTACCCTTGGGCGCCTCTTTGCCTAGGGGTTTCTCCCGATAAGCGCGCACGTCCATCATCATCTCCAGGCCCTTCATTTCGGGCGGTGCGGCGCTGACCAGGCGGCGCGATCGCAGCTCCTTCTTCACCGCGCTGTGGGGCAGGAAAGCGACGCCATGGCCTTCCAGCGCCATGACCTTCAGGCCCTCGGCCATGTCGGTTTCGTACACCCGGTCCAGGTGAATGGCCGTGCCCGACTGCTTCAAGATCAGTTCGGTCACCCGCCCCAGGTAAGCGCCCGGCGCGTAGCCCAGGTAAGGCAGGGGCTGGCCGGCGCGTCCCGGCAGCTTGAACATCGGCTCGCCGTTCGAATCCGCCTTGCAATAGGGCGACATGATCTCCTGCCCCAGCGTGACCATCTCGTAGCGGTCGGCATCCAGCTGGAACGGCTGCGAGGGGTGGTGATAGGCGATCAGCAGGTCGCAGCCGCCCTCCACCAGGCGCATCACCGCGTCGTGCACGTTCAGTGCGATCAGCCGGCTCTTGATCGGGCCGAACTTCTCGCGCAGGGACGACACCCAGGCCGGGAAAAAAGTGAAGGCCAGGGTATGCGGCACGGCGAACTCGATCACGTCCTGCCCGGCCGCCGAGTGCCCGCGCAGCATCGCCCGGGTGCTCTGCAGGGCCTGCAGCATCTCGAGCGACTGGGAATACAGCGTCTCGCCTGCCGGCGTGAGACGCGTGGGGTACGAGCTGCGATCCACCAGGTCGGTGCCGGCCCAGGCCTCCAGCGCCTGGATGCGGCGCGAGAACGCGGGCTGGGTCACGTGGCGCAGCTGGGCGGAGCGGCTGAAACTGCGGGTCTCGGCGAGGCTGACGAAGTCCTCTAGCCATTTGGTTTCCATGCGGCGATTATTGCGGGACCGGCTTACAGGGTCCTAGGGATTCAATCGGCGGTCTCAATGCGAACCAGCTTCATCCGGCCGGAAGCGCCGCTTTTGATGGAAACGGCGGACTTGCGGCAAGCAAACTGCTTGGCCACCAACGCAATGAGTTCCTCGTTGGCCTTGCCATCGATGGGAGGCGACTTGAGCTGGGCCAACCACACGCCGGGGCTTTGTTCTTCCAGCGCGCTGACGCGGGCGTTCGGCTTGACTTTGACCTGGATAACCTTGATGGAAGGGTCAGGCCGCATTCTCGCCCACGGTGCGCGTCAGATTGACACGAGCTTGCTGCTCCAGGAGACCGAAGAAGTGCGGCGTGCTGTAGATGCGCGGCCTTGCGATGAACGACTGAAGTATCGCTCGACGCTTCTCGCGGAACATAGCTTCAGGAACGAACGAGTACTCCTCGCGGATCTGGCGCTCGTACTCCGCAAAGCGCGGCTCGGCGGCGCCCAGAATCGAGAGGTCAACGTCGACGAGAAGCTGCTCGTCGGGGTCTTGGGGTGACGCCGTGTGCTTGGTGGCGAGGACCAGCGCTGCGACGCGCGCGCGGACCTCACTCGGAACGCCGACGCCAGAAAGCCTGCCCTGTGCGAGATGGGCGCTTTGCTCCTCGTTGTCACTGCGCTGCAACTCGTAGACTGCGTCGTGGAACCACAGGCCTGCTTCAACCTCTGCAGGATGAGCCGCCAGGTGCGCTGCCGACTTGAAAGTGGCGATGCACTCTCGCAAGTGCTGCAGCGTGTGGTACTTGCGCCATGGCTCCGAGTAACGAGCCAGCAGCTCTTCGTATGCGGCAGCACCGTCACCTGTCGCTCCGAGGCCCGCCCACATCCGGCGCCACGAGGTGCTGAGAAGGTTCTCCACTTGCGGCCGAACATTTGACATGGAAGGGTTAGGCCGCTGGTTGAACAAGGTTGATGAGGTTTCCACAGGTATCTTAAAACAGGACCGTGGTGGTGGGGCCCATGCGGCTGGAAATGAGCCTAGGCGCTTCTCGATGCGTTCCCATTGGCACGCTCCCATGACTCGATAGGACCTGGCTGAACACGAAACAGCGGGTGGCACTCTGCAGAGCTGATCGCGGACGGTTGTTTGCATTCGCGCGCGGCCGATCTTGCTGCGATCGAAGGAATAGCCGCGGGCGGCTGCCTCGGCGTGAATGCCTCGCAGGTACGAACTGATTGCAGAAAGCGGCGCTGATTGAGAGCGAAAGCGCTCAAGCTGCGGATGATTTCGATAGCCGCGGGTATTGCCGGCCAGTACGGCGCGAGCCAACAGCGCTTCTCGCCACAGCGCGACAAGCCCTTGGGGGTCGAGATACCGAGGATGCAACGACCAGAGCCGCATTTGAGGCGCGCCTACCCTTCCTCAGGCATCTTTCCTGACCAGTTAGAACTCATAGAAAATCCCCGCCGCAACAATCGCCAATATGAGGATCACCAGGCCGACGGCAGTGAGCTTGCGTGCCCGCCGAGACTCTTCTGCCGTCGTAGGCGTGGCCGGCAGGAACAAGGAAACCGTGAAACTGAGGGGCCAGAACAATAGAAGGCCCCAAAGAGGCCAAGACGATCCGTACCAGAAAGCAAAGCCAAGTGCGCCAATGAGGAAGGGCAATGAGAAAAGAGCGACTGCGGCAGAAAACCGAGCGTTCGAGTAGGCAAGACCTCCGCATACCCGGCACCGAGCAGGGCCACCCTTGCTAGAGAACAGTTTGCTTCCAACCGATAGGCCGTCTTGATCGCAGTGGGGGCAGCGCAACTTCATGAGTTCTAACGTTTGACGCAACCGTCTGGTTTGTAGACGCGTTGCGTGGAAGCGAGGGCATGCCTCACAGCCACCGCCGGACCCTTGCCTTGTACGATGCGTATTCCGCACCGAAGAGCTCCGACAAGGCCCGCTCCTCGGGCTTGATTTGGAGTTCGTTGATGTAGAGAACGAACACCGGCACAAAGAGCAGCGCGAGCCAGCTTGACAAGTACGAGGTCCACGCAAGCAGGTACAGCAGAAGACTGAGGTACATGGGATTGCGCGTGAAGCGAAACACGCCGCCGGTGACCAGCGACGATGCAGCACCGGGCTTGGTTGGGTTCATTGTTGTTTTTTCCCTTAGAAACGAGAGCATGGCGGCGACGCCGAGAGTTAATCCAGCGGAAACAAGAACAACTGCAACACCCACCCGAGCAGCGAACGGAACTGCGACCGGCGCAACCATCGAGGAAGCGAGCCACATGAGCAGGCCAAAGAGCAACGCCACGGCCGGCGGCGGAACCTTCACTCTAAGCGAAACCATATAAGGAACACTGTGCGCGGCAGGACCGATTGAAGAGCCCGATGCATTCAGCCTTCGCCGCTAGCAGCCGCCTCCAAGGCTTCACGCAGCAGCCTTCCAGCCCTGGCGACCCCTTGCCTGCCTTGCGCCAACACCTGATGGTAGTTGGGCCAGATGTGGAACATCCTCGGCCAAATCTCCAGCCGCACGCTCACATCGGCGAGACCCGCCGCGCGGGTGAGTGCGATCGCATCATCCAGCAAAGCCTCCGTGGCGCCCACGAAGATCGTCAGAGGCGCGATCCCGCTCAGATCGGCGAAAACCGGCGACGCGAGGGGCGTCTCTCTTGGCCGCTTTCCCAGGTACTGTTCGGCCAAAAATTGCATGGTCTCGCGGTTGAGGACCGGATCTCGCTTCGCGTTGCGGCTGTAACTGTCCGCGGTCGCTGTCATGTCGACCCAGGGCGAGAGAAGAAGCGCGCAGGCTGGCTGCTGCGTGCCCAGTTCTTTCAGCCGTACGAGCAACGCCACGGCTAGGCCCGCTCCTGCGCTATCGCCGGCGACCGCGATCTGACGCGGCTTGAAGCCGGAATCCAGGAGGAATCTGTATCCGCTGACCGCATCTTCCAGGGCCTGCGGAAACGGGAACTCGGGAGCGCGCCTGTAATCGAGGGCGAGCGTTCTCATCGTCGCCGCGCGACCCACCTCACTCACGAGGTGGCGGTGGCTCTTCAGCGAGCCCCAAGCATATCCACCGCCGTGCAGATAGAGGATGACTTCGCTGGTGCTCGCGACGGGCGTGGACGTCCACTCAGCGGGAACGCCGTGCGCCCCCACCTGTTCCACACGGACGTCCGCTGCCAGCGGGAAGATGTCTCCTTGAGCTTCGTAGGCCGCCCGACGTTGCTCAGTGGCGAGGGATGCCGGCCGTGCACGAAGCATGGCTTCCAGTCGTTCAAGCTCATTCATCGGAACACCTCTTTCAGCACAACGGATCCCAGGGCCCCTTAAACACGCACCTGATTGGGCACACTAAGTATGAATGAGGCGACCGCCACCGAATGACCAGTTTTCCCAAGACGTTTCTTTGAAGCAAACCATGACATGTTCGGGATCGAGCCCTTGCTGGGATAGGGAAGCCATGAGTTCTTCGAGCAGTTTCTTCTTGACCTTGACGCTCCGACCGACGGACCAGAGGATCTCGACCAGGACGAAATTCTCGGTTCGTTCGGACTTCAGATCTGGATAGCTCGGATCGAAGCGAAAGTCTTCATTCTCGAGTTCGATGACGCGTTGAAACTTGTCTGTGACTGGAACGCCTGACGACACGAGCGCTGCGTGCACAGCGTCAAGAACGCCGGCCTTGAACGCGGCAGACTTTGGCTTGCGAACGGTGAGCGTGACGAGTGGCATGCGTGGCTCCTGGAGTGCCTAGCGTTTGACAATAGCGGTTAGGCTTCACTTAGGTAGCCGCGCTCCAGCTGCTGCTGTTGATTCTCGAAGATTGCCATGGCTGTCTTCATGCGCAGGAAGCCAAACTTCCGGTAGAAGGCCTCCTTGCCCGGAACGGCATAGAGGATGATCTTCTTGTGCCCGCGGGACCTCTCGACGAGGTGGCTGACGATCTGTTTGCCCAGCCCAGTGCCTTGATGGCTCGGCAGGACAGCGATGTCGCAGATGTAGGAACAGTCCGCACCATCAGCCAGTGCCCGACCCGCTGCGACGAGACGAGCGTTCTCATATACGAAGCATCGGAACATGCTGTTAGAGAACACGGTCTGCAGCTGCAACGGCTTCTTGTCTCCAAGCGGGGCTGCCCGGTACAGCGCGGAGAGTTCTTCCCAGTCGACTCCGTCGGTGGAGTGTTTCCATTCGAGCGCCACGCGATCTCTCCTCATGAAGCAAGCCACGACGGCCTGGGCCCATCCTCCAAACGTTCGAATGCGAATATAGCCGCAATGGAGCACGTGCGCTCGATGGAAGGGTTAGGCGGCCGGTTGCAGAAGGACCTCACGGCTTGCCCTTCCTTGCGCGAATGGAAGCGAGCTGACCCGGAAAGCCAGCGGTAACTCTCGACCGACGCCTCACTGCCCGATGTACTCAAGCTTGCGAAGCAGATGATCTTTGGCTTCCGAGCCGCGGAACCAGGAGCCATTGCGACTGAATCGCATCCCGAGGCCTCCAGCTTGGAAAGCAAGGAATGGATCTCCAATCGCACTGGCGCGGCCGTTGGACCAGCGAAGGCTGCACCGCACAGGAGCGCGAGTACGATGGAAGGAAGAGTGCGAGTCATTTTCGTGCCGCCCAACGTTTGACATGAGCGATGGAAGGGTTAGGGCGTGTCGTGGTTGGACTACTTGAGCTTTCGATCTTCACGCTTCGCCTCCGCCATTGCTTCTGGCTCTAGCTCCTCAGCGTAGCGATTGAAACGGATGAAGACACCCCAACAGGCAAGGAGCACTCCGGCGGCCAACAAGATGCTCGCCGCATACAGCAGTTGGGTCGGATCTTCGTGTACGGCCTTGAATGTAGCAACGAGGCCTTCGATCACTAGCGCAACTACGACTACGACCAGGAATCGCGACAAAAAACGCCTCACGCGCGTGGGCGCACTGATCTGCGCGTCACGAACCACTTCCTCCTCAGTGATGGTTTGTGCGATCTGAAGGGCTACCACTGCGGCAGCAAGTAGGCCTACTGCTTCTATGATTCCTTGCGCTGCTTGCAGGTTCAGGCCGGTGACAAAGGCGAACCAACCCATCTTGGCCGCAATCATGATGAGCATGATCGCCGCGCAAGCGAAAAGAGCGGCCATCAAGGCATGGACGATCGAGAAGGCGCGCAACAGAGCTTTCATTTGGCAGATGGCGACATAGACGGTCGCATGACTGTATGCACACACTCTAACGTGAAAATGAAGATTGACATGTTGAGTCCGTCCTTCATCTTCAGCCCACCCCGGATGGCGTTGATCAATGCCGTCGCGGTCGGGCTGCCGATGATGCGCCCGGTCCGCGCAGCCACCTCGATCGCGAGCGATCAGTCTGGGCACCAGGTGAGCCGATGTCCTCCGACGCGAAGCCCTCGATGACGGACGATCTCGCGACGTCTCGGCGGCCTGAGGCGCCCGGGCACCGAGTTTCCGGTCAATTGACCTTAATCAAAGAGGACGGGCGACGCAAAGGCAAGTATCTGGATTCTGGCAAAAGGGGCGCCCCGGACGTGGGGTTTCTCGGTCTTGTACTCATGGAGGGTCATCATGAAGCGTGTCGTTGTTGATCACTTCGGCGGGCCCGAGGTCTTGAGGGTGGTCGAGGACAAGGATCCCCGACCGGGTCTGCATGAGGTCCGCGTTCGGGTTCTGGCCGCCGGCGTGTCGTTCACCGACGCTCAGCTGCGTGCTGGTACCTACCTCGGTGTGCCAAAACCGCCGTTCACGCCCGGTTATGAGCTTGTTGGCGTCGTCGAGGAGTTGGGAGCGGGCTGCTCCCGCCTGCGCGTCGGGGACCGTATCGGCGCTCTGACGGTGTGGGGCGCCGACGCAGAGCGGGTCTGCGTACCGGAGGCGAACGCGGTCGAGGTGCCCGAGGACCTCGACCCGGCGGAGGTCTTGAGCCTCGTTTTCACGTACATGACCGCCTACCAACTGCTTCACCGCACGGCGAAGGCGAAGCGCGGTGAGGCAGTGCTCGTACATGGCGCGGCCGGCCGGGTGGGCACCGCGGTCCTCGAGCTGGGAGCGGTGGCCGGGCTTCGCCTCTACGGGACCTGTTCGGCCCGCGACCGCGCTGCGGTCGAGCGGCTCGGGGCGGTGGCGATCGACTATCAGAACGAAGACTTCCTGGCTCGGGTGCGAGAGTTCCCCGACAAAGGCGTGGATGTCGTGCTCGACGGGATCGGCGGCGCGCTGTCGCTGCGCTCCTTCCGCGCGCTGCGGCACGGTGGGCGACTCGTCGTATTCGGGCATTACGCCGCGCTCGTGCAGGGGCACAAGAGCTGGCGCGGGTGGATCGAGTGGTATGCGGCGACCGCGGCCGTTGCGCTCTGGGGCTTACTCTCGCCTCACCGGCGGGTCCGCACCTACCGCATTCAGAAGCTGCATGAGGGTCATCAATGGTTTCCCGTGGCTACACACCGCCGAGCGCTTCCGGTGGGCGGAGGTCCCCGCGACCCAGAGCGCTTCCGCGAGGACTTCCGCGCGCTGCTCGAGCTGCTTCGGCGCGGCGAGATCCACCCGGTCGTCGCCGAGCGCATGCCGCTCACCGAGGCGCGACATGCGCACGAGTTGCTGGAGAGTTCCGCGGGGGTCGGAAAGCTCGTGCTCTTGCCGTAAAGCCGGCGAAGACGCTCTGATGGGCTTTGGCGGGCAACCCAGGTCGGTGGCGTCAGAGGGTTAGGCATCGCTCTTGCCAAGTAACAACTGTTCGTTCTTTTGGTCATCCCTGCGCGTGTAGCGGGGATTGCTGGTTTCGCGTCGAACCCTCTGCCGGCTCAGGCTGACGGGGGCGGCAAGCGGCTGAGAATATCCAGCATCGCAGGCGAAATGTCCGTGTGGTGATGGACAAGTTTCCAGGATCCGGCTTCTCGTCGATAGATATTTGTTACTCGATGCTCCAGACTGACTGGGTGCCCGGCCATCTTGAACTGGCCATGCTCGATACCTACCTCATAGGCCATGTCCCCGGCGACCTGGATGAGTTGATCCTTCAGTTCAATCTTCGCGTCTGAAGCCACTTTGGCCACTCCGTCAAATGATTCCTTCACTGCATCCCAGCCGACTTGTCGGCCACCGATCGGGTGCAGGGTCGTGACGCCTGCGCCGTGCGACCAGATGTCTGAAAGTGCGCCGGCTTCTCCGTTACCCATACGGTTCAACCCGGCATAGAACTGCTCTGACGCCTTGCGGATTTCGTTGTCTGTTGACATGAGTAATCTCCAGTTGTTGATGCGCCACAGGGGCTTATGATGCGATTCGGGACGAGTCGCACCAGAAATTAATGGTAGGACAATGGGTCTGAAGAGCAACTCCTTTTTGCTAACGCGGAATGTCCTCCAGAGCTGGTGGCGACGACCGGGGGCCGCGTATGGACTAAGCGATGCCTAACGAATGAAAGGGACTTCATCAACTCGCTAGGCAGGCGAAGCGTGCCGCCACGACGTCCGTCTGGGCTGACCTGTTAGGCGTCTGGACGAGGTCGCGCACGGGATTCATCTTCCTCCTTGGCGCAATTTGCAAAGCCACTCAGGGTACGCATCTTCTTCTGAAATCCATCGAGTCCTGCGTGGCGCTTGGCCAGCGGGGTCATCGCTGTGAACAGCGTGGGCAAAGGCCGCGGCTGATGGCTACACGCTCGGCGTCAGTCCGCCCGGGCCATGCACAACGACGCCCTCCAGCGCGTCGACCGGTTCGTTCCATGGCGCGCTCTCGATCATCTGCTGCGCGTCCCGCAGCCCCGCCTCCCATCGCTGCCGTATGCCTGCGCCGCTGAAGTCGATGTCCTTGAAAAAGTCCTCGCTATCAAGCGTCGGCGCCAACAGCCGAACGATATGCATGGTTGTGCCGCAACCGTAGGCTGTCAGTTCGCGGCAGCCGGTGCTCTCTCTCTTCGATTCGGGCAGATGCTTGGCCAGTTCCCGGATGACGTGACGCAGTTGGTGAAGTTCCTTCTGCCGCGCAATGTGCGTATCGGTGCGGCTGGCGTACTGGATGTCCTTCTGCCGGCCCATCACTTCCCATATCGACTTCGGCTCGACACCGTTCGGCTGCCATACGTTGACCGCGAAGATCACGGAACTGCGCCGGGGGCTGTCGTCGAGGACCGCCTCAATGGGCGTATTCGAGTACACGCCCCCGTCCCAATACGCCTCGCCGTCGATGCGTACCGCGGCAAACGCGGGCGGCAGCGCTGCAGACGCCATTACGTGGTCGAGGCCAAGAGGAGCGTCACGACTGTCGAAATACTTCAGCTCGCCACTGCGCACGGAGACCGCGCCCATCGTCAACCGCGTCTTCGCATGCGCTAGGACATTCAAGTCCACCAGCGACCCGAGCGTCTGCCTCAGCGGTTCAGTGGAATAGTACGAGGCTTCATCGAGCCCGACGGGGGCAAGCGGCCCCGCCCATGCAGCGGGACGCGGACGATAGAAGCTCGGGATGCCCTGAAACAGGGCGCTCCACATTCCAGTGGCCGGCGCTTTCTCCAGCCGTTGCCAGAACTCGCGAAGCCGCGGCAGACGGTTGCCCGGCGTGTTTCCGGCGATCAGCGCACCGTTGATCGCACCGATCGACGTGCCGATGACCCAATCCGGCTCGATGCCCGCATTCGAGAGCGCCTCGAATACGCCGGCCTGGTACGCGCCCAAAGCGCCGCCGCCCTGCAGGACCAGGACGACCTGTCCGGGAAGCCTTTGCCGTTTCGTTTTCATGTGCAGTCCGATCTCGCGATTCACACCGAGGCGCAAGCCCACGCAAACTGCGCCCCGCGCTTTGATTAACGCTGGGCAGTGCTCGCTCGAGGTGACAGGTTCAGTCTGCCGGCCTGAGCCAAAGCCGTTTCCATAGTGATTTCCACCGCGTGATGCGCAGGCGTTGATGAGTGAAGGTTGGACCTGCGCGGGGAGAGCCTGTTCATCATCTCCACGTACAAGGGCTTCCCTCTTTGTGAAATAATAAAGGGCAGCGATGAGCGACTGCTCATCGTTTGAGTTCAGCCGCGGGTGGCAGCCGGCGAAGGCGGCTGACGCACGTCGGCTGCAATGAAGGGTTGGGCGTCACGTTCCTCCAGACGAGGAAGGCAGGTCAAGCAATGAGGTGCGATGCTCGATCGTTCCTTCCTCGTTGAGTCGCCGCTGCAGTCGGCTTCGCCACTCAGCTCGATCCATGGATCCCGGTGCCGCCTGAACCATCGCCTGGGTCACGGTGTATATCTCGTCGTCTGAGAGCGCGAAGTCGAGCGGAACCGAAACAGGAGGCATGTACCACGGGGTCTGCGTGAACAGTTCGATCCTGTTGCCCTCTGGGTCTAGGAAGTACACAGACCAAGACCCACCATGGTTGGTTGGATTGAGATCACGAACCCCGAGCGCGAGAATCTTTGCATGCAGGCGCCGGAGTTCGGGGAGCGACACGACCCGGAACGAGATCTGATTGAGCGTCGAAAGGCTATGTGACGCGCGCCCGGGGACTAGCACGATCTGGTGATGTTCGTCTGGGTTTCGCGACAGGAAGACGACGTCGGCACCGCGAATGTGGGCCTGATCGGTGATGGAGAAGCCGAGTACGCCGGTATAGAAGCTGACCATCGCGGCCATGTCCGCAACGTACAGACCGATGTGTGAGAACGCCATCCTCGGTGCTTGGTCCATGATCAACCTCTCTGACGCTCCGGCGCGTGCGTGGTGTGTGACGCCCAACGTGAAGATGACCGGACCACCAACATGAGCGGCGAAGCCGCCTCCTGCTGTTGTGGGTCCGTGTCGATTGCCATGTTATCCGTCCCCTTCCCGCATGGCGCTCGCGGTGCTAGACTGAACACCATGAACGCCCGCGTAGACCACCTGCTTGATGAGGTTCTTGGCCTCCCGGCCGAGGAGCGCTCAGCCTTGGCGGTTGCTCTTCTCGACAGCCTTGAGACGGCCGACGAGGCGACGGTGTCCGAGCTGTGGCGCGCCGAGGCAGGCCGACGCCGCGCGGAATTACGTGCGGGGCGAGTGCAAGCCGCTCCCTGGACCGAAGTTCGCCAGCGCCTCAGTTCCCTGTGAGTTCCTTCGACGTTGAGGTACTGCCCGAAGCGGAGGCAGAGGCCCGCGAGGCATTCCTCTGGTATTTCGAAAGAAGCCCAATGGCAGCCGATGCGTTTCGGGTTGAGCTGTTCGATGCCATCGATGGTTTGAGCGAAACGGCAGAGGACTGGCCGGAAGACCAGGACGGTTTTCGCCACTACCATCTCAGGCACTTTCCATACACGGTGATGTATGAAGTTCTTGGCCGGAACGTGACCGTCTTTGCGATCGCGCATCAACGTAAGCGCCCAGGATATTGGCACGATCGCTGACACGCACCGACGACAGCGATTGACGGATAACGTAAAAATGACCGGACCACCACCATTCGCGGCGAAGCCGCTTTCTGCAGATGTGGGTCCGTGTCGATTGACATGTTATACGGGGACACTCACACCTCCCGCGGTTCGTGGACGCTCGAGGTACTTCCCCGCCATTTGGAGAAGACAGCTGCAATTTGTGACTTCCCATAGGCGAGATGCTTCCTTAGAAGGTCATCGGACACCAACCCGAGCAAGCTATTCAGTGAGTTGTTAATCGCGAGCCCTACGATCTCATCTGATTCATCCACATTCGGCCAAGCATCAACAACAGCCACTACTTGCGCAGGCTCAACTCCCAAGAGGGTTTGAAACTCCCAGTCATGCGGGATTACGCGGCCCGACGCCACGCACTTCAAACATGCGAAAACCAGCGCGTTCTCTTCGGGCAGAAGGTCAACCAGCGGCATGTCCCGTTCCCGTATAACGTTTGACATGAGGCGCGGCCGCAAGCAGGCGAAGCCTGCTTGTGGACGTCCCCTCGATGGAAGGGTTAGGGCGCACCGTGGGCCAAACGCCGAAAGTGCGCTCCCTGAAGCCCCGCAGATTGCCATGCAGCGCGAAGTGACTCAAGGGCGAATAGCTCACCGAGAACCTGCGGATGCCCCGGGGCTGGAACGCGGAAGCAAGGGGGCAGCCGTGTTCGGCTTGGCTTGAGTTTCACGCTCACAAAGTGAAATGGAACTGGTGGCTCTAGCGGGATGGTGTGGATGGCGATGGAGCATGGAAAGTCAATGACGTCGTGACTGACCAGCGGGACGTGAGCCTTGAAGCTTCTGCTACCCAGCACTCGAAATCTGCAGTCCACAAACTCGGTGTCGGAGCAGCCTTCCGAAAGAAGAAGCTCATACCCGGCCTCTGAGAAGACAGGGATCCAGCCAAACAGAAGTAGGTCGCCTACGGGGACTGCCTTTTCAAGAAGACCCTTGCCGTCGGGGCGAATCAGTTCAAGCGTGAGGGGCGCACTTCCGAGCGACTCTGCGATCGCTCTCCTCACGGTGGCTGGCGAGATGCCGCCTTTCAATGTGGCCGCGAGCAGGTCTTTGTCTGCAAGGAACGTGGCAGGCACCGTCTCGGCGACTTCCAATGACCAGAGTGCGTCAGACATATGTTCCGTGCGCCCTAACGTAAAAATGACCGGACCACCAACACCAGCGGCGAAGCCGCCTCCTGCTGTTGTGGGTCCGTGTCGATTGATATGTTATCCGTCACAGGGCGCCCTCCGTGAGCTCGATGTCGTTCTCGGCCGCCCATGCGCGCAGTGCTCGTTCCACTCCACTCGCTTCATAAGCGTACCAAGCCTCAAGACTGCCCCGTTCCGCCAGCAAGTCTTTGAACTTCGCGTATGCGCCCGGCTTCGCAAAGAAGCCTCTGACTTTCCCAGAGCAGTCGGGCAGTTCTTGCGCGGTGAATTCGAGCGCAAGGCTTCGTCCCAGATCGAGCTCCGTCTTGCTTGGGACCATGAGATACAACGTATCGTCGTCCGCATCCTCCGGAGGATCGTCGCCGGTGTCATCAAAGTCAGAGACAAGCGATATTTGTCCCGATTCCCGGCTCACATACGCCAAGTTCTCGAAAGGCCCATCCGCGCTCGCCCACTCGAAGGCATTGAGGAGTTCAGACAGGCTGACGCGAGTGCTCATATCACACTGACGGATAACGTTGAAGGTGACCGGACCGCAACACTTGCGGCGAAGCCGCCCCCTGCAGTTGCGGGTCCGTGTTGACCGACCAGTTAAGCATCACCAGCACTCCCATAGGCAAGATCGTACCCCGGCGCGGCATTTCCCCCGATGGTGAGACGAACTCCTTGTTCTAGCAGTGCATGGGCGGCAGGCCCCACCCAATAGGACTGTACGCGTTTGAACCGCTTGCCGATCGCCAGCGCGAATGCCCGATGAATATCGGCCGCTGGGCCGGCGCTAGCGGTTGTGCCAATAACACCAGGCAGCAGGACGTCGCGACCGCACGCACGCCCAAGCCGTAACGTTGCGCTCGCAGGGTTCGCCAGCTCATCGACCGCAAACAGCGTTCCGCCGCTGCGCTGCGGTACGGAACGGACCTTAACCGCCAGCTCAGATGGTGTGACCAAGAACGCTGAGTCGGCGCGTGACTGCGGAACAGGTAGATTTGCGCCAGACTCAAACTGAGTTAGCGCTGCAGAAGTGAACACTCCAGCGGCGACGTATGCGACGCGATGGTAAGCACGCGGTGATCCCGTCTTGACGACGGCCGCGGTATCAGATTGCCGCCGAAGCCGGCTGCCATCTGTGCGGCAGCAGTTCGTCGATGCGGCTGGCCGGTTGGGTGGGCAACCGTTCAAGGACGTCGCGCAGGTAGGCGTAGGGGTCGTGTCCATTGAGCCGCGCCGAGTGCACCAGGCTCATGATCGCCGCGGCGCGCTGGCCCGCGCGAAGCGATCCGGCGAACAGCCAGTTCTTCCTGCCTGTGGCGATGGGCCGGATCTGGTTCTCCACCCAGTTGTTGTCGGCGGGCAGA